>NZ_JBFAKL010000022.1:0-149257 GCF_040655715.1 Nonomuraea cavernae | reverse complement strand
GACGCTAAACGCCTGTGGAGGCGACGTAAGACCTCGAACAATCGAGGCGGATGCCGATGAATCAGGCAAGAGGATCACTGAGATCCTCCGAACGGTCAGGATCGGGACGACCAGGTAGGGGGCGGAAGCTCGGGAGGCGTCGCGGCGGGGTGCTCGTCCAGGGCGGCCAAGGCCAGCTCCACCGCCTTCTCCAGCTGTGGGTCCCGCCCGCCGACCCGGTCCTGCGGCGTCATGACCACCTCGACATCGGGATCCACGCCGTAGTTCTCCACGCCCCACCCCTGGCCTTCGAGCCAGTACGAGTAGCGGGGCTGGGTCACGACGGTCCCGTCGACCAGCGAGTAGCGCGAGTCGATGCCGATCACGCCGCCCCACGTCCGGGTCCCGACGAGCGGGCCGATGCCGCGGTTCTTGATGCCGACGCTCACGATGTCGCCGTCGGATCCCGCGAACTCGTCGGTCACGGCCACGATGGGGCCGCGCGGCGAGTCCTCGGGGTAACGCGTGGGCTCGTAGCCACGGGCGTGCGCCCAGCCGGTGACGCGGCGCGACAGCTTCTCCAGGACGAGCTCCGAGGTGTGCCCGCCGCCGTTCTCACGGACGTCCACGACGAGCCCTTCGCGGGCCATCTCAGTGCGCAGGTCCCGGTGGAACTGCGCCCACCCGGAGGCCACCATGTCGGGCACGTGCAGGTAGCCGAGGCGCCCGCCGGAGGCCCGCCTGACGAAGGCCCGCCGTCCCTCCACCCAGTCGTGGTAGCGCAGCTGGGTCTCGTCGGTGATCGGGGTGACGACCACCCTGCGCAGGTCGCCGCCGGACGCGGGCCGTACGGTGATCTCGATGGGCTGGTCGGCGGTGCCGGACAGGCATTCGAGCGGGCCACGGACGGGGTCGACCGGGCGGCCGCCCACCGCGACGATCTCGTCGCCCTCGCGGACGGCGACGCCGGGCGCGAGCAGCGGCGAGCGGGCGTCGTGGTCGGACGACTCGCCGGGCAGGATCCGCGCGATGCGCCACGCGCCCTCGTCGTCCCTGAGCAGGTCGGCGCCGAGCAGGCCCTGACGGCGGCGCGGGTCGATGGCGGAGCCGCTGGGGCGGGCGTAGGCGTGGGAGGTGCCGAGCTCGCCCTGCACCTCCCAGAGCAGGTCGATGAGCTCCGAGTAGGCGCCGATCCGCTCCACGAGCGGGGCGTAACGGTCGAGCACGGCCTGCCAGTCGACGCCGTTCATGTCCGCGCGCCAGAAGTGGTCGCGCATGAGCCGCCCGGCTTCGAGGTAGCCGTGCCGCCATTCGGCGACCGGGTCGAGCTGGAGCGCGATCCGGTCGAGATCGATGGTGACGACCTCGTCTCCCTCGGTGGCGGCGCGGGTCTGCAGCCCGTTCTTGCCGGTGAGGACGAGGCGGGTGCCGTCGCCGCTCACCTCGAACGCCCGCAGTTCCCTGCCCAGCTCGCACTTGGCCCGCTTCTTGAGGTCGTAGCGTTCGAGGACGACCTCACGGGCCGGCTCGGTGCCGTCGCCGAGCTGGCCGGTGAGCGGGTGACGCAGCCAGATCAGGGCGTCCTTGGCGGTGCGCAGGTTGCCGTACCGTCCGGCGGGCACGGGCACCGGCACCACCCGCGAGGCGAGCCCTTCGGGGTCGACCTCGGTGCGCGGCGGGGTGTCGTCCTTCCTCTTCTCCTCGGACGCGGGCTTGTCGTCCTCGCCGTTGAACCCGCGTCCCTGCAGGCAGGGGTCGAACGGCGAGGGCGTCGTGGCCCGCAACGGCACCATGTACGGCCGGCAGCCCGCGGGGAAGGACAGGTCGAACACGTGCGCGTCGTAGACCGGGTCGAACGTCCGCACCGACAGGAACGCCAGGTGCTTGCCGTCCCGGGTGAACATCGGGTCGAAGTCGGCGAAACGCACCGGGGTCACGTCGATGATGGAGGAGCCGTCGACGCGGCCCATCTTGATCTGCGACAGCGGTTCCTGGTGCGGATGCACCCACGCCAGCCAGGCCGAGTCGGGCGAGAAGGTGAGCCCGGTGATGTCGCCCTGGGTGGTCCGGTCAAGCTCTCTGACCTGGCCGGATTCGAGGTCGACGACCAGCAGCCGCCCGTCGTGGGTGGCCGCCGCGACGTGCTTGCCGTCGGGCGAGGCGTCGAGGTCGAGCACCCGGCCGAGCTGTCCGGCGGCCAGCGTGCGGATCTCGCCGCCGGGGGTGCCGACCTCCAGCCCGTCTTCGCCGGTGATGTCCGAGATCCAGACGGTACGGCCGTCGGCGTCGAGGGCGCGCGGCAGCCGTACCCGGACGCCGGGTTGTGCGCGCAGCACGCCGGTGGGGCCGTCGCGGTGGGTCACCCAGTGGGCGGTGCCGCGGATCTCGACGGCGCTGGCCCGCCCGGCGGGGTCGGGCGAGAAGGAGCCGACGCGGGTCGGCGCCGGGCGCTTGGCGCGCGCCGGTCGTGGCCCGCCGAGCTTGATGTCCAGCTTGTACGGCTCGGCGTCCAGGTCCTCCAGCAGCCACAGGTCACCGGCGTGGCTGTAGACCACCCGGCGCCCGTCGGTGGCGGCGTGGCGGGCGTAGAACTTCTCGTGCGGCGTGTGCCTGCGCAGGTCGGAGCCGTCGGGCAGGCAGGAGTGCAGGTTGCCGTTGTCGTCGACGTCGGACAGGAAGGCCAGCCGGTCGCCGGCCCACATGGCCGACCAGTACTGGGCCGTGCTGTCGGCGAACAACCGGGTGAACTCACCGTCGCCCTCG
The DNA here is from genome assembly GCF_040655715.1 of Nonomuraea cavernae. Lineage (GTDB taxonomy): Bacteria > Actinomycetota > Actinomycetes > Streptosporangiales > Streptosporangiaceae > Nonomuraea > Nonomuraea cavernae_A. The sequence goes on along the minus strand of NZ_JBFAKL010000022.1, from coordinate 146,515 downwards.
ACGTCGACCCAGATCTTGCCCGCGGTTCCGCCGCGATAGCGCTTCCACTGTGAGGGCTCGCGCCACATCGGCGACACGGTCGCCACTCTCTCTCCGCTGACCGCGACGTCGCTCACCCATCCGTACGGCAGGCGGACCGGCTCTCCGCCGTCGAGCGGGACCGCGTGCGCCCAGGTCCTGACGCGACTTCCCTCTCCGGCGGCGGTGACGGCGAGCACGTCCCCGCCGGGGGTCCAGCCGCGCGATCCGGTCGTCGCGTTGCCCCAGTGGGTGAGGCGGTCTCCCTCGGACCCGTCGAGCTCGGCGGCGAACACTTCGGGCGTTCCTTCGCGGTTGCTGGTCCACGCGATGCGGGTGCCGTCAGGCGAGAATCTGGGGTGGGAGACGGGGGTGCGGTCGGCGGTGAACCGCCAGGCCCTGCCGCCCGTCACGGGGGCCAGCCAAACGTCGTCATCGGCGACGAAGGTGACCAGGTCACCGTGCAGATGCGGATATCTCAGGTATGCGCCAGTTGTCACACGTGCACACTAGTGCCGTCCACCGAGAGCCTGAGCTGACTTGGTGCTCCGGCAGGAGGCGGAGCCGCTCTCGGAGCTGTGAAATTCCTGGTCAATTCCGGCTTGGCCAGGGATGCGCCAGGATGCCGAGGGCAGGAGTGCGAGACCACTTCGCACCCTGCGAGGAATCATGATGTTCTTCACTCGCGCGTACCATCTTCCGCCCCGGATCGCGGCCGGCGCGTTCATCCTGAACTCAGGTCTCTCCATGGCCAAGGCCGATCGGGAGACCGCGGTCAGGATGCACGGCATGGCCGCCGGCACCTATCCGTTCCTTCGCGGGAAGGATCCGGAGGAGTTCATCAAGACGCTGTCGAAGGCGCAGATGGCCCTCGGCGCGGCGCTGCTGGTTCCGCTGGTGCCCTCGCTACTGGCCGGGGCCGCGCTCACCGCGTTCGCCGGCGGGCTGCTCGGGATGTATCTCAAGACGCCGGGCATGCGCCGGGAGGGCAGCCTGCGCCCCTCTCCGGACGGCCTCTCGCTGGCCAAGGACGTATGGCTGCTGGGCATGGGGCTCGGCCTGGTCATCGACGAGCTCAGCGAGCCACGCACCATCATTGATCTCCGGTGCTCTTGACCTAAAATCCATCAATTCCGGGCATACAGCACTGCATGGTGCAAATCGGATACACCCTGATGTGCGAGCAGACGCCCGCACGGCAGCTCGTGGACGACGCCGTCACGGCTGAGCGGATCGGCTTCGACTACGCGGTGATCTCCGACCATTACTTTCCCTGGGTGGAAGAACAGGGGCACTCCCCCTACGCCTGGTCCGTACTGGGGGCGACCGCTCAGGCGACCCAGAATCTGCCCCTCATGACGTACGTGACCTGCCCCACGATGCGTTATCACCCGGCCGTGGTCGCACAGAAGGCCGCCACCATGGGCGTGCTCACCCGTGGCCGCTTCACCCTCGGCCTGGGCTCCGGCGAGAACCTCAACGAACACGTCATCGGCGAGGGCTGGCCACCGGCCGACACCCGGCACCGGATGTTCCGTGAGGCCATCGAGATCATCCGGGAGCTGTTCGGCGGCGACTACGTCACCTACCAGGGGGAGTTCTACGACATCGACTCGGCCAAGCTCTACGACCTGCCGGACGCCCCGGTGCCGATCGGCGTCGCCGCCTCCGGCCGGACGTCCGCCTCGATCGCGGCTGACTACGCCGACGCGCTCATCATCAACGAGGCCCTGCCGGACGTGGTCGGCCAGTTCGCCGCCGAGGGAGGCGCGGGCAAGCCGGTGTACGGGCAGCTGGCCGTGTCGTACGACACCGACGCGCAGGCCGCCAAGGAACGCGCCCACCGGCTGTGGCGCTGGTCGGCGGCCGGCTGGAAGGTCATGGCCGAGCTGCCGGCGCCGGTGAACTTCGCCGCCTACGCCGAGTATGTACGGCCCGACGACATCGCCGCGAGCGTGCCGTGCGGCGCCGACGTCGACGCCGTGGTAGCGGCCGTCAGGAAGTATGTCGAGGCCGGCTACTCGCACGTCGCCCTGGTGCAGATCGGGCACGACCAGCAGCAGCCCTTCTTCGGCTGGGCCGAGAGCGAGCTGCTGCCGGCGCTGCGCGCCCTGTGACGCGTCAGGGGACGATGTTGACCAGCTTGGGCGCCCGCACGATCACCTTGCGCGGCTCGCCCGACAGGTAGCTCCGCACCTTCTCCGACCCCAGGGCGAGGGCCCGCAGGTCGTCCTCGGAGATGGCGGGCGAGACCTCCAGGCGCTCGCGGACCTTGCCGGCCACCTGGACGACGCAGGTCACGGAGTCCTGGACGAGCAGCTCGGGCTCGGCGACCGGCCAGCCCGCCAGCGCGACCGAGCTCTGGTGGCCCAGCCGCTCCCAGCCCTCCTCGGAGGTGTAGGGCGCCACCAGCGACAGCATGACGGCCAGCGACTCCGCGGCCTCGCGGACCGCCGGGTCGGCGGCGCCCGGCCCCGAGTCGATGGCCTTGCGGGCCGCCGAGGTCAGCTCCATCAGCCGGGCCACCGCCACGTTGAAGCGGTGTGACTCGACCAGCTTGGTGACCTCGTCGATGGTGCGGTGGGTGAACTTGCGCAGTTCCAGGTCGCCACCCTCGAAGGCGACGCCCGGCTCGCCGGCCGTCTCGTCCATCACCCGCAGGGCGCGGGCCAGGAACTTCTGCGACGCGGCCGGCGACAGGTCGGCCCAGTCGATGTCGTCCTCGGGCGGCCCGGCGAACACCATGGTCAGGCGGACCGCGTCGACCCCGTAGGCGTCGATCTGCTGGCCCAGGTCGACGCCGTTGCCCAGGGACTTGGACATCGCCTTGCCACCGTTGATCACCTGGCCCTGGTTGAGCAGCCGCAGGAACGGCTCGGTGAAGTCGACCATGCCCATGTCGTGCAGGACCTTGGTGAAGAACCGCGAATAGAGCAGGTGCAGCACCGCATGCTCGACGCCGCCGACGTACTGGTCGATCGGGCCCCACTTGCGGACCTGCTCGACGTCGAACGGGCCGTCGGTGTAGCCGGGCGAGCAGTAACGCAGGTAGTACCACGACGAGTCGACGAAGGTGTCCATCGTGTCGGTGTCGCGCCTGGCGGGACCGCCGCACTTGGGGCACTCGACGTTGACCCACTCGGTGGCACTGGCCAGCGGGGCGACGCCCTTGGGGGCCAGCGCCTCGCCGCGCAGGTCGGGCAGCGTGACGGGCAGCTGCTCGTCGGGGACGGGCACCTCGCCGCAGTCGACGCAGTGGATGATCGGGATCGGCGTGCCCCAGAAGCGCTGGCGGGACAGCAGCCAGTCGCGCAGCCGGAAGTTGACCGCGCCCGTGCCCCGGCCCTCGACCTCCAGCACATCGATGATCTTGGCGATGGCCTCGGTCTTGGTCAGGCCGTCGAGCGGGCCGGAGTTGACCAGCTTGCCCTCGCCGGGGGTGGCCTCGCCGGTCTCGCCCGGGTCGGCCAGGCCGGTGTGCACGACGACCTTCACCGGCAGCCCGAACTTCATCGCGAAGTCGAGGTCGCGCTGGTCGTGGGCGGGCACGGCCATGATCGCGCCGTGGCCGTAGTCGGACAGCACGTAGTCGGCCGCCCAGACCGGGATGCGCTCGCCGTTGACCGGGTTGATCGCGTAGCGGCCCAGGAAGACGCCGCTCTTGTCCTTGTCGGTGGACAGCCGCTCGATGTCGCTCAGCTTGGCGACCTCGGCGCGGTAGGCCTCGAACGCCTCGCGGTGCTCGTCGGTGACGATCTCGTCGGCCAGCGGCGCGTCCACGGCGACCACGAAGAACGTCGCGCCGAACAGGGTGTCGGGCCGCGTGGTGTAGACGTGGACCGGCTCCTCGCGGCCCTCGATCTCGAACAGCACGTCGGCGCCCTCGGAGCGGCCGATCCAGTTGCGCTGCATGGTCAGCACGCGCTCGGGCCAGCCGCCCTCCAGCTGGGCCATGTCGTCCAGCAGCCGCTCGGCGTAGTCAGTGATCTTGAAGTACCACTGCGTCAGCTCGCGGCGGATGACGTCGGCGCCGCAGCGCTCGCACCTGCCGGCCACCACCTGCTCGTTGGCCAGCACGGTCTGGTCGTTGGGGCACCAGTTGACCAGGCCGCCCTTGCGGTAGGCCAGGCCGCGCTCGAAGAAACGCAGGAACAGCCACTGGTTCCAGCGGTAGTAGTCGGGATCGCTGGTGTGCAGGCGGCGCGACCAGTCGAAGGAGATCGCGTAGCGCCTGAAGGAGTTGGCCTGCGTCTCGATGTTGGCGTAGGTCCACTCGGCCGGGTGCACGTTGCGCTTGATCGCGGCGTTCTCGGCGGGCAGGCCGAAGGAGTCCCAGCCGATCGGGTGCAGGACGTTGTAACCCTTCTGGAACCAGTAACGCGCGACGACGTCACCGATCGCGAACACCTCGCCGTGGCCCATGTGAAGGTCACCGGAGGGGTAGGGGAACATGTCGAGCATGTAGCGCCGCTCCCGGGGGTCGGCGGCGTCCTCGCTCGCCCGGAACGGGTCCAGCTCCTCCCACCGCTGCTGCCACTTGGCCTGCAGCGCCTGCGGATCGTACTCACTCACGGCGTTTGTCCTTCTTGGCTTGACTCGGACCCATAAGAAAACCCCTCGCGCGCGTGACGAGGGGCAGCCGCGACGGCGAGAGCTCTCAGAGCCGTCGCGGCCCGCTAAGAAGCAGGGTCGCGGAACGCATAGGTCAAGCCTAGCGCACCTCTTCGATGGAATGCCGATACTCGGCCGTGGTAGCGGGGCACAATGGGCACTTCAGGTCTGGTGAGACCTGATGGTGATGTATCCGTTGTGACCTCATATGTCCCTTTAGAATACTCTCGTCGCCGTGGTGTACCCAGCTGAGCCAGAACGATCGATGGACGGCCTGCCGATGCAGGACCCGCCCACCGATCCGCACGGCTTCGCCCGTTTCCCTGCGGAACCCGCTGGGTCTCCTGGAAAATCCCATGAGATCACGCCCGATGCGTCATATGCGGACATAACACCACCAGGAGGTATGGCAGCAATGGCAACGGAGAATTCCGGAGCACCACACCTGCCACAGTCCTGGCCCGAAGTGCCGCCGCAGGAGGCTCCTCAGCGCGACGTGCCCGCCTCTTGGCCGTCCGGCGGCCACACGGACGTCCCCATGTCCTGGCCCGACGCCACCTCCCCGGCGCAGCGAGCCGACGCCTCCCGGCAGTCGTCCTGGCCCGAGGCCGCGCCGCCGCCGTCGCCGCCGTCCTGGCCCGAGGCCACGCAGCCCCCGCAGCAACCGTCGTGGCCCGACGCCACCCGGCCCGGACAGCCGTCCCAGCGACCTGGCGCCGCGCAAGCGCAGCAGCCGTCCTGGCCCGACGCCACCTCCCCCGCGCAACCCTCGTGGCCTGAGGCCACGCAGTCCCCGCAGCAACCGTCGTGGCCTGACGCCACCCGGCCCGGACAACCGTCCCAGCGACCTGGCGCCGCGCAAGCGCAGCAGCCGTCCTGGCCCGACGCCACCTCCCCCGCGCAGCAGCCATGGCCCGACAATCCGCGCTACGAGCAGCCGTCCTGGCCGGATGCGACGGCACCGTCGCAGCAGCAGCAGTCGCGGCCGGAGCCGGTCCGGCAGGATCCGATCCCCGCCTGGCAGGAGGCGCCGCCCGCCGCGACCGGCTGGGCCAACCTCAACTCCCCCGCTCCCTGGCCGCAGGCCGACCAGCCGCGCCAGGCCGCGCCCGCCGGACCGGATACCCGGGCGCCGCAGGGCGCGCAGGCCGGGGCGCCGCCGTTCGACGAGCGCACCATGCAACAGCCCGCCTTCGACGAGCGCACCATGCAGCAACCCGCGTTGGACGGACGCGGCGCGCAGCAGGCCCCGTACGGCGGGGGGACGCCGCTGGACGACCGGGCGATGCCACAGGGACGGCAGCAGCCCTTCGACGAGCAGCCGGGCGGTGGGCAGCCGGGCGGCGAGCAGCAGTCGCGGCATGGCAGGCCGGGCGCCAACCTGAGCCGCGACCCCTCCGACCCCGACCGGCCGTTCGTGACGGCCGGCCAGATCAGCGGCTCGCGCACCCCTCCGCCGGAGCGCCAGCAGCAGCTCTGGGACACCGTCTTCGGCGACGACTACCAGTCCATGGGCGAGCCGGATTCGCTGGACGACACGGGCAAGCCCATCTGGATCTACGCCCTGGCCGGATCGGTGGGTGTGGCCCTCGTCGGCGCGCTGCTCTGGGCGTTCCTGGCGGGGCCCCTGGCGGGCGACGACGCGGCCCCGGCGGCGGCCGACCCGAGCGCGTCGAACAGTGCCGCGCCTCCCAAGAAGACCTCCACGTCGATCGGCCGCCTGCGCACCTACGCCGGCAACCCCGCCCCGGTCAACGGTGTGGTGCAGAGCGCTACGGCGGGCATCTCGGTGCCGCGGCTCGGCGGCGCCTGGCAGCTGGACCAGCGCACCACGGTCCAGGCCACGTACGGCTTCGAGACCCGCCAGTTCTCCCAGGTCGGCGAGACCCAGGCCCAGCTGCTCACGGGCCCGCTGCCTGCCAGGATGGCGTCGGCCTACACCAGCGGGGACGATCTCGAACCGGTGATCAAGGCGGTCGTGGTGAACGCCCGCAAGCGGTTCTTCCCGTCCGGCAACCAGGTCCGCAAGATCGCCCAGCAGCCGATCAAGGTGGGCGACGCCACCGGCCGCCTGATCGCCTACTCGCTGACGTCGGACACGCAGAGGGCGACGATCGTCACCATCGCCGTCAACAGCGGCAACGACCTCCCGGCGATCGTGTACATGTCGGTGCCGACCACCGGCAAGCAGTTGCTGCCCGACATCAACACCGTGGTCAAGCAGCTGAAGGTCACCGCGCGGTAGCCCCGCCGCGCGGTGGCCGTCGCGCTAGAAGGTGCACTCCATGTGCTTGATGCCGTTGATGAAGCTGCTGTACAGCCGGTCGGGCTTGCCGCCCTCGATCTGGGGAACGCGGCGCAGCAGCTCGCGGAACATGAGCGTGATCTCGCGCCGGGCCAGGTGCGCCCCGAGGCAGAAGTGCGGGCCGGGCCCGCCGAAGCCCACGTGCGGGTTGGGGCTGCGGGTGATGTCGAAGGTGTAGGGCGAGTCGAACACCTCGGGGTCGCGGTTGGCGGCCCAGTAGAAGAGGACGACCTTCTCGCCCTTGCGGTAGAGGTGACCGTTCATCTCGTGGTCCCTGGTCACCTTGCGGCGCATGAAGTTGACCGGCGAGGCCAGCCGGACGATCTCCTCGACCGCGCCGGGCGCGCGGCCGTCGATGTCCTCCAGCCACAGCGCCCGCTGGTCGGGGTTCTTGGTGAGCAGCCGGAGCCCGTACGAGATCGCGTTGCGGGTGGTCTCGTTGCCCGCCACCACCAGCAGGATGAAGAACGACCCCAGCTCCTGCATCGTCAGCCGCTCGCCGTCGATATTGGCGTTGACCAGGGACGACGTCAGGTCGTTCGTGGGCTTTTCGGCGCGGTGGGCGGCCAGGTCCTGCACCAGCTGCTGGAGTTCCATGCCCGCGGTGAGCAGTCGCTCGGCGATCTTGCTGACGTCGTCGCCGGCGTATTCGGGGTCGAATCCGCCGAGGATGATGTTGGAGCGGTCGAAGACGAACCGGTAGTCCCGCTCGGTGATGCCCATCATGTCGCAGATGATCTTCAGCGGGAGTCGCGCGGCCACGTCGGTGACGAAGTCGCCGCCCGGACCCTTGTCCAGCAGGTCGTCGACGATGCCCACCGCCGCGGTCTCCACGTCGGCCTCGAACTGCTTGATCATCTTGGGCGTGAAGGCCCGGGAGACGATCCGGCGGAGGCGGGCGTGCCGGGGGTCGTCCATGTTGATCATGGAGCCGAAGTATTCGGCGAACTCGGCGGGCATGTCGGGGATGTTCGTCGCGCCCCCGTCGCCCGAACAGAAGACCTCGGCGTTACGGCTGGCTTCGACGACGTCGGCGTGCTTGGCCAACGCGTAGTAGCCGGGACCCTTCGGGGCGATGCTGATCTCCATCTCCTCGAAGAAGGCCGGCGTCTCAAGCGCGCGTAGCCGGTCGAACGCCTCCTCCCTCTCGGGCATGGGCCGAGCCCAGAAATGTTGGTCGGACAGGTCGAAGTCCACGCTCATGAGGCAATCATTCAAATCAGCGACACTTACGTCAATGCTTTCGACGTACACCGTACGTCCACCTGTCGAAAAATCTGTCGCGCCCAAGATTGCGGCGGTCCAAGGTGCCGGCGAAGCGTCGTCGCGGGGCTCAGACGACAGGGCCGAGCCAGTCGAGGATGAGGCGGTTGACCTCGTCGGGGCGTTCGAGGTGGAGGAAGTGGCCGGCCCCGGCGACCAGCTCGGCCCTCGACCCCTCGGGCAGGTGGTCGAAGGCGCCCTTGGCCACCTCCGGCCCGAGGCAGCCGTCCTGGGCGCCGTGCAGGTAGAGGACCGGCCCGGTGGGGGTCGGAGAGGGCTCCGGGTAGCGGCCGGACGGCGGCGTCGTGCCCAGCTCGGCACGGTAGTAGCCGATGGCCGCCGCCAGGTTGGCGGGCTCGCCGATGCTGCGCCGGACGAACTCCACGTCCCGGCCGGCGTCGTAGCCGGGTGACCAGTCGGCCCAGAGCTTCTCCAGGAAGCCCGGCATCGCGACGGCCGTCTCGGCCAGGACGGTCTGGAAGAGGAAGACGTAGAACGACCGCTTGAGCTGGTCGTACTCCAGGAACGCGGGGAACAGCGCGCCCGAGGGAGGCACCGCCATGGCGACGGCCCGGCGAAAGCGGCCGGCCGTGGCGTAGACGGGGAAGGCGCCCCAGTCGTGGCCGATGACGACGGCCCGCTCGTCCCCGCCCAACTCCTCGTGCAGGGCGGCGACGTCGGCGGCGAGCGCCGCTCCCTCGTAGGCGCCGTCGGCGGGCACCTCGGTGGGCGCGTAGCCGCGCATGAACGGCGCCACCGCCCGGTAGCCGCGCCCGGCCAGGGCCGGCATCAGGTGCCGCCAGGTGTGCGCGGTGTCGGGGAAACCGTGCAGGCACAACGCCAGCGGCCCTTCCCCAACGGCCAGATACGCGAACTCCACCCCATTGGCGTGGATAGTTCTGATCTCCATGACTGCGAAACCTAGCATTCGGTCAGTAGGTGTAGCGCAGGTGTTTGATGCCGTTGATGAAGTTGGACAGCAGGAAGTCGGGCTCTTCGGTGGCTCTGATGTCCGGCAGCCGGGTGAACAGCTCCCGGAACATCACGGTCATCTCCCTGCGCGCGAGGTGGGCGCCCAGGCAGTAGTGCGGGCCGGGGCCGCCGAAGCCGACGTGGGGGTTGGGGTCGCGGGTGATGTCGAACGCGTCAGGGTCGGCGAAGACCGACTCGTCGCGGTTGGCGGAGTTGTAGAAGAGCAGCACCTTGTCGCCCTTCTGGTAGCTCATGCCGTTCATCTCGTGGTCGCGGGTGAGGGTGCGCCGGAACTGGATCACCGGGGTCGCGTAGCGGACGATCTCGTCGCAGGCCTTGCCGATGCGGCCGTCGAAGTCCGCCAGCAGCAGCTCGCGCTGGTCCGGGTGGTCGGTGAAGAGCTTGAGCCCGTACGCGATCGCGTTGCGGGTCGTCTCGCTGCCGGCCACCACGAGCAGGATGAAGAACGAGCCCAGCTCCTGTGAGGTGAGCCGTTCCTCGCCGTTGACCAGCAGGCTCACCAGGTCACCCGTGGGACGTTTGCGCCGTTCGTCACCCAGGCGGGCGGCCAGGCGGTTCAGCGAGAAGCCGGCGTGCAGCAGCTTGACCAGGCCGCGGGCCACGTTGACCCGGCTGAAGTCGGGAGACAGGCCGGTGTACTCGGGGTCGGCGTTGCCGAGGATCACGTTGGTCCGACGTAACACCATGTCATGAAATTTCGCCGGAATCCCCATCATGTCGCAGATGACACGTACGGGAAGCTTCGCGGCGATCTGGGGGACGAAGTCCCCCGGCCCTTCCTCGATCGCCTGGTCCACGATCTCGGAGGCGGCCCGGGCCAGGTCCTCCTCCATCTTGGACAGGATGCGCGGGGTGAACGCCCGCGAGACGATCCGGCGCAGCCGCGCGTGCCTCGGGTCATCCATGTTGATCATCGAGCCGAAGTACACGGCCAGCCAGCGGGGCATGTCGGGGATGCTGTTGGAGCACGGCTCACTGCTGAAGACGGCGGCGTTGCGACTGGCCTCGGTCACGTCCGCGTGACGCACCAGCGCGTAGTAGCCGGGGCCGCCCCCGATGAACGGCATCTGCTGCTCGGGCACGAACACGGGCCTGTCGAGCGCGCGCAGCCGCTGGAAGGCGGCCATCCGCTCGGACTGGGGCAACGCCCAGAACGGGATCTGCGACAGGTCCGTGTCCATGGAGAGCGTCATACTCAACGACCTTCACGCAAGTGAACACTTACGTCAAGGCCTGCTCCGACCGGATCAGGTCCGCGGCCTTCTCACCGATCATGACGGCCGGGGCGTGGGTGTGGCCGCGGTTGACCGTCGGCATGATCGACACGTCCACGACCCGGAGCCCCTCGACGCCGCGCACCTTCAGCGAGGGGTCGACGACCGACTCGGCGTCGGCGCCCATGCGGCAGGTGCCGGCCGGGTGGTAGAGCGTCTCCCCCCTGTCGCGGATCCACTGCACGAGCTCCTCGTCGGTCTCCGGGGTTGTGAAAGGCGGCAGGGGACCGTCGGCGAAGGGCTTCATCGCGTTCGTGGCGAAGACCTGCTTGGCCGTCTTCAGCCCGGCGACCAGCCGCCTGACGTCGGCCTCCTCGGTCAGGTAGCCGGGGTCGATCAGCACGTCGCGCCCGCTCAGGCCGACCCGGCCGCGGCTCTCGGGCTGCAGCAGCACGACGCCCACGGTCATCCCGTGGTCGGTGGGCGGCGTAAGCCCGTGGTCGATGAACGGTCCCGGCGCGAAGACCAGCTCGATGTCCGGCGCCGGCTCCTCCGGGGAGGTCCTGATGAACGCGACCGCCTCGCCGACGTTCGTGGTGAGCATGCCGGAGCGCATCACGACGTAGCGCAGCAGGTTGCCGAGCGACTCGGCCTTGGTCAGCGTCACCGGCTCCTTGCACCGCACGAGCACCCCGCTGGTGAGATGGTCCTGCAGATTGCGGCCGACCGCCGGCAACTCGTGCACGACCGGGACGCTCGCCTCGCGCAGTTCCTCGGCCTCGCCCACGCCCGAGCGCAGCAGCAGGTACGGCGAGCCGATCGCGCCCGCCGACAGGATGACCTCGCGCCTGGCCCTGACCTGGGCGCCGCCGTCGTGCTCGACGCCCGTGGCGCGCCGGCCGTCGAACAGCACCCGGTCGACGGTCGCGCCGGTGATCACCGTCAGGTTGGGCCGCTTCAGCGCGGGCCGCAGGTAGGCGTCGGCGGCGCTCCACCGGCGGCCGCGCCGCTGGGTGACGGGCGTGGGGCTGAAGCCCTCGTTGGAACGGCCGTTGAGCTCGGCCAGCCGTTCCATGCCCATCTCCTCGCAGGCCTTCAGGAAGGCGGCGGTGGTGACGTTGGGGCTGCGCAGTTCGGAGATGTACAGCGGCCCGGTGGAGCCGTACACGTCGCCGCGGTTGCTGCCGACCCGGCGCTCGGCCTTGTTGAAGTAGGGAAGGACCTCGTCGTACGACCAGCCGGGCACGCCCCACTGGTCGTAGTCGCGCTGGCAGCCGCGCACCCACATCTGGGCGTTGAGCGAGGACGAACCGCCGATCACCTTGCCGCGCGGCCAGTAGAGCTCCCGCTCGCCCATCTCGGCCTGTTTGGCGGTCGTGTAGTCCCAGTCGGCGTCGGTCTTGAACAGCTTGGCGAACCCGGCGGGCATCCGGATCTCCAGCTTGTCGTCCTGGCCCCCCGCTTCCAGCAGCGCCACGGACACCCCCGGATCGGCCGACAGCCTGTTGGCCAGCACGCATCCGGCCGACCCCGCCCCGACGATCACGTAGTCGTACTCCATGGCCCCTCCCAGGGGTAAGTAACTTGGTACTTGCTTACTCCACGTGGCGGGCCGCGTCCATATCCGGTTGTGGATGGCGTCACCTACCGGCCGGTATGTTCATACTGCGAGGATTGCCACGGATAAGGGAGAACGCACCATGCTCAACCTGTCGATCGTCCTGGAGGACAGCGCCCGCAAGACCCCCGACAGGACCGCCGTCGTCTTCGGCGACCTGCGCCTGCCGTACTCCATGATCGACACTGTGGCACGGCAGGTCGCCGCCCTGCTGGTCTCGCGCGGCATCGGCAAGGGCGACAAGGTGGCGCTGGCCTGTCCCAACCTGCCCTATTTCCCGTTCGTCTACTTCGGCATCCTGAAGGCCGGCGCGACCGTGGTGCCGCTGAACGTGCTGTTGCAGAGCCGTGAGATCGCCTACCACCTGGACGACAGCGACGCCAAGGCGCTCTTCTGCTTCGAGGGCACGCCCGAGCTGCCGCTCGGCGAGCGAGGCAGGGCCGGCTTCGAGGCCGCCGAGGGCTGCGAGCATTTCTTCGTGCTGCCGGCCACCCCGCTGGCCACCGAGTCCGAGTACGGCGAGTCGTTCTGGGCGGCGATCGACGGGATGCCGGCGGAGTTCGAGACCGTGCAGACCGCTCCCGACGACACCGCGGTGATCCTCTACACCTCCGGCACCACCGGCCAGCCCAAGGGCGCCGAGCTGAGCCACCAGAACATGCTGATGAACGCCGTGGTCTCGGACGAGATGTTCCCCAGGTCCGAGGGCGGCGACGTGTCGCTGGCGGTGCTGCCGCTGTTCCACTCCTTCGGGCAGACCACCGTCATGAACAGCGGCTTCCGCCGGTGCGCCACCCTCGTGCTGATGCCGCGCTTCGAGCCGGGCGAGGCGCTCGCGCTGATGCGCAAGGAAGGCGTCACCCTGTTCGCCGGGGTCCCGACGATGTACTGGGCCATGCTGACGAAGATCCACGCGGAGGGCGCGGAGGTGCCGCGCTCCTTGGAGGTCGCGGTCGCGGGCGGCGCGTCGTCGCCGGTCGAGGTGCTGCGGGACTTCGAGGAGACGTTCGGCATCGGCATCCTGGAGGGCTACGGCCTGTCGGAGACCTCCCCCGTGGCCAGCTTCAACCAGCTCGGCCGGCCCACCAAGCCCGGCACCATCGGCACCCCCATCTGGGGCGTGGAGATGAAGCTGGTCGACAGCGACTGGAAGACGATCGACGGCGAGGGGCCCGGCGAGATCGCGGTCCGCGGCCACAACGTCATGAAGGGCTACTACGGGCGGCCGGAGGCCACGGCCGAGGTCATGCGCGACGGCTGGTTCCGCACCGGCGACATCGCCACCCGCGACGAGGACGGCTACTACGCGATCGTCGACCGGGCCAAGGACATGATCATCCGTGGCGGGTTCAACGTGTATCCGCGGGAGATCGAGGAGGTGCTGATGACGCACGAGGCGGTCTCGCTCGCCGCCGTCGTGGGCGTGTCGCACGACTCCCACGGTGAGGAGATCAAGGCGTACGTCATCCGCACGCCGGGCGCGACGGTCACCGAGCAGGAGCTGATCGGCTGGGCCCGGGAGAACATGGCGGCCTACAAGTATCCGCGGGTCGTGGAGTTTCGCGACGCCCTGCCCATGACCGCCACGGGCAAGATCCTCAAGCGCGAGCTCCGCTAGACGCGGCGCTCTACCGGCCGGGTGAGGGGCGCGAGACCCCTCACCCGTGACCGTCAGGGCCAGTCGCGCGACGGGCGTAGCGGGACACCCGAGCGGCCCGCTTGGTCCAGCTTGACGCCGAGGACCTGGTGCAGCTGCACCTTGTCGCGCTCGAAGCCGACGATGCAGCCCGCCATGTACAGCGCCCACACCCGGGCGATGCCCATGCCGACCTCCTGCACCGCGTCCTCCCAGTTGGCGTCGAGGTTGGCGCACCAGTGGCGGAGCGTCTCGGCGTAGTGCTCGCGGAGGTTCTCCTCGTGGCGGACCTCGAAGCCGCGGTCCTCCATGTGCCTGATCAGGTAGCCGACCGACTCCAGCTCGCCGTCGGGGAAGACGTAGCGGTTGATGAAGCCGCCCTTGTTGAACGTCTTCTCCGTGCCGGTCGGCCGGGTGATGCAGTGGTTGAGCAGCCGGCCGCCCGGCTTGAGCTTGCCGTACAGGAACGCGAAGTAGGACGACAGGTTGGCCGCGCCGATGTGCTCGGTCAGGCCGATGGAGCTCACCGCGTCGAAGCCGGTCTCGGTGACGTCGCGGTAGTCCATGAAACGGACCTCGGCGAGGTCCTGCAGCCCCGCCTCGGCGATGGCCTTCTGCGCCCACTCGGCCTGCTGTTTGCTGAGCGTCACCCCGAGGACCTGGACGCCGTAGTGCTCGGCCGCGTGCAGCGCCATGCCGCCCCAGCCGCAGCCCACGTCGAGCAGCCGCATCCCCGGCTTCAGGCCCAGCTTGCGGGCCACCAGGTCGAACTTGGCGAACTGGGCCTCCTCCAGGGAGGCGTCTTCGGACGGGAAGACCGCGCAGGTGTAGGCCATGGACGGGCCGAGCACCCACTCGTAGAAGCGGTTGGACACGTCGTAGTGGTGGTGGATGACCTCGGCGTCACGCTGCTTGGCGTGCCGCGACCCCATCCTGGCCAGCATGCTCTGCCGCATCTCCTGCGGAGGCGGCGGCACCCTCATGAGCAGTGGCTTCACCCCGAGCGAGCGGACCGCGGCCAGTTTCTCGGCCGTGGTGAGGTCGTGGGTGGTGATGTTCCACATGCGGTCGAGCAGGGTGTACATGTCGCCGTGGATGTCGATGTGACCCGAGACGTAGGCCCTGGCGAGACCGAGCTCACCGGGCGCCTGCGCGAGATAGGCCACCGCGATCGGAGACTTCACTTCCAGGCAGACGTCCGCCCCGTCGGGACCTGCCTTGCTGCCGTCGTAGGCCATGAACGCGATATTCGCCTCAGGGCCGACGATCTTTTCAAAGATGGATGCCAGTGCCATCTGTCACCTTCCCCGCACACACTTGTCGTACAGGTCCAGCAGGCGACCACTTGGGTCGTATTCCCGCTTGACCGGCCAGTAGGCATCGCCGTTGTAGAGCCGCCAGAACCGCTCACGGGCGTAGAAGGAGGTCGAGTAGAGGGACTTGTGCCCGTCGAGCGCGTGCACAGAGTTCTCGATGAGCCGGTTGTAGTAGCCGTCGAACTGTCCCCGTGGCAACGGGACCATGCCCCAGAAGCCGAAATTCACGTACAGCTTGCCCGGCTCCAGCGGATAGAGCGGCCAGCGCGAGGAGGACCGCAGCGGGCACATCCACACCGGCGTCATGCCGACCTTGTCATGGAAGAATTCGAGGAACTCCGCCCCCCTTTCGACCGGCGTCTCGACGTCCTGGATGACCGACTCCTGCACGGGCTGGCCGCGCCACCGGTCGATCCTGGCGGTCAGGCCGTACTTGCGGTCGAACGAGACGAGCTTGCGGTAGACGTCGGACCGCATCCAGCGGCGCGGCATCAGCGAACGCACCACCGGCTGCTGCACACCGAAGGCGCGCGAGCACCAGAACCAGTCGGTGTCCCAGCGCCACAGGTAGTCGCGGACCGTCAGCCAGTCGCGGTTGCGCTGGGTGATCGACTGGTAGTAGATCCGCATGCCGGTGTAGTCGGAGACGTAGGGAGCGCGCTCGGCGAAGCGGCCGACCGTGATGTACATCTCCTGCGGGCCGAAGTAGACGCCGTCGATGAAGTCGACCGGCTCGCCGTCGTGCTCCATGCCGTCGCAGATCTCCTGCATGGCCAGCATGCACTTGTCGGCGTCGGTGAACTTCACGTGGGTGAGCCGGACGTACGGCTGGACCTGTCTGAGCTTGATCCTGATGCGCAGGGCGTAGCCGAGCGTGCCGTAGGAGTTGGGGAACGCCCGGAACAGGTCGCGGTGCTCGTTGTCGTCGCGGGCCACGATGACGCGGCCGTCGCCGGTGAGGATCTCGAGCTCCTCGACCGACTCGTGCGGCAGGCCGTCGCGGAAGCTGGTCGACTCGATGCCGAGCCCGGTCACGGCCCCGCCCAGCGTGATGGTCTTGAGCTGCGGGACGACGTACGGCATGAGCCCGTGCGGGAGTGTGGCGTCCACCAGGTGCTCGTAGGTGGTCATTCCCTGGACCTCGGCGGTCATCGTGACGGGGTCGACGCTGATCACCTCGGCGAGGTCGCGTGCCGACAGCTTGGCCGTCTTCCCCTGGTCACGGAACCTGAAGAGGTTGGACGTGGCCTTGGCCAGCCGAGGCGCGGCGTCTCCGGGGATCTCCGCGTAGGACCGCCGGATCTCCTCTACTGCCCGTCGGTGTGTCGACATCGTCGTCGTCACCTGCGGCACCCCCTTTGAGCTGGTAGAGATCGTCCGTAGAAACGTATCTCCCGTCGACGACATCGAACAGAGCGGGGTCGTTAAAGACACGAAAACTGTTCGCCGCCCAGATGACCATCTACGAGGTAGGCGAATCAACCGGTTTACGGCGCACGACCGGTGGGACGGCGTTGATCACGTTGGCCACCGCACGACCGTCCAGCGCCGCGGTGAGGTTGTCCAGCGTGGCCGCCAGCAGGCGGCCGGTCGACTCCGGCGTCACCCCGGCGGCGTGCGGCGACAGCAGCACCCCGGCGGCCTCGCGCAGCGGGTCGCCGGCCGGCAGCGGCTCGGTCTCGAACACGTCGAGCGCCGCGCCGCCGAGCCGCCCGTCGCGCAGCGCGGCGACCAGCGCGGCCTGGTCCACGACGCCACCCCGCGCGGCGTTGACCAGCAGCGCGCCCGGCTTCATGCGGGCCGGGTCGATCAGGCCGCGCGTCTCGTCGCTCAGCGCGATCACCACGACCAGCACGTCGGAGGTCGCCACGAGCGACTCCAGGTCGTTGTGGCCGGGCTCGTCGCGGGGTGTGCGCGTCCAGTAGGACACCTGGCAGCCGAACGCGCGGAACAGCCGGGCGCAGGAGACCCCGATCGGCCCGAACCCGACGATGCCGACCCGCTGCCCGTGCAGCTCGCGCGGCTGGAGCCCCTGTTGCGGCCACTCCCCCGCGCGGACGGCGGCGTCGGCGGCGGCGAGCCGTCGGGTCAGCGACAGCGCGGCGGCCACGCACCACTCCGACACCGCGACGGCGCTGACGCCTGCCGTATTGGCCAGCGGGACCCCGGCGGCGGTCAGCGCGGCCAGGTCGTGGCCGTCGACGCCGACCGACGGCTGCTGGACGAAGGCCAGCCGGGGCGCGGCCGCGACCGCCTCGGCATCGAGCGCGAGCCGGCCCGTCCAGTCGCCCAGCACGATCTCCGCGCCGGGCAGCGCGTCGAGCAGCGCGGCACGCTCACGGGCGGCGGGCACCCGCACGTCCACCCGCTCGCCCAGCGGGGCGAGCAGGTGGCGCAGCACCTCCTCGGGAAGGGGCGGGAGGGCGAGGACGTTCCAGGGTGTCATCCGCCCACCGTAAAGCTGCCGATCACCTGCCGCATCAGCCGGGTGTTGCGGTTCCACTGGGCCTCGGCGACCGTCCACGTCAGCATGTACGCGGTGTCGCCGGCCACGAGGGCGCGCCGTACCTCGCGGTAGCGCGCGCCCGGGGTGGCCCACGGCGCGCTCCCCTCCGCGCCGGCCGTGTAGGCGAACTCCCATTCCACCGCCCGCGTGCCGCGGTGGCCGACCACCCTGCGGCCCAGGATCTCCAGGTCGGTGGTGTTCTCCCGGAGCACCTCCTCGGCGTCCCTGATGATCTGGTAGGCGTCGATGTTGGCGTAGATGGCCTCGACGCCCAGGTGCGCGCTCCCGTTGCGGCGCGTCCACTCGGTGTAGGCCTCCGCGCGAGCCCCGCGCCAGCCGGTGGGGCGCACGATCGACCAGCCGTCGGGCGAGTTCCAGGCGCGCACGGCCGGCACGAACCTGGACGGCGTCGGTGTCGGCGTCGCGGTGGGGGTGGGCGTCGCGGTGGGAGTGGCCGTGGGGGTCCGGGCGGTGGCGGGCAGCGGGCTGGTCGCGGCGCGCCCGGCGAGGCGCGGGGTGCCCTCAGCGGGCGTGGCGGTCTGGAGGTAGACGACGGTGCCGCCGGCGACCAGCAGCACGGCCGCCAGCGCGACCGCGAGCAGGGCACGGCCGGCCCGCCGCGGGCCGGGGTCCTCCACGTGCCGGTCGTCGCCGGCGGGCCTGCTGGCGGCGATCTCGGCGAGCAGGCGGTCGGCCTCCTCGGCGCTCACCCGGTCCTCCGGCTCCTTGCGCAGCAGGCCCTTGAGGATCGGGTGCATGATCGGGGGGATTCTGCGGTAGTCGGGCTCGTCGTTGAGCAGCGCGTTGAGGGTGGCCATGGGCTCGCCGCGTTCGAACGGCGAGCGGCCCACGAGGGTGGCGTAGAGCGTGGCGCCGAGCGACCACAGGTCGGAGGCCGGGCCCGCCTCGGCGGCGCGGACCCGTTCGGGGGCCAGGAAGCTCGGCGACCCGGTGACCATGCCGGTCTGGGTGAGCGAGGCGTCGCCCTCGGCCGTGGCGATGCCGAAGTCGGTGAGCACGGCCCTTCCGTCGTCGGCGAGCAGGATGTTGCTCGGCTTGACGTCGCGGTGCAGGATCCCGGCCTCGTGGGCGGCGCACAGCGCGGACAGCACCTGCCTGCCCACGTCGGCCGCCTGCCGCACCGGCAGGGCTCCGGTCGCGGCGACGACCTCCTCGACGGAGGGGTGGCGGACCAGCTCCATGATGATCCAGGGACGGCCGTCCTCCTCCACGACGTCGTAGATCGCGACGACCGACGGGTGGTTCAGCCGGGCCGCCGTCCGGGCCTCCCGGGCCGTGCGGAGCAGTTGGCGCTCCTGGTCGGCGCGCGGCAGCCCCTCCGGCAGGAGCACCTCCTTGACCGCGATCTGCCGGTTGAGCAGTGTGTCGCGGCCTTCCCAGACCACCCCCATGCCGCCGCGGCCCAGTTCGCGCAGCAACTGGTAGCGCCTGGCGATCAGCGGCGTACTATCCGAAACCATGTCCTACCCCTGTAGACCACCCGATCAGTGGGCAAGTTTCCCATACCTCTCCTCGCTTCGCGGGAAGGTCGGAGACCCTGCTTGCCATAGCTCACCGAATGTTGTTCTACTGAGGCTGGGTTGAACGTTCGAGTCGAGGAGTCACAGATGTCGGAAGCCCGCCAGGGGCCGTTGGCCGGAGTGCGCGTTCTGGAGCTCGCCGGGCTGGCGCCCGGTCCGTTCGCCGGGATGATGCTGGCCGACCACGGCGCCGAGGTGCTGCGGGTCGATCGCGTGTCCGCCGTCACCGACCGGCCGCGTACGGACGTCATGGACCGGGGCAAGCGCACGATCGGACTGGACCTGAAGTCGCCCGAGGGCGTGGCCGCTTTCAAGGACCTGGTGGCCAACTCCGACGTGGTGATCGAGGTCTTCCGGCCGGGCGTCGCCGAACGGCTCGGCATCGGGCCGGACGACCTGCACGCGGTGAACGAGCGGCTCGTCTACGGCCGGATGACGGGGTGGGGGCAGGACGGCCCGCTGGCTCCGACCGCCGGGCACGACATCGACTACATCGCCATCTCGGGTGTGCTGTCGATGCTCGGCCGCGAGGGCGAGAAGCCCACCCCGCCGATCAACATCATCGGCGACTTCGCCGGCGGCGGCCTCATGCTCGCCTACGGCGTGCTGCTCGCCTTGCTGGAGCGGGAGCGCACCGGCAAGGGCCGGGTCATCGACGCGGCCATGGTCGACGGGGCCGCGCTGCTGTTCTCGATGTTCTACCACGGGGTGCAGGCCGGCCACTGGGGCCCGCGCGGCACCAACCTGCTCGACACCGGCGCCCCGATGTACGACACGTACGAGACCGCCGACGGGCAGTTCCTGGCCGTCGGCTCGCTGGAGCCGCAGTTCTGGAACACGATGGTGACGCTGATGGGCCTGACGGACCTGCCGGACCGTGACGACCGGAGCCAGTGGCCCGCCCTGAAGGCCCGCCTGGCCGAGGAGTTCAGGTCCAGGACACGGGCCGAGTGGGAGGCCGTGTTCGACGGCTCCGACGCGTGCGTCTCGCCCGTGCTGTCGATGCCGGAGGCGACGGCCCACCCGCACAACGTGGCCCGCGGCGCCTTCACCGAGGTCGGCGGCCTCACCCAGCCGATGCCCGCGCCGCGCCTGCTCGGCACGCCCGGCCCCGACCTGTCCCCCGCGACCCGGCTCGACGACCTGTCGGCCTGGGGCCTGCCGGCCGACGTGGCCGCGAAACTCCGATCCCAAGGGGTGCTCGCCTGACATGGACCTCGACTTACTCGACCTGCTCGACGGCGACCTCTACGCCGGTGACCCGGACCCCGTCTACGCCCGGCTCCGGGAGCACTCACCCGTCCACTTCGACGCGGCCAACGGGCTGTGGGGCATCTCCCGCCACGCCGACATCACGGCCATCGAGCGGGACGCGAAGCTGTGGACCAGCACCGGCGGCTACCGCCCCCAGCTGCCCTCCGACCCGTCGATGATCGGCGTGGACGACCCCGAGCACGCCGAGCGCCGGCGGCTGGTCTACCGCCGGTTCACGCCGCGCCACGTGCACGAGCGCTACGCCGGCCGGATCCGGGAGGTGGTGGTCGAGCTGATCGACCGGGCCCTGGCGGCGGGCACCGTGGACGTGGTGCCCGCGCTGGCCGCGCCGCTGCCCGCGCGCATGATCGGGTGGCTGCTCGGCTTCGCCGACGAGGACTGGCCGCGACTCGTGCACTGGTCGGAGACGACGATCCCGGCGGGCGGCGGCCTGCGCTACGTCACCCACGACGCCGCCGTGGCCGCCGGCGAGTACGGCGAGGCCGTGCTGGCCCTGGCCGCCGAGCGCCGCTCCTGCCCGCGCGACGACCTGGTGTCGCTCTGGTCGGCCGACCCCGGCTACGACGACGAACGCCTGGCCGGCGACGCGCTGCTGCTGCTCGACGGCGGCGCCGAGACCACCCGCACGGTCATCGCCACCACGATCGCCGCGCTGATCCGCCACCCCGGCCAGTGGGAGCTGCTGCGCCGCGACCCGTCGCTGATCGAGAACGCCGTGGAGGAGTTCATCCGCTGGACCACGCCGGTCCTGAACATGTGCCGGGCCGCCACCCGCGACACCGAGCTGCACGGGCGGCACATCCGCCAGGGGCAGCAGGTCCTGCTCATGTACGGCTCCGCGAACCGGGACCCGGAGGTGTTCGACGACCCCGGCCGCTTCGACGTGACGCGAAGGCCCGGCGGTCACATCGCCTTCGGCTTCGGCACCCACTTCTGCCTGGGCGCCGCGCTGGCCCGGCTGGAGCTGCGCGTCTTCTTCGAGGAGTGGGTGGCCCGCGTGGGCTCCGCCGCCTGGGCCGACCCGGTCGGCCCGCGCCTGCTGCCCAACGCGTTCGTCCGGGGGATCACGTCGTTCCCGATCGAGCTGCGCGCCGTTGCTTAGACCGCTCCTGGAGCGCGACGTCGCGTAGACCACTCCTAGACCGCGACGTTGCTTAGACCGCTCCTGGACCGCGACGTTGCCTAGACCGCTCCTGGACCACGACGTTGCCTAGACCACTCCTAGACCGCGACGTAGAGGTCGGCGCCGCCCGAGTGGTGAACCTCCAGGTCGGTGGTGAACACCCGCGACGGCGTGCCTCCGGACTCGGTGTGCTTCCACACCTGCTGCCACGCCTCCATGATCGCCTGCGGCATCGGCCCGCGCGCCTCGACCCGCAGCGTCCTCGCCGCCGGCACCCGCACCGCGACCATGCCCTCGGGCAGCCGCGGCACCGTGCGCACGCCGATGCCCACGATCTGCGTGTAGGCGCCGTGGTGGTCGCTCTCGTAGTCGGTGAGCACGGCGTACAGCCGCTCGTCGACCCGGCCGGGCACGTGCGCGAAGGCCCCCGGCGCCCCCGCCCGCTGCCAGAGCACGGGCAGCCTCGCCCGCGTGGGATCCATCTCCTCGGCGTTGGTGGTGCGCACGGCGAAGCCCACCACCGTCAGCTCCTCGCGGTCTGTGACGTCCACAGCCCCTCCATCCCCCATGAGTATCCCGGCCGATCATAAGCCCCCGGGAATCAGGGCAAACCATTGTTGACGCAGTCACTTAGGATGGACGAACGTGAAGTTTCTCAACGGCCTCGAGCCGCGCCACGACCTGACCTACAGCGACGTCTTCATGGTGCCGTCGCGTTCCTCGGTCGGTTCCCGGCTGGCGGTCGACCTTTCGACGCACGACGGCACCGGCACCACCATCCCGATCGTCGTGGCCAACATGACGGCCGTCGCGGGCCGCCGGATGGCGGAGACCATCGCCCGGCGAGGCGGCATCGCCGTGATCCCGCAGGACATCCCCATCGACGTCGTGACCGATGTCATCGACTGGGTGAAGAAACGTGACCTCGTCCACGACACGCCGCTCACGCTGACCCCGCACGACACCGTCGGCGAGGCGCTGCAACTGCTGCCCAAGCGCGCCCACGGCGCGATCATCGTGGTCGACTGGGACAACCGGCCGGTCGGCGTGGTGACCGAGGCCGACTGCCAGGGCATCGACATGTACACCCAGCTCTCGCAGGTGATGTCCAGCGAGCTGCTGACGCTGCCGGCGGGGCTGGAGCCGCGCGCCGCGTTCGACCGGCTGCACGACGGCCGCCATCGCCTGGCGCCGATCGTCGACGCCGACGGCCGGCTGGTGGGCATTCTGACCCGTACGGGCGCGCTGCGCGCCACGCTCTACCAGCCCGCCCTCGACGACGCGGGCCGGCTGCGGGTCGCCGCCGCCGTGGGCGTCAACGGAGACGTCGCGGCCAGGGCCAAGGAGCTGCTCGACGCCGGCATCGACTGCCTGGTCGTGGACACCGCGCACGGACATCAGGAGAAGATGCTCTCCGCGCTGAAGGCCGTACGCGCGCTCGGCCCGAGCGTGCCTGTCGCCGCCGGCAACGTGGTGACGGCCTCGGGCGTGCGCGACCTGGTCGAGGCCGGGGCCGACATCCTCAAGGTGGGCGTCGGGCCGGGCGCCATGTGCACCACGCGGATGATGACCGGGGTCGGGCGACCGCAGTTCTCGGCGGTGCTCGAATGCGCGGCCGAGGCCCGGCGGCTCGGCCGGCACGTGTGGGCCGACGGCGGCGTGCGCCACCCGCGTGACGTGGCCCTCGCCCTGGCGGCCGGCGCGGCCAACGTGATGATCGGCTCCTGGTTCGCGGGCACGTACGAATCGCCCGGCGACACGCGCACCGACGCCAACGGGCGTAAATACAAGGAGAACTTCGGCATGGCGTCGGCGCGGGCCGTCCGGCTGCGCACGGCCGACGACAGTGCCTTCGACCGGGCCAGGAAGGCGCTGTTCGAGGAGGGCATCTCGACCTCGCGCATGTACCTCGACCCGCTGCGGCCCAGCGTCGAGGACCAGATCGACGCGATCGTGGCCGGGCTCCGCTCCTCGTGCACCTACGCGGGGGCCACCACGCTGGAGGAGTTCCACGAGCGGGCCGTGGTGGGCGTCCAGAGCGCGTCGGGCTACACCGAGGGCATGCCCCTGCACCAGAGCTGGTGACCCGCCCGGCCGATCCGGTCAGGGGCGCCTGGCCGGACTGGTGCCGCCTCGACGAGCGGATCGATCCCATCAGGGAAACAGCCATGCCTTGAACGCCGACGATATCCAGACGGCATAGAGTCGTCGGGTCCATTCACTCGTCATCAGGAGCACTTCGTGGCACTGGAGAAGCCGGAAATCGACTTCCCGGAGGGCAACCCGCCCGCCGACCTGGAGATCGTCGACGTCGTCGAGGGTGACGGCCCGGAGGCCAAGCCCGGCCAGAGCGTCAAGGTCCACTACGTGGGCGTCGCGTTCTCGACCGGAGAGGAGTTCGACGCGTCGTGGAACCGCGGCGAGGCGTTCGAGTTCCCGCTGGGCGGCGGTCGCGTCATCGCAGGCTGGGACCAGGGGGTCGCGGGCATGAAGGTGGGCGGCCGGCGCAAGCTCGTCATCCCGCCGCATCTCGGCTACGGCAGCCGCGGCGCCGGCGCCAGCATCAAGCCCAACGAGACCCTGATCTTCATGGTCGACCTGCTGGGGGTTCGCTGACCTTCGGGTGGGCCCACGGGCCCGCCCGTTCAGCACGCTGACCGCGCGCGGTGGGAAGTGTCGGCGCGGTGCGGCACGATAGGGCTTGTGCTACTGATCGACGTGGTCCGGGTCTCCGAGGCGGTGACGCGGACATCCGCGCGCCTGGGCAAGATCGGTCATCTGGCGGAGCTGCTCGGCCGGGTCGGGGCCGGCGAGGCGGAGATCGCCATCGCCTACCTGTCCGGCGAGCTGCCGCAGCGCCAGATCGGTGTCGGCTGGCGCACCCTTCAGGACCTCCCCCAGCCCAAGCTGGCCGCGACCGCCACGCTGACCGAGGTCGACGAGCTGCTGGGCACGATCAAAGCGGTTGCCGGGCAGGGCTCCCAGGCGGCTCGCAAGGCGCTGGTGAGCCGGTTGTTCACCGGGCTGACCAGCCAGGAGCAGGCGTTCATGCTGCGGCTGCTCAGCGGCGAGCTGCGGCAGGGCGCGCTCGACGGAGTGATGATCGAGGCGGTCGCCAAGGCGTCGGGAGCGCCGTCCGCCGCCGTGCGGCGGGCGCTGACGCTGCGCGGCTGGCTGCCCGCCGTCGGCGCGGCGGCGCTGACGGGCGGGGTGTCGGCGTTGCGGGAGTTCCGCCTGGAGGTCGGGCGGGCGGTGTCGCCGATGCTGGCGGGCAGCGCGCCCAATGTCGCGGCCGCCCTGGCGAAGGCGGGCGCGCCGGCCTCGCTGGAGTGGAAGCTCGACGGCATCCGCGTCCAGGTCCATCGCAGCGGCGGCGAGGTCAAGGTGTTCACGCGCACCCTCGACGACGTCACGGCCCGGCTGCCCGAGCTGGTCGAGGCCGTCCTCGGCTTGCCGTCCGACGATCTCGTGCTCGACGGCGAGGTGATCGCACTGCGTCCCGACGGGCGGCCGCACCCGTTCCAGGTGACGGCGAGCCGCGCCTCCAGCAAAGTCGACGTGTCACGGCTGCGGGAGCGGACACCGCTGAGCGTGTTCTTCTTCGACCTGCTGCGACTCGACGGCGCCGACCTGCTCGACCTGCCCTACTCCGAGCGCCAGGAGGCGCTCGGCCGCGCGGTCCCGCCGGGCCTGCTCACGCCGCGCCTGGTCACGGACGACGTGGCGCAGGCGGAGAAGTTCTTCACCGACGTGGTCAGGGCCGGGCACGAGGGCCTGGTGGTCAAGTCGCTCTCCTCCCCCTACGCGGCCGGGCGCAGGGGTGCCGGCTGGGTGAAGGTGAAGCCCCGGCACACGCTCGATCTCGTCGTGCTGGCCGCCGAGTGGGGCCATGGGCGTCGCGAGGGCAAGCTGTCCAACCTGCATCTCGGCGCCCGCGACCCGGAGGGTGGCGGGTTCGTGATGCTCGGCAAGACGTTCAAGGGCCTGACCGACGAGCTGCTGGCCTGGCAGACCGAGCGTTTCCTGGAGCTGGCCGAGGGGCCGGCCGACGAGTGGACGGTGAAGGTGCGGCCGGAGCTGGTGGTCGAGATCGCCTTCGACGGGGTGCAGCGCTCGCCGCGCTATCCGGGTGGCATGGCCCTGCGGTTCGCCCGCGTCCTGCGCTATCGGCCTGACAAGCGGGCCGAGGATGCCGACACGGTGGAGACCGTACGCTCTCTGATGCTCTGATTTGTGGATATTGATCCACTATCTACATGACCTTGTGACCAAAGTGAGATAAGTCACTGGTGGGGGCATTAGCTTGCCTTTACCCACTCTTTGTCGCATATGTTCGTCCAGGTCTGCGGGAACCCCACCCCGCACACGGGATCGGCCGGCGTGCGCCCCCCTCACCTTCCCGGCCCGGCCTTTCCCCGTCCTTTCCCCTAGCTAGGACTGTGGTTTACCTTGGGCCAGCATTCGCACAAGCCGTCCCTCCCCAACCCTCCGAGGCGCACGCCCTCTCCGGCCAAGCGCCGCTGGGTCACCATCGCGGCCGGAGCGGCAGTCGTCGCCGCCGCCTCCACCACCGCGTGGGCCGCCGTCGTCAACGACGACCCGAAGACCGCGGCCCTGTCCCCCGAGACGAGCCCGTCCCCTTCGACGTCGTCCCCCGGGTCAACCGGCGCGTCACCGACGCTTTCGCCCACCGTTTCGCCCACCGGGCCGGTCGCAGGGCCGGTCACCGGCGAGACCTCCGCCCCGGCCGGCGCCAAGGCCACGCCGAACACGCCCGCGCCGTCCACGTCCTCCTCCAAGGCGTCCTCCAAGGAGGTCGCCACCACGCCGCCTTCCGCAAAGCCGGTCGCCACCTCCCAGGCGAAGGCTGACAAGAAGCCGGTGGCCAAGACGAAGACGAAGCCCTCCCGCGTGCTCTCCAGCGGTAGGTGTGGCGCGTCCTTCTACGCCGAGGGCCAGATGACGGCCAACGGCGAACGCTTCAACCCGTCGGCGATGACCGCGGCGCACAAGACCCTCCCGTTCGGCAGCAGGGTCCGCGTCACCAACCCGGCCAACGGCAAGTCGGTGACGGTCCGCATCAACGATCGCGGCCCGTTCATCGGCGGTCGCTGCCTCGACCTGTCCCGGGCCGCCTTCGCCGCCATCGGCAACACCGGCGCGGGCGTGATGAGCGTCAAGTACGCGGTCCTCTCCCGCTGACCGCCCCCGCCGCCGAACAGGGTGGCAACACGGGACCAGGCCGCCAGCCGAACATGGTCACAGCACGCGACCAGGCCGCGAGCCGAACATGATCGTGGCGCGCGACCAGGCCGCGAGCCGAACATGGTCGTGGCGCGCGACCTGGCCGGCTGCGTCAACGATGCGCGAGGACGCCGAGACAACCTGCGGCAAGACGTCGGCGTCCTTGCGCATCGACCGGCGAAACGTCGGCGCCCCATCGCCCCCCCGGCCGCGCCGCCCAAGCCTCCGGCATCGTTCCCGATGAGCTCTCGCGTCGGCCCCGATGAGCTCCCGGAAGCGTGGGGCCCGCCGCTGCCGCCCAGTCCGCCGACGCTCCCTGGGCGGCGGCCCCGGCTACTGCGGCATATCTTCGCGGTCGCTATGAGCAGTCTGAGCAGATCCGACATGGTCCGGACCCGGAGCTCGTCCGAGGTGGATCGGATCCGGAGATCCGACGTCGATCGGACCCAGAGCAGATCCGAGGTGGATCGGATCCGGAGCAGGTCCGACATGGATCGGACCCGGAGCAGATCCGAGGTGGATCGGACCCGGAGCAGATCCGAGGTGGATCGGACCCGGAGCAGATCCGAGGTGGATCGGACCCGGAGCAGATCCGAGGTGGATCGGATCCGGAGCAGATCCGAGGTGGATCGGATCCGGAGCACGTCCGAGGTGGATCGGATCTCAGCGAGGTGGGCGTGGTCTGCTCCCGGCAGGGCTTACTTGACCAGGCGAATCGTCAGCGGATAGTCGAACCACCGCTTCTCCGAGAGTGCCGAGACGCCTCCGATCACGGACAGGACGAAGCCTCCCATCCAGATCACCGGGACGACCACGAGGCCGATGATCGTCAGCGACAACAGGATCGTCGCGCCGAGGAGGGTGAGCTGGAAGTTGAGCGCCTCGACCGCATGCCGCCGGATGAAGGGCGAGGTCTTGCCGCCCGTGAGCATGAGAATCAGCGGGCCGGCGATCGGGAACCCGACGAGCATCAGCAGATGGGCCGCGGAGGCGGCGAGGAGCTCATTGCCGTTCGGAACCGTCTGGGGGCGGATCGGCGCGGGCATCGGACGGCGCAGGGGCACCGGATGTGTGCCGTAGAGCTCGGTCATGATGGGCATCAGGTCACCGTGGGTGCGGGCCGTCATCGCGCGGTCGAGCCTGTCGTCGAACTCGAGCTTGTCGAAGCGCCCCTCGGCGTAGGCGGCTTTGACGTGCTCCACCACGTGCTCGCGGTCCTGGTCGGTGACGCGCAGGTGGGCCGGCGGCACCTGTCCCGGGCCCGGGGATGTTGGTACCCCAGCCATCACAGTCATGCCTCTCCTCAGGTCGAAAACAGTCATTTCCATACTGCATCCTGGCGAGGTGGCGTGGCCATCGGGAAGATCCCGGATGTGTCCCCTAGATCTCCCCCGACGCGCGCGGCCTTTTGACGGTATAAAAAGGATTCATGAGATGGCGAGATCGCTACGGTATCCGGCGTCTGCGCGGCCCCAAGATCGCGAAGTTCGACCGGGAGGCGACGGACGCCGACATTGAAGCGCTCATCGCCTTCGCCCGGTCCCGGCGTGGCGTGGAGTTCTACGTCGAGCCCGAGACGTTCGCCACCGACACCACTGCCGTCGCCGTGGCTGACGACGGCGAATGGACCCGGCGAAGGGTCGGGTCTCCCGCGGTGATCCACAAGGTGGCCCGTGACCTGGCATTACCGGTGTACGACGTCCAGCTCACCGGCTATCCGCAGCGGATGCGCGCCTACAACGAGCGCCGCCGCCGCGAGGAAGGCGGGCTCTGACCCGCCTCGGCCGATAGCTCGGATGCCGGCTGCTCCTCCCCGTCGAGCAGGTCAAGGAGAGGGAAGAGCCAGCTCGCACGGGCCGCGCCCATGGCGGTGTCGAGGTCGGCGGGAGTGGGCATCCGGCCGCGGAGCATGCCCGGCGACAGCAGGTTGCGCAGGGCGTGCATGAGCAAGTTGGCCATGGAGTAGCCCGGATGGGTGGCCAGCACGCGTTCGAGGGCGATGGTGGCGAGGACGCAGTCACCCGACCGCCAGGACCCCATGGCGAACAGTGAAGCGGCGGGGGGCACGAAACCGGGCTCCAGCCTGCGCATGACGTCTTTCCACAGGCCGATGTGGCCGTCTTCCATGAGGGTCCAGGCTTCGTCGCGCACCCTGACCACGGCCAGGTCGAGCCCCAGCCGGGCCGCCTCGGCATCGTCGACGCGGCCACCGGCGGCGTGGGTCGCCAGCGCCGCGCGTACGCGTACGAGCCCGTGGGCGACGAACTCCCGGGCGAACGCGTCGGGGTCGGCGGCGGCGGCGAACCCGGCGCGAAATCCGGCGACCGCCTCGGCCGTCGCCCTGCGCATCGCCATCCGCACCGGGCCGCTGAGGGGGGCGATCGTGTCTTCGAGAGTCTGGCGGTCGGGCAGGGCGACCATGCCGTGCACCGTCGCCTCGGCCGCGATCGGGCTGGCGACGGGATCGAACGGAGTGCCGCCGGGCGGGCAGCAGTGGGCGACGTCGCAGACGTAGGACCAGTAGCGACCGTCGTGGGCCCGGAGAGCCTCGTCGACCTTCACCCCGGCCTTGACGGCGAACGCCCTGGCCTCGTCGACGGCCGGGGTCACCCGCTCGCCCGGGCCGTAGCCGACCACGATGATCCGCGTGATGCCTTCGCGCTCGCACAGCTGGGGCAGCGGCGCCAGCGTGCCCGGCGGGAACGGAAGGCCCCACCTGGCGGCCACCTTGACCTGGCCGCGGGCGAGCCCGATCACGATGAGGCTGTCGGCGGGGTGGAAGCCCACCAGGTAGGGGACGGCGGCGAGGATGTCGGCCGGACCGGCCAGGGTGAGGCTGGGCGCGGAGGTGTTGGTCGTCATGAGGCACGAGGGTGCCGGACCCGCCACCTTCGCCGAGCCGCCGAAACTCGTTCTGTGGATGACCGGCGAGGCCCGCCCGCGACCTGTGGACGACCACCCGCAGGCGTCGGACTTTCGAACGCGAGCAGGCCGCGAACGGGGATCGCCCCGCAGAACGTCAGCCCGACGGGCAACGTCGCACCGAGCGTGAATGCGCAACGGGCAGATTCTTACGGAGCGTCAGGCCAAGGGCGGCGTCTCGTGGAATGTGCGGATCCCAACGGGCAGGGCCTCGCGGAGTGTCAGGCGTGGACCCGGGGAGCCTCGGCGCCCGGGGCCAGACGGGTGCGGACGAGCAGGGCGGCGCCCGCCACCGCGGCGGGCATCGCGAGGACCGCCACGAAGGGCACCAGGAAGAGCACGAACACCGCGACGCCGAACCCCAGCGCGGCCGGCTTGCTGCCTCTCAGCAGGGCGAGCCGCTGCTTGCGGGCCATCCCGCGCCGCTCCAGCGCCAGCGTGGTCAGCTCCACCGTGAGGAAGAACCCAGAGATGGCCGCGCCCACCACCGGCACCACCGTCTGCCCCACGACCGGGATGAACCCGAGGAAGAACAGCGGAATGGTGAACATCAGCACGAAGCCCAGCGTCACCAGGCTGTCCTTGATCGACCGCGGCAGGGTGCGCCACCAGGGCTGCTCCTCCACCCCGTCCACCGGGTCGACGGCGCCTGACAGCTTCTCGTAGAACGGCTCACCGATGACCAGGGTCAGCGCCGTGAAGGTCAGCACCGCCAGCGCCAGGCCACCCAGGAACAGCGCGACGCCCACCATCGCCCGGAAGGCGTCGCGCCATCCCCACGAGTCGGCGAACGGGGTCAGGAACTCGGCCAGATCAGTGGCGTTGGTGCCGAGGAAGACGAGCGCCACCACGTAGACGGCGAACGCGATCAGCGCGGGGATCAGCCCGAACAGCCACCATCGCCCGTTGCGGGCGACCCAGCCGACACCTTGGAAGAAGAACCCCACGCCGGCCATGAAGTCACGCACAGATCGCATGCCCGGCAGGCTAACGCCAGAACGACGTGACCGTGTAGCCCAGCTCCTCGAACAGCCGCCGCGTGAGGGGCAGTGAGATGCCGAGCACGTTGCCGTGGTCGCCCTCGATGCCGTCGACGAACCATCCGCCGCGCCCCTCGATGCTGAACGCGCCGGCCAGGCCGAGCGGCTCGCCGGTGGCGGCGTAGGCGGCGATCTCGTCATCGGACGGCTGGCCGAAGTGGATCACGGTGGTGGCCACCTCGGCCACCTGCCGGCCCGCGGCCACGTCGATGACGCAGTGACCGGTGACCAGGCGGCCCGTCCGGCCGCGCAGGACGCGCCAGCGCTCCGCGGCCTCCTCGGCGGTGGCCGGCTTGCCGTAGGGGCGGCCGTCGAGCTCCAGGATGGAGTCGCAGCCGATGACCAGACCTTCGTCCAGCCCGCCCGCCACCGCCGACGCCTTGGCCTTGGCGAGGTCGAGGCTGAGCGCCGCGGGTGAGTAGGCGGAGAAGGACTCCTCGTCGACGCCGCTCACGATCACCTTGGGGTCGAGACCCGCACCGCGCAGCAGGGCGAGACGGGCGGGAGAGGCTGAGGCCAGAACGATCACCGCTCCAGCTTACCGGTCACCAATCGCCCTGCGTGCGGGCCTGCTGAGGCACCGTCTCGCCGAAGATCCCGGCCAGCATCCCGGCGAGCACCCCGCCGAGCTCGCTGGGCAGGGTGGACTGCTCGTGGACGAGTTCCGCGGCGACGGCGGCGGCGTCCAGGTCTCGCTCGCTCGCGCGGTCGGCCAGCAGCGACATGATCATGGGGGCGATCAGGGGCAGCAGCTTCATGAGGATGCCGACATCGGCGCCGGCGAGGCGGGCGAGCCCCACCGCGGCCTGCTCGGTGCCCTGGCCGCCGAGCACGTGGCCGAGGATGCTCTGCCCGTCGCGTGTCAGGGAGGCGATGTCGCCGTTGAACGGGTCGGCGTCGATGTGCTCGTCCAGCGCGCCACGCAGGGCCTCGGCGCCGTCGGGGTCCTCGGCGTTGCGGGCCAGGCCGCCGACGATGGTGCCCGACACCGCCTGGAGAACGGTCCGCGCGGTCGCCACGTCGGTGCCCAGCATCCCGGCGATCTGCTCCAGGCCGGGGTCCCCCAGCCCGGCGAGAAGCTCGTCGTTCAGAGTCATGGCAGTCCCCCGTCCATCCTTCCGGGAGACTTTCCCCACGCTAAACCCAGCTATATCCCGACTTGCCCTAAGTCTCGGGAAAGCTAGGCCTGCACGGCCCTGAGCTCGCTGAGGCCCGCCGCCGTGTACGCGCCGATCTCGTCGAGCGTCTCGTGCTCCAGCAGAGCCTCCACGATCGCGTCGAGCTTGACACGGTTGCGGGTCAGCACGTCGATGGCGCGTTCGTAGCATTCGTCCACGATCCGCCGGGCCTCCTCGTCGACCATCGCCAGGGTCGCGGGCGAGGCCTGCGGCTGCTGGCCGTCGGAGGGCAGGATCGTCAGCGGGCCGATCTTCTGTGACATCCCCCAGCGCCCCACCATGCCGCGGGCGATCATCGAGACCTGCTCCAGGTCGCTCTCGGATCCGGTGGTGACCACGCCGAACACGACCTGCTCGGCGGCCATCCCGCCGAGCGCGCCGGCGATGCGCCCGCGCAGGTACTCCTCGTCGTAGGCGTAGCGGTCGGTGTCGGGGGTGGAGAGCGTGACGCCGAGCGCGCGCCCGCGCGGGATGATCGAGATCTTCCGCACCGGGTCGGCGCCGGGCTGCAGCATGCCGAGCAGCGCGTGGCCCGCCTCGTGGTAGGCGGTCCTGTTGCGATCCTCCTCCGGCATCACGATGCTCCGCGCCGCGCCGAGCTGCAACTTCTCCAGCGCGTCGGCGAGGTCGAGGGCGGTGACCTTCTCCTTGTCCCGCTTGGCGGCCAGCAGCGCCGCCTCGTTGACCAGGTTGGCCAGGTCGGCGCCGGTCATGCCGGGCGTTATCTTGGCGAGCTGGTCGAGGCTGACGCTCCCGTCGAGCGGGACGCCCCTGGTGTGCACCGCGAGGATCGCGGCACGGCCCGCGGCGTCGGGCAGCCCCACCTGGACCGTACGGTCGAAGCGGCCGGGCCGGAGCAGCGCGGGGTCGAGGATCTCGGGGCGGTTGGTGGCGCCGATGACGATGACGCCCTCGGCACCGGAGAAGCCGTCCATCTCGGTGAGGATCTGGTTCAGGGTCTGCTCGCGCTCGTCGTGGCCGCCGATGCCGCCGGCGCCGCCACGGGCCCGGCCGATGGCGTCGATCTCGTCGATGAACACGATCGAGGGCGCCACCTTGCGCGCCTCCTCGAACAGGTCGCGCACCCGGGACGCGCCGACTCCGACGATCATCTCGATGAACTCGGACGCGCTCGCGGAGAAGTAGGGCACACCGGCCTCGCCGGCCACGGCCCGGGCCAGCAGCGTCTTGCCGGTGCCGGGAGGCCCGGCGAGCAGCACGCCCTTGGGCAGCTTGGCGCCGAGCTTGCGATACTTGCCGGGGTCCTTGAGATAGTCGACGATCTCGACGAGTTCGTTCTCCACCTCGTCGATGCCGGCCACGTCGTCGAAGGTGACGCGTACCCGGTCGGCCTCCACCGGCTTGGCCGCCTTGGACTTGCCGAGGCCGCCCATGCCGCCGCCCATCATGCCGGCGCCACGGCGCATGATCCAGATCCAGAGCCCGGCCAGCAGAGCCACGGGCAGCAGCGAGAGCAGCAGGTTGACGACGAAGCCACGGCCGCCGATCGGCTCGGCCTTGATCTCCACGCCGGCCGTGTCGAGCCGCTGCGAGAGCTGCTCGGTGTTGGCGAAGGCGGGGATCTCGGTGCGGAACTGCGTGTAGTCCTTGTTGCCGCTGTCAGGGTCCTTGGCCGCGTTGCGCAGGTCGCCCTCGACCGACAGGCCGGTGGCGTAGATCTCCTTGACGTTCTTCGCGTTGACCTGCGAGGTGAACTCGGTGTAGGAGATCGTCTCGACCTGGCGGCTGTCGAAGAACGAAGACACCAGGAAGAACGCCGCGTAGACGACGAGCAGGGTGGCTGCGAACCGCCACCAGTTCATCTTGCGTCGGCCACCGGGCGTGCCCGGCAGTCCTTCGGAGCGCCAGGGCGGCTTGGACCGATCCTGGTCCGGGGCCTTCGGCGATCCAGAGCGTTCCACGGCGTTCTTCCCCCACATCACCGCATATGTAAGCCTCTATTTGAGGACACGCACTCCCGAGGCCGCGCGGGTGACGTCGGCCCATCGACTGCGTTGCGTATCCGGCACTGAAGCAAACGCCAAACCAGGTTTCGCCATTCCCCCGTCAACCACGGCCACCGCCGCGCGCGAACTCCGCTTGCCGTACTTGACCTGGTAAACCAGCAGCCAACCGCCCTTTACCGGCTGCGAGGCGATCCAGCTGATCGTGGCGTCCTTGGGGTGGTGGTTGAGCGTCCAGCGGGCGGCGAGCAGCGCGGTGTCGCGCGGCTCGGCCTGCTCCTCGATGGGCAGCGGGCTGGTGACGAAGACGCCGCGCCGGGCCGAGCCGCGCTTGATCGGCAGCACCTGCTTGGTCGTGAACGGCGCCGCGCCGTGCCTCTTCCACTTCCCGCCGAGTCTGGGGACGGCGAGCCCCGACCGGGTGTCCTCGATCACCCGCTTGCCGGGCGCCCGGAGCGCGAGGCGCTTGGGCTTGGCCGGCAGCCTGGGCACGCGGATGTCGGCGTACAGGGCCTCCAAGGCCGTGTAGCCCGGAGCCAGCGACGTGCCCGGCGTCGGCGTCGGCCGGGGAGTCGCCGCGGCGAGCGACTGGGTCGGCGAGGGAGACGGCGAGGGCGAGGGCGGCAGGCTGGGCGAGGGCGCGGGCTCGGACGAGGCCGGCATGGCAGATGGCGCGGCGATCTGCCCGGTGACGACCTCGTCCGACCGCGACGGGAGCACGAAGACGAGCCCCACGGCGGCGACCGCCACCGCGGCGGCCAGGGCGCACCCGCGGTAAATCACCCGCATCGGCAGATCGCCGATGCGGGAGCGCCTTGGCGAAGAGGCGGGGAGTCCCGATCTGTCTGCCGTCTTCACATCGGAACCCACGGTCCCATCATCCCCATCGAGCACGACGGGAGCGTACGACAAATCCCGCCATTCCGCTCATGAAGCAGCCGAAGTGTCATCATGCCTGCGCCGAACAGGTGGAGCTCCGGCTCCGCGGCCATCGGCGGGCGCGCCCGGTGATCCCGGATCGCGACTTACCGGCGGACGCGCCCGTACAGCCAGGGAGCCTCCGCGACGAACGTGCACGAGCCCGGCTCGATCTCGGTGAACCCGGCGTCGCGCACCACGGGCAGGCCCGCCGCGACCTTCGCCTCGAAGTCGGCCGGCGCGGCGGTGCGCACCGAGACCGGCAGGCCGGCCGCTCGCCAGGCGTCGCGTTCGGAGCGGTCGCTGGCCCACCACGCGAGCTGCGCGGCGTGCCCGGCCTGGGCCATCGCCTTGCCGGCCGACATGGCGAGGCCCGGATTGGCCCACAGGATCGGCTCCTCCGCCGGCGGCAGGTCGCGCGTGTCGGTCAGCTCGGTGCCGGACACCTGCAGCCGCGCGAGGTCGCGCGGCCAGTCGTCGAGCGGCACGGGCGGGTGCACGCGTACCTCGGCGGTGCGGTGCTCGATCGTACGGCCGGGCAGCGCCACCGCACGGCGCCACTCGGCGCCCCGGGCCCTGCGCACGACCTTGCGGATCTTGCCGGTGGACTGCCAGGCGGCCAGCTCGGCGGCCCACTCGCCCGGGTCGTCGAGGAGGCTCAGCACGGCCATGGCCGCCGCTTCGAGCGCGTCGGCGCGTTCGGGGGGCGTGGCCCGCTCGATCCTGACGACCAGGGGCAGGACCATCAGCTCGCCGCCGTCCACCTGGGAGTCGTTCACCTGGGAGTCGTTCTGGGAGTCGTGCATCGCCTTCTAGCATGCCCGATCGCCAGGGACATGCCGGTGGCCAGGAGGCAGAGCAGACCGGAGACGTACCACGCGAGGTCGTAGGCGCCGAGGTGGTCGCGGGTGAGCCCGGCGCCGACGGCCGCGATCGCGGCGCCCACCTGATGCGCGCCGAACACCCAGCCGAACACCACGGCCCCATCGGCGCCGTAGATCCGCCGGCACAGCGCCACCGTCGGGGGCACGGTCGCCACCCAGTCGAGCCCGTAGAACACGATGAAGATCAGCATGCTCGGCTCGGCGGTGGCCGCGAACAGGCTCGGCAGGATCATCAGCGACGCCCCGCGCAGCCCGTAGTAGACGGCGAGCAGCACCCTGGGGTCGATCCGGTCGCTGAGCCACCCGGAGGCGATCGTGCCGGCGATGTCGAAGATCCCGATGATCGCGAGCAGTCCGGCCGCCATCGGCTCGGCCATGCCGTGGTCGTGCGCGGCGGGGATGAAGTGGGTGCCGACCAGGCCGTTGGTGCTGGCGCCGCAGATGGCGAAGCCGCCCGCGAGATACCAGAACGGGCGGGTTCGCGCCGCCGACCTGAGCACCGTGACCGCCCTGACGGCGGCGTTGGCGGTGCTGGGCTGGGGACGGCTCGCGCCGGGCTCGGCTCCGAGCGCCGTGGTGCCCACGTCCTCGGGACGGTCGCGCAGCAGCCACCACACGAACGGCGCCACGGCCAGCGCGGCCGCCGCCACGGTCAGCGAGGCGACCCGCCAGCCGGGGCCCTCGGCCAGCCAGGCCAGCACGGGCAGGAAGATGAGCTGGCCGGTCGCGCCGGCCGCGGTCAGCACGCCGGTGACGAGCCCGCGGTGCCGTACGAACCAGCGGTCGGTCACCGTGGCCACGAACACCAGCGCCATCGAGCCGGTGCCGAGCCCGACCAGCACGCCCCAGAGCAGCAGCAGGTGCCAGCTCGCGGTCATGAGCACGGTCAGCCCGCTGCCCGCGGCCACCAGCAGCAGCGCCAGCGTGACGACGCGGCGCATGCCGAAGCGGTCCATCAGGGCGGCGGCGAACGGGGCGGTCAGCCCGTAGAGCACCAGATTGATCGACACGGCCAGCGAGATCGTGCCCGTGCTCCAGCCGAACTCCGCGTGGAGGGGGTTGATCAGCACGCCCGGGGTGGCGCGGAAGCCGGCCGCGCCCAGGATGGCCACGAAGGCGACGGCCGCGACGAACCAGGCTCGGTGCGGGCGCACGCGGCGGCGGGTGGCGCTCAGGGTCATGTGGACCATCGTGAGGCTCCCCCGTGTGCGCCAGCGAGTGACCGGATAGCCAACATCTGAAAGGATCCGGCCATGACACATCGGATCGCGGTCGTCGTCCTCGACCACTTCTCCCCGCTCGACCTGGGCGTGCCGGGGCAGGTGTTCTGGTCGGCGGAGTCGGCCGAGGGCGAGAAGCTCTACGAGGTGGTGACCTGCTCACCCGGCCGCGCGCCCGTACGCTGCTCGGCGGGCTACACCGTGCTGCCCGACCACGACCTCGACGTGCTCGACACCGCCGACACCGTGCTGGTGCCCGGCATCCACGCGGGCCGCGCGCTGCTGAACGGCACGATCAGCGACACTCTGGCCGCCGCGCTCCAGGGCCGCCCGCGGGTGATGTCGATCTGCACCGGCGCGTACGTGCTGGCCGCCGCCGGTCTGCTCGACGGCCGCGCGGCCACCACCCACTGGCGCGACGCCGACCACTTCAGGACGTTGTTCCCCAAGGTCAGGCTCGATCCCGACGTCCTGTTCGTCGACGACGGCGACGTTCTCACCTCGGCGGGCGTGGCGGCCGGCCTCGACCTGTGCTTCCACGTGATCAGGCGCGACCACGGCAGCGAGGTGGCCAACCGGGCGGCGCGGCGCTGCGTCATGCCCCCGTGGCGGGAGGGGGGCCAGGCCCAGTACATCGAGCGCCCGCTCCCTCCGTCCGCCGACACCGGCACGTCCGCCACCCGCGGCTGGATGCTGGCCAACCTCGACACCCCGCTGGACCTGGCGGCCCTGGCCGAGCACGCCAACATGAGCGTGCGCACCTTCACCAGGCGATTCCGTGAGGAGACCGGCCTGAGCCCGGCCCGCTGGCTCACCTGGCAGCGGGTCGAGCGCGCCCGCCACCTGCTGGAGACGACCGACCTGCCGGTGGACCAGGTGGCCCGCCGCGCGGGCTTCGGCACCGCGGTGTCCCTGCGCCAGCACCTGCACTCGGCCGTGGGCGTGGCCCCGCTCGCCTACCGCCACACCTTCCGCCGGCCCGTGAAGTGACCGTTCACTCGAAGAGGTCGGGTTGTTCGCGGGTGATCTGGTCGTGGAGGGGCTGGTAGTTGATCCAGCCGACCAGGTCGTTGCCGATCTGCTGGTGGGTGAGGGCGGCGTTGGCCGGTTCGATGGGGATGACCTGGCCCGCCGCCTTGGCCACGAGCTGCACCTGGGCCGAGCGCTCCATGGTGATGAACCACCAGGCCGCCGCGTCCACCGAGTCGCCGACCGTCAGGAGACCGTGGTTGCGCAGCACGACGGCCTTGTTGCCGCCGAGCGCGGCCGCGATGCGCTTGCCCTCGTCCAGGTCGGTCACCACGCCCGTGTAGTCGTCGAACAGCGCGTTGTCCTGGTAGAAGGCGCAGGCGTCCTGGGTGATCGGCTCGATGGTCTGGCCGAGGGCCGACAGGGCGCGGCCGTAGACGGAGTGGCTGTGCGCGGCGGCCACCACGCCGGGCCTGGCCTGGTGCACCTGCGAGTGGATGGCGAAGGCGGCCTCGTTGACGGGGTAGCGGCCCTCGACGACCTTGCCGTCGTGGTTGACGAGAATGAGGTCGGAGACCCGGATGTGCTTGAACGACATGCCGAACGGGTTGACCCAGAAGTGGTCGGTCAGCTCAGGGTCGCGGGCCGTGATGTGGCCGGCCACGCCCTCCTCGAAGCCGAACTTGCCGAAGATCCGCAGCGCCGCTGCCAGCCGTTCCTTGCGGTGCCGGCGCTCCTCCTCGACCGTCTCGAACGAGGGTGGCAGGCGGAAGATGAGGTCGTCCGGCATGGCTCTCCCTAGCGATCTAGAACGAGGTTCTAACCACACTAACGCCGTACGGGTCGCTCGAACCACCTCGCGCTCCCGCGTGAGCATGTCCTCGGCCGGTGGTCGTAGGGTGAACCACATGAAGGGACAGGAGGCGATCAGCGCGTTCGAAAGCGAGCTGGAAGCCGCGTTCGCGGCCGGTGAGTTGGCCCGCTGTCTGTCCCTGTTACGTGAGGCCGACTTCGCGCTGCCGATCAGCGCGGAGGCGGCGGCCGGGCAGGAACGGCCCGCGTGGGCGACCGTGACCGACGACCGGCGCACCTGGCTCGCGGCCTTCACCTCGGCCGAGGCGATGCGGACGGTCACCGGCGTCTCGACGTACCGGGTCACCTCGCTCCCGGAGCTCGCCGCCGGCTGGCCGGATCCGCGCTGGGGGCTGCTGGTCAACCCGGGGCTCCCGGTCGCCTTCCCGCTCGAATCGGGGACGGTCGCCAGGCTCGCGGTCCCGTCCATGGCGCAGGATCTCGTCCTCGACCCCGAGGCTGGGCTGCCGGTCGTCCAGAAGCTGCTGCGACCGTCCGGCATCCACGCACTCCTGGTCGACGGCGAGGCGCGGGTGTCCGGCTACTGCCACCACGCGCTGGACGTCGCGCACATCGCCACCCCCTCCGTGCTCGCCCACGCCTTGGGTGAGCCCGACGCGGTGACCGGGGACGGGTCGGTCAACATTCTGCGCTGGTACGCGGCCGGGCCCGCGCTCTACCGCACGCCGTACGGCGGGGTGGACGAGAACGCCATGACAGCGGTGGCCGGCTGGGTGGTCGAGGAGCCGCCCTTCATCGGCCTGGGGCTCGTGCCGAACGTCAACCAGGTGATCCGCGAGTACAAGATCGACGCAGTGGGGCTGACGCACGGCGCCGTGATCGTCGAGCTCACGGCGGAGGGGACCGAGCGGCGGCGCGCCGTCTACGACGGCGATACCGGACGGTGGCTGCTGGTGTACGTCAAGCCACGCGAGGAGGCGACGTGACCTGGTACGGCTACCGGGCACGATGGCAGGGCGTGGAGTACGCGGCCGTCCCCGAAGCGCGTCCCGACGGCCTGTGGATGCGGCTGCGCAGCCCGGTGCCCGCCGAGGGGTTCGAAGAGGTGGAACCAGGGGGGTTCGTGCTGCCCGTTCCGGCCACCGCCTGCGAGGAGGCGGCTTTCGTCACGACCGTCTGCGAATGGCGCGGCGCGCCGTTCGTCGTGCTGGACGAGAGCGACGGCGAGGTGTGGCTCGAATACACCGGCGGGCGGGTCACGGTCGCCCGGCAGCTGGGCCTGGAGCGGGTCGAGCGCGGTGTCCACCGTTGCCGGGTCCCACGCGGCGAGGTCGGCGCGCTACGTGAGCAGGTAGTGTCCCTCGTGGGCTAGAAGTTCTTTCTGTTCACCTCTTGTGCACTTTGTGAAATTTAAGGAAAATCTTGCGCAAAGTTGGTGATGTGACTTGTGCGCTTCGGGGTGAGAGTGGAGTTCGGGTCAGCGGAGGCCGCAGGCATGCAGGTCTACGCGGAGGAGTTGCGCGCGACATTCTCGCGCATGCAGGAAGAGGCACTCGAGCTGCACAAGCAGGCTCGGGGCATCCGCGTGACGGAGACGTCGGCCGACGCACTGGTCTCGGCCACCGTGGGCGCGCGCGGTGATCTGATCCGGCTGGACCTCGACCCCCGCATCTACCGCCGGCCCGACTCCAGGCAGCTGGCTGACTCGATCACCGAGACCATCGGCCGCGCCGCTGCCAAGGCACGTGAGCGCGTCGTGGAGATCTTCGCGCCGCTGATCCCGCCCGAGCAGATGGAGGCCCATCTAGAAGGTGACGTCGAGACCGCGATGCAGCAGCTGGCAGATCGGATGACCGGAAAGGGATGAGGGGATCTCCATGATCGACGGGGTGCTTTTCAGCGAACGGGTCGTGGCCACCGGCATCAGCGTCTGGGCCGACATGGCCACCGACCTCAAGAAGGAATGGGACGCGGCCAGCTCGGAGATCAAGGGCCACGTGGCCGCAGCTCCGTGGGGGCGCGGAGCCGAGGGGCAGGCGTTTCTGAGGGCACTCATGCGGACCGGTGGACCCCTGCAGATGGTCGAGTCCGGGAAGCGGACCATCGACGAGATCGTCAACGCCGGCCCGACCCTGCGCGAGACCATCGGCAACTCGGTCGCGACGGACCTGGCCGAGGCCGCCCGCATCAAGAGGATGCTCATCGAGATCTGAGCCGCCTCCGAGGTCGCCGCAGGGGTGACCTCCGAGAGTGACGACACCACGGGCAAGGCAGGGGGAGCATGGCCGGCGGGAACACGGGCGTCAACACCACCACGTCCGGTGGCCTGCCGTCCACCGGAGAAGGTGGGACCTCGTCCACCGACATCCGGCCCGCCTGGGAGACCGAGTCCCTCCCCGACTGGGTCAACTACATCCTGATCCCCCTGCTGGCCTCCGGTCAGGCCTGGCCGCAGGCCAGCGAGAGCGGCCTGTGGGCGATGGCCAAGCCGCACGAGCGGACGACGAACGCCCTGGTCACCGCCTTCGATCCGACGGCGCGCTCCGTCAAGCTGGTCCTGGCCGGCTGGAACTCGCCGGCGACACCCGCCTACCTCAAGCGGGTCAGCCATCTGTTCGGCGAGAAGTCGGGCGCCGGCGCGCTGGCGAAGGAGTCCGACGGCTACCACCAGCAGCTCAACGCCTTCGCCCGGGAGACGCAGTACTCGAAGATCTCGATCAACGTGGCGTTCTACATCGCCGTCATCGCCGCGTTCATCGCGCTGGTCAGCGCGTTCTTCTCCGCGGGCGCCTCCGCCTGGCTGGTCGGTCCGTACGCCGCCGCCGCGCGCAGGGCCGTCGCCCGGATCCTGGAAGTGCTCGCCATCAACGCGGGACGCGGGTTCGTCGCGACCACGGCGGGCCGGATGACCGCCCTGGCCGGCCTCTCCCGGCTGATGGCCTCGCCGCTGGGCCACGAACTGATCGAGGAGATCGGCGAAGAGGTCTTCATCGACGCCTACTCCCAGTACAAGCAGCTCCAGATGGGCACCCGTACCGAATGGGACTGGAGGAAGACCGCGGCGGCGGCCCTCGGTGCCGGCGCGGGCGCGGCCGTCGGCCTGAAGTTCGCCAACCGGATCTCCAGGCTGGCCAATGCGATCCCCGGCATCGGACGCCTGAACCGGCTGGCCGGTGACTCGCCCGGCTTCCGCAACGCCTTTCTCCGCTTCCCCGGCCGGGCGATGAACACCGGCCTGAACAACACGATCGCCTCCCCTGTCGGCAGCGTCGTGGCCAACGGCCTGGTGTACGGGCAGGTGGCGATGCCCGGCGCGGACGCGTTCATCGGCGGGTTCATGGGCGGTGTCGGCCGCACGGGGACGATCAGCCCGTTCAACCCCGACGTGGCCCTCGCCCTGGCCAACCCGAGCGCGGCGCTCGCCCAGGCCACCGACACCGCGAACCGCAGCGACGTGTCCAGGGCGGTCGACGAGGCCATGGCCAACCGGCCCGCCCCGGCGGCCAGTAGCCCCACGTCCTCTCCGTCCTCCTCGTCCTCGCCGGCGGGTGTGACGCCGGTGGCGGTGACCCCGGCCGGCTCCCCCACCTCGTCCAATCCCGCCCCAACCAGCCCCACCACCCCGAACGCGCCCGCCGCCGGGACCCGCCAGGGCGGCCCGCAGGCGACGCCGACCGGCCCGCAGGCGACGCCGTCCGGCCAGCCGGACCCGGCGTCCACGCAGCAGACCCCCCCGAACGCCCAGCGCCCCCCGGCTGCCTCGCACACCCAGCCGACGCAGAACACCCAACCGGCACCGGCCGCACAACCAGACCCGACCGCCCAACCGGCACAGAACACCCAAGCCAACCCGACCACCCAACCGACGCCGGCCGCGCAGCCGGACCCGACCGCCCAGCCCGCGCAAACCACCCAACCGGCACCAGCCGCACAACCAGACCCGACCGCACAGCCCGCGCAAACGGCACCAGCCGCGCAGCCAGACCCGACCGCACAGCCGGACCCCGCCGCGCAGGCCGCGCAGGGACAGTCGGCCACCGGGGTGGCGCCCGATCCGGCCGCGCAGCCGCAGAGCGCGGCCGGCACCACCGCGCCGGCCCCCGACCCCACGGCCCAGCCCACGGCCGGCAACACGACCACGAGCGGGAACACGACCACCGCCGCCAGCCCCGCGACGGCTACCAACACGGGTGCGGCGACGGCGGCCAACACGCTGTCCGGCCTGATGGCCCAGGCGGCCGTCTCGGAGGCGCAGCGCCTGGCGTTCCCCCACGGGGTCCCGCTGCAG
This sequence comes from Nonomuraea cavernae, assembly GCF_040655715.1. Lineage (GTDB taxonomy): Bacteria > Actinomycetota > Actinomycetes > Streptosporangiales > Streptosporangiaceae > Nonomuraea > Nonomuraea cavernae_A. The sequence goes on along the minus strand of NZ_JBFAKL010000022.1, from coordinate 103,656 downwards.
GACGGCGGCATCGTCGTCACCGGCGCCAACGGACGGGCGGTCAGTCTCTCCCCGGAGGCGCTGCGGCGTACCGAGGAGCGGCTGATGACGCGGGCGGCGAACGGCGCGACCGCGGAACGGCTGCTGGCGGAGGCGGCGGCCACCCTGGGCGCCGAGATCGCGATCGCGGGCGGCCGACCGGCGTCCGAGGGCGCGCTGGACGGCCTGAACCGGCTCGCCGACGCCGCTCCGGACACCGCGCCGGAGGCGGCCGACCACAGCCGCGCCTGGAACAACGGCGACTCCGAGCAGGCGAACCGGGTGGCCAGCAGGCTGTCCGCCAGGGCTCCCGGGGCCGACGCCGCCCTGCGCGCGGGCTTCTACGACGTCGCGGCCGCGGAGATCGCGGACCGGCTGGCGGCTCTCAGCGACCCCCAGCCGGCGGCCCCCTCGCCCCAGACCGGCCCAGGCACCGGCAATCCGAGAACGGTCGCGGCGCAGCAGATCAAAAACTCGTTGTTCCAGCCCCGGCGCAGGCGCCCCGCGCACCACGGCCCGGTGACGGTGGCCGAGATCCGGGCCGCGATCACGTCGGATCTCGACCTGTCGGACTTCGGCGGCGAGGTGCTGAGCCTGACCTGGGACACCTCGTCCTCCGCCTCCACGATGCTGGTCAGGACCCGCACGCACGGGACCCTGCACTACCGAATCAGGGTCGGCGACGTCAGCGGCGGCAACGTGGCCGAGTCGGACATCCGCACAGGCTCCGCCACCGACCCCATCGTCATGAAAATCGCGCCGCGCACGCCGAACGAGTCGCTGTATCGGGCGGTGGTGCACGAGATCTCACACGGCGGGCAGACGCACTCGGCCGCCGTGACGCGCTCGGAGCAGGGCATGGTGCGGCGCTGGGTGTCGCGGACGCGTCCCGTCGAGGGCCGCGACGAGTGCGTCCCGTCGCGGCTCAACGAGTTCCGCTTCCTGTCGAGGAAGTGGCGCGGGGCCTCGTCGATGGACGAGAAGCAGCGCTGGGCGCACGAGATCGACCAGCTCCTCGCCGACCTGCGGAGCCGGGGCCAGTCGCCGCCCGTGCCGCCGTGGTTGAACGGGAGCGCCGTCGCGCCGCCACCGGGGAACACGCCGCTCGCCGACCTGACCGCGTACGTCCGCCGTACCATCGACTCGCTGACCAGCACCGAGACCGGCATGAACGTGCGGGTGGGCGCCAAGATCGCGACCGCGGCCGCCGCCGAGCAGGAGGCCGAGGCAGCGTTGGAGAACGCCGCCAAGGCCGAGGCCCAGAGGGACCGCGGCGCGTCCGAGCGGGCCCGTAAGGAGATGGCCAACGCCGAGAAGGCGCTCGCCAAGCAGGAGCGCCACCTGCGCATCGCGGAGGCGTACCAGCAGGCGCTGGAGTACGCACAGCAGGCGCGGGAGGCGTACGAGCGACTGGCGACCGAACTCGAACAGGGCGCCCGGCCCGACACGGTCACCACCTTGGCGGAGCAGGCCAAGACCTGGCTGAACGACTTCCAGGACGCGCTGGCGGCGGCACTGCCCCCGCTCGCGGCCCATCCCAGCTTCGTCCCGGCCGAGCGGCTACCACATCTCAACCGGCTCACCCAGACCCTCAACGACCTGATGGAAGAGCGCGGCATCGACCACGTCTTCACCGCGGACACGCTGGACCGCAGGCTGCGCTCCGAGTTCAGCCGGGTCATCTCCGGCGACGGCGCGCTGATCAGCGTGGGCCGCCGCAACCCGGGCGAGGTGCTGATCCAGCTCTCGGTCACGGACCTCGTCGAGGTGCTCGACTCGACCAAGGTCGCCTCCGAAATCATGAACGGCGTCCTCCCGCAGGGCGGGCAGACCATCGGCGCCACGGCCAACCGCAGCCGCGGCGTCAACGTGGGCGACAAGCTGAGCACGTGGTTCGCGGCCTTGCCCGAGAGCTCGGTCAAGGAGGTGCTCAAGCACGTCGAGCTGAGCGCGTCCCTGAACTCCGGCTTCTCCAGCTCGGTGACCGGCAACGCCAGTGACTTCGCGCTGGACGGCGGCGTCGAGGACAACCGCGGCGAGTCGGTGCAGTTCGACGCCAGGGCCAAGTGGAGCGTCAAGGTCCGTACGTCGCCCGAGAAGGGCTGGTCGCCCACGGTGACGGTGGACCACGGCACCCGCGACGACGCCGACAGCCTGCGGGTCTACGTGTCGCACGCGTACATGGAGAACGCGCCGTCCAACCCTTTGCGGCTGCCCGAGGACCAGCGCGCGAAGCTGTTCCCCGAGCATGTCGTCCTCGGCCTGACCGGGGTGCTCAAGCTGGCCGACGACACGGTGCGGGCACTGGGCGAGCAGCATTTCCCGCCGGGCAGTGTGGCCCGCCGGCAGCTCTACACCGCCTTCACCGACGACTTCTACAGCCGCATGAGCCAAGCGGTGAACGACCCACGAGGGGTCCAGCGGATCATCCACGTCGACGGCCGCCCGTTCGTCCAGCTGCAGATCCGGGCCATACCCAGGCTGGCGACCGCGAAGCCCGTCGGCGCGGCCAGCCGCTCCCACTGGCAGGAGCGACTGCGCGTCGGCGTCACCAGCGCCACCGGCAACCAGTCGTCCGGCCGATCCGTCGGCGGCTCGCTGTCCGTCGGTGTCGGCGACGTGGTGCCGGAGCTCGACGCCGTCCGCGGAGACGGTGAGTACGTCGTGGCGTCCGGGCCGAACGGCCAGGTCTCCTCCGGCGTCTCCGCCTCCACCGGGCTGAGCGTCAACGGCGTCACCTACCACCCGAGCGTGCAGCGCTACACCGGCCACACCCAGGGCGTGGAGCTGGAGTTCGACTACGAGGTCACGGCGCGGCTGATCGGCGACAACACCCTGCTCCCCCCGATCAAGGGAGAGGGCAAGGGCCTGTTCAGGTTCCCCGAGCCGGACGCCTACCGTTACGGCCTGCCCGTCGACCCGAAGGCCGTCAGCTCCGTCGCCCCTGACGGCACGCCCGTGCTCCGCGACGACCCCGACCCCAACCCCCCGCCGGGCCGCAAGGGCGAGCTGCCGTACTTCTACGGCAACGAACCCGGCAAGCTGCGCGGCGCCGGCCCCGCCCTCGTGCAGGGCATCCACGAGGCCGACCAGCTCAGGAAGGACACCGAGAAGGCACTGCGCACCATGGGTGTGCTGGCCCCGCTCGACGCCGACGGGAATCCGGTCTACTCCTCGGACCCGCTGGAGCGGCTGAGCCAGATGGTCAACGAGCGGGAGGTCGCCGAGCAACTGGTCAAGCACCGCCTGCAGACCGGCTACGACCAGGCGACGCAGGACGGCATCATGATCGACCTGGTGATCCGGCACTCGGGCCGCGCGCCGCATCACGCCACGCTCCGCGTCACGCTCGAACAACACTTCACCGACGAGCACGGCAAGCCGGTGACCACGTTCGTGGGCACCACCGACGCGCAGGCCGTGGTCAACCTGGACATCGGCTCCGACACCAACGTGTGGTCGCACAGCCGCGGGGAGAACGTGGCGGGCGGCGTCGGGTACGGCGGCAGCCACACGATTCCCAAGGGAGACGGCGGAGTCAGTCCGAACGCCGGCGTGGGTGGCGGCCGGGACGGCTCACGCAGCCTCTCCTACACGACCGGACTCACCATCAACGGGGTGACGCTCACCGAGAGCACCGCTCCCGCGGCGATCTTCGACATCCCGCACACCGCCAAGGTCGAGCTGCTCCACGGCAACGGTGACCGAGAGGTGCTGGCGGCGATCGACGGAAGCGCCCGGATACTGATCTCCAGCGACCTGCTGCCCGAGGACGACACCACCGCGCTGCCCGCTCCTCCGCCTTCCGCGCCGGGGCCGACCGCGGACGAGGTGATGCGCTACGCGACGGTCCAGCACATGGACACCGGAAACCTGCAGGACGTGGCCCAGGCCCTGATCCCCCGGGCGACGCGTCCCGACTCGCCGGGATTCCACCATGTCGCCGAGTTCCTCAACGTCCGCAGCCTCCTCGGCCACCCTGAGGTGTTCCGCACCTTCTACGGGACGGACCTGGTGGTCAGGCCACAGGGTGCCCAGCCCGTCACGGCGTCGATCGGCGTGCAGGCCAGGCAGGGGCAGTCGACGTTCGTCGGCAGCACCCACGACGTGGGCGGCGACATCAACCTCACGCTGTCCAGCATGGGCGTCACGGCCGGCCGGTCCTCCGGAGGGAAGGTGGACGGATCGCTCGGCCTGGGCGGGCAGCACGTCGACGGGCACTCCGGAGGCGGCAAGGTCGGCGGCGCCCACTACGGCGGGCAGTCGCGCTCGCAGTACGACCTGTCGATCTGGGGCAGGGAACGGCTGGCCATCGAGGTGGGCAAGAAGTACGTCTTCCTGGCGCCGGTCGAGTTCGACGTCACCGGCAGCGAGGGCGATGCCACGCAGGTGACCAGGACCGCGGACGGCACCATGCTCTACACGGTGCCGGAGCGCCACGCCCTGCGCCTGTACGCCGAGGGGAAGCTCGACCTGCCGGTGCACCAGGTGGCGGACGCGGTCGAGCGGTTCCTCCACGGCACCATGAAGCTCGACCGCAACGACGCGGTGCCGCTCGTCAAGCGCTACCTGTCCGACCTGGAGCAGGCCACGGCTCCCGTCCCGCTGGCGGACGAGCACACCCCGGCGGCCCTGATCAACGCGCTGAGGCCGCTCGTGGACGGCGGCTCCACCCTGACCAAGGTGGACGACTTCCTGGCCCGGGCGGCCGAGCTGATCAAGATCCCGCGAGAGGTGGAGCTGCCCTCGTTCTTCATGCGGTCGATGGGACACACCCTCATCGAGGACACCCGGCTGAACCAGGGCGGCACCGACGTCGAGCTGCTCGACGCCGTCCTCGACGCCGTCGGGCAGGCCGCCCCGGAGGTCCTCAACGACCGGGTGGTGCCGGACAGCCTGCGCAAGATCTTCGCGGGCAAGCGCTGGTGGGGACCGATCGACAACATCTTCAGCGAGGACGGGCTGCGGCTGCGCTACCTCACCCCCTTCGACCAGTCCGGCCAGCGGGACGAGGTCGTGGTGAAGGTACGGGCCGAGTTCACCGACGAGCCGGCGGTTCTGCTCGGGACCACGAACGAAGTCGGCATGATCATCCAGGACTACACCTACGAGGAGCACGGCAGATCGGAGACCCGTTCGGCGTCCAACTCCGTGAACGCCGGCGGCAACTTCTCCGACGACGGCCATGGCAACAACGCCGGCGGCAACACCGACCGCAGCCGCTCCAGCACCGGCTCGGTCGCCGAGCAGGAGACCCGCCTCCAGCGCGTGGCCATGTTCAACGGCATGGACAGGGTCCGGCAGCAGGTGAAGTTCGTCATCGAGGTGGAGCGGACTCCTCAGCGCGCGCGCACGGCCGGCCCGGGCACTCGGTCACTGCCCTCGGTCACTCTCCCGCCGGTGGAGCTCACCGGCCACATGGACCGGCTGATCCCGGTCGGGCTGACCAGGCCGGCCGGGTCGCAGAGCGCGGAGCCCGCCAGGACCTTCGACCCCCGCCAGGTGCCGCCGGTGCACAGCTTCGTGGCCAACTCGGTCAAGGCGAACCTGTACCAGTCGATCCTCGGCGCGCTCAAGAACCGGAAGCTGTTCGGCGACGCGGTCCAGGTACTCGAGACGGAGCTGCGCCACCAGCTGTCGGAGATGGCGGCCACCGCCCTGTTCGAGCGGATGACCGGCGAGCGGGGACACCCGCTCCGGCTGCCGATCACCGGGCTGCGCGACCGCGTGGTCGACGTGTGGATCAAGGCGGCGCAGTCCAACCTGCAGGTCCTGGCCCGCGGGCTGAACGACGTGGAGATCGGGCAGGTCTGGCGTTTCCAGCGGGTCACCGGGTCGTCGGCCGCCGGCGGGATGGCGTTCCCGATCGCGGGCAGCACCGGCATCGACGACGGCTCCACCGGCCTCAGCCTCGGCGTCTCCGCCGGCGAGCAGTCCTCGGCCAGCGCCACGAGCGCGGGCGGCAACCGTAGGGAGATGAGCCGCTTCGAAAAGGACAGCGCGGTCATCGTCCAGCTCACCACCGACTTCGACCTGACCTTCACCAGGCAGACGCTCACCCCCGAAGGGCCGAAGCGGGAGGGCAAGCCGATCCACCTGCCGCGCGGCGCCACGGGCGAGGTGGTCGCCATCATGTCCGAGAGCGACTACGAGGCGCTGGTGACCGCCCTCGAGTCCGGAGCGCCGCTCGGGCCCGAATGGCAGCTGGTGCCGGAGTCCGCGCCGAAGGGGAAGCGCGCTCAGCGCTCTCCGGCGAACCCGCCGAGCACGGTACAGGCGGACCCGGCCAGGCCGTGGGGCTCGCTGATGGACGCCCGAGTCCAGGCCGCCCGGACGGGCACGGACGTCAGCATCGACGTCACCGGGCCGGATGGCGGCACGCACACCTACCACGCCTCACCCGAAGGGTCGCTGCGCGGTGAGGGCGCCAACCACGCCTTCGCGGCGGCGTTCGCCACCCTGTCGCCCCCGCTCGTCGAACTCGCCGACCGGGGAGGACTCGACCTGCGCGACTTGTTCGACAACCCGCGGACGCAGGCGACGTTCGCCGAGCGGGTCCGCACGGAGCTGACCGCTCGGGGCGTGGACGTGACCGGCGTGCCGCCCACCGTCTGGCCGTCGCGGCAGGCCGAGGGCGGCGGCGCCGCGAGTGGTGGCCGCTCCGTGGGCTCGACGGGCGCGGGCGTGAGCGCGCCGGAGGTCGCGGACTCTGCGTTCATCGCCGACGGCAGGGCGCCGCACCTGCCGGACGCCACACTCGACGAGCTCAAGGAGGCGATGGCACGCGACCTGCGGATCTCCGACTTCGGCGGCAAGGTGCTCGGCTACTCCTGGTCCGGCTCGACGCTGACGGTGCAGACCCAAGCATCCGGGACGCTGCGCTTCGACGTCGGGTTCGGCGAGGTGCCGGCCGGCCGGGTGGCCATGACGAACCCGGAGACGGGCCACGTGGTGGTGTCCGCACGGGTGGCGAACGACCAGCTCGCCCGCGCGATCCTGCACGAGATCTCGCACGGCGGGCAGGCCATGGCCGCCGTCGCGGCCCGGTCGGGGCAGGGCGTGATACGCCGCCTGATCTCGTGGGCGGGTTCGCGCTCGGGCCGCGACGAGTGCGTCTCGGCCCACTTCGACGAGTTCCGCCACCTGTCGCGCCGGTGGGTGAGCGCCCGGGACGCCTCCGCCTCGGATCCCACCCCCGAGCGGATCGACGAGACGCGCAAGTGGCGGCACGAGTTGCAGGCCCTGGACGCCCGGCTGCGCGACCTGGGTCACACGCCGCCGGCGTTCCCGTGGACGAGGCGCGGGCCCGTGACGCCGGACTTCCACAACGGCGCCATCGGCGCGCTGCCGACGACCTCTGCCGGCCTCGGTACGCTCGCGGACCTGTCCGGAGTGGCGGCGATCACACCCACCGGCCCGCCAAGGACCGCCACCACCCCGGCCGGGCAGCCGAGTCATTTCGTCGTGACCTCGCCCACCGGGCCGCCGCTCACACTCCTGGTGACCGAGGAGGCTCTGCCCGCCGGAACCGCCGAGGTGCGGGCGTCGAGCCCGGGCGCGCTCTCCGTCGCGGTCTCCCCCTCCGACGGGGGCGCCGTCCGGCTCCGGCTCGCCGAGCTGATCGCGGAGGCCGTCGCCGCGCAGTCGGGCATGACGGCCGGGCGGGCCCTGGTGCCGGGCCCGCTCGGCGCCGTCCCCACCCTCGGTCTCGACGACGCCTCGGTGCTCGTCCGCGTCAGAGCGCTCATCGAGGCCCACGCCGCCGCCTCGCCCCTCGAACGCGCCGTCGTCGAGGACGCGCTCCGCGCCGAACTGAGGGACGCGGGGCTGACGCCGGGCACCGAGGGCGCCGCGGCCAGGCAGGTGGCCGCCGGCCGCGCGGGCCTGCTGCTGGCGGCGCACCTGGTCGCCGTCAACGAGTTCTCCGGCCGGCCCGCCGATCCCGCCGTCACGGCCGCCATCGCCGCCGTGTCCCGCGCCGCCGCCCTCCTCGGCGCCACCACCAGCACGTACGGCTCCGCGCTCGTCGACATCACCCTGCCCGGCGGCACGCCGATGCCGGTGGAGGTGGTGATCGGCCGGACCTCGACCGGCAACCCGATCGAGCTCACCACCGACCAGGGGACGCACGTGCTGACCGTGGACCGCGCCTGGGGGGTGCCGGTGATCGAACGCGCCACCGCCGTGACCTTCGCGATCACGGTCGCCACCGCGTCGGGGGTGCCGCAGGGCGGTGCGGTGCCGGTGCCGAGCGCTCCGGGCGGCACGCTCACCATGGACAAGGTCCATCTGGCCGCCGAGTTCCAGGAGCTCGTCCACCAGGTGCGGACCGCGAGGGCCCAGCAACGGCCGGGCCGCTTCGCCACGCTGGTCGAGATGGCCGACGCCCTGGGCTTCGGCAGACGCTCTCCTGATCGCGACGCCAACCGGGCCGCCCTGCCGGCCGAGCTCGCCGCCGAGCTCACCGAACTGCTGGACCACAGCATCGAGGGCGAGTCCCGGCACGCGTTCTGGCGGCGCATGCGCGAGATCACCAACAGCACCGGCTGGTGGCCTCCGGAAGAGTTCCGTACCGGCCCTCGCAAACCGCTCGTCATCCCCACGGGCCCGCTGGTGCCCACCGCGCCCCGTGAGCCCGTCCAGGCATGATGGTCGGCGGAACCCACGACCGGGACCCGCGACCCGCGGCCGCGGCCGCGGCCGCGACCGGGACCGGGACCGGGACCTGCGACAGGAAAGGAACAAGCGATGCCATTCGCCGTTGCGCGAACGAGGGACGAGGCGCACCTCTACCTCGACCTCCACCCGTGCGCCTGCGGTTCGGTCGAGACGACCTGGGACACCGCGCTGGTGACCGCCGGCGGCGAGCTGACCTCGCGCTACTCGGGCGTCTGCGACGACTGCGGCAGCGAGCGGGAGTTCCTCTTCGGCCTGCCCGAGCGCGAGACGATGACCGGCGAGTTCCCCTCCTTCGGCGGCGCCGAGCCGTCCCAGCTGCTCGACGCCGGCGAATGGCTCTGGGTGGCCGACCTGACGGCGGGCAACGTCCCCACCGACGACGAGCCCGCCGCGCGTCAGGCGCTGACGATCGCCACGGCGGCGGTCGAGGAGGTGGTCAAGTTCATCCCGGCGGGCCAGGACAGGGTGCCCGACCACGCCTTCTGGTCGGCCCAGGGCCGCAACGTGCGCGACGCCGAGCCGGGCAGGTTCTCCCTCGACCGCCTCCTCATCGTCCGCGACACCTACCGCGAGCTGGCGGCCGCCCATGCCTGAGGCCAGGACGATCGCCGAGGCGTACGTGCACATCGGGCTCACGGTCGCAGACGGAGCGCCGGGCCGCGACCCCGACTACAGCCGCTGGACCACCCTCACGGAGGGCGACGACGCCTGGACGCTGGTCTTCGACCACGCCGGCCACCACATCGAGCTCCGCGTCCCCTACCAGACGGAGTACGAGGCCAGGCGCGACGGCCTCCACTTCGGCCCCGGCACCTCGACCCTGGTCGACGCGGGCCAGTGGGTCCTGGTCTCCGCCGCCTACGCCCGGATGGCCGTGGAGGACGACATCCTGTCCTCTCCCGACGCCGCCGACGGCTGGGAGCTGGCCAGGGACGCCGCGTTGGAGGCGGCCAAGTTCATCCCCGAGGGTGAGGAGGAGCCGGCGCCGAGCGCGTTCTGGACCCCCCTCGGCACGCAGGCCCGCGCGCAGGAGCCCGAACGCTTCACCCGGCGGCGGCTGCGTGACGACATCGACTTCTACCAGGAGAGCCTCGACCGTCTGCGGCCCGGATAACCGGTTGCCCGGCCGGACGGCCACCTGCTGCACTACGAGGTGACAGCCGCCGACCAAGGAGCGAAACATGCGAGGAACGTTCATGTCCACCCAGGAAAGGATCATCAGCCTCACAAAGGACATGACGCTTCGTGCGAACGCTCAACTTGGGAATTCTGGCGCATGTAGACGCCGGTAAGACGAGCCTGACCGAGCGGCTGCTGCACGCCGCCGGTGTCATCGACGAGATCGGCAGCGTCGACGACGGCAGCACCCAGACCGACTCCCTGGCGCTGGAACGACGGCGGGGCATCACGATCAAGTCCGCCGTGGTGTCGTTCGTCGTCGGCGACGTCGCGGTCAACCTGATCGACACCCCTGGTCATCCTGACTTCATCGCCGAGGTCGAACGCGTGCTCAACGTGCTCGACGGCGCGGTGCTGGTCGTGTCGGCGGTGGAAGGGGTGCAGCCGCAGACCCGCGTGCTGATGCGCACGCTGCGACGGCTGCGCATCCCGACGCTCGTCTTCGTGAACAAGATCGACCGTCGCGGCGCGCGTGACGCCGACCTGCTGCGAAGCATGTCCGAGAAGCTGTCCCCGTCGATCGTCGCGATGGGTTCGGCCCTCGCCCTGGGCACCGCTCGCGCCGCCTTCACGCCGCATGCTCCGGACGACCCCGGCCTCGTCACCGCGCTGGCCGAGCTGCTCACCGGCCACGACGACACGCTGCTGGCCGCCTACCTCGACGACGAGAAGGCACTCACCCATGAGCGGCTGCGCCGCGAGCTCGCGGCGCAGACCGGGCGGGCGCTGGTGCACCCGGTGTTCTTCGGCTCGGCGATCACGGGCGCGGGCGTGCACGCGCTGATCGCCGGCGTCCGCGAGCTGCTGCCCGCCGGCGGGGGCGACGCCGCCGGACCGGTCTCGGGCACCGTCTTCAAGGTCGAACGCGGCCCGTCCGGCGAGAAGATCGCCTACGTCCGGCTCTTCTCGGGCACGGTACGCCTGCGGGACCGGCTGCCGTTCGGTCACCACGGCGCGGGGAAGGTCACCGCGATCAGCGTCTTCGACCACGACTCGGACGTCCGGAGCGCGTCGGTGTCGGCGGGACGGATCGGCAGGATCTGGGGGCTCGACGACATCCGCATCGGTGACCGGATCGGCGAGCCCCGCGCCACGTCCGATGACCACCACTTCGCCCCGCCGACGCTGGAGACCGTCGTCGTGCCCCTCGACCCGGCCGCCAGGGGCGCGCTGCACGCCGCGCTCGCCCGGCTCGCCGAGCAGGACCCGCTGATCGACCTACGGCAGGACGACGTCCGGCAGGAGCTCTCCGTCTCCCTGTACGGCGAGGTGCAGAAGGAGGTCATCCAGGCGACGCTGGCGGAGGAGTTCGGCGTCGACGTCACCTTCCGCGAGACGACGACCATCTGCGTCGAACGCCCGGCCGGCACCGGCGAGGCCGTCGAGGTGATCGCCAAGGAGCCCAACCCGTTCCTGGCGACCGTCGGGCTCCGCGTCGACCCGGCCCCCGTCGGGTCGGGCGTGCGCTTCGTGCTGGAGGTCGAGCTCGGCTCGCTGCCGTCGGCGTTCCTCAGGGCGATCGAGGAGACCGTGCGCGAGACGCTGCGCCAGGGCCTGCGCGGCTGGCAGGTCACCGACTGCGTGGTCACGCTGACCCGGTCGGGCTACTGGGCGCGGCAGAGCCACTCGGGCGGGGTGTTCGACGCCGGCATGTCGAGCACCGCCGGAGACTTCCGCCACCTGACGCCGCTGATCCTGATGAGCGCGCTCAGGCGGGCGGGCACCCGGGTGTACGAGCCCATGCACCGCTTCCACCTCGATGTCCCGGCCGAGGCGGTAGGGGTGGTCATGCCCGTCCTGGCGGGCCTGCGCGCCGTGCCCCGCGACTCGGTGGCGAGCGACTCCTCGTACGTGCTGGAGGGCGACCTCCCGGCGGCCCACGTGCACGCGCTGCAGCGGCGGCTGCCGTCGCTGACCGGCGGCGAAGGCGTCCTGGACTGCGCCTTCGACCACTACCAGGAGGTGACCGGCACTCCCCCGTCCCGGCCGCGCACCGACCACAACCCGCTCGACCGCAAGGAGTATCTGCTGCACGTCATGCGCTCCGTCTAGCCTGCCGGGCAGGCCCCGAGGCCCGGCGAAGGGCGGACTCGTCCACCGCTCGGGCAGGTAGCGCAAGAACGGGATGGCGGCGCCATCGTCGCCCAGCGGGAGTCTTCACACCGGCAGCGCGGTCGAGGCCATCAGCAGGAGCGCGACTCCCAAGCCGACGTCGAGTACGAAGCACGCTTCAGTGAGCGAGCGGCTGACGACCTTATCGCGGACGAAGTGGATCACGTCCCAGATCGCGTGTCCGATTGCGGCAGCGGCCGCCAGGTATACGGCCAACGCCGGACTGGACATCATGGCCGTCAGGGCGATGGCGCTGAAGCCTACGAATCCCAGCACTTGCACTCCGACTTCCCGGCGATCGACCCCGGTGCCGCGAAGGAACCCGAAGACCGCGAAGCCTGCGCCCATGACGAGCAGCGTCACGGTCGGATCGAGTCCCGTGAGGCGGGCAAGGACGACCGCGACGCTCGCGACGACCACCATCACCCAGACGCTTCGACGCGATCCGACAGCAGCGGCGGCGAGGTAGCACATCGCCGCCAGCATGATGATCATTGCGGTCACATGGGAATCCGCTCCGTTTGAGATATTGGCGATCAGCGCCAGCAGACCGAGGACGGACGGCCAGCGTGCGAGGAGGTGATGTCCGACAGCCGCGGCGCGGCCAGACGGATGATGGTGTGCGTGGGTGTCGAGATTCGTGGTGTTGTTCATACTCGGCAGTCTCTGCTCGGTCCCCGCTGGGTGGACCCGTGCATCTGTCACGAAAAGTTCGTGCACCCTGAAGAGCTTGACGTCAGACCCACCCGTTCTCGTGTGCGATCCGGTAGGCCTCTGAGCGGGTGTCCGCTCCGAGTTTGTGGGTGACGATGGCGAGGTAGTTGCGTACGGTTCCTGGCGAGAGGAAGAGTTCCCGTGCGACCTCCCGGACTGGCCGGTCTGCTTTCGCGGTCAGAAGCACTTCGGTCTCGCGTGGCGTCAGCGGTGTCGGCGGCATGGTGAGCGCATCTGCGGCGAGTACGGGATCGACGTAGCGCTGTCCTTCGTGTACACGACGCACGACGTCGGCCAGCGCGGTGCCGGGGGCGCCCTTGGCGAGGAATCCCCGCGCTCCGGACGACAGTGCCTGGCGCAGCACGTAGGGATGACCGTGGCCGGTGAGTATCACCCCGGCGCACTCGGGTAGCACGCGGCCGAGTTCCACGATGACGCCTAAACCGTCGAGTTTCGGCATCTGTAGGTCGACGACTGCGACATCTGGTCGGTGCGTCACCGCCTGTTCGACCGCCTGCCGGCCGTCACTGACGACGCTCACGACCTTGATGTCCGGCTCGCGCTCCAAGAGCCCGGCGAGCGCCTCTCGAATCAACTCGTCGTCCTCGGCCAGGAGGACCCGGATCGGCGAGCTCATCGGGACCACCCCGAATCGTGTCGGCATTCCACTTTCACCTCAAAACGGTTCTTATCGGCCTGGCGATCGACGATCAGATGGGCGCCCATGGCGGTGCAGCGGGCCGAAAGCGTCGCCAGACCGGTGCCGCCGGACACCTCACTCCGCGCGGCCTCGCGGACTCCGTCATTCACCACGATCAGGCTGATGAACGGTTCGGTGTCCGCAATGGTGATCGACACATGCCGTGCGTCACTGTGTCGCAGCACATTCGTGACCGCCTCTCGGACCACCGCCGCCAGGAGACGTGACAGCGCCTGGGGTATCCGTGGAAGAACTTCCCGGTCGGCATCGATGCTCGCCTCGATTCCGGCCGAACGGAGCACGAGGTCGGCGGCCTGGAGCTGGGTTGCGAGGTCAGCGGTCGTCTCGCCGTGGATCGCCCGCCGGACTTCGACGAGCGTATCGTTCGCGAGCTTGCGGATCCCCTCGCTTTCCTTGGCTGCCTGGGCGGGGTCACGGCGGGTGAGGTCCGCGGCCAGTTCTGCTTTGAGGGCGATGATGCCGAGGCGATGCCCGAGCACGTCGTGGAGGTCGCGGCTGACGCGCAGGCGCTCCTCGGCGACCGCGAGTTCCGCCTGCGCCGCCCGCCCGGCCTGCGCCGCCCACAGCAGCCGCAGCAGCCACACGAATGCTTGGCACATCGCCATTACCACCAGGGCGCAGCCGAGCGCTGTCAGGACACTTGCGGCGATTGCGGTATCGAACACGATGCCACCGATCGAAGCCGCAGTTCCCAAGACCACCGCCGCCACGATTCCCGTCTGCCACGTGATCAGCGCACAGGCGGCGATCGCGAAGCCCGCTAACCATGCCCAGGGTTGCTCTCCACGCTCCGCCCACCCGTACGTTGGTGCCCACAGCGCCAATGAGACGGTCAAGAGGAGTGCGGTCCTCCACCATGCGGCTCCGAGGGCAAGACTCGGGCTTACCGCGACCCACAACACCAGCATCATGGCGGCACCGAATATGGCCAGCCCGGTCACGAATACCGCAGCGAGCAACATGCTCGGAGGCGTCGTCAAGGACATCGGGATGATCAGCGCCCACGCAAAGCAGGCCATCAAGACGCCAAGCACGATCAAGCGAGGACCTGGTCGATTCACCGATCTTGGATTATCCACTTATTGCGTCTTTCGTTGACCCGACCGACATCCTGTCGAATAGAGAGGGGCGTCGGGGCTTTCCCGCCAGGCGGACGGTCTGGGGGTCGGGCCAGCGGTGCGCGCCCTGAAGCGTTTCGCGTTTGAGGGTGGCGTTGAACGCGATCGCCACGATCCTCAGCGTCACGAACAGCCAGCACAACGAAAGAACCTTGCCCCGCGATCACGCGGGGCAAGGTTCGAACGTTGATCATTGGGTGGAGCTATGGGGATTCGAACCCCAGACCTCCTCCATGCCATGGAGGCGCGCTACCAACTGCGCCATAGCCCCTTGCTGCGTGCACCAGTGTATCGGACTCCGCAGACGGTCAAGCACCCCCAAACCGCGCACGGCAAAGGGGAGCCGACGTCATGGGCAAGGGTCAACCGGCGTCGCCGGCCCGGTCGATGAGGCCGGCGAGCTCGGTCACCATCGGGTCCTCGGCGGTGCCGGCGAGACGGCGGGCGTGCTCGCCGAGCGTGGGGAGGTCGAGGCCGAAGGCCTCGCGGTCGCGCAGGTAGACGGCGAAGGCGGCGGCGACCACGTTCACCTGGAGCCGGAGGGGGGCATCCGACCAGACAGACTCAGCGAGAGCGCCCGCGTCGAGCGACTTGCTCGCCTCGGCGGGCCTCCTGGTGTCGGGATCCTGCCAGCGCACGGTGGTCTGGGCGAGCTGGCCCGTCGCGCCCGGCTTGAGGCGCACGGAGTAGAGGGCGGTGACCGAGTGGCCGGGGCCGATCTCGCCGCCGTCGCGGCTGTCGTCTCTGAACTCCTCGGCCTTCAGCGCGCGGTTCTCGTAGCCGATGAGCTGGAAACTCTCGACCACCGACGGGTTGAACACCACCTGCGCCTTGGCGTCGCGGGCCCGCAGCTCGATGGTGGCGGGAAGTTGCTTGACGAAGACCTTGTCGGCCTCCTCCTGGCTGCTGACGTAGACGGCGGCGCCGTCGCCGTTGTCGGCCAGTTGCTCCATCAGCTCGTCGCCGTACTCACGGCCGACGCCGACGGTGAGGAGGGCGATCTGCCGGCCGGCGTGTTCCTTGACCCGGTCGAGGATGGTCTGCCATGCGGTGCTGCCCTGGTTGGCCAGACCGTCGGAGAGCAGGATGACCCGGTTCGTGGCTGCGGGGCGGAAGGCCTTGGCCGCCTCCTGGTAGCCGGCGACCAGGCCGGACTCGAGGTCCGTGCCGCCCTGGACGGTGAGTTCGTCCACCGCGCGGTGCAGGTCGGCGCGGGCGGCGAGCGGAGTCATGGAGGCGAGCAGCCGGGCCTCGTCGCTGAAGGACACGATCGATACCTGGTCACCGGGGGCGAGCTGGTCGAGCAGCGTGTGCAGGGCCTGCTTGACCAGGTCGAGCCGGCCGGTCTCGGCCATCGAGCCCGACACGTCGACCACGAACGTGAGGTTGGCGGGGCGCCGGGAGGCCGCGGCGGAGCCGCGGGTCTGCAGCCCCACGCGCAGGACCGCCTCGTCGCGGGTCATCCGCGCGCCGTCGAGGTGGACGGTGAAGCCGTCGTCGGGGGGCTCCACGTAGTCCTGCCTGAAGGAGTTGACGAACTCCTCCGGCCGGATCTGCCCGGGTTCGGGCCAGCGCCCTTCCTGGAGCGTGCGGCGCGTGTAGGCGTACGAGGCGGTGTCCACATCGAGGGCGAAGGTGGAGATCTGGGTCTCGGCCGGGGCCTTCTCGCTCTTGCGGGGCGAGGGCTTGGCGGTCGGGACCGGTTGCCGGTGCTCGCTGCTGGGGGCGCGCTCCCCGGAGTCGCCGGAGCCTCCGGGGCCACCACCGCACGCGGCGAGCAGGAGCACGCCAACAAGTCCGACGCCTATCGCTAAAGGACGAAATTTCACTGCAAACACCTCCATGCCGTATGACGGCCCTGGTGAACGGGTGGCCGGGCCGGTGACGTAAGCGAGCGCAAACCGCGACCGCCGCGTGATCGGTTGTGGCAAAGCGGGCATATCCGGTAGGCATGGGTGCCGTGCGCGTCTATTTGGGCTTGGCCGCAAGGCGGCAGGACATCCCGGCCCGTGTCCTCGACCGGGTTCGAGCCTCCGTCGAAACCGCTTTCCCCGTGCCCGCCGAGGTGATCCGCGGCCGGGAGTGGCACGGCAGGGGCGTGTCCCTGTTCGGGTGGTCCAACGAGCCCGACGACTCGCGGCGGCCTCCGCTGATCTCCGAGGAGGCCGGCCGGGTCCTCGGGCTGAACGGTCACCTGGCCGATCCGGCCGACGCCGCGAAGCTGCCCGGCGACACGGTGGGCGGCTGCTTCTCCGCCTGGATCGCGCGTGACGGCGAGCTGACCGCGAGCACCGCGATCAACCGGGTCTGCCCGGTCTTCTACGCCGAGACGCCCGAGTTGCACGTCGTGGGCAGTCGCGCCCTGCTCGTGCACCTGGCCGCCCAGCAGGTGGACCGGATCGACCACGACGTACGAGCCCTGCAGACGATGATCAGGCAGGGCTTCTTCCTGTCGGACGAGACCCCGTACCAGGGGGTGTCGGCCCTGCGCCCCAGCTCGCGGATCGACATCCGGGGCGGGAGCCGTACGATCACCGAGACTCCGCTGCCGGAGGCGGCGCCCGCGCCCACGTCGGCGCGGCGCAAGCGGGCGGCCGTCGACGAGCTGGCCGACGCGTTGCTGGCGACGGTCGCGCCGCTGCGCGAGGCCGGCGAGCCGGTGAACCTGGCGCTGACCGGCGGGCGCGACACCCGCATCCTGGCGGCGTTGCTGCACGCGGCGCGGGTGCCGTTCCGGGTGACGACGAACGGGCTCGACACGCATCCCGACGTGATCCTCGCCCGGCAGATCGCGGCCAGGCTCAAGGTGGAGCACACGGTCATCGCGCCGCCGCAGACCGCGGCGAAGGACGCGGTGATCGTGGAGCACCCGCTGAGCCGGGCCTGGGAGACGCTGCGCACGTGTGAGGGGATGACCTCGGCGTACGAGTCGATCGTGAGCTACCTCCCCTACTCCGGCAAGCCGACCATGTCCGGGCAGAGCGGTGAGACCCTCCGGGCGGGCAGCCTTAATCTGCTCCAGACGGACCTTGGCGACAAGGCACTGCTCCGGCGGATCAATAACACGTTCTACAAGGACGAGAAGCTGTTCACCGCCGAGGCGAACGAGCACGCGCGGGAGCTGGCCAAGCCGTGGCAGGCCCGGCCGAACCGGCTGGAAGCGCTGGACCACATCTACATCTGGTACAAGGTGGGCCGCTGGCAGGCCAGCGCCAGGGCGGGCTCGCTGCGCCGGGGCGACCCGGTCCGGCCGTTCCTGGACAACCGGGTGGTGCGGGCGGCGTTGAGCCTGGATCAGGGCTGGCGACTCTCCGAAGAGGTGATTTATTCGCTTATTTTGCGCTTTGCCCCCGAGCTGCGGGACGTCCCGATCGAGGGCAAGCCGTGGCGGTTCGCGGAGGGAATGGAGGCACGCCGGTCGCGGTGGTTCGAGCGGACGCACGTGCCGCCCGCGCATATGCCGACGCCCAGGACCGGCGGCGGGTGGAGCTGGCGCACCAGCCCGGGCCCGGCACTGACGGACGTGCTGCGCGAGCAGGTGCTCGGCGGCCTCGACGCGCTGACCCCGATCGTCAACCCGGACGAGGTGCGCGCCCTGTTCGCCGATCCCGTGGTCAAGAAGCCCGCCCTGGCCTGGCACCTCTACACGGTCAGCGCGCTGCTCACCGGCCTCTACCCCGGCAAGCAGCCCGAAGGCCTGGAGGCGATCAGCGTCTCCCGGCCAGGAGCCTGACCCGCGCCCGCCGCGCTCATCCCACGCCGGCGCGGCCGTCCGGGGCGACCTCCTCGGCTCCTCATCCACCCCTCGGCGCGGCCGTCGCGGAGGGGACCTCCTCGGCGCGGGCGCGGGCCCGGCGCCAAGCGAGCGCGGCCGGCACGCCGGCGGCCAGTCCCGCCGCCCCCGCGACGCCCAGCGCGCCCGCCACACCCACCTTCGTGGCCAGCAGCCCGCCCACGATCATGCCCACCCCTTGGGCGGCGACCAGGGCGGAGGAGGCGATCCCCAGCACCTGGCCGCGCTGCTCAGTGGGGACGATCCGGACGAACTCCGCGTTCGCCGTCACCTGGTAGGCGCCGAGCGCCCCCACGAGCGCCCACAGGAGCAGCGCCGCGACCGGACCCGGGACCAGCGCCGAGACCAGCAGCGGCACGCTCGCGGCGCACGCCAGCGGTCCGAGCAGCCGCAGCCGCGTCTCGGTGGGGCAGAACCGGGTGAAGAGGAACACGCCCAGCACGTTGCCCACCGGCATCGCGGCCATGAGCAGGCCCACCATCACGGTGCCCTGGCCGACCCCGGCGGCGTAGGGGGCGGCCAGCGCCTCCGGCACCACCTGGAACCCGGCGAGCATGGCGAGCGCCAGCAGGCCGCGCAGCCGGTGGTCGGAGACGAGCAGGCGCAGCCCCGCCAGCGGCCCGCCGAGCCGCCCCGGGCCGTCCCCCGCGGCCCGTGCGGCGGGACGCGGCCGGACGCCGCGCAGCACGATCAGCGCGGCCAGCATGAAGGCCGCCGCGTTGAGCGTCAGCGACCCGGTCGTGCCCACCGCCGCCACCAGCACGCCCCCCGCCGCGAAACCGGCCAGGCTGACGATCTGTGAGGTGAGGTGCTGGACCGCGATGCCCGACTGGTAGACGTCCTTGGGCAGGATGTCGGGCGTCAGCGCCATCTGGGCGGCCACGGCCGGCGATTCGAGCAGCTGCGAGGCGAAGACCAGGACGCACAGCACCGGCAGCGGGATTCCCGGCACGGCCACCAGCGCGATCAGCGCGGCTCGGGCCAGCCCGCAGACGACGATCAGCCGCCGGCGGGGGTATCGGTCCGCCAGCCCGCCCAGCAGCGGCCCGCCGATCAGCGCCGGCACCAGGGTGAGGGCGTACACGAGCGCGGTCACCGCGGCGGACCCGGTGCGCTCGTAGGCGAGCACCGCCAGCGCCACCCGGCCCAGCTGGGTCCCCGCGCGCACGGCGGCCATCGCGCCCCAGAGCGCCCGGAACTCAGGGACGGCGAACGCCCGCCGGAAGGCCCCCGTTCCACCGCTCTTCATCGCCGCCTCCTCTCAGCCGTTCGTCTCAGCCGTTCGCCTCAGCCGTTCGCCTCAGCCGCTTGTCGTCGCACAGGGCGGCCGGCGGCGTACTGAAAGCGCCGCCGGCCGCAGGGTGAGTCAAGGCCGTCCGGAGACCGGGAACCGGCGCACGGTCCCCGTCCAACCGGCCCGGCCTGGTCCACTCAGTTCCAGATGATGTCGCGCATCTCGGAACCCACCTCCCCTTCAGTGCCCGTCGTTGTCCTTCGGCCGCTCAGGTCCAGATGAGGTCGCGCATCTCAGAACCTCCCTCTCCTTGAGTCCCCGTCGTTGTCGTACGGCCGATCAGTGCCATTCGAATTCGCGCATCTCAGAACCCCCTTCTTCTTGAGTCCCCGTCGTTGTCGTCCGGCCGATCACTGCCAGTCGAAGCCGCGCAGAGCTCTGCCCCACTTCCCCGTTGGACCGCCCGCCGGACGGAGAGACGCGGGCCGTCACCTCCCTTTCTGCCAGGCCGGGTTGATGCGCGAGCTATACGCCGGCTACACGCCTTCCGTCACTCCGCGCCGGGGGTCGGGCCGGCCGCGTCTCCCCGGCCTTCGCGGACCCGCGCGAGCAGGTCCATGGCCTCGGCCCGCATCAGTGGGGAGGCGAGGCTGTCGAGCCGCGGCAGCAGGCGCTCGATCGTCTCCCCGGCCTGCGCGAGATCCCCCAGGCGCAGCAGGGCGCCGCCGACCGCCAGGCCGATCTTGCAGAGCACCAGGGCCAGTTCGGAGCGTTCGGCGTGGTCGAGCGCCAGCGCGAGCTGGGTCCGGGCCTGCCGATGGTCGTCCGCCTCGATGGCCACCTGGGCCAGGCCGAGCCGGGCGAACGCGCCTCCCGTGAAGTCGCCCACCCGGTTGGCCGCCTCCGCAACCGTGAGGAACGCGTCCCGGGCCTCCCCCGCGCGTCCCACCCTCAGGTAGACCTCGCCCAGCCAGAACAGGGTGTTGAGCCGCTTCCAGTCGCCGCGGCTCTTCTCCGCGACGCGAACGGCCTCCTCCAGGTACCGCAGCGCCTCGGCCACGCGGCCCTCGACGAGGTGGATCTGCCCGATGCAGCGCAGTGTGTGGGCCTCT
This sequence comes from Nonomuraea cavernae, assembly GCF_040655715.1. GTDB lineage: Bacteria > Actinomycetota > Actinomycetes > Streptosporangiales > Streptosporangiaceae > Nonomuraea > Nonomuraea cavernae_A. The sequence continues at coordinate 82,976 of NZ_JBFAKL010000022.1, read as the reverse complement.
CCCGAGTGGTCGTCCAGGAGTCTGAAGGTCTCGCGTATCCGCTCGTAGCGGCGCAGGGCGACGGCATGCTCGCCGCGCGTGCGCTCCAGGTGGGCGAGCATCCGCCAGACCTCCGCCAGCCCGTGCTCGTCCCCGATCTCGACGAAGATCTGCTCGGACAGCTTCAGCGTCAGCGCGGCCTCCTCCAGGGCTCCGGTGAGCACGTCCAGTTCCGCGGAGAGCGCCGGCACGATGGCCTGGGCCCGGCGGTCTCCGGACTCCTCCGCCGCCCGGCCCGCGATCGACAGCATCTCCCGGTACTCACCCGCGCAGCACCGGATGTCGTACAGCCAGCCGCCCATCAGGGCGATCCGCCAGCACTCGTCGAAGAGCCCGTGGGCCGACGTCTGCCGCAGGACACCGAAGACGGTGGCGGCCTCGGCCTCCAGCCAGTCCACGGCGTGCTCCGCCGCGTGCCGTACGACCTCCTCCTCCATGGGGACGGCCAGCTCCTCGGCGAGCCGGGCGTAGTAGTCGTGGCCCCGGTTGGCGCCCCGGGCCTCGGCGGCGAGCCGGAGCAGGTGCCGGGCGGCCGACGAGATCACGGACACCGCCATGTCCGCGGTCTCCTCCTCCGCCATCCGTTCCCGGCAGTAGGTGCGGACCAGGTCGTGCATCCCGTACCTGATCTGCCCCGTGCCGTCGACGCCGGTCACCCGCAGCAGGTGGATGTCCGTCAGGCGCTCCAGCATCTCCTCCGTGTCGGCCGGGCGCTCGCCGCTGACCGCGATGGCCAGCCACGACCCCGCCTCGGGGACGTCGAGGAAGGCCAGCCGCCGCAGCAGGCGGCGCTCCGCCTCGCCGAGCGCCTGGTAGCTCAGATCGAGACCGGCCCGCACGGCGAGCCCCGAGTAGGACAGCTCGTCCAGGCGGCGCTGCTCGTCGGCGAGCCGCCTGGCCAGCTCCCCGATGCGGCGGTGGGGCCGCGCGGCGAGCCGCGACCCGGCGATGCGCAGCGCGAGCGGCAGCCCGCCGCAGAGCCGCGCCACCTCGCGGGCCTCCCGGTCCTCGGCCGCGACGCGCTCGCTCCCGGCGATCCGGCCCAGCAGCTCGACCGACTCCTCCCCGTCGAAGGGGAGCAGTTCGACGGTGGTCTGCGCGCCGAGACCGGCCAGCCGTCTGCGGCTGGTCACGAGGACGGCGCAGGCGCCCGCGCCGGGCAGCAGCGGCCGTACCTGACTCTCGTCGGTCGCGTTGTCGAGCACCACGAGCACCCGCCGGTCCGCGAGCATCGTCCGGTAGAGCGCGGACCGCTCGTCGCGGCCCTCCGGGATCTCCCTCCCGTCGACGCCCAGCGCGCGCAGGAAGCCGGCCAGCGCCTCGGCCGGGTCGGCCGGCCTGCTGTCGGCCCCCCGGAGATCCACGAAGAGCTGGCCATCGGGGTAGCTCTCGCGGATCCGGTGCGCGGCGTGCACGGCGAACACGGTCTTGCCGACCCCTGGCGGGCCGGTGACCGCGCGGATCTGCGGCGCGTTCCCCTGCTCGCCGGCCAGGGCGGGCAGGACCTGAGCCAGTTCCCGATCCCGCCCGGTGAAGTCGGAGGTGTCCGCCGGGAGCTGGGCGGGCGCGCCACCGCACGCCCGCGCGGGCCCGTCGGTCTCGGCCCCGGACAGGAACCCGATCGGCGGCGGGGCGAGGGCCGGATCGGCGCGCAGGATGGACTGCTCCAGTTCGAGCACCGCCTGGCCCGGGTCCAGCCCGTGTTCCTCGACCAGCCTGTGGCGCAGGTCGCGGGAGAGGTCGAGGGCCTCGGTCCGGCGGCCACCTCGGTAGAGCGCGAGCATGAGCTGCGCGTGCAGCCGCTCCCGCAGCGGGTGCTCCGCCACCAGCCGCCGCAGCTCGCCGATCGCGTGGTCGTGCCGTCCGAGCGCGAGCTCGGCCTCGATCAGCCTCTCCACGCAGCCGAGCCGGGTCTCCTCCAGATGGGCCCGGACCGCCTCGACGTAGGCTCCGGACGCGTCGCTCAGCGCGGGGCCGCTCCAGAGCGCGAGACCCCGGCGCAGCGACCGGACCACCTGCTCGGGCCGCTGCCCGGCCCCGGCCTGCCGGGCGCACTCTTCGAACAGGGCGAGATCCAGGTTCGCGGCGTCGGCCTGTAACGTGTAGCCGCCACGGGACGAGACCACCTCGTCGATGCCGAGGGCGCGCAGCTCGCGGCGGATGACGTGGATCCCCGAGTAGATCTGGGCACGGGCCGAGGGCGGGGGCGCGCCACCCCATAGCGCGTCGATCACTGCGTCCATGGTGACGACCCGGCCCGCGTTGAGCAGCAGGAAACCGAGCAGACCGCGCCGTTGGGACCGGCCGAGGGCGCTCACCGCGCCACCGCCGCATACGCGGACAGGCCCTAGAACGGTGAAGGTCAGGCCGCCCCCGTGCGGCGCCTCAAGCGTCATTTGACGATCTTTACTGATTTAGCCAGTTTTCAGCAATTTGGCAGCAAACTGGTCGATTTGAGCTTTTTGCCGGGCCTCTCGGCCGACCCGATATCAGCACCAGGTCAGGCGTTCACCAGTGCAGCAGGAGCATCTCGGCGGAGAATCCGGGGCCGAGCGCGAGGAGCGCGGCGGGCTGGCCTGGGCGGGGAGGCGTCTGCTGGAGAACGTGCAGCACCGACACCGACGACAGGTTGCCGTGCTCGCGCAGTGACCGCCGGGTCAGCCGCATGGCCTCGTCAGGCAGGCCGAGCGCCGCGGCGAGCGTGTCGATCACCTTGGGGCCGCCGGGATGGAAGATCCAGGACGCGACCTGGTCCGGGGTCAGGCCGTAGTCGGCGAGGAAGTCCTTGACGTCACCGCCGACCTTCCGCTCGACGAAGTCGGTGAGCCCGGCGTCGAGCACGACGCGGAAGCCGTGCTCGCCGATCTCCCAGCCCATGAGGTGCTCGGTGCCGGGATAGAGCCTGCCGCGCGTGGCGAAGACCTCCGGCCCCGGCCCGTGCCCGGTGGCCACGACCGCCGCCGCGCCATCCCCGAACAGGGCCCCGGCGATGAGGTTCGCGACCGAGGTGTCGTCGCGTTGCACGGTCAGCGAGCAGAGCTCCACGCAGACCAGCATCGCCACGTGATCCGGCCAGCCGCGCAGGTAGTCGTTGAGCCGGGACAGGCCCGCCGCCCCCGCCGCGCAGCCCAGCCCGAACACCGGCACCCGCTTGACGTCGTCACGCAGCCCGGCGCGCTGGGCCAGCCGGGCGTCGAGCGAGGGGGTGGCGAGCCCGGTGGTGGAGCAGAGCATCAGGTGGTCCACCTTCTCCGGCGGCAGACCCGCTTTCTCCAGCGCCCCGCTGATCGCCCGTTCGCCCAGGTCCAGCGCCGCCTCGACGTACGCCTCGTTCGCGCGGGTGAACGAATCGAGCTTGGCGTAGTCCTCCAACGGGAGCGCCAGGTTGCGGCCTTCGACGCCGACGGCGGCGTGGAAGCGTTCAAGGAGGTCCCGGTCGGCCGCGGTCAACTGGGAGAACGCCTCGGTGATCTCCGCCTGCGCGTAGCGGTGACCGGGCAAAACGGTCTGTACCCCCGAAATGTGCATGCCTTCTCTCTGCCGCAGGGAACCGAGGGCTAACATGCGGCCATGCTCATGCCCGAACGCGTGCCGACGATCGCCGTGCTGGCCTTCGACGGGATGGCGCCGTTCGAGTTCGGCTGCGTCGTGGAAATCTTCGGACTGCCCCGGCCGGAGGCGCACGGACGCGGCGCCCGGATGGTGTCGAAGACGTAGGGGGCTCAGGGACGGGTGGCGGCTCTCGGGCCCGGTTCGAGGACGGCGTAGGCGTCGCGGACCCATTCGGTCAGGACCGGCCGGGTGCCGGCCGGGTCGATGATGTCCTCCACCAGGAAGGCCTCCGCCGTGCGGAACGGCGACCGGACCGCTTCCAGGCGGGCCGCGATCTCGGCCTTGAGGGTCGCGGCCTCCGGACCCGCCTCGGCCAGCATCCGTTTGAAGGCCACCTCCAGCCCGCCCTCGATCGGCAGCGAGCCCCAGTCGCCCGACGGCCAGGCGACGCGCAGGCCGTACCTGTGGTGGGGCCGGTGGGCGGCGCCCGCGACCCCGAAGACACGGCGGACCAGCACCGACGCCCACGGCACCGTCGACTGGTAGACGGCGGCCAGCGCACGGGCGCCGTGACGGATCGTGCCGGCCCGCTCGGCGGTGGTGCCGATCACGAAACCGGGCTGGTCCACGAGGTGCACGACGGGCAGGTGGAAGGTCTCCGCCAGATCGACGAACCGGGCGGTCTTGTCCGCGCCCTGCGCCGTCATGCCGCCGCCGTACACGCGCGGGTCGCTCGCCAGCACCGCCACCGGATGCCCGTCGAGCCGGGCGAGCGCGGTGATCGTGGACGGAGCGAACCGCCGGCCGAGCTCCAGCACGCTGCCGGTGTCGAAGACCAGGTCAAGGACCCTGCGCATGTCGTACGGCCGGCGGCGGTCGCGGGGCACGATTCCGGCCAGCTCCGGCTCGGCGCGGCCGGGGTCGTCGCCGGACGGTGTGACGGGCGGGAGCCGCCAGGCGCTCTGCGGCAGGTAGGACAGCACCCGCCGGGTCAGCGCGAACGCCTCCTCCTCCGAGGCCGCGACCAGGTCCACGGTGCCCGCCGCCGAGGTCGCCCGCCAGCCACCGAGTTCCTCCTTGCCCACGCTCTCCCCCATCCCGGCCTCGACCACGGCCGGACCGGCCACGAACACCTGGGAGAGCTCCTTCACCATGATCGACACGTGCGAGGTGACCAGGCGGGCGGCGCCGAGCCCGGCGACCGGTCCGAGCCCGAGCGCGATCACCGGGACCCTCCCGAGGTTGGCCACGACCTGGTCCCAGCCGGGGTTGAACGGCACGTACGTGCGGCCGAAGTCCTCCAGTTGCTTGACGCTGCCCCCGCCGCCGGTGCCGTCGATCAGCCGGACCAGCGGGACCCGCATCTCCCCCGCCATCCGCTCGGCCAGGATCTGCTTGTCGTGGATGGCCGCGTCGGCCGCCCCGCCGCGCACGGTGAAGTCGTCGCCCGCCACGACGATCCGCCGCCCGCCGAGCGTCGCCCGGCCGATGATGACGTTCGACGGCGTGAAGCCGTCAGGCCCGGTGGCGTGGCCGGTCAGGGCGCCGATCTCGGTCCAGGAGTCGGTGAGCGCCGCGAGGCGTTCGCGGATGGTGAGCCGCCCGGTGGCGTGCTGGCGGGCGACCCGTTCCTCGCCTCCCATCCGCTCGGCCAGCTTCCTTCGGCGCTCCAGTTCCGCGAGTTCGGGCTCCCACACGGCGTCTCCCATCCGTACCGGCTGGTCGGTAGGTTAGTCGAGACCGGGATGAATGAGAACGACCCGGACAGGGTCAGACCAGCACTCCCGGATTGAGCACCCCGGCGGGGTCCAGGGCCTGTTTGGCCGCCCGGAGCGCGAGCGCGAACGGCTCGGGCCGCTGGCGGTCGTAGAAGGGCCGGTGGTCGCGGCCGACCGCGTGGTGATGGGTGATCGTGGCGCCGTGGCGCAGCAGCACCTCCGACACCCGCCCCTTGAGGTCGTCCCACTGTGCGACCTCCTCGCCCCGGATCGCGGGCGCCAGCACCGTGTAGTAGGGCGCCGGACCGTCGGGGTAGGCGAAGGCCAGCCGGCAGCTCACCGCGATCCCTTCGCCGAACGTCCCCATCACGGCCTCGTGCAGCGCCGGGAACCGGTCCCAGGTGACGGCGGTCTCGAACGTCTCCGCGATCAGGCCGAGCCCCGGGTAGGCGTTGCGCAGATAGGGCATCCGGGTGAACGTGCCCTTCCACTCCTGGTCGGCGCGCGCCCCACCCGGCGAGCCACCGGCCTCGCCCGCCTCGCCGCCGTGCCCGCCGGTGATCTCCAGAGCCCGCGTCAACCAGGCGTCGACCGGGTGGTCGGCCGACTCGAACCCCACGATGAGCACCGCGTGCCGCCCGTCCCCTCCGGAGGCCAGCGCCGCCTCGCGGGCGTCGAGCAGCCGGCAGTTCGACGGATGCAACCCCGACTGGGCGAGATCGTGCACGGCCGCCACCGCCGCCTCCCAGGAAAGGAAGCGCACCGGCACGGACACCTTGAAGGCGGGCCGCTCCTGCACCCGCACCCAGGCCCGGGTGATCACCCCGAGCGCGCCCTCGGACCCGAGCAGCCACCGGTCCGGCGAGGGCCCGGCCCCGGAGCCGGGCAGCCGCCTCGACTCCCACACCCCGGCCGGAGTGATCGCCCGCACCGCCTCGACCAGATCGTCGATGTGCGTGTGCAGGGTCGCGTAGTGCCCGCCCGCCCGGGTCGCGATCCACCCGCCCAGCGTGGAGAACTCATAGGACTGCGGGAAGAACCGCAGTCGCAGCTCCCCGGGCAGTTGCCCGTTGATCGCCGGCCCCGGCGCCCCGGCCTCTACCAGCGCCGCCCGCGACACCTCGTCCACCTCCAGCACCCGGCGCATCCGGCCGAGGTCGAGGCAGACGGCCGGCCCGTCGAAGCGCGCCTCCACCCCGCCCACGACGCTGGTGCCGCCGCCCCTCGGCACGACGGCCACCCCTTCGGCCGAGGCCCACCCGAGAACCCGCTCGACCTCGCTCTCGTCCCTCGGCCTGGCCACCAGGTCGGGCGCGGTGCCGAAGTCGCCCCGGTAGGCCCTGATCAGGTCGCGGTAGGCCTGCCCGTAGGTGCGCGTCACGCGCTCGTACGGCTCGGCCGAGCAGAACTCCCGCAGCTCACCGGGAACGGGCACGCCCGAGGGCGCGAGGCGTACCCGCTCGAAGGGCACCGGCTCCTCCCACGCGGCCGGATCCCCGATCCCCGTGTACGCGGCCGTCAGCCGCGCCATCTCCCGTAACTCATCCGGATCCGGCTCGGGACCCCACGCCCAATGACTCGTCGACATGGAGTCGATTGTCAGGGTGCGAGCAGGTCGTAGTCCAAGGTGTAGGAGTGGGAGCCGTCGGGGGCGATGAGAATGTCCATCTGGCCGCGAAGTCCGCGCAGCTCGCCGGTGCCGGAGTCGGGGACGACGGTGACGCGCAGCGACTGTTCGCCGAGGTCGCTGACGGCGCTGTGCTGGACGACGAAGGAGCCGGAACGGCCGTCGAGGGCGCCCTCGACGCGTTCCAGGGCGACGTATGACCGCGAGTCGGCCACCTCGGTCGTGGCCATGAGCATGGTGACGACCGAGGTGGCGGTCAGGTCGCCATGGAAGGTCTTGCGGAGGGTGACCTGACCGAGCGAGATGCCGTCGCGGTCGTCGAAGGGCGGCTGGGCGTTCCAGTCGGCGATGTCGAAGGTGCCTTTGGCTGTCATGGGTCCAGACTGCCGGTCATACCTGTCAGCTCGTGTCAGGTACGGCGTGCCGCAGGAAGTCGTTGCCGAACGTGCCCGCCGGGTCGTAACGGCTGACCAGCTCACGGAAGCGTTCCGGGCACGACGGCCACCTGGTGAAGAGCTTGCCCCAGTGCGGTCGCGGATCGAAGGGCGCCAGGACGTCCTCGACCAGGGTGAGCACCGGCAGCACCGCCGCCCAGTCCTTGACCCAGGTGAAGTGCACGGCCACGCTGTCACGGTCGCGGCTCGGGCTCATCCACAGGTCGTCGGCCGCGACCGTGCGCACCTCGGAGATCTGCAGGACGGGCCGGATCCGGTCGCCGACGGCCGTCAGCGCGGCCAGTGCCTCGGTGGCGTGCTCCCTGGGCAGCAGGAACTCCGACTGCAGCTCGTCGCCCGCGCTGCTCGGCGGCGAGTCGGACCGGAAGTGCGGCAGTCGTTCGTGCCAGGGCCCGGGCACGCCGAGCTGCTCGGTGCAGCTGCCGGCCGGCATGCCGGGCACCGGATGACGCGGGCCGCCGGCCGGGCGGGTGCCGTACCAGTCGCCGGGAGGCAGCTCCGTGCGGCGCTTCAGCCAGACGCGGGTGGAGCGCCAGTCGGTGAAGAGGCTGACGCTGTGGCCGTCCGCCATGACCTCCTCGAAGGGGTAGCCGGGCGGCAGGTCCTCGCGGACGTACTGGCGCAGCTCGAAGGCGGGCACGAGGTCGAGCGTGAGCGTCGTGACGACGCCGAGCGCACCGAGCGCGACCACCGCGCCGGGGAAGTCGGCGTCACCGCGCTCCAGGGTCGCCATCGAGCCGTCGGCGGTGACGAGCTCCAGCCCGGAGACCGCCGCCGACAGGCTCCGGTTGGTGACGCCGGAACCGTGGGTGCCCGTGGCGACCGAGCCCGCGACCGAGATGTGCGGCAGCGACGCCAGGTTGGCCAGCGCGAACCCGTTCGCGTGCAGGACGGACGCGAGCCGCGCGTACGTCGTGCTCGCGCCGACCCGCACCCGCGCGGCCGCGCTGTCGATCTCCACGGCCTGCGGCATGCGGTCCAGGGCCACCAGCTCGCCCGGTGAGTCGGCGATCTCGTTGAAGGAGTGGCCGCTGCCCAGCGCGCGGACGGCGGGACTGCCCGCCACCAGCCGCTGGAGCTCGCCGAGCGTGGTGGGCCGGTGCACGTCGCGCGCGCGGAAGGCGATGTTGCCCGCCCAGTTGGTCAGCACGCCCGGCGATCTTACGCCTCAACCGCACACGGGAACAGCCGCCCATTCGGGAGAACCGTTCTGGACGAGGTCGCGAGCACGGTGCCAGGCCGTGGGAGATCGCCGAGTGTCATCCGGCTCCGGCCAACTCCCAGCCAACTCCCAACATCTCCCAGCACTGGGAGTTGGCGCCCTGCGCGCGTATTCGCCGCCGCACCTGGGAGGTCAGGTCACGTTCTCAGCTGAGAGACCGCTAGAAGCCCTGGGCGAGGCGATAGTAGGCCTGGTTCCAGCGCAGCTCCTTGGTGAACTGCCGGACGGTGGTGCCGGCGTCGATGACCAGCAGTTCGACGCCGAGCATGTCGGCCAGATCGGTGAGCTCCTCGGTGCCGACGGCGGTGGACAGCACGGTGTGGTGCGGGGCGCCGGCGGTCAGCCACGCCTCGGTGCTGGTACGCAGGCCGGGACGGGGCCGCCAGACCGCGCGGGCCACGGGCAGCGCGGGCAGCGGCTTGGGCGGCTTGACGATGTCGATCTCGTTGGCCACCAGCCGGAACCGATCGCCGAGGTCGGCCAGCCCCACCACGATCCCCGGGCCGGGCGCCGCGTCGAACACCAGCCGCACCGGATCCTCCCGGCCGCCGATGCTGAGCGGGTGGATCTCGCAGGTCGGCACGGCGCCGGCGATCGAGGGGCAGACCTCCAGCATGTGCGCGCCGAGGATGAGCTCCTCGCCCGGCGTCAGGTGGTAGGTGTAGTCCTCCATGAACGAGGTGCCACCGGGTGCCATCGACTTGAGCGTGCGCAGCAGCACCGCCGTCTTCCAGTCGCCCTCGCCGCCGAAGCCGTAACCGTCGGCCATCAGCCGCTGTACGGCCAGGCCGGGCAGCTGCCGCAGGCCGCCGAGGTCCTCGAAGTTCGTGGTGAACGCCCCGAACCCGCCGCGCTCCAGGAAGTGGCGCAGGCCCAGCTCGATCCGGGCCGCGTAACGCAGTGACTCGCGCCGCTCGCCGAGCAGCTCGGGGGCCACCCGGTAGCGCTCGTCGTACTCCTTGACCAGCGCGTTCACGTCCGCGTCGGAGGCGGCATCGACGACCTCGACCAGCTCGTTGACGCCGTAGGTGTTGACCGAGACGCCGAACCGCAGCTGGGCCTCCACCTTGTCGCCCTCGGTGACGGCCACGTCGCGCATGTTGTCGCCGAACCGCGCCAGTTTCAGGGTGCGCACCTCGGCCAGGCCGGAGGCCGCCCGCGCCCAGGCCAGGATGCGCTCGGCCACGTACGGGTCGCTGACGTGGCCGGCGACGGTCTTGCGGGCGACGCCGAGCCGGGTCTGGATGTGGCCGAACTCGCGGTCGCCGTGGGCGGCCTGGTTGAGGTTCATGAAGTCCATGTCGATGGTGCTCCACGGCAGCTCCACGTTGGCCTGCGTGTGCAGGTGCAGCAGCGGCTTGCGCAGCGCGTCGAGCCCGGCGATCCACATCTTGGCCGGTGAGAACGTGTGCATCCAGGCGATCACCCCGGCGCACGAGTCGTCGGCGCTCGCCTCCAGCATGATCCGCCTGATCGAGGCCGCGTCGGTGAGCACGGGCCGCCACACCACGGGCACCGGCAGCGCCTCGGCGATCCGCCGCGACTGCTCGGCGACCTGGCGCAGCGTGTCCTCGCCGTACAGCCCCTGGCTGCCGGTCAGAAACCAGATGTTCAACGCGGGCTCCTCTGTCCGTAGACGTTCTGGTAGCGGTCGTACAGGCGGTCGACGTCGTCCCGCGCGATGGGCAGCGGCTCACCGAGCTGCCTGGCGACGTGCACGGTGCGGGCGACGTCCTCGCACATCACGGCGGCCTTCACGGCGGCGCGCGGGTCCTTGCCGATCGTGAACACGCCGTGGTTGCGCATCAGTACGGCCGGCGAGCGGTGGCCCTTGAGCGTCGCCACGATGCCCTGGCCGATGGAGTCGTCGCCGATCAGCGCGAACGGCCCGACCGGGATCTCACCGCCGAACTCGTCGGCCATCGCGGTCAGCACGCACGGGACCGCCTCGCCGCGCGCGGCCCACGCGGAGGCGTAGGTCGAGTGGGTGTGCACGACGCCGCCCACCTCGGGCATGGCGCGGTAGACGTACGCGTGCGCGGCGGTGTCGCTGGACGGGCGGTGCTCGCCCTCGACCAGGTTGCCGTCGAGGTCGCAGACGACCATGGTCTCCGGGGTCAGCTCGTCGTAGGAGACGCCGGAGGGCTTGATCACGAACAGGTCCGCGCCGGGGATCCGGCCGGAGACGTTCCCGGCGGTCCAGGCGACGAGCCGGTTGCGTACCAGCTCGGCGTGCAGATCACTGACGATCCTCCGCATCTCGTACGGGCTCATGAGCGGGCTCCGTCCAGTGCCTGGGCCGCCGTGGCGCCGCGGGCCTCGTTCCTGATGGCGCGCAGCGCGTGCAGCACGCGCCCGTCGCCGAAGTGGTCGTGCAGGGCGCGGTACGCGGCGTAGAGCAGGTCGTAGACGCCGGCCCGGCGTTCGTCGGGCAGGTAGACGTCCTCGCTCCGCCGGCCCATGGCGGCGGCGGCCCGCTGGATGTCGGCGTAGGCCCCGGCGGCGACCGCCGCGTGGACGGCCGAGCCGAGCGCAGGGCCCTGCTCGGAGCCGATCACCGACAGGGGGCGGCGCAGCACGTCGGCGTACACCTGCATGAGGAACGGGTTCTTCAGCAGCCCGCCGGCCACGACGAACTCCGCCACGGGCACCCCCGCCGCCTCGAACGTCTCGACGATCATCCGCGCGCCGAAGGCGGTGGCCTCGACGAGTGCCCGGTAGACGTCCTCGGGCCGGGTGGCCAGCGTCTGACCGACGACCACGCCGGACAGGTCGTGGTCGACCAGCACCGAGCGGTTGCCGTTGTGCCAGTCGAGCGCGACCAGCCCGTGCGCGCCGACCGGCTGCGCGGCGGCCAGCTCGGCGAGCAGGTCGTGCACGGACAGGCCGCGTTCCTCGGCGCGGCGGGTGTAGGTGGCGGGCACGCAGGTGTCGACGAACCAGGCGAAGATGTCGCCCACCCCCGACTGGCCGGCCTCGTAGCCCCACAGGCCGGGCACGATCCCGTCGCGGACGACGCCGCACATGCCGGGCACCTCGGCCAGCCGGTCGGAGGACATCACGTGACAGGTGGAGGTGCCCATGATGGCGACCATCTGGCCGGGCCGGACCGCGTCGGCGGCGGCCGAGGTGACGTGCGCGTCGACGTTGCCGACGGCGACCGCGATGCCCTCGGGCAGCTTGGTCCATCCGGCGGCTTCGGCGGTCAGCCGCCCGGCCAGACCGCCCAGCGGAGACAGCTCATGCCCCAATTTGTCGATGAATCCCGAAAAATCGGGATTCAGTCCGGCGAGGAAGTCGGCCGACGGATAGGCCCCATCCTGAAAAATCCCTTTGTATCCCGCGGTGCAGACGTTGCGGCTCTCCACCCCGGTGAGCTGCCAGATGATCCAGTCGGCGGCCTCGATCCACCGCTCCGCCCTGGCGTAGACCTCGGGGTCCTCCTCCAGCACCTGCAGCCCCTTGGCGAACTCCCACTCCGCGGAGATCTTCCCGCCGTACCTGGCCAGCCAGGGCTCACGCCGCTCGGCCGCCAGCGCGTTGATCCGGTCGGCGTGCGCCTGCGCCGCGTGGTGCTTCCACAGCTTCGGCCAGGCGTGCGGCCGCTCGGGCGTCTCGTAGCAGAGCGGCGTGCCGTCGGCCCTGGCCGGCAGCACGGTGCACGCGGTGAAGTCGGTGCCGATCCCGATCACGCGGGCCGGATCGATCCCGGCCGCCGCCACCGCCTCCGGCACGGCGGTGCGCAGCACGTCGAGCCAGTCGTGCGGCGACTGCAGCGCCCAGTCGGGGCCGAGCCGCGCCCCGCCGCCGGGCAGCCGGTCCTCGATCACGCGATGGGCGAACTCGTGCACCGCCGTGCCGGCCTCGGCGCCGTCGGAGACGCGGATCACGACGGCCCGCCCCGACAGCGTCCCGAAGTCGACGCCGATCACATAACTGTCCGTGTTAGCGTTCACACACTCTCCCAGACTTGGTACGGCTCCGCCGTACGGAAGATCAGGTACGGCGCCGCGCCGAGAACAGGCGCTGCAACAGGATGAAGACGAACAACAGCAGGCCGATGAAGATCTTGGTCCACCAGGAGCTGAGCGTGCCCTCGAAACTGATGATCGTCTGGATCAGCCCCAGCACGAGCACCCCGAGCACGGTGCCGAACAGGAAGCCGGAGCCACCGGTCAGCAGCGTGCCGCCGATGACGACCGCCGCGATCGCGTCGAGCTCCATGCCCACGGCGTGCAACCCGTAGCCCGAGAGCATGTAGAACGACAGCAGCACCCCGCCGAGCGCCGAGCAGAACCCGCTGATCGCGTACACCGTGATCTTCGTCCGGCCCACCGGCAGGCCCATCAGCAGCGCCGACTGCTCGCTGCCGCCCGTCGCGTAGACACCGCGGCCCAGCCGCGTGTAGTGCAGCACGTACGCCGCCCCCAGCACGACGACCGCCGCGATCAGCACGCTCGGCGAGATCCACAGGTCGGCGAACAGGTCGATCCTGGTCTGCGCGAACGCGGTGAAGGTCGGGTCCTCGATCGGGATCGAATCGGTGCCGATCGTGTAGCAGAGCCCCCGCGCCAGGAACATCCCGGCCAGGGTCACGATGAACGGCTGGATGTCGAAGGCGTGCACGATGTAGCCCATCACCAGCCCCAGGGCCGACCCGATGAGCAGCACCAGCGGGATCACCAGGTACGGCGGCCAGCCCGGCCCGGCCATCAGGCTGGCCGAGATCATCGTGGACAGCGCGACCACCGAGCCCACCGACAGGTCGATGCCGCCGGTGAGGATCACGAACGTCATGCCGACCGCGACGACCAGCAGGAAGGCGTTGTCGATGAAGACGTTGAGGATCACCTGCCCGCTGGCGAACCCCTCGTAGCGGACACCGCCCGCCACGAACATCGCCGCGAACAGGCAGGCCGTCACCAGGATGGGCACGTACTTGGCCGGGACGGCGAGCCGCGGGCCGTGAGTGAGGGTCCGTGTGGTCATGCCGTCACCCGCATCTTCTCCTCGGCCGCCGGTCGCGGCGTGGGCGGCCGGCCGCGGCGGCGGAACACCTTGTCGCGGAAGGCCGGGGACTGAATGAGGCAGACCGCGGTCACCACGAGCGCCTTGAACAGCAGCGTCGTCTCCGGTGGCACGCCCACCGAGTAGATCGTCGTGGTCAGCGTCTGGATGATCAGCGCGCCGAGCACGGTGCCGCCGAGTGAGAACCGCCCGCCGGCCAGCGAGGTGCCGCCGATCACCACTGCCAGGATCGCGTCCAGCTCGATCCAGAGCCCGGCGTTGTTGCCGTCGGCGCTGGAGACGTTCGAGCTGAACATGAGCCCGGCGATGCCCGCGCAGAGGGCGGCGAAGGCGTAGACCATGATGACGATCCCGCGCGAGCGAATGCCCGCCAGCCTGCTCGCCTCGGCGTTGCCGCCGACCGACTCGATCAGCATGCCGAGGGCCAGCCTGCGGGTGAGGAACGCGGTGACCGCCAGCACGGCGAGCACCAGCAGGATGCCGAACGGCACGGTCAGCCAGTAGCCGCCGCCGATGAGCTTGTAGGCCGGGTCGTTGACGGTGATGATCTGGCCGTCGGTGATCAGCTGCGCCAGGCCCCGTCCGGCGACCATCAGGATCAGCGTGGCGATGATCGGCTGGATGCCGACCGCCGCGACGAGGAACCCGTTCCACGCCCCGAGCAGCACCGACAGGCCGAGCGCCAGCACGACGGCGGTGAGGATGCCCGCGTCCTGGCTGATCTGCAGGCAGGCCAGCGCGCCGGAGATCGCCACCACGGAGCCCACCGACAGGTCGATGCCGCCGGTCGCGATGACCAGCGTCATCCCGAGCGACACCAGGATCAGCGGGGCACCGAACCGCAGGATGTCGATCAGGCTGCCGTACAGATGGCCCTCGCGCATCTGGATGGAGAAGAAGGTGGGGGTGAAGATCACGTTCACGACCAGGAGCAGGGCCAGGACGACCAGCGGCCACAGCAGCCTTCTCATGCCGGTCCTCCGCTCGCGATGGTCTCCAGCAGTACGTCGTTGGTCAGGGCCTCGTCGTTGGGTAACTGGGCCACCAGCCTGCGGTCGCGCAGCACGCCGACGCGGTGGCTGAGCCGCAGCACCTCCTCCAGCTCGGCGGAGATGAACAGCACCGCCATCCCGCCGTCGGACAGCCGCGCGACCAGGCGCTGGATCTCGGCCTTGGCGCCGACGTCGATGCCCCGGGTCGGCTCGTCGAGGATGAGCAGCCGGGGCTCCAGGATGAGCCACCTGGCCAGCACGACCTTCTGCTGGTTGCCGCCGCTGAGGTCGCGTACCAGGTGCTCGGGGTTGGCCGGGTTGATCTTCAGCGCCTTGATGTAGCGGCCGACCAGCTCGTCCTGCTGCTCGCGCGGGACCGGCCTGGTCCAGCCTCGAGTGGCCTGCAGGGCCAGGATGATGTTCTCCCGGACCGTGAGGTCGGGGATCAGTCCGTCGGACTTGCGGTTCTCGGAGCAGAACGCGATCCGGTGGGTCATCGCGGCGCGCGGCGTGCGCAGCGACACGGGCGCGCCGCCGACCGCGATCTCCCCGGAGCTCGCGTGGTCGGCCCCGAACAGCAACCGCGCGATCTCCGTACGGCCGGAGCCGAGCAGCCCGGCCAGGCCCACGACCTCGCCCTCGTGGACGGTGAGCGTGAACGGCTCGACGGCTCCGGTGCGGCCCAGCCCGCGCGCCTCGACCAGCGGCCGGTCGAACACCTTGGCCTCGCCGTGCAGCTTCTCCAGGTCGGCCAGCTCCTGGCCGATCATCTTGGCGACCAGTTCGACCTGGCTGAGCTCGCGGGTGAGGTATTCGCCGACGAGTCGCCCGTTACGAAGGATCGTCATACGGTCCGAAATTTCGTAGATCTGGTCGAGAAAGTGGGAGACGAAGAGGATCGCGATGCCCTGCTCCTTGAGGTTCCGCATCACCCGGAACAACTGCTCGACCTCGCCCGCGTCGAGGCTCGACGTCGGCTCGTCGAGGATCAGCACCCGGGCCTCGATGTCGATCGCGCGGGCGATGGCGACCATCTGCTGGATGGCCAGGGAGTAGGTGGAGAGCGGCGCCGAGACGTCGAGATCGAGCTCCAGCCGGTCGAGCAGGTCGACGGCCCGGACCCGCATCCGGCGCCAGTCGATGCGGCCCCACCGGCGAGGCTCGCGGCCGATGAAGATGTTCTCGGCCACCGACAGGTTGGCGCAGAGGTTGACCTCCTGGTAGACCGTGCTGACCCCGGCCGCCTGGGCCTCCAGTGGGCTGCCGAAGGCCACGGCCCGGCCGGCCAGCTCGATCTCGCCCTCATCGATGGGATGGACGCCGGTCAGCACCTTGATCAGGGTGGACTTGCCGGCGCCGTTCTCACCCATCAGCGCGTGCACCTCGCCCGGCAGCAGCCGCAGGTCCACGCCGTCGAGCGCCTTGACTCCGGGGAACTGCTTGCCGATCCCGGTCATCCGCAGGATCGGCGCGAGTGCGGCCATCTCGACGGCCCCTCTCTGTCGACGGCCCGCCCCGTCCGGGCAGGGCCGCTCGCGCGGGACCGGGCCGGCCCCTGAGGACCGGCCCGGTCAACGGTCAGTACTTGCGGTCGGGCAGCGCGGTCTTGGCCTGCTCCTGCGTGAACGTCGTCTCCTCCGTCACCACGCGGGCGGGGATGGCCTCATTCTTGACGACCTTCTTGGCCAGGTCCATGAGCTGCGGGCCGAGCAGCGGGGAGCACTCGACGATGTAGTTGATCTTCCCGTCGGCGAGCGCCTGCATCCCGTCCTTGACGGCGTCGACCGTGATGATCTTGATGTCCTTGCCGGGCACCTTGCCCGCGCCCTCGATGGCCTCGATCGCGCCCAGGCCCATGTCGTCGTTGTGCGCGTAGAGGACGTCGATGTCGGGGTTGGACTTCAGGAAGGCCTCCATGACCTCCTTGCCCTTGGCCCTGGTGAAGTCGCCGGTCTGCGAGGCGATGATCTTGAACTTGGTCTCGCCGCCGATGACCTCCTGGAAGCCGGCCTTGCGGTCGTTGGCCGGCGCCGAGCCGGTGGTGCCCTGCAGCTCGACGATGTTCACCGGGTCGGTGCCCGACTTGTACTCCTCCACCAGCCACTGCCCCGCCTTGCGGCCCTCCTCGACGAAGTCGGAGCCGAGGAAGGTCTTGTAGAGGGTGGTGTCCTTGGAGTCCACGGCCCGGTCGGTGAGGATGACCGGGATCTTCGCGTTCTGGGCCTCCTTGAGCACGGGTTCCCAGCCCGACTCCACGACCGGCGAGAAGGCGATGACGTCCACCTTCTGCTGGATGTACGAGCGGATCGCCTTGATCTGGTTCTCCTGCTTCTGCTGGGCGTCGGAGAACTTCAGCGTGATCCCGGCCTCCTTGGCCGCCTCCTGCACGGACTTGGTGTTGGCGGTCCGCCAGCCGCTCTCCGCACCGACCTGCGAGAAGCCCATGGTGATCGAGTCGTCGCCGCCGCTCGTACCGGCGCTGTCGGTGCCGCTGCCACTACCGCAACCGGCCATCGCCAGAGCGGTGAGCCCGGCGAGCACCAGCGTCGAGATCCTGTTCAACACGTGGGGGGTTCCTTCCTCATGTGAGCGCTAACACAAGCGCCGTGCCGGCATCCCCGCTGCCGTGCCCGGCTAGGGCCGGGCCGTACTGGCCCGGAAGACGAACGAGGGCGGGACCACCAGACGCTCGTGCGCCGGCGGGCTTCGCCCCTCGATCTGCCGGAGCAGGACCTCGATGCTGTGCCTGCCCACGGCGCCGAAGTCCTGCCTGATGGTCGTGAGCGGCGGCGAGAAGAACTCCGACTCCGGAATGTCGTCGAAACCGACGACGCTCACCTGGCCGGGCACCCTCACCTCCCGCTCGGTGAACGCCCGCAGCACTCCGAGCGCCATCTGGTCGTTGGCGACGAAGACCGCGGTGACGTCCCTCATGCTCGCCAGGCTGCGCCCCGCCTCGTAACCCGAGCGGGGACTCCAGTCTCCGGCGAGCGGTTCCGGGGCCTCGCGGCCCGCCAGCGCCAGCGCGGCCCGCCAGCCGGCCACGCGTCCCTCCGCCTCCAGCCAGTCGGACGGCCCGCGGACGTGCCACACCGTCTCGTGTCCCAGGGACAGCAGGTGCTGGGTGGCGATCCGGCCACCCTCCACCTGGTCCACGCAGACCACGGACACGTCGCCCGCCTCACCGCCCTCGACCGCGACCGTGGGCACGCCGACCGGCAGGTCGGCCAGCGCCTCGGCGGCCGAGCGCTGCGGCGCGACCACCACGATGCCGTCGACGCCCTGGTCGGCCAGGTAGTCGAGGGCGTCGCGGACGCCGGAGCGGTCGATGGACTTCAGGCTGACGATGCTGACGAAGTAGCCCGCCGCCCTGGCCGCCCGCTCGATGCCGTAGACCGTGCTGGCCGGGCCGTACAGGGTGGTGTCGAAGCTGACGACGCCGAGGGTCCTGGAGTGCTTGGTGACGAGCGCGCGGGCGACCAGGTTGCGGCGGTAGCCGAGCTTGTCGATCGCCTTCAGCACCCTGGCGCGGGTCTCGCCGCGTACGTTGGGATGCTCGTTGAGCACCCGGGAGACCGTCTGGTGGGACACGCCGGCCTCTTTGGCCACGTCGGCCATCACGGGCGGGCGATGGTCCCGGCTCGATCCCACAGGCGCTCCTTTCTTGGCTCTGGCAAGACTGTGAACGTTAACAACGGGTCTCGTCAAGGGGCGGCCCGATTACGGTCCAGTCACGCGCGCGGCCGGCTGTCGCGATGGGACCGGCCTCACCGGCCCAGCAGGGCGTTGATCATCTCCTGGATCAGGACCCGCCGGAAGCCGCGCCTAGGCGCCGGCGGTCCGCGGAACGGCGCAGGTCACGCCGGGGCGGTGGAGTCGCGGATGACCAGCCGGCAGGGCATCCGGTGGACGCCGGGCGTCGCCCTGCCGTCGATGGCGGCGAACAGGTGCTGGGCGGCGGTCCGGCCGAGCCGTTCGAGGTTCATGTCCACGGTCGTCAGCGCGGGGCGCGTCTCGGTGGACAGCACCTCCCAGTTGTCGTAGCCGACCACCGCGAGGTCGTCGGGCACCCGCCGCCCCCGCTCGCGCGCGGCCTCGACGAACCCGGCCGCGATCTGGTCGCTGCCGCAGAACACCGCGTCCACGTCGGGCTGCGCCATCAGCAGCATCTCGGCGGCGTGCCGCCCCCACCGCTGCGACCACCCGCCCCACAGCGTCTCACCGGCCTGCGGCAAATCCGCCGCCGCCAGCGCCTCCCGCAGCCCCTCGGCCCGGTCGCGGGACGCCTTGTAGTCCTCGGGCCCGGTGACGTGAGCGATCCGGCGCCGCCCGAGGGCCAGCAGATGGTGTACGGCCGTCGCCGCCCCGCCCACGTCGTCGGGCACGAACGAGACGTCGCCGGGATCGTCGGACGGCCCGTAGGCGTAGACCACGGGCACCGGCAGGTCCCTGCTCACCGAGGGGCGCGGGTCGGTGCTCTCGCCCACCACGATCAGCCCGTCCACCCGGCGCGACAGCAGCGCCCGCAGGTGGTGCTGCTCCCTGATGGCGTCGCCGCGCGCGTCGCACAGCAGCACCGCCATCTCCCCCGCGCCGAACGCGTCCTCGGCCCCCAGCAGCACCGGGATGCCGAACCTGCCCACGCTGTCGGAGGTGAGCAACCCGACCGTGCGCGTCTGCCCGGACAACAGCCCCCTGGCCAGCGCGTTGGGCTGGAAGGCGAGCTGCTCGGCGGCGGCGAGCACCCGCTGCCGGGTCGAGTCGCGTACGTCCTGCCGCCCGTTGAGCGCCTTGGACGCCGTGGCGATCGACACCCCGGCCAGGGAGGCCACGTCGTTGATGGTCGCGCGCCTACCCGCCATGTTTCGAAACCCTTTTCCATCACCCGTTATCCAAGGCGAAACCATAACACCCATTGACAGGCCCAAGTGTTTCTCTTACGTTTCCGAAAACCTTTTAGTTTCCGGGGGTCCCCCGAAGGAGACACCATGAGACGACGGCTGGCCGGGATCGCCATCCTCGGAGTGTTAACGTTCACAACGGCCTGCGGCAACGGTGGCGGCGCCCAGCAGCCCGCCGACGGCCCGGTCACCATCACCATGTGGACCCGCGCGGCGACACAGGCCCAGAGCGAACGGCTGGTGAAGGCCTACAACAGCAGCCACAAGAACCAGGTGAAGCTCACCGTCATCCCGACGGACAACTACCAGCCCCGCATCGCCTCGGCGGCCGGCGCCAAGCAACTGCCGGACGTGTTCGCCGCCGACGTGATCTTCGTCCCCAACTACACCTCCCAGGGACTGTTCCTGGACGTCACCGACCGCATCGCCGCCCTGCCGTACAAGCAGGGGCTGGCGCCCTCGCACATGAAGCTGGGCACGCTGGACGGCAGGCAGTACACCCTGCCCCACACGCTCGACCTGTCGGTCTGGTTCTGGAACAAGGACCTCTACGCCAAGGCCGGGCTGGACCCCGAGAAGGGCCCCACGACACTGAAGGAGTTCGCCGAGCAGGCCACCACCGTCCAGGAGAAGCTCGGCAAGGACGGCAAGGTGCACGGCACGTTCTTCGGCGGCAACTGCGGCGGCTGCTACGTCTTCACCTTCTGGCCCTCCGTATGGGCCGCCGGCGGCCAGGTCATGAACACCGAGGGCACGACCTCGCTGGGCGACCAGGCCGCGATGACCGACGTGTTCGCGATCTGGCGCGACCTGTACGAGAAGAAGGCCACCGGGCCGACGGCCAAGGAGGAGCAGGGCCCGACCTGGACCGGGTTCTTCCCCAAGGGCGAGATCGGCGTCATGCCGATGCCGTCGACCACGCTCGGCCAGATGCCGCCGGACATGAAGATCGGGGTCGCGCCGATCGCCGGGCCGGGCGGCGGCGAGTCGACGTTCGTGGGCGGCGACTCGATCGGCATCGCCTCCACCACCGGGAACGCCGACGCGGCCTGGGAGTTCCTGTCCTGGACCGTGTCCGACGACGCGCAGGTCGAGGTCATGGCCAAGAACAAGGACGTGCTGGCCCGTACCGACCTGGCGAGCAACAAGTACTCCGCCGAGGACCCGCGTGTGGTGCTGATCAACTCACTGGTCGCCAAGGGCGAGACCCCGTACGCGCTGCGCTTCGGCCAGACCTTCAACGACCCGCAGGGCCCGTGGCTGCGGCTGGCCCGTGAGGCGGTGTTCGGCGACGCCTCGAAGGTGCCCGCTCTGAACGCCGAGGTCACGAAGTCCCTGCGGCAATGACGCTGACGGTCACCCGGTCCGGGCGGCGGACGGCGCACCAGGCGTCGCCCGCCGGCTGGCGGAGCCGGAGGATCCAGGGCTGGCTGTACGCCGCGCCGACCGCCGTCATCGTGGCCGTGCTCTTCCTGACACCGCTGGTGCTGGTCGTCTGGATGTCGCTGAACCGCTGGCCGCTGCTCGGCCCGGCCGCCTTCAACGCCCCCGGCAACTACCTGAAGATCGGCGACAACCCGCTCTTCATGGACGCGGTGCTGTTCACGCTGAAGTACACCGCCATCACCACCGTCCTGCTGTCGGCGGTGGCGCTCGGCCTGGCGCTGCTCGTCCAGGAGCGCAGGCCGGGCGTCGGCTTCTTCCGCACCGCGTTCTTCCTGCCGGGCGCGGTCGGCTTCGCCGCGGCGGCGCTGCTCTTCTACGGCATGCTCAACAACGACTTCGGCCCCGTCGACCCGATGCTGCGGGCCCTCGGGATCATCGACGAGCCGGTCAAGTGGATCGGCACGCCCACCATGGCGCTGTTCTCCACGATCGGGCTGGTGCTGTGGCGCTTCGCCGGGTTCAACATGCTGATCCTGCTGACGGGGCTGCAGTCGATCCCGGTCGAGGTGTACGAGGCCGCCAGGAGCGACGGGGCGAACCGGTGGCAGATCTTCACCAAGATCACCCTGCCGCTGCTGCGCCCGACGATCGCGCTGATGCTGGTCCTCAGCGTCACCGGCTCGCTGCTGGCCTTCGACCAGTTCTTCATCTTCACCAACGGCGGCCCGGACAACAGCACCGTCTCCATGGTCATGGTCGTCTACCGCGACGCGTTCTTCCGCTTCGACCTCGGCGGCGCCGCCGCGCTGTCGGTCGTGCTGCTGGCCGGGCTGGTCGGACTGAACGCCCTGATGATGCGGAGGCTTCGGTGAGGTACTACACCACGATCTCGGCGCTCGCCGTGCTCTTCCTGTTCCCGCTGCTGTGGAGCGGGTGGGCATCGCTGGAGGAGCCCGCCGACTACCTGCGGATGGCGAGCTTCGGCGAGGGCGTCGGCACCTACGCCACCAACAGCGTGCTGGTGTCGGGCATGACGGTGGGCGGCACGCTCGTCGTGTCGGCGCTCGGCGGCTACGCCTTCGCCAGGTTCGACTTCCCCGGCAAGAACCTGCTGTTCCTGGCCACGCTGGCGATCCTGATGGTGCCGTACGCGACCATCCTGATCCCGCTGTACGTGCTCCTCGGCTATATCGGACTGCAGAACTCCCTGGTCGGGCTGTCGCTGGTGTTCGTGATGTTCCAGCTGCCGTTCGCGCTGTTCATGATGCGCAACGCGTTCGAGGCGATCCCGCGCGAACTGGAGGAGGCGGCGCTGGTCGACGGCTGCGGCACGTTCCGCGCGTTCTCCCGGATCCTGCTGCACGCCGTGCGGCCGGCGCTGGTGACGGTCGGCCTGTTCGCCTTCCTCGCCTCCTGGAACGACTTCTTCGCGCCGCTCATCCTGCTCAACGACGGCTCCTCGTTCACGCTGCCGGTGGCCGTGGTCAGCATGACCCAGCACACCTTCGGCGCGATCGACTACGGCATGCTCCAGGCCGGCGTCATGGTCATGGCCGTGCCCTGTCTCATCCTGTTCGTCATCTTGCAGCGCCACTACGTGCGCGGATTCATGTCGGGAGCTCTGCGTGGCTAACCCTGTCCTGCCCTCATCGGGCGTGCTGTCCCCTCTCGGTCTCGACGACGTACGGCTGGCCCCGGGCTTCTGGGGCGGCCGCGTGACGCTCAACCGGGACGTCACCATCGCCCACTGCCAGGAGTGGATGGAACGCGAGGGCTGGATCGGCAACTTCCGCGGCCGGCGACCGCGCCGGGGCCGCGAGTTCAGCGACTCCGAGATCTACAAGCTGCTGGAGGCGATGGCCTGGGCCGGCCATCCCGATCTGACGCCGCTGGCCGAGACCGTGGCGCGGGCCCAGGAGGGCGACGGCTACCTCAACACCCGCTGGACCGGCAACCGCTACTCCGACCTGGAGTGGGGTCACGAGCTCTACTGCTACGGCCACCTCATCCAGGCCGGCGTCGCCCGGCTGCGCAACCACGGCGAGGACCGGCTGACCGAGGTGGCCAGGCGCGCCGCCGACCACGTCTGCCGCCGTTTCATGGACACGAACGAGACCTGCGGCCATCCCGAGATCGAGATGGCCCTGGTCGAGCTCTACCGGGCGACCGGCGCCGAACGCTACCTGGAGATGGCCCGCCGCCTCGTCGAACGCCGCGGCCTGCCCGCGCTGGGCGAGATCCACCTCGGCCGCGCCTACTTCCAGGACGACCTGCCCGTACGGCAGGCGCAGGTGTTCCGCGGGCACGCCGTACGCGCGCTCTACCTGGCGAGCGGCGCGGTGGACGTGGCCGTGGAGACCGGCGACGAGGCGCTGCTGAAGGCGATCGAGGCGCAGTGGGAGCGGACCGTCGCCCGGCGCACCCACCTGACCGGCGGGATGGGCTCGCGGCACGCCGACGAGTCGTTCGGCGAGGACTACGAGCTGCCGCCGGACCGCGCCTACTCCGAGACCTGCGCGGGCATCGCGTCGATCATGCTGGCGCACCGGTTGCTGCTCGCGACCGGCGACGCGCGCTACGCCGACGTGGCCGAGCGGACCCTGTACAACGTGCTGGCCACAGCCGTGGCACTGGACGGCAGGTCGTTCTTCTACGCCAACCCGCTGCGCGTCCGGGTGCCCGCCGAGCCGCTCGACGGGGTGAACCACGCGGCGGAGGGCGGGCTGCGCTCTCCCTGGTTCGACGTGTCCTGCTGCCCGAACAACATCGCCCGCACCCTGGCCTCGTTCGCCGCCTACGTGGCGACGGCCGATCCGGGCGGGATCCAGATCCACCACTACACGCCCGGCGAGATCCGGCACGGGTCGCTGGCACTGCGGGTCGAGACCGGCTACCCGTGGTCGGGCGAGGTGACCGTACGGGTGCTGTCGGACGCGAGCGGGCGCGTCTCGCTCCGCGTCCCGCCCTGGGCGACCGGCGCCACCCTGTCACGCACGTCTTCGGCCGGTTCGCCGGAGGGCTCGCCAGACAGTGCTTCGGGCGGTTCGGCGGTGCGGACGGTGGCGCCCGGGTACGCGACGGTGGAAGGTGAGTGGCGGGCCGGGGACGTGATCCGGCTGGAGCTGCCGATGAAGGCCCGCTGGACGTTCCCCGACCGGCGCGTCGACGCGTTGCGCGGGAGCGTCGCCGTGGAGCGGGGACCGCTCGTCTACTGCGCGGAGTCGGTGGACGACGAGCCACCGCTCGCCGACGTGGCCGCCCGCGTCACCGTCCCCCCAGCCGTCGCAGCCGCCGCAGCCGTCGTCCCGGACGGCGAGGGTCCGATCGAGGTGGAGATGCGGGTGGAGATGGGAGTGGAGATCGCCGCCGTGCTGGGCGCGCCGGACGCGGACGAGTGGCCGTACCGGGCGGAGCCGGATCCCGTGGGCGGCGCGGACACCACCCTGCGGCTCGTGCCGTACCACCGGTGGGGCAACCGCGGCCCCGCCACCATGCGCGTCTGGCTACCGGTCGCGGAGTGACAGCGGCGGCCAGGCCGGAAAGCCTGGCCGCCGTCGCGAACCGATGTGTCGACCCCCCGTGTCGTACGGGTCATTCGCAGTTGGCCACGGTGTCGGTGCCGGGGCCGCCGCTGCAGTCGTCGGTGTTGGCGCCGCCGTTCAGGTCGTCGTTACCACCGTTGCCGTTCAGCTCGTCATTGCCCGCCTTGCCGGCCAGTTCGTCGACGCCCGCGCCGCCGTTGAGCTCGTCGTTGCCGGCGCCGCCGTTCAGTTCGTCGTCACCGGCGCCGCCGCTGAGCTCGTCGTCGCCGTTGCCGCCGCGCAGGTCGTCGTTGCCGCCGTTGCCGTTCGCCGTGTCGTTGCCGTCGCCGCCCCGGATGACGTCGTCGGCCGCCCCGCCGGACAGGACGTCGTCGCCGCCTAGGCCGCGCAGGTCGTCCTCGCCGTTGCCGCCCCCGATGTTGTCGGCCTGGGTGCCGCCGAACAGCGCGTCCTCACCGTCGCCGCCACGCAGCGTCGACGGCCGGGGGACGTTCACGTGCACGGTGTCGTCACCGTTCAGGGTGGTCACGCGGACCCGCGCGACGGCCCCGGCGGGGGCGATCGCGTTGTCGCCGGCGGCCGTGCATCCGGTGCCCGCGACGACGTTGCCGCCCTGGTCCTCGACGACGATGCTGGCGTTGCCGGGACCGAATCTGATGATGACGTCGTTGTCGATGCCGGGCTCGGCGGTGTACCTGAGCTCGGCGCCGACGCGGGTGCAGGTGCCGGCGTCGGCGAACGCGGTGGTGGCCGTCGCGGGCAGAGCCTGCGCTCCGGCCAGGGTGACGACCGCCACCGCGACCAGCGCGCGGGCCAGAAGCCTTCCCTTCATGGTTGTCCTCCTGTGAACGCTCGCTCGCTCCGGAGAAGCGCTCCTCGGGATGTGCTCCAACCATTCGGACGGTAGGCGCGCGCTCGGCGCGGCAACACGGGTGCCGGGCAGGGGTTATCCCTAGCGCCCCGGCCCGCGCCCGTCGTCCGCACCACGTGTTACCCCTTGCGGCGCCGGAATGAGCGACACCACGGGCGCCGACGGCTGCGACGGGCAGGCGCCCCTACATGCGAAAACCGCCCCCTGCCTGTGAATCCACAGGCAGGGGGCGGTTCGATCGGGTGGAGCTATGGGGATTCGAACCCCAGACCTCCTCCATGCCATGGAGGCGCGCTACCAACTGCGCCATAGCCCCTTGATCCGCCGCCAAGTGTATCGGAATCCCGCCGCGCCCGTGCCACACCAGGCCGCCCTGAACGCCCGCCTCAGGCCGCTCCGCGCACCGGCATGCCCGTCTCACGGATCAGCGCGGGCAGGTCGACGCCCGTGGCGCGCAGGATGCGGGCGGCGCCGTTCGCGTGGTCGGCGAGCAGACCGTGCAACAGGCGCTCACCCGTCACCGGGCCGGGCCGCCAGCAGGCCACCTCGACGACCTTCCTGACGTGTGCGGCGAGCGGGATCGTGCCGAGCGGGCCGTGCAGGACGACTCGCAGCGGGTTGAGCCGCGTGCGCGTCAGACGCCACCGGGCGGGGTCGTCGGTGCCGAGCCGCGTACGGCGGCGCACCTCGTCGAGATCGATGCCGAGCGTGGCGAGCAGGGCGTGGGCGTCGTCACCGAGGTCGGCGTGGGCGCGTACGGCGTCGGGAGTCGAGGTGAAGGCGGTGAGCTCGAACGGGCGGATCTCAGCCAGGGCGAGCAGCAACAGGTCGGTGGACAGCGTGGGGTGGCCGGCGTCGAGCGCGAGGGTGCCCGCCTTGATCATGACCCGGCGGGCGGGCCCGGTGAACCTGGTGAACACGTGTCATCTCCCGGTGCGGCGGGCGTGCTTGCGGTGGGCGGACTGGCGCTTGACCCCGAGCGCCTCGGCGACCTGCTCCCAGGACCAGCCCTGAGCGCGGGCGTTGGACACGTGGGTGGCCTCGAGTTGCTCCAGCAGGGTTCGCAGCGCGGCGACCGCCGCCAAGCCCACGGCCGGGTCGTGGTCGGTGGCCGCCTGAGCGAGGTCCGTGGCGTTCATGGTGTCAGCATGCGCTGACAAGCGCCCGCTTGTCAACAGGTGCTGACAGCCTCGGAGCCGTCAGGCGGCGGGCGTGGCGGTGGTGCGCATGGTCAGCGCCGCGTCGTCGAGCGAGAGGGAGATCGTGACGGCACCCAGCTCGGAGGTGCGCGTGACGTGGGTGCCGCCGCACGGGATCGACGCAGCCCCCTCGGGCAGCGAGCAGTGCCAGGTGCGGCGAGCGGTCAGCTCGGGCCCCGGCACGTCGAGCCGGACCGGCGCGTCGGCCGCCACCCAGGCCTTGAGCCGGTCGTTGGCCTCGCCGGCGATCTCGTCGAGGGCCCGGTCGAGGCCCTCGGCCGAGAAACCCTTCTTGCGCAGCGACTTGCCGAGCCGGTAGACGTCCACGCTGCCGTTGGGCGAGATCCGCGAGGAGGTGATCGCCGCCTGGTCGAAGTCGGGACGGCCGAGCCCGTCGAGCGCCACCTCCTTGCGCCAGCGGCCGGCGAGGGCGTGGTTGAGCGCGAGGGCGGCCAGGTGGCAGGCGGTGTGGCCGGCCGACAGGGCGGCCCGGTGGCCCGCGTCCACCTCCAGTTCGACGGTCGCGCCGACGGGCAGCGGGGTGTCGGTCACGTGCACGACGAGCCACTGCCAGCCCTCGGCGCCGCGCCGCGCCGGGATGTCCTCGCCCAGGTGGAGGCTGCCGGCCGACCAGGCGCCCGTGACGCAGTCGACGACCGGGAGACCGCCGATGGTGCCGCGGTCGGCGGGCTGGTCGGGCCAGGTGTGGTCGAGCGGGTGGAACGGGGTCTCGGCTACGACGAGGCCGTGCCGCACCCCCGCCGGCACGGCCCCGACGATCTCAGAGCGCCCGCTGATCCGGCCGTCCGGGAAGGTGACGATGGTCGACTTCATCCGGCCAGTCTGGCAGGCGCGAGCTCGTCCTCGAGGTAGCGGTCGCGGCCCGCGTACAGGCCGGCGAGCAGTTGCGCGCCGAGGACGGCGAAGATCAGCAGGTACGGGAGCGACCAGCCGCCGGCGGCCTCGTGCAGCACGCCCACGAGGAGCGGCCCGCCGCCCGCGATGAGGTAGCCGGCGCTCTGCCCGAAGGCCGACAGTGAGGAGGTCGCCTCCGCGGTGCGGGTGCGCAGGGCCAGCATCATGAGCGCCAGCGGGAACGACCCCATGCCCATCCCCACGAACACCACCCAGACCAGCGCGGTCGAGGCGGGCGCGAACCACAGGCCGAGGAAGCCGACCACGTAGCAGGCGATGAGGCCGACCACCACGGGCCGCTGGTCGCGGAAGCGCGAGGTGATCAAGGGCACCAGGATGGAGACGGGGATGCTCAGGGCAGTGAAGACGCCCAGGATGAGTCCCGCCTCGGCGGTGGTGTAGCCGCCGTCGGTGAGGATCGTGGCGAGCCAGCCGAACAGGATGTACGCGATCATCGCCTGAGTGCCGAAGTACACGGCGACGGTCCAGGCCAGCTTGCTCTTCAGCAGCTCAACGCCGCCGGACCGGCCGGTGCCCCGCTCCGGCTCGCTGCGCAGCAGCGCGAGCCACGGCAGTGTGGCCAGGGCGGCCAGCGCCGCCCATACGCCGAGCGCGACGTGCCAGTCTCCCGACGCGCGCTCGATCGGCACCGTGGCCGCGGCGGCGAGCATGGTGCCGGCGGCCAGCGACGTGGTGTAGACGGTGGTCATGATCCCGGTGCGGGCCGGGAAGTGACGCTTGATCAGCGCCGGGATGAGCACGTTGCCGACGGCACCGCCCGACAGTGCGACCGCGCTGCTCAGCAGGAACACCGGTGCCGATCCGGCCAGCGACCGGACGAGCAGACCGGCGCCGAGCGTGACGAGCGCGAGCAGCAGCAGCCGGTGCTCGCCTACGCGCCTGGCCAGCGTGGGGGTGATGGACCCGACCGTGGCGAACGCCAGGACCGGGAGCGTGGTGAGCAGGCCGGCGGTCACGCTCGACATGCCGAGCGCTCGGGAGAGCTCGTCGAGCAGCGGGCCGACGCTGGTGACGGCGGTGCGCAGGTTGAGCGCCGCGAGGACGATTCCCAGCACGAGCAGCCAGGCGAGGGGCGCGGCCCGGTCTCGGGACGCTCCGGCGAGCACACTCATACGGGGGCCAGTCCTCCATTCATCAAGTCATGGGATGAATCGCCATCCTAACAGCCGCAAAACTGGTCTTTGATCCTGCTTCCATGACAAAGCCCCCGATAACGGGGGCTTTGGGGGATGAAACCCTGCTTACAGGACGGGACGCGGCCCCTGAGGCGGGTCGTCGCGTGTGGGGAACGGCCCGGGAGGCGGGAGCGTGGAACCGGGGCCGGACGGCGGGTAGTCGGCACCGCCCACCGTGCCGGGGGGCACGGGCTGGTCGCCCGCGTCGTAGCCGGAGCCCTGCTGGTGCGGGCCGGGCACGTCGCCGCGCCACGCGCCGGTCTCGCCGCCGCGTGACTCGATGAACGACTTGAAGCGTTCCATGTCGTTCCTGATCCGGAGCCGGACGACCTGGAGCCAGTCACCGACGGTCTCGACCAAGCCCTCGGGGTCGTACTCCATCTGGAGCGTGACCCGGGTGGTGTCGCCGTTGAGCCGGTGGAACGTCACCACACCGGCCTGCCGGGGCCTGTCGACCGACTGCCAGGCGATGCGCTCGTCGGGGTGCTGCTCCGTGATCTCCGCGTCGAACTCGCGCTTCACACCCGCGATCTCACTGATCCAGTGCGTACGCGTGTCGGTGAGCTGTTTGACGGACTCGACTCCCTCCATGAACTCGGGGAAGCTCTCGAACTGGGTCCACTGGTTGTAGGCGACCCGTACGGGAACCCTGACGTCTACGGCGTGTTCGATGGCGCTCATGACGTCCGCCCCTGCCCCGGCGTCCGCGTCGTTAACGCCTGCGCAGCAGCCAGTAGAGGCCCACCAGGGGCAGCACCAGAGGGATGAACAGGTAACCCTTGCCGTAGACCGACCAGACGGTGGCCTCGGGAAAAGCCGCCGGATCGAGCACGCTGGCCGTGCCGATGACGAGGACGCCCGCCAGCTCGACGCCGAGCGCCACCAGCGCGAGCCGGCGCGCGCCCCGCACCAGGGCGACGGCGAGCAGCAGGTAGACCAGCGCGGCGAAGGCGGACAGCGAGTAGGCCAGAGGCGCCTCGTCGAACCGGGTGAGGATCTGCACGGTGGCTCGCGCCCCGGCCGCCAGGGCGAACAGCCCGTAGAGGGCGATCAACGCGCGGCCGGGGCCGGTGCCGAGCGAGGTGGCGGTCATGCGGCGCCCTGCCAGACCTGGAGCAGCCGCCCCGTCATGACCGCGATCGCGAACCCGGCCACGACGAGGATCCCCGAGCCCCAGCGGCTCCGCTCGGCCAGCGCCAGGAACACCCCGGCGGGCGGGATGACGGCCTGACCGCCGAGGTAGCCGTACAGGGTGCCCTTCGGGACGTGCGCGCCCTCACCGCCCACGACGGCCGCGATCACCATGCCCGCCTGGACCAGCACGGCCACCTCGAGCACGGCGAAGCCGATGAGCAGGACCATGCCCATGGGCCGGTTTCGGATCGCCACGATCAGGCTCGCCAGCGCGAGCAGCAGGGACCCGGCGATGACGATCGTCGCAACGGTGGTGTTCATCGAATCTCCTCAAGGCTGGAGACCCCGTCCTTCAGTGCGGGGAGGAAAGCCGGAACAATGCCATCAAATCGAACACATGTACGAGACTTGGCTGATCTTGCAGTAGGTTGTGCGGCGTGGCGCAGATCGTGAAGCGGGCCTACAAGTACCGCTTCCACCCGACCCCCGAGCAGGCAGTGGAGCTTGCCCGGACGTTCGGCTGCGTCCGCCTGGTCTACAACAAGGCGCTGGAGGAGCGGACCCGGGCTTATCGGCTGGAGGGCCGCGGCGTCTCCTATGAGGAGTCCTCGGCGGCGCTGACGACCTGGAAACGCACCGAGGAGTTGAGCTTTCTCGCCGAGGTGTCCTGTGTCCCGTTGCAGCAGGCGTTGCGTCATCTTCAGGCGGCGTTCGCCGGCTTCTTCGCCAAGCGGGCCGGATACCCGGTGTTCAAGTCCCGTAAGAAGTCGCGTCTGAGCGCGGAGTACACCCGGTCGGCGTTTCGCTGGCGTGAGGGCCGGTTGACGTTGGCGAAGATGGGCGAGCCTTTGGACATCGTGTGGTCGCGGCCCTTGCCTGAGGGAGCTGAGCCGTCCACGGTGACCGTGAGCAAGGACGCGGCCGGACGCTGGTTCGTGTCCATCCTGGTCGAGGAGAAGATCTCCCCACTGCCCCCGGTCACGCAGGTGGTGGGGGTGGACGCGGGCATCACCGCCCTGCTCACGCTCTCGACCGGCGAGAAGATCGCCAACCCGCGCCACGAACGGGCCGACCGGCGCAAACTGGCCCGTGCTCAGCGGGCGCTGGCCCGTAAACAGAAGGGATCGGCCAACCGGGCCAAGGCCCGGCTGCAGGTGGCCCGCGTGCACGCGCGGATCGCCGACCGCAGACGTGACTTCCTGCACAAGGTCAGCACCCGGCTTGTTCACGAGAACCAAGTGATCGCCGTGGAAGACCTGACCGTTCGCAACATGATCCGTAACCGTTCGCTGGCGCGCGCCATCTCGGACGCGTCCTGGCGGGAGCTGCGCGGCATGCTGGAGTACAAAAGCCGCTGGTACGGGCGCGAGCTCGTGGTCGTGGACCGCTGGTTCCCGTCCTCCAGGCTGTGCTCGGCGTGCGGGACACTCCAACCGTCCATGCCGCTGAACGTCCGGACCTGGGTATGCGCCTGCGGCGCATCTCACGACCGCGACGTCAACGCGGCCAGGAACATCCTCGCCGCCGGGCTGGCGGAGAGCTGAAACGCCTGCGGAGCCGATGTAAGACCTCAAGGGAAGTTCCTTTCCTGGCGGGCGACCGGCGATGAAACAGGAACCCTCACGGGCGACCGTGGGAATCCCCCTCGTTCACCAGGGGGAGGAGGTCAACGTGGGAAAGGCTATCGCCCGGCCGGGTCGCCCTCGATTCCGTCCGGCCCCACGTGACACCGGCCGCCGGCTCGCCGTGGCCGGCCACGCTCGTAGGATCGAAGGGTGGAGAGGATCCTCGTCAGCGCGTGCCTGATGGGCCGGCGGGTGCGCTACGACGGCGGTGCCAAGACCAGCTCCGACGCCGTGCTGGCCGCCTGGCGGCGCGAGGGCCGGCTGGTGCCGTTCTGCCCTGAGGTGGAGGGCGGGCTGGCGGTCCCGCGGCCGGCCGCGGAGATCGAGGGCGGTCTCGGGGGCGCCGCGGCCCTCGCGGGCGACGCCCGCGTGCTCACCGCCGACGGGTCCGACGTCACGGCGCGGTTCCTGGCGGGCGCGCGGGCCGCGCTCGACGCCGCCCGAGCGCGGGGGGTGCGGCTCGCGGTGCTGAAGGAGGGCAGCCCGTCGTGCGGCGCGCTGGCCGTCTACGACGGCACGTTCAGCGGACGGCGCGTCCCCGGCCGGGGCGTCACCACCGCCCTGCTGGAGCGCCATGGCGTCCGCGTGTTCACCGAGGACCATCTCGACGAGGCCGCCGCCTACCTGCGCACCCTGGAGCCGTAGCCGGCGCACCGGACCGGCCCCATATGTGCCGTTATATGCAGCATTTATCCCCTTTTTGGGCCATGCCATCATGGGGGGATGCTGAAGGTCGCCGGGCTGGACGAGGTGGAGGAGCGGGCGTACCGGTTACTGGTGCGGGCCGGTGAGGCTGATCTGACCGGGCTAGCCGAGGAGCTGGGCGTCACACCGGAGGCCGCGGCCACCGCGCTGGCGTCCATGGTGGGCATGGAGCTCGTCCGTGAGGTCGCGGACAGCGGGAGCCGCAGGTTCGCGCCGGTGGCGCCGGAGGTGGCTCTCGGGCCGCGGCTGGCGCGGCAGCAGGAGACGATCGACTGGGCGCGGCAGGCGGTCGACCAGCTCGCCGAGGAATACCGCGCCAGTTTGCGCCGCAGGGACGCCGACCGGCTGATCGAGGTGCTGCCGAGCGGGGCCGCGCTGCGCGAGCAGGTCCGCCATCTCCAGGACAGCGCCCGCGAGGAGGTCATGTACTTCTGCCGGGCCGGGCACGTGGTGATGCCGTCCACGGACAACACCGAGGAGCTCGAGGCGCTCGGCCGCGGGGTGGCCTACCGGGTCATCTACGAGCGGGCCCTGCTGGAGGAGCCCGGGATGGTGGCCAACGTGGCGTTCGGCATCAAACTGGGCGAACAGGCACGGGCCGTGCGGTCGCTGCCCGTGCGGATGATGATCGCCGACCGGTCCATCGCGCTGCTGCCGCTGGTGCAGTACGCCGGCCGGACGACCGAGCCGACGGCCGCGCTGGTGCGCGAGAGCAGCCTGCTGGAGGCGCTGATCGCGCTGTTCGAGGCCCAGTGGGAGCGGGCCACGCCGATCAGGTTCCTGGAGGACGGGCAGGTCATCGACACCGCGCCCGGCTGCCCGCTGGACGCCGACGAGCTCTACCTGCTCTCGCTGCTGGTCGCCGGGGTGCCGGAGAAGTCGATCGCCAGCCAGCTCGGGATCAGTCTGCGTACGGTGCAGCGCCGCGTCTACCACCTGATGCGGCTCGCGGGCGCGCAGACCAGGATGCAACTTGCCTGGCATGCGGCCCGCGAGCGCTGGTTGTAGCGTCGCGCTACTTGACCCCGTACGCCCGGGTGACGGTCTGCTCGAACCGCTCGCCCGAGGCGCCGGTCGCGGTGACCCGCAGGGTCACCCCGGTGTCGGTCACGCGGTGCGAGACCACCGCCTTGTACCGGCCCCGCCCCTGCGGGAGGAGCGTCAGCCGCTGCCAGCTCCTGCCGTCGTCGTAGGACATCTCGGCGGTCAGCTTCTTCGCGTCCCGCGCGGTGAAGCCCAGCGCGACTGGCAGCGTCCGGCGCACCTTCCCTTCCAGGTCGGCGGGCACGTCGTAGTCCACGCCGAGCAGCGGCAGCGGCTTGGTGCCCGCCGGACGGGCGGACCTGAACGTCCAGGAGCTCTCGGTGGCCGTGGCGTACCGCCACTCCTCCGAGGTCCGGGTCGTGGACAGCTCCAGGCGGTACTCGGCGTCCTCCGGCACGGCGGCGAGGTCGGCCCACAAGCCTTGCCGCTCCTCCAGCAGCTCACCGTCGCGGTAGACCCGGGCCGCGGTGGTGTCCTCGTCGTTGCTGCCGCCCGCGTGGCCGTAATGGCCGTCGGCGTCGACGAACTCGGGCACCCGTACCGACAGGACGTCGCCCGTGCGGGTGGCGGCCAGGGCGGCCGGGCGTACGACGGGGGCGAACCAGCGCTCCTTGACGATCTCGCCCGCCCGGTACGTCCTGGGCGGGTCGGTCAGGCCGCCGCCCAGCTGGTTGATCATCTCCCAGGTGAGCGTGTGCTGGACCACGTGCTTCCACTGGGTGTCGCCCGAACTGACGTACTCGGCCCTGTTCAGCGGGGTGCGCACCATGCGCTGGGTCTCCATCTGCAGGGCCAGGTCGTAGGTCTGCCACGGCCGCCAGCCGAACCGCTGGTCCTTGCCGTACGAACCGCCGCCGGACTCCTGGTAGCCCGTGTCGACCCGGGCGGTGTTGCGCCAGTTGACCTCGTGCACGATCCGCTTGGGCACCTGGCCGGAGGAGACCTGCATGACCTCGTACAGGTACGGCGTCGCGAACTGGCCGGTCACGTCGAGCACGGCACGGCCGGTGCGGGCGCTGTCCAGCAGCGCCTGGCCGCGGTCGTGCGTGACCATCATCGTGGGCAGCGGGTCGCGCTCGCCCACCGGCGACCACGGCTGCCACATGACCTCGCCGTCGGGCCCGACCACGAACACCACCGCCGCGCCGGCCGCGGCGATGCCCTCCAGCTTGTCCGTCCAGTCGTCGAACGCCTCGCTGGTGATGACCACCGCCTTGCCCTTGACGTCCAGCCCGGTCATGTCGCCGGTGCCGCCGTGGACCAGCGGCCAGCGCTTCCTGCCGTCGATCTCCGGTGAGCTGATCGTGGGGCGGACCACCAGCGGGTCGCGGCCCAGCCGGGCGGTCACCCGGGGCGCGGCCAGCTGCCAGCGCGAGGAGAACTCGAAGGTGCCGTTCCGCACCGGCGCGGTGGGGGTTACCGCGAGCGTCTCCATCGAGGGGAAGTTCATCGCGCTCAGGCTGATCTCGCGGGAGCCGTACGTGCGATGGGTGAAGAAGGTGGAGATGCCGTCCTGCATCACCTCCTGAGAGGTCTTGATCTCGATGGGCACGGCGGTCCTGGCGTCGAGCACGACCTCCATGTCCGACGTGACCGGCAGCTCGGGGTTGACGATGAAGGATCCGACGGGCAGCTCGCCCTTCGACTCATCCATGATCGCCTGCATGTGGTAGGTGCCCTCTGGCAGCTCCACCGTCCAGCCCTCGTGCTCGTGCAGGATGTGGCCGATGGCGTCGTCCCTGGCGGCGGCGCCGTACATGGTGATCAGCGGCACGCGGGCGGGGCTGCCGTCCCGGTCGACGCCGGTGAAGCGCACCGTGTGCATCCTGCCGCGCCGGGTCAGCGCGAGCGTGGTGTGCGCGGCCACCGAGCCGTCCGCCGTGGTGGCGGTGACGTATCCGACGTGCCTGCCGTGCGCGAGCCTGGCCAGGTCCACGGTGGTCTCGACGGCCGCGCTCGCCCCGGCGTCCACGGTGACGGTCGTCGCCGACAGCTTCACCGCCCCCTCTCCGGGGGCGGCGCCGTCCAGGTTGGTCAGGGTGGCGGCGACGGTCAGCGAGACGGGCTCCTGGCCGGTGTTGGTGTAGGTGACGGTGCCGCCGGGGGTGCCGGTTCCGCCCTCCTCGTGCACGCCCATGCTGAGCGACGCGGTGGCCGTGACGGCCTGCCGCACGGCGCGCGTCACGTCCAGGCGCCCACCGCCCTGCTCGTACGGCGTCTGGCCCGCGACGGTCTTCGCCGTGGACACGAGGGCGTCCTTGAGCTGCCCGGGCTTCCACTCCGGATGGCGCTGGGCCAGAATCGCCGCCGCGCCCGCCACGTGCGGCGTGGCCATCGACGTGCCGGACAGCTTCGTGTACCGGTCGTCGACGGGCGTGCCCAGCCCGGTGCCCGCGGCCCGCGCGGCGGTGATGCTCACGCCTGGGGCGGTGATGTCCGGCTTGAGCGCCTCGTCCAGCCGCGGACCGCGGCTGGAGAAGGGTGCCAGCGCGTCGTTGGCGTCGACCGCGCCGACGGTCAGCGCGGAGGTGGCGGCTCCCGGCGCGCCCACCGTGTAGTCGCCGCCCTGGTTGCCCGCGGCGATGACGAACAGGCTGCCGGTCTCCTCGGTCAGGACGTCCACCGCCGTGCTGAGCGGGTCGGTGCCGTCGGTGGGGCCGCCGCCGAGGCTCATGTTGACGATGTCGGCCCCGCTCTCCCTGGCGGCCCACTCCATGCCCGCGAGCACCTGCGACTCGGTGCCGCTGCCCCTGGCGTCCAGCACCTTGCCGATGAGCAGCTCGGCGCCGGGCGCGACGCCCTTGCGCAGCCCGCCGGACCCCTCGCCGGTGCCCGCCACGGTGGCGGCGACGTGCGTGCCGTGGCCGTGCTCGTCCTTGGCCGAGGCGTCGTCGGTGAAGTTGCGGCTCTGGGTCACCTTGGCCGCGACGTCGGGGTGGGTCTCGTCGATCCCGGTGTCCAGGACGGCGACCTTCACCCCCTTGCCGTCGTACCCGTCCTGCCAGGCCTGCGGCGCGCCCACCTGCGGGACGCTGTGCTCCAGCGACGCGGTGACCTTTCCGTCGAGCCAGATCTTGGCCAGCCCGTCGCGCAGCCGCGGCTCGCCTCCGTCGCGCTCGGCGGCCCAGAGCACGGGCAGCGCGTCCTTGTCCGCCCGCAGGGTGCGCGCGTTGACGCTCTTCAGCGTGACGGCCCGCTCGGTCTCCTTGTAGGCCAGGATCAGCGGCAGGACGTCGCTGCTCTCGTCGTCGTAGCCCTGCTCGATCAGGTCGCCGACCGCGAACAGCCGTTCGTCCATGAGGCCCCGCGAGAGGTAGGGGACCATGTCGGCGGGGGTGATCACCAGGTCACCGTTCTCTTCCCTGGTGAAGAACCTGATGTTCTCGCGGCCCTTGCCGGGCCGCACGGTCGCCGCTCGCTTGCCGCCCGCGAACTCCTGAACCGTCACCACGTCACCGGTGATCAGCGTCACCCGGTGCGGGTCTGAGCCGGCCGCTGGCTCGGGCGCCGCGGCGTGCGCGGGCACCGGTACGGCAATCATCGCCAGGCCCGCGCCGATGGCGGCGAGGCGGGGGATCCATCGCATGAACGAACCGATCTGTCGGTGGGGGTGGCCCCAAGCTTCATTCGTCCAAGACGATGGAGGATCACGCCTGCTCATAGGGGATTTTCGCGTGGGCAAACAGCGACATGTCGCGAACATGACAGCCAAAGCGCCTGATCACGCGTGGCGCGCCCACCCGCGCCGTCGCCGGCCACGGAGCGGGACCGGTCGCGGTCATCGCGTGGCGGGGAGGCCCGCCAGGAGGTCGGCGGTGACCCGGTGGAGCCGGTCCGCGGCGGCCGGGTCGAAGGCGGCGCCGGTCAGCGGGAGCGGCTTGCCGCGCATGAACGCCGTGGCGGCGGCCTCGGGCGGGTGGTCGAGGAGCCGCGCGATGGGCACGATCGCCTTGCTCACGGGCATGGCGAAGAACCTGGCGAGCACCTTGGTCAGGGAGCGCATCGGCTGGCGGAGCGGGTCCGCCATGCCGGTGTTCACGAACCCCGGGTTGTAGAGGACGTACCTCGTCCGGGCTCCGGGGTGCTGGGCGGGAAAGCCGGCTCCCAGCAGGTCGAGGCAGCGGGAGGACTGCATCGACGCGCGCATCCCCTTGTAGCCCTCGCGCAGTTGGAGGTCGTCCCAGAAGATCTGGCCGGGGAGGCCGCCGGGCCCGGCGAGGTTCATGATGACGGGCGCGTCCGCGCGCTCCAGCCGTTCCATCAGTCCTTCGCCGATGACGACCCGGCTGAGGTAGCTGAGCGCGAAGGTGAACTCCAGCCCGTCGGCGGTCTCCTCGCGGGCGGGCCGGAAGCGCTGCGCCCCGAAGACGAGCCCGTCCACCGCCTCCGTGGTCGCCGTCACCTCCTCGACCACCCGCCGCATGCCCGCCACGGTGCTCAGGTCGGCCCGCAGGAAGACCGCGCGCTCGCCCGCGCCGAGCGCCTCGGCCTCGGCGAGGAAGGCCCTGCCCTTCGACTCCCCGCTGGCGATGGCGATCACCCGGTCGCCGCGCTCCAGGAAGTGCAGACCCAGCCCTTTGCCCATCCCGTCCGTACCACCGGTGATGACATACGTGCGCATGCGTGAGCCTCCGAGAAATTAAGTCATCGGTCGATGACAAGAGACTCTAGATCGCACGGCAGACTAAGTCAACAACTGATGACTTATGCTGACTTCATGCAGCGACCCAAACGCCGTGACAAGGCGGCCACCCGCGCGGCCCTCCTCGACGCCGCGCGCCTCAGGTTCGCCCGGCAGGGCTATGACGGCACCGGAGTGCGCGAGATCGCCGGTGACGTGGGCGTGGACCCCGCCCTGGTGTTCCGCTACTTCGAGTCCAAGGACCGGCTCTACGCGGAGGCGGTGCACACCGAGCTCCCCACCGGCCTGGCCTCCGGGCGGCCACTCACCGACCTGGCCGCCACCCTGCTGCACGACGTGGTCTTCGCGGACTGGGAGGAGTTCGACGGCGAGCATCCGCTCCTGGTGATGCTGCGTTCCTCGGGCCGCGCCGCCGTACGCGACCGGCTGCGCCAGGAGATCTGCGAGGGCTACCTGAAGGACTTCACCGAGCGCATGGGCGGTGACAATCCCGCCCTGCGGGCCGAGTTGGTCGGCGCGCTGCTGCTCGGCCTCGGCGTGATGCGCTCGCTCGCCGGCACTCCCGCGCTGGCCGATGCCGGCTTCGAGGAGACGCGCGAGCTCGTCACCCGCGTGGTGGCCGCCCTTTCGGAGGAGGGTCCCCCAGCCGCCGGCTGAGGGACCCGCCACGTCACTGCTGGGTGATCTTGACGTCGTCCACGCCCGCCTCGACCAGGCTGGCGCCCGAGGCGTCGGCGGCCTCGATCACGATGCGGACGCTCTGCCCGGCGAAGGCGGAGATGTCCGCCGTGGCCGTGCCCCAGGCCCCGTCACGGTCGGTGGCCGCGCCTGCCTGGGTGAACACCGTGGCACTGGAGGAGCCCACGACCCGGACCCGGAAGAAGTCCGCGCTGGAGGAGTTGCTGCCGTGAGCCAGATACCACGACAGCGAGACCTTCAGCACCCCGCTGGAGGGCAGCGTGATCGCCGGTGACCGGATCGACGAGAGGCCGCCGTCGAGGTCGTTCGCGCCCGCGCTCGACCCGGCCAGCCGCCCGGTGACCAGGTCGTTCGTCCCGCTCACCGTGG
Organism: Nonomuraea cavernae; assembly: GCF_040655715.1. Lineage (GTDB taxonomy): Bacteria > Actinomycetota > Actinomycetes > Streptosporangiales > Streptosporangiaceae > Nonomuraea > Nonomuraea cavernae_A. Next base: position 44,115 of record NZ_JBFAKL010000022.1, on the reverse strand, counting down.
TGCCGAGCTGCTTGGCGCCGCTGGAGGTGGTCGCCTCGGGGTCGCCCCGCTCCCACAGGCCCGTGGTCGCGGTGTCGGTGCCGTCGGGGTTGGTGACCCAGCCGGTGCTCGTCTCGAACGTGTCCGACCACACGGTGACCGGCGGCACGGCGGTGCCGAGCGTCCACACCGCGTGGGCGACGGCGTCGGCGTTGCGGTCCAGCGCCGTGTCGTTGATGTTGGCGGTCGTGTCGCAGGCGCGGTGGTAGCAGGGGTCGAACGCCTGCCCCGCCGTGCCTCCCCAGAGCTGGGCCTGGGCGGTCGACTTGATCCCCTCCGCGCCGGTGAACGTGCCGCCGGCGGCGATGCCGACCGCGATGAACGGGCCGTAGTCGGAGCGGCCGTCGAAGTCGGTCCCCCGGGTGGGCACACCGATGGAGCCGAAGTAGGACGCCAGCGTCTGCTCCAGCTCGGCCGACCCCGCCGGTCCGGGGCCCGAGCCGACGCCGTCGGAGTTGTCGCCGTCGTACAGGAAGTAGCCGGCGTTGGGCGAGCCGACCATGTCGAAGTTCAGGTAGCCCTTGATCTTCGCGCGTTCGGTGGCGGGCAGGTTGTTGACGTAGAACTGCGAGCCGCGCAGCCCCAGCTCCTCGGCGCCCCACCAGGCGAACCTCAGGTGCTTGGACGGCTGCAGCGCCTGACGCGAGACCTCCAGCGCGACCTCCAGGATCGAGGCCGACCCGGAGCCGTTGTCGTTGATGCCGGGCCCTGCCGTCACGCTGTCGAGGTGGGCGCCGGTCATCAGGATGTCGTTCGGGTCGCCGCCGGGCCAGTCGGCGATGACGTTGTAGCCGGTGGCGCCGTTGTAGGTGAAGGACTGCAGCGTGGTGGTGTACCCGGCGGCGTCGAGCCGTCCCTTGACGTAGTTGGCCGAGGCCAGGTAGCCGGGGCGGCCGTGCGCCCGGTTGCCGCCGTTGGCGGTGGCGATCGTCTGGAGCTGGGTGAGGTGGGCCTTGACGTTCGCCAGCGGGATGTTGGGCGGCGCCACGGCCACGGCCGCCGCAGGGGACGCCACCGTGGACGCAGCTGGGGACGCCGCCGCCGGCGCGGTCAGCGCCAGTGGGACGAGCAGGACTAATGCGCCTAACGTGGTGTGGAGCAGCTTCATGGCTTCCTCCGTTTGGGGGGTAGGACAGAGGAGTGCTCGCCAAGGGGGCGGCCGGGGGTGCGCCGCTCCGTCCTGGCCTATCTGCGCGCCGCCCGAACGTAACGAGCCACGCTCATCTTGAGAAGGCCCAGAAATCACTCCGCGCCCCGGCCGGCCGGAAATCAGAACGGGCGGCTTCGCGTTCAACATCCGTATCATCGGACATCGGAGGTTTGAGGGATGTTGCGGGCGTTCTTCAGGACCGAAGCGGGAAGCACCAGCGTGCTTCTGGGCGCGACCCTGCTGGCTCTCATCTGGGCCAACTCACCCTGGGGCGACACCTACGACGCCTTCTGGCACACCCAGATGGGCCTGTCGTTCGGCACCGCCGACTTCTCCCTCGACCTGCGCCACTGGGTCAACGACGGCCTGATGGCGATCTTCTTCTTCCTCATCGGGCTGGAGATCTCCTACGAGGTCCGGCTGGGTCAGCTCACGGACCGGCGGCTGATCGCCGTCCCGGCCATCGCCGCGCTCGGCGGCATCCTGCTGCCCGCCGGCGTCTACCTCGCGCTGAACGCCGGCGGGCCCGGCGCGGGCGGCTGGGGCATCCCGATCGCCACCGACACGGCCTTCGTGCTGGGGCTGCTCGCCATCGTGGGAGCCAGATGCCCCGACCCGCTGCGGGCGTTCCTGCTCACACTGGCGATCGTGGACGACGTGCTCGCGATCATCGTCATCGCGATCTTCTACACCGAGAGCCTGTCCGTCGTCGCGCTGCTCATCGCCGCGGCGCTGCTGGCCGCGATCATGACGTTGCGGTGGCTGAAAATCTGGCGGGCGCCCGCGTACATCGTGCTGGGGTTCGGGTTGTGGGTGGCGACGCTGGAGAGCGGCGTGCATCCCACGCTGGTCGGCATCGCGCTGGGCGTGCTGGTCTTCGTGTACGCGCCGAGCGAGTACAAACTGCTGGCCGCGGGCGAGGCGGTGCACGAGTTCACCAACGACCCCAACCCCCGCGCGGCGCGCGAGGTGGCGCGGCGGGTGCAGCGGGCCGTCTCGGTCAACGAGCGGCTGCAACTACGGCTGCATCCGTGGAGCGCGTACGTGATCGTGCCGGTGTTCGCGCTGGCCAACGCCGGGGTGCGGCTGGACGCCGAGACGCTGCGCCAGGCCGCGACCTCGCCCATCGCGATCGGCGTGGCCCTCGGCCTGCTGTTCGGCAAGTTCGCCGGCATCGCGCTGGGCACCTGGCTGCCGCTGCGCCTCAACTGGGGCGTGCTGCCGGGAAACCTGGTGTGGGGGCAACTGTTCGGCGGCGCGGCGGTGTCGGGCATCGGCTTCACGGTGTCGCTGTTCATCGTCGACCTGGCCTTCGACGACACCGCGCTGCACAACCAGGCCAAGATCGGCATCCTGGCCGGCTCCCTGCTGTCGGCGCTGGCGGGCTGGATCATCTTCCGGATGGCCTGGGACCGTGGCGGGGTGTGCGCGCCGCCCGAGGCCGAGCCGGAGGAGGAGCTGCCCGACCGGCTGAGCGTCCCGGTGGGCCCCGGCGACCACGTGCGCGGCCCGGCCGGCGCGAAGGTGACGATCGTCGAGTACGGCGACTTCGAGTGCCCCTACTGCGGCCGGTTGCACCCGATTCTGCGGGAGCTGCTCAACGAGCGGCGCGACGTGCGGCACGTGTTCCGGCACCTCCCGCTCCGCACCATCCACCCGAGGGCCTTCCCGGCGGCGCTGGTCGCCGAGGCGGCGGCCGAGCAGGGCAGGTTCTGGGAGATGCACGACGTCCTCTTCGCCAACCAGCGGGCCCTGACCGACGCCGACCTGGCCCGCTACGCCGCCGAACTGGGCGTGGACCCCTGGCCCGACCCCGCCCGGCAGACCGCGCGGATCGCCGCCGACGAGGAGTCGGGCCGCACGAGCGGGGCGCGCGGCACGCCCACGCTGTTCGTCAACGGGGTCCGCTACCAGGGCAAGCTGGACCGCGTCTCGATCTCCCGGGCCATCGACGAGGCCCACGCTCGGGCCAACGTGGCCGCGGCCGAATCCGATCCCAGCAGTTAACCGATATGTCCAGCCGCACTGGGCATAGCGTACGAATGTGACAATGGCCGTGTAGCCCAGCCCCCTGCCCGCGTTCCGAGGAACCATGACTCCAGAGCGTCCCGGCCCCCAGGAACCCGATCCCAGCCGGACCGTCAGGCACCGCTGGCCGCATCCCGCCCCGCCGGAGCAAGGCGAGCACGGCACGCAGCGCCTGCCCTACACCCCCGACATGCTGCCCGACGTCCCCCAGTACGAGGCCAGGCCCAGCAGGTCCGGCTGGTGGTGGGCGATCGTGGTGGGCGGCCTCGCGGTGCTCGTGGCGGCGCTGGCCGTGGCCGCGATCCTGTGGATGCGGGCCCAGGACGATGCCCAGGCGCCGAAAGGGCCGGTGGGAGCGCCCGCGGGCCCGCCGCGCGTGACGGACACGCGCGCCCACGTCTCCTACCTCTTCCCGGCGGGCTGGGCGAAGGCCGGCGACCCGGCGTTCACCTCGGGCATCTCGCGTGACGGCGCGACCGTGGTCGCGTTCCGGCAGGAGGGCCCCGCGCTGAGCCCCGAGCAACTGCAGGCCAGGGCCGGAACCGTCGCGATGGAGACCGCCCGGCGCCTGCTGCCCGCCATCGACAGCGGCGAGGACACGCGCACGCGGCCGCTGGAGCTCGGCGGCCTGCCCGCGGCGACGGCGTCGTTCCGGGTGGTCTTCGCCGGCGCCGGCGAGGACCCCGCCTACGTCCGCCTGGTGGCGGTGCAGGCGGATGGCGCGATCTCCTTCGTCTACGGCAACGCGAAGCCCGACGGCGAGGCGGCCCGCCAGGCGCTCGACGCGATCCTGGACAGCGTCACGCCCGCACGAACTCCATGATCCAGTTGGTCTCCCAGGTCTGCTCGCCGTCCACCGAGAAGGCCTGCTCCCACCGGCAGGCGTCCTCCCCCAGGACGGTCCAGACGAAGCGGCAGCGCACGGGCCTCCCCTCGTCGGTGTCGTCGGCGTAGAACTCGCCCCGGTGGCCCTCGAATCGGCCGACCATGGGCGGCAGGCCGAGGATCCCCGTGACGCTGCTCGCCCAGTAGATCGACCACAGCTCGGTGGCCGGGTCGTAGATCCGGAGCGTCAGGCCGGCGTAGCCCTTGGTCGGGAAGACGATCTCGTCGAAGTTGGCGGCGCCGTCGAAGGCGCGGGTGATGACGGACCGGCCGGGGAACTCGTCCCACTCGTCGCTGCCCGCGAGCCGCTTGACGAGCCGGGTGTTGGTCACGTTCCAGGTGCCGATGAGGAAGTCGAAGTCGTTCATGGGCGAAACCGTAGGGCAGGGTCACTGACAGGTAATGTCAGTGAATATGCGCGCATCTCGCCTCGTTTCGATCCTGCTCCTTCTGCAGACGCGCGGCCGTATGACCGCCCAGGCCCTCGCCGAACGGCTGGAGGTCTCGGTCCGGACGATCTACCGCGACGTCGAGTCGCTGCACGCCGCCGGCATCCCCCTGTACGGCGACGCCGGCCCCAGGGGCGGCTACCAGCTGCTCGACGGCTATCGCACCAGGCTGACCGGGCTGACCCCCGACGAGGCGGAGTCGCTGTTCCTGGCCGGGCTGCCGGGACCCGCGGCCGAGCTGGGGCTGGGCGCGGTGGTGACGGCCGCGCAGCTCAAGCTGATGGCCGCGCTGCCCGAGGAGCTGCGTGACCGGGCGGGACGGATCCAGCAGCGCTTCCATCTCGACGCCCCCTCCTGGTACCGCGACCAGGCCCCTGTCCCCCACCTGCCCGCCGTGGCCGACGCCGTGTGGAACGAGCACGCGCTCCAGGTCAGGTACCGCCGGTGGAAGGCGCCCCAGGAGGTGGACCGGCGGCTGGAGCCGTACGGGCTGGTGGTCAAGGCGGGGCGGTGGTATCTGGTGGCGCGCTCCGGCGAGCAGGTGCGCACCTACCGGGTCTCGCAGATCCTTCGCCTGCGGCCGTTGCCCGAGCGGTTCACCCGGCCCGCGGACTTCGACCTGGCCGCCTACTGGCAGGGCTACCTCGCGGAGTTCGAGGCCCGGCTGCGCTGGGGGCGGGCGGTGGTCCGGCTGTCGCCGGACGGGCTGCGCCGCCTGGCCGACCTGATGACGCCCGGTGTGGTCACGGCGGCGGGGGCCAGCGCCGAGCCGCCCGACGCGGAGGGCTGGACCCGGGTGACGGTGCCGATCGAGTCGATCGACCACGCGGTGGGCGAGTTCCTCAGGCTGGGGGCCGACGCCGAGGTGATCTCCCCGCCGGAGCTACGCGAACGGGTGCGCGCCGCCGCCGGACGGATCGCCCTGCTCTATCGCGCCGAGTAAGCGGCCCGCAAGCGCGGCCGGGATTCTGGACGATCAGGGCGAATCTGGAATTTCATCTTTCCGACTTTGTGTTGGTATCTTGCCAACGGCGCGTCGGCAAGTCGGGGCGCTCGTCCGTCCCCAAGAATCCCTTCCGTGAAGGAGTGCCATGTTCCTGGCCTGGCGCGAGCTGGTCTTCGCCCGCGCACGTTTCGGCCTGATGGGCGGAGTCGTCGCACTCATCGCGATCCTCGTCGTACTGCTGTCCGGGCTCTCCTCCGGGCTCGTCAACGACGGCGTCTCCGGGCTCCAGCGGTTGCCCGTCACCGCGTTCGCGTTCGCCGAGGGCACCAAGACCGACTCCGCCTTCTCCCGCAGCACCGTCAACGTGAACCAGGCCGAGGCGTGGAAGGGCCGCGACGACGTCGGCGACGCCGCGCCGTTCGGCAACATGCTCGTCAACGCCAAGGCCACGACCGCCGCCGGCGCCCAGGTGCCGATCGACCTGGCCCTGTTCGGCGTCGACCCCGGCTCGTTCCTCGCGCCCACCGTCTCCGACGGCGCCGGGCTCGGCGACCCCAACGGGATCGTGGTCAGCCAGACCGTCCTGGACGAGGGCCTGGCCATCGGCGACACCATCGTCATCGACCGGCTGGGCACCCGGCTCAAGGTCGTCGGCACCACGGGCGACCAGCGCACCTTCGGGCACGTCGACGTGGCGTACCTGCCGCTGCGCGCCTGGCAGCAGGTGCACGCCGGGGCCGGGCCGGGCGACGAGGCGCGTGAGGGGGCGTACGAGGAGGCCACGGCCATCGCCCTGCGCGCCCGGGACGGCGACCGGATCGACCTGCCCGGCGGCGACGCCGCGGCGGGCACCACGAGCATGACGCTCGACGCGTCCTTCAGCGCCTCCCCCGGCTACTCCGCCGAGACCTCCACCCTCACGCTCATCCAGGTCTTCCTGTACGCCATCTCCGCGCTCGTCGTCGGAACGTTCTTCACCGTGTGGACGATCCAGCGCAAGCACGAACTCGCCGTCGTACGGGCCATGGGCGCCTCGACCGGCTACCTCATGCGGGACACGATGATCCAGGCGACCGTCATCCTGACCGTGTCCACCGCCGTGGGCTTCCTGCTGGGGCTGGGCGGCGGCACGCTGCTCACCACGACCCCCATGCCGTTCGCGCTGGAGGCGGGCCCTCTCGTCTTCGCCGCCCTGCTCCTCATCGGCCTCGGCCTCGCCGGTGCCGCGGCGGCCGTGGGCCGCATCGTCCGCGTCGACCCGCTCGCAGCCCTGGGAGGGCAACGATGACCACCCGCTCCACGTCCCCGCACCCCGACTCCCGCCGGGCCGGCGCCCAGGAACGGGCTGGCCTGCTGGTGGAGGGTGTCACCCTGCGCCTCGGCGACGGCGACGCCACGGTCACCGCGCTCGACGACGTCGACCTCGACGTGGCGTCCGGCGAGTTCGTCGCCATCGTCGGGCCGTCCGGCTCCGGCAAGTCGAGCCTGCTCGCCGTCGCCGGCGCGCTCACCACACCCGACACCGGCCGGGTCCTGCTCGACGGCGCCGACATCTCCCGGGCGAGCTCCCGCGAGAAGGCGCGCCACCGCCGCGAACGGATCGGCTTCGTCTTCCAGTCCGGCAACCTCATCCCGGCCCTCACCGCGCTCGACCAGCTCCGCTTCGCGCTCGACGTGGCGGGCAAACGCGCTGGTGACGGTCATGACCCGCGAGAGCTGCTCGACCGGGTCGGCATGGGTCACCGCGCCGGGCACCGCCCCCACCAGCTGTCCGGCGGCGAGCGGCAGCGGGTGGGCATCGCCCGCGCGCTCGTCACCCGCCCGGCCGTGCTGCTGGTGGACGAGCCGACCGCCGCGCTCGACCGCGCCCGCAGTGACGACATCGTCAAGCTGCTCGCGCACGAGACGCACGAGTCCGCCGTCGCGACGATCATGGTCACCCACGATCACGACGTGCTCGGTCACTGCGACCGCGTCCTGTCGATGGTGGATGGGAGACTGTCGGAGTAAGCCGACCATGCTGGAGGAGGGCAGGTGCCACGCATTCAGGCGTCGACCGTCGCCGAGCATCGGGCCGCCCAGCACCGGGCGCTGCTCGACGCGGCAAGGGAGATCCTCGCGGAGACCGGCCGGCCTCCGACGCTGAGCCGGGTCGCGGCGCGCGCCGGGCTGGCCCGGCCCAGCCTCTACCAGTACTTCCGGTCATCGGAAGACCTGCTCAACGCCGTGGTGGAGGACGTCTTCCCCCGCTGGTCGGCCCGGGTCGCCGCCGCGATGGGCGCCGCCGCGACCCCCGCCGACCGCGTGCTCGCCTACGTGCTGACCAACTTCGAGCTCATCACCGAGGGCGAGCACGCGCTGGCCACCGTCCTCGCGGAGGTCGCGCCGGGCGACACGGTCGCCGAGCAGAGCCGTGCCATGCACCGGCAGTTGCTGGAGCCGCTCGTGGAGGCGCTGGGCCACCTCGGCGTCCCCGCGGTGCCCGAGACGGCGGAGATGATCAACGCCATCGTGTTCGCCGGGTCCCGGTTGATCGAGTCCGGCACCGAGCTACAGACCACCTGGGAGTCCGCGCGGGCCCTGCTGGAGCCGTTCGTGCGCAGCGCGGGCGAGACGACGTCCTGAGCGGGCCGTCTCGTCTCCACCAGGACGAGACGGCTCGACAGATGTTGTGCCGCCCGCCGGATGCACGCGACGAATACCCGGTCCGTGAGCTCCCGCCCCCCACCTAGCATCGTCGGCGAAACGGGCTCTATGCCCGATAACGGCTTATGTCGCACTGGGAGCTTTTGTTGCCCGCTTCGATGCACTTTCCGCGATCTGTCGCCTCGCGTTCCGGGGACAACCTTCACCAACTGCCTGAATTCCGCGACACGCAGGTGCTCGGCCTGCTGCCGGACACCCTCGGGGCTGACGCGGACATCACCTTCGGCGAGGTCACGATCGCGCCCGGCCAGGTCGTGCCGACCCACAGCAACGGGCACGCCGAGGCGATCTTCATCGCCGAGGGCACGCTGCGGCTGTGGCGGCCGGGCGGTTCGGTGGAGCTGTCGGCTCCGGGCGCCGCCTACTTCCCGCCCGGCGAGGCGCACTCCATCGCCAACATCGGCGCCGAGCCCGCGCGGTTCCTCGTCGCCTACGCCACCGGCGGCCACGAGAAGACCGTGACCTCCCGACTGCTGCCCGACACGGCGCTGATATCGGGCGCGAACCCGAACACCGCCCCGTCCACGGCCCTGTTCGACCGGTGGGCGGTCGCCGAGGACATGGTCTCGTGGGTCCCGGTCGAGCCGTCGAAGGGGATGCGGCTGCGCTGCCGCTACCTGCTGGAGCCGGCGTCCGGCACCAAGGAGTTCGTGATCGGCACGGCGGGCGTCGACCCGCACCTGCACTACACCATCCACCGCCACGCCCCGGCGGAGATCTACCACGTGCTCGAAGGCACCGCGACGATCTACGTGGATGACGACGCCTACGAGGTGGGACCGGGTGACACGGTGTACGTGCCGGCCTGGGCGCCGCACGGCATCGACACCGGCGACTCCGAGCTGCGCATGTACTGGTTCTACACACTCGACGCCTGCGACGGCACCTGGGCCTGGGAGCCGCTGGAGCCGGTCTACTCCACGCCCCCGCGCCGCCCGCTGGAGACGGGACCTCGCCGGGGATGTCACATCTGATGGGCCGCATCCTCTTCACCGGCGGCCAGGTCTTCGACGGCACCGGCAGCGCTCCCGAACGCGCCGACGTGCTCGTCGAGGACGGCGTCATCGTCGCGGTCGGCACCGGCCTCGCCATCGGCGACGGCGACCGGGTGGTGGACGCGACCGGCAGGATCGTCCTTCCCGGTCTGATCGACACGCACGTGCACCTCACGCTCTCCGACATCAACCTGGTGAACCGCGTCTCCAACCCGTTCTCGCTGCACTTCTTCCAGGCGGTGGTCAACTGCCGCAAGACGCTGGAGACCGGCATCACGACCGTGCGTGACGCGGCGGGCGCCGACCTCGGCCTGAAGCAGGCGCTGGCGCGCGGCCTGATCGAGGGTCCGCGCACCCTGATCGCGGTGAACATGATCAGCCAGACCGGCGGGCACAACGACGGGCACCTGAGCTGCGGCGTGGACCTGGCCCTCTTCGCCCAGCATCCGGGCGTGCCGTCGGGAATCGCCGACGGCCCCGACGAGATGCGCCGGACGGTCCGCGCCATGCTGCGGGCCGGCGCTGACGTGATCAAGGTCGCGACCACGGGCGGCGTGCTGTCTCCCTCGGACGACCCGCGCCACGCCCACTTCCGCCCCGATGAGCTCGCGGTGCTGGTCGCCGAGGCCAACGCGGCGCACGTGCACGTGATGGCGCACGCCCAGGGCGTGGAGGGCATCAAGAACGCCGTACGCGCGGGGGTCCGCTCCATCGAACACGGCATCTTCCTCGACGACGAGGCCATCGGCCTCATGCTGGAGCACGGCACCTGGCTGGTGCCCACCCTGATCGCGCCGACGTCGGTCATCGAGGCGGCCCAGCGCGGCGAACTGCACGAGCCCGCGGTGCTCGACAAGGCGCTCGAAGTCGCGTCCGTGCACCGGGACGCCGTCGCCAGGGCCATCGAGGCGGGCGTCAACATCGCGCTCGGCACCGACACCGGAATCGGCCCACACGGCGACAACCTGCGCGAACTACCGCTGCTGGCGGAGTGCGGGCTGCCCCCGTACGCGGTGTGGGCCGCGGCCACCTCCCGGGCCGCGGAACTGCTCGGCCTCGCGGACCGGATCGGCCGCGTCGCGCCGGGCCTGACGGCGGACCTGGTGCTGCTTGAGGGCGAACTGACCGATCTGTCCGACCTGCGGGGCCGAGTGACCGAGACCTGGCAGGCCGGCCGCCGCGTGTACAACCGAGGAGAGGACGGCACCCGCTGATGACCGCCGACCAAGTCACGACGTCCGGGGCGCACGAGCAGGGAGCGTCGTCTCTCGCGTCGCTGCGGTCCTTCCAGGACTACCACTGGCTGAAGCTGAAGGTGTTCTACCAGGCGGTCGAGCGCCAGCACGGCGCTCCCGGCCTGGAGGCGATCGCCCGGGGAGTCCGCCAGGAGGGCGTCTTCCGCGGCACGGCCATGCGCGATCAGGCCGCCTCGTTCGTCACCGGCCGCGACCCGGCCGCGCTGCTCGAACACTGGGACAGCGGCGAATGGGAGCTGGCCGCCGCCGATGGCGAGCTCTCGGTCGCCACCGACGGGCCGGCCGTCGTGCTGACCCTGCCGGAGGCCCCCGGCCGCGCGTACCTGACCGAGCAGATCGGCGAGAGCGCCGCGCTGTCCGCCCTGCGCCTCTACTGGCCGGAGCTGTCGGCGGGCATCGCGACGGGTTACGGCGCCGGGGTGGGCATCGAGGCCGACGACGCCGCCGCCCGTCCCTGGCGCCTGCGCGTCACGGGCGCCGACCCGGCGCAGCGGGCGCCGCGCCTCGGCGCCCTGGCGGCGGATCCGGTCCGGCTGATCGAGGTGAACCGGCGCACCACCGGCCTGCTCGCGGCGATGCAGATGTACATCTCGCGGGAGCTGGTACGGGCCTACGACGCCTCCGGCGAGGAGACGATCCGGCAGGCGGCCTACCGTTTCGGCGCCGACCGGGGCGGTGCGATCCGGGACCGCATGCTCGCCCTCGGCAAGCCGCTGACCATGGCCAACTTCGCGAGCACCGAGGGCCTGCAGGAGCGCGACCCGAGCGAGGCGGTCTTCGTCTTCAAGGAGCGCCAGCACATCAGCGACGGCGCCTACTACCTCGACTGCACCTACTGCCCCCTGGCGGAGGTCTGGGCGTCGGAGGGCGAGGAAGGACTGCGGCTCGGCTACCTGTTCGACTCCTCCAACCACCGGGGGCTCTTCCAGGGCTACAACCCAGAGACCGAGGTGCGCTGGACGTCGGTGAAGTCCCGCGGCGACCAGATCTGCAGGTTCCGCTTCACCGTTCCCGGGCTGCTCACCGAGGACGATCCCACCCCCGAGGAGTTCGACCGTCTGGGCTAAATATCGCTTTAATTGCTATTTGCCCAGGTAAGAGGGTTTTGCCCCTACGATGGCGGCATGATTGCCGAGCTGCAACGCATCGCCGACCGGCTGGGGGCGGCCCTTGACCGGCCGGTGGCGATCGACGACACGCAGCTCCGGCAGTACGTCTACACCTACCATCCCAGCGGCAACGACCCGGCCCGTGAACAGGCCATCCTGCGCCGTCACGCCGGGCCCGACATCCTGCGCTGGATCACCGTCCACCGGGCCCCGGAACGCAAGGGCGCCTTCCTGCTCCCCGCCAACCCCACCATCGGGATGACCTGCCCGCGCTGGGCCGCGGTCGCGCGCGTCGGCGGCAAGGCCGTGGCCTACATCTGGGTGCAGGTCGACGATCCCGAGCTGGCCGAGTCGCGGCGACGGCGGATCGAGGCCGCCGCCGCGAGCGTCGCCGAGGTTTTCCAGCGCCAGCGGCACATCGACGAGCTGCGCAGCCTCAGCGAGCGGGAGAGCCTGATCCGGTTGCTGTCCGACGACACCGAGGCCCGGGTCCGCGCGGTCGAGCGCATCGCCGACGCGGACCTCTTCCGGCACGAGTGGCCGGCGGCCGTGGCGGTGTTCCTGCCCGTCTCCGGCACCGGCGCGGGGCTGGGCGAGGCGGAGCGGGCGAGCCTGTCGGCGGCCCTCGAATCAGTGCGGATGACGCTTCCCGCGAGGCAGACCCTGAGCCTGGTACGCCAGAACCACGGCCTCCTGGTGATGGCCAGACCGGACGACGGGGCGACGCCGAGGCACACGCTGGACCAGAGACTCGCCGAGACGGCCCGGGAGAAGATCGAACTGGCCCTGTCGGCGACCGGTCCGTTCACCGTCTGGGCCGGCGTGGGCAACGCGTGCCCGCGGCTCACGGAGCTGGTCGCCTCCTACCGGGAGGCGCTGCGCGGCGCCCAGGTGGCCGCCTCCCTCGGCAGTATGGCCCGGACCGTGCACCACACCGGCCTCGGGGTGTACTCCCGCATCGCGCAACTCGTGAACGACCAGCCGGAGGAGGTCGTCCTCCACCCCGGGATCCGCCTGCTGATCGACCGCGAGAGCGTGGGCGCCCCGCTGGCCGAGACGCTGGAGATCTTCCTCGACAACGCGGGAGACGTGGCGCGCTCCGCCCAGCGGCTGCACCTGCACCGCGCCTCGCTCTACGGGCGGCTGCGCCGCATCGAGGAGCTCACCGGCCTGGACCTGGGCAACGGCCACGATCGCCTGGTCGCCCATCTGGAGCTGAAACTGGCGCGGCTCCTGCGGTTGCGGCAGCCGTCCGGCATGGACGCGACCGGCGCCGCGAGCACCGGCGCGCCCACGTTAGGCGACTCGTAGTCGAGCGTACGCCGGCGGCCGGAACGCCCGCCGGTCCTGATCCCTGCCCTCGGCGCGCCTGCCGGTTCGCGTCGCGTTGACAAATGTCGCTCCACCCGTCGCGACGTGCAACATCTGTCGGCAGTCAGCGGAATGTCACTCTGCGAAGATTCCGGCAATCCCACCCCTTCCCTGGAGGTTCGATGACTGCTCTCCACCGGATCCCGCCCCGGCGGGCACTGCGCGCTCCACTGTCGTGTTCCAGGTAAGGGGCGGACGATGAACCGTACGACGAAGCTGCTCGGCCTCGCGCTGACCGCCACGCTCGCACTGACCGCGTGCGGCGGCTCCGGCGACGCCGGCGCAGGCTCGGGCGAGACCACCGCCAAGCCCGCCGGGACCTGGGCCAGCGCCGATCCGGCGCTGGCCGAGGAGCTCAAGGCGGCCGGGTTCACCGGCGCCCTCAAGGGCGCGACCGACCTCACGATCGGCATGCCGTGGGCGGTGGACGAGGGCGGCAAGCCCGCCGGACTCGACATCGACCTGGCCGAGGCCCTGGGCGACGTGCTGGGCACCAAGCTCGACCTGCAGAACACCAGTTTCGACAGCCTGATCCCCGGGCTGGCGGCGGGCCGCTACGACGTGACGATCTCCGCGATGCTCGACAACAAGAAGCGCCAGGAGCAGGTGGACTTCGTCGACTTCATCATCGACTCCTCCGGCTTCGTCGTCCCCGCCGACAGCGACATCACCGACCTGACGCTGGAGACCAGCTGCGGCCGGACCATCGGCGTGGTGCGGGGCAGCGCCGAGGAGATGTACCTGTCCGAGCAGAGCACCAAGTGCGAGCAGGACGGCAAGCCCGCCGTCAAGCTGCAGGTGTTCCAGCAGCTCCAGCAGGGCATGCTGGCCGTCACCAGCGGCCGCATCGAGGCGCTGTGCGGCGACAGCCTGCAGAACGCCTACCTGGAGGCCAAGCCCGACTCCAAGATCAAGCAGGTCGGCGGGGCGATCAACGAGGCGCCGGTGGGCATGGCCCTGCCCAAGGGCAGCAAGCTCGTGCCGGTCCTGCAGAAGGCCCTGCAGAAGCTCGTCGACGACGGCGCCTACCTCAAGATCCTGGAGAAGTACGGCGTCGCGGACGGCGCGCTGACCAAGATCACCGTGAACGATGCCCGCAGCTGACCGTACGACCACCCTGGACGACGGCAACGCGGCGGGGGACCCGCAGGGGCACGGCGACGATGTGCGCGCCGTGCCGCTGCGGCACCCCGGCCGCTGGGTCGCCTCGGCACTCGTGCTCGTCGTCGCGGTGGCGGTCGCCTCCTCCCTCGTCACCAACGAACGGTTCCAGTGGGACGTCGTCGGAGAGTACTTCTTCTCCTCGGCGATCCTGTCCGGCCTGTGGACCACGCTCTGGCTGACCGCGGTGTCCATGACCATCGCGGTGGTCCTCGGCATCGTCATCGCGCTGATGCGGCTGTCGCCCAATCCGGTGCTGAAGGGCGGCGCCAACTTCTACACGTGGTTCTTCCGCGGCACTCCGCTGCTGGTCCAGTTGATCTTCCTGTTCAACATCTCCGCGCTGTATCCCGTGCTGACCGTCGGCGTGCCGTTCGGCCCCGAGTTCTTCGACATCCCGGCCAACGACATCCTCACTCCGGCGCTGGTCGCCATCATCGGACTGTCGCTCAACGAGGCCGCCTACATGGCCGAGATCGTGCGGGGCGGCATCAACTCCGTCGAACACGGCCAGACCGAGGCCGCCCAGGCGCTCGGCCTGCGCCGCTCGGTCATCATGCGGCGCATCGTGCTGCCACAGGCCATCCGGGTCATCCTGCCGCCCACCGGCAACGAGACGATCTCGATGCTGAAGTACACCTCGCTGATCAGCGTGATCGCGATGCCCGAGTTGCTCTACTCGGCGCAGGTCATCTACTCGCGGACGTACGAGACGATCCCGCTGCTGATGGTGGCCAGCCTCTGGTACCTCATCGTGACCAGCGTGCTCACCCTCGGCCAGGCCTACCTGGAACGCAGGACGTCACGCCACCGGCGGACGACCGAGACCTTCCTCGGCGGCCTGCTGCGCCGCCTCCGGCCACACGACACGCGGGTAGCCGCGGGGAGGGAACGCCCATGACGACTTCCCAAGCGTCCGCGACCCCGCCCGCGGTCCGCATCCGCGGCGTCCGCAAGTCCTTCGGCCGGCTGGAAGTGCTGCGCGGCATCGACCTGGAGGTCTGGCCCGGCGAGGTCGTCTGCCTGATCGGGCCGTCCGGCTCGGGCAAGTCCACGCTGCTGCGCTGCGTCAACCACCTGGAGAAGGTCGACGGCGGCCGGATCGAGGTGGACGGCGAGCTCGTCGGCTACCGCCGCAAGGGCGACAAGGTCTACGAGCTGAAGGACCGCGAGATCTGCCGCAAGCGTGAACAGATCGGCATGGTCTTCCAGCAGTTCAACCTCTTCCCCCACATGACCGTCCTCGGCAACGTCGTCGAGGCGCCGGTACGGCTCGGCAAGATGCGGCAACGCGAGGCCGAGGCCGCCGGCCGCGCACTGCTGGCCAGGGTCGGCCTCGCGGAGAAGGAGGCGGCGTACCCGAGGCAGCTCTCCGGGGGCCAGCAGCAGCGGGTGGCGATCGCCCGCGCGCTGGCCATGCGCCCGCGCCTGATGCTCTTCGACGAGCCGACGTCGGCGCTGGACCCGGAGCTGGTGGGCGACGTCCTGTCGGTGATGGGCGACCTGGCCCGTGACGGCATGACCATGATCGTAGTCACCCACGAGATGGGATTCGCCCGCGAGGTCGCCGACCGGGTGGTGTTCATGGACCAGGGGCGGCTCGTCGAACAGGGCCACCCATCCGAGATTTTGGAACGCCCGAGCCACGAACGGACCCAGGCCTTCCTGCGCCGGGTCCTCTAGCTCGGGACAGGAAGGAGACAAGGATGACCGCACGCGAGGAATGGCTGCGCGCACATGACGTGGCACACCTCAAGGAGCCCGGCATCGTGCTCAACGGCAAGTTCGAGGACCGTTTCGAGCCCCGGGTGTGGAACTGGCTGCGTCCCTGGGACTTCGACTCGTCCTTCGACGTCGGCCTGGTGGGCGTGGGCCTGTCGACGACGTCGATCCTGCCGACGAGCTGTTTCGCGGCGCCGGACGCGCTGCGGCTGTCCACGCCGTCCTTCACCACCTACAGCCCCGACTTCGACGTGGACCTGACCAGCATGACGGCCCGGGACCTCGGCGACATCGCCGTGCCGGTGCTGGACCAGTACGAGGGCCTGCGCCGGATCGAGGACACCATGTCCGCGCTGTGGCAGGCCTCCGGTGACTCGTTCCTGGTGCTGATCGGCGGAGACCACGCCATCACGGCGCCGGCCGCCCGCGCCTTCGCCCGCACGCATCCCGGGCAGAAGCTCGGCCTCATCCACTTCGACGCGCACAACGACGTACGGGTCATGGACCACGGCCCGACCAACGGCACGCCGATCCGCCAACTCCTCGAATCCGGCCTCCCCTTCTCGGGCAAGAACCTGGTGCAGGTCGGCATCCACGGCTTCATGAACGCCAGCTACTACAAGCGGTGGGTGGAGGGCCAGGGCGGCACCATCATCACCGGCCGCCAGGTGCGCCGCGCGGGCATCGACGCCGTGATCGAGCAGATGGTGCAGATCGCCGGCGACGGCACCGACGCGATCTACGTCACCGTGGACGTCGACGTGCTGGAGCTCGGCTACGCGCCCGGCACCGGAGCGGCCACCCCCGAGGGCCTGCACCCGGTCGACCTGTACGAGGCGCTGTACGCGCTGGGTCAGCATCCGAAGGTGGCGGCGATCGACTTCGTGGAGCACGACCCGTCGCGGGACGTCTCCGCCATGACGGGCCGCACCATGACCGGCGGCCTGCTCAGCTTCCTCGCCGGCCTCTTCCTGCGCCGCAACGACGGCTGGCGCGGCTACGACCCGACCCCCATCACCGACGGCGACTGACCATCCACCGCACGGTCACCGCCACCCGGTGTGCTGTGGCCGGACGTGGTGACGGCCGATGGGGAGCATCAGCGGGCGGCCGGAGACGGGGTCTTCGATGACGCGGCTGTCGAGGCCGAAGACGGTGCGGACGCTGTCCTCGGTGAGAACCTCGGCCGGCGTGCCGGAGGCGGGGAGACCACCGTCGGCCAGGGCGACGAGGCGGTCGGCGTAGCGGGCGGCGATCACGATGGTGGTGCGTCTGGGCGGCCTCCAGGGCGGCCGCCACCACGGCGTCGTCCTTGTCGTTCCACCGGGAGAAGATCCCCTGGTGGGGGTGGCGGCCCACGGCCGACGAGGTCGAGCCGGGCCAGGGAGCGCAGGAGCGTCGATTTCCCGCAGGCGTTCGCGCCGACGATGACCGCGATCTCGCCGGGCGGCACGAGCAGGTCGAGGAGGCCTCCGGCCGAACAGAAGAGGGCCGGTAGCGAGCAAGAAACTCGCCACCAGCCCTCAACCAGAACGTGGAGCTATGGGGATTCGAACCCCAGACCTCCTCCATGCCATGGAGGCGCGCTACCAACTGCGCCATAGCCCCTGGTCACCGCCACGAGTGTGCTCGCGGGCGGCGCTCCGGCAGCATATATCCAACCCCAGGATTCGCCTAATCGCACGAGCCGCGCACCACGCGGCTCGTGCGCATGGTGTCGTCAGGCCACGGCGTCGGGACGGTCGTCACTGTTGACGGGCTCCGGCAGCGTGCCCGCGTTGTGCTCCAGCAGGCGCCACCCCTTGCGCCCCTCCTGCAACACCGACCACGAGCAGTTGCCCAGCCCGCCGAGGGCCGGCCAGAGCTGCTCGGGCAGGCCGAGCAGCTCGCAGATGCCGAGCCGCAGCGCGGCGCCGTGCGAGGCGATGACCAGCAGGCCGTCGTCCTCGAGCCGGGAGGCCCAGCGGCGCATGGCCGCGGCGACCCTCAGGGCGACATCACCGACCGCCTCACCGTCGGGCGCCTCCCAGGCCACGTACTCCTCCGGCCAGCGGGCGGCGATCTCCTCACGGGTGAGCCCCTCCCACTGGCCGCCGCCCCGCTCCCGGAAGTCCTTGTCGACCAGCACGTCCAGGCTGGCGATCCGGCCGAGCGCGAGCGCGGTGTCGTTGGCCCGTTGCAGGTCGGAGGAGACGATCAGGGTGGGACGCAGCGACGCCAGCAGTGAGGCCGCCCTGGCCGCCTGGGCCTGGCCGGTCTCGTCGAGCGGGATGTCGGAGTGGCCTTGGAAGCGCTGTTCGACGTTCCACAGTGTCTGGCCGTGCCGCAGGCAGACGATACGCCTGCTCAAGTGCGGGCCCGCTGAATGTTGGCCTGCATCACGCTCTCCGGCAGCGCGATGGCCGGGCAGTCCTTCCACAGGCGCTCGAGCGCGTAGAAGGTGCGGTCCTCCTCGTGCTGGACGTGCACGACGATGTCGATGTAGTCGAGGAGCACCCAGCGGCCTTCGCGCTCGCCCTCGCGGCGCACCGGCTTGGCGTCGGCCTCGGTGCGCAGCTTGTCCTCGATCTCGTCGACGATGGCGCGTACCTGGCGGTCGTTCGTGGCGGAGCAGAGCAGGAACGCGTCGGTGATGACGAGCTGCTCGCTCACGTCGTAGGCGAGGATGTCATCGGCCAGCTTGTCGGCCGCGGCTTCGGCGGCGATCTGCACCAGCTGGACGGCTCTCTCAGATGCGGTCACGATGCGGGTCTGTCCTCCTGTGTCGGCAGCATGCCCTTGCCTTGAGCCTACCCTTCCTGGCCCAGACACCTCACGTACGGCTCGAAGACCCTAGGCGCCCGCAGCCCGGTAGAGCCCGCGCTTGTTGATGTACTGGACGATGCCGTCGGGCACCAGATACCAGATCGGCTCCCCCTTGCCCACACGCTGCCTGCACTCCGACGACGAGATGGCCAGCGCCGGGATCTCCAGCAACGTGACCTTGCCCTCGGGCAGCCCGGGATCGTGCAGGGTGTGCCCAGGTCTGGTGCAGCCGACGAAGTGGGCGAGTTCGAACAGCTCGTCCGCGTCCTGCCAGGTGAGGATGGCGCCGAGCGCGTCGGCGCCGGTGATGAAGTAGAGCTCGGAGTCGTGCCGGTAGATGTCCGAGATGTCACGCAGGGTGTCGATGGTGAAGGTCGGCCCGGGACGGTCGACGTCGACCCGGCTGACCGAGAAGCGCGGGTTCGACGCGGTCGCGATGACCGTCATCAGATAGCGGTCCTCGGGCGCCGACACCTCGCGCTCCGCCTTCTGGTACGGCCGGCCCGTGGGCACGAAGACGACCTCGTCGAGGTCGAAGTGATGGGCCACTTCACTGGCGGCGACCAGGTGACCGTGGTGGATGGGATCGAACGTCCCGCCCATGACACCAACGCGTCGCTTCCCCTGAGCATCAGGAGCGTTCATCATGAAACGGACCTTACGCGGAAGCCGTACCACAACATGATGGCACCCCCCTTCGTGATGAACGCGCATCCCTTCCCCTGCGGACGTAGCATGCCGGGCATGACGACCACCCCGGACCGCAACCGCGTCCAACTGCCCGGCATCTCGTCCCGTGCCTACGAACACCCCGCAGACCGGTCGGCTCTGGTCGCTCTGCGCAAGTTGAGCGGGTTCGACACGGTCCTCAAGCAGATGTCCGGCTTGATCAGCGAGCGGCGGCTACGCCTGATGTACCTCGCGTCGGCCGTGCGCGTGAGCGAGACCCAGTTCCGCTCCCTCTACGACATGGGCCGCGACGCCGCCTACACCCTCGACCTGCACCGGATCCCCGAGATCTACGTTCAGCAGGACCCCCAGGTGCAGGCCAAGGCCATCGGCTTCGACGACCCGTTCATCGTCGTGACCACCGGCCTGCTCAACCTCATGAACGAAGAGGAGCAGCGCTTCGTCATCGGCCACGAGACCTCCCACATCCTGTCGGGTCACGCGGTCTACCGGACGATGCTCGACATCCTCACCCGCCTCGCCACCCGCGTCGCCTGGATCCCGCTCGGTTACATCGGCCTGCGCGCGATCGTCGCCGGGCTCGAGGAGTGGTATCGCAAGTCCGAGCTGTCCTCCGACCGCGGCGGCCTGCTCACCGGCCAGGACCCCGAGGCGGCCAAGCGCGCGCTGATGAAGCTCGCCGGCGGCGCCTACATGCACGAGATGAACATCGAGGCGTTCCTGGAGCAGTACCACGAGTACGACACCGCGGGCGACCTGCGCGACGGCTTCCTCAAGGTCCTCAACCTGCTCGGCACCACCCACCCGTTCGCCGTGGTGCGCGTGGCCGAGCTCGACAAGTGGCACCGCAGCGGCGAGTACGACCGCATCCTGGGCGGCGACTACCCCCGCCGGGAGGACGACTCCAACGCCAGGGTCACCGACGAGGTCAAGGCGGCGGCCGAGTCCTACCGCGAGTCGTGGTCACAGTCGCAGGACCCGTTCATCGGGGTGCTGCGCGACGTGGCCGAGGGCGCGGTCAACGCGGGCGAGCGCATCTTCAACCGCTTCTCCCGCCGCGACGGCGGCCAGGGCTGATCCGTCAGAGCAGCAGGGCGATCGCGCGCACGGCAGCCGCGCACAGGGCGACGAACCCGCCCAGCACGGCCAGTGCGCGCAGTCCCTCCCGGCGTAGCTCCGGCAGGCGCTCGCCGATCCGCTCGATCTCGCGGCCGGTGATGCCGCCGCACAGCATGCCGAACACCACGCCCGCGGCGGTGACCGGAGCGGGCTGCTGCCACCAGTCGGCGGCGATCTGACCGCCGCCGATGAGCCAGAGCGCTCCGCCGGCCGCCACCGAGACGGGCACACCCGGCCAGACCACCGCGGTCACGGCCGACCCGGCGAGCGCGAACGGGAACAACAGCACCCGCAGTGTCGTCCGCCACCGCCGTGACGCGCGTTTGCGCACCATCCAGTGGCTCATCCAGACCAGCCTGATGAGCACCACGAACACCGTGGTGATGACGATGGTCGCGATCGGCCAGATCACGGACGCCACCACACACGGCACGGCGAGCACGGCCAGCAGCAGCAGCGCCGTGTTGCCCGCCGGCAGCGTGGTGGCGCCCGACTCGGCGCGGCGCTGCTTGGCCGCGCCGGTCGCCGCCTTGGTCCGGGCCCGTCCCGCTTTGGCGGCCTCCGCCGTACGAGCCCGGACCCTGGCGTCATTCACCCGCCCGCGCGGCGCGGGCACCTTCCCCTCGGCGGCCGTACGAGGCCGCGCCGCCCCCTCGGTCGCCGTACGGCTCCGCGCAGCCCCGTCGGCGGTCGGACGACCACGCGTCACACCCTCGGCGGCCGTACGACCGCGTGCTCCCTCGGCGGCGGCCCGGCCCCGGCCGGGCGCTTCGGCGGCGGCGCCACGTCCGCGCCCCGCGTCGTCGGCGGAGGCGGCCGCGCGTCCCCGGGCGTCGGCGCCGCCCCCACGCCCCGGCTCGTCCGCGGACGTCCGGCCACGCGCCTCGGCCGCGCCCCTGCCACGCGCCTCCCCCGCGCCACGCCCATCGGCATTGGTACGGCTCCGCGCCGCCCCATCCGTGCTGGCCCGCCCCCGCGGCGCCGGAACCTTGCCATCGGCCACGCGCCCCCGGCCGGGACGCGGCGTGGCGTCACCGCCCGTCGAGCGGGACGCGGCGTCGTCACCCGTGCGGCCGTCGGCGAGCGCGGCCCGCTGGCCCGGCGGGTCGGGATCGGGCGCCCCGGTCGCCTTGGCCAGCCGCGCCAGCCGATCGGCCAGCAGCGCGGCCGTGGGGCGCTTGCCGGGCTCGCGGTTGAGGGCGGCCCGCACCAGCGGCAGCAGCGCCACGGGCACGCCCTTGAGGTCGGCCTGCCCGTTGAGCACGGCGTACATCTGCGCCTCGGCGGTGCCCCGCCCGAACGTCGGCCGCCCGGTCGCGGCGAACGCCACGGTCGCGGCCCAAGCGTGCACGTCGGCGGGCGACTCGACCTGCTCGTCGGCGAAGATCTCGGGCGCGGTGTAGCCGGGGGTGCCGAGGAAGGTGCCGGTCATGGTCAGCCGGGTGGCGTCGATCACCTGGGCGATGCCGAAGTCGATCAGCACGGGCCCCTCGGCCCCCATGAGAATGTTGGCCGGCTTCAGGTCACGGTGGACGACCCCGGCCGCGTGGATGATCGCCAGCGCCGTGGCGATGCCCTGCGCCAGCTCGACCAGTTGCGCGAGGTTGAGCGGGCCGCTGTGCCGTACCCGGTCGAGCAGGGTGGCGCCCTCGATGTGCTCCATGACGAGGTAGGGACGGGGGCTGTCGAGGTCGGCGTCGAGCACCCTGGCGACGTAGGGGCTCTCGACCCGGCGAAGCGCACGCACCTCGCGCTCCAGCCGGATGCGGGACGAGTCATCCTCTACGAGGTCATGCAACACCTTGAGCGCGACCCGCTCGCCCCGTCGGGCACTGGCGAGATAGACCTCGCCCATGCCACCCCGGCCAAGCCGCTCGAGCAAGGTATACGGTCCGACCCTGCCGAGCTTGGTCACCGTCCCTCCCTGCTCGGCGCACCCATAAGGACACAACTCTAGCGGTGGGACGGCAGGTTACGTCTGAGGCGCGCCGAGACTTTACCGGCGAGACGACTCCGCGAGCAGGCTGTCGAGCGTCGCCCGCGGCTCCAGCGACAGGTCTCTACGGCCCTTCCTGCGCCAGCGGACGTGGCCGCGGCTCTCCAGCCAGAGCATCAGGCGATCAGCACCGAACAGCACGACGGCCGCGAAGGCCAGAGCGATGACGATCTGCATGCGGGCCAGTGAAACCGGGCCGCGGCCGCCGGACGGGCCGACACACCGCAGCCTTACCCGATCCGGTCAGTCCGCTGACCGAGCGATGACCGTGCCTTCGGACGTGCGCAGATGGCCCTCACCGGTATAGACCCACTTGGTGGAGGTCAATTCAGGCAGCCCCATCGGGCCCCTCGCGTGCAGTTTCTGGGTGGAGATGCCGATCTCGGCGCCGAACCCGAACTCACCCCCGTCGGTGAACCGGGTGGAGGCGTTGACGGCCACGGCGGCCGAGTCGACCAGTGACACGAACCTGCGGGCGGCCCGCTGGGACCGGGTGACGATGGCGTCGGTGTGCCCCGAGCCGTACCGCCGGATGTGCGCCACCGCCTCCTCCAGCGAGCCGACGACGGCGGCGGCGATGTCGAGCGAGAGGTATTCGGCGTAGAAGTCGTCCTCGGTGACGGGCACGACCTCCCCGAACCGGCCGATCCGCTCGTCGCCGTGCACGGTCACCCCGGCGTCGCTGAGCGCCGCGAGCGCCCTGGGCACGAACGTCTCCGCGATGTCGGCGTGCACCAGGAACGTCTCGGCCGCGTTGCACACCGACGGCCGCTGCGCCTTGGCGTTGACCAGGATCTCCACGGCCAGGTCCGGATCGGCGTCGGCGTCCACGTACACGTGGCAGTTGCCCACACCGGTCTCGATCACCGGCACGGTGGACTCCTCGACCACCGAGTTGATCAGCGAGGCGCCGCCCCGCGGGATCAGCACGTCGACCAGACCGCGAGCCCGCATCAGCTCCTTGACGGAGTCACGCGAGAGGCCCGGCACGAGTTGCACGGCGCCCGCGGGCACCTCGGTCTCCTGGAGCGCCTCCTGCATGATCCGCACCAGCGCGGTGTTGGAGGAGTAGGCGCTGGACGAGCCGCGCAGCAGCACGGCGTTGCCGCTCTTGAGGCAGAGCGCGGCGGCGTCGACGGTGACGTTGGGACGACCCTCGTAGATGATGCCGATCACGCCCAGCGGCACGCTGACCTGGCGCAGCTCCAGCCCGTTGGGCAGGGTGCTCCCGCGGATCACCTCGCCCACCGGGTCGGGCAGGTCGGCCACCTGGCGCACGGCCTCGGCGATGGCCGTCACCCGGGCCTCGTCGAGGCGCAGCCGGTCGATCATCGCCTCGGACGTGCCCCGCTCCCTGGCCTGCTCGACGTCGGCGGCGTTGGCCTCGACGATCTCGGCGGCGCGTGCGACCAGGGAGTCGGCGACGGCACGCAACGCCCGGTCCTTGGGCGCCCGCGGCAGCGGGGCCAGCTCGGCGGCGGCCTCTCGTGCCGCACGGGCCACCTTCAGGAACTCTGTACTCATCGCTTCGCTCCGCTCCGCTGCTCGGGGCTCTTCGGGCCCCGCTCATCCCTTGCCACTCCGGCCGCTCCCCTGCTCTCCTCCGCCAGAACGGAGCCGCACAGGCTCCTCCTGGTCTCACCGGGCGAGCGACTAACCGTGGGACTCCAGTATGACGATGTCGTCACGGTGGATCAGTTCGCGTTCATATTCCGGACCGAGCTCGCTGGCCAGCTCGCGGGTGGACCGTCCCAGCAGCCCGGGGATCTCGACCGCGTCGAAGTTGACCAGGCCCCGGGCCACCACTCCGCCCTGGGGCCCGCACAGGTCCACCGGGTCTCCGGCGGCGAACTCGCCCTCCACCGAGGTCACCCCGGCCGGCAGCAGCGACATGCGCCGGCCCACGATGGCCTCGACCGCGCCGTGGTCGAGGAGCAGCCGCCCCCGCCCGGTCGTGGCGTGCGCCAGCCACAGCAGCCGGGTGCCGGGATGGCGCCCGCCGGGATGGAAGTAGGTGCCGACGTCGGCTCCGGCCAGCGCCTGCGCCGCGTGGGCGGCGGCGGTCAGCACCACGGGCACCCCGGCGCCGGTGGCGATGCGCGCCGCCTGCACCTTGGTGACCATCCCGCCGGTGCCCACACCCGCGCCGTTCCTGCCCAGCTCGACCCCGGCGAGGTCCTCGGGCCCGCGGACCTCGGCCAGCCGCCGGGACCCCGGCCGGCTCGGCGGCCCGTCGTAGAGCGCGTCGACGTCGGACAGCAGCACCAGCGCGTCGGCGTGGATCAGATGGGTGACCAGCGCCGCCAGCCGGTCGTTGTCGCCGAAACGGATCTCGTCGGTGGCGACGGTGTCGTTCTCGTTGATGATCGGCATGATGCCGAGCTCCAGCAGCCGGTTGAGGGTGCGCTGGGCGTTGGCGTGATGGGCGCGGCGCATCATGTCGTCGGCGGTCAGCAGCACCTGGCCGACGCGCAGGCCGTAGCGGGCCAAGGAGGAGGTGTAGCGCGCGACGAGCACGCCCTGGCCGACCGAGGCGGCGGCCTGCTGCGTGGCGAGGTCGCGTGGCCGCGCGGACAGCCCCAGCGGGCCGAGGCCGGCCGCGATCGCTCCCGAGGAGACCAGTACGAGCTGCGTGCCGGCACGCCGACGCGCGGCCAGGACGTCGACGAGCGCGTCGACCCGGTCGACGTCGATCACGCCCTGCGGGGTGGTGAGCGACGAGGAGCCGACCTTGACGACCACTTTCGACGCTGCGCTGATCCGATCTCGCACGACAAAACCCTACCCAAGCCCTCGGAACCCCTACGCCAGCCTGCGGTCGGAACCCCGTGGTCCCTGACGTACGGACTCGGCGTTGAGGGTGGGCTGCCAGTCGAAGACGTAGCCGCCCTCCATGGGCCCGATGACCACCTCGGCTCCCGCGGTGGCGCCGGCCTTGACCAACTGCTCCTCCACGCCGAGCCGCTCCAGCCGGTCGGCCAGGTAGCCGACGGCCTCGTCGTTGCTGAAGTCGGTCTGCCTGATCCAGCGTTCGGGCTTCTCGCCGGTGACCTGGAACAGGTTGTCGTTGACCCGGCGCACCGAGAACCCGGCATCACCGAGCTGCTTGGGCCTGATCACGAGCCGCGTGGGCTCCTCGACCGGCTTGGCGGCCCGGGCGGCGGCGACCCATTCGCCCATCGCGTAGGTCAGCTCGCGCAGCCCGGCGTGGGTGGCGGCGGAGATCGTGAACACCCGCAGCCCCCGCTCCTCGAACTCGGGCTTGACCAGGTCGGCCAGCTCCCGCGCGTCGGGCACGTCGGCCTTGTTCAGCACGACCATCCGCGGCCGGCCTTCGAGCTTGCCGTAGGCGTGCAGCTCGGCCTCGATCACCTCGAAGTCGGTGACGGGGTCGCGGCCGGGCTCCATGGTCGCGCAGTCGATGACGTGCACGAGCATGTCGCACCGCTCGACGTGTCGCAGGAACTCGTGCCCCAGTCCCTTGCCCTGGGAGGCGCCCGGGATCAGGCCCGGCACGTCGGCGACGGTGAACACGGTCTCGCCCGCCGTCACCACGCCCAGGTTGGGGATGAGGGTGGTGAACGGATAGTCGGCGATCTTGGGCCGAGCGGCGCTCAGCGCGGCGATCAGCGACGACTTGCCCGCGCTGGGGAAGCCGACCAGGGCCACGTCGGCCACGCTCTTGAGCTCCAGCATGACGTCGAGCGCGTCACCGGGCTCTCCGAGCAGCGCGAACCCGGGCGCCTTGCGCTTGGTCGAGGCCAGCGCGGCGTTGCCCAGCCCGCCGTGCCCGCCCTGCGCGATCACGTAACGGGTGCCGACGCCGATGAGGTCGACCAGCACCTCCCCGGTGCCGGCGTCCTTGACCACGGTCCCGTTGGGCACCGCCAGGACGACGTCGGCGCCGCCCGCCCCGTCGCGGTTGGATCCCTGCCCCTGCTTGCCGTTGTCGGCTTTGCGGTGCGGGCGGCGGTGATAGTCGAGCAGGGTCGCGGTGTTGGGATCCACTTCGAGGATCACGTCACCGCCCCGCCCGCCGTTGCCGCCGTCGGGGCCGCCGAGGGGCTTGAACTTCTCACGGTGGATGGAGGCGCAGCCGTTTCCTCCGTCACCGGCCCTGACATGCAGAACCACCTGGTCCACGAAGTCCGGCATTTCCGCCTCTCCCTTACGCCCCTGACGAGGCTTCTTCTCTGATGCTCCTCAGCCCCTCGCCTGCCGGTGCCGGACCGCGAACCCGCCGGTCTCCGCACCACGCAAGGGGGCTACGAACGCGAAAAGGGGTGGATCGCACCGATCCACCCCTTGTCAACGCTCTCCGGTGGCGGATTACTCCGCGACTGGGACGATGCTCACGGCCCTGCGGCCGCGCTTGACGCCGAACTGCACGTGACCCGCGGCCAGCGCGAACAGCGTGTCGTCGCCACCACGGCCGACGTTGTCGCCGGGGTGGAAGTGGGTGCCACGCTGACGGACGATGATCTCGCCCGCGTTGACCAGCTGGCCGCCGAAGCGCTTGACGCCCAGGCGCTGAGCATTGGAGTCACGGCCGTTCCGGGTGGACGACGCGCCCTTCTTGTGTGCCATCTCTCAAACTCCGAATCAGGCCTGGTCGATACCGGTGATCTTCACCTGGGTGTACCGCTGGCGGTGACCCTGGCGCTTCTTGTAACCGGTCTTGTTCTTGTACTTGAGAATCCGGATCTTGGGGCCCTTGGTCTCGCCGAGAATCTCGGCGCTGACCGTGAACTTGCCCGCCTCCGTGGTCACATCGCCGTCGTTGACGACGAGCACCGTCGGCAGCGAAACCGAAGAGCCGACCTCGCCGGCGACCTTGTCCACCTCGAGGACGTCACCGACGGAGACCTTCTGCTGCCTGCCGCCGCAACGAACGATCGCGTACACCGCGGAACCCTTCTGCTGTCTGCTGTTGCAACCTCGACCATCCCGAAGGAACGGCCATTGACCGCCGAGTGCTGCGCCCACACCCGAGTCCTGTCTGAAAACCCAACGAACCTAGTGGGCGCGCCAACAGGGCACGTCACCTGACGCACCGATCCACAAGAGTACCGGATTAACGGTGCCCTAGGCGAACCGGCGGATCGTCGGACAGTCCGCCGAACAGCGCTTGGCTAGTCGGCGGACTTGGCTCGGCGAGAGCGTCGCCGCCCTCTGCCGGAAGTCTGACTGGCCTGGTCGTCCTCGACCGGGACGTCTTCAAGCGCACCGGTCACAGTATCACGACCAGCGGAGTCCTTCGCCGCGGAGACCTTTTCGGACACCGCCTTCTCGACCGCCATCTTGCCCTGCGTGCCACGCGGCTCCGGCTTGGCCTCCACCGGCTCCGTGGAGACGATGAGACCCCTGCCGTTGCAGCAGTCGCACGGCGTCGAGAACGCCTCCAGGAGGCCCTGTCCGACCCGCTTACGGGTCATCTGGACGAGACCCAGCGACGTCACCTCGGCCACCTGGTGCTTGGTCCTGTCGCGCGCCAGGCACTCCAGCAGCCGCCGCAGCACGAGGTCGCGGTTGGACTCCAGCACCATGTCGATGAAGTCGATGACGATGATGCCGCCGATGTCGCGGAGCCGGAGCTGGCGGACGATCTCCTCGGCCGCCTCCAGGTTGTTGCGGGTGACAGTCTCCTCGAGATTGCCACCCTGCCCGGTGAACTTGCCGGTGTTGACGTCGACGACGGTCATCGCCTCGGTGCGGTCGATCACCAGCGAGCCACCGCTCGGCAGCCAGACCTTCCGCTCCATCGCCTTGGCCAGCTGCTCGTCGATCCGGTACGACTCGAACACGTCGCCCTGCTCGGAGTCCCAGCGCGTCAGCCGCTCGGCCAGGTGGGGCGCGACGTAGTTGACGTACTCGTCGACCGTCTCCCACGCCCCCTCGCCCTGCACGACCAGCGAGGTGAAGTCCTCGTTGAAGACGTCACGCACCACACGGACGGTCAGGTCGGGCTCGGCCGAGAGCAGCTCGGGCGGGCTGGCCGACTTGGCCTTCTTCTGGATGTTCTCCCACTGGGCCGACAGCCGGGCCACGTCACGGGCGAGCTCGTCCTCGGAGGCGCCCTCGGCGGCGGTGCGCACGATCACACCGGCGTTCTCCGGCATGACCTTCTTCAGGATGCTCTTGAGCCGGGTGCGCTCCTTGTCGGGCAGCTTGCGGCTGATCCCGGTCATCGAGCCGTCCGGCACGTACACGAGGTAG
Organism: Nonomuraea cavernae; assembly: GCF_040655715.1. Lineage (GTDB taxonomy): Bacteria > Actinomycetota > Actinomycetes > Streptosporangiales > Streptosporangiaceae > Nonomuraea > Nonomuraea cavernae_A. Next base: position 15,472 of record NZ_JBFAKL010000022.1, on the reverse strand, counting down.
CGGCCGGGCAGGCTGATCTGCGAGGTCAGGCGGGCGCCCTTGTGACCGATCGGGTCCTTGGTGACCTGGACGAGCACCGACTGGCCCGACTTCAGCGCCACCTCGATGCGCTTCGGCTGGCCCTCCAGGCCCGCGGTGTCGAAGTTGACCTCGCCGGCGTACAAAACGGCGTTGCGGCCCTTGCCGATGTCGACGAACGCCGCCTCCATCGACGGCAGGACGTTCTGCACCTTGCCGAGATAGACGTTGCCGACGTAGGACTGGCTGGCCTCGCGGTTGACGTAGTGCTCGACGAGGACGCCGTCCTCCAGCACCGCCATCTGCGTGCGGTCGCCCTGGCGGCGCACCACCATCATCCGGTCGACCGACTCGCGCCGGGCGAGGAACTCGGACTCGGTGATGATCGGCGGCCGCCTGCGGCCCAGCTCCCGGCCCTCGCGGCGGCGCTGCTTCTTGGCCTCCAGCCTGGTGGAGCCGCGCACGCTCTGCACGCCGTCGGCGGAGACGTCGTGCGAGGCGGCCCGGCCGGCGCGGGGCGCGCGAATGCGCACGACCGTGTTGGGCGGGTCGTCGACCGCGGGCTCGGCCACCTCCTCGGAACCGCGACGGCGACGGCGACGACGACGGCGCGAGCCGGTCATCTCCTCTTCCCGCGACTCCTCGGCCTGCTCCTCGTCTCCCTCGTCCTCGGACTCGTCGGACTCATCGGACTCGTCACGCTCACGCGCCTTGCCGCGTCCCCGGCCGCCACGGCGGCGGCGACGGCGACGGCTGCCGCCCTCGCCTTCGTCCTCGTCCTCCGCGCTCTCGTCGTCGGTGACGGTCTCGTCGGCGAGCTCCTCCTCCTGCTCGGCGACCGGCTCCGGCTCGGGGCGTACGGGCTTGGCCTGGCTCGGGTCGGGCGCCTGGAACAGCGGCGCGAAAATGGCCGCCGGGCGCTGGAAGCCGGTGCCGGGCTGGTCGTGCCGGCGCACCGACAGGCCGAACGGGTCGGACAGCAGGCTGCGCCGGTCGACCTCCTCGTCGAGGTCCTCGCCGGCGGGCTCGTCGTCGAGCGGCTCGTCCTCCGGCAGCACCTCCAGGATGTCCTCCTCCGGCAGGACCTCCTCCTGCGGCGGGGTCTCCTCGACCGCGGCGGCCGCGACGGGCTCGGCCTTCTTGCGAGTACGGCGGCGCGGAGCCGGCTCGGCCTCCTCCGTCACGGCGGCGGCCGCCTCGGGCGCGCCCATGGGCTCGGCCTCGGCGACCTCGGCCTCGGCGGCCTTCTTGGTGGCGCGGCGGCGCGGCGCGGTGGCCGTGGAGCGCGTCCGTGTGCGCTTGGGCGCCTCCTCGACGGCCTCCGCGACCGCGGCCTCGGCCGGGCTCTCGACGACCGCGGACGGCTCCGCCGGAGCCGGGGGTGAGGCCGGAGCCTGGACCGGCTGCTCCGCCTGGGCGGCCGCGACCGTCACGGGCGCGGGAACGGGCTCGTCGGGGATCTCCGGTGGCGGCCCCGCCGGCCGGCTCGCGGCACGGCGACGCTTGGTCACCTTGTTCTGTTCAGATGTTTCGCCGTCGGGGCCAGTGGCCCCGGTGTTGGGCTCGTTCTCGAGCATGCGGGCGCTCTCCCGTCAGCCCCCGGGCGCGTCGCCGCGCCGCGCAGGAGCCATCGTGTCTCGTTGTCCGCCCGCGTCCCCGCCAGGGGGCATGGGCGCCAAGTCCTGTCAGCGGTCGTGCCCGGCTCGCGCAAGGCACTCCCTTAGCCGACGACGTGCTCACCCGCCGGTCCCGCTTCGCCGCCGCGCGTAGTCTCGCGGTCAAGGTCGAACGGGTCGGCAAGCGCACCGGTGCTGGCGTCGAGCGGCCCCTGCGCCAGCCTGGTCACCTCGGGGGGGACCGGCGGCGCGAAGTCGGCCACAAGGCGCAGCCCTGTGAGCACATCGTCAGGTCGAACGGCAGGAGTCATGTGCCGAACAACCATGCGCAGTATGACACACGACTGTCCATGCACTTGAGCTGCGGTTCTCTCTGTCCCCTCGGGCATCACGAGCCTCACCACGGCCTCGCGCGCGTCGAAACGGCGCAGGCCCTTCTTGGTGAGGCGCTCGACCTCCACGGCGTCGGCGGCGAGAAACTTCTCGACCGCCACCCCCGCGAGCTCGCGATCCGCGCCGGGCAGCCGTACTTCCCATTCGGAGGCCTCCAGGCGGTCGGCCAGCCCTCCGGGGCCTGCCTCGGCGACGTCGAGCACGACGAGCACGTCGAGACCGGGCGGCAGCGAGCCGTCCAGATCGGCCCGGACACGCTCGGGGTCGCACGGCGTGGTGACGCCGATCTCGAGGTATTCGGCTTCGCTGGCCACGCCGGTCGGCGCGGCCCCCGCGTAGGAGATCTTCGGATGAGGTGAGAAGCCCGCGCTGTAGGCCACCGGAATGCCGGCACGACGAACCGCTCGTTCGACGGCCCGCGAGATGTCGCGGTGGCTGGTGAAGCGCAGGCGGCCGCGTTTGGCGTAGCGCACACGCAGGCGCTGCACCGTAGGCGCGGGCGGAGGCCCATCGGGAACAGGTTTCAGAGCTGTATCGTCCTTCCCGTGTTCAGAGTTCCTTCGTCCCAGGATATGCCGCTCCCAGGCCCGCAGGACCAGGATCATGTACGGCGGGGCATGGACCGGCCACCGAGCGCGGTCAGACCACCGTGAGAGGCAGCAGTTTGCGCCCTGTGGGACCGATCTGGATCTCCGTGCCCATGGTCGGGCAGACCCCGCAGTCGTAGCACGGTGTCCACCGGCAGTCCTCGACCTCGGCCCCGGAGACGGCGTCCTGCCAGTCCTGCCAGAGCCACTCGCGGTCGAGCCCGGCGTCGAGATGGTCCCAAGGCAGGACTTCGTTCTCCTCCCGCTCGCGCACGGTGTACCAGTCGATGTCGACGCCGGCCTTCTCGGCGCAGGTCATCCAGCGCTGGTAGGAGAAGTGCTCGCTCCATCCGTCGAAACGACCGCCGTCCTCCCAGACGGCCCTGATCACCGCGCCGACCCTGCGGTCGCCTCGCGAGAGCAGGCCCTCCACGATGGACGGCTTGCCGTCGTGATAGCGGAACCCGACGGCCCTGCCGTACTCGCGGTCGCCCCTGAACGAGTCGCGCAGCGCCTTGAGCCGCCGGTCGACGGTCTCGTGATCGGCCTGACTCGCCCACTGGAACGGCGTGTGCGGCTTGGGCACGAAACCGCCGATGGACACGGTGCAGCGGATGTCGCGCGAGCCGGTGGCCTCGCGGCCCGCCTTGATGACCTTCTTGGCCAGGTCGGCGATGCCGAGCACGTCCTCGTCGGTCTCGGTGGGCAGCCCGCACATGAAGTAGAGCTTCACCTGCCGCCAGCCCTGGGAGTAGGCGGTGGTGACGGTGCGGATCAGGTCTTCCTCGGTGACCATCTTGTTGATCACCTTGCGCATCCGCTCGGACCCGCCCTCGGGCGCGAACGTCAGCCCGGAGCGGCGGCCGTTGCGGGAGAACTCGTTGGCCAGGTCGATGTTGAAGGCGTCGACCCGGGTCGAGGGCAGCGACAGCGAGGTGTTGGTGCCCTCGTAACGATCGGCCAGGCCCTTGGCCACCTCGCCGATCTCGGAGTGGTCGGCGGACGACAGCGACAGCAGGCCGACCTCGTTGAAGCCGGACTCCTTGACGCCGTTGTCGACCATGGCGGCGATCGTGGTGATCGACCGCTCGCGCACCGGCCGGGTGATCATGCCCGCCTGGCAGAACCGGCAGCCCCGGGTGCAGCCCCGGAAGATCTCCACGCTGAACCGCTCGTGCACGGTCTCGGCCAGCGGCACCAGCGGCTTCTTCGGGTAGGGCCACTCGTCGAGGTCCATGACGGTGTGCTTGTGCACCCGCCACGGCACCTCGGACCTGTTGGGGGCGACCCGCTTGATCCGGCCGTCGGGGTGGTAGTCGACGTCGTAGAACTTGGGCACGTAGACGCCGCCCGACTCGGCGAGCCGCATGAGCAGTTCGTCGCGCCCGCCCGGCCTGCCCTCGGCCTTCCACTCGCGGATGACCTCGCTGATGGCGATGGCGATCTGCTCCCCGTCACCCAGCACGGCCGCGTCGAGGAAGTCGGCGATCGGCTCGGGATTGAACGCCGCGTGGCCGCCCGCCAGCACGATCGGGTCGTCCTCACCGCGATCGACGGCCATCAGCGGGATGCCCGCGAGGTCGAGCGCGGTCAGCATGTTGGTGTAGCCGAGCTCCGTGGAGAACGACAAACCGAGCACGTCGAAGGCCCGCACCGGGCGGTGGCCGTCGACGGTGAACTGCGGCACTCCCTCGGCGCGCATCAGAGCCTCAAGGTCGGGCCAGACGGCGTAGGTGCGCTCGGCCAGGGTCGCGGGCAGCTCGTTGAGGATCTCGTAAAGGATCGCGACGCCCTGGTTGGGCAGGCCCACTTCGTAGGCGTCGGGATACATCAGCGCCCAGCGAACGTCGGCGGAGTCCCAGTCCTTCACGGTCGAGTTGAGCTCACCCCCGACGTACTGGATGGGCTTCTGCACCTTGGGCAGGAGCGCTTCCAGGCGGTGGAAAATCGACTCGACAGGCATGAAACCCAGCGTAGCGGCGGTCAGCGCATGGCAGGTCCGAGGACTCGGACATTTCTAGTCAAACGACTGCTCCCGGATCCGGATCGACTGGAGGATCCCCACCGCGATCAGGTTGGCGAAGGTCGCGGTGCCGCCGTACGACACGAACGGCAGCGGCAGGCCGGTGATCGGCATGATCCCGATCGTCATCCCCACGTTGATGAACGTCTGGAACGCGAACCAGCAGACGATCGTCCCTGCGGCCAGCATGCCGAACCGGTCGTCACACTGCCTGGCGATCTTGAGGCCGCGCAGCAGCACCACGCCCAGCAGCAGCACGATGGTGACCGAGCCGAGAAAGCCGAACTCCTCCCCGGCGACGGTGAAGATGAAGTCGGTGTGCTGTTCGGGCACGAACCTGCCGGTGGTCTGCCCGCCGCCCAGCAGCCCCTTGCCGAACAGTTGCCCCGAGCCGATCGCGATCAGCGACTGCGTGCTGTTGTAGCCGACGCCGCGCGGATCGACTCCCGGGTCGACGAAGGCCGTGAACCTCGCCACCTGGTACGGCTCCAGCATCTGGAAGTGGAACACCGAGAACACCCCGGTGCCCGCGACCAGCACCAGCAGGGCGATCCACCGCTTGCGCACCCCGCCGATGATCAGCGCGGCGGCGGTGATGACCGCGAGCACCAGCGCGGTGCCAAGGTCGGGCTGCAGCATCACCAGCCCCATCGTCAGCAGCGAGGCCACCAGGGCCAGCACCACGTCGAGGTCGCGCGGCCGGTCACTGCCCTCGGCGGGCTGCGCGAGCAGCATCGCGATGATCAGCAGCAGGCCGAGCTTGGCGAACTCCGACGGCTGCACGGCGAACCCGCCGCCGAGCAGGATCCACGAGTGCGACCCGTTGATCGTGGCGCCCAGCGGGGTGATCACCATGACCAGGCCGGTCAGGCTGAGCAGGAACACCAGCGGCGAGTAGGCGCGCATCGCGCGGTGGTCGATCATCGCCGCCGCGCCGCACAGCAGCGTCCCGATGAGCAGGTTGAGGATGTGCTTCTTGACCAGTCCGGTCGATCCGGGCGCCCAGGTCCTGGTGGACGACCACACCAGCAGTGTGCCGATCACGCAGAGCGCGGCGACCGCGACCAGCATCACGCCGTCGAGCCGCCAGACCGCCGACTGCGCTCCGACCGCCCGCCGCGCGAACGACCGTCGCGCGCCCACCACCGCCCGTGTGGTCATCCGCCCGCCACCGTCCCGTCCGGCGAGAACTTCGGCAGCTTGGTGGCGGGCTTCCCGTCAGGCAGCACGGCCTGCCGTTTGATGCCGTAGATCCCCTCGTAGATCTCCCGTACCGCGGGCGCCGCGGTCTGCGCGCCCATCCCGCCCTGCGAGACCATGGCGACCACGACGAACCGGGGATTGCTGGTCGGCGCGAACGAGGCGAACCAGGAGGTGTCCTGCTTGCCCCAGACCTCCGCGGTGCCGGTCTTGCCGCCGATGCTGATCTTGTCCATCGGGAACCCGCTGAACGCGCCGGCCGCGGTGCCGTCGGAGGGCACCTGGCTGAGCGCGTTCTTGATGTAGAGGCGCTCCTTCTCGCTGATCGGCAGCCTGCCCACCACCGGCACGTCGTACTTCTCGACCAGAGTGCCGTCGGGCCGCACCCGCGCCCATCCGATGCGCGGGCTGCGCACCTTGCCGTCGTTCACCAGCGCCGCGTACGCCCTGGCCAACTGGAGCGGTGTCACCAGCACGTCACCCTGCCCGATGGAGAAGTTGGCCGAGTCGCCGGGCCGCAGCACGAACCCCTCGGCGCAGTTCTCCTGAGCCAGCAGCTTGAGGAACGCCGCCCGCGCGGCGTCGGTCACCTCCGGATAGCCCGTCTGTGCCCGCTTGCAGTTGGTGGCGCTGGTCAGGGCCCACATGTTCTTCTTCCAGGCCCGGTCGGGGATGCGCCCTGACGACTCTCCCGGCAGGTCGATGCCGGTCGGCTTGCCGAACCCGAACGCCCGCGCCGTGTTCGCGAACACCTCCTTGGCGTTCTTCTTCGGGCTGCGCCCTCCGTCGCGCAGATACTGCTCGTACGCCGACCGGTAGAAGATCGTGTCGCACGACTTGACCAGTGCCGTGTGCAGCGAGAGCGTGCCCAGGCCGATGCCGCGGAAGTTGTTGAACGCCCGGTCGCCCACCATGTAGGAGCCGGGGCAGTCGTAGGTGCCGTTGAGCGGATAGCCGGCCCGCAACATCGACGCCACCGACGACACCTTGAACGTCGAGCCGGGCGCGAACTGCCCGTTGATGGCCCGCGACACCAGTGGCTTGCCCGACTCCTCCGACAGCAGGCGCTTGTAGCCGGTCGTGGTGATGCCGTGGGCCCAGACGGCGGGGTCGTAGCTGGGCGCGCTGGCCAGCGCCAGCACCCGCCCCGTGCGCGCGTCGAGCACCACGGCCGCACCACCGTCGGCCTTCGGCGCGCCCTTCATCGCCCTGTGCAGCGCCCCCTCCACCACTTCCTGCAGACGCGCGTCGATGCTGGTGATCAGGTGATCGCCGGCGAGCGACGACACCTGCTGCTCGACCCCGATGGCCTTGCCCATCCGGTCGACCTGCACCCTGCGCAGCCCCGACTTGCCGCGCAGCACCTCGTCGTAGACCTCTTCCAGGCCGTCGCGCCCGGCCAGGTCGACCCCGGAGAACGAGGCCTTGAGCCCCTCGCGCTTCTCCAACTCGGCCTCTGTGACCGGCTGCAGGTAGCCGAGCATCTGCGCGCCGGCCTTGCCTCCCGGATACTGCCTGACCGACTGGATCTCCGCGGTGATGCCCGGGAACTCCTCCTGCCGCTCCAGGATCTGCAGCGCCTGGCGGGTGTCGGCCTTGCGCTCGATCGGCACCGGTTGGTACGGCGAGCCGGTCCAGCACGGCTTGGAGATGCCCGGCCCGCACGGCCTGATCCGGTCCTGCAACTGCTTGACCGGCTGGCCCAGCACCGTGCTCAGCTTCCGCAGCACCTCGACGCCGCCGTCCTTCATCCGCAGCAGGGCGTTGCGGTCGACCGAGACCACCAGCGAGGTCTGGTTGCGCACCAGCGGACGTCCGACCGAGTCGAGGATCTGGCCGCGGACGGCGGGCACGATCACCGCGCGGGTCCTGGTCTCCGTGGCCTTGGTCACGAACTCCTCCCCGCGCACCACCTGCACCTGCCAGAGGCGTACGGCGAGGACCACGAGCAGCGCCAGCACGAGCACGTGCAGCATGAACAGCCGGGTCCGCATCCGCGTCATGCCGCGTACCTCAGCTGTCCGCCACGCCCGTTCAGCCACATCACCACAGGCGAGGCGATGAGCGTGTAGACGATCGTGATCGGGATCTGCTCGGTCAGCGTGGCGATCGTCACCCGCGGATCGGAGATCAGCCCGCCCAGCCCGGCGGCCAGCAGCGGCGCGATCAGGACGCACACGATGACGGTGGTGACGGGGCTGCCGACCCCGCGCCCGGCCAGATAGCCGACCAGGGCCAGCACGAACGCGTACTGCCCGAGCAGATGCGCCGTCGGCGGCACCACGTCGACCAGCAGCCCGGCGCAGAACCCGATCACGGTGCCCGCGACCGGCCCGCGGGCCATCGCGACGCCCACCACGGCGAGCAGCACCAGGTCGGGCGCGGCACCACCCGGCAATCCCAGCCGGTTGACCACGATGACCTGCACCAGCACCGTGACCAGCACGATCAGCACGCCTATCATCGCGCTCCCTCCTTACGCGGGCGCTCCGGCAGCACGGCGTCCCTCGGGTCGCGCGCGGGCGCGCCCACGACCACACCGACGACGTCGAGCGCCGTCAGATCGGCGTACGGCCGGGCGAAGGCGACCCGGGTCAGCTCGCCCGGCGTCGCTTCGACCCGCTCGATCACTCCGATCGGCACACCCGGCACGTAAGGGGCGCCTCGCTGGGAGCCGAAGCTGACGATGCGCCCTCCACGGGTCATCGGCGCGGTCGAGTCGAGCAGCCTGAACTGCACGAGCCGCCCGTTCTCCCCCACCCCGTGGACGACGCCGATCTCCTCGCCGCCCTCCAGCCGGGCTCCCGCGGCCGACGCCCGGTCGCTGATGAGCACCGCCGTCGAGGTGCTGCGGGACACGTGAATGACGCGGCCGACCAGGCCGTCACCGTTGAGCACGGTCATCTCGGGACGTACGCCGTCGTCGGTGCCGGCGTCGAGCTGGACCGCGTCCTCGAAGCCGGGGACGCCGCGCCGGGCGATCACGTTGGCCGACACGACCTTGTAGCCGCCTCGCCCGGCCAGGCCGAGCATCCGCTTGAGCTGCGCGGACCGGGCCGCGTCGAGCCGGTTCGCGTCGAGACCGGCGCGCAGCCTGGAGTTCTCCGCCTGAAGTCGCTTGATGTCGCGCTGGGCGCTGGGAGCGCTCGCCACCGCGTGCAGGAAGTCGCTCACCGGGCGGCCCACGGTGCCGACGACCTGCTCGGCCCCGCCGAAGAACCACGCGCCCGCCGTCCGCACCGGCTGGAACGGCGAGCCCTCACCGGTGCGATGGTCGATGGTCAGAATGATCAGCGCCGCCGTCAGCAGCGTGCCTAGGATCAGCCGGGCGCGGCGCGACTCTCCCATCAGCGGCGCGACTCCGGCACGAGCACCTGCTGCAACGCCTCGAACTCCTCGACGCACCTGCCGGAACCGAGCGCGACCGAGTCAAGGGCGTTCTCGACCAGGTGGACGGGCATGCCGGTCTCGGCCTTGATCCGCTCGTCCATGCCCTTGAGCAGGGCTCCGCCGCCGGTCAGGGCGATGCCGCGGTCCATCAGGTCGCCGGACAGCTCGGGCGGGCACTTGTCGAGCGTGGTCTTGACGGCGTCGACGATGGAGTTGACGGGCTCCTCGATGGCCCTGCGGATCTCACCGCCGGACACCACGATCGTCTTCGGCAGGCCGCTGACCAGGTCACGGCCGCGCACCTCGGCGTGCGGCTCCTCGCCGAGGGCACAGGCCGAGCCGATCGCCATCTTGATCTCCTCGGCGGTGCGCTCGCCGAGCATGAGGGAGAACTCCTTCTTGGCGAAGGTGATCACCGCCTGGTCGAGCTCGTCGCCGCCGACCCTGATCGACTGGCTGGCCACCACACCGCCCATCGAGATGATCGCCACCTCGGTGGTGCCGCCTCCGATGTCGACGACCATGTTGCCGGTCGGCTCGTGCACCGGAAGTCCGGCGCCGATCGCCGCGGCCATCGGCTCCTCGATGATGTAGACCTTGCGGGCTCCGGCCTGGTAACCGGCCTCTTTCACGGCCCGCTGCTCGACGCTGGTGATGCCGCTGGGCACCGCGACGATGATGCGCGGCTTGGCAAAGTGGCGCCTCTTATGCACCCTTTGGATGAAATATCGCAGCATCCGCTCGGTGACGTCGAAGTCCGCGATCACCCCGTCCTTGAGCGGTCGAACGGCCACGATGTTCCCAGGGGTGCGGCCGATCATGCGCTTGGCCTCGACGCCCACCGCCACGATCTTGCCGGTCGCGGTGTTGATGGCGACGACCGACGGCTCGTTCAGCACGATGCCCCGACCGCGCACGTACACCAAGGTGTTGGCCGTGCCAAGGTCGACGGCCATGTCCCGGCCGAGAAAAGCGAGCTTGCTGCCCATGGGGAACGGAGCCTTCCGTAATGTCGTACGCATAATGACTACGGATCGAATTCGAATCGTAACGGTACGTACCCCGGGGCACTTGGAATGAGCCCACGCGCCCTACAAAAAACTTCCGCCCCTCCGTAAAGTCCTCTTTTGCGGTCGAATGCCCCCTACGCCCTAGAAATTCCATTTGAACGCAAAAGTGCCCGCGCGGCACTGTGGCCGGCGGGCACCTGTGAAGCGTGGCCGGGAGGGACGAACCTCCGGAAACGCTAGAAACGGTCCGGGAAGAAGATCTTGATCTCGCGGGCGGCCGACTCGGCCGAGTCGGAACCGTGGACGACGTTCTCGCCGATCTCCAGGGCGTGGTCACCGCGGATCGTGCCGGGAGGCGACTTGACCGGGTCCGTGAGCCCGGCCAGCGCGCGGAACGCCTCGACGGCACGCGGGCCCTCCAGCACCATGGCGACGAGCGGAGCCGAAGTGATGAACTCGACGAGCTCGCCGAAGAACGGGCGCTCGGAGTGCTCGGCGTAGTGCGCCTTGGCGGTGTCGACGTCGAGGGTGCGCAGGTCCATCGCCACGACCTTGAGGCCCTTGCGCTCGACGCGGGCGATCACGTCACCGATGAGGCCGCGCTTCACCCCGTCGGGCTTGATCAGGACAAGAGTGCGCTCGGACACTTGAGGTTCTCCTTCGAACAGGGTCTGGGGTCGCGAATGCTGCTACCGGGCGCCGGGATCACTCCAGTGAGAACGCTCCGCGGCACGGAGGACCTCGCATCGGCTGTAGCTGCGGCTCAGCTTACCGTCCACGACGGCACCCCGGTCTCCCCGAACCCGCGTCCAACCCCCGAACCAGCATCGGAACCGGGCCCCGGCAGGACCCCGCAGAGCCCTGCGGAAACCCGCGGCGACCACCGATGACGGACAATCGTCGTTGACCGGCTCGACCTACGGAGATCCGTCGTCCTCCGGCGACGGCGTCGGAGGCGGCACCGGCGGCAGCGGGCCCGTGGACTCGGTCGGCGCATCCCCCTGCTCAGGTCCACCCTGGCGTGGTACGGACGCTTCAGCCCCCGGGCGTGCTCCACGCCCACGACCGGCTCCAGACCGCCCAACGCCCTTGCCCTCACGGGTCACGCCGGGCTTCTCATCCCCCGACGTCGCCGTAGGCGTCTCCTCCCCACCCTCAGAGGACGCACCAGCCTTCACGTCCCACCTGACCTCAGGAGAGCCCGCGCCCCCGCCAGCCCTCTTACTTCCATCATCGGAGCCGCCCACTCCCGCGCCTCCACCAGCCACGCCGCCGACGCTTTCGCTCTCGGAGGACGACGACTCCGTCCCGCCCACCTGCGACGTCTCCAACGCCGATCGCCCGCCTCCATCGGGTGCCCCGGACCCAGCGGCTCCCTTGCTCACCGGCGGCGTCGCGGACGAAGAACTCCGCCTACCGGCCCGCCGAACCGGGGAAGGCGCCTCCCCACCCTCATCGGGTGCCCCCTCGGAGATACGGGAATCGCTGATCATGGGAGAGGGAACGCGAGGAAGCGCTCCCGTCGGCTCGTCATCCTCGACGGGTCGCGCAGGCTCCCCGGCGGAACCGGCCTTCGTGGACGGCTTCGTCCCTCGTTGGGAGCCCACCGTGGGAACCGGCCGGTCGCCGGACGCCGAGACATCCCGCCCAGCGGCGTCCTCACCGCTCGGCGCGACCACCGCCGCCCCGTCCGGCACCGGTACGGGATCGATCTCCTCCACCGAACCGCCGCCAGCCGCAGCAGAGGAGCCGTCGTCGGCGACAGATGCGCGGCGAGCCAGAAGTGAGGCCAGCAGGATCACCACCACCACGACGAAGCCACCGATCAACGCCCACAGATGAAGAGCGCCCACGAACCGGTCGACGAGCTCCTGCGTCGACGTCACCCCGCGCAGCATCGCCATCTGCACTCCCGTGCCGAGCAGATAGCCCGCGAGCACCCCGGGAAAGCACAGCGCCAGACCGAACAGGGCGGACCCGAGCCCTGCCTTGCCGAGCGCGGCGGTGACGGCCACGGCGGCGCCGACCGCGAGCAGAGTGAACGGCACGATCATCACCAGCCCCTGCGGGGCGGGCACCACCACGCGAACCGAACACAGACCGACGACCATGGCCAGCAACCCCAAGGGCGTGAGCCACCGCGTCGCCGCCCCCGCGAACAGCCGGACCACCACGGCGGCGGCCACCGCGAGCAGGCCCGCGACGACGAACGGGATCCACAGCCCCTTCAGCCCCGGCCCGCCCAGCCCCTTCATCTCGACATAGGTCATCTGGGCGACACTGGGCAGCAGCACGGTGCCGACCGCGACCATGGTGTAGGCGAAGGTACGGCCCTCCCGGGCGCCGGTGGACGCCAGCGCGAGCAGCGCGCCCACCGCCAGGACCGCCACCACGATCACCAGGTTGGCCCGCCAGTCATCGGTCGCGGTGCTGATGGCTAGGACCGAGATGCCCGCCGCGGGCACGGTCGCGAGCAGCAGACGGCTGCGTTCGCTGGCTCGCGGCGCGGCCGCGGGCTGACGGCCGTGCAACTGCCAGACGACGAGGTAGGCGGCCGCGAGCCCCAGCGCGATGCCGGTCAGCATGGGGTACGGCTGGAGAGTGACCTTCCAGTTGTGGATGCCGTCGAGCGGCCACAGGGCGAGCGCCTGGGCCGCGAGCAGGCTCAGCGAGAGCATGCCGGTCCAGATGGCCCGCAGCACCGGCGGACGCTGCCAGACCGCGACCAGCGTGGCCGGGATGAGCAGTCCTGCGCCGATGCCGTGGAGCACGCGCAGGACGCCGACCAGGAACGTCGACCCGGCGTAGCCGCCGGCGGCGTCGGCCACCGCCAGCAGCGCGAGCCCGCCGACCAGGACGTAGGCGACTCTCATCCGTCCCAGCGCCACGGACGCGAGCGGCACCGTCAGGATCATCGCCGGCAGCGCCAGCCCGTGAGCCCGCATGAGCTCGAGCCGGTCGAAGCCCTCGGGCAGCAGGGCGCCGACCACGGAGACGGTGTTGGGGATCGCGACGATCGCCAGGGGAAGCGCCGCCACGATGAGCAACGCGAGCACGGTGTCGAGCAACCACGGGTACATGACGCCCGCGGTGGGTCCCGGGGCTGGCGCTCTGGGGGACCGCTGAATCGGGGGGACGGCCATGTAGGCCGACTTTAGCGGGAAGTCACGCCCTCGACACGGCGAGCGACGAATATCGCGGTGATCCAGAGCGCCGTGAAGATCGCTCCGAGGAAGAACATGGCCGATACGAGGAACCCCGTACCGATCGCAAGGACTTGTACGACGCTGCCCAGGATGTAGCCGATCGGCCGTTTGAGCATCCCGGCCGCGACGACACAGAGCACGGCGAGTCCCAGACCGACCGTCGCCGCCACGGCGGGCTCGACGCCGCCGACACTGATCGCCACCGGTGTGACGAGGCCCGCGACAATGGCCTCCATACCGAGGACACTCGCGCCGAGCCGGCGCATACCCGGTGTGACCTGGAAGCTCATCATGAGCCTTCCGCCTTCATCAGATGGCGGGCATCGCCTGCGGTCACCACGGACCCGACGATGAACACCCCGGTGCCGCTGAACTCGCCCTGTGCGTCGGCGATCGCGATGCCCCTGTCGATGGCGTCGTCGAGGCGCTCGACCAGGTGTACGCGATCTTCTCCGAAGAGGGGCGTGGCCAGCTCGGCGAGCTCCTCCGGAGCCATCGACCGCGGTGAGGAGTTTCTGGTGACGACGATCTCGTCGACCATGGGTTCGAGCAGCTCGAGCAGCCCATGGACGTCCTTGTCGCGCATGACCGCGACGACGCAGATCAGCTTGGCGAAGTCGAACGCCTCGTGCATCGCCTCGAGCGTGGCCTGCATGCCACCGGGATTGTGCGCGGCGTCGACCACGACGGTGGGATTGCGCCGCACGACCTCCAGCCGCCCCGGCGACGACGCCTCCGCGAACGCCTGCCGTACCAGCTCGATGTCGAGCGGGTCGTCACCGCCGCTCAGCGCCTCCACAGCGGCCAGTGCGGTGACCGCGTTGCTCGCCTGGTGCGCGCCGTGGAGCGGCAGGTACACCTCGTCGTAGACGCCCTTGAGGCCGCGCAGCGTCATCAGCTGACCGCCCAACGCGATCTCACGGCTGAGCACTCCGAACTCCAGGCCCTCCCGGGCGACGACCGCGCCCACGTCGGCGGCCCGCCGCATCAGCACCTCCGCCGCTTCAAGCTCCTGCTGGGCGAGCACCGCGGTGGCCTCAGGCTTGATGATGCCGGCCTTCTCCCCCGCGATGCTCGCGATGTCGGGTCCGAGCCGGTCTGTGTGGTCGAGCGAGATGGGGGTGATGACGCCGACCGTGCCGTCGGCGACGTTCGTGGCGTCCCAGGAGCCCCCCATGCCCGCCTCGACCACCGCGACGTCGATCGGGGTGTCGGCGAACACCGCGAACGCCATGGCCGTGAGCAGTTCGAAGAACTGGATGCGCCGCCCCTGCGTGTCGGCCAGGTCGACGTAGGGCGCGATCTCCTCATAGGCCTGGGCGAACTGCTCCTCGCTCAACGGCGTGCCGTCGACTGTGATGCGCTCGCGCATCGAGACCAGGTGGGGGCTGGTGAAGCGCCCCACACGCAGGTTGCGCTCCTTGAGCAGCGCCTCCGTGAGCCGCGCCGTACTCGTCTTGCCGTTGGTGCCCGCTATGTGAATGACAGGGTATGCACGCTGGGGCGAGCCGAGCAGATCCATGAGAGCCGCGATCCTGTCGAGCGTCGGCTCGAATTGCCACTCGACGCCTCGTTCCATGATCGCGCGTTCAACCGCACGATAGTCCACCCCTCAACCCTACTGACCGCACAGACCGCTCCCCACCTTGCGCCAGCCCATGCGGCATATGGCCGTACAGCCCTCGATCGGGAGCCACGGAATCGCCTCGGCAGCATCAGCTCGAATCACACCGGCCCCGTTGCGCATCTCCAACGCCGGCACCATCCGTTGTCACGGAGGCAGCACCGGAAGACGCCTTCTCAAGGACCGGCCCACCCCTCTGAACACGAAATCCAGCACAAACGAAAAGGCCCCTTCCCTGGGCCCAGGCGGACGGTTGCAATGGCGCCCCCGTAACGCAAAAAAGGCCCCGACTGGAGCCCGCCCAACACAGCCCGTAAACGCGAGAAGGGCCCCACCAAACGGTGGAGCCCTCCTCAAACAATTGTCCGGCGGTGACCTACTCTCCCACACCCTCCCGAGTGCAGT
>NZ_JBFAKL010000021.1:0-166953 GCF_040655715.1 Nonomuraea cavernae | reverse complement strand
ACCGCCAGGTGCACGGCTGGTTGGCTACGTTCGGAAGGGATAACCGCTGAAAGCATCTAAGCGGGAAGCTCGCCTTGAGATGAGGTCTCCCACCATGTGAGTGGGTAAGGCTCCCGGTAGACGACCGGGTTGATAGGCCGGAGGTGGAAGCATGGTAACGTGTGGAGCTGACCGGTACTAATAGGCCGAGGACTTGACCACAAAGCATTCTGCCTGAAGTTTGTGTGTGTGCTGCGTTCCGTTACTCTTCGCTGGGTCCGGAACTGCGCCGTGCGCGAAAGTTCGGGTGTGTTGCTCGCGTCCACTAGGCAATTCTGAGGCAGCAAACAGCGGTGTTGTTTGTTTGTTTCATGGGGTTACGGCGGTTATGGCGGGAAGGAAACACCCGGTTACATTCCGAACCCGGAAGTTAAGCTTCCCTGCGCCGATGGTACTGCCTCGGGAGGGTGTGGGAGAGTAGGTCACCGCCGGACAATTGTTTGAGGAGGGCTCCACCGTTTGGTGGGGCCCTTCTCGCGTTTCAGGAGATTTTCAAGGATGAGCCTCCCGAGGTGGCCTTTGGCTGGGAATTGGCCTGGCTTTAGGAACGGAGGACGAAGACGCCCCATCCCAGGTAGTGCCGGCCGTACTCGAGATGAGCGCGACGCGACTGGTTGAGGAAGTCGCGAATGGCCGGAGCGTCAGGGTCCTCTGAGTTCTTCTGGAGCCATTCGCTGAGAGTCCACCATTGGCTGCCGACGTACCTGTCCCAGCTGTCCAGGTTGGACATGACCATTTCCACCAGTTCAAATCCGGCGCTTTCGAACCGTTCGCCTGTGCCCGCGAGCGAAGTGAACGTGTCCTGGGCGATTCCGAGTGATTCGTAAGCCTCTTCTGGTGGCGGGGTCGTCCAGTAGCACTCACCGACCAGGGCCAGCCCGCCGGCACTCAGTGGCGGGCGCATCAGGTCGAGAGTGCCGAGCAGACCATCGCCGATCCAGGTCGCACCGAGACAGGAGACGATGTCGTACGTGCGTGGTTCGTCCTTGTATTCTCCGGCGTCTGCCTCGACGAAGGTCACTTGCTCGGAGACTCCGAGCTCGTGGGCGCGGTCTCTGGCAGCAGCGAGGAAGACTTTGCTGATGTCCACGCCGACCCCCGTCAGGCCATAGCGGGACGCCCAGCGAGCCAGCATCTCTCCCTTACCGCAAGCCAGGTCCAGTTGGCGGGTTCCCGGCGTGATGCCGCAGATCTCCCCCAGCAGCTCGAGCTTGTCGTCCGTGAGGGGGTTCAGTATCCGGTGCCTGGACTCGGCGATCTCGTGGAAACGGAGTGACATGTTCAGCAGTGTTTCGGAAGTGCGCCTTTGAGGCGAATGAATATAGGTCTCGTCAGGCGCATGGACGTTCCGGAGCTTGCTACCCTGAGAAGGAGCGGGCCACCCCCACGGGTGGCCTTCGTCGCGTAAGGCCCGAGGGCGGGCTGCGACCAGCCACGGCAGACCGTGATTTGCGTACGGATCTTGCTGAGTGAGCCAACGAAATGGACCAGAAGTGAACAGAGATAACGGATCGGACGGCGGACAGTCCGGGCGCGGCGACAGCGAGGAAAGGCGGTCGCCCAGAAATACAGAGGGTGGGGCCGGTTCCCGCGGGCGCGAGGAGCGCGAAACCAGGGGCGACCGTCCGTTCCGTTCCGGCGAGCGCTCCACTGACCGTGGCCAGCGGCGTGATGGTGACGACCGCCGCCCGTCGCAGGATCGTGGACAACATACTGAGCGGTCTGGATTCCGCAGCCGGGACGACCGCGGTGGCAACCGTGAGAGCGGCCCGAGAGGCAGCTACGGCAGTGACCGGGGCCCGCGTCGTGACGACGACCGGCGTCCTTTCCGTGAGCGCGATGATCGCGGCCCGCGTCGTGAGGGCGGTTACACCGGCGATCGTGGTCCGCGTCGTGATGACGACCGAGGTTCCTTCCGTAACCGTGACGACCGCAGCCCGCGCAGTGACGGTGGTTACGGTGGCCCGCGCCGTGAAGGCGGTTATGGCGGTGACCGTGGCCCACGCCGTGAGGGCGGTTACAGCGGTCCGCGTCGTGAAGGTGGGCAGACCGGCGATCGTGGCCCGCGTCGTGATGATGAGCGGCGTTCGTTCGGTGATCGTGACGATCGTGGCCCGCGTCGTGAGGGCGGTTACGGCGGCGATCGTGGTCCGCGTCGTGAGGGTGGTTACGGTAGTGATCGCGGCCCCCGTCGTGAGGGTGGATACGGCGGAGACCGCGGTTCGCGCGGTGAGGCTGGTCCGCGTCGTGAGGGTGGATACGGCGGTGACCGTCCGCGTCGTGATGATGAGCGGCGTTCGTTCGGTGATCGTGACGATCGTGGCCCGCGCCGTGAAGGTGGTTACAGCGGCGATCGCGGCCCCCGTCGTGAGGGTGGTTACAGCGGCGATCGTGGTCCGCGTCGTGAGGGTGGATACGGCGGAGACCGCGGTTCGCGCGGTGAGGCTGGTCCGCGTCGTGAGGGTGGATACGGCGGTGACCGTCCGCGTCGTGATGATGAGCGGCGTTCGTTCGGTGATCGTGACGATCGTGGCCCGCGCCGTGAAGGTGGTTACGGCGGCGATCGCGGTCCGCGCCGTGAGGGCGGTTACGGTAGTGATCGCGGCCCCCGTCGCGAGGGTGGCTACACCGGAGATCGTGGTCCGCGTCGTGAGGGTGGCTTCGGCGGAGACCGTGGTTCGCGCGGTGAGGCTGGTCCGCGTCGTGAGGGTGGATACGGCGGTGACCGTCCGCGTCGTGATGATGAGCGGCGTTCGTTCGGTGATCGTGACGATCGTGGCCCGCGCCGTGAGGGCGGTTACGGTAGTGATCGCGGTCCGCGCCGTGAGGGTGGCTACAGCGGAGCTCGCGGCCCCCGCCGTGAGGGCGGTTACACCGGAGATCGTGGTCCGCGTCGCGAAAGTGGGGATCGAGGCTCACGTGGCGAGGGTGGCTACACTGCCGGCCCGCGCCGTGATGACGAGCGCCGTCCCTTCCGCGACCGCGATGATCGCGGGCCTCGTCGTGACGATGACCGGCGTTCGTTCCGTGACCGTGACGATCGAGGCCCACGACGCGAGGGTGCTGACCGTGGTCCGCGTCGTGAGGGTGGGTACGGCGATGACCGTGGTCCGCGTCGCGAAGGCGGCTACCGGGATGACCGGGCGCGTCCTTTCTCACGTGACCGCCAGGAGAACCCCGAGGACGGCACCCGTGCCCGGTATGGCCGGAGTGACCGCGAGGACAGCGCGGGGCGCGAGAGCATGCCGGAGCTCGCGCCTGACATCACCGCCGACGAGCTCGACAAGGAAGTACGCGACGAACTCCGTTCGCTGCCCACCGACCTTGCCGAACTGGTGGGCAGGCACCTCGTCGCCGCGGAGCGCGCACTCGAAGAGGACGACACCGACAAGGCGCACGAGCACACCAAGGTGGCGCGAAAGTTCGCGGCCCGCATCGGTGTCGTACGCGAGGCGGCGGGCATTGTCGCCTACCGCGCCGGCAACTTCGCCGAGGCACTCAGCGACCTGCGTGCCGCCAGGCGGATGACCGGTTCGGATGCGTACCTCCCGATCATGGCTGACTGCGAGCGTGGCCTTGGCCGTCCCGAACGGGCCCTTGACCTGGTCCGGTCACCTGAGGCTGAGCGTCTCGAACGGGCTGAGCGCATCGAGCTGTCGATAGTCGAGTCCGGTGCGCGCCGTGACCTCGGTCAGCACGACGCCTCCGTGATCATCCTGCAGCGCCTGCCCGAGCTCCGTGATCCGCAGCCGAAGCCGTGGTCGGCGCGGCTGGCGTTCGCGTACGCCGACGCGCTGGCCGAAGCGGGCCACCCGGAGGCGGCGACCGACTGGTTCGCCAGGGCGATGGCCTTCGACGAGGACGGCGAGACCGACGCGGCGGAGCGCTACGCCGAGCTCACCGGCAGCGTCATCGAGGACATCGAAGAGGACTTCGACGACGACCTCGAAGCGGACGAACAGGATGCGGAAGCTGTCCTGACCTCTGCCGATGATCTGTCCGGCGAGACGGATGAACCGGCGCCCGCTGACGGCGAAGCCGGAACGCAGGACAGCGCCGAGCCGGAGGATGCCGCAGACGTGGCGACGTCGGAGTTCGGCGGCAAGGAAGGCGTCGCGGAGACACCCGAGGCCAAGGCTGAGACAGTCGAGACCGAGGACGTCGCCGCGAAGTCGCACGGAACGGCGGATGTCCTGGAGTCACCGGAGCCTGGTGACACGACGGACGCCGCTGCGGCAGATGACGTGAGCGAAGCGGCGCAGGCAAAGGATCTCGCCTCGGCGGAGTCCGGTGAAGCGGAGGCCGTCTCCGAGACCACGTCGTCCGCTGGTGCGCACGATGTCCCTGAGTCATCTGATGTCGTCGATGCAGGCGAGTCCGGTGACGAGGTTGACGATGAGAAGCCGGGCGAGGACCGAAACGCCTCCAGCGAGACGGTCGTGGTGAAGGGCGATACGCCCGACATCAACCTGGCGTTCATCGAGCCGGACTTCGGCGACGTCCTGGATGAGCCTGACGAACCAGCCAAGGAACATCCCAAGCACGACGCCTGACGTCTCACGCGGACATGATTACGGCGGGTGGCCCCTAAGGGCTGCCCGCCGTAGCATTGCGAGCTCTACGGTGAGACGCGGTCGAGCCAGTGGATGATGCCGGCGACGTTGGACGCGGCGCCGCTGAGCAACTCGAACTGTTCGGCCGTCTCGTCTTCGGACTTCAGCGCGGTGTAGCGCTCCTTGGTGCGCTCCCTGACCATGGCGACGGCGTGGTCCAGATCCATGCCCTCCGCATGCGCCTGGCGGGTCAGATCGACCCAGACGCGGAGCTCCTCCGCAGACCGTTCCAGTGTCTCCTGTACCGCCTCCACGGGACCGTAGTGGCTGAACAGCAGCCGCTGCGGCCCCAGCGCCCCGAACAACGCGATCGAGTCGAGCGCCGTCCGCAGGTCGAAGTCCGGCGGAGGGGTGGCGGGACGCAGGTCGCCGGTCTGCGGCAGGTAGACCCCGGCCGCGTCGCCCACGTAGAGATCACCGGTGCCCGAATCGATCAGGCCGACGTGGTGCTTGGCATGACCGGGGGAGTAGTGGCTGTTCAGTGTCCTGCCGTTGCCCAGGTCGATGGAGCCGGTGTCGCCCAGCGCCACGATCCGCTCGGCCTCGGTGGGGGACAACTCACCGAAAAGCGTGTCGAGCCGGTCGCCCCACACCATCCGGGCGCTGGCCATCAGCCGCGACGGGTCGGCCAGATGCCTGGCGCCCTTCTCATGCACGACGATCTGCGCGTTCGGGAAGAATCGCGCGATGTCCCCGACTCCTCCGGCATGGTCGAGATGGATGTGCGTGACGACGACGGTCGCCAGGTCCTGAGGTCCCACGCCGAGCGAGGCCAGCGCGTCACGCACGACCGGCGCCGACGTCGAGGTTCCGGTCTCGACGAGACAGGGTCGATCCCCCAGGATCAGGTATCCAGCGGTGATGCCCGAATATCCGGCCATTTTCGTGTCGATTTCATAGACGTCTCCGCCTAGGGCGGTGATGTTGTCCACAGGCAACTCCCGAGCTTCGACCACTGTCCCCAGAACGGCGTTCGGCCGATCCGGCTTTCTGCTCATCGTAGAGAGTGATCCTCACCAGACCACAAATGGGAGGACGACAGTGGACCGCAATGAGGTCGTGCTGGTGGGGAGGCTGTCCATGGCAGCCGAGGACAAGACGCTGCCGAGTGGCGACACCCTGACGAAATGGCGCCTGGTCGTACGACGACGCCGCCGTCACAAGCGAGGTGAGGCACTGACGGACAGCATCCCGTGCGTGACCTTCGACCCCGAGGCGGCCGCCGTCGTTCACAGTCTCGACCTTCACGACACCCTCGAGGTCACCGGCGCCTTCCGCTGCCGCATCTACGGTCCGGCCACGGCCAAGGTCTGGCGTTACGAGGTGGAGGTGCTCACCGCCAAGGCGGTGGAGGAGACGGTCCCGGCTCCCGAGGTGACGACCGAGGATCTCGTGACCCGGCCACCCCGTGCGGTGGCATCTCTCGCCCGGGCGGGCTGACCGCCCGGCCACTCCGCAACGCCATGATGCAGCGCGTCCGTCTATACGGATCACGGCACCCCTCGGGAGGCCGCCTCGGGGGCTCGTGGCGAGGCTCGTGGCGGAGTTCCCGGTGGACGAGCGGGAAGCTCAGTCGATGGCGAAGGTGCGCAGGACGAGGCCGGTGCGGGGTTTGGGGCCGAAGGAGGTGGACTTGCGGGGCACCCGCTCGCCACTGGCCGCCACGGCCAGCACATCCTCTACGGCGAGAGGCTTGAGGATCACGGCCGTGCCGCCCATGCTGACGGCCAGCCGGGCAGCTGCTTCCGCGTCGTGATGCACCACGCGCACGGCCTGCTCGTCATCCCGCATGCCCCACACCCTCGGCATGACGAACTCCGTCAGGATCGAGGTGTTCAGGGAGTTCCAGCGGTCGGAGCGGTCGGCGGGCATCGCGCGGGCCAGCTGCACCGGGTCAGGATTGGTCAGCAGGTGGCAGCCGCCTTCGCCGACGATCAGGAAGGCGGGCTCCGGGGCGGCATCGAGCGCGGCCAGGCCCTGGGCGAGGGCGGGGTGATCCTGGACACGCCACGCCCCCTTGGCCCTGGCGGCCGCCTCGTCCAGCGGCAGGCCGGGGAGGACTCGGTGGATGGCCTTGAGGTCGGGCGGATACGCGGAGGAGTCGACGAGCAACGCCAGCCCGAAGTCCCACGGACCCAGCGCCCGCTCGGTGTCGGAGCCGGAGGCGCCGGGCGGCGACGAGGCGGCGTCCAGTGGGCTGGGCTGAGACGTGGTGCGCGCGGCATGCTCCTGACGTTGGAGCACGCGATACGTCGCGTACCTGTGGTGACCATCGGCGATGAGGGCCTGACGGGCGCGGAGGTCGGCGTTGACGGCGTCGATCTCCGACTGGTCCGTGATCGCCCAGAGGCGGTGGTCCAGGCCGTCCTCTGTGCGGGCGCTCACCAGGGGTACGCGGTGAGAGGCCACCTCGTCCACCAGGGCGGTGGCCGTGCTCTGGGCGCCGTCGTAGAGGAGGAAGATCGGTTCGAGGTTGGCCTGGGTGGTGCTCATGAGGGCGAGACGGTCGGCCACCGGGCCGGGCAGCACATTCTCGTGAGGCAGGATGATGCGGCGCGCGGGGTCGGTGAGGGCCACGTCGCCGATGATCCCGCGTTGCAGCACGCCGGGTCCGCTCTGTTCGTACACGTAGAGCGCCGGGAGCTCGTCCGGTGCCAGCACGCCGGAGTCGAGCCAGGCGCGCAACGTGTCCCGGGCCTCGACATACCTCTCCTCGAGGAGCTTGTCGGGCCGGCTGGCGGGGGAAGGGCCGGACGACGTGCTGCCGGACGCGGGCGGGAAGGATGGTGATGCGCCGGGAAGGATGAGACGGACCACGTTGTTGGGGTGTGCGTCGAGGAGTACGCGGACGTCGCCGTCGGAGATCAGATCGTAAGGCGGGGAGGTCACCCTGGCGGGCTCGTCGACAGTGAAACGGACGCCACGGAAGGGCCGCAGCACCAGTCCATCGGGTACCGGCAGTTCATGAATCCCCATACCGGGCATGCTCCCATAAAGGTCCGAGTCTTCCGGAAATCCCCCACACTCCAGCCGATCCGAGATCGCGGTGATCCAGCGGATCCGTCGTCTGCAGAAGGAGGCCTCACGCATGGTCCAAGGGCGAAACGTCCACGATGATTCCCCTGGAGCCCCGGAGGGTGACGTATACGAGTGGTATCAGCGGGGGGTGAAGCTGCTCCGGGATGGTAGTCCTGCGGCCGCCGCGGCCTTGCTCGAACGCGCCGCGACGGCCGAGCCCCACTCCCGCAGCATCCGGGAGGCCCTGGCCCGGGCGCAGTTCAACTCGCGCCAGTACTCCGACGCCGCCGCGAGCTTTCGTCAGATCGTGGACGCCAATCCGGCGGAGGACTACGCCTATTTCGGGCTTGGCCTGGCGTTGTGGCGGACCGGCGATGTGGAGGGGGCCCAGGAGCCACTCGCGATCGCCGTGGCCATGCGCCCGGACGAGCGCCACTATGTGTCCGCTTTGAAGAGCGTCCGCGCCACCTTGCGTGCCCGCCGCGAGATGTGACCTGGACGACTCAAGGTGAAGCGCGGGTCCGTGAACATACCGCTCGCCGAGGCCGTAGTGGATCTCGTACGTGCACGCGTCCCCTCACCGGCTGAGGTGGGTGCTCCTCGGCCAGGATCGAGTGGCTCGGACATGGTCAGCCTTCCTAGGGTGGGTAGGAGACCCCGACGCTAAGGTCTCACGCGACGTGAGAGTCGACCCGGAATGAGGCGCTGTGCTGATCGACGGCTATGACACCCTGCTGCTCGACCTCGACGGGGTCGTCTACCTGGGCAACCACGCGGTTCCCGGCGCGCCCGAGGCGCTGGAGGCGGCGCGGGGCAGGGGTGTCCGGCTGGCGTACGTCACCAACAACGCCTCCCGCACCCCCGCGGCCATCGCCGGCCATCTGCGCCGGCTGGGCGTGCCGGCGACGGCCGCCGATGTGGTCAGTTCCGCCCAGGCAGCCGCGCGGCTGGTCTCCGAACGGGTGCCGCCGGGGTCTAACGTGCTGGTCGTCGGCGGGTCCGGCCTGCGGCTGGCGATGCGGGACAGAGGGCTCCGGCCGGTGACCACGGCGATGGACGCGCCCGCCGCGGTGGTGCAGGGTTTCGCACCGGGGCTCTCGTACGGCCTGCTGGCGGAGGGCGCCCTGGCGGTGCGGCAGGGAGCGCTGTTCGTCGCGTCCAACGGTGACCACACCATGCCCACCGGCCGCGGTGAGCTGCCGGGCAACGGCTCGATGGTGCGAGTGATCGCCACGGCGACGGGCGTGGAGCCGTTGTACGCGGGCAAGCCAGATCCGCCGCTGCACCGGGAGTCGGTGATCCGCACCGGCGCCCGACGGCCGCTGGTCGTCGGCGACCGGCTGGACACCGACATCGAGGGGGCGGTCAACGCGGGCGTGGACGGCCTGGTGGTGCTCACCGGCGTGGCGACACCGCTCGACCTGCTCACGGCCGTTCCCCGGCAGCGGCCGACGTACCTGTCGGAGGATCTGTCGGCGTTGCTCGAGCCCTACCCGGAGGTACGACAGGGCGCCTGCGGCGGCTGGCGAGCCCGCTGGGTGGACGGCGTGCTGCGGTTGGAGGGCGACGGGAGCCGGATCGACGGCCTGCGGGCCGCCTGCGACGCCGCGTGGGCGCTGGCGGGAGAGGGACGAGCGGAGGAGGACGCGGTCAAGCACGTGCTCGATCGCGTCGCATGACGGCGGCTCGGCTCAGGCGACGCATTCGGCGGTCTGGCGAGCTTATCTGCGAAGTGAATCAGGTCAATGGGCCGTCAGATGAGACGGCGCAGGCGCAGCAGGTCGCTGAAGCTCGCGTCGATCTTCACCTTGCCTCCGAGTAGCGCGCGGGCCAGGTCGAGCTCCCCGTTGACCAGTGACACGAGATCGTCGCTGCCGATCGTCAATCTGACGTCGGCGGATCTGCCGTCCGTGGGAGGTTCCTCACGAAACGGGTCAAGCCCATCATGGTGCAGGCGGCCGTAGAACGTCACGGTGAGGTCGGGAACCCGGCAACTGACCGTGCGCTCGACCACGTGCCTGGCCCGGTCCTGCTCGTCGATCTCGTCGAACTGGGCGACGAGCTTGGCCAGTGCCGCCCGGCACTCCTCGACGCTTGCCATGGTGCCCATCCTTTCTGACCTCTAGGACGTAGCGTTCCACATCAATCGCGGCCGCCATGACCCTTCAACGTCTGACACGCCTGCCAAGGTGCCGGGCGCTCCCGCGAGGCGTTACCGTCGTGTCATGAGTGCGCTGCCGGAGGAGACCGGCGACGAGCGGGTCGACGCCGTGCTCGACGGCCTCGGTCGCCTGGCCGGGCTGCCGGTGAGCGATCACGTGGCGGTGTTCGAGGAGGCGTTCTCCGGACTTGAGGCCACTCTCGCCGACGTGGACGACCAGTGAGCCGCAGGATCCGCCTGGACAGCGAGCTCGTACGACGGGGCCTCGCCCGGTCGCGTGAGCAGGCGGCCCAGCTCATCGAGGCCGGCCGTGTCTCCGTCGGGGGCCGGCGGGCGGGCAAACCGGCCACGCAGGTCGACACCGCCTCACCCATCGTCGTGGCCGAGTCCGCTGACGGGCCCGACTACGTCTCACGCGGGGCGCACAAGCTGCTCGGCGCGCTCAAGGCGTTCGAGGGTCTGAGTGTCAAGGGCCGCCGCTGCCTCGACGCGGGCGCGTCCACCGGCGGCTTCACCGACGTGTTGCTGCGTGCGGGCGCCGCCCACGTGCTCGCAGTCGACGTCGGCTACGGCCAGCTGGCCTGGTCGCTGCGCACCGACGACCGGGTCACCGTGATGGAGCGGGTCAACGTCCGCGACCTCACTCCCGACATGGTCGGCGAGCCGCCCACACTGGTCGTGGGCGACCTGTCGTTCATCTCGCTGCGGCTCGTGCTGCCCGCCCTGGCCGCCGTGGCCGCTCCGCGGGCCGACTTCGTGATGCTGGTCAAGCCGCAGTTCGAGGTGGGCAAGGAGCTCGTGGGAGCCGGCGGGGTGGTGCGCGACCCCGAGCTCAGGGCGGGAGCCGTGCGCGAGGCGGCGGGCAGCGCGGTCCGGCTCGGCCTGGAGGTGCGCGGCGTCACCGCCAGCCCCCTCCCGGGGCCCTCCGGCAACGTCGAATACCTCCTCTGGCTGGGTAAGGGTGAGGGCGAGCCGCCGGTCGCCGACCTCGAGGCCGAGATCCGGCGTGCCGTCGCGGAGGGGCCACAATGAACCGGACCGTCCTGGTCACCGTGCACACCGGGAGAGAGGCGGCCGTCGACAGCGCCCGCCTGGTCATCGGCCGCCTGGTCGACGCCGGCCTGACCGTCAGGGTGCTCGACCTGGAGGCGCCCGAGCTCGGCTGCCCGGGCGCCGAGGTGGTGCCCGGCGACGCCGACGCGGCCAAGGGTGCCGAAGTCATGATCGTGCTGGGCGGCGACGGGTCGCTGCTGCGCTCGGCCGAGCTCGCCCGGCCCACCCGAACGCCGCTACTCGGCGTCAACCTCGGGCACGTCGGGTTCCTGGCCGAGGCCGAGGTGGCCGACCTCGCCGCGGCGGTCGACAGCGTGGTCGCCGGCCGCTACGACGTCGAGGAGCGCATGACGATCGACATCCTGGCCCGGCAGAACGGGCAGATCATCGCCGACACGTGGGCGCTCAACGAGGCGACCGTGGAGAAGCGCGACCGCATGCTGGAGGTCGTGGCCGAGATCGACGGGCGGCCCCTGTCGCGCTGGGGCTGCGACGGGGTGATCTGCGCGACCCCCACCGGATCGACCGCCTACGCCTTCTCGGCCGGCGGCCCGGTGGTCTGGCCGGAGGTGGAGGCGCTGCTCATGGTGCCGATCAGCGCCCACGCGCTGTTCGCCAGGCCGCTGGTGGTCTCGCCGCGCTCCACGCTGGCCATCGAGATCCTGCCCGACACGCCCGGCGGGGTGCTGTGGTGCGACGGGCGACGCCGCTTCGACCTGCCGTCCGGCACCCGGGTGGAGGTCCGAAGGGGCTCCGCCCCTGTACGGCTGGCGCGATTGCACGGGGTGGAGAGCACCGGCGCGCCCTTCACCGACAGGTTGGTCGCCAAGTTCGAACTGCCCGTTCAGGGGTGGCGCGGAAGGGTGCGTCCCTGAGTGAATGAGCGGTGAGACGCGTAGGATTCATGCGCACAGGTGTTCGGAGCGACGGGAGTGGGCAGTGCGACCAAGGGTCGAGGAGGTCCGCATCCAGGGGCTTGGCGTCATCGATGAGGCCGTGCTCGAGCTTTCGCCGGGCTTCAACGTGGTCACCGGCGAGACCGGTGCGGGCAAGACGATGGTCGTCACCGGGCTCGGGCTGCTGTTCGGCGGCCGGGCCGACCCGTCGCGCATCAGGCCGGGTGCCGACAAGGCCACCGTCGAGGGCACGCTCGTCATCGAGACCGGCGGCCGGGTGGCCCAGCAGGTCGAGGACCTCGGCGGCGACGTCGACGACGGCGAGCTCATCATCTCCCGCACCGTCTCCGCCGAGGGCCGGTCGAGGGCCTGGCTCGGCGGTCGCAGCGTCCCCGTCGGCACCCTGACCTACCTGGCCGATGACCTGGTGGCGGTGCACGGCCAGATGGACCAGCAGCGCCTGCTCCAGCCCGCCAGACAGCGCGCCGCACTCGACCGCTACGCCGGAAACGGCCTGGTCAAGCCACTGCGGGCCTACACGCAGGCGTACAAACGGCACAAGCAGGTGAGCGCGCTGCTCGACGAGCTCACCACCCGGGCGCGGGAGCGCGCCCAGGAGGCCGACCGGCTCAGGTTCGGCCTGGAGGAGATCGAGAAGGTCGACCCCAAGCCGGGTGAGGACGTCGAGCTGCGCGGCGAGGAGGAGCGGCTCTCGCACGCAGACGCCCTGCGCGGCGCCGCCACCAGCGCCCACACGGCGCTGCTCGGCGACCCAATGGAGGCGGCGAGCGACGCCCGGGACGTGATCTCGCTGCTCGGTGAGGCGCGCGCGGCCGTCGAGGCGGTGCGCGACTTCGACACGCAGCTGGCCGGGATGGCCGAGCGGCTCGCCGAAGCCGGCTACCTGATCTCCGACGTGGCCACCGATCTGGCCGCCTACGCCGAGTCGATCGAGGCCGACCCCGCCCGGCTGGCCGCCGTGCAGGAACGCCGGTCGCTGCTGTCCGGGCTGATCCGCAAGTACGGCGAGGACAGCGCGGGGGTGCTGGCCTGGGCGCGTGAGGCGGCGGCCCGGCTGACCGAGCTCGAGGGTGACGACGACCGCATCGAGGAGCTGACCCGCGAGCACGAAGAGCTGACCGCGCAGCTCACCGAGCTGGCGGCCAAGCTGACCGCCGTGCGCGAGGCGGCCGCCGAGCGGTTCGGCCAGGCCGTCACCGAGGAGCTCACCGCGCTCGCCATGCCCCACGCCAGGGTCGTCGTCCAGCTCACCCAGGCCGCCGACTTCGGCCCCGAGGGCGTCGACGAGGTCGAGCTGCGCATGGCCGCCCACCCCGCCGCGCCGCCGCTGCCGCTCAACAAGGGCGCCTCGGGTGGCGAGCTGAGCCGCGTCATGCTCGCCATCGAGGTGGTGTTCGCCGGTGCCGATCCGGTGCCCACCTTCGTGTTCGACGAGGTCGACGCCGGAGTGGGCGGCAAGGCCGCGGTCGAGATCGGCCGCAGGCTGGCCCGGCTGGCCCGCACCGCGCAGGTCGTGGTCGTCACCCACCTGCCGCAGGTCGCCGCCTTCGCCAACCAGCACCTGGTGGTCGAGAAGGCCGGTGACGGCAGCGTCGTGCGCAGCGGCGTGCTGGCGCTCGACCATGAGGGCAGGGTCCGCGAGCTGTCCCGCATGCTGGCCGGACTGGAAGACTCCGAGCTGGGCAGGGCACATGCCGAAGAACTCCTCGGGCTGGCCGCGGCAGACCGGTGATCCGATGTGACATAGCGGACACACCGCGTACTGAATGGCCTCCTGGCCGTTTCACTCTGGCAGGATGGTCTTGATGAAGGTTCCGGGGAGCAGAATGCCGGGCCTCCGTGTGCGGAAGGTCGCGGACCTTCCCGGTGTCACGACTGTGGCGAGAGTCGATCGGCGGACGAAGAGGCTGACCAAGCGCCTCCAGCCCGGTGAGATCGCGATCATCGATCACGTCGACGTGGACCGGGTCAGCGCGGAGGCTCTCGTCGCGTGTGGTGTCGCGGCCGTGGTCAACGTGGCGGCGGGCATCAGCGGCCGCTATCCCAACCTGGGGCCACAGATTCTCATCGAGGCGGGCGTGACGTTCGTCGACAACGCCACGCCGGAGCTCTTCGAGCGCGTCCAGGACGGCGACGTCGTCCGCCTGCACGAGGGCGTCGTCTACCTCGGCGACGAGATCGCCGGCAAGGGCGACGAGCAGACGGCCGAGACCGTCGACGCGGCCATGGCCGAAGCCCGCGCCGGGCTCGCCGTGCAGATCGAGGCCTTCGCCGTCAACACCATGGAATACGTCCGCGGCGAGGGCAAACTGCTCATCGACGGCGTGGGGGTGCCCGACATCCGCACCCCCTTGGAGGGCCGGCACGCCCTCATCGTGGTGCGCGGCTACCACTACAAGGAAGACATCGCCACGCTGCGCCCCTACATTCGCGAATACCGGCCGGTGCTCATCGGCGTCGACGGCGGCGCCGACGCGCTGCTCGAGGCCGGCTATCTGCCCGACGTGATCGTGGGAGACTTCGACTCGGTCTCCGCCAAGGCGCTCACCTGCGGCGCCGAGCTGGTCGTGCACGCCTATCGCGACGGCAGGGCCCCCGGCCTGGAGCGGGTCCACCAGCTCGGCCGCGAGGCCGTGCTCTTCCCCGCCACCGGCACCAGCGAGGACATCGCCATGCTGCTGGCCGACGACAAGGGCGCCGAGCTGATCGTCGCCGTCGGCACCCACGGCACCCTGGAGGAGTTCCTCGACAAGGGCCGGTCCGGGATGGCCAGCACCTTCCTCACCCGGCTGCGGATCGGCAGCAAGCTCGTCGACGCCAAGGGCGTCAGCAGGCTCTACCGCAGCCGCATCTCCACGCCGCAGCTGCTGCTGCTGGTGATCACGGCGCTGATCACGATGGGCGTGGCGCTCTTCCTGTCACCGCTCGGCAAGACCTGGCTCAATGGCCTGCAGGACGTCTGGAACGCATTCATCTTCTGGTTGGTCGGACTCTTCTCGTGATCGATTTTCGCTATCACCTCGTCTCCATCGTCGCGATCTTCCTCGCGCTCGCCGTGGGCATCGTCATGGGCACCACGCTGCTGCAGGAGCCGGCGCTCAAGTCGGCCGAGGAGCTGACCGCCCAGCTGGCCAAGACCAAGGAGGAGCTGCGCACCCAGGTCAACCTGCTGCAGGGCAGGGAGGCGGGCAATGACGCGTTCGTCAGCGACCTCACGCCCAAGCTCGTCGCGGGCGAGCTCAACGGTGAGCACGTGCTGCTGTTCGAGGCGCCGGGCTCCAGCACCGCCTACCGCGAGGCGCAGCACCAGGTCCTCCTGCAGGCGGGCGCGGCGATCACCGGACGGGTGACGCTGACCGACAAATACCTCGACCCCGCCAACGCCGGCCTGATCGACGGGCTGGTCAACCAGCTCAAGCCGGCCGACATGGTGTTCACCGAGGGCGCCTCCACCTACGACAAGGCGTCCACCCTGCTCGCCGCCACGCTCATGACCACCGACCAGGGCCAGGCGGGCACCGCCAACCAGGCCACCGCGGCCGTGCTCGACGGCTTCGAGACCGGTGGCCTGCTCAGCGTCGAGGACGAGCCCAAGAAGCGGGCCACCCTCGCCGTGATGTTCGCGCCGGAGGAGCCCTTCGAGGGCAAGTACGCCGCGGTCCAGGCCGGTGCCCTGGCCTCGCTCGCCGGCGGGCTCGACGCGGGCGGCAAGGGCACGGTGATGACCGGCAGCGGGAGCGTCGCGGCCGGCCCCGGAGGCGTGATCACCGCGGTGCGCGACGACGGCGACATCGCCAAGCGCGTCTCCACCGTCGATACCCCCGACATGCCGGCGGGCCAGATCGTGATCGTCTACGCTCTGCGGGAGCAGGCGCGCGGCGGCGTGGGCCAGTACGGCATCGGCGCCGGAGCCTCGGGGCCCATGCCCGCGCTGCCCACCCCGTCCCCGTCCCCCTCCACCGAGTCAGGGAGCTGACATGGCCCGTGGCCTGCTCTACGCACTCGTCGGCGCCGCTCTCGGCGCCGCCGCCGCCCGTGCCGCCTACACCGCGTTCACCCGCACGCGTGGGCAGGGCGACCCGGCTGACCGCTGGACCCGCAAGAACCACCGGGGCGAGCCCATCACCCTGCTCGAAGGGCCCGCGTTCGTGGCCGGCTCGGGCGCCGCGCTCGCGCTCGCGCCCGGCCTGCCCGCCCGGGTGCGGCTGGCGGCGCTGCTCGCCGGGGGCGGCAGCGGGGCACTCGGCGCCTACGACGACCTGTACGGCACGACATCCTCCAAGGGATTCAAGGGGCACCTGAGCGCGCTCACGCGCGGCGAGGTCACCAGCGGCGCGGTCAAGATCCTCGGCATCGGCGCCACCGGTCTCGCCGCCGCCGCGCTCGTCTCGAAGGGCCCTGTCGACACCCTGGTCAACGGCGCCACCATCGCGGGCGCCGCCAACCTGGCCAATCTCTTCGACCTGCGTCCCGGACGGGCGATCAAGGTCGGACTGCTCACGGGCGGGCCACTGCTGGCCGCCTCCCTCCTTCGCGACCGGCCGGTGAGCGCCGCCCTCACGGCGGTGCCCCTGGGGGCCGCCGCCGCGCTGCTGCCCGAAGACCTCGGTGAGCGGGCCATGCTCGGCGACGCCGGCGCCAACGCGCTGGGTGCCCTGCTCGGGCTCGCGGCCGTGACCGGGCTCGGCCGGCCGGGCAGGCTCGCGGTGCTCGGCACCGTCGTCGCGCTCACGGCCGCCGCCGAGAAGGTCAGCTTCACCAAGGTGATCGCGGGCAACCAGGTCCTCAACCGTCTCGACATGCTCGGCCGCCGCCCGGCCGCCGCCGCCGTGTGACCGGACCCGACTCGACGGACCGGACCATCTGCGCGGCCTGCCAGGATGTCAGCGTGACCAGGCACAGGCGGGCGTCGTGACCTTGAGGCTGGCGCGTGGCGTGGCGGGTGGAGCCCTGCTCATCGGTGCGATCACGATTCTGGCGCGCGTCATGGGCTTCGCCAAGCAGTACGCCTTCGCCCAGACCGTGGGCACCAACTGCCTCGCCACCGCCTACGCCACCGCCAACCTGGTGCCCAACATCATCTTCGAGGTGGTGGTCGGCGGCGCCCTGGCCGGCGTGGTGGTCCCGGTCCTCGCGGGCGCGGCCGGTGCGTCGGCGGGGCGGGAGCGGGTGGAGCGGATCAGCTCCGCGCTGATGACCTGGGTGGTCGTCGTGCTGGTGCCGCTCGGCCTGCTCACCGCGCTGTTCGCCGAGCCCGTAGCCGGGCTGTTCTTCGGCGACGCGCTGAAGGGGTGCGACGCCGGCGCGGTCACCGCCGTCGCCACCCGCATGCTGGTCGTGTTCGCCCCCCAGATCCCCCTGTACGGCGTGGCGGTCGTGCTGTACGGCGTACTCCAGTCACACCATCGCTTCGCCTCGCCCGCTCTGGCGCCCCTGGTGTCCAGCGTCGTCGTCATCGTCGCCTACCTGATGTTCGTCCCGCTCAGCGGCGGCGACACCGACCCGGCCACCGTGCCCGCGACAGCCGAACTGGCCCTGTCCCTCGGCACCAGCCTCGGCGTGCTGGCGCTCGTGCTCACCGTGATCGGCCCCACGGCCGGGCTCGGCCTGCGCTGGCGGCCCATGCTGCGTTTCCCCGAGGGCGTCGCGAGACAGGTGCGCAGGCTGGCGCTGGCCGGGGTCGCCGCGCTGCTCGCCCAGCAGGCCGCGATGATCGTGGTGCTGTTGCTGTCCAACAACGCCATCGGCAACGGCGCGATCGTGGTCTACAACTACGCGTGGGCGATCTATCTGGTGCCCTACGCCGTGCTCGCCATGCCCATCGCGACCAGCGCGTTCCCGCGCCTGTCCGCGCGGGCGGAGGCGGGAGACGGCGATGGCTTCGTCACGCTGGCGGCGGGCACGACGCGGGCGGTGGTGCTGGTGTCCGGGCTCGCCGCGGGGGTGCTGGCCGCCGTTGCTGGGCCGGGCGCCGTGGTGTTCCTCGGTTTCAAGAGCGAGGTGCCCGCCGCCGACTTCGCCCGGGCCATCGCGCTGTTCGCGCCCGGCCTCATCGGCTACGGGCTCATCGCGCACCTGACCCGGGTCCTGTACGCCGCCGGCCGGAGCCGGGCCGCGGCGATCGGCACGGTGGCGGGCTGGCTCGTCGTCATGGCCGCCCAGGCCCTCTTCGTGCCGGCCTTCCCCGACGACTGGAAGATCGCCGGGCTGGCGCTCGGCATGACGGTGGGCATGACCGTGGGAGGCGCGCTGCTGCTGGCCTCCGTCGTGTCCGCCCGGGGACGCGGGGCGGCGAAAGGGCTGGGCCGGGCCGCCGTGGCCGCCGTGGCGGGCGGAGGCGCCGGCTACCTGGCCGGTGCCGCCGTGGTGGCCTGGATCGGCGCGCGCGGCATCTGGCCCAACGTGGGCGCGGTCGTTCTGGCCGCGATCGTGGCGACGGCCGCCGGAGGGCTGGTCGTCGCGCTGGTGGACCGGGCCGACGCCCGGGCGGTGGCCGACCGGCTCACGCGCGGCGGCCCGCCGCGCGGGCCCGGCGGGACCTGAGAGGGAGGAACTCCTGTGCGGGTGGCATTCGTGCTGGGCACCACGTCCGGCGGCACGGGCAGGCACGTCCACATGCTGGTGGAGGGGCTGGTCCGGCGTGGTCATCAGGTGCTGGTCGTCGGGCCGCGCAGCGTCGAGGAGCGCTTCTCCTACACCGGTGCGGGCGCCCGCTTCGCCGAGGTGACCGTCTCGGACCGGCCGCATCCGCGGGGCGACGCGCGGGCGGTGCTCGCCATCAGGCGGCTGACCGGCGGCGCCGACGTCGTGCACGCCCATGGCCTGCGGGCCGGCGCGCTCGCCGCACTGGGACGCTCTCCGCGGCGCGGCGTGGCGCGGGCGCCACTGGTGGTCACGCTGCACAACGCACTCACGGCCGGCGGGTTCATCGGGCTCGTCTACGGGCTGCTGGAACGCGTCGTGGCCGGGCGGGCCGATCGTGTGCTGGTCGTCTCGCCCGATCTCGGCGCGCGGATGGCCGCGCTCGGTGCCCGCGACGTGCGGGCCGCCGTGGTGCCCGCGCCCCCGCCGCCGCCCGCGCGGCGCGCCCCCGAGGAGGTGCGGGCCGAACTGGGCGCCGGGCGGCGTCCCGTCCTGCTGACCATCGCCAGGCTCGCGCAGCAGAAGGGCCTCGACACCCTGCTCGACGTCGCGCGCGGCCCGTGGCCGGAGGACGATCCGGAGCGTTCGCCGCTGTTCGTGGTCGCGGGGGAGGGGCCGCTGCGGGAGCGGCTGCAGGCCAGGATCGACGCCGAGCGGCTGCCCGTGACGCTCCTAGGCAACCGCGACGACGTGCCCGACCTGCTCGCCGCCGCCACCGCCGTGGTGGCGACCGCCCGGTGGGAGGGGCAGCCGCTCAGCCTCAGCGAGACGCTCATGGTGGGCAGGCCGGTGATCGCGACGGAGGTGGGCGGGATTCCGGACCTGCTCGGGGGCGCAGGCGTACTGGTCCCGTACGGGGATGTCGAGGCGTTGCGACGAGCCGTAGGGGAGTTGGTGGGGGATCCGGAGGCGGTGGCGAGGATGGCGGAGGCGTCCGCGAGGCGCGGCGCCGAGCTGCCGGACGCGGATGACGCGGTGGAGAGAATTATGTCCGATTATGGACAGGAAGATCGCACGAAGGATTAGGCGGGGGTTAAGCGTTCTCGTATACTGCGTGCGTTAAGGGAGGGGAGTATCCCTTCGCGGCAGCCTCGTCATCACGGTGTAGCCCCGCTCCACGGGGCCCCCGGGGCTGCCGGTCCGCGTGTTCGGCGGGCGGGAGAGACCTCCGGCAGTCTTTCGCGCATGCCGGAGGTTTAGTCACGTGAGCGTACCTGTGTGGGCCTGGATCGCCGTGATCGGCGGTCTGCTGGTCGTCCTCGCCGTCGATCTGTGGATAGTCGACCGGGGCGAAGCCCGCGAATTCTCGATGCGGCAGGCCGGTTACTGGGTCACGTTCTATGTCGCGCTGGCCGTCGCCTTCGGCGTGATGCTCTGGATCACGACGGGTGCCGGCAAGGCGGGTGAGTTCTTCGCCGGTTACATCACCGAATACAGCCTGAGCGTCGACAACCTGTTCATCTTCTTCATCATCATGAGCCGGTTCGCGGTGCCGAAGGCCTACCAGCACAAGGTGCTGCTCGTCGGCATCCTGCTCGCACTGGTCATGCGCGGCATCTTCATCGCCCTCGGCGCGGCCGCCCTCGAGCGGTTCAGCTGGCTGTTCTACGTCTTCGGCGCGTTCCTCATCTACACCGCGTACAACATCGTGCGCCACCACCTCAAGGGTGACGAGGAGGACTTCAGCGAGAACGTGCTGCTCAGGTGGGTGCGCAGGGCCTTCCCGACGACCGAGGGATACGTCGGTTCCAAGGTCACGGTGAAGATCGACGGCAAGCGCATGGTCACCCCGATGCTGATCGTGATGATCGCCATCGGTTCCACCGACCTGTTGTTCGCGCTCGACTCGATTCCGGCCATCTTCGGCCTCACCACCGACCCGTTCGTGGTGTTCACGGCCAACGCGTTCGCCCTGATGGGCCTGCGTCAGCTGTACTTCCTGCTCGGTGGGCTGCTGCAGCGCCTGGTTTACATCAGCTACGGTCTCGCGTTCATCCTCGGGTTCATCGGGGTTAAGCTGATATCGGAGGCCTTGCACACCAGTGGGGTTTCCTGGGCGCCCGAAATCCCCATCTGGTTGTCGCTCACGGTCATCGGCAGCACCATGGTCATCACCACTGTGGCCAGCTTGGTCAAGGCCCGCGTAGACGCGCGCAGGAGCGAGGAAAGCAGCCCTACCAGGGGCTAGCTAAATGGCTTTCGAGGCGCTTTGCTTGTGTAGTTCCGCCGTGTAATAGTTGCTGACCCCGTAGCATCACGGCAAAGCGCCCAGTCCAGTCACCATCAAAGGTTGTCCGTGTCAGACGATTCTGCCCAGTCGAACCGCCTCAGACTCGCGCGCGGGGTGTCCCCGTGGCTCATTCCCACGGTGGCCGCGGCGGCCGCCACCGCGTTGCTGACGCGCCGGGACCGGCGATGGGCGCTCGCGGCGCTGCCGCTGGGCGCGCTCACCGGCGGCATGCTCTGGTTCTTCCGCGACCCCGACCGCACGCCGGGCGAGGGGCGCGTCCTGTCGCCGGCCGACGGGGTCGTGCAGAGCATCGACCCATGGCCCGACGGCCGCACCCGTGTCGCGATCTTCATGAGCCCGCTGAACGTGCACGTCAACCGCGCCCCTCTTGCGGGAAATGTCGCCTCCGTGCAGCATGTGGCGGGTGGCTTCCTGCCGGCTTTCAACAAGGACAGCGACCAGAACGAACGCGTGGTGTGGCATTTCGACACCGCGCTCGGTGACATCGAGATGGTGCAGATCGCGGGCGCGGTGGCGCGCAGGATCGTGCCGTATCTGAGCGCGGGCGCCAAAGTCGCGCAGACCGACCGCATCGGCCTCATCAGGTTCGGCTCAAGGGTCGACATCTACCTTCCCGAAGGGATCTCTCCCGCGGTGTCCGTGGGAGAGAAGACGATTGCGGGGGTGACCAGAATTGACCACGGCTGATGCCGGCAGTTGGCAGGAGGAAGAGGAAGAGCTGCGGGGCCCGGTCGGAAAGGCGTTCCGGCTCTCGGCCGCCGACTCCCTCTCCCTGGGCAACGCCCTCTGCGGTTTTCTCGCGGTCTGTGTTCTGGCCTCCTCCGCCATCCAGTCGCTCAAGGACGGCGGTGACTTCACCCCCGCGCCGAGCTACTTCGCGACCGCGGTGGTGTTGCTGTTGATCGGTGCCACCTGTGACCTGTTCGACGGCCTGGTCGCGCGCCGGTTCCGTGCCTCCGCGATGGGTGCCGAGCTCGACAACCTGGCCGACGTGATCAGCTTCGGGTTCGCTCCCGCGTTCATGGTCGTGATCTGGGGAGGTTTCACGCACCAGGTGCCGTTCGTCGCGGTGCTGGCCGCCGCGGGTGCCCTGCTCGTCGCGGGAGTCGTACGCCTGGCCAGGTTCGCCTGTGTCAAGACCAAGAGCGGCGACTTCATGGGGCTGCCCATCCCGATGGGCGCCATGACCGTGATCTCCATCGTGCTGCTGTTCGAGCCCAGTATCTACGCCCTGCTGGCGGTGCTCGGCGTGGCCTGGCTGATGGTCAGCCGCATCGAGTATCCCAAGCCCAAGGGGCAGCTCGCCGCGGTCGTCCTCGGCTGGATCATGGTGAATGTCGCATTTCTCGCCTTCTGGGTGGCGCGGCCGGAGGGTGGTGACCTGCCCATCATGATCGGCGCCTCCATGCAGATCGCGTTGGTGGCGGCGATCCCGCTGCGGATGCTCTTCTACAAGCGGGCGCAGCGCAGGGAAGCCGAACGGATCATCAGCAACTAAGGCGATTTTTCGGCCTTCTTCGGCTTTGATGGAGCCATGTCGGCCATGCCGCGCGAGCACACGCGCACGTACTTCCTAGGCAAACTGGCCCAGGAGCTCGAGGCCCGCGGGCTGACCGCCATCCTGCGCGCGTATCCGCCCGCGCTGCGGGTCAGCGACCCGGACACCGTGATGCTCGCCGAGACCGTCGACTGCGTGCCGCTGGCCGACGGATGGTTCTACCGCTGGTCGTGGGGCGAGGTCGTCGGACTCGCCGACGACCCCGCGCTCGCGGCCCAGCGGATCGCCAAGGTCCTCGCCGGGCGCTGAGCTACCAGCCCCGCTCCTTCCATTCCTGGAGCGAGGGGCGCTCGGCGCCGAGCGTGGTGTCCTTGCCGTGCCCCGGATAGATCCACGTCTCGTCGGGCAGCCGGTCGAAGACGCGCTCCACCACGTCGGTGTAGAGCTGGGTGAAACGCTCGGGGTCGTTCCAGGTGTTGCCCACCCCGCCGGGGAAGAGCGAGTCACCGGTGAACAGGTGCAGGCCGGAGTCACCCCCGTCGTAGAGCAGCGCGATCGCGCCCGGCGTGTGACCGCGCAGGTGGATCACCTCGAGGGTGATCACGCCGACCGTGATGCGGTCGCCGTGCTCCACGGTGCGGTCGGCCGGGAGCGGCAGCGCGGCCGCGTCGAGCGGATGCACGAGCACCTGGGCGCCCGTCACCTTGACCACCTGCTCCAGCGCCTGCCAGTGGTCGCCGTGCTGGTGGGTCGTGACCACCGAACTGATCGGCTGGTCGGAGATCAGGGCCAGCAGCCGGTCGGCCTCCGCGGCCGCGTCGATGAGCAGCCCGTCGCCGGTCTCGACACAGCGCAGCAGGTAGGCGTTGTTGTCGTAAGGTCCCACGGCCAGCTTGAAGATCGTCAGTTTGGCCAGCTCGCGGACGTCGGCGGGACCGCCGACCTGGACGTCGCCTGTGTAGGTCATGGATAGTCCTTCGGGGGCGTCTCGGGCAGATCAGCGGGAGCGAGCGTCGTCAGCCACGGCGGCGGCGCCGGGACGCTCGCCGGACCGGGCACGGACGGTTGCCCCGCCAGCACCACCCTAACCCCCTGCCCGTCGGACCTGCCCGTAAGCCAGGCCAACAGGGCGGCCGGCCCGCCCTCCACCGCCGGTCCGTCGCCGAGCCCGCGCCACGTGGCGGCTGGAGCCCCGTCCACACCGCCGCGCACCCTGATCTCGCTGACCGTGCTCCGCTCGTACGGCCACGTCCGCAGGCAGTCGTGCAGCTCGCGCTCGACGAACGGCCCGGACCAGTCGGCCGGCCCGAAGCCGGCGTCGAGGTCCACGTGATGCATGCCGATCTCGCGCAGCCGCCTGACCAGGACGTACCAGGCGGGATGCGACGTCGGGCGCACGCCGGCGACCGGAGCGGACCAGGCCTCCTCGGGCAGCCCGTCGACGGCGGCGGCCAGGCGGGCGGCGCTGTCCTCCAGGTCCGCCAGCTGCTCGGCGGCCACCCGGCGGGCTCCGGCCTCGATCCCGGCCTGCCTGGCCTTGGGGGTCGCGTACTGTGGTGTCTTGACGCCGGTCCTGGCCCAGGTGAGCAGGTTGACGTGGCTGTCGGCGTTCCTGGCCACGTGGGTCAGGACGTGGCCCCTCGTCCAGCCGGTGAGACGGGAGGGGGCGGCGACGTCGCCGTCGGACAGGGTCGCCGCCGTGGCCAGTAGGTGGTGGGTGGCCTCGGCCAGCTCGGTCTTCAGTGCCGGAATAACCGTCATGCCATATATTTCATCACCTAGGGTGGAGCGTTGGCCTGGGGCATAAAAGGCCAGGTCATGCGGTTGACTGGCAAAGGCATCCTGCCGGGGTGGCGGGAGGCCGTAACCTGAGAGGGACGGATTTTCGGGGGGTGGACAGCGCCCCGCCGAAATTGTCGGAGCCCCCGTCTACCATCCCCGTGGACCTATCCGCCTCTTCGACATCGGGATCGCCGTGGCAGACCGCCTGATCGTGCGTGGTGCACGAGAACACAACCTCAAGGACGTCTCACTCGACCTCCCGAGAGACGCCCTGATCGTTTTCACCGGCCTGTCCGGCTCGGGCAAGTCGAGCCTGGCCTTCGACACGATCTTCGCCGAAGGGCAGCGTCGTTATGTCGAGTCCCTCTCGGCCTACGCCCGCCAGTTCCTCGGCCAGATGGACAAGCCCGACGTCGACTTCATCGAGGGCCTGTCGCCCGCGGTCTCGATCGACCAGAAGGCCACCAGCAAGAACCCACGGTCGACGGTCGGCACGATCACCGAGGTCTACGACTACCTGCGGCTGCTCTGGGCCCGCATCGGCAAGCCGCACTGCCCGGTCTGCGCCCGCCCGATCGCCAGGCAGACGCCCGAGCAGATCGTCGACAGGGTGATGGACCTCGACGAGGGCACGCGTTTCCAGGTGCTGGCCCCCGTCATCAGGGGCCGCAAGGGCGAGTACGGCGAGCTGTTCCGCGAGTTGCAGACCAAGGGCTTCGCCCGGGCCAGGGTCGACGGCGTGGTCGTGCGGCTGGAGGAGCCGCCGGTACTGAAGAAGTACGAGAAGCACGACATCGAGGTCATCGTCGACCGCCTGTCGGTCAAGGACTCGGCCCGGCGCAGGCTCACCGACTCGGTCGAGACCGCCCTGCAGCTGTCCGGCGGCACGATCACGCTGGAGTTCGTCGACCTGCCCGAAGACGATCCCGGCCGGGAACGCTTCTACTCCGAGCACCTCTACTGCCCCTACGACGACCTGTCGTTCGAAGAGCTCGAGCCGCGCTCGTTCTCGTTCAACTCGCCGTTCGGCGCCTGTCCCGAGTGCACCGGCCTCGGCACCAAGATGGAGGTCGACCCCGACCTGGTCGTGCCCGACCCCGAGCGCGTGCTCGGCGAGGGCGCCCTTCATCCCTGGTCCGGCGGTCACACCAGCGAATACTTCGCCAGGCTGATCGAGGCGCTCGGCCACGCCATGGGCTTCACCCTCGACACGCCCTGGGAGAAACTGCCCAAGAAGGCGCAGAAGTCGCTGCTGTTCGGCCACGACGAGCAGGTCCACGTCCGCTACAGCAACCGCTACGGCCGTCAGCGCTCCTACTACACCACCTACGAGGGCGTCATCCCGTGGGTGCAGCGCAGGCACGCCGAGGCTGAGAGCGACTCCTCGCGCGACCGGTTCGAGGGCTACATGCGCGAGATCCCGTGCCCGGTCTGCCGGGGCGCCCGGCTCAAGCCGGTCTCGCTCGCGGTCACCGTCGCCGGCCGGTCGATCGCCGAGGTGTCGGCCATGTCGATCGGCGAGTGCGCCGAGTTCCTGGCCGCGCTCAAGCTGTCCGACCGCGACATGCAGATCGCCGAGCGGGTGGTCAAGGAGATCAACGCCCGGATGGGCTTCCTGCTCGACGTCGGCCTCGACTACCTCACCATGGACCGCGCGGCCGCCACGCTGGCCGGCGGCGAGGCGCAGCGCATCCGGCTCGCCACGCAGATCGGCTCCGGTCTGGTCGGCGTCCTCTACGTGCTCGACGAGCCGTCGATCGGCCTGCACCAGCGCGACAACATGCGGCTGCTCGACACGCTGGTCAGGCTGCGCGACATGGGCAACACGCTGATCGTCGTCGAGCACGACGAGGACACCATCGCCGC
The DNA here is from genome assembly GCF_040655715.1 of Nonomuraea cavernae. Classification (GTDB taxonomy): domain Bacteria; phylum Actinomycetota; class Actinomycetes; order Streptosporangiales; family Streptosporangiaceae; genus Nonomuraea; species Nonomuraea cavernae_A. Next base: position 141,113 of record NZ_JBFAKL010000021.1, on the reverse strand, counting down.
CGCCGACTGGGTGGTCGACATCGGCCCCGGCGCGGGCGAGCACGGCGGCCAGGTCGTCGTCTCCGGCACGGTCCAGGACCTCCTGCGCAGCGAGGAGTCGATGACCGGCCAGTACCTTTCGGGCCGCAGGAGCATCCCGATCCCCGCCAAGCGCCGCAAGCGCGACAAGAAGCGGCAGATCACGGTCAAGGGCGCGCGCGAGCACAATCTCAAGGGCGTCGACATCGACTTCCCCCTCGGGGTCTTCACGGCGGTCACCGGCGTGTCCGGGTCGGGCAAGTCGACGCTGGTCAACGACATCCTCTACACCGCGCTGGCCAAGGAGCTCAACGGCGCTCGCGCGGTGCCCGGGCGCCACTCGCGGATCAATGGCATGGACCTGGTCGACAAGGTCGTCCACGTCGACCAGTCGCCGATCGGGCGCACCCCGCGCTCCAACCCGGCGACCTACACCGGCGTGTTCGACCACGTCCGCAAGCTGTTCGCGGCCACCGCCGAGGCCAAGGTCCGCGGCTACCAGCCCGGCCGGTTCAGCTTCAACGTCAAGGGCGGCCGCTGTGAGGCGTGCGCCGGCGACGGCACGATCAAGATCGAGATGAACTTCCTGCCCGACGTCTACGTCCCGTGCGAGGTCTGCCACGGCGCCCGCTACAACCGCGAGACGCTGGAGGTCCACTACAAGGGCAAGACGATCTCCGAGGTGCTCGACATGCCCATCGAGGAGGGGCTCGCGTTCTTCGAGGCGATCCCGGCGATCAGGCGGCACCTGCAGACCCTCAACGACGTCGGCCTCGGCTACGTGCGTCTCGGGCAGCCCGCCACGACGCTGTCCGGTGGCGAGGCGCAGCGCGTCAAGCTCGCCTCCGAACTGCAGCGCCGCCAGACCGGGCGGACGATCTACGTGCTCGACGAGCCGACCACGGGGCTCCACTTCGAGGACATCCGCAGGCTGCTCGGCGTGCTCGGCCGGCTGGTCGAGGGCGGCAACACGGTGATCGTCATCGAGCACAACCTCGACGTCATCAAGACGGCCGACTGGGTCCTCGACATGGGCCCGGAGGGCGGTTCCAGGGGCGGCACCCTGGTCGCCGCCGGCACCCCCGAGGAGATCGCCCTGGTCGAGGAGAGCCACACCGGCCGCTTCCTGCGCAAGATCCTGGAGATCTAGCAGTCCGTACGAGATCGCGGCGCCGCCCGGGTGGGCTGACGAGGCAGGCGGCGTCGCGTGGCGTCGCCGCGCTCGGGCCACCACCCGGTCGTGCGCCTGCCACCCGATTCCGGGACCGAGGGGTACCGCCCATAAAGTGAAATGTGACACTGCCTGACCTGCAGGAGATCAGGGGCGACGGGGAGGGGCGGCATTACATGAGGAGTTCGGAGCGGGGCTCCGCCATGCCCGAGATCGGGAGGCGTGAGGCGCTGGGGGTGGCCGGAGTAGCGGCGTGTGGCCTGGCGCTGGCCGGTTGCGGCGCGAACGCCGCCGAGCCGGAGCGGGTGCAGGGCATCAAGGGGCAGGTCATCGCCAAGACGGCCGACGTGCCCGTCGGCGGCGGCACGGTCGTCGACCGGTGGAAGATCGTGGTCACCCAGCCCACCGAGGGCGTCTACAAGGCGTTCAGCGCGGTGTGCCCGCACCGCGGCTGCGCGGTCGGCTCTCCCAGGGACAACGTCATGACCTGCCCGTGCCACGGCAGTGAGTTCGCGGTCGACACCGGCAAGGCACTCAAGGGGCCCGCGACCGGCCAGCTGGCCGCCTACCAGGTCAAGGTCGAGGGCGACGGCATCGTGGTGGTGTGAACCGGTAATTGTGCGTGGTTCCCGGGATCGGCTCACGTCAGGCTGAACCAGCCTGAGGGCGCTGGCCGTACCTGTAGTGAGACCCGAACCTGGGAGGACCGACCATGACCGAAACGACGCGCCGGACAGTGGTGCTCGGAGCCGGAAGCGCAGGGCTCGCCGTGGTGCTGACCGCGTGTGCGAGCTACGGCGATCCCGCGACACAGGCGAGTGCCGAGCCTCTGCCCGAGGAGCCGTCGTCCGCGGCGCCGAAGAAGAAGGCGAAGGCGAAGGCGCTCGCCGACACCTCCGACATTCCCTCGGGTGGCGGGAAGATCTTCGAGAGCCAGAAGGTGGTCGTCACCCAGCCGCAGGAGGGTGAGTTCAGGGCGTTCAGCGCGGTGTGCACCCACCAAGGCTGCACGGTGGCCAGTGTCTCCAACGGGACGATCAACTGTCCCTGCCACGGCAGCAAGTTCGACATCGCCGACGGATCGGTGGCCGGTGGGCCCGCCGGCGACCCGTTGCCCGAGAAGAAGATCAAGGTAGATGGCGACAAGATCATGCTCGCTTGAGGCGCCTTTCATGAATTTCTCACCTGCGTGCGGTTACCTGGCCGCATGGCAGATGACCTTCAGAGCCGCCGGGCGGTGATCGCGGGTGTGGGCGCCGGTGGCCTGGCGCTCGCGCTCACCGCCTGCGGGGCGGACACCGACACTCCGAGCAACGCGGCGGCGACCGGTCCAGCCGAGCCCGGCGCGGCGGGCGGCGCACTGGGCAGGACCACCGACATCCCGGTGGGCGGGGGAACGGTCTTCAAGGACCGGAAGATCGTGGTGACGCAGCCCACCGCGGGCGACTTCAAGGCGTACACCGCGATCTGCACCCACCAGGGCTGCACGGTCGCGAGCGTCGCCAACGGCCTGATCGAGTGCCCGTGCCACGGCGGCAAGTACAAGATCGAGGACGGATCGGTGGCGGGCGGGCCGCCCAAGGGGCCGCTCGCCGAGACGGCGATCAAAGTGGAGGGCGACCAGATCACCCTGGCCTGACCCCGGGCCCGCCGTACCAGGACAGAGCGTACGGCGGGCCTTCCTGTCGGTGCGGGCCATTAGGCTTTGGTCGTGGTGAGATCAGTGGGCAGCTCCCTGAGTTTCCGGCCCAAGCCAGGCTCGATCCCTGATTCGCCGGGGGTCTACCGGTTCCGGGACGGTCACGGCCGCGTGATCTACGTCGGCAAGGCCAAGAGCCTCCGGCAGCGGCTCAACTCCTACTTCACCGACATCACCGCGCTCCACCCGCGCACCCAGTCGATGCTCAACACCGCGACCGGGGTCGACTGGACCGTCGTGGGCACCGAGGTCGAGGCGCTACAGCTCGAATACTCCTGGATCAAGGAGTTCGACCCCCGCTTCAACGTCAAATACCGCGACGACAAGTCCTATCCCTACCTCGCGGTCACGATGAGCGAGGACTTCCCGCGCGTGCAGGTCATGCGCGGCGCCAAGCGCAAGGGCACCCGCTACTTCGGCCCCTACTCCCACGCCTGGGCCATCCGCGAGACCGTCGACCTGCTGCTGCGCGTCTTCCCGGTCCGCACCTGCAGCGCCGGGGTGTTCAAGCGGGCGGGCCAGATCGGCCGGCCGTGCCTGCTGGGCTACATCGACAAGTGCTCCGCGCCCTGCGTCGGCAGGGTCACCCCCGAGGAGCACCGCGCCCTCGCCGAGGACTTCTGCGACTTCATGGCCGGCAACACGAGCCGCTTCATCCGGCGGCTCGAGAAGGAGATGCGCGAGGCCGCGAGCGAGCAGGAGTACGAACGGGCCGCCAGGCTGCGCGACGACATCCAGGCGCTGCAGCGGGCCCTGGAGAAGCAGGCCGTCGTGCTCGGCGAGGCCACCGACGCCGACGTGATCGCGCTCGCGGAGGATCCGCTCGAAGCCGCCGTTCAAGTCTTCTACGTGCGCGCCGGCCGCATCCGCGGCCAGCGCGGCTGGGTCGTCGACAAGGTCGAGGAGACCTCGCCCGGCGAGCTGATCGAGCAGTTCCTGCTGCAGATGTACGCCGAGGCCAGCCCCGAGTCGATGCCCCGCGAGGTGCTCGTGGCCGCGCTGCCGCCCGACGCCGAGGCGGTCACCGAACTGCTGTCCGAGCAGCGCCGGGCCCGGGTCGAGGTGCGGGTGCCGCAGCGAGGCGACAAGAAGGCGCTGATGGAGACCGTCGAGCGCAACGCCAAGGAGTCGCTCGCCCAGCACAAGATCCGCCGGGCCGGCGACCTGACGACGCGCAGCAAGGCGCTGCAGGAGATCGCCGACGCGCTCGATCTCGACCAGGTGCCCCTGCGCATCGAGTGCTACGACGTCTCCCATCTGCAGGGCGAGAACGTCGTGGCGTCGATGGTGGTCTTCGAGGACGGCCTGGCCCGCAAGAGCGAATACCGTCGCTTCGCCATCAAGACCAAGGAAGGCGACGTCGCCTCGATCCACGAGGTGATCATGCGGCGGTTCCGGCGCTACCTGGAGGAACGCTCGGCCACGGGCGAACTGGCCCCCGACGACGACGCCCACAGCCCCATCGACCCCGAGACGGGCAAGCCCCGCAAGTTCGCCTACCCGCCCAACCTCGTCGTGGTCGACGGCGCGGGCCCGCAGGCGGCCGCCGCCCAGCGCGCGCTCGACGAGCTCGGCATCGACGACGTCGCGGTCTGCGGCCTGGCCAAGCGGCTGGAGGAGGTGTGGCTGCCCGGCGACGACCAGCCGGTCATCATGCCTCGGTCAAGCGAGGGCCTCTACCTGCTGCAGCGTGTCAGGGACGAGGCGCACCGGTTCGCCATCACCTACCATCGTTCCAAGAGGTCAAAGACCGTCAAGGAGAGCGCGCTCGACAGCGTGCCGGGTCTCGGCCCGGCGCGGCGACAGGCGCTGCTCAGGCACTTCGGCTCCGTGAAGAAGCTGCGCGAGGCCACCGTCGCCGAGATCTGCCAGGTCCCCGGCATCGGCCCGTCGACCGCCGACGTGATCGCGTCAACGCTGAAGGGGGAGTCATCGTGAACACCCCGCCACCGCGACGGAGTGCTGCGACCGAGCGGCCGAGCGGAGTTCGGCAATGCGGCAATGAGCAGGAGTGAGGCAATGAGCATGGAGCCGGCGTTCGTCATCGTCACCGGCATGTCGGGGGCGGGACGCAGCACCGCGGCCAAGGCCCTGGAGGACCTCGGCTGGTTCGTCATCGACAACCTGCCGCCCGGGCTGCTGTTCGCCATGGCCGAGGAGGCGGGCAGGGTCAAACTGGCCGCCGACAAGGTGGCCGCGGTCGTCGACGTGCGCAGCCTGGCCTTCACCACCGACCTCAACGCCGCCATCGAAGAGCTCGAGACCCGGGGCGTGCGGGTGCGCGTGGTGTTCCTCGAGGCCAGCGACGAGGAGCTGGTGCGCCGCTTCGAGAACGTCCGCCGTCCCCACCCCCTGCAGGGCGAGGGCAGGCTGGTCGACGGCATCACCCGCGAGCGCGGCATCCTGCGCGAGGTGCGGGCCAACGCCGACCTGGTCATCGACACCTCCTCGCACAACGTGCACGAGCTGCGCAACAAGATCGTAAACTTCTTCGGTGGTGAGGATCGCCCGGGTCTGCGGGTCAACGTGGTCTCGTTCGGGTTCAAGTACGGCCTGCCGGTCGACGCCGACCTCGTCGTCGACTGCCGATTCCTGCCCAACCCGCACTGGGTGCCGGAGCTGCGGCCGATGAACGGTCTCGACGCGCCGGTCCGCGACTACGTGCTCGGTCAGCCCGGTGCCAAGGAGTTCCTCGACGCCTACGAGGAGGTCCTGCGGGTGGTCGCGACCGGCTACGCCCGAGAGGGCAAGAGCTACGCGACGCTGGCCGTGGGCTGCACGGGCGGCAAGCACCGCAGCGTGGCCATGGCCGAGCAGGTCGCCGGCCGGCTGCGTGACCGCGGCATGGAGGTCCAGGTGAGTCACCGGGATGTGGGCCGGGAGTGACCGATGACAGCGAAAGCTCAGGCGCCGCCCGTCCCTCTGCGGCGTCCGGCGGTCCGGCCTCGGCCTATCCCCTCCGTCCGGCCACGGCGCACGTCCCCATAACCGGCACGCCGGTGGACGGCGTCTCCGGGAGCGCGGCTGGGGCACCGCGCTCCGGAGAGCGGGCGCCGCGGGTGGTGGCTCTCGGCGGCGGGCACGGGCTGCACGCCTCGCTGTCCGCGCTCCGGTCGGTGACCGACGCCCTCACCGCCGTGGTGACCGTGGCCGACGACGGCGGGTCCAGCGGCAGGCTCAGGCGGGAGCTCGGCGTGCTGCCGCCCGGCGACCTGCGGATGGCCCTGGCCGCGCTCTGCGGCGACGACGAGTGGGGCATCACCTGGAGCGAGGTCGTCCAGCACCGCTTCCGTAGTGAGGGTGACCTGCACGGGCACGCCGTCGGCAATCTGCTGATCGTGGCGCTGTGGGAGCTGCTCGGCGACCCCGTGCAGGGGCTCGACTGGGTGGGGCGGCTGCTCGGCGCGCGGGGCCGGGTGCTGCCGATGGCGTCGGTGCCGCTCGACATCGTGGCCGAGGTGGAGCTCGACGGCGTCATCTCCACCGTGTGCGGGCAGGTGGCCTGCGCGCTCACCCCCGGCCGGGTGCAGGCGATCTCGCTGGTCCCGGAGGACCCGCCCGCCCGTCCCGAAGCCGTGGAGGCGATCCTGCGGGCCGACTGGGTGGTGTTCGGGCCCGGATCGTGGTTCACCAGCGTGCTGCCGCATCTCAAGGTGCCCGAGCTGGCCAGGGCGCTGCACGAGACCAGGGCCAGGCGGCTCGTCACGCTCAACCTCGCCCCGCAGGCCGGCGAGACCGACGACTTCTCGCCCCAGCAGCACCTGGAGGTGCTCAGACAGCACGCTCCCGACCTTTCGGTGGACATCGTGCTCGCCGACACCGGCGTGGTCGACGACCCCGGCGCGCTGGACAAAGCCGCCGCCGCACTCGGTGGGCGACTTGTCATGGCCGACGTGGCCGCCTCCGACGGCTCGCCCCGGCACGACCCACGACGTCTTGCCTCCGTCCTTGACGAGATTTTCCTCCAGAAGCGTTGATCCTGGTCGGCGGGGCTTGAAGGTACGAGAGACTGGGAGCCGGTCTGAATGGGGGAGGACTAAACGCTTATGGCGATGACGGGTGTGGTCAAGGACGAGCTGAGCCGACTGCCGGTGCTGAAGCCCTGCTGCCGAAAGGCCGAGGTCTCCACGCTGCTGCGGTTCGCCAGCGGCCTGCACCTGGTGGGCGGGCGCATCGTGATCGAGGCGGAGCTCGACACCAATGCCACCGCGCGGCGGCTGATCAAGGACATCAGCGAGGTGTTCGGTCACAAGGCGGAGGTGCTCGTGCTCGCGCCCGCCGGGTTGCGCAAGGGCTCTCGCTACGTCGTACGCGTCTACCGCGACGGTGAGGCGCTGGCCCGGCAGACGGGTCTGATCGACAACCACGGCCGGCCCGTGCGCGGGCTGCCCCGCCAGGTCGTGGCGGGTGCCTCCTGCGATGCCGAGGCCGCCTGGCGGGGGGCGTTCCTGGCGCACGGGTCGCTCACCGAGCCGGGCCGCTCGATGTCGCTCGAGGTCACCTGCCCGGGGCCGGAGGCGGCGCTGGCGCTGGTGGGGTCGGCGCGGCGGCTGAAGATCCACGCCAAGGCCCGCGAGGTGCGCGGTGTCGACCGGGTCGTGGTGCGAGACGGCGACGCGATCAGCGCGCTGCTGACCCGGCTGGGGGCGCACGACAGCGTGCTCGCCTGGGAGGAGCGCCGGATGCGCCGGGAGGTCCGGGCGACGGCCAACCGGCTGGCCAACTTCGACGACGCCAACCTGCGGCGCTCGGCGCGGGCCGCGGTGGCGGCGGGCGCCCGGGTGCAGCGGGCGCTGGAGATCCTCGGCAACGAGGCGCCGGACCACTTGGTGGTGGCCGGGCGGCTGCGGGTCGAGCACAAGCAGGCGTCTCTGGAGGAGCTGGGGCAGATCGCCGACCCGCCGCTGACCAAGGACGCCATCGCGGGCCGCATCCGCAGGTTGCTCGCCATGGCCGACAAACGCGCCTCCGACCTGGGCGTCCCCAACACCGAGGCCAACCTCACCGTGGACATGCTGGCCCCCTGACCGCCCCGGCCGCGAGGCACGCCGCAGCTTCGCCCGCCAGGTGCGCCACGGGTCCGTCTCCGGGCGGGCGGGCCGTTGCCAGGTCCCTGCGGGCCTTCGGTTGCCGTGAGCGTGGTGCTCGCGCGGGCGTGGCGTGGTGCTTCCGTGGGCGTGGCGTGGTGCTTCCGTGGGCATGACATGGCGATCGTCCCGAAGCCGGTTGTGGCGCTCACGTGACCCTGTGGTGGGCTGGGCGTGGCACCCTGCGGCGGATCACTCCTGGGAGGGCTTTCGGGGGGCGAACAGGTCGCCCACGGGCGGGACCGGCGTGCTGGTGGACTGGGCCGGTTCGAAGGGAGCCCGATACTCCGGCTCGGGCCGCACCTTCACGGGCTCGTCCTTCGAGGTGCCCTTGGCCGCTGCCCGGGTGCCGCGGCGCATGCGCAGCGCGCGGGCGAGCACGAGCGCCGGGATCGCCGCCGCCGCCAGGGGCGCCCATGGCTCCCACGAGCTCGTGAACGCCCTCCAGATGGACTGCGCCGCGTAGGGCAGGCCGTTCAGGAAGTCGTCGACGGTCAGCGTGAGCGGATCGGCCCGGCCCCCACCGAGCGTCAGGTGGCTGTACGGTGCGGATCCCCCGATCCAGCCCATCGGCACGGCCGCCGTCGCGTACAGCGCCGCGGCCCAGGGCAGCACCAGGCTGCGCGCCCTGACCAGGCGGATCGCCCAGCCGACCAGCAGGCCGGCGACGAACGCGAGCGCGGACAGCAGCGGGACGCCGTCACCGTAGGTGCGTGCGAACACCGGCAGGTAGTCCCAGAACACGATGACGGACCCGAGCCCGACCCCGCAGACGAGCATCGCGATAAAACCCATGACCAGGCCAGACAGCAGGCCGGACCGGCGTTGTGACATCTCAGCCCCCCAGAGAATGCCGGAATTTACTCTGATGAGTCGGGCACTTTACTCGAAGCTCGCAAATCACGCTCCCCGAACCGCCATTCACACACCGGGGGTGCACGTGGTCTAAACCAATTACGGTCCGATAGGGTTCATGGTTGAGGATTAGCCCGCCATCATGCACGAGGAGATCGGTTTCCGTGAGCATCCGCGTAGGCGTCAACGGCTTCGGCCGTATCGGTCGCAACTTCTGGCGTGCTGTCGCTGCCAGCGGTAAGGACATCGAGATCGTCGCGGTCAACGACCTGACCGACAACGCGACGCTCGCCCACCTGCTGAAGTACGACAGCATCCTCGGCCGCCTCCCCTACGAGGTGAAGGCGTCCAGTGACGAGATCACCGTCGACGGCAAGGCGATCAAGGTCTTCGAGGAGCGTGACCCGGCCAAGCTGCCCTGGGGCGACCTGGGCGTCGATGTGGTGGTCGAGTCGACCGGCCTGTTCACCGACGCCAACAAGGCCAGGGTGCACGCCGACAACGGCGCCAAGAAGGTCATCATCTCGGCTCCGGCCAAGAACGAGGACATCACGATCGTGATGGGTGTCAACCAGGGTCTCTACAACCCGGCCACCGACACGATCATCTCCAACGCCTCCTGCACCACCAACTGCCTGGCCCCGATGGCGAAGGTGCTCCACGACACCTTCACCATCGAGAAGGGCCTGATGACCACGATCCACGCCTACACGCAGGACCAGAACCTCCAGGACGGCCCGCACAAGGACCTGCGCCGCGCCCGCGCCGCCGCGCTCAACGTGGTGCCCACCTCCACCGGCGCCGCCAAGGCCATCGGCCTGGTGCTGCCCGAGCTCAAGGGCAAGCTCGACGGCTTCGCGATGCGCGTGCCGATCCCCACCGGCTCGGCCACCGACCTCACCGTCGACCTCGCCCGCGAGGTCACGGCCGAGGAGGTCAACGCCGCGGTCAAGGCCGCCGCCGACGGCCCGCTCAAGGGCATCCTGTCCTACACCGAGGACGACATCGTCTCCTCCGACATCGTCACCGACCCGGCCTCCTGCATCTTCGACGCCGGCCTCACCAAGGCGCTCGGCAACCAGGTCAAGGTCGTCGGCTGGTACGACAACGAGTGGGGCTACTCCAACCGCCTCGTCGACCTCATCGAGCTGGTGGGCACCGACCTGTGACGCGGCAGCCGCTTCCGCGGGCAGGAGCGCGCCACGACGAGGACGCACGAAGGAGCACAGTTGCGCACGCTTGACGATCTCGACGTGAAAGGGCGGCGCGTGCTCGTGCGCGCCGACCTCAACGTCCCCCTCGACGGTGAGACGATCACCGACGACGGGCGCATCCGCGCGTCGGTGCCGACGATCCGGACCCTGGTGGACCGGGGCGCGAAGGTCATCGTCTGCGCCCACCTGGGCCGTCCCAAGGGCCAGGTGAAGCCCGAGTTCTCGCTGCGGCCGGTGGCCCGGCGCCTGGGCGAGTTGCTCGGCCAGGACGTGGTCTTCGCTACCGACGTGGTCGGCCCGAGCGCCCAGGGCGTCGCGGAGGAGCTCCAGGAGGGCCAGGTCGCCCTGCTGGAGAACCTCAGGTACGAGCCCGGCGAGGAGTCCAAGGACGACGCCACGCGCCAGGCCTTCGCCGAGCGGCTGGCGGGGCTCGCCGAGCTCTACGTCGGCGACGGGTTCGGGGCGGTGCACCGCAAGCACGCCAGCGTCTACGACGTGCCCCGGCTGCTGCCGCACGCCGCGGGCGGGCTGGTAGTGGCCGAGGTCGAGGTGCTGCGCAAGCTCACCGAGGCCACCGAGCGGCCCTACGTGGTCGTGCTCGGCGGCGCGAAGGTGTCCGACAAGCTCGGCGTCATCGCCAACCTGCTGACCAAGGTCGACCGGCTGCTCGTCGGCGGCGGCATGGCCTACACCTTCCTCAAGGCCCAGGGCCACGAGGTTGGCGGCTCGCTGCTCCAGCAGGACCAGCTCGACCAGGTGCGCGGCTTCCTCAACGAGGCGGCCAAGCAGGGCGTCGACCTGGTGCTGCCGGTCGACGTGCTGGCCGCCACGCACTTCGCCGAGGACGCGCCCTACGACGTGGTGGAGGCGACCGCGATCCCGGCCGACCGGCAGGGGCTGGACATCGGGCCGAAGACGCGCGAGCTGTTCGCGGGCAAGCTGGCCGACGCCCGCACCGTCTTCTGGAACGGCCCCATGGGCGTGTTCGAGTTCGACGAGTTCGCCGATGGCACCCGGGCGGTGGCCGAGGCGCTGATCGGCTCGGAGGCGTTCACCGTCGTCGGCGGCGGCGACTCCGCGGCGGCCGTGCGCAAGCTGGGCCTGCCCGAAGACGGCTTCTCCCACATCTCCACCGGTGGCGGGGCGAGCCTCGAATACCTTGAGGGCAAGACCCTCCCCGGACTCGCCGCCCTGGAGGACTGACGTGCGAAAGCCGCTCATCGCCGGCAACTGGAAGATGAACCTCAACCACCTTGAGGCGATCGCGCTGGTCCAGAAACTGGCCTTCGCGTTCTCCGACAAGGACTTCGACAAGGTGGAGGTCGCGGTCCTGCCGCCCTTCACCGACCTGCGCAGCGTGCAGACGCTCGTCGACGGCGACAAACTGCGGGTCGTCTATGGCGCGCAGGACCTGTCCCAGCACGACGCCGGGGCCTACACGGGCGAGATCTCCGGCGCCATGCTGGCCAAGCTCAGCTGCACGTTCGTCCTGGTCGGACACTCGGAGCGGCGCCAGTACCACCGCGAGGACGACGACATCGTCAACCTCAAGGTGCAGGCGGCCTACCGGCACTCGCTCACCCCCATCCTGTGCGTGGGCGAGGGGCTGGCGGTGCGCCAGGCGGGCGAGCAGGTGGCGCACACGCTCGCCCAGCTTGAGGGCGCGCTGCGCAAGGTCTCGGCCAAGCAGGCACAATCGATAGTGGTGGCCTACGAGCCCGTGTGGGCGATCGGCACCGGCGAGGTGGCCACGCCCGAGGACGCCCAGGAGGTCTGCGCGGCTCTGCGAGTGCGACTCGCTGAGCTGTACGACCCCGAAGTGGCCTCGGCGGTACGTATCCTTTACGGAGGATCGGTCAAGTCAGGCAACATCGCCGGCATCATGGCTCAGCCGGATGTCGACGGCGCGCTCGTGGGCGGTGCCAGCATCGATGCCGGTGAGTTCGTGAAGATCTGCCGGTTTTCCGATATGCCCGGCTAACTGAGCCGTTCGGAGGGTGCGACTTGACAGCAGGCCGTACCCTCTAGAAGCAAGTTTGAATCGTCGCGCGTAACAGAGCATTGAAGGAACAGGCATACCGTGGAACTCGGAATCTCCATCGCCCTCATCCTGGCGAGCCTTCTCATGATCCTGCTCGTCCTGCTCCACAAGGGCAAGGGTGGCGGCCTGTCTGACATGTTCGGCGGTGGCTTCTCGTCGAACTTCGGAGGTTCCTCCGTGGTGGAGCGCAACCTCGACCGGCTGACGGTCATCACGGGCGTGATCTGGTTCATCTGCATCGTCGCTCTCGGTCTGCTCGTGAGGCCCTGAGCCGTCTGACGCGTGACAGTGTTTCTCTCCCCGCCCCGTGCGGGGCGATCAAGCGAGGAGTTCATCCGTGGGTAGTGGCAACGCGATCCGTGGCAGCCGTGTCGGCGCCGGCCCGATGGGGGAGGCCGAGCGCGGCGAGGCAGCTCCGAGAGTGCGGGTCTCGTTCTGGTGCGCCAACATGCATGAGACGCGCCCCAGTTTCGCGAGTGACGCGGCGGTTCCCGAGATGTGGGACTGCCCGCGTTGCGGCCTCCCGGCCGGACAGGACGAGCAGGCCCCGCCTGCCCCGCCCAAGAACGAGCCGTACAAGACGCACCTGGCTTACGTGAAGGAGCGCAGGAGCGACAAGGACGGCAAGGCGATTCTCGAGGAGGCGCTCGAGCGCCTGCGCAACACCAAGTCCCCCTGGTAGGCGAGTCCTTCCCGCAGGACGGTCGAGAGGCCCCGGCACGTGCCGGGGCCTTTCGCATGCCGGGGTAGATACGAGCAGGGCCGTTACGAGCCGGGCCGCCGGTAGACGGCCTCGCCGTCCACGAACGTCATGGCGACCCCGGTGGTCCAGATGTCCTGGGCGGGCAGTGTGAACGGGTCACGGTCGAGCACGACCAGGTCGGCCGGGCGGCCCGGCTCGATGGCCCCCGCCGGCGAGTGGTTGATCCACGCCGAGCCCGTCGTGTAGGCGCTCAGCGCGGCCGCGAGAGCGATGCGCTGGCCGGGCAGGAACGGCGTGCCCGCGGTGGGATAGCCCGCGTGCACCGAACCACCCGGCTCGGTCCGGTTGACCGCCACGTGCAGGCCCTGCAGCGGGTCGGCGCTCGACACCGGCCAGTCGCTGCCCGCGCAGAGCCTGGTGCCGTGGGCCAGCAGACCGGCGAACGGATACTGCCAGGACGAGCGCGGCTCGCCGAGGAACGGCAGCGTCAGCTCGTCCATCTGGGCGTGGTGCGTGGCCCACAGCGGTTGCAGGTTGGCCGTGACGCCGAGGGCGGCGAAGCGCGGCACGTCGGACGGCTCGATGATCTGCAGGTGCGCGATGTGGTGGCGGTTGGCCGGGTCGGTGCCCTCGAAGCTGTCGAGCGCCTCGCGCACCGCCCGCTCGCCGATCGCGTGGAAGTGCACCTGGAAGCCGAGCCGGTCGAGCTCGGCGACGTACTCCTTGAGCTTGGCCGGGTCCACGTAGGACAGGCCGGTGCCGCCGCACCGGCAGTAGGGCTCCAGTGTGGCGGCCGTGAAGTTCTCGGTGATGCCGTCCTGCATGATCTTCACCGAGGTGGCCGCGAACCGGTCGAGCCCCTCGGCCGAGGCACGCCGGGCGACCAGCTCCTCGATCTGGTCGAGGCCGCGGGTCCTGTCCCACCACAGCGCCCCCACCACGCGCGCCCTGAGCCTGCCGGAGCGGGCCCCGGACAGGTAGGTGGGCAACTGGTCGTCGGAGCCCGCGTAGGAGCCCACGATGGCGTCCTGCCATCCGGTGACACCCAGCGAGAACAGGTGGCGCTCGGCCTCGGCCAGCGCCGCGTCGAGGTCGCCGGCCGAGGGCCGGGGCGTGAGCAGGCCGACCAGGTCCATCGCGCCCTCGTGCAGCACGCCGCTGGGAGTGCCGTCGGGGTCGCGCTCGATGCGGCCGTCGGCCGGGTCGGGGGTGTCGCGGGTGATCCCGGCTCGTTCGAGCGCGCGGGTGCTGACCCAGGCGGCGTGGTGGTCCCGCTGGATCAGGTAGACGGGCCGGTCGGCGAAGTCGAGCAGGCTCCGGTGCGGCAGCCCGCCCGGGAAGGCCGACATGTCCCACCCACCGCCATCGATCCACTCCTTTTCAGGATTTTCCGCCGCATAGTCTGCGATCTTCTCGATGTACGCGTCGAGTCCGTAGATTTCTGACAGGTCGCACTTGGCGCGCTCCAGGCCCGCCTGCACCGGATGCACGTGCGCGTCCGTGAACCCCGGCACCAGTAGCCCGCCCGCCAGGTCGACGGTCTCGTGGGCCGGCGACAGCCGCGCCAGCTCCCGCTCGCCGCCCACGGCGGCGATCACGCCGTCGCGGACCAGCACGGCCTCGGCGAAGCCGCCCGTCGGGGTGAAGGCGCGCCCGCCCCGGAAGAGGATGTCCATCGATCTCCTGTCTGGCTGTGCCGGCCGGGGCACGACCGGGGTTTCCGGCCCGGAGCACCGGGGGAGCGGGGCGTCCAGCGGACCGTGCGGCCGGGATGAAGCACCTCACCGCCGGTCAATCCGGGCGAAGAGACATTTACACATATATGGCCACATATCTTGCTACATGAAACGCGGTGGTAGCGATCGCGTAACAGCCCTCCGGCATGCTCGTGGCCATGGGATTCTTGCGCATCCGCACCACGGTTGACGAGCGGCCCGGCCGGCTCGCCTCCCTCGCCGCCGCCCTGGCCGCACGGGGCGGCAACATTCTCGGCCTGAGCGTCCAGTCCGATGCCGACGGCACCGTCGACGAGTTCGTCGCCGACATCCCCGCGACCCCCGAGACCGTTCGCGAGGCGCTGGAGGCGGCGGGCGGGCGCAGGGTGCAGGTCGTCCCCGCGACCGCCCACGAGCTGACCGACGAGCCGACCCGCGCCCTGCTGCTGGCCTCCAGGCTGAGGTCCATGCCGTGGCGGCTGCCCGAGCTGCTGGCCGAGCTGCTGCGCGCGGACGACGCGCGGTGGATCTATGGTGAAGCGGTGAGTGACCTGCCGGATCCGACCCAGCTCATCGTGCCCGTGGCGGCCAGGCGAGCCGTGCGCCTGCGCCGTGGCGAGCTGCCCTTCACGCTGACCGAGGCCGCCAGGGCGGCCTCCTTCGCCCGGCTCGCCCAGCCGCCCGCGGAACGAGCGGGCGCCGAGCGCTCGGCCAAGCTGGCCGACGGCGCGGAGGTCACCGTCCGCCCGCTCACCACGATCTACCGCGAGGCCGTGCGAGACCTGCACGATCGCTGCTCGCCGGAGGCGCGCCGGTTCCGCTACTTCACCTCGATGCCGACGCTGCCTCCGCGCATGTTCGACCGGCTCTGCGACCGCAATCGCGGCCAGTCCCTGGTCGCCGGGCACGACGGGCAGGTGGTCGCGATGGCCAACCTGATGTTCACCCCCGATCCGGGCATCGCCGAGATGGCGTTCCTGGTCGAGGACCGCTGGCAGGGGCGCGGTCTGGGCAGGGCACTGGCCACGATGCTGGTGAGGGAGGCGCGCGACCTCGGTTACGCCGAGGTCAGGGCCTCGATGCTGTCCGACAACGTACGCATGCGCAGACTGCTGCTGTCGCTGGGCGCCACGATCGGCTACACCGAGGACCCCGGCGTCGTGGAGGCCCGGCTGCCCGTCGGCGCGCTGGCGTCAGCCTGACTCCTCCCGCGCCGCGTCCTCCGGCCCGGGCGGCCGCCGGATCCCGAGGTGGCGCTCGATGCGGTCGAGGCTCTCCTGGATCCGGGCGAGCCGCTCGCCCAGCATCGAGGCGCCGGCGAAGGGGAGGTCGCCCGGCCTGTCCCTGTGGCGGCCCACGCGGTGGATCACCCGCTGGCGCGCCTCGGCCAGGTCGACTCCCGCGTCGGTGAGCGCCTGGGCGCCCAGCCCCTCGCCCTCGCGCAGCAGGCCCAGCAGGATGTGCTCGGTGCCGATGTAGGTGTGCCGCAGTTGCAGGGCCTCGCGCAGCGAGAGCTCCAGCACCTTCTTGGCGCGCGGGGTGAACGGGATGTGGCCGCCCGGCTCCTGGTCGCCGGGCACCACCTCTCGCGCGATGAACGCGCGGACGCCCTCCAAGTCCACGCCGAAGCTCTCCAGGGTCGTCCCGGCCACCCCTTCGCCCTGGTGGAGGAGGCCGAGCAGGAGGTGCTCGGTGCCGATGTAGGTGTGGCGCATCGTCCGGGCCTCCTCCTGGGCGAGGACGACGACCTTGCGGGCACGGTCGGTGAAGCGCTCGAACACCTGCGGCCTCCGTTCGAATGCCTGCCTCCACTATGCGCTACAAAACGGCGAATGTGGGGTATCTCACCATTGTGGATCTTGACGAGGTGGCCGACCGGCTCTACGCGCTCCCGCCGTCCGAGTTCACCGCCGCGCGTACGGCCGAGGCGGGCGAGGCCAAGGCCGCGGGCGAGGCCGGGCTGGCCCGCGAGATAACCGGGCTGCGCAAGCCCACGGTCTCGGCCTGGGCGCTGAACCGGGCCGCCCGCCTGCACCCCGGCGAGCTCCAGGAGCTGTTCGACCTGGGGGAGCAACTGCGGGCCGCGTGGGAGGGGCACGACGCCGACGCGCTGACCGAGCTCACCCGGCGGCGCGGCGACCTCACCGGCAGGGTGAGCCACCTGGTCAAGGAGGGCGCCCGGCTGTCGGCCGCGGCGGCGGCCGAGGTCGACCAGACGCTCGACGCGGCCGTGGTGGACGCCGACGCGGCCGCCCAGGTGCGGCGAGGCCGCCTGGTCAAGCCGCTCAGCTACAGCGGCTTCGCCCCCGCTCCCGTGCTCCGGGACGGGCCCGCGGCCCGGAGGGGGAAACAGGGCGCCGAGGGCGAGGGTGAGGGGATCGGGGCCAGGGGAGGGCAGGAGGCCGAGGAGCGGCGGGCTCGGGAGCGCCAGGAGGCGGAGGAGCGGCGGGCTCGGGAGCGCCAGGAGGCGGAGGAGCGGCGGGCTCGGGAGCGCCAGGAGGCCGAGGCGGCCTACGAGGAGTGGCGGGACGCGGTGGCCGCCGCCGCTGAGGAGCATCGCGTCCGCGCCGAGAAGGTCGCCACGGTCGAGAAGAAGCTGGCGAAGGCGCGCAGGAAGCTCGGCGAGGCCGAACAGCGGCTGGAGGTGGCCCGGCGCGAGGAGCGCCTCGCGCGCCGGAGGCTCGAACGCTGACGGCTCGAACGTTGACGGCTCGAACGCTGACCGCATTCCCCTCATGAACCGAAAGCTGACAGTTTCATGTGAGATTCGGCCGTGAAAGCTGTCCGGATGGCGAAACGCAGGCTTATGGTCGTGGCCATGATCTTCGACGCGTCACTCGACGCCTTCATCGTCGCGCTGCCCAAGGTCGAGCTGCATGTCCACCTGATCGGCTCCGCCTCCGTCGCCACGGTCCTGGAGCTGGCCCGCCGCCACCCGGACGGCGGCGTGCCCACCAACGAGGAGGAGCTGCGCGCGTTCTACGCCTTCACCGACTTCCCGCACTTCGCCCGGGTGTACGCGGCGGTCAACGCCCTGGTCAGGGAGCCGGAGGACGTGGCCGCCCTGGTGCTCGGCCTGGCTCGCGACCTGTCGGAGCAGGGGGCCCGCTACGCCGAGCTCCAGGTCACCCCGTACGCCCACCATCAGGTCGGCATGCCGATGCGCGAGGTGACCGAGGCGCTGGACATCGCGGCCCGCCGCGCGCCGGTCGAGTACGGGGTCGAGATGGCCTACATCTTCGACATCCCCGGCGAGTACGGCGCCGAGGCCGCCAAGGTGACCCTGGCCCACGCGCTGGAGGAACCTCCCGCCGCGCTGGTAGGTTTCGGCCTCGGCGGGATCGAGCAGGAGCGTCCGCCCTACCGTGACGCCTTCCGCGACGCGTTCGCCGCCGCCCGAGCCGCCGGGCTGCACAGCGTCCCGCACGGCGGCGAGATGACCGGTCCCGAGACGATCTGGGAGGTCGTCGACGGCCTCGGGGCCGAGCGCGTCGGACACGGCATCTCCTGCCTCCAGGACGACCGCCTGGTGGCCTGCCTGCGCGAGCGGCAGCTCCCGCTGGACGTCTGCCCGACGTCCAACGTCCGCACCGGCCAGGTGGCCCGCATCGAGGACCACCCGCTGCCGCGGCTGCTGGAGGAGGGCCTGTTCGTGACGCTGGGCAGCGACGACCCGCCCATGTTCGCCACCACGCTGGCCGATGAGTACCGGACCGTGGCCCGCGTCTTCGGGTTCGGCAGGGAGCGGCTGGCCGGGTTCGCCCGCGACGGCGTGACCGCGTCCTACCTGGCCGCGGACCGCAAGCAGGCACTCCTGGCCGAGATCGACGCGCTCGTCGCGACAGGTTAGGGAGAGGCGATGCGGCCCAGGCCCGGCGGGATCTTGCCGGCGGCCGCACGGTCCAGCAGGAACAACGTCCGGCCCCGGCCACGCGCCCCCGCGGCCGGCACCTGGACCGGGCCCGATTCCGACAGCGCGAGTCGCACGGCGCCCGACTTCTCCTCGCCCGCCGCGATCACCCACACCTCGCGCGAGGCCTGGATGACCGGGAGCGTCAGCGAGATGCGCGTGGGCGGCGGCTTGGGGGAGCCGTGCACCGCCACCACCGGCCGCGTGTCGTAGAGCGCGGGCATGCCGGGGAACAACGAGGCCACGTGCGCGTCGGGGCCCATGCCGAGCAGCATCACGTCGAACGACGGCGCCGGGCCGTGGTCCTCCGGCCTGGCCGCCTTGCGCACCTCGGTGGCGTAGGCGTCGGCCGCCTCCTCCGCCGTCAGGCCGGAGTCGGGGCCCAGCATCACGTGCACCCGCTCCGGATCGACGTCGACCTGGTCGAGCAGCGCCCGGCGGGCACCGGTCTCGTTGCGCTCGGGATCGCCCGAGGGCAGGAAACGCTCGTCGCCCCACCAGATGTCGAGCCGAGGCCAGTCGACCGCGTCACGGGCGGGCGTGGCGGCGATCGCGGCCAGGGTCGCCGTGCCGACCGTGCCCCCGGTCAGCACCAGCGACGCCGAGCCCGTCGCGGACTGCGCGTCGACCAGCCGGGTGATGATCCGCGCGGCCACGGCCTTGGCCAGGACGTCGGCATCGCGGTGGACGACAATCGTGGGGACGCTCACGCAACCACTCTTTCACGGGTGAAAAGACCAGGGCAGGACCTGGTCGGGTCAGGACTTACTCGGGTCGGGTTTGTACGAGCGGGCCAGCCGCTTGACCGCCGCCGCGTAGGTCTCGTCGGAGTCGAGCCGCCGCAGCTCCTCGGCCAGCAGCTCCGAGGTGTGCCGCCGGGCCAGCGCGACGTTCCGGTCGGGCTGCCCCGGACGCGACAGCGTGGCCAGCCGGGCGTCGCTCCTGGCCACCGAGAGATCGCCGTCGGCCACGCTCAGCCGTACGCAGGTGATGCCGGGCCCGGCGGAGTCGGCGACCTTGACCGGCGCGCCGAGGCGCTCCGACAGCCAGGCCGCCATGAGCGGGGCGCTCGGGTTGCCGGGCGACGCCTCGATCAGGCCCCGGCGCACCTTGCCCACGGGCTGGTCGAACGCCGCCGCCAGCAGGCTGCGCCACTGCGTCAGCCGGGCCCAGGCCAGGTCGGTGTCGCCGGGGGCGTATCCCTTGGCTCTGGTGGCCAGCGTCTTGACGCCGTCGCCGGTCGCGCGCCTGGCGTCGGTGATGCGCCGCTGGGCCAGCATCCCGACCGGGTCCTTGGACGGCACCGCGGGCGCGTCTCCCGGCCACCACACCACGACCGGCGTGTCGGGCAGCAGCAGCGGGCTGACCACTGAGTCGGCGTGCCGGGTCAGCTCGCCGTACAGGCGCAGCACCACGACCTCGCCCGGCGTGGACTCGCCGATGCGCAGCTCCGCGTCGAGACGGGTCTGCTCGTCGGTCTCGCGGCTGATCACCACGAGGATGCGCGACGGGTGCTCGCGCGCCGCCTCGGTGGCCGCGCGCAGCGAGTCGTACTGGTCACGTTCCTCGCAGACCACGACCAGCGTCAGCACCATGCCGACGGCGGGCGCGCCCATTTGGTGGCGCAGCATCATGAGCTGGGAAGAGATCTTCCCGGCCGTCGTGTCGGCCAGCATGAAGGTCGTCATGCGCGCTCCTTCGCCGGTGTCGTCGCCGCCTCGGTCCGCCCGCCCACTAGAGCCTCCTCCACACGCGGCCGTCGCGTGCCATCATCGCGTCCGCGGCCGGCGGCCCCCACGAGCCCGCCGGATAGGGCTCGGGCTGGCCCAGCGTGGCCCACAGGTCCTCGATCGGGTCGAGGATCTTCCACGACAGCTCGACCTCGCGCTGGTGCGGGAAGAGCGGCGGGTCGCCGATCATCACGTCCAGCAGCAGCCGCTCGTACGCCTCGGGCGAGGACTCCATGAACGACTCTCCATAGGCGAAGTCCATCGACACATCGCGCACCTCCATCTGGGTGCCCGGCACCTTGGAGCCGAACCGCACCGTGATGCCTTCGTCCGGCTGCACCCTGATGACCAGGGCGTTCTGGCCCAGGATCTCGGTGTCGTCCTTGGAGAAGGGCAGGTGCGGCGCCCGCTGGAACACCACGGCCACCTCGGTCACCCGGCGCCCCAGCCGCTTGCCGGTGCGCAGGTAGAACGGCACGCCCGCCCAGCGCCGGTTGGCGATCTCCAGCTTGACGGCCGCGTAGGTCTCGGTGATGGAGTCGGCCGGGATGCCCTCCTCCTCCAGGTAGCCGACGACCTTCTCGCCGCCCTGCCAGCCCGCGGCGTACTGCCCGCGCGCGGTGTTGGCCACCAGGTCGGACGGCAGCCGCACCGCCTTGAACACCTTCTCCTTCTCGCGGCGCAGCGCCGAGGCGTCGAAGGACGTCGGGTCCTCCATGGCCACCAGCGCGAGCAGCTGGAGCAGGTGGTTCTGGATCACGTCCCGGGCGGCGCCGATGCCGTCGTAGTAGCCGGCCCGGCCGCCGATGCCGATGTCCTCGGCCATGGTGATCTGCACATGGTCGACGAAGCCGCGGTTCCAGATCGGCTCGTAGAGGTTGTTGGCGAAGCGCAGCGCCAGGATGTTCTGGACCGTCTCCTTGCCCAGATAGTGGTCGATCCGGAAGATCGAACTCTCGGGGAAGGCCGAGGTGGTGATCTCGTTGAGCTCGTGGGCCGACTTCAGGTCATGGCCGAAGGGCTTCTCGATGACCACCCGGCGCCACGAGCCGGGCGGCGCGTCGGCCACACCGGTGCGCTTGAGCTGCTCGACCACCACGGGGAAGAACTTCGGCGGCACCGACAGGTAGAACGCATAGTTGCCGCCCGTGCCGCGGGTCTCGTCGATCTCCTTCAAGGCCATCGCCAGCGCGTCGAACGCGCCGTCGTCAGAGAACTCTCCGGGCACGAAGTGGATGCCCTCGCAGATCTGCTTCCAGACCTCCTCGCGGAACGGCGTCCGCGCGTGCGCCTTGACGGCGTCGTGCGTGAGCCGGGCGAAATCCTGGTCCTTCCAGTCACGCCGGGCGAACCCGACGAGCGAGAACCCCGGCGGCAGCAGCCCCCGGTTGCCCAGGTCGTAGATCGCCGGCAGCAGCTTGCGCTTGGCCAGGTCTCCCGTCACGCCGAACAGCACCAGCACGCACGGCCCCGCCACCCGTGGCAACCGCTTGTCACGCGGGTCGCGCAACGGGTTGGCCTCCTCCACCTCCAGGGTCGTGGACGTGGCCGCCACGGCCGCCGCGACGGTCGCGGCCTCGGAGGCGGACGCTCCCGGGTCTGTCATCTCAAGCCTCCTGTGCGGCTGCGAGCAGGTGCGCGACTCCCGCCGCGCGGTCGGTCAGATGCACGCGTACGGCGGGCCGCCCGCGGTGCTCCAGCGCTTCGAGGTCGCCGAGCGCCTGGGCCAGCTGGAGCGTGCCCAGGGTGTAGGGCTTGCCCGGCACCGGCACGTCGTCGGCCACGGCGCCGGTGACCTGCAGGAAGACCCCGTTCTGGGGACCTCCCCTGTGGTATTGCCCAGTGGAGCGCGCGAAACGCGGGCCCCAGCCGAACGTCACGGGCCGGTCGGTGCGCAGGGCGAGCAGCGGCCGCAGCGTGGCCGCGTCGGCCGCCATCCACGCGTCGGTCATCTGCTCGAAGTCGGCGCCCTCGGCCACCGGCGCGTCGAAGGCCGCCAGCCGGTCGAGATAGGCCGTCACGGCCAGGTAGCCGCCGTCGGGCACCGACCTCAGCAACTCGGTCAGCACGCCGGGCAGATCCTTGGCCCGGGTGCGGCCGTAGACCTCGACAGGCCCGTCGACCAGCGCGGGCTCGCCCACCGGCAGCGCGGGCAGGGCCAGCAGCCGGCCGGTGGCGGCCGTGGACTCGGCGAGGCCGGGCTCGTCGAACGGGTCGACGCCGAGCAGCAGGCCGGCCACGGCCGTGGCGTACTCCCAGACCAGGAACTGCGCGCCGAGCGGCCCGTCCACCCGGACGTCGCCGTCGTCGGCGTCGAGGGTGACGAGCAGCTCGTCGCCGGTGCCCTGCGGCTCGCCGCCGACGACGGGCAGGATGCCCCGGCCGCGCTTGCCGGTCGACGCGGCGACCAGCTGCTCGATCCAGTCGGGCAGTCCGGTCGCGGCCGACAGCCGGTCGTCCATGAGCAGCTTGTCGCGGCCGGCGAGGGCCGCGCCGCCGAGTGCCGCGCCGAGGTCGAGCCCCGGGTTGCCGGTGTCCTTCGACAGCAGCGGCAGCACCTCGGCGGCCTCGTCCAGCAGCCTGCCCGCGTCGGCGCCCGCCAGCGCGCTCGGCACCAGGCCGAACGCCGACAGCGCGGAGTAGCGGCCGCCCACGTCGGGGGCGGCCAGGATCAGGTGATAGCCCGACTCGGCCGCCAGCCGCTCCAGCGGGGAGCCGGGGTCGGTGACGACCGTCACCCGCGTGGCCGGGTCGATACCGGCGTCGAGGAAGGCCCGTTCGTAGACCCGCAGCAGGGCCTCGGTCTCGACCGACGCGGCGCTCGTGCCGGCCACGACCAGGACCGTGGAGTCGAGGCCCTCGGCCAGTGCCCGGCGCACCTGGCCGGGGTCGGTCGTGTCGAGAACGGTCAGCGGCGCGTCGGCGGAGGCGCAGATCACCTCGGCCGCCGGCGACGAGCCGCCCAGCCCGGCCAGCACCACGTTGGTGAGCCCGTCGGCGCCGGCGCGCCGCGCCAGCGCCGCGAGCTCGGGCAGCAGCTCACCGGACGCGCGCGGCAGCGTGAGCCAGCCCAGCCGGGCGGCCGCGACCGGCGCGGCGTCCTCCCCCCACAGCGTGGGATCGCCGCCGGCGAGCCTGGCGGGCACGCCGTCGGCGATGAGCCGCTCCGCGACGGAGGCGGCCGAGTCGGCCACCTCCTGGTCGCGGTAGGTGACCTCCATCAAGGGACCAGGTTCTTGGTGACGCTCTCCAGCAGCTCGTTCCAGGAGGCCTCGAACTTGTCCACACCCTCGTCCTCGAGCACCCGGACGACGTCGTCGTAGTCGACCCCGGCCTCCTTGAGCTCGGCCATGATGTTCCAGGCCTGCTCGTAGAAGGGCCGGATGGTGTCGCCCGAGATCTGGCCGTGGTCGGCGACCGCGTCGAGCGTCTTCTCCGGCATGGTGTTGACCGTGCCGGGGGCGACGAGCTCGTCGACGTACATCGTGTCGGAGTAGTCGGGGTTCTTGACGCCGGTCGAGGCCCAGAGCGGACGCTGCGGGCGGGCGCCCGCGGCGCGCAGCGCCTGCCAGCGCTCGGAGTTCATCACGTCCTCGAACGCCGCGTAGGCCAGGCGCGCGTTGGCGACGCCCGCCTTGCCCTTGAGCTCGGGCCGGCCGAGCCCGTCGAGCCGCTTGTCGATCTCGGTGTCGACGCGGCTGACGAAGAACGAGGCCACCGACTCGATCGTGGCCAGGTCGAGACCCTTGGCCCGCGCGGCCTCCAGGCCGGCCAGCCAGGCGTCCATGACCTGGCGGTAGCGCTCCAGCGAGAAGATCAGCGTGACGTTGACGCTGATGCCCTCGCTGATCGCCTGGGTGATCGCCGGCAGGCCCTCCAGGGTCGCCGGGATCTTGATGAACAGGTTGGGCCGGTCGACCAGCCACCACAGCGCGCGCGCCTCGGCGATGGTCTTGTCGCTGTCGCGCGCCAGGCGCGGGTCGACCTCCAGCGAGACGCGCCCGTCGGTGCCGCCGGTGGCCTCGTAGACCGGACGCAGCACGTCGGCCGCCCACCGGATGTCGTAGGTGGTGATGGCGCGCACCGCCTCGCCGACGTCGACACCGCGCACGGCCAGGTCGTGCATCTGCATGTCGTAGGCGTCGCCCTTGCTGAGGGCGCCGGCGAAGATCGTCGGATTGGAGGTGACCCCGACCACGTTCTTCTCGCGGATCAGCTGCTCAAGGTTGCCCGTGCGCAGCCGCTCGCGGCTGATGTCGTCGAGCCAGATGGACACACCCTGGCCGGACAGCTTGTTGAGGATCTCACTCATCGTTCAGTTTCCCGTCGTCTCGCCCTTGTCGTGACCCAGCTTGGCCAGGCTCGACCTGGCCGCCGCCGCCACGCGGTCGGCCGTCAGGCCGAACTGCTCGTACAGCGTCTTGTACGGCGCGGACGCACCGAAGTGGTCGAGGCCGACCACTTCGCCGCACTCGCCGACGAACTCGCGCCAGCCGAGCGCGACTCCCGCCTCGACCGCGACCCGAGCCTTGATCTCCGAAGGCAGAACGGTCTGCTTGTACGCGATGTCCTGCCCCTGGAACCACTCGACACACGGCATCGACACGACCCGCGTCGAGATGCCCTGTGCCTCCAGCAGCTCGCGGGCGTTGATCGCCACCTCCACCTCGCTGCCGGTGGCGATCAGGATGACCCGCGGCCGGGCGTCGGACGCCTCGTGCAGGATGTAGCCACCGCGGGCCACGCCATCGGCGCTGGTGCCCTCGAAGACCGGCAGGTTCTGCCTGGTCAGGGCCAGCGCCGCGGGCCTGTCGCTGTGCTCCAGCACCGTCTTCCAGGCGTGGGCCGTCTCGTTGGCGTCGCCGGGGCGCACCACGTCGAGGCCGGGGATCGCGCGCAGCGCCCACAGGTGCTCGATCGGCTGGTGCGTCGGGCCGTCCTCGCCGAGACCGATCGAGTCGTGCGTCCACACGTAGATGACCGGCAGCTTCATCAGCGCCGCCAGGCGTACGGACGGGCGCATGTAGTCGGAGAAGACCAGGAACGTGCCGCCGTAGGGGCGGGTGCCGCCGTGCAGCGCGATGCCGTTGAGGATGGCCCCCATGCCGTGCTCACGGATGCCGAAGTGCAGGGTGCGGCCGAAGCGATTGCCGGGGAACTCCTTGGTTTGGTACTCCTCCGGGATGAACGACGGCTCGCCCTTCATCGTGGTGTTGTTGGACTCGGCCAGATCGGCCGAGCCGCCCCACAGCTCGGGCAGCACCGGGGCCAGCGCGCTGAGCACCTCGCCGGAGGCCTTGCGGGTGGCCATGGAGGCGCCGGGCTCGAACGAGGGCAGCGCCGAGGCCCAGCCGCCGGGCAGCTCGTGACGCGAGATGCGGTCGAGTTCGGTCGCGCGCTCCGGGTTGGCCTGGCGCCAGGCGGCGTAGGACTTCTCCCACGCGACGTGGGCCTCGTGACCGCGCCGCGCCACGTCACGGCTGTGGTCGAGCACGTCGCCGGGCACCGCGAAGCTCTGCGTGGGGTCCATGCCGAGGATGGTCTTGGTGGCGGCGACCTCGTCGGCGCCGAGGGCACTGCCGTGGATCTTGCCGGTGTTCTGCTTGTTGGGCGCGGGCCAGCCGATGATCGTGCGCAGCCGGATGAAGGTCGGCCTGTCGGTCTCGGCGCGCGACTCCTCCAGGGCGGCGTGCAGGGCCGCGACGTCCTCGACGTACTCGCCGGTCTGGGTCCAGTCGACCTCCAGCGTCTGCCAGCCGTAGGCCTCGTAACGCTTGACCACGTCCTCGGACTTGGCGATCAGCGTGTCGTCCTCGATCGAGATGTGGTTGTCGTCGTAGACGACGGTCAGGTTGCCCAGCTTCTGGTGGCCGGCGATGGCGCTGACCTCGTGGCTGACGCCCTCCTCGATGTCGCCGTCGCTGACGAAGCACCAGATGTGGTGGTCGAAGGGCGAGGCGCCGGGGGCGGTGTCGGGATCGAACAGGCCGCGCTCGCGGCGGGCCGCCATCGCCATGCCCACCGCGTTGCCCAGGCCCTGGCCGAGCGGCCCGGTGGTGGTCTCCACGCCGGCCGTGTGGCCGTGCTCCGGGTGACCGGGCGTCACGCTGTCCCACTGACGCAGCCGCTTCAGGTCGTCCAGGTTGAGGCCGTAGCCCGACAGGAACAACTGGATGTACAGCGTCAGGCTGGTGTGCCCGCACGACAGCACGAAGCGGTCACGCCCGATCCACGTGGGGTCCGTCGGGTCGTGGCGCATCGTACGCTGGAACAACAGGTATGCGGCGGGGGCCAGGCTCATGGCGGTGCCGGGATGACCCGAGCCCGCCTTCTCCACTGCGTCCATCGCCAGGGCTCGAACGACGTCGACCGCCTTCTTGTCGAGGTCGGTCCATTCGAGGGCTGGCACGAGTTCGGTGCTCAAGTGCTCGATCTCCGGAATCTAGTTGTCATTGGTGGTGCCGGTTGGCATATCCCGCCCACACCGGACCCTAACCGAGTGGAGCTGGCGATCGATTCCCATCCACTCATGCGGGTCCATGAATGGCCGAAGCCCCCCATTGGCCGGACCGGCCGTCCCTGCGACTACAGTTTGGTTGTCGCAGGGGCGTCACGGCGCCCATCCACGGATCCGCTCTATTCAGAGGTTACGCGTTGACTCCGCACGTGCTGGAAGCGCCTTGACGGTGCTGACCAACAGGCAGACGACGGCCCCCGCCACCGCGGCCGAGGAGCCGCGGACGATCGGCACGGTCGTCAAGGCCTACATCGCCCTCATGAAGCCGCGGGTCATCGAGCTGCTCCTCATCACGACCCTGCCGGTGATGTTCCTCGCGGCGGGCGGTCTGCCCCCGCTGTGGACGTCGATCGGGGTCATGGTGTTCGGCACCCTGTCGGCGGGCAGCGCCAACGCGCTCAACTGCTACATAGATCGCGACATCGACCAGAAGATGCGCCGCACCCGGCGCAGGCCGCTGGCCCAGCACCAGGTCTCGCCCCGCGCCGCGCTCATCTTCGGCATCGTGCTCGGCATTTTGTCGACACTTGGCCTCTGGGTGACCACCAACTGGCTGGCCGCGATGCTGTCGCTCGGCGCGATCCTGTTCTACGTGCTGGTCTACTCGCTGGTCCTCAAGCGGCGCACCGTCCAGAACGTCGTGTGGGGCGGCATCGCCGGCTGCATGCCGGTGCTGATCGGCTGGGCCGGCATCACCGAGCGGCTCGACTGGGCGCCGCTGGTGCTGTTCGGCGTGGTGTTCTTCTGGACCCCGCCGCACACCTGGACTCTGGCGATGCGCTACAAGGAGGACTACGCGGCGGCCGAGGTGCCGATGCTGCCGGTGGTCGCCACCGAGCGCCGGGTCATCCTGGAGTCGGTCGCCTACACCTGGGCCACCGTGCTCTGCTCGCTGGCGCTCTGGCCGGTGGCGGGCACCACCCTGTTCTACCCGGCCGTGGCCGTGCTCCTGGGCGCCATGTGCCTGTGGGAGGTGCACCGCCTGCTGGCCCGCCTCAACTCCGGCCTGACCGGGGTCGCGCTGCGCCCGATGCGCTTCTTCCACTGGTCCAACGCCTACCTGGCGCTGCTCTTCCTGGCCGTGGCGATCGACCCGCTGCTGGCCTGAGCTTCCTCTCGGGGGCCTCGCCGCTCGATGGGACAGTGTCTTTTTGATCCGTTACAGTCACCGTATGGCGTCCCGTGATCCACGCTGGGTGTTGAAGGACCGCCCGTCGTTCACGTTGATCATCGGGCTGGTCGCGACCGGCATCTGCGCGCTCGTCTCGTTCTCCTTCGACGTGCTCAACGGCGCGCCCGTGCAGTTCTTCATCGCGCTCGGTCTCGCCCTGGCGCCGGTGCCGCTGCTGCTGGCCGCCGTGCTGGCGCTCGACCGCATGGAGCCGGAGCCGCGCGGCGACCTGGTCTTCGCCTTCGCCTGGGGGGCGGGCATCGCGGTGCTCGTCGCGGGCGTCATCAACTCGCTCAACCTGCACTACATCATCGACATGGCCAAGCTGTCGGAGCCGAGCGCGCGCAACATCGCCGCCACCTTCGGCGCGCCCGTGGTCGAGGAGACGATGAAGGGCCTGGTGCTGCTCGGGCTGCTCAAGTTCCGCCGGGCCGAGTTCGACGGGCCCACCGACGGCGTCATCTACGCCAGCATGGTCGGCCTCGGCTTCGCCATGAGCGAGAACGTCAGCTACTACGTCGCCGCCCTCAACTCCGAGACGGGCGCGATGGGGCTGGCCGTCACCGTGGTGCTGCGCGGCCTGCTGTCGCCGTTCGCGCATCCGCTGTTCACCTCGATGATCGGCGTGGCCGTCGCCTACGCCGCCCAGCGTCACGGGCCCGAGCGGGTGTTCTACGTCATGGCCGGCTGGGTCGGCGCGATGGTGCTGCACGGCCTGTGGAACGGCCTGGTCTCCTACGGCGGTTTCCCCGGTCTCGTGATCGCCTACCTGGCGCTGATGGTCGTGCTCATCGTGCTGATCGCGGTGGTCTTCCGCGACCGGCGGCGCATCGTCGCCCTCATCCAGCGCTACCTGCCGCCGTACGAGCCGACCAAGCTGGTCAACAGGGCCGACATCCACATGCTGTCGGCCCTGCAACGGCGCCGGCAGGCCAGGCAGTGGGCCAAGGCCCACGGCGGCAAGCGGGGCCTGCGGGCGATGAAGGACTACCAGCTGGCCGCCACCGAGCTGGGCCTGCTGCACGAACGGGCCGCCCGCCGGATGGTCGACGAGCACACCTTCCACGAGGAGCAGCGCGCCCTGCTCGAGTGCATGAGCGTCGCGCGGGCCGATTTCCCGGTCCCGCCCGCCCACCTGCGGGCCGCGGCCCGCGGCATGCCGCCGCCGGGCTACGCCCCGGGCGCGCCGAGCTGAGGGCACGACCGTCAGCGTGGCTCGGCCCGCCCGGCACTACGGCCCGGGTGTCCCCGGGTGCGGGCTGCGGGCCAGGATCGTCGTGAGCGACGTCTCACGCGGGCCCGGGAAGACCGGGTCGGAGCGCAGCAGGAGCGCGTCGGCGAACCCCTTGGCCGTCGCGGCGAGCTCGCGGGCGGCGTACTGGTAGGTGGTGGCGGCCCACCGCCTGCTCGAGTCCTCGCCCACGCCGAAGGCGTCGAGCCCCGCCGTACGGCACAGCGTCACCGCCCTGGGCAGGTGGAACTCCTGCGTCACCACGGTCACCCGCTCGGCTCCGAAGACCTCACGGGCTCGCACGCACGAGTCCCAGGTGTCGAACCCGGCGTAGTCGAGCACCATCACCGCGTCGGGCACCCCTTTGGCCCGCAGGTGGTCGCGCATGGCCGTCGGCTCGTCGTAGTCGGAGCGGCTGTTGTCGCCCGACAGCAGCAGCGCCCTGACCTTGCCCGAATGGTAGAGCTCGGCGGCGAGGTCGAGCCTGCCGGCCAGCATGGACGAGGGCCGCCCGCCGTACAGGCCGGCGCCGAGCACCAGGGCGGCCTGCGAGGCGGGCACCCGGGCCAGCCAGCCGTCGGTGCCGGCGACCACCCGGTGGCCCGAACTGTCGAGCCAGGCCCAGGTCATCGGTGCCAGGGCGAGCACGCTGAGCACCACCAGGCCCTGGTAGGAGCGTCGGAGAGCGGTGCGAGAGGGGCGGACGAACAGCCGCAAACGGGACCTCGCCTCGGTGGGGGAGTGGCCGACATATCTCCCCATAGCCTGGCATAGCGGCTCAGGCTGTGGCGGCCATTTCGGCGGGGGAGGGGCGGACCTCGGCCGGCGGAGCGCCCCGGCCGCGCAGCGCGGTGACGGTGCGCAAGGTGGCGATCCAGACCAGGGTCGAGCCGAGCACGTGCAGCCCCACCAGGAACGCGGGCACGGCCAGGAAGTACTGGGTGTAGCCGATCACGCCCTGGGCCAGCTCGATCACGAGCAGGGCCAGCGCCGCACGGCGGGCGGGCCGTGGCGCGTCGGACACGCGCAGCGCGAGCAGCAGCGCGAAGGTCAGCCCGACCACCAGGTAGACGAGGTCGGCGTGCAGCCGCGCCATGTCCTCGATGTCGAGGTCGAACCGCGAGGCCAGCACGTCGCCCGAGTGCGGCCCGGTGCCGGTCACCACCACCCCGGCGACGATCAGCGCGAACACCGCCGCGACCAGGACGTGGCCGAGGCGGCGGAGGTCGCGGTGGACCAGGTCGCGCGCCGGGCCGTCGCCCTCGGTCGCGCGCCGGTAGAGCATCCAGGACGCCGCGATCAGCCCGGTCGAGAGCAGGAAGTGCATGCCGACCGTGAACGGGTTGAGCATGGTCCGCACCACCAGGCCGCCCCAGAGCGCCTGGGCGACGATGCCCACCGGCTGCAGCAGGGCGAGCAGGAGCACGGAACGGCGGCGCGGGATCAGCCGCCAGGCGGCGACCACGCAGGCGAAGCCCACCGCGAGCACGAGGAAGGTGAGCAGCCGGTTGCCGAACTCGACCGCCATGTTGATCGGGGAGACCTCGGGGTGCGGGACGGGCACGAAGCTGTCGGGTGTGCACTTCGGCCAGGTCGGGCAGCCGAGCCCGGAGCCGGTGACCCGGACGGCGGCGCCCGTCACCGTGATGCCCGCGTTGACCACCACGGCCGCGATCGCCCAGCCACCCATCGACCGGGCGGTGGGCGCCCAGAACGAGAGCAGGAACCGGGCGAGCAGGTGGGGACGGTCGGTGGGTAGCTTCACGACATCGATGGTATGGGCCTGCCCGGCCGGTCCCGCCACCGGGAACGGGCTCACCCGGCGGGCTTCTCCCGCGTCTTCTCAAACGCAAAAGTATGTGACATGTTACTGGCGGAGGTGTGATGCCGGACGTGATCGTCATCGGCGCCGGAGTGGTCGGCGCGGCGTGCGCCCACTACGCGGCGCGGGCCGGACTCGACGTGACCGTGCTCGACCGCGGGCCCGTCGCCGGCGGCACGACCGGCGCGGGCGAGGGCAACGTGCTGGTCTCCGACAAGGAACCCGGGCCCGAGCTGGACCTCGCCGTGCTGTCCTGCCGCCTGTGGCGCGCGCTCGCCGAGGACGCCGGGCCCGGCGGCTTCGAGTACGAGCCCAAGGGCGGCCTGGTCGTCGCCGAGACCCCCGAGATCCAGCGGCGGCTGGCCGCGCTGGCCACGCTGACCGCCGCGCACGGCGTCGAGCACACCGTGGTGACGGGCGAGGACCTGCGCGGCTACGAGCCGCATCTGGCCGGTGGGCTGGCCGGCGGTGTCCACTACCCGCAGGACGCCCAGGTGCAGCCCATGCTGGCGGCCGCCCGGCTGCTCGGCCACGGCTCGGTCCGGCTGCGCACCGGAGTCACCGTGACCGGATTCACCCGCTCCGGCGACCGGGTGACCGGCGTGCGCACCGACCGGGGCGACCTGACCGGCGACGCGGTGATCAACGCGGCCGGCACATGGGGCGGCGAGATCGCCGCGCTGGCCGGCGTCGAACTGCCCATCCTGCCCCGGCGCGGGTTCATCCTGGTCACCGAGCCGCTGCCCGAGCCGCTGATCCGGCACAAGGTCTACACCGCCGCCTACGTGACGAACGTGGCCAGTGACGCGGCCGGTCTGGAGACCTCGGCCGTCGTGGAGGGCACCCCGGCGGGGACCGTGCTCATCGGGGCCAGCAGGGAACGGGTCGGCTTCGACCGCACGACGTCGGTACCGGTGTTGTCCCGGCTGGCCGCGCAGGCCGTCGCCCTGTTCCCGGCGCTGCGCGACGTGCGGGTCATCAGGTCCTACTGCGGGTTCCGGCCGTACTGCCCCGACCACCTGCCGGTGATCGGCCCCGACCCGCGCGCGCCCGGGCTCTACCACGCGTGCGGCCATGAGGGCGCGGGCATCGGGCTCGCGCCGGCGACCGGTCACCTGCTCGCCCAGGTCATCACCGGCCGGCGCCCGGGGCTGGAGCTGAGCCCCTTTCGCCCCGACCGATTCGAGCCCGCCCTTCGCCCTGACCGATTCGAGGAGCCGGCGTGAGCGACGCCTTCCAGATCACCGTCGATGGCCGGCCCGTGCCCGTGACGCGCGGCCAGACGATCGGCGCGGCGCTGCACGCGGCGGGCGTCCGCTCGTGGCGCACCACCCGCCTCGGCGGCCGGCCGCGCGGGCTCTTCTGCGGGATCGGGGTCTGCTTCGACTGCCTGGTCAGCGTGAACGGCCGCCCGCCGGAACGCGCCTGCCTGCTGGACGCCCAGCCGGGAGACGAGGTGACCACGTCATGACCTCCTCCCCAAGGCTGAAGTCGGGGTCTCCGGCAAAGGAGATCCGATGACGTCACCGCCGTCCATGTCCGGTCAGCCCGGCTCGGATCCGGTGACCTGCGACGTCGTGGTGGTCGGCGGTGGGCCGGCCGGGGTGGCGGGTGCCCTCGCGGCGGCCCGGCGGGGGCTGCGCGTCGTGCTCCTCGACTCCGGCGCGCGGCTCGGCGGCCAGTACTTCCGCCATCCCGCCGTCGCCGCGCGGCCCGTCACGGCGGGGTTCGACCGTTTCGTACGCCAGGCGCGCGCCCTCGGCCGGCAGGCCCGGGTGCTGCTCAGGCACCAGGTGTGGGCCGTGAGCCGCGACGGTGACCTGGTCGTGCACTGCCTGGCCCCCGGCGGGGGCGCCGTCACCGTCCGGTGCCGCGCCCTGCTCATCGCCACCGGGGCGTACGATCGGCCGCTGCCGTTCCCCGGCTGGGACCTGCCCGGGGTGCTCACGGCGGGCGGCGCCCAGGCGCTGCTCAAAGGCGACGGCGTGGTGGCCGGGCAGCGGGTCGTCGTGGCCGGGACCGGCCCGTTCCTGCTGCCCGTCGGCGCCGGCCTGGCCGGGGCCGGAGCGCGGGTGCTCGGCGTGTTCGAGGCCAACGGCGGCCTCGGCCTGGCCCGTCACCCGTTGCCGGCGCTGGCCAGGGCCGGGGAGGCCGCGGGGTACGCGCTGGCGCTGGCCCGGCGCCGCGTGCCGTACCGGACCCGGCGGGCCGTGGTCGCCGCGCACGGCGAGCGCGAGCTGGAGGCCGTCACCGTGGCCCGGCTGGACCGCGACTGGAACGTGCTGGCCACCCGCCGGATCGCCTGCGACACGCTGGCCGTCGGCTACGGTTTCGTGCCCCAGATCGACCTCGGCGTCCAGCTCGGCTGCGACACGCGCGCCGACGTGGACGGCAGCCCCGTTCTGGCCGTGGACGGCGCGCAGCGCACCTCGGTGGAGGGCGTCTGGGCGGCCGGCGAGCCCACCGGCGTCGGCGGGTGGCGGCTCGCCGAACTCGAAGGCCATCTCGCGGGCCTGACCATCGCCGCCGCCCAAGTCACCCGCGAGGCCGGCGCGGCACGGGACGGCGCCCAGGTCGCCGGGCAGGTGCCGGAGGCGCTGATCAGCCGGCGCGGGCGGCTGCGGGTGTTCGGGCAGGCGCTGCTGGAGGCGTACCCGGTCCGGCCGGGCTGGCAGGGATGGCTGCGCGACGACACGCTGGTGTGCCGGTGCGAGGAGGTGCCGCTCGGCCGGATCCGCGAGGCGCTGCGGCTCGGCGCCACCGACGCCCGCTCGGTCAAGTCGCTGGCCAGGCCCGGCATGGGCTGGTGCCAGGGCCGCGTCTGCGGCTACGCCGTCGCCCGTCTGGCCGGTGAGCCGCCCGGCCCGCCGCGCCGCCCCGTCGTTCAGCCCGTCAGCCTCGGCACCCTGGCCGAGCGACCCCAACCCCTCTCCTGGAAGGATCTGCCGTGATCGAACGCGTCAAGCCGTGGCAGGGCGTCATGGTGGCCACCGCCCTCCCGCTCCGCGACGACCTGTCCGTCGACTTCGACGGCTACGCCGAGCACTGCCGCTGGCTGACCGCGGGCGGCTGCGACGGCGTGGTGCCCAACGGTTCGCTGGGCGAGTACCAGACGCTCACCGCCGAGGAGCGGGCCCGGGTGGTGCTGACCGCAGTCGAGGCCGTCGGCGGGGCCAACGTGATGCCGGGCGTCGGCGCGTACGGCGCGGCCGAGTCGCGGCGCTGGGCCGAGCAGGCGGGCGAGGCGGGCTGTGGATCGGTGCTGCTGCTGCCGCCCAACGCCTACCGGGCGGACGAACGGGCCGTGATGGAGCACTACCGCGAGGTGGCCAGGGCAGGGGTGCCCATCGTGGCGTACAACAACCCCTACGACACCAAGGTGGACCTGACGCCCGCGCTGCTCGCCCGGCTGTCCGAGGAGGGCCTGATCGTGGCGGTGAAGGAGTTCACCGGCGACCCGCGCCGAGCCTACGAGCTGGCCGAGCTGGCTCCCCGGCTCGACCTGCTGATCGGGTCCGACGACGTGCTGCTCGAACTGGCGCTGGCCGGAGCCGTCGGCTGGATCGCCGGCTACCCCAACGCACTGCCCGCCTCCAGCGTGGCGCTCTACCGGGCGGCGCTGGCCGGCGACCTGGACACCGCGCTGCCCCTGTACCGCACGCTGCACCCGCTGCTGCGCTGGGACTCCAAGACCGAGTTCGTCCAGGCCATCAAGCTGTCCATGGACCTCGCGGGACGGCACGGCGGGCCCTGCCGGCAGCCCCGCGCCCCGCTGACGGACGAGCAGGCCGCGGCCGTCCGCGCCGTGACGGAGAAGGTCCTGGCGGAGGGGCTGCGATGAGGACCGGGCGGGTCTTCCACGCCGTCGACTCGCACACCGAGGGCATGCCCACGCGGGTCGTCGTCGGCGGCGTCGGCGTGATCCCCGGCGCGAGCATGGCCGAGCGGCGCGTCGACTTCCGCGATCACCTCGACCACATCCGCAGGCTGCTGATGAACGAGCCGCGCGGCCACGCCGCCATGAGCGGCGCCATCCTGCAGCCGCCCACCCGGCCCGACGCCGACTGGGGCGTGCTGTTCATCGAGGTGTCCGGGCTGCTGCCGATGTGCGGCCACGGCACCATCGGCGTCGCCACCGTCCTGGTCGAGACCGGCATGGTGGAGGTCGTCGAGCCCGTCACCACCGTGCGGCTGGAGGTGCCCGCCGGGCTCGTCACGGTCGACGTGGCCGTCCAGGACGGCATGGCCACCTCCGTGACGCTGCGCAACGTGCCCTCCTACAGCGACCGGCTCGACGCCGTGGTGACCGTGCCGGGATACGGCGAGATCCGCTACGACCTGGCCTACGGCGGCAACTTCTACGCCATCGCCGGCCTCGACTCCTACGGCCTGCCCTTCGACCGGGCGGCCAAGAACGAGATCCTGGCCGCCGGGCTGGCCACGATGGAGGCGATCAACGCGGCCGACGAGCCGGTCCACCGCGAGGACGACCGCATCCGGGGCTGCCACCACGTCTACTTCGCCGCCCCCGGCTCCGACGCCCGCCATTCGCGCCACGCGATGGCGATCCACCCCGGCTGGTTCGACCGCTCGCCCTGCGGCACCGGCACCAGCGCCCGGATGGCCCAGCTGCACGCCCGCGGCGAGCTCCCGCTGGGCCGTGACTTCGTCAACGAGTCGTTCATCGGCACCCGCTTCGTCGGCCGGCTACTGGAGGAGACCACGGTCGGCGGCGCGCCCGCCGTGGTGCCGTCGATCACCGGCCGCGCCTGGGTGACCGGCACCGCCCAGTACTTCCTCGACCCGCGCGACCCGTTCCCCGAAGGGTTCGAGCTGTGACCGTCACCACCGTCGACTACCACACCGGCGGTGAGCCGTTCCGGATCGTCACCGGCGGCGTGCCCGCCATCCCCGGCGCCACGGTGCTCGACCGCCGCGCCGCCGCGAGCGCGCCGGAGATCGACCGGGTACGGCGGCTGCTCTGCCACGAGCCGCGCGGCCACGCCGACATGTACGGCTGCTTCCTGGTCCCGCCCGACGACGACGGCGCCCACCTGGGCGTGCTGTTCTGGCACAAGGACGGCTACTCCACCGCCTGCGGCCACGGCACGATCGCGCTCGGCGTGCACGCCGTCCAGGAGGGCCTGGTCGAGGCCGATCCCGACGGCGACACCGACGTGCTCGTGGACGTGCCGTCGGGCCGCGTCACCGCCCGGGTGCGCTGCTCGGGCGGGCGTGTCCGGTCCGTCACGTTCGTCAGTGTCCCGTCGTACGTGATCGCCCGCGCCGTCCCCGCCGCCGGAGTCGAGGCCGACCTGTCGTACGGCGGGGCGATCTACGCCTCCGTGCCGGCCGGGGCGCTCGGCCTGGCGGTCGAGCCGGAGTACCTGACCGAACTGATCGCCCACGGCCGCCGGATCAAGGCTGATCTCGCCGGACATCCGGCCGCCCGGCACCCGGGCGACGACCGGCTGTCCGGCGTCTACGGGGTGATCTTCTACGACGAGCTGCCCGGCGGCGACGGCCACGTCCGCCAGCGCAACGTCACCGTCTTCGCCGACGGCGAGGTGGACCGCTCGCCGTGCGGCTCCGGCACCGCCGCCCGGCTCGCGCTGCTGCACGACCAGGGCGTGCGCGAGCCGCTCGTGCACGAGAGCATCGTCGGCAGCGTCTTTCGCGCGCGGGTCGCCCGGGTGACCGGCGAGGGCGTGGTGCCCGAGATCGAGGGCATGGCCTACCGCACCGGCAGGCACGTCTTCGAGCTCGACCCCGCCGACCCCCTCGGCACCGGATTCACCCTGCGATGATGCCGGTCATGGACCATCTCGACGCCACCGCCATCGAGCGCCTGGTGCCCGTGGCGCGGGCCGTACAGATCCTGGAGGACGCCCTGCGCGCCGGCCTCGATCCTGAGGCGACGCCGCGACGGCCGGTGGTCGAGCTGCCCGCCGGGCAGCTCCTGCTGATGCCCGCCGCCGCGGGCCGGTACGCCGGGGTCAAGGCCGTCACCGTCGCGCCCGGCAACCCCGGGCGCGGCCTGCCCCGCGTCCAGGGCACCTACCTGCTGCTCGACGGCGAGACCCTGGCCCCGCTGGCCACCCTGGACGGCCTCGCGCTCACCTCGTCGCGCACTCCGGCCGTCTCCGCGCTCGCCGTCCGTCACCTGGCCGGCCCGGACGCCCGCGAGCTGGTGGTGTTCGGCACCGGCCCGCAGGCGTGGGGGCATGTCGTCGCGCTCAGCGAGGTGCGGCCGGTCGAGCGCGTGACCGTCGTCGGCCGAGACCCCGGCCGCCTGGCGGCCTTCGCGGCCCGCTGCCGCGCGCGCGGGCTGACCACCCGGGCCCTGCCCGGCGGGACCTGGGGCAGCGCTCGCGCCGCGGACGAGGAGCTCGCCGAGGCGCTGGCGCGGGCCGACCTCATCGCCTGCTGCACGACCGCCAGGGAGCCGCTGTTCCCCGGTAAGCTGCCCCGCGACGGCGCCACCGTCGTCGCGATCGGCTCGCACGAGCCCGACGCCCGTGAGCTCGACGACGACCTGATCGCTCGCGCCACCGTGGTCGTCGAGGCCAGGTCGGCCGCGCTGGCCGAAGCCGGCGAGGTGATCGTCCCGATCCGCCACGGTACGATCACCACTGGTCATCTTGCCGGAAATCTCGCCGACCTGATCGCCGGCCGAGTGTCCGCCGGTCCCGGGCCTCGTGTGTTCAAGGGCACGGGCATGGCCTGGGAGGACCTGGTGGTCGCGGCCGCCGCCTACGAAGCGTGGAACGCAGGGAAGGGAGGAGCGGATGGCTGACCGGCTCGACCTGCCGATGGTGGGGGAGCGGCAGAGCCTGCGCGAGCAGGTCGCGCACGCGCTCCGCGCCGCGCTGATCACCGGCGAGATGCGGCCCGGCGTGGTCTACTCCGCGCCGATGCTGGCCCAGCAGTTCGGCGTCTCCGCCACGCCGGTCCGCGAGGCGATGCTCGACCTGGCCAAGGAGGGCCTGGTCGAGGCCGTGCGCAACAAGGGCTTCCGGGTGACCGAGCTGTCCGACCGCGACCTCGACGAGCTGACCGAGATCCGGCGGCTGATCGAGGTGCCGACCGTGACCCGCCTGGCCGACGCCTCACGCGCGGCCGACTTCGAACGGCTCCAGCCGCTCGCCGAGGAGATCGTGGCCGCCGCCGAGCGGGCCGACCTGCTCGGCTACGTCGACGCCGACCTGCGTTTCCACCTGGAGCTGCTGGCCCTGTCGGGCAACGTCCACCTGGTGGCCGTGGTCAAGGACCTGCGCAACCGGGCCCGGCTCTACGGCCTGTCACAGCTGGTCGCGCGCGGCGGGCTGGCCGACTCGGCGCGCGAGCACCTGGCCTTGCTCGACGCCCTGGCCGACGGCGACCAGGCGGCCGTCGGCCGGCTCATGGCCGAGCACATCCACCACGTACGCGGCATCTGGGCGGGTTCGCCGTCAACCTGACGGAGGCGCCTGGCGCGGCTGGGGTGTCTTAGGCGTCCGAGTCGAGCCGAGGCTGGCGGCCACGATGCAGACGATGGCCGCCCACTGCTGGGCGTGCAGCATCTCGCTCAGCACCAGCACGCCGATCAGCGCGGCCACGGCCGGTTCCAGGCTCATCAGGATGCCGAAGACGTGCTTGGGCATCCGCCGCAGCGCCTGCAGCTCCAGCGAGTACGGAATCACCGACGACAGCAGCCCCACGCCCACGCCGATCAGCAGCAACTCCGGCTGGAGCAGGCTCGCGCCGCCCGTCGTGACGCCCACGGGCGCGATCAGCACGGCCGACACGATCATCGCGATGGCCAGCCCCGAGGTGCCGGGGAAGCGCTGGCCCGCCGCGGCCGACAGCAGGATGTAGGCCGCCCAGCAGGCGCCGGCCGCCAAGGCGAAGCCGATGCCTGCCCAGCTCGTCGTCTCCGACTCGCCCCACGGCGCGAGCAGCGCCACGCCCAGGCCGGCGAGACCGACCCAGATCAGGTCCAGCCGTCGCCGCGACGCCGCCACGGCGACGCCGAGCGGCCCGAGGAACTCGATGGCCACCGTGACGCCCAGCGGCAGCCTGGACAGTGCCTCGTAGAACGACAGGTTCATCAGCGCGAGCGTCACGCCGAAGGCCAGCCCCACGGCCCAGTCGCGCCAGGACATGCCCTTCAGTTTCGGCCGCACCACCACTGCCATGATCAACGCGCCCGCCGCGATGCGGACGAACACCACCGCGCTCGGCGGCAGCGCCACGAACAGCTCCTTGGCGAACCCGGCGCCCAGCTGCACGGAGAAGATCGCCAGCAGCACCAGCCCGGACGGCGGGATCGAGTCGGCCGCCGTGCGCAGCAGGCTCCCCGGCCGGGGCAGGCCGGAACCGCGATCCAGAGGATCGTCGAGGGCGAAGGCGGTGGTCACGGAACTCCTCATGGACAGGTATCCGTAGAGGTTAGTCAGCGCGACCGACATATCTGCACTTAGGGTGGTACTACCGGGCATCTGGATCAGCTGCCGCGGGCCCCCGACCATGGAAGGCATGACGGCACTCGCCCCGCCCATCACGCTCTCCCGGCCACCGCTCGCCCTGTCCGTCGCATCCTTCGTCAGCAGCTTCGACCGGTTCGCCGTGAGCCCGATGCTGGTTCTGATCGCGCTCGACCTGCACGTGCCGCTGGCCGCGGCCGTGGCGGCGGCCAGCGGCTACTTCCTCGCCTACGGCCTGTCGCAACCCCTGTGGGGCGTGCTGTCCGACCGCTTCGGGCGGGTGCCGGTGATGCGGGCCGCCCTGCTCGGGGCGGCAGTGGCCGGAGCCGTCTCGGCCCTGATGCCGGCGCTCGGCGCGCTCATCGCCGCCCGGATCGTCGCCGGCGCCTGTTTCGGCGCGGTGATCCCCACCTCGCTGACCTACGTCGGCGACACCGTCCAGCCCTCCATCCGCCAGCGCGCCCTGACCGACCTCATGGGCGCCACCGCCCTCGGCACCGCCGCGGCCACCGGGCTCGGCGGCGTGCTGGCCGACCTGGTCGACTGGCGCGTGGTCTTCACCGTGCCGGCGGCTCTGGCGCTGGGCTGCGCGATCTGGCTGCGCCGCGTGCCCGAGCCGCCCAGCGGCGCGAACGGCCGGCTCGGCACGCACGTCGGCGCGGTGCTCAGGCACCGCTGGGCACTGCTGGTCTTCGCGCTGGCCTTCGTGGAGGGCGCCGTGCTGCTCGGCGTCATGCCGTTCCTCGCCCCCGCCCTCCAGCACGGCGGCACCACCGCCGCCGTGGCCGGGCTCGCGACCGCCGTCTACGGGGTGGGCCTGTGGCTGCTCACCCGGCTGGTCAAGCG
Source organism: Nonomuraea cavernae (assembly GCF_040655715.1). Lineage (GTDB taxonomy): Bacteria > Actinomycetota > Actinomycetes > Streptosporangiales > Streptosporangiaceae > Nonomuraea > Nonomuraea cavernae_A. The sequence goes on along the minus strand of NZ_JBFAKL010000021.1, from coordinate 100,918 downwards.
GCTGTCACGCCGGTGGCCGCCCCCCGTGCTCATCGCCGTCGGAGGCACCCAGGTGTGCGCGGGGTACGCGCTCGTCGCGGCGCACGTCAGCCTCGTCACGGTGATGGTGGCGGCACTGCTCTTCGGCGGCGCCTGGTCGTTCATGCACTCGTCATTGCAGACCTGGGTGACGTCCGTCGCGCCGCGGGCCAGGGGCACCTCCGTGGCGTTCTTCGCGGCGGCGCTGTTCGTCGGCAGCGCGGTCTCCTCCTGGGCCGGCGGCCCGGTGGCCGGCGACGGCAGGTACGCGCTGCTGTTCGGCCTGGCGGCGGCCGTGGCGCTGCCGCTGACGGTGGTGGCCGTCATCGGCAGGCATCGTTACGGCTCACTCCCAGCCGAGGAAGGCTCACTCCCAGCAGAAGAAGGCTCGCACCCAGCGAAAGCAGGCTCACTCCCAGCGGAAGAAGCGGGAGGCCAGGCCCAGTGACACGACCGCCCACGCGGCCAGCACCGCGATCGCCCCGAGCGGCAGGGCGCCCGCGCCGAGCACCGTGCGCAGCCCGCTGGTCAGCGCCGAGATGGGCAGTAGCTCCAGCACCGACCGCATGCCCGACGGGAACTTCGACAGCGGGAACACCACTCCGCCCACGCCCAGCAGCACCAGGTAGACGAGGTTGGCCGCGGCCAGCGTCGCCTCGGCCCGCAGCGTGCCCGCCATGAGCAGCCCGAGCCCACTGAACGCCGCGGTGCCGAGCACGACCAGCAGCGCCGCGGCCGCGAACGAGCCCTGTGGCCGCCAGCCGAGCGCCAGCGCCACGGTCACGATCACCGCGACCTGGACCAGCTCCACCGCGAGCACGGCCAGCGTCTTGGCCAGCATGAGCCCCTGCCGGGACAACGGGGTGGCGCCCAGCCGCTTGAGCACGCCGTAGCGCCGCTCGAAGCCGGTCGCGATCGCCTGGCCGGTGAACGCCGTCGACATGATCGCCAGCGCGAGCACCCCGGGCGTCAGGAAGCCGACCCGGCTGCCCCCGCCGATGTCGACCAGCGGCGCCAGCGAGAAGCCGACGAGCAGCAGCACCGGGATGATCATCGTCAGCAGGAGCTGCTCGCCGTTGCGCAGCGTGGCGCGCACCTCGGCGCCCGCCTGCGCCAGCACCATGCGCGGCAGCGGCGCCGCGCCCGGCGCGGGTGTGAGGTCGAGCGTGGTCATCGCAGCTCCCTGCCGGTCAGCTCAAGGAAGACGTCTTCGAGGGTGCGGCGTTCGATCCGCAGGTCGTCGGCCGTGACACCCTCGGCCGCGCACCAGGCGGTCACCGTGGCCAGCAGCCCGGGATCGACCTGGCCCTCGATGATGTAGTGGCCGGCGGGCGACTCCTTGGCGACGCTGCCCACGGGCAGCGCGTTGAGCAGTTCCTCCAGCGCCAGGCCGGGCCGGGCGCGGAAGCGCAGCTGGCGCTCGGCCCCGGTGAGCGAGGCGGGGCTGCCCTCGGCCACCACCCGCCCCCTGTCGATGATCACCACCTGGTCGGCCAGGCGTTCGGCCTCGTCCATGTGGTGCGTGGTGAGGACCACCGAGACACCGGCGGCGCGCAGCTCGCCCACCAGGTCCCAGCAGGCGTGCCTGGCCTGCGGGTCGAGCCCCGCCGTCGGCTCGTCGAGGAAGACCAGCTCGGGCCTGCCGATGACCGCGGCGGCCAGGGAGAGCCGCTGCTGCTGGCCGCCGGACAGCCGGCGGTAGGGCGTGCGGGCGTGCTCGGCCAGGCCGAGCCGGGTCAGCAGGGCCCGTGGATCGAGCGGATGGGCGTGGAAGCGGGAGACCAGGCGCAGCCACTCGGCGCAGCGCATCGCGGGCGGCACGCCGCCCGCCTGGAGCATGACCCCCACCCGCGGCCGCAGCGCCGGTGTCGCGGGCGGCTCGCCCAGCACGCGGACGGTGCCCGAGTCGGCCGTGCGGAAGCCCTCGCAGATCTCGATCGTGGACGTCTTGCCCGCCCCGTTGGGGCCGAGCACGGCGGTGACCGCTCCGGCCGGGGCGCGCATGGACAAGCCGTCGACCGCCGTCGCGCCGCCGTAGCGCTTGACCAGGTCGATGAGCTCGACGGCTGGGGAATCCATGGGTTGAGTTTAGGGACTGTCCGGCGCGGTCCGGCTCGCGCCCCGTCGTGGCCGGATATGGACAGGTACTGACAGGGCTTTTCCCGGCAGGTCGCCGGCCGGGGTGAGCTCCGGCGGCACCGTCCTGATGGACCCGGCGCGGATCTCCGGCGCGGGCTCGACGGCCGTCCTCCAGAGCCCCGACGGAGCGTGTCGTGTCGGTCCGGCAGGCGGACCGCAACCCCGGCCTTCACGAAATCGAATGAAAAGTCAGATAATTGGGAATTAGGAGGACCGAATTCCGGTTTGACCCCTCGGCCCTCGTGGGCCACAACCCACGAGGGAGAGGGGTTCACGCATGTCCGTGGCAGAAGCCGCGCCGGCCACCGTCGAGGGTAGAAGAGGCCGCCGCGGTCTGCTGCTGTTCATCCTGGGCGCCCTTTCGGCCATCGGGCCGCTCTCGATCGACATGTACCTGCCCGCCCTGCCCGCCATCACCGCCGAGATGCTCAGCGTCCCCGCGCAGGTGCAGCTCACCCTGACCGCCTGCCTCATCGGAGTCTCGGTCGGCCAGGTGATCGCCGGGCCGGTGAGCGACGTACGCGGGCGCAGGGTGCCGCTGATCGTCGGCGTGGCCGGCTTCGCGATCGCCTCCCTGCTGTGCGCGTTCGCGCCGTCGGTGCCGATGCTGATCGCCTTCCGGCTGCTCCAGGGCATCCTCGGCGGCACGGCTCTGGTGATCGTCCGGGCCGTGGTCCGCGACCTGTACGAGGGCGCCGCCATCGCCCGCATCTTCGCCACGCTCATGCTCGTCAGCGGGCTGGCCCCCATCCTCGCCCCGATCGCGGGCGCCCAGCTGCTGGCCTTCACCTCCTGGCGCGGGGTGTTCGTCGCGCTCAGCCTGACCGGGCTGGCGCTGCTGCTGGCCGTGATCCCCGGCGTGCGCGAGACCCTGCCCGCCGACAGGCGGGAGGGCGGCGGCCTGCGGCACACCGCGCGCACCTTCTGGCGTCTGCTGCACGACCGGCCGTTCATGGGCAACGCGCTCACCGCGGGCCTGGCGTTCGCCGCGATGTTCGCCTACATCTCCGGCTCGCCGTTCGTCCTGCAGGAGGTGTACGGGGCCACGCCGCAGCAGTTCTCGCTCATCTTCGGGCTGAACGCGCTCGGCCTGACGATCCTGGCCCAGGTCGGCGGGCGGCTCGCGGGCCGGTTCGCGCCGGAGCGCCTGGTCCTCGCCGGCCTGCTGGTCTCCCTGGTGGGCGGCGCCCTGCTGCTGACCGCCGCGGTCACCGGGATCGGGCTGCCGGGCGTCGTGGCCGGTCTCTTCGTGATCATGTGCGGTCAGGGGCTGGTGATGCCGGGCACCGGCGCGCTGGCGCTGGCCGGCCAGCCGCCCCAGGTCGCGGGCAGCGCCTCGGCGTTGCTCGGCGTCCTGCAGTTCGCGCTGGGAGCGTTCGCCGCCCCGCTGGTCGGCCTCGCCGGATCGGGCTCGGCGGTGCCGATGGCCGCGGTCATGCTCGGCCTGCTCGCCCTGTCCGTCCTGCTGTTCATCGTGCTCGGCCGCCATTCTGTTAGGTAAGCCTTACCTGAGTGAGAAATTGCATTGACTGAGTTACGTGGATCCGTTTGTGAACGGGGAAGGAATTACGGCACACTGATGTTGTGAAAAACGGGAGCGAGTCCGACGCGGTGCGCGAAGCAGGGGGCCGCCGGGCCTCCCGCCGAGCGAACGAGGAGTGGTGAGCGACCGATGAGCTACGTGCCCACCCTTGAGCCTGGCAGCGAGCGCGGCACCCGCGCACGCGTCGCCCGGCTCATTCTGGAGCACGGACCCGTCGCGGCCGCCGCGCTGGGCGAGCGGCTCGGGCTCACGCCCGCCGCCGTCCGCCGCCACCTCGACGCGTTGCTGGCCGACGGGATGATCGAGCCTCGCGCCGTACGACCGCGTGGCCAGCGTGGGCGGGGGCGGCCGGCCAAGCTGTTCGCCATCACCGACGCGGGCCGCAGTGCCTTCGAGCACGCCTACGACGACCTGGCCGGGAGCGCGCTGCGTTTCCTGGCCGACCGCATGGGACACGAAGCCGTGACCGACTTCGCCCGCTCGCAGGTCTCCGGCCTGCTGAGGCGGCTGGAGCCGGTCATGCGGACGGTGCCGGCCGACCAGCGCGTGCAAGTGCTGGCGCAGGCGCTGTCGGCGGAGGGGTACGCCGCCTCGGCCAGCAAGGCCAAGTCCGGCGGCGACCAGCTCTGCCAGCATCACTGCCCGGTGGCGCACGCGGCGGCGGAGTTCCCGCAGCTGTGTGAGGCCGAGACGGAGGCGTTCGCGCAGCTGCTCGGCACGCCGGTGCAGCGCCTGGCCACCATCGCCCACGGCGACGGGGTCTGCACGACACATGTGAGCCCGCAAACGCTGGGTCATTCCGCATATAGAGACAAGAGCAAGGAGACCGGAAGGTGACTGTCACCGACCGCCCGGAGCTGGAAGGCCTCGGAAATTACAAGTTCGGCTGGGCCGACTCGGATGTCGCCGGGGCGACGGCCAAGCGTGGCCTGTCCGAGGAAGTCGTCCGCGACATCTCCGCGCTGAAGAACGAGCCGGAGTGGATGCTCGACCTTCGCCTGAAGGGCCTCCGCCTCTTCCACCGGAAGCCGCTGCCGACCTGGGGCTCCGACCTCACGGCCATCGACTTCGACAACATCAAGTACTTCGTGCGCTCGACCGAGAAGCAGGCCGCTTCCTGGGAGGAGCTGCCCGCCGACATCAAGAACACCTACGACAAGCTCGGCATCCCCGAGGCCGAGAAGCAGCGCCTCGTCGCCGGTGTCGCCGCCCAGTACGAGTCCGAGGTCGTCTACCACAAGATCCGTGAGGACCTCGAGGAGAAGGGCGTCATCTTCGTCGACACCGACACGGGCCTGAAGGAGCACGAGGAGCTCTTCAAGGAGTACTTCGGCTCGGTCATCCCGGTCGGCGACAACAAGTTCGCCGCGCTCAACACCTCCGTGTGGTCGGGTGGCTCGTTCATCTACGTGCCGCCGAACGTCCAGGTCGAGATCCCGCTGCAGGCCTACTTCCGGATCAACACCGAGAACATGGGCCAGTTCGAGCGGACCCTGATCATCGTCGACGAGAACAGCTACGTCCACTACGTCGAGGGCTGCACGGCGCCGATCTACTCGTCCGACTCGCTGCACTCCGCGGTCGTCGAGATCATCGTGAAGAAGAACGCCCGCTGCCGTTACACGACCATCCAGAACTGGTCCAACAACGTCTACAACCTGGTCACCAAGCGCGCCGTCGCCTACGAGGGCGCGACCATGGAGTGGATCGACGGCAACATCGGCTCCAAGGTCACGATGAAGTACCCGGCCGTCTACCTGATGGGCGAGCACGCCAAGGGCGAGACGCTGAGCGTCGCCTTCGCCGGCGAGGGCCAGCACCAGGACGCCGGCTCCAAGATGGTGCACCTGGCTCCCCACACGAGCTCCACCGTCATCTCCAAGTCGGTGGCCCGTGGCGGCGGCCGCACCTCCTACCGCGGTCTCGTGCAGATCGAGGAGGGCGCCCACGGCAGCGCCAGCACGGTCAAGTGCGACGCGCTCCTGGTCGACCAGATCAGCCGCTCCGACACCTACCCCTACGTCGACGTCCGCGAGGACGACGTGCGGATGGGCCACGAGGCCACGGTCTCCAAGGTCAGCGAGGACCAGCTGTTCTACCTCATGAGCCGCGGGCTCGACGAGGACGAGGCGATGGCGATGATCGTGCGCGGCTTCGTGGAGCCGATCGCGCGCGAACTGCCCATGGAGTACGCCCTTGAGCTCAACCGCCTGATCGAGCTGCAGATGGAAGGAGCCGTCGGCTGATGGGCCTGAACGAGAAGCCCTTGTCGACCCTGCATGAGAAGGCGTCCTACGACCTGGACGACTTCGAGGTCCCGACCGGGCGCGAGGAGGCGTGGCGCTTCACGCCGCTCTCACGCCTGAGAGGCCTGCACGACGGCAAGGCGGAGGTCACCGGCCAGGTGCTGGTCCAGGTCCACACGCCGACCGGCGTAACCGCCGAGTGGGTGGGCCGTGAGGACCCGCGGATCGGCCAGGCGTACGTGCCGGCCGACCGGGTCAGCGCGCAGGCGTACAACGCCTTCGAGAAGGCGCTGGTCGTCACCGTGCCCAAGGAGTCGGTGCCCGCCGAGCCGATCCGCGTCGAGGTGCGGGGCGGCGGCGTCGACGGCGCCTCCTACGGACACATCGTGGTCAAGGTCGAGGCGCTCGCCGAGGCGCTGGTCGTCATCGAGCACCAGGGCAGCGCGGTCTACGCCGACAACATCGAGTTCGTGGTGGGCGACGGCGCCTCCCTCAAGGTCGTCACCCTGCAGGACTGGGCCCACGACGCCGTGCACGTCTCCCACCACCACGCCCAGCTGGGCAGGGACGCGACGTTCCGTGGCTTCACGGTGACGCTCGGCGGAGACGTCGTGCGGCTGTCGCCCAGCGTCTCCTACACCGGCCCCGGCGGCGACGCCGACCTGTCAGGCGTCTACTTCGCCGACGCGGGCCAGCACCTGGAGCACCGCCTGCTCGTCGACCACTCGCACCCCAACTGCAAGAGCAACGTCGACTACCGCGGTGCGCTGCAGGGCGAGGACGCCCACACCGTCTGGATCGGCGATGTGATCATCAGGGTCGCCGCCGAGGGCACCGACACCTACGAGCTCAACCGCAACCTGATCCTCACCGACGGCGCCCGCGCCGACTCGGTGCCCAACTTGGAGATCCTCACCGGTGAGGTGGCCGGCGCGGGGCACGCCTCGACGTCGGGCCGCCTCGACGACGAGCACATCTTCTACCTCCAGGCCCGCGGCATCCCCTTCGACGAGGCCCGGCGCCTGGTCATCAGGGGCTTCCTCGGTCAGCTCATCGAGAAGATCCAGATCGACGAGCTCCGCGAGCGCGTGATGAGCGCGGTGGAGGCTGAGCTCGCGCGATGAGTTTCGACAAGGTGTGCAAGATCGACGACATCCCCGACGGCGGGGTGATCGGCGTCGAGGTGGGGGAGACCCCCGTCGCGCTGGTCCGCAAGGGCGCCGAGGTCTACGCGCTGCACGACGTCTGCTCCCACGCCGAGGTGAAGCTCAGCGAGGGCGAGGTCTACGACGGCACCCTGGAGTGCTGGCTGCACGGCTCGTGTTTCGATATCCGCTCGGGCAAGCCCACCGGACCGCCCGCCACCAAATCCGTGAACGTCTACACAGTCAAGATCGACGGCGATGACGTGCTCGTCTCGCTCTCGAAGGAGTCATAAGCACATGTCCACCCTAGAGATCCGTGACCTGAAGGTCGCCGTCGAGGACAAGGAAATCCTGCGCGGCGTCAACCTCACCGTGAAGTCGGGCGAGACCCACGCCATCATGGGTCCCAACGGCTCCGGCAAGTCCACGCTCGCCTACGCCATCGCCGGCCACCCCAAGTACACGATCACCGGCGGCGAGGTGCTGCTCGACGGCGTCGACCTGCTCGCGCTGTCCGTCGACGAGCGCGCCCGGGCCGGGCTGTTCCTCGCCATGCAGTATCCGGTCGAGGTCCCCGGCGTCTCGGTGTCCAACTTCCTGCGCTCGGCCGTCACCGCCATCCGCGGCGAGGCGCCCAAGCTGCGCCAGTTCGCCAAGGACCTCAAGGCCGGCATGGACTCCCTGTCCATCGACGGGGCCTTCGCCCAGCGCAACCTCAACGAGGGCTTCTCCGGCGGCGAGAAGAAGCGCCACGAGATCCTCCAGCTGGAGCTGCTCCAGCCGAAGATCGCGGTGCTCGACGAGACCGACTCCGGTCTCGACGTCGACGCGCTGCGCGTGGTGTCCGAGGGCATCAACCGCTTCCGCGCCTCGGGTGAGACCGGCGTGCTGCTCATCACCCACTACACGCGCATCCTGCGCTACGTGACGCCGGAGTTCGTGCACGTCTTCGCCGGCGGCAGGATCGTCGAGGAGGGCGGGCCCGAGCTGGCCGAGAAGCTCGAAGCCGAGGGCTACGAGCAGTACACGAAGGCGAGTGCATGACTTCCACCAGCTTGGACGTGGAGAGGATCAGGAAGGACTTCCCGATCCTCTCCCGCGAGCTGCCCGGCGGGCGTCCGCTCGTCTACCTCGACTCGGGCAACTCCTCCCAGAAGCCCGCGGCGGTCGTGGAGACCATCCGCGAGCATCTGGCGATGCACTACAGCAACGTCGGGCGCGCGATGCACGTGCTCGGCGCGGAGTCGACCGAGGCCTACGAGGGAGCGCGCGACAAGGTGGCCGCGTTCGTCGGCGCCCCGTCGCGCGACGAGGTGATCTTCACCAAGAACGCCTCCGAGGCTCTCAACCTCGTCGCCTACTCCTTCGGGCAGCATCTCTGGCGCGGCACGGCCGACACCGACCCCCGCTTCACGCTCGGCCCCGGCGACGAGATCGTCATCTCCGAGATGGAGCACCACTCCAACATCGTGCCGTGGCAGCTGCTCGCGCAGCGCACCGGGGCGACGCTGAAGTGGTTCGGCGTGACCGACGACGGCCGGCTCGACCTCTCCGGCATGCCGGAGCTGATCACCGAGCGAACCAAGATCGTGTCGATCGCCCACCAGTCCAACGTGCTCGGCACCGTCAACCCCGTCGCCTCCGTGCTGGCACGGGTCCGCGAGGTGGGCGCGCTGATGATGCTCGACGCGTCCCAGTCGGTGCCCCACCACCCGGTGAACGTCGCCGAGCTGGGCGTCGACTTCGTGGCCTTCACGGGGCACAAGATGCTCGGTCCCTCGGGCATCGGCGTGCTCTGGGGACGGGCCGAGCTGCTCGACGCGATGCCCCCGTTCCTGGGCGGCGGCGAGATGATCGAGGCGGTCTGGATGGACCACTCGACCTACGCGCCGATCCCGCACAAGTTCGAGGCCGGCACCCCGCCGATCGTCGAGGCCATCGGTCTCGGCGCGGCCGTCGACTACCTTCAGGCGATCGGCATGGAGGCGGTGGAGGCCCACGAGCGCTCGCTGACGGCGTACGCGCTGGAGGCGCTGCGTGAGGTGCCCAGGCTCCGGCTGATCGGGCCTGACTCCCTTGAGCGGCGCGGCGGCACCCTGGCGTTCACGCTGGAGGGGATCCACCCCCACGACGTCGGCCAGATCCTCGACGACGAGTTCGGCATCGCGGTGCGCGTCGGCCACCACTGCGCCCGCCCGCTGCATCTCAGGTTCGGAATACCGGCGACCACCCGGGCGTCGTTCTATCTGTACAACACCACGGGCGAGATCGACGCCCTGGTCCGCGGCCTCCACCACGTTCAGAAGGTGTTCGGATAGCCATGATCGGCGAGTCGATGTACCAGGAGCTGATCCTGGAGCACTACAAGCACCCCCAGGGCCGGGGGCTGCGTGAGCCGTACGACGCCGAGGTTCACCACGTGAACCCGACCTGCGGCGACGAGATCACGCTCCGGGTCAAGGTGGGCACGGCCGGGCGGATCGAGGACGTCTCCTACGATGGCCAGGGTTGCTCGATCAGCCAGGCGGCCGCCTCGGTGCTGCACGAGCTGACCACCGGCTCGACGGTCGAGGAGACACTGTCGGTCGTCGCCGAGTTCACTCGCCTCATGCAGGGCAGGGGGCAGGTCGAGGCCGACGAGGACGTGCTGGGCGACGCGGTGGCCTTCGCGGGCGTGGCGAAGTTCCCGGCGCGAGTGAAGTGCGCCCTGCTGTCCTGGATGGCGTACAAGGACGCTGTTGTGAGGAGTGCTGCGCTGTGAGGAGAGTGTCATGAGCAAGCCGGTGGAGACGCCGACCGGGGTCGATGGAGACGTCAGCCTCGACGAGGTCATGGAGGCGCTCAGGGATGTCGTCGACCCCGAGCTGGGGATCAACGTGGTCGACCTGGGGCTGATCTACGGCCTCAACCTCGACCCGTCCGACGGCGGCCAGCCGGTGGCGACTATTGACATGACGCTGACCAGCGCCGCCTGCCCGCTGACCGACGTGATCGAGGACCAGGCCCACTCGGCGCTCGACGGCATGGTCTCCGATGTTAAGATCAACTGGGTCTGGCTGCCCCCGTGGGGGCCGGACAAGATCACTGATGAGGGTCGCGAGCAGCTACGTATGCTAGGATTCAACGTCTGATCTTTTGCTGAACGGCTGACGCCTCGGCGTCGGCCGTGTCAGCGTGCTAAAGTCCGATAATCGGACTAGCCGGGGAATACATGGTGTTTTCCCCGCGTTGGCACCACGTGCACCTAGCGCACCAATGTGCGTTATCGCCGCCTGCGGCCGGCAATGGGGTGCGCGTAGACGGCCCGTCGATTTCGGGCCAGTCCCCACCCAGCGGGTCCGAATTCCCGCGAACGTAACGCAGTACGGCACTGCCGTACGTCCTGGCACGTCCTTTCGCAGAAGTGACGCGCCACTTCGACTGAAAGGCACGACTTTCGTGACCATGCTTGATGCTGTCCTGCCCGAGCTCACCCCCGAGCAGGGCCCGTCCGAGTTCGAGCTGCTGGGTCTGCCCAGGCCGCTCATCACCGGGCTGGCCAAGCAGGGCATCGCCAGCCCGTTCCCCATCCAGAGCGCGACCATCCCCGACGTGCTGGCCGGCGCCGACGTGCTCGGCCGCGGCCAGACCGGCTCCGGCAAGACGCTCGCCTTCGGCCTGCCGACCATGACCCGCATCGCCGGAACACGGCCGGCCCCCGGCCGTCCCCGCGCCATGATCCTCGTCCCCACCCGCGAGCTCGCCTTGCAGGTGCACGACGCCCTTGAGCCGCTCGGCCGCGGCCTGGGCCTGCGCATGAAGGTCATCGTGGGCGGCATGTCCATGGGCAAGCAGATCGAGGCGCTGCGCCGCGGCGTCGACGTCGTCATCGCCACGCCGGGCCGGCTCGGCGACCTCATCCGCCAGGGTGAGTGCTCGCTGTCCGACATCGAGGTCAGCGTCATCGACGAGGCCGACCACATGTGTGACCTCGGCTTCTTCCCCGTCGTGACCGAGCTGCTCGCGCAGACGCCGGCCGACGGGCAGCGGCTGCTGTTCTCGGCCACCCTCGACGGCGACGTCGACAAGCTCGTGCGCCGTTTCCTCAAGGACCCGATCACGCACTCCGTCGCCCCCGCGACCTCCCCGGTCGACACCATGGAGCACCACGTGCTCCAGGTGACGCGCGACGACAAGTTCGACATCACCGCCGAGATCGCCAACCGCGAGGGCCGGACGATCATGTTCGTCCGCACCCAGCACGGCGTCGACCGCCTGTGCAAGCAGCTCGCCAGGGTCGGCGTCAAGTCGGGCGGCCTGCACGGCGGCAAGCGCCAGAACCAGCGCACCCGCATCCTGGCCGAGTTCCGCGAGGGCTCCGTCAACGTGCTCGTCTGCACCGATGTCGCCGCCCGCGGCATCCACGTCGACAACATCAGCCTGGTGCTGCACGTCGACCCGCCGCAGGACCACAAGAGCTACCTGCACCGCGGTGGCCGCACGGCCCGCGCCGGCGAGAAGGGCACCGTCGTCACGCTGGTGCTGCCCAACGAGCGCCGCTCGACCGACCAGCTCACCCGGCGCGCCGGCATCCAGCCGTTCCGACTCAAGGCCACCCCGGGCCACCCCAGGCTCGCCGAGATGGCGGGCGCCCGCTCGCCGAGCGGCGAGGCCGTCCCCGTCTGGGAGCCCGACGTCCGCAAGCCGCTGCGCCCGCGCCGCGAGGGCGGCCACAACGGCGCCGAGCGTCGCGGCCGCCGCCCGCGCCGTGACTTCGACGGCGACCGGCGCCCGCGCCGCCACGAGGACGGCGACCGCCCGGTCGCCGGCTCGGGCGACGACCGGCGTCCCCGCCGCCACGACGGCGAGGACCGCTACCCCCGTCGTCACACCGACGCCGCCGAGCCGCGCACCTTCGGCGACCGCCGCTCCGGTGGCGACGACCGCCCCCGTGGCGGCTACCGCTCCGACGACCGCGGCCCCCGTAGCGGTGGCCCCCGCTCCGACGACGGCCCGCGCGGCGGCGGCTTCCGCTCCGACGACGGTTCGCGTGGTGGCTACCGGTCCGACGACCGCGGTCCGCGTGACACCCGCCCCGACGACCGTGGCCCGCGTGGGTTCCGGCCCGACGACGGCGGCTCCCGTGGGGCTTTCCGCTCGGACGACCGCGCCCCCCGCGCCGCCGGTGACCGTGGCCGCCCGTTCTCGGCCGACCGCGAGCGGGGCAACCGGCCCGACGACCGTTCCCGTGACGGCTACCGGTCCGGCGGCTCCCGCACCGAGGGTCGTGGCAACGGTGGCTACCGTTCCGGTCAGGGTGAGCGCCGCTACGGCCGCTGACCGCCTGGCGACCTCTGCCGACGCCCGCCGTACCTCTCCCTAGGGAGCGGTACGGCGGGCGTCGCCGTTTCCGGGGTCATCGCGGCCCAGGCGCAGGAGCGGCACCAGGAGGAGGCCCAGCGCGGCGGTCACCGTGATGACGAGCGAGGGCGAGGCGAACTGGGCGGCGGCGCCGGCCACGGCGAATCCGACGCCCTGCCAGAACATCAGGCCGGCCGTCTGGATGCTCAGCGCCCGGCCGAGCAGCTCCTCGGGGGCGGCGTCCATGAGGAGCTGGTCCAGGCCGAGGTGGTGGGCGAGCCCCAGGCCCGACAGGACGAGCAGCGTGATCGCCAGCGGCAGGCCCGGCCGCAGCCCGAACAGCAGCTGCGGCAGGAACACCAGCAGTGCCAGCGGCGTGATGAGCCGCAGCCTGCGGGCGGGGGAGGGAATCCACAGGCACAGCAGTTCGCCCAGGACCGTGCCGACCGGCAGCGCCGACATGAGCAGTCCCAGCCCGGCCGTGCCGAACCCGGCCAGGTCGGCGTACGGCGCGGCCAGCGCCTCGGGCGCCACCCCGAGGGCGGGCACGGCCCAGCCGAACACGAGGACGCGGCGCAGCCGTGCCTGCCGGAAGATCCGGCCCAGGCCGGTCAGCGAGTCGCTCACCAGGGACCGCGTCCCGGCGGAGACCGCCGGGCGGGCCGTGAGCCCGGCGGCGAGCAGCGCCGCCGACAGCAGGAAGGCGCCGGTGTTGAGCATCAGGGCCGCGCGCGGCGTCAACGCGATGAGCAGCAGCCCGCCGAGGGCGAAGCCGCTCACCTGCGCGCCCTGCGCGACCAGCCGGAACAGGCTGCGGGCGGCGATGTAGACGTCGCCGTCGAGGACGCGCGGCAGCATCGCGGCCCGCGCCCCCGCGAAGACCGGGGCCACCAGCCCCATGCCGAGGGCCAGGGCCAGCACGACGGCCACCGGCAGCCCGGGCAGGGTCATGGCGGCGGCGAGGGCGGCGGTCAGCAGGTTGCAGCCCACCAGCAGCCGGCGGATCGCCACCCGGTCGACCAGTGCGGACAGCAGCACCCCGCCGAACAGGTAGGGGACGAACGCCACGGTGAACACCAGGGCGGCCAGCAAGGGAGAGCCGCTCTGGCGGTAGACCAGCACGGTCAGGGCGAACTGGGTCACCATCGTGCCCAGCATGCAGAGCACGTGTGAGAGGAAGAGGGTCCGGAACTCGGGCACGGCCAGGGCGTCGCGATAGCGGCCCCGGGCACCCGTCGGATGGGTCATCGAGCTCCTCGGGGGGAGGCGCCGTTCGCCGTGGCCTGGCCGGCCACGGCGACTATCGGTCAGTAGACGTAGCGCATGGGACCACCTCCTAGGCGAACGTGACCGGCAGGATTCGCACGCCGCGCAGGGTTCCGCTGTCCCACATCACCGGATCGGCGTGCGGGCGGACGGTGTGACCGGCGCGGGCGAGTTCGGTGAAGAGCACCCGGGTCTGCGTCGAGGCGACACCGGCGCCGAGGCAGGCGTGCAGGCCGCGACCGAAGCCCAGGTGCGGGTTGGGGGTGCGGTCCAGCCGCAGGGCGTCGGGGTCGGCGAAGGCGGCCGGGTCGCGGTTGGCGGCCCCGATGATCAGGGTCACGCCCTCTCCCGCGCGCACCTTGCGGCCGCCGATCTCGGTGTCCGTCAGGCAGGCGCGGGCGAGCACCTGGACCTGGCTGGTGTAGCGGATCAGCTCTTCCACCCCGGAATCCGGATTTTTCGGGAAATCGTGGAGAGTGCCAGGATTATCGATGAACGCGAGCAAGGAGAGGGCGAGTAGCCGGGCCGACGATTCGAAACCCGCGTGGAAAGTCGAGCGCAGCGAATTCAGCAGGAGCCGTCGGTCGACGTCCACGCTGCGCAGTTTTTCGGCGACAAATGCGAACATGCCGTCCGGGCGGTGGTCGGTCATCCATTGTTCGATGACCGCGTCGATTTCCGCCCGCGCGGCGATCCCCGCGGGCATCACTTCGGGGCGCAGCCCGGCGTCCATGGTGTCGACGACCGGCGGGGAGACGGAGTTGAGCCAGTCGAGATCGGGCGGATCCACGCCCAGCAGGTCGCAGATCGTCTCCACGGTGAGCGGGATGGCCACCTCGTGCACGAACTCCACCTCGGCCCCGTTCAGCCCGGCCAGGTGGCGTCGTACGCGCGCGGCGGTGCGCTCGGCCAGCGCGGAGTGGTCCTGGGCCCGGTAGGCGGCCGCGAGCAGTCGCCGCACGGGCGGGTGGTCGGGCGGATCGACGGACTGCAACATGATCAGCTCGTCGGGCATCCGCTCGCCGACCCGCCGCCAGTCGGAGGAGAACAGGTCCAGCCGCTTGAGGACCTCGGCGCAGTCGGCGTGGCGGGTCAGCACCCACGTGCGGAGTTCGTCGAACCAGAAGAAGGGGTCGGTCTCGCGCCAGGCGGAATAGACGGGGGCGGGATTCCGGAGAGTATCCGGTCTGAGGAGCGTGCGGAGCGAATGCGGAAAGAGGCTTTCCGTCGACACTAAGTCTCCATATTCGGCGCCAATGACCTAATGAAATGATTTAACCGTGTGAACGATAAGGGAGTGCGGGGGAATGGTCAACATCGCCGCCCCGGCTCCCTGCGTCTCGCGTGGCGGACGCCGGGCCATCCGACCCGCGCGCGCAGACTAGGCTTGTCATGCACGCCAGCCGACCGACGAGAGAGATCATGAAGACCTTCGAAGAGCTGTTCGCCGAGCTGTCAGAGAAGGCGCAGACCCGGCCCGCGGGCTCGGGCACCGTCGCCGCGCTCGACGCCGGCGTCCATGCCATCGGCAAGAAGGTCGTCGAGGAGGCCGCCGAGAGCTGGATGGCCGCCGAGCACGAGTCGAGTGACCGGGCCGCCGAGGAGATCTCGCAGCTCCTCTATCACGTGCAGGTGCTCATGCTCGCGAAGGGCATCGGGCTGGACGAGGTGTACAAGCATCTCTAGGGCGCCCGCGCCCGCCCTCGTCCCACCCGTTCAGACCCGCGAGACCCAAGGACACGATCCACATGATCCGCCTGGCAGTACCCAACAAGGGCGTGCTCAGCGAAGCCGCCCAGGTCATCCTCAAGGAGGCTGGCTACCGGTCCCGAAAGGACAGCAAGGAGCTCGTCGTCGTCGACGCCGACAACGGCTGTGAGCTGTTCTTCCTGCGCCCCCGCGACATCGCCGTCTACGTCGGCGAGGGCACCCTCGACGCCGGCATCACCGGCCGCGACATGCTGATCGACTCGGGCGCGCCCGTCGAGGAGATCATGACGCTCGGCTTCGGCGGCTCCACCTTCCGGCTGGCCTGCAGGGCCGGCGAGATGACGTCGGTCAAGGACCTCGACGGCATGCGCATCGCCACCTCCTACGCCGGGCTGCTCGACAAATACCTGTCCGACACGGGGGTCGACGCGCGCGTCATCAAGCTCGACGGCGCCGTCGAGACCGCCATCAGGCTCGGCGTGGCCGACGCGATCGCCGACGTCGTCGAGACCGGCACCACGCTGCGCAACGTCGGCCTGGAGGTCTTCGGCGAGCCGATCATGCGCTCGGAGGCCGTGCTGATCAAGCGGCACAGCGCGCCCGAGGCGGCCGGCGTCGCCCAGTTGGCGCGCCGTCTCCAGGGCGTCGTGCACGCTCGCGACTTCGTGATGATGGACTACGACATCCGCGCCGAGCGCATCGAGGAGGCCATCGCCCTCACACCCGGTATGGAGGGCCCCACGGTCTCGCCGCTGCACCGCGAGGGCTGGGTCGCCGTCCGCGCCATGGTCCGCCGCAAGGGCCACCAGCAGGTGATGGACCAGCTGTGGGACATCGGCGCGCGCGCCATCCTGGTCACCGACATCTACGCCTGCCGCCTTTGATCTGGGGCCGTCGCCGGGTCGGCCGGCCTTCGGGGTTGACTTCCTCCCCGGGCTGAAGCCCGGGGTCTCCAGCGAACCAGGGCTGAAGCCCGGGGTCTGCAGCAAAGGAAATCCGATGAACGCGCGACCGGCGAAGGGCGGCGGCCGGTGGGTTTCGGTGCCGCCCGAGCGCGTGCACCCGTGGATCGACGGCTTCGCCGCCCGGCACGGCGCCTTCGAGGCCGCCGGTGACGAGCGGGTGGTGCGCCTGGTGGCCGCCGACGGGGCGCTGGCCGAGCTGCACGTCCCCTTCCCGCCGATGCCGCCCGGGCCGCCGCACGTCACCCGGCTGGTCACGCACGCGCGGGCCGAGCGGCGCGTGGGCGTGGTGCTGGTGCGGCTGGGCGGCTACGCGGCCGGAGTGTTCCACGGGTCGCGGTTGGTGGCCTCCAAGGTCGGCTCCCGGCTGGTCCAGGGGCGCACCGCCGCGGGCGGCTGGTCGCAGCAGCGTTTCGCCAGGCGCAGGCAGAACCAGGCGGGCCAGGCCGTCGAGTCGGCGGTGGAGACGGCGCTGCGGGTGCTGTCGCCGCACCTGGCCGAGCTGGACGCTGTCGTGTTCGGCGGTGATCGCCGCGCGGTCGACACTCTTCGGGCCGACCGGCGGCTGGCGCCGCTCCTGGCCCTCGAATCCGAGCCGTTCCTCGTGGTGCCCGACCCGAAACTGGCGGTGCTGCGCGACACACCCAAGCTGTTCCGCGAGGTACGGATCCGGGTGGTCGACCCCGCCTGAGACGCCGCCCGCAGGTTCCGCCTGGTCAGCGCTCGAAGGCGGGTGCGTGGTCGGTGAGGAAGGTGGCCAGGGAGCGGGGCGGTCGCCCGGTGATGTCCTCGACGGCCGTGGTGACCGAGGACCAGCGGCCGTCTCCGACCTCGGCCATGAGCGCGGCGAGAGCGTGGTTGACGGGCTCCGGGAGGCCCTGCCGGGCCAGATGGGCGGCCATCTCCGGCACCGGGAGGTCGGTGTACGCGACCGGCCGGCCCAAAGCGGCGCCGATCGCGGCGGCGATCTCGTCGTGGGAGTGCGCCTCGGGGCCGGTGAGAACGTGGACGCCGCTCTCCCCGACCGGGCGGGTCAGCAGCGCCGCCGCCACGTCCGCGATGTCCCGGGCGTCGATGTAGCCCACCGGGGCGGAGCCGTACGAGCCGTACATGCGGCCGTCGCGCACCTCAGCCGGGAGGTTCTGCATGAACCCCACGGGTTGCAGGATCGACCACGGCACCCCGGACTCCCTGAGGTGGGCGTCGACCTCGCCGTGCACGCCGCCGCCAAGGAGAGCGCCGGGTGCGGCGCCGCGCACCGACACGGTCACGATCTGCCCGGCGCCCGCCTCACGGGCCAGGTCGATCATCCTCTGGTGGGCCTGGACGAACCCCGGCCAGAGCGAGCTGTTGAGGAAGAGCCGGTCGCCGGGCGAGAGCGCGGCGGCGATGGTCTCCGGCCGTTCGAGGTCGCCGAGCACGTGGGCGCAGTCCAGGTCGGCGGGGCGGCGGAGCGCGGCGACGACGTCCTCGCCGCGCAGCCTCTCGATGAGCGCCCTGCCGATCGTGCCCGTGGCTCCGGTCACCAGGATCATGTCGGTCCTCCTAAGTGGAATATTGGATTCCGGTTAGCCGGACGATACAATAAGCGGAATCTCTTCGTCCAGTTCGGAGTCGTACGTGCGCGCGGACGCCAGACGCAACCTCGACAAGATCCTCGACGCGGCCGCCGACGTGATCGCCGAGCGCGGTGTCAACGCGCCCATGGAGCTCATCGCCCGTCGCGCGGGCGTCGGGGTCGGCACCCTCTACCGGCGTTTTCCCGACCGCGGCGCGCTGGTCGCGGCCATCGGCGACCACTACGTCCATTCCCTCGCCGACGCCCTGAACGGTGCCATCGAGCGCGCGCCCGACGCCTGGACCGGGCTGTACGACTTCGTCGTCTGGGCGGGGGATCCCGGCCGCGGCGCGCTCGCCACGGCGCTGGCCGATGTGCCCGAGGAGACCTTCACCGGCCGCGCCGAGTTCGCCAGGGCGCGCCGGGAGTGGCTGGAGCGGCTGGACGAGCTGGTCCGCCAAGCCCAGGCCGAGGGGACGCTCCGGCTCGACGTCGGCACCGATGACATCGTGGCGCTGCTCGGCCTGTTCGCCTGCCATCCCGCCGGCCTGCCCGCCCACATCGCCGCCCGGCCGGAGCGGTTCCTGCGCCTCATGCTCGACGGCATGCGGGCGAGCGCGGCCACGCCCGCCGATTGAGCCCGGCGCGTAACCGGCCCGGTGGTCATCTGGAACCCGGCGGTGATCGCTGGGTGCCCGCCGGAGGTTTAAGCAGAGGTGGAACCCCAGATCGGGGTCATACACTGATCTGTATGCACACTCCCGATTGACCGGCGTCGCACGCCCAAACCCTCGTTTCCTAGCTCGGGAGTGTTCCCTTCATCATGATCATCGCCAGTGACATCGAGCTGCGCGCCGGCGCGCGCCTGCTCATCGAGAAGTCGTCGTTCCGCGTCAACCCGGGCGACAAGATCGGCCTCGTCGGCCGCAACGGCGCCGGAAAGACCACGCTGACCAAGGTGCTCGCCGGGGAGGGGCTGCCCGCCGCGGGCGCGGTCAGCACGACCGGCAACGTCGGCTACCTGCCCCAGGACCCCCGCACCGGCGACCTGGAGGTGCTCGCCCGCGACCGCATCCTGTCGGCCAGGGGCCTCGACGAGGTGCTGCGCAAGCTGCGTCAGGCCGAGCTCGGCATGTCCTCCGCCGACGAGCGCACCCGGGAGAAGGCCGTGCGGCGTTACGGCGCCCTCGAGGACCAGATGCACGTGCTCGGTGGCTACGCGGCCGAGTCCGAGGCGGCCTCGATCGCCTCCAGCCTCGGCCTGCCGGACCGCGTGCTGGGCCAACCGCTGAAAACGCTTTCCGGCGGTCAGCGCAGGCGCGTGGAATTGGCGCGCATTCTTTTCAGCGGGGCGGAAACTCTCCTTCTAGACGAACCGACAAACCACCTAGATGCCGACTCAATCGGGTGGCTTCGTGATTTTTTGCGATCGCATCAGGGCGGCTTGGTGATCATCAGTCACGATGTCGACCTTCTTGAAGCGACGGTCAACAAGGTCCTTCACCTCGACGCCAACCGCTGTGTGATCGATCACTACAACGTCGGCTGGAAGGCCTATCTGGCGCAGCGTGAGACCGACGAGAAGCGCCGCAAGCGCGAGCGCGCCAACGCCGAGAAGCAGGCCGGCGCGCTGCTGGCGCAGGCCGACAAGATGCGCGCCAAGGCGACCAAGGCCAAGGCCGCCCAGGACATGATGCGCCGCGCCCACCGGCTGCTCGCGGGCACCGAGGAGGAGCGTGCGAGCGACAAGGTGGCCAAGCTGCGCTTTCCCGCGCCGCTGCCCTGTGGCCGCACTCCGCTGATGGCCGAGGGGCTGTCCAAGTCCTACGGTTCGCTGGAGGTGTTCACCGACGTCAACGTGGCCATCGACCGTGGCCACCGGGTCGTCATCCTGGGGCTCAACGGCGCGGGCAAGACCACGTTGCTGAGGCTGCTCGGCGGCGTCGAGCAGCCTGACACGGGCGAGATCAGGCCCGGCCACGGCCTCAAGGTCGGCTACTACGCCCAGGAGCACGAGACCCTCGACAGCGACCGGACCCTGCTGGAGAACATGCGTTCGGCGGGCGGGGAGTTCACCGACACCGAGTTGCGCAAGGTGCTCGGCTCGTTCCTGTTCAGCGGAGACGACGTCGACAAGCCCGCCGGAGTGCTGTCCGGCGGTGAGAAAACCCGGCTCGCGCTCGCCATGCTGGTGCTCTCCAGTGCCAATGTCCTGCTGCTCGACGAGCCGACGAACAACCTCGATCCGGTCAGTCGCGAGCAGGTTCTCACCGCTCTGAGGTCGTATTCAGGAGCGATCGTACTGGTCACCCATGACGAGGGTGCCGTTGACGCCCTTTCACCGGATAGGGTGATCTTGCTACCCGACGGAACTGAAGACGCATGGAGCGCCGAATTTTCCGATCTTGTGGCACTTGCCTGATCTTAATTTGGGTGGGTACGGATCTTTTCCCGTGGAGTAGGTAGCCGATCCCGCTGAAATGACTGATCATGGCGGAGTAACGCTGCGGAAGTCCGGCACTACAGGAGGTACTCGTGGCCGAGACACTGAAGAAGGGCACCCGGGTCACCGGGGCCGACCGAGAGAAGCTGGCAGGTGATCTCAAGAAGCGCTATGCCGCGGGTGAGAGCATCCGCGCGCTGGCCGCTTCGACCGGCCGGTCCTACGGGTTCATCCACCGCATCCTGAGCGAGTCCGGTGTGACTCTGCGCGGGCGCGGAGGAGCGACCCGAGGCAAGTCCAAGCGCTGACGGCCGCCTCGGAACGTGCGACCGCAGCCGCTCGTCCCTAGTCGGCCAGCCGTCGCGCCCGAGCCAGAACGATATTCTGTAGGCTCGGGCGCGACGGTCTAGCACACAGGGAGACGGGCGATGTCGGAAGCGAAGGCGCCACAACAGCGCGGGGGGCAGACGGAGGACGTCTCTGTCGAGACACTGGCGGAGATCGGCCTGCGCTTCGAGGTGGACGGTGAGATCGCGACGATCACGCTGGACCGGCCGGACAAGCGAAACGCACAGACGTTCGCGACCTGGTCGGCGCTGGCTCGCATCGGCGACAACCTGCCGGAGCAGGTGCGCGTCGTCGTGGTGCAAGGTGAGGGACCGTCCTTCTCGGCAGGGATCGACCTGCGCATGTTCACACCCGAAGGAGTGCCCGGACAGGGCTCGTTCGGCTCGGCGGCGCGACTCGACAGCGCGTCGTTCGGGCAGCGGATCAAGGAAGCCCAACAGGGATTCCGTTGGCTCCGCAGACCAGAGATCGTTTCCATCGCGGCCGTGCACGGTCACGCCATCGGCGCGGGATTCCAGCTCGCGCTCTCCTGTGACCTGCGGATCGTGGCCGACGACGTAAAATTCTGCATGAAAGAGCCCGCCCTGGGGCTGGTGCCCGATCTGACCGGCACCAAGCCGCTGGTCGAGCTGGTGGGCCTGGCCAAGGCGATCGACATCTGCCTGACCGCCAGGTTCGTGGAGGCCGACGAGGCCATGCGCATCGGCCTCGCCGAGCGAGTAGTCGCGGGGGGCGACCTCGCCAAGGCCGTACAAGACAAGACCGCTGAGCTGCTGTCGACCAACCGGGACGCGGCGGCGGCGACCAAGCGACTCCTCCAGGGTGCGCAGAACCGCACCCTGGAGGAGCAGTGCGCGGCGGAGGGCGCCGAGCAGATCAAGCGGCTCAAGGCGCTGTTCGGCGGAGCCACCTGAGTTTCGCGCTGAGCTGACCCGGGAATCACCGTGTGTCCCCACGGCGCTCATACCGGGGGAGGAGGCCCCGGATGTCGATGATGGGTGGGGGGTTCGGCCCCCATGTGATGGCGTCGCTGCGACGCGACGGCTCGGTGACCAAGCAGCGGCTCACGCCGGGCACGGTGCGGCGCATCGCGCGCTACGCGCGGCCGCACACCCGGCAGATCTGCGCGTTTCTGCTGCTCGTGGTCGCGGGCGCGGTCATCGTGGTGGCCAATCCGCTGCTGATGAAGGCGATCATCGACGACGGCATCCTGCCGAAGCGCGGCGATGTGGTGATCGGCCTGGCGGCGGCGATCGCGGCGCTGGCGGTCGTCGACGCCGGGCTCACGCTGGCGCAGCGCTGGTTCTCCGCCCGCATCGGCGAGGGGCTCATCTACGACCTGCGCACCGAGGTGTTCGACCACGTGCAGCGGATGCCGGTGGCCTTCTTCATGCGCGCGCAGACCGGCGCGCTGGTCTCCCGGCTCAACACCGACGTCATCGGCGCGCAGCGGGCCCTGACCAGCACCCTGTCGTCGGTGGTGGCCAACGTCATCAGCCTGGTGCTCGTGCTCGGCGCGATGCTGGTGCTGTCGTGGCAGGTGACGCTGGCCGCGCTGGTGCTGCTGCCGATCTTCGTCATCCCGGCCAAGCTGGTGGGGCGGCGCATGTCGGTGCTCACCCGCGAGCAGATGCAGCTCGACGCGGAGATGAGTTCGGTCACCACCGAGCGGTTCAACGTGGCAGGCGCGATGGTCGCCAAGCTCTACGGCAGGCCCGACGACGACGCGGCCGTGTTCGGCGCCCGGGCCGCCCGGGTGCGCGACGTG
The DNA here is from genome assembly GCF_040655715.1 of Nonomuraea cavernae. Lineage (GTDB taxonomy): Bacteria > Actinomycetota > Actinomycetes > Streptosporangiales > Streptosporangiaceae > Nonomuraea > Nonomuraea cavernae_A. The sequence goes on along the minus strand of NZ_JBFAKL010000021.1, from coordinate 78,432 downwards.
GGCGTCACGGTCGGGATGTACGGAACGGTGTTCAGGGTCGCGCTCGGCCTGGTCGCGGCGCTGGCCACCGCGCTGGTCTACGGCATCGGCGGTGTGCTGTCGGTCAACGGCGTGTTCGAGCTGGGCACGCTGGTCGCCCTGGCGGCGCTGCTCATGCGCCTGTACGGCCCGCTCACCTCGCTGTCCAACGTGCACGTCGACGTGATGACCGCGCTGGTCAGCTTCGACCGGGTCTTCGAGATCCTCGACCTGAAGCCGATGGTCTCCGAGCGGCCCGGCGCCGAGCCGGTGCCCGAGGGCCCGGTGACGATCGAGTTCGACGACGTCCACTTCCGTTACCCGTCGGCCGAGGAGGTGTCGCTGGCCTCCCTGGAGTCGGTCGCCAGGCAGGACACCGGCCCCTCGCAGCCGGTGCTCAGGGGCGTCTCCTTCACCGCCAAGCCGGGGCAGCTGATCGCCCTGGTCGGCCCCTCGGGCGCGGGCAAGACCACGATCACCTCACTCGTGTCGCGGCTCTACGACGTCAACGGGGGGGAGGTCCGTGTCAACGGGCTCGATGTGCGTGACGCCACGCTCGCGTCGCTGCGCGACACCGTGGGCGTCGTCATGCAGGACCCCCATCTCTACCACGACACGATCGAGGCCAACCTGCGCTACGCGCGTCCCGGGGCGAGCGAGGAGGAGCTGTGGGACGCCCTGAGGGCCGCGCAGATCGGCGATCTGGTCGAGTCGCTGCCCGACCGGCTGGAAACCGTGGTGGGCGACCGCGGCTACCGGCTGTCCGGCGGCGAGAAGCAGCGGCTGGCCCTGGCCCGGCTGCTGCTCAAGGCGCCGCGCGTGGTCGTGCTCGACGAGGCCACCGCGCATCTCGACTCCGAGTCGGAGGCGGCCGTGCAGCGGGCGCTGAAGACCGCCCTGGAGGGCCGCACCTCGCTGGTCATCGCGCACCGGCTGTCGACGATCAGGGAGGCCGACGAGATCCTCGTGGTCCAGGACGGCCGCATCGCCGAGCGAGGCGGCCACGACGAACTGCTCCGGCGCGGCGGGCTCTACGCCGAGCTGCACCGCACGCAGTTCAGCCGGTGAGGCAGCCCGGCGGGTCAGCCGGTGAGGTAGCCCAGCCGGGTGAGTTCCTGCTTGGCCACCTTCTCCACCAGCTCCAGGTCGGCCGGCCGCAGCCGGGTGCGCCAGCAGCCGACCTCGGGGGCGCGGGTGTCGTACAGGGCGACCTTGGAGACGCGCGTCTCCAGGAAGTCGGTGAGCGCCGCGACCGACTCGGCGGGCCGCTGCAGCAGGTCCTCGTAGCGCAGTGTCAGTAGCCGGCCGGCGGGCAGCTCCTGGCGCAGCGTGGCGCTGAGCCGGACGGCGCTGCGCCAGCGCAGCGCGCTCTTGCCCGCGGCGGGCATGGTCTTCCACCGCTCGACGTGCTCGTCGCGGTTGACGCCGAGGAAGTCGTTGGGGAACTCGGTGTGCTCGGCCAGCATCACCGGTTTGAACCAGGCCAGGCAGGCCGGGTCGGCGAGCATGTCGGCGACCACGTCGCGGCCGTCGCGGATGAGCTGCACGAACTGCGCGTCGGGGAAGGCCTGCTGGAGCACCGCGGCGCTGTAGAGCAGGTCGGGGCTGCCGTCGCCGAAGCGGGTGATCGAGTCCGTCGACACGCACGGGCCGCTGCCGGTGACGCCGCCCGCCTCGCGGCACGGCTCGGGGCACCGCTCGCAGGCGCCGGGGAGCACCTGCCACGACTCGGCCAGCGCGTCGCGCAGCACGCGTACGGCGCCCGAGCCGCGGCCGATCGACGGCTTACGGGCGAAGGCGTAGACCACGTGCGCCACGCACGCACGGCCCATCGTCAGGTGGAAGCCCGGCGACCGTTTCAGGACACGGCCCAGCAGGTCCGCGCCGGAGTGCGGGGCTCCCAGCAGGAAGACCGGCTTGCGGACCTTGATGCCGTTGACCACGAGGATGTGGGGCGGAAGTCGCATACGACAGGTAAGTGTGACACCGTTTGCCAGGTGTACGAGCCAATGTCGGTGTCGCTGCTCACAGCGGCCGGCGTCACCACCGGCCAGGGCGTTCTCACCCTCGTCAAGGAGTTGATCGATGCGGCAAGGTGACACGGTCGCGATCGTCTCGCCGTCGGGCCCGCCGGACGCCGTCCTGCTGAGACGCGGGATCGGGCGATTGGAGGAGCTCGGGCTGAAGGTGGTGACCGGCGAGCACGTGCTCGACCGGCAGGAGCTCGACTTCCTGGCCGGGCCCGACGCGGCACGCGCCGCGGATCTGCAGGCGGCCTGGTGCGACCCCGGGGTCTCCGCCGTCTTCTGCTCCAGGGGCGGCTACGGCGCGGCCAAGCTGCTCGATCTGCTCGACTGGGACGCCATGCGGGCGGCGGGGCCCAAGGTCCTCCTCGGATCCAGCGACATCACGGCGCTCCATCACGCGTTCGCCGTCGAGCTGGGCGTGCCGACGCTGCACGGCCCGATGCCGGCCTGCTCGACGATCGCCGCAGAACAGGGGCCGGAGCCCGAGTCCTGGGAACACCTGCGGGCCGCGCTCTTCGGCACGGCGCCGCCGGTCCGCGCGGACGCGGTGCTCGCGCCCGGCCGGGCCGAGGGTGTGCTGACCGGCGGCAACCTGTCGCTGCTCGCGTCCTTGTGCGGCACGCGCTACCAGCCGTCGTTCGCCGGGAAGATCGTGCTGCTGGAGGACATCGGCGAGGAGCCCTACCGGATCGACCGCATGCTGACCCAGCTGCTGCAGGCGGGCGCGTTCGCTGGGGTGCGGGGCATCGTGCTCGGCTCGTGGGTGGAGTGCCGCGACCCCTTTCCCGTGCTCCGCGAGCGGCTGCTGCCGCTCGGGGTGCCGATCCTGGCCGGGCTGCCGGTCGGCCATGGATCACCACAGCTGAGTGTGCGGCTTGGGGCGCTTGGTGTTATCGATACCGAATCGTGCTCGCTGACTGGCCTGTTCCGCAACGGCGAGCAGGCAAGGTAGGAGAGACAGATCGGGGCAAACCGGACAGAAGGGGGCACGGCGTGTTCGGACGCGACCGGAAGCCCTCGCGTAGAGCGGTCGAGGACGTCGACCTCGACTCGCTCCTCGCGCTCGTCGCCGAGTCCCGCGGGTACACCTGCGTGTTCGCCGCCGACGGCGGCTCGCTGACGCTGGGAGGCGGCAGGGAGATCCGGGTCAGGCTCACCGGGCTGCGCCGCGAGGCCGGCCGCAGAGCCCGCGAGGACTGGCCGTCCCTGGTCTCCGAGCATCTCGCCAACGCGGTCGCGGCGGCCGGCGACCTGCTCGACGTGTGCGATCTCGACCAGGCCGGGCCGCTGCTGCGCACCCGCGTCGAGGCGGTCGACGAGGTGCCCGACCTGACCCGGGTGGTGGGCCGCCACCTCAACGGCGAACTGGTGGAACTGCTCACCGTCGCCTCCCGTCCGGTGCGCCCCGAGGAGGCCGGCTGCTGGCCCGTCCCGTCGGGTGAGGCGCTGGAACTGGCCGTCTCCAACGTCCGGCGCGCCGAGAGGCTCTCGCTGGAGACCGTCGAGCTGTCCGGCACGCGCGTGACCCGGCTGTCCGGCCATGACGCCTCGACCGCCACCCACCTGCGCTGGCTGCGCGACTACCTGCCGGTGCCGCCCGACGGCGTGCTCGCCGTCCTGCCCGACCCCTACACGTTGCTCGTGCACCCTGTCGACGGGATCGCCGTGGTGCGGGCCATCGAGCGGCTGCGCGTGCACGCGGCCCGCACCGGGAGGCTCAGCCCGCAGGTCTACTGGTGGCACGACGAGCAGCTGACGCTCATCAAGGCCGACGTGGTGCTCCAGCGGGGCCAGACCCGGCTGGTCGTCGCTCCGCCGCCGGAGTTCGCCCGGGTGCTGGCCCGCCTGGCCGTCTAGGGCCGTCTAGGGCCCCCGCGGGCCGTCCGGGAGCCCGCCCGTCTCCGCCTGGGAGAGCGCGCGCGCCGCGTGGATGAGCGGGACGTGGCTGAACGCCTGCGGGAAGTTGCCCACCAGCCTGCCGTATCTCGGGTCGTACTCCTCGGCCAGCAGCCCCACGTCGTTGCGCAGGGCCAGCAGCCGCTCGAACAGCTCCCGGGCCTCGTCCGTGCGGCCCTGCATGGCCATCACCTCGACCAGCCAGAAGCTGCACGCCAGGAACGCGCCCTCACCTCCCGGCAGCCCGTCGACCTCGTTGTCGGCCGCCACCGGATAGCGCAGCACGAACCCGTCGGCCATCAGCTCCTTCTCGATGGCCGCCACCGTGCCGGTCACGCGCGGGTCGTCCACCGGCAGGAACCCCAGCATCGGCATCATCAGCAGCGACGCGTCGAGCTCGGCGGAGCCGTAGGACTGGGTGAAGGTGTTGCGACGGGCGTCGAAGCCCTTGTCGCAGATCTCCGCGTGGACGGTGTCGCGCAGCGCCCTCCACCGCTCGACGGGGCCGGACCGGCCGAACCGCTCGACGTACTTCACCGCCCGGTCGAGCGCCGTCCAGCACATCATCTTGGAGTGGGTGAAGTGCCTGCGCGGGCCGCGCACCTCCCACAGCCCTTCGTCGGGCTCGTCCCAGTGCTCCTCGACGTAGTCGAGCAGCTCACGCTGGATCGACCAGGCCCGGTCGTCGGCGGGCAGGCCGGAGGTCCGCGAGGCGTACAGGCAGCTCATGACCTCGCCGTAGACGTCGAGCTGGAGCTGGGTGACGGCGTCGTTGCCGATGCGGACCGGGCGGGAGGACTCGTAGCCGTCGAGCCAGTCGAGCGTCATCTCGGGCAGCCGGCGTTCGCCCGCGACGCCGTACATGATCTGGAGGTCCTGCGGCCGGCCGGCGATGGCGCGCAGCAGCCACGACCGCCAGGCGGCGGCCTCATCGAGGTAGCCGTTGCCGATCAGCGCCTCCAGCGTCATCGTGGCGTCGCGCAGCCAGCAGAAGCGGTAGTCCCAGTTGCGCACGCCGCCGAGGTCCTCGGGCAGCGAGGTGGTCGGGGCGGCGACGATGCCGCCGGTGGGGGAGTAGGTGAGCGCCTTGAGCGTGATCAGCGAGCGCACCACGGCCTCGCGCCAGGGGCCCTGGTAGGTGCACGTGGCCACCCAGTCGGACCACATGGCCTCGGTCTCGGTGAGCTGGGTCTCGGCGTGGATCTGGGTCGGCATCGGCTGGTGGGAGGGGTGCCAGGTGAACACGAACGGCAGCCGCTCGCCGGCCTTGACGGTGAATGTGGCGATGTGGGCGTAGTCGCCGCCCTTGAGCGGCACGGGGGAGTGCAGCCAGACGGAGTCGGGGCCGCCGATGGCCTGCAGGTGGCCGTCGGTGCGGCGCACCCATGGCACGATCCGGCCGTAGTCGAAGCGGACCCTCAGCTGCGTGGACATCTCGACGGTGCCGGACACGCCCTCCACGATGCGCACCACGTCGGGGTTGACGTCGCGCGGCGGCATGAAGTCGATCACCCGGACCGTGCCCGTGGGGGTGTCCCACTCGCTCTCCAGGATGAGCGTGTCGGGACGGTAGCGGCGCCGGGTGGCGGGCCGCCGGCCGGCCGGCCCGAGCCACCAGTGGCCGTTGCGGTCGCCGCCGAGCAACGCCGAGAAGCACGCGGGGGAGTCGAACCGGGGCAGGCACAACCAGTCGATCGAACCGTCTCTGGCGACCAGGGCCGCCGACTGCATGTCCCCGATCAGGGCGTAATCCTCGATCAGCATGCCTCAGACGCTACTCGGCGGGGGCTGAAGGCGCGTCCGGTCCGATCAGGCCGCGTCACGATCAGGCCGCGTCACGATCAGGCCGCGTCACGATCAGGCCGCGTCACGATCGGGGCGCCGCGCGGTCTCGCCGGCGGGGGACAGCGGGAACCAGCGGGTGAAGAGCTGGGTCAGCGGGCCGATGGCCAGGGCGAAGACCAGGGTGCCGAGGCCGACGGTGCCGCCGAGCAGCCAGCCGGCGGCCAGCACGGTGATCTCGATCAGGAAGCGGCTCAGCCGTACGGACAGGCCCAGCCGGATCAGCCCGGTCATGATGCCGTCGCGCGGCCCGGCTCCCATGCCGGCGCCGATGTAGAACAGGGTGGCCAGCGCGATCGACAGCACGCCGAGCGCCAGGTAGAGCCAGCTCAGTGTCCAGTGCGCGGGCGCGGGCAGCAGCAGGATGGTGGCGTCGGCGAACAGGCCGACGAAGACGACGTTGCTGATCGTGCCGAAGCCGGGCCGCTGTCGCAGGGGGATCCACAGCAGCATCACCAGCGCCCCGGCCACGATGATGACCGTGCCGATCGACAGGCCGGCCCTGAGTGCCACGCCCTGGTGGAAGACGTCCCAGGGGGAGTTACCGAGGCCGGAGGAGACCTGCAGGCCGATGCCCGCCCCGTAGAGCGCCAGGCCGCCGTAGAGGCGCAGGAGGCGGACGGGCAGGGAGCCGAGGTACGGGACGGTCGTTTCGCGCATAGTGTCCTCAGGATGGCGGCTCGCTGCTTTGTCCTTCCAGGGCCAATCATGAAAAATGGCCTTATAGGGATTAAGGTCTGATGAGAAGCGCGAGGCGTGAGGTATCCGAGGTATGAGGCATCTGTCCGCGAGCCAGGTGGCCAGGCTGGCGGGCATCCCGCCGGAGGCCAGGCCCTACTACCGGGCACTGGCCGGCGCCGTCCGGGCGCTCGTCATGGACGGCCAGATCCCCGTGCGCGTGCGCATGCCGGCCGAGCGGCACCTGGCCGGCACGCTGAAGGTCAGCCGCACCACCGTGACCGCCGCCTACGACCTGCTGCGCGAGCAGGGCTACCTGGAGAGCAGGCAGGGGGCGGGGAGCTGGACCACGCTGCCCGCCCCGGCCGGCGGCGCGGACAACCCGTGGCTGTCGACCGACGGCGACGGGCTGATCCAGATGCGCAACGCCGCCCCTGCCGCGCCCACGGCGTTGGGTGAGGTGATGGTGGAGGCGGTCGAGGACCTGCCCAGGTACGGCATGGGCAACGGCTACGACCCGATGGGCCTGCCCTGCCTCAGGGAGCGGATCGCCGCCCACTACACCGCGCGTGGCCTGGCCACCCGGCCCGAGCAGATCCTCGTCACCACCGGCTCCCAGCACGCCATCCAGCTGGTCATGGGGCTGCTGGCCGGGCCCGAGGTCCCCGTGCTGGTCGAGTCACCGACCTATCCGCACGCCATGGACGCGGTGCGCGGGTGCGGGGGGCGCATCGTGCCCGTCGGCGTCTCGCCCGAGGGCTGGCAGGCCGACCTGGTGGCGGGCGCGATGCGGCAGTCGGGGGCGCGGCTCGCCTACCTGATGCCCGACTTCCAGAACCCGACGGGCGCGCTCATGGACGACGCCACCCGGGCCGCCGTCGCCGTCGCGGCCCGGCGCGCCGGCACCACGCTGGTGATCGACGAGACCTGGTCGGAACTGGCCCTGGAAGAGGTGCCGCGGACGGCGCCCATGGCGGCGTTCGACACCGGCGGCCGGATGGTCAGCGTCGGCTCGGCCTCCAAGCTGTGGTGGGGCGGGCTGCGCATCGGCTGGATCCGGGCCACCGCTGCGCTGGTCCGGCGGCTGGCCCTGCACCGCGCGAGCGTGGACATCGCCAGCCCCGTTCTGGAGCAGCTCGTGGTCGCCCGGTTGTTCGACCGGATCGAGGAGACCAGGGCCGAGCGCCGCCGCACGCTGCGGGCCTCGCGCGACGCGCTCGTGGCCGCGCTGCGCGAGCGGCTGCCCGGCTGGGGCTTCACCGTGCCGCGCGGCGGCGGCACGCTCTGGGTCCGGCTGGACACCGGCTCGGCCGTCTCCCTCGCCGAGGCCGCCGCCTGCCACGGTGTACGGCTCGCGCCCGGCCCGTGGTTCGGCCTGGACGGCACCCTGGAGGGCCACCTGCGGCTGCCGTACACCCAGCCGCCCCGGGTGCTGGAGGAGGCGGTGGACCGCATCGTCACCGCCCGCGAGCGCGGCCCGGTCGGTGTCCCGCGCCCGGCCAGCTGCCTCACTCCAACGGTGTGACGCCCCGGGCCAGCGGGGCCCGCCACTTGTAGCGCATGGCCGCGATGCGCGTGCCGAAGGCCAGCAGGGCCGCGGCCAGGGTGGCCGGCCAGCCGTACAGGCCGACGGTGAACAGGCCGGCCATCGCGCCGGAGCCGAGCAGCGCGGGCACCGCGTAGAGCTCCCGGTCGTACAGCAGGGTCGGGATCTCACCGGCCAGCACGTCGCGCAGCATGCCGCCGCCCACGCCCGTGGTGACGCCGAGCAAGCTCGCGTGCAGCGGGCTGAGCCCGTACTCGAGCGCCTTGAGCGTGCCGAGCGCGCAGAACAGGCCGAGACCGGCGCCGTCGAGCACCAGGATGGCGGGCATCACCCGGGCCACGTGCGGATGCCAGAAGAACACGATGGCCGTGGCCGCCAGCGGCACGAGCACGTAGCCGAGGCTCTGGAAGGCGGCGGGCCGGACGTTGAGGATCAGGTCGCGCATGACGCCGCCGCCCAGCGCGGTGATCTCGGCGAGCACCCCCATCCCGACCACGTCGAGCCGTTTGCGTACGCCCATGAGAGCGCCGGACAGGGCGAAGACGAAGATTCCGGCGAGATCGAGAAGTTCGGGCACGGTGGCCATCTTTACCGGATCGGCGGCTCGGCCGGCACATGGTGCTCGGACATCATCGCCCGCAGCCTGCGGGTGAACATGAACAGGGCCAGCCCGGCGACGATCGCCATGGCGGCCAGCAGCAGGTAGTAGGCGGGCTCGGACATGACCTGGCTGAGCCGCCCGGTCTGCCCGCCGACGGCGTCGCCCACGGACACCGCGATGAACCAGATGCCGAGCATCTGCCCCTTGAACGCCCGCGGTGCCAGCTTGGTGGTGACCGAGAGGCCGACCGGGCTGAGCGACAGCTCGCCGAAGACCTGGACGAGGTAGACCAGCACCAGCCACCACACCGACACCTTGCCGGTCTCGGCCAGCGCGGCGGCCGCCGCCATGACCACGAAGCTCAGCCCGACCATGACGAGCGCGAAGGCGAACTTCTGGGGGGTGCTCACCCGGGTGCCCAGCCGGACCCAGAGCGCCGCGAAGACCGGCACGAAGATCATGATGAACAGCGGGTTGAACGACTGGGTCGTGGCCGCCTGGATGTGCACGCCGAACAGCGTCAGGTCGGTGTTGTTCTGGGCGAAGAACAGCAGCTTGCTGGGCGCCAGGTCGTAGATCATCCAGAAGATCGCGGCGGCCACGAACAGCCAGATGTACGCCTTCATCCGCGAACGCTCGTCCTCGGTCAGATCGTGGCTGCCGAAGAGGATGAAGGCGAAGTAGCCCACCGGCACCGCCAGGATGACCACCGTCACCACCAGCGTGAACCCGTCGAGCGTGAAGGCGCCCGTGGCGGCCCAGGCCCCCAGCGCCACCGCGACGGCCACCGTGACCACGCTCACCAGCCGGATGACGCGCCCGCGCTCGCGGGGGGTGAGCGGCATGCCGGGCCGGTCGCCGACGCCGCGCAGGTGCCGGCGGCCCAGAACGTACTGCAGCAGGCCGAGCGCCATGCCGACCGCCGCGGCGCTGAACCCCAGGTGCCAGCGGTCGTCGCGGGCCAGCCAGCCCACCACCAGCGGCGCGAAGAAGGCGCCCAGGTTGATGCCCAGGTAGAACAGCGAGAACCCGGCGTCCCTGCGGCCGTCGTCGTCCTCGGGATAGAGCTTGCCGACCATGACCGAGATGTTCGGCTTGAGCAGGCCGGTGCCGACGATGATGAGCAGCAGGCCGAGCCAGACGAAGACCCCCGAGGTGACCGGGATGGCCATGCTGATATGGCCGCACATGATGACGAAACCGCCCCAGAAGACCGAGCGGCGGGCGCCCAGGATCCGGTCGGCGACCCAGCCGCCGGGCAGCGCCACCAGGTAGATGAGCGCGCCGTAGACGCCCACGACCGCCTGCGCGGTCTGCTCCGACATGCCGAGGCCCTGGTGGGCGGGCGAGGCGGCGAGGAACGTGGCCAGGATGGCGCGCAGGCCGTACCAGCTGAAGCGCTCCCACATCTCGGTGCCGAACAGGGTGGCCAGACCGCGCGGGTGCCCGAAGAACGTCCTGCCTTCGGTAGTCATGCCCGCCCCCCGGCCGCACGGATGCGCATGTGAATTCATCACTCTACGTGACGGATCAGTTTCTTTCCCCGGAGGGTCTTGCCGCTGTCCCGGCGGTGTGGTGCGATGCATGCCACCTGCAAGTGATTACTGACTGGAGGCGGGTGTCCATGGCCGATGTCCTCGAGGTGCGGGCCGAGATCGAGCGCGAGATCGCTGGCCGTACCGTGTGCGAGCAGTTGAGACAGGTCGCCGAGCGTCATCCTGACGCACCCGCCTACTCCGACCCGGTCGAGGGAGGCTGGAGCACGCTCACCTACTCCGAGGCCCGCCGGCGGGTGCTGGAGATCGCGGCCGGCTTCATCGCGCTCGGGCTGGAACCGGGCGACTCTGTCGCGCTGATGATGGTCAACCGGAGCGAGCACGTGCTCGCCGACCTTGGAACGGTGCACGCCGGAGGGGTGGGCTGCACGGTCTACTCGACGTTCGCGGCCGACCAGATCGCCTTCGTGGCCGGCGACGTGGGGGCGAAGTTCGCGGTGCTCGGCGGCCCCGCCGACCTGGCCCGCTGGGAGCCGGTCCTCGGGCGGCTGCAGGGGCTGAGCAAGGTCATCATGCTGGAGGGCGCGCCGGCCGACGAGCGCTTCCTGACGTGGGACGACTTCCTCGAGCTCGGCCGTGCCTCGCTGGCCGAGGACCCGTCGGCCGTCGAGGCGCGGGCACAGGCCGTGACCCAGGACGACGTGGTCACCGTCCTCTACACCTCGGGCACCACCGGCATGCCGAAGGGGGTGCCGCTCACCCACCACAACGTGTTCTACGAGGTGGCCTCGACCGACCGGCTGACCTCGCTGCCGTCGCAGGGCACCCAGATCTCCTACCTGACGTACGCGCACATCGCCGAACGGGTGCTCAGCCTCTACCTGCCGCTGGTCAAGGTCTCCCACGTGCACTTCTGCACCGACCTGGCCAACCTCGGCGCCACGCTCGGGCAGGTCAAGCCGATGATGTTCTTCGGCGTGCCGCGCGTGTGGGAGAAGATGATGGCCCGCCTGCAGGCGGTCCTCGCCTCCCAGCCGGCCGAGCAGCAGGACGCCGTACGCCAGGCCATGGCGGCCGGCGTCGCCTACGTCGAGGCCGGCCAGTTCGGCCACACCGTGACCCCGGAGATCCAGGCGGCCTACGAGCAGGCCGACCAGTCGCTGCTGTCGATCATCCGGAGCATGATCGGTTTCGACCGGGCCGAGTGGACCGCCACCGGCGCCGCGCCGTTACCGGACGAGGTGCAGCGGTTCTACGCCGGCCTTGGGCTGAAGGTCATCGACGTGTACGGCATGACCGAGACGACCGGCGCGTTCACCGGCAACAGCCCTGCCTGCTACCGCCTCGGCACCGTGGGCCGGGCCGAGCCGGGCGCCGAGGTGCGCATCGCCGAGGACGGCGAGATCCTCACCCGCAGCCCGCTCAACACCCGCGGCTACCTCAACCGGCCCGAGGCCACCGCCGAGCTGATCGACGCCGACGGCTGGCTGCACACCGGCGACATCGGCTCGGTCGACGAGGAGGGCTTCTACCGGGTCGTCGACCGCAAGAAGGAGCTCATCATCACGGCGGGCGGCGAGAACATCTCCCCGGCCGCGATCGAGAACCACCTGAAGGAGCACCCCCTGATCGGCCAGGCGCTCGCCTACGGCGACGGCAGGCCCTACCCGGTCGCGGTGCTCACCCTGGACGGCGAGGTGGCGCCGGGCTGGGCCGGTTCGCGCGGCATCGCCTTCGCCTCCCTGGCCGAGCTGGCCGAGCACCCCGACGTGCTGAAGGAGATCGAGGCGGCGGTGGAGGCGGCCAACGCCAAGCTGGCCCGGGTGCAGCAGGTCAAGCGATGGGCACTGCTCGGCGCCGAGTGGACGGCCGAGACCGAGGAGCTGACCCCCAGCCTGAAGCTGAAGAGGCGGATCATCCACGCTAAGTACGGCGACATCATCGAGGGCCTCTACGCCGGCTGACCGGGTTTTGCCTTCCGGGGCGTGTGTCGTGGAACTGGTCATGACCGTGCGGTTCCTACCGTCTGGCTCATGACCAGACGATTCCTTCTCGTCTCGCTCGCGGCGGGGGCGCTCATGGCGCCCGCGCCGGCGTACTCCGCCGCGAACGAGCTCACCATCCGCGAGATCAACGTACGGCCCGCCGACCCGGTGGTCGGATTGGGGGACTCCGTCCGCCTGCTGGTCGACGTGATCGTCAAGGGGGCGCGGGGCAAGGACGGGGTGACCATCAAGGTCGAACCCGGCCCGCCGCCCAAGCCCGCTCCCACCACCCCACCCGGCGCGGGCACCGCGGGGACTCCCGGACAGCAGGCCGGCTGGGACCGGACCAGGCCGGAGGGACGGCCCGCCATCGTCACGCCGCAGTCGGAACGCAGGCCCGAACCGCGGCCGATCCACGTGAACCCGGCCGCCGCGCGGCTGGCGGCCCCCGACGGTGGCACCGAGGCCTGGGAGACCTGGCGCTTCCTGCCCGACAAGGGGCTCAACCGCTTCTACCCGGCAGGCACCTGGACGGTGACGGCGACGGCCAGGGGCGCCGACGGGGCGACGGTGACGGACTACGCCTCGTTCCAGCTGCGCAGGGACACGAGGCTGACGGGGGTCCAGGTGGGCAGGGCCCGCGGTTCGGAGTCGGTGCGCGTGAACGGCTCCCTCACCCGGGTCGGCCCGAAGGGACTCGCCGACTACGCCCCGTTCGCCGGCCAGGAGGTGGAGATCCTCCGGCGGGAGGGGACCACCGGCTCGTGGGAGCGGGTCGGCACGGCGACCACCGGCGAGAGGGGCGACTTCACCAGGACCGTGCAGGGGCACTCCGGCGGCTACTGGCAGGTCCGCTATCCGGGAACCGGACACTATGCCTCGGCACTGTCCTCGGTGCGCCAAATCCCCTAATGAACGGCGCCCTAGCGAGGCGTGACCAACCGGTCGTTGCGGAATCGTGATCAATTTTACTCAAACTTTTCCTTACCCTTACCCGTCATTGGCGTTGACGCGCATCGTCGCGGTGCGCGTTCGATACGGGGAAGGAAGTTGATCTCATGATGCGACGACTCGCCGCAGGGCTGGCGGCCGCCGCCCTGGGCGTCACGGTGGCGGGGCTGGCCGCGTCGCCGGCGCTGGCCGATCCCGGCGCCGACGACGGTCACACGCAGCTCACGTTCGACGCGAGCCCCGAGCCCGCCTGGCGGGGCAAGCCGCTGACGCTCACCGGCAAGCTGTCGGTGCGCTGCGACGACGACTACATCGACGGCTTCGTGTCGGTGCACCACGCCGACTACTGCAGGGACTCCGAGGCGTGGCACCGCCTCGGCCGGAAGCGGATCGTGATCCTCTTCCAGCCGGCCCGCAGCGGCAGGTGGGAGTACGTCGAGACGGTCAGGACCAGCCACAAGGGCTACTTCCACACCAAGGTCCCGGCCTACACCTCGGGCACGTGGCGCGCCGTCTTCGAGGGCGACCACCGGCTCGAGCCCGCTGGGGCCACCGACTGGGTCAAGGTCGTCGGCCACCGCCGCTGACCGCCTCGCCCGCCCGCGCCCGGTTCCCCTCGGGGGCCGGGCGTTTCGCGTCTCCCGAGAGGGTCCCCTCCAGGTCGTCGCGGGTCCAGGAGCCCAGCACCAGCAACGTCTTGGTGCCCGTGACGTTGCCGGCCCGGCGCAGGTCGTCGATCACCCGCTGGAGGTGGCCGAGGTCGCGCACCCGGACGTGGATCAGCGCGTCGGGGTCGCCGGCGACGGTGAAGACCGCCTGCACCTCCGGCGCGTCCGCGGCCGTGCGGACGATCTCGCTCACCGGAGTGGAGCCGGCGTAGCGCAGCTCGGTGAACGCCTCGATGCCCCAGCCGAGCTTGTCGTGGTCGATCTGGACGGTGAAGCCGGTGATCACGCCGACCTCCCGCAGGCGGTCCACCCGCCGCTTGACCGCCGCCACCGACAGGCCGACCTCGGTCGCCATCTCGGAGAACGTCCGGCGCCCGTCGGCGCGCAGCAGGCGCAGCAGCCGATGATCGATGTCGTCTATGTCGGGCATGTGATCGTCTCGGGCATGCGAAAACTCCTCCGCTCGATGAAACGAACAGTAGCTGAGACCGGAAAGTCCGCAAAGAGTTTGCGTATTGGCCCGGTTTTCTCCGCTGATACTTGCGCATGTCGTGCCGGCTTGCTGTGCTGGGGGTCCCCCTATGCACGAAGCCGAGGAGATACGCGTGAGCGCCGTTCCCGCCGAGGTGTCGCTCGAGGACAAGTACACGGCCGGCAGTGGCCGCGTGCTGATCTCGGGCATCCAGGCCCTGGTCCGCCTGACGCTCGAACAGCGCCGCCTGGACCGGTCGCGCGGGCTGGACACGGGCGTCCTCGTCTCCGGCTACCAGGGCTCGCCGCTGGCCGGCGTCGACATGGAGATGGCCCGCGCCGCCCGCTTCCTCCAGCCGGAGGGCGTGGTGTTCCAGCCCGGCCTGAACGAGGAGCTGGCCGCCACCGCCGTGGCCGGCACCCAGCTGCTGGGCCTGCTGCCCGGCCGCCGGCACGACGGGGTGACGGGCTTCTGGTACGGCAAGAACCCCGGCCTCGACCGGGCCGCCGACGCCATCCGGCACGGCAACCTGGCCGGCACCTCAGCCCTCGGCGGCGCCGTCGCGTGGATCGGCGACGACCCCGGCAGCAAGTCCTCGACGGTGCCCAGTTCCTGCGAGCCGATGTGCCAGAGCCTGTCCATGCCGCTGCTCGCGCCCGGCTCGGTCGCGGAGATCATCGAGTTCGGGCTGCACGCGGTCGCCCTGTCGCGCGCGACCGGCCTGTGGACCGGCCTGAAGATCCTCGCCGACGTCGCCGACGCCTCCGCCACCGTCGAGCTGGACTCACTGCGCGCGGACGTCCCGGCGCCCGGCCCCGCCGCGCGGGCCACGTCACCCGCGCTCGTCGGCCCCGCCGCGCTGGACGCCGAGCACGACATGCTCACCCGCCGGCTCGACCTGGCCCGCGCCTACGCCGACGTCCACGGCCTGAACCGGGTGATGTCCGGCGCCGGGCGCACCGGTCTCGGCATCCTCGCCTCCGGCACCTCGTACGCGGTGGTCCTGCGGGCACTGGCCGACCTCGGCCTCGACGAGAGCGCGCTGGACGACCTCGGGCTGCGGCTGATCAGGCTCGGCATGCCGTTCCCGCTGGCCGCCGACCGGCTGGCCGCGATGACCGCCGGCCTCGAACGGGTGCTCGTGGTCGAGGACAAGACGCCGTTCCTGGAGGGGCAGCTCAAGCAGGCGCTCTACGGCGGCGAGCACACCCCCGCCGTGCACGGCCGCGACCTGCTCACCGCCCGCGGCACCCTGGGCGCCGAGGACGTGGCCAAGGCGCTGAGCGGCCTGCTCGGCGCCGACCGGCTCCCGCCCGCCGCCGTCCGCCTGACCACCCCGGTCAGACCCGGCCGCGCGCTGCCGATCGTCGCCTCCCGCACGCCGTACTTCTGCTCGGGCTGCCCGCACAACACCTCCACGCGTACGTCCGACAGCACGCTGGTCGGCGTCGGCATCGGCTGCCACGCCATGATCGCCATCGACGGCGCCGGGCGCGGCACCCAGGTCGGCATCACCCAGATGGGCGGTGAGGGCGGCCAGTGGATCGGGCTGTCGCCGTTCACCGACGACCGCCACTTCACCCAGAACCTCGGCGACGGCACCTTCCACCACTCCGGCTCCCTGGCCGTCCGGGCCGCCGTCGCCGCCGGCGTCACCATGACGTACAAGCTGCTCTACAACGACGCCGTGGCGATGACCGGAGGCCAGCGCGTGGAGGGCCGGCTCGACGTGCCGGCGCTGACCCGCGCGCTGGCCGTCGAGGGGGTCCGGCGCATCGTGATCACCACGCCCGAGCCCGAGACCTACCGGGGTGTGCGGCTCGCCCCGATCGCCGCCGTCCGGCACCGCGACGAGCTCGCGACGGCAGAGGAGGAGCTCGCGGCGGTCGAGGGGGTGACCGTGCTGATCCATGACGACCGGTGCGCCGCCGACGAACGCCGGCTGCGCAAGCGCGGCAGGCTCCCCACGCCCGTGCGCAAGGTCGTGGTCAACGAGCGGGTGTGCGAGGGCTGCGGCGACTGCGGCGACGTCTCCACCTGCCTGTCCGTGCAGCCCGTAGAGACGGCGTTCGGCCGCAGGACGCGCATCCACCAGGCGTCCTGCAACTCCGACCTGAGCTGCCTCAAGGGCGACTGCCCGTCGTTCCTGCTGGTCGAGCCGGGCGAGCGGAGCGCGCGGCCGGTCCCGCCGCCGCCGGTCGAGCCGCCCGAGCCGGTCAGCAGGTTCGCCGGCACGGGGGCGCTGCTGCGGATGCCCGGCATCGGCGGCACCGGCGTCGTCACGGTCTCGCAGATCCTGCAGATGGCCGCGCACCTCGACGGCCTGCACGCGGCCGGGCTGGAGCAGACCGGGCTCGCGCAGAAGGGCGGCCCGGTCGTCAGCGACGTCCGCGTCTCCCCGCGGCCCATCTCCGGCTCGCTGCGCGCCTCGCGCGGCACCGCCGACGTGCTGATCGGTTTCGACCTGCTCGGCGCCGCCGCCGACGGCAACCTGGCCGCCGCGACGCCCGAGCACACCATCGCCGTGGTCAACACCGGTCTGGTGCCGACCGCCGCCATGGTCACCGGACGCGCCCCCGTGCCCGGCACGCCCGCCGGCGCCCTCGCGCGCGTCGAGTCGGCCACCGCGCGGGCCGGCAACCTCTACCTCGACGCGCTCGGGCTGTCCGAGGCGCTGTTCGCCGACCACCTGCCGGCCAACATGCTGCTCGTCGGCGCGGCTTTCCAGCACGGCTGCGTGCCCGTCTCCGCCGCGTCGATCGAGCGGGCCATCCGGCTGAACGGGGCCGCCGCCGAGCAGAACCTGGCGGCCTTCCGCTGGGGCCGCGCCGCCGCCGTGGACCTCAAGGCCGTGCTCCGGGCCCTCTCGCTCGACGGCCCCGCGCCCGAGGACGACGACCTGGAGCAGGTGCTGGCCGTCCGCGTCGTGGACCTGACCGGCTACCAGAACGCGGCCTACGCCGCCGGCTACGCCGAGGAGGTACGCCACGTGCTGGCCGCCGCCGTCGAGCGGGCGGGGCAGGAGGCGGGCACCCGGATCGGGCTCGCCTACGCCAAGGGGCTGCACAAGCTGATGGCGTACAAGGACGAGTACGAGGTGGCCCGGCTGCACCTGGACCCGGCCGAGAAGGCGCGGCGGGAGCGGGAGTTCGGGCCGGACGCGGTCGTGTCGGTGCTGCTGCACCCGCCGGCGCTGCGCGCGCTGGGGATGAAGCGCAAGATCAGGCTGGGCCGCTCCGCCGGGGTCCTGTTCCGCGCGCTGCGCGCCGCCCGCGTGGTGCGTGGCACCGCGTTCGACGTCTTCGGCCACGCCCGGGTACGCCGCGTCGAGCGACGCCTCGTCACCGAGTACCGCGACCTCGTGCGGGCGGCCCTCGACAGGCTGAACCCGGACACCGCCGGCACGGTCGAGGAGATCGCGGCGCTGCCGGAGATCGTCCGTGGCTACGAGGACATCAAGCTGGCCCGCGTCGCGGAGTTCCGCGAGCGCGCCGCGACCGCCCTCACGGCACTGAACGAGCCCGTCACGCATCCGGCCTGATCCGCGGTTCTCGCGGCGATCACAGCGGGGACTCGGGCGCGAACCCGGCCTACTGCGGCGTGAAGACGGCAGGCCGTGCCCGCACAGCGGTGAAACACATCTCTAGAAGGCGAAGGGGCGCGGCTCGTCAGGGCCAGATCTGCATGACGACCGGGCGGCACCTGGTGCACGAGAGCGTCTACGGCGACTTCGACGGGCTCTGCTACGCCGCGACGGTGCTGACCGAGGTGACCCCGTCGGTGCTCGCCTTCTCCCAGGAGGTCTTCGGGCCGGTCGCCCCCGTCGCGCGCTTCTCCACCGTGGAGGAGGCCGTGGCGCTGGCCACCGCCGGTGAGTACGGGCTCTCGCTCGGCATCGTCACCCGCGACGTGATGAAGGGCCTGGCCGTCGCCGACCGCATCCCGACCGGCATCGTGCACATCAACGACCAGACCGTCAGCGACGAGGCCAACAGCCCGTTCGGCGGCATCGGGGCGTCCGGCACCGGCTCGCGGTTCGGCGGCCCGGCGGCCAACGTCGAGGCGTTCACCGAGACCCGATGGGTCACCATGCGCGCCGACCCCCCGCCCTACCCCTTCTAGCAGGCGTCTGACTGACCGGCGTATCCGTCGACCCCGGCGTGCTGTCCGGCTCGCCACCGGAGGAGCCGCCGAAACGCCCTTCCACGGCTGCGGCGGGGCGAGCCGAGCCCCGGCCCGCCCTTCTCACCCCCCTCTACCTGAGAGCCAGAGAACGTCATGGCTCCGCCGGGTGATGATGTCCGGGCCCGCGCGCCCTAGCTTCGGCCGAGATCGATCTCGACCGAAAGGATCGTCGTGACGCGCCTCCCCGAGCTGACGCACCGGGCACTCTTCAGAGCCGTCTCCCTGCTGTCCACTCGCAGGCAGGCAGAGGCGCTGCGCCGCTACTTCAACTGGTGGCACCGCACACCAGACCCGTGGCGGCTCGGCACCGCCCCCTACGAACAGCACAAGTACGCGACCACGCTCGGCCAGGTGCCCGCCCGGCCCTACCGCCGGATCCTGGAGGTGGGCTGCAGCGAGGGCGTGTTCACCCGGCTGCTGGCCCAGGAGCATCCTCAGGCGGAGATCACGGGCATCGACATCTCGCACCGGGCGCTGCTCCGCGCCCGCGAACGCACCGCGGACGCGCCGGCCCGGACCCGCCTCGTCCAGGCCGACATCGCGACCTTCGCCCTCGCTCGCCGGTTCGACCTGGTCTTCTGTGCGGAGACCCTCTACTACGTTGGCCGCCGCGCCCGGCTCCGGCACGTCTCGGCACGGCTCACCGGCCTGCTCGCCCCGGCCGGCGTCCTCGTCATGGTGCATCCGTGGCCGGAGGCGGAGCGGTTACACCGGTTCGTCGACTCCGACCCGGCGGTGTCGCGGATAGCCCGGTTCGTGCACGACGGGGGGCACCGGCCCTTCACCGTGGCGGTCTACCAGGCCCGCGCGGACCTTCGCGGCGCGGCGCCCGTACCCCCATCTCGGGCGTTTCTCGGGCACAGTGGAAGCCAGGGCGATCTACGGGATCCGACGGAGAGGTGCCGGCGTGCGTGAGGGCGATCGGGGGGGCCGTGCCGCTCTGCGCGGCCTGCGGCAGGACCTGTCACCGGGCGCCGGGACGCCGCCGCTCCCGCCGTCACTACGGGCGTTCCCCTTCCTGGCCTGGGCGGCGCACGCGGCGGTGGCCGGTTACGCGCTGCTCGTCGCGGGCGTCGCCTGGCACACCCTGATCGAGGACTTCGGGCTGCGCAACGAGGTGGCGGGCACGCTGGCCGTCGCCCAGGCGGCCGCGCTGCCGCTCGCCCTCTACTGGCCGATGGCCTCCTGGTGGCTCTCGCTCGTGACGGCCACGCTGGTCGCCGTCACGGCCGGACTGCCGCCCGGCGAGCCGGTGTGGCCGACGCCGTCCATGCTCGTGCACCTGAGCGTACTCGCACTGGTGGCCCTCCGGGTACGGGTCCGCGTGTCGGCGGAGATGTGGCTGATCACGCTGCTGTCGGGGGTCGCCGTCCGGCTGGCCGCGCACGGCTCGATCGAGCCTGGCGCCGTGGCGGACATGACGGTGCTCAGCGCCGCCGTGCTCATCGCGGCCGGCGCGCTCCGTGGCCGCGCCGACGCCCTGAGCAGGATGGCCCGGGCCGAGCGGGTGAGCGGTGAGGAGCAGGCCCGGCGGGCGCTGCTGGAGGAGCGGGCCAGGATCGCCCGCGAGTTGCACGACGTTGTAGCCCACCACATGTCGGTGATCGCGATTCAGGCCGAGGCCGCCCCCTACCGCGTGGAGCACCCGCCCGAGGCACTGGCGCGGAGCTTCGCCGTCATCCGGGCCGGCGCATTGGAGGCGCTCACCGAGCTGCACCGGATCCTCGGCCTGCTCAGGAACGACACGGGCGGCGCCGACCCCGCGCCGCAGCCCACGCTGGACGACCTCGAAGGGCTGGTGGCCGGGGTGCGGGAGGCCGGTCTGGAGGTGACCCTGGTGACGGACACGGGCGGGCCGGTCCCGCCGGGCGTGCAGCTGTCGGCGTACCGGATCGTGCAGGAGGCGCTGAGCAACGTGCTGCGGCACGCGCCCGGCGCGGCCGCCCGCGTGGAGATCCGTCACGCGGCGCGCTGCCTCGAACTGCGGGTGGCGAACGGCCCCGCCGCGGTGTCCGTGCCAGAGCGCGCGGGGTCGGGTCACGGCGTGCTCGGCATGCGCGAGCGGGCCGCGATGCTCGGCGGCGAACTCGGGGCGGGTCCCGGGCCGGACGGCGGTTACACCGTGACGGCCAGGCTGCCCCTCGGGGAAGGCGCGGCCAGGTGATCCGGGTGGTGATCGCGGACGACCAGGCGATGGTCCGCGAGGGGCTGTCCGTCCTGCTCAACGCCCAGCCCGACATCGAGGTGGTGGGTGAGGCCGCGAACGGGCGCGAGGCCGTCGACAGGGTCTCCGAGCTGAGCCCCGACGTCGTGCTGATGGACGTGCGCATGCCGGTGCTGGGCGGGCTGGACGCCATCCCGCTGGTGGTCCCCGCCACGAGGGTGCTGGTGCTCACCACGTTCGACCAGGACGAGTACGTCTACACGGCGCTGCGCGCCGGAGCCAGCGGATTCCTGCTGAAGAGCGCCTCCGCGCGCGAACTGGGCGACGCCGTCCGCGTCGTGGCCGGGGGAGACGCCCTGCTGGCACCGTCCGTCACCCGCCGCCTCATCGCGGCCTTCGCCCGCCAGGCCCCGCCGCGGACTCGAGGGATCCGGCTCGGCGAGCTCACCGAACGGGAGAACGAGATCCTCGTGCTGATCGCGCACGGCATGTCCAACGGCGAGATCGCCGGCCACCTGGTGATCGCGGAGCAGACGGTGAAGTCGCATGTGAGCAACATCCTGGCCAAGCTCGGCCTGCGCGACCGCACCCAGGCGGCGGTGCACGCCTTCGAGACGGGCCTGGTCGAGCCCGGCGGCAGGCGACCACCACGGTAGCCGCCACCACGGGCCGCCACCACGGGCCGCCACCACGGGCCGCCACCACGGGCCGCCTCAGCCGTGCCGCTGGACGTCCCGCCGGTCCCTGAGCCGGTCGAGGCGGGCCATCACCGGGGTCGCGGTGACGCCGTGCAGCACGATGGAGGCGATCACGGTGAAGGCCACGACCGCCCACAGCTCCTCCGCCGGGACGCCGAAGTCGGCGTGACCGAGCGCGTACGCCAGGTAGTAGAGCGAGCCGATGCCCCGGATGCCGAAGAACGAGGTCGCGACCCGTTCCATCGGTGAGGCCGGGCCCCGCCACTGCGCTGGCCAGGCGGCCAGGGGACGGATCACCAGCAGGAGCAGTGCTCCGGCCACGGCCCCCTGCCAGGTGAGCGCGGCGAGCCCGCCCGCGGCCACGAAGCCGCCGAGCAGGAGCAGCAGCCAGGCGGTGAACAGCCGTTCGATCTGCTCGACGAAGCCGTGCAGCACGTTGTTGTAGCCGTGGCCGCGCTCCAGGCTCCGGATGGCGCACGCGGTGACGAAGACCGCGACGAAGCCGTACCCGTGCACCATCTCGGTCAGGCCGTAGGCCAGGAAGGTGGCGGCCAACGCGACGAAGCCGTCGCGGTGCTCGGCCAGGCGCAGGTTGCGCACCGGGGCGTGGAAGAACAACCGGCCCAGCAGGCGGCCGATCAGCAGCCCGGCGAGCACCCCGGCCGCGGTCCGGTAGAGCACGTCGACCAGCGCCCACTCACCGAGCCAGCCCGCTCCGCCCACGCTCGCCAGGGCGATGGCGGCGTACACGAAGGGGAAGGCGGCGCCGTCGTTGAGACCCGCCTCGGAGGTCAGCGCGAAGCGGACCTCGTCGTCGGCGTTCTCGGCGTCGACGGGCTCACCCACCTGCACGTCGGAGGCGAGCACCGGATCGGTCGGCGCCAGCACCGCGCCGAGCAGCAGTGCCGCGGCGAGCGGCCAGCCCAGCAGCCCGGTGGCGACGCCCGCGACGCCGGCCACGGTCAGCGGCATCGTCCAGCCGAGTAACCGCCAGGTCGACGACCAGCCGCGCAGGCTCACCCTGCGATTGAGCGCCAGGCCCGCGCCCATCAGGGAGACGACCACGCAGATCTCCGTGATGTGCTCCAGCGCGGCCCGGTAGGTCACCGGGTCGGGATCGGGCAGGCCGGTCGGCAGCAGGAACACCAGTACGCCGCCGAGCAGGCAGGCCAGCGGCAGCGAGAACGGACGGCGGACGAGGACGCCGGGCAGCGCGGCGGCGAGCAGCGCACCGGCGCCCGCGATGACGTAGACGAGATCAGCGGAGGGCATCGCGGCATTACTGCCCCGCCGATCATCATGCATCCCCGCCCATCACGACACATCACGACAAATCGCGACGGCCTACAACGGACTACGACATCACGGCGGGACAGATCACGGCGAAACCACCACGGATGACGACGGCCACCACAGATCACGCCAGGTAACGCAGCCACAGGTAGGGCGCCACCAGGCCGACCGTGACCGCGGTGACGACCAGCCCATACCTGGTGAACTGCCAGAAGCTGATCGGGACGCGGTTGCGGGCGGCGATGCCGATCACGACCACGTTGGCGGCGGCGCCCACCGCCGTGGCGTTGCCGCCCAAATCGGCGCCGAAGGCCAGAGCCCACCACAGCACCTGTGCCTGCTCGCCGCCGCCCGCCTCGACGAGCTGCTCCACGATCGGGCTCATCGTGGCCACGTAGGGGATGTTGTCCACGATGGCCGACAGCACGGCCGAGACGCCGAGCAGGCCCATCGCGGTCAGCTCGGGCCGCCCGTCGGTGGCGGTCACCGCGGCCCGCGCGACCTGCTCGATGACGCCGGTC
This sequence comes from Nonomuraea cavernae, assembly GCF_040655715.1. Lineage (GTDB taxonomy): Bacteria > Actinomycetota > Actinomycetes > Streptosporangiales > Streptosporangiaceae > Nonomuraea > Nonomuraea cavernae_A. The sequence continues at coordinate 55,391 of NZ_JBFAKL010000021.1, read as the reverse complement.
TCGACCAGCGAGCCGACCATGACGAACAGCCCGGCGAAGAAGACCAGGGTCGGCCACTCGACCTCGCCGATGGCGTCCTCGGTGGTCACCTTGGTGGCCGCGACCAGGATGCCCGCGCCGAGCAGCGCGACCACCGACGGCTCGTAGTGCAGCACCGGGTGCAGCACGAACGCCGCCATCACCACCGTCAGCACGGCCAGGCTCTGCCACAGCAGCCGGTGGTCGGCGATCGCCTCCCGCTCGTCCAGCGTCATGATGGCCGCCGCCCGTCCGGGGTCGTGGCGGAACGCCTTACGGAACAGCACCCGGCACAGCCCGGCGAACACCACCATGAGCACGACGACCATCGGCGCCATGTGCACGAGGAAGTCGTTGAAGGTCAGCCCGCCGCGGCCGGCGATGATGATGTTGGGCGGGTCGCCGATCAGGGTGGCGGTGCCGCCGATGTTGGAGGCCATCGCCTCGGCGATGAGGAAGGGCGCCACCGGCAGTGCCAGCCGGTCGCAGACCAGGAACGTCACCGGCGCGATCAGCAGCACCGTGGTCACGTTGTCGAGCAGCGCCGAGGCCGACGCGGTGATGACCACGAGCAGCACCATCAGCCGGTACGGCCGGCCGCGGGCGCGCTTGGCGGCCCAGATCGCGAGGAACTCGAAGACACCGGTCTGCTTCAGCACGCCGACGATGACCATCATGCCGAGCAGCAGGAAGATGACGTTCCAGTCGATGCCGGTGTGCGCGGAGAAGAACGCCGCCCCCGCGTCGCTGGCGTGGACCAGCAGCATGATCCCGGCCCCGCCGAGCGCCGCCGCCACCCGATGCACCTTCTCGGTGGCGATCAGCGCGTACGAGGCCAGGAACACGGCCACGCTGAGCCAGCCGAGCCCGCTCATCGTCAGACCCCGGCGGGTGGTCCGTCGAAACGGATGCCCTCCAGGAGGTCGGCGCTCGCGCGGTCCAGCACGATCGCGCCCACGGCCGGCTCCACCACCCCGGCGCGGGCCCGCGCGAGCAGCGCGCTCCAGTGACGCCGGTGCCAGGCGAAGGTGCGCTCACCGACGACCCGGTTCCTGGCCAGCTGACCGGCCCGCGCGGCCTCCGGCGAGGCGTCCAGGAGCAGCAGGTGGAAGTCGGCCCCGGAGCGGCGGGCCAGCCAGGCGAAGATCCGCAGCACCCAGGGGCCGCAGCCGCGGTTGTGCGCGATCACCGCGCGGCCGGTCGTGAGGGCCCGGTGAACGCGCCACAGGTGGGTGGCGAACACGATGCCGGTGCGCGCCGGTTTGGGCGCCCATCCCAGCCGCCCGGCCCACCACAGCCGCGACTGGTACGAGTCGATCACCGTGACCGGACCGGCCGCCACAGGCCGGCTCTCGCTGCCGTCGAGCGTGTACAGGCGGCGTAGCAGGGTGGTCTTGCCGGCGCCGGGCAGGCCGGTGAGGATCACCAGCGAACCCGCCGGGAAGCGTAACGTCGGGGCCGCCTCTCGGGCGGCCGGCACCGAGACCGTCAAAGATCCTCATCCTCGGGGCACCTGGACGACCGGAAGTATAGGGCAAACCCGCACACCGTCGCCGGAGGTCTCCCAGGTGACGCACCCCGCCGGTACTGCCTGTTAGCGTTATCGCGAACGAGGGGGTGGGGCCGGATGGCCGCGAGGTCTGAGGGGCGGGGGCCGCGCAGCAGGCCCGCGGTGCTGGGAGACGTGGCCGCGCTGGCCGGAGTCTCCGCGATGACCGTGTCACGGGTGCTCAACGCGCCCGACCGGGTGCGCGCCGAGACGCGCGAGCGCGTCCTCGCCGCGGTGCGCGAGCTCGACTACTGGCCCAACTCGGCCGCCCGCCGGCTCGTCACCGGCCGGTCCGGCGTGCTCGGCGTGGTGAGCATCGACACCACCCTGTACGGCCCCGCCACCACCCTCTACCGCATCGAGCAGGCGGCCAGGCTCAGCGGCTACAGCGTGAGCATCGCCAGCCTGAGCACGCTGCACCGCAGCTCGATCCAGGAGGCCGTGCACCGCCTCGGCTCGCAGTCGGTCGACGGGGTGGTCATCGTGGCCCCGCACGAGTCGGCGGCCGACGGCCTGCTGCACCTGCCGCCCGGCCTGCCCGTGGTCGCGGTCGACGCGGGCTACGACAGCCCCGTCCCCGTCGCCATGGTCGACCAGCGGGCCGGTGCCGCGCGGGCCACCCGCCACCTGCTCAGCCTCGGCCACGAGACGGTCTGGCACCTGGGCGGCCCGGTCGACTGGATCGACGCGAGCGGCCGGATCGAGGGCTGGCGCGGCGTGCTGGAGGCCGCGGGCCGCCCGGTGCCCGACCCGCTGCGGGGCGACTGGAGCCCCCGCTCCGGCTACGAGCTCGGCCGGCGCCTGGCCGAGGACCCCTCGGTCACCGCCATCTTCGCCGGCAACGACCAGATGGCGCTGGGCGTGCTCCGCGCGCTGCGCGAGGCGGGCCGGCGGGTCCCCGAGGACGTGAGCGTGGTCGGCTTCGACGACATGCCCGAGTCGGCCTACTACTGCCCGCCGCTGACCACCGTCCGCCAGGACTTCCGCGAGGTCGGCAGGCACGCCTTCCACCTGCTCCTCGACCAGATGGCGGGCGAGCCGGGCGAGTCCCGGCGGCTGGTCGAGCCCGACCTCGTGGTCAGGGAGAGCACCGGCGCGGCCCCCCGCGCCGGGTAGCCGGCCAGCCCAGCCCGCCCGGTGCGAGCCCCTCGGCCCGCTCCGTCTCCGGCCCGCTCCGTCTCCGGCCCGCTCAGCCCGCCCGGCGGGCGACCACCGCCCGGCCCATCGCCGGGTCGTCGCAGAACGCGCCGTCGACGCCCAGGTCGAGGAGCCTGCCGAGCCAACCCGCCACGTCGCCCGTGGCCCGCGGGTAGACCGGGCTCGCCGGATCGCCCAGCCGATGGTCGGCCGGCAGTTGGGAGTTCTCGTTGCGCACGGTCCACACATGCACGTCCAGCCGCCGCCGGTGCGCGTCGGCCACCAGCGAGGTCGGCTGCCCCAGTCGCCCGTCGGCGCCCACCGGCACCACGCGCCGCGTGTCCACCCCGATCCCGTCGGCGTAGCGGGCCACCTCGCGCAGGCCCGCGGGCGTGACCATGTCGTCGTAGGTGCGCGGGTCGCCCGCCGCCGTCCAGTCGTACGGCGCCCCGCCCCAGGTGATCAGCTGGATCAGCGGCAGCTTCGTCCTGCCGCGCAGCTCGCGCAGGTTGGCCGTCTCGAACGACTGGATGAACACCTCGCGCATCCGGGTGGCGCCGAGCACGTCGAGCAGCGGCTCCTCCAGCGACAGGCCGATCGAGTCGAAGTAGGACGGGTGCTTGGTCTCGGGGTAGACGCCCACGCCGTGGCGCTGCGCGAGGCGTACGACCTCCTCGAACGTGGGGATCTCGGCCAGCCCGTCGAAGGCCGTGTTGTCCGGCCGCAGCTCCGGCACCCGCTCGCGGGCGCGCAGCGTCTTGAGCTCGGCCAGCGTGAAGTCCTCGGTGAACCAGCCGCTGACGGGCCGGCCGTCGATCGTCTTGGTGGCGCGCCGGTCGGCGAACTCCGCCCGCGCGGCCACGTCGGTGGTGCCGGAGATCTCGTTCTCGTGCCGGGCCACCAGCACGTGATCCTTGGTCGAGACCAGGTCGGGCTCGATGTAGTCGGCGCCCATCGCGATGGCGGCCTCGTACGACAACAGCGTGTGCTCGGGGCGGTGCGCGCTCGCGCCGCGGTGCCCGATCACGAGGGGGGCCTGACCGCGGCGCTCGGCGGCGGCGGGAGTGGAGGACTGGATCAGCACAACGGCGACCGTACCTCCGGTCAGCACCGCCAGCGCGCCCGCGAGTAATCTACGCATTCTCATGCGCGTACGGTAGATCGCCGCGGTGGCCCAGAGGTGAAGACTGAGCCACCGCACAGGAGCCACGTCAGCCCTTGTAGTTGAACACCTGGCTCAGCGTGTGCCGCACCTCGACCAGATCCCGCTGGTCGGCCATCACCTGGTCGATCGGCTTGTAGGCGTCAGGGTGCTCGTCCACCAGCGCCGCCGCCCGGCTGGAGTTCCACGTGCGGCCCCCCATGGCCTCGGTGAGCGAGGCCGCCGACAGCTCCCGCTTGGCCTTGCTGCGCGACATCCGCCGCCCCGCCCCGTGGGAGCAGGAGTTGTAGGAGTCGGCGTTGCCGCGCCCGCGCACGATGTAGGAACGGGTGCCCATCGAGCCCGGGATGACCCCCTCGTCACCGACGTCGGCCTTGATGGCCCCCTTGCGGGTGATCCACAGCTCCTTGCCGCCGTGGACCTCCCGCTGCGTAAAATTGTGGTGGCAGTTGATCGTGCGGACCCGGGCGCCCTGCCCGACGACGCGGAACAGCGCGTTGCTGAGCACCCTGTCCATCCGCGCGCGCGAGGCCATCGCGTAGCGCTGCGCCCACAGCATGTCCTCGATGTACGCGGTGAACTCCGGCGTGCTCTGCACCAGATAGGCCAGGTCGGGATCCTCCAGGCCGATCGCCTGGCGGCGCATCAGCTTCTTGGCGTCGGCGATGTGCTTGACGGCCAGCTGGTTGCCGATGCCGCGCGAGCCCGAGTGCAGCACCGTCCACACCCGGTCGCGCTCGTCCAGGCAGACCTCGACGAAGTGGTTGCCCGACCCGAGGGTGCCGAACTGCGTCGACACCTTCTTCTCCTGCTGGGGCGTCAGGCCGGTGTGCGGCCGGCCGAGGTCGCTCAGCGCCCGGTCGAGGGCCGGGTCGGCGTGGCCCTTGCCGACGCCGGCCGGGATGCGCCGCTCGACCAGCGGCATCAGCGCGCCGAGGTCGTCGGGCAGGTCGGCGGCCGTCAAAGTGGTCTCGGTGGCGACCATGCCGCAGCCGATGTCGACCCCCACGGCGGCGGGGATGATCGCTCCCTCGGTGGGGATCACCGAGCCGACGGTGGCCCCGATGCCGACGTGCGCGTCGGGCATGAGGGCGACGTGACCGGACACGAACGGCAGGCGGGCGGTGCGCGCGGCCTGCATGATCGCGCCTTCGTCGATCTCGCTGGCCCACGACAGCAGGTTGGGTGCGGGCTGGTCGGGCAACATCTGGATCTCCTTAGGTGGACATGATCCAGTTTGTGCGATGTCGGAACGAAATCCCCACTCATTTATTGTCCACCCGTTCCGCACACCCGTCGGCGGGGGTGAGGCCGCGTGCCGCTCCGGAGGGTGATCTAGGGTGGTTTTGACGCCCCTTTCGGCGGATGTCAGCGTGCGGGCTGACCGTGACCTTTGGGGTCCGGTCGACACGGCACGTAGTCTGGCCGTCTGGCCATCGGGAAGAGGAGGTGACGCCCATGTTGCGAGACTCGTTCGGACGGGTGGCGACTGATCTGCGGGTGTCCCTCACGGACAAGTGCAACCTGCGTTGCACCTACTGCATGCCCCCCGAAGGGCTGGAGTGGCTGCCCAACGCCCAGTTGCTGACCGCCACCGAGATCGTCCGGCTGGTCACGATCGGCGTCGAGCGTCTCGGCATCACCGAGGTCCGCTACACCGGCGGCGAGCCGTTGCTCCGCCGCGAGCTCGTCGACATCGTCGCCCGGACCACCGCGCTCGCCCCCCGGCCGCAGGTCTCGCTGACCACCAACGGCATCGGGCTGGCCAAGCTGGCCGGCGCGCTCGCCGGGGCCGGACTCGACCGGGTCAACGTCTCCCTCGACACGCTCGACCGCGACGTGTTCAAGCGCCTCGCGCACCGCGACAGGTTCGCCGACGTGATCGACGGCCTGGCCGCCGCCCACGACGCCGGCCTGCGTCCCGTCAAGGTCAACACGGTGCTGATGCGCGGGATCAACGACCACGAGGCCGTGAGCCTGCTCGGCTGGTGCCTGGAGCGGGGCTACGAGCTGCGCTTCATCGAGCAGATGCCGCTCGACGCCCAGCACGGCTGGACCCGCGAGGACATGGTGACCGCCGACGAGATCCTCGCCCTGCTGACCACCGCCTACGAGCTCACCCCTGACGACCTGGAGGAGCGCGGCAGCGCCCCCGCCGAGCGGTTCCTGGTCGACGGAGGCCCCGACCGGGTGGGCGTGATCGGGTCGGTGACCCGCCCGTTCTGCGGCGCCTGCGACCGCGTGCGTCTCACCGCCGACGGGCAGATCCGCAACTGCCTGTTCGCCACCGAGGAGTCCGACCTGAAGTCCGCCCTGCGCGCGGGCGCCTCGGACGAGGAGCTGGCCGAGCGCTGGATAGCCGCCGTCTCCCGCAAGCGCGCCGGTCACGGCATCGACGATCCCTCGTTCCTGCAGCCCTCCCGGCCGATGTCGGCCATCGGCGGCTGACCGTTTCGCGGCTGGGTGGCGACCCATGCCCGGCGGTGAGCGCGTGCCTGACGGTGACTGCGTTGAGCGGAGGTATCGCGTGCCTCACGGTGACCGCGTGAGCGCAGGTGCACGCGTGCCCCACGGTGACCGCGTGAGCGGAGGTGAGCGCGTGAGCGGAGGCTACGACGCGGTGATCCTGGCGGGCGGCCTGGCTCGCCGGCTGGGCGGGGTCGACAAGCCCGGCCTGGCCGTGGGGGGCCGGGCGATGGTCGAGCGGGTCGTGGCGGCCGTCCCGGAGGCCCGGCGGGTCGTCGTGGTCGGGCCCGAGCGCAGGCTGCCTGGGGTGGTGTTCGCCCGGGAGGACCCTCCGGGAGGCGGACCGGTGCCCGCGCTGCGGGCCGGGCTGAACGAGGTCACCGCCCCCTGGGTGCTGTTGCTGGCCGCTGATTTGCCGTTCCTGGCGCCCGCCCACCTGATGCCCCTGCTGGCGGCTCGCTCACCCGGGGCGGGCGGCGTCGTGGCCGTCGACGGCGGCGGGCGTGAGCAGTGGCTGCTGGGCGTGTGGGAGGTCGCGCCGCTGCGCGCGGCGCTGGACGGCTACACCGGGCGGTCGCTGCGCGGCCTGCTCGGGCCGTTGGTCGCGGTCCGGGTGCCGTTGCCCGGCCGGGCCTCGTTCGACTGCGACACAATGGACGATCTCAAGGAGGCTCACATGAACGTGCTGCACGAGTGGACCACGCTGGTCTGCCAGGAGCTGGGCATCGACCCCGCACGCGTCGACCGCGACGCGATCCTCGACCTCACCAAGGAGGTGGCGCACGGCGTGGCCCGGCCGGCCGCGCCGCTCACCGCCTATCTGCTGGGGCTCGCCCAGGGCGCCGGCACCGCTCCGGATGACGCCATGGCCCGGCTGACGGCCCTGGCCGGCACCTGGGGGCAGGCCACCGCCGAGCCGCTGACGGACGACTGACACTCCGACGAACTCCCGATGTCAAGCTCTGCGCGAAGCTGAAGATTTCCTGGGAATTCTGAACGCGTTGGAGCGTAAACGATTTCGGGAAAGAGGCCCTATCAAACCAAGGTCACCGCTGTCGGAGTGATCATCCAAGACAAAGGTTTCCCCAGGAAAAGGGCGACGCCGGGTGGTTACGGGGGCAAACCACCCGGCGTCGCTTCATCGGCGTTCCGACGGGGGCCCGGAACGCCGGCACCAGCACTCCGACGGGGGACCGGAGCGCTTGGCTAAAGCGTACACCTACAACCCATGGGATGCGTCAAGACTTAGTCACGACCCGATCTCGCGTCGGTGCCTTGGTATCTCGCTTTGGTTAGGTTCGGGGGTCTGAAAGGTGGGAGGTGGCACGTCCGCGCCCCTCTCATTGGCCCCGATTACCGCTATGTATGGCAAAAAAACGGCACCCGCGATGAACAGCAGCCGATAGGGCCAGGGCACCGGCACCACCACCGCCAGGATCAGGCAGAGCGTGCGGATTCCCATCTTGATGAGGTAGCTGATCTCTCGACGGTGGATGTCCGCGGTCAGCGAGGGTCTGGCGTCAGTGACCTGGTGGACGTCTTTGTTCCTGTGCCACCACTTCATACCTTTCACGCTAGACCTCCGACGGGCATGCCGTAACCGCCTGCCGGACGGGCACGGCGAGTCATGCGATCATGGCCTTCTAGTAAGGAGATGTGGAGATGACGGATCGAACGTACCGGGTCACCGAGATAGTCGGGACGTCGGGGGAGAGCGTTGACCAGGCCATCCGCAACGGCATCAGGCGCGCGTCCGAGACGCTGCGGCACCTCGACTGGTTCGAGGTGACGGAGGTTCGCGGGCACATCGACGCGGGCGAGGTCGCCCACTTCCAGGTGGGCATGAAGGTGGGCTTCCGCCTCGAGGACTCCTGAGCTCAGCGTCCTGTCGCGATTCCGTCCTGTCCCGATTCCGTCCTGTCGCGATTCGGTTCCGTGGTGATTCCGTTTCGTGGTGATTCCGCGCGGCACGTGACAGGCACGGCGCGGCGCGCCACACTGCGCTCATGCGCGGTCGTGCCAAGGGAATCCTGTCGGCGCTCGTCCTGAGCCTGCTCGCCGCCTGCACGGCGGCCCCGCCGCCGCGGCCGGCGTCAGGGCCGGAGCCGCGCCCCATCCTGCGCCAGAGCGCCGCGGAGGCGGCCCGTACGGCGTCGAGCCTGCGCCGGCTCGACGAGCTGCCGCTGTACGAGATGACCTACCACGGCGGCTACGACGCCGAGGCGCCGCTCACCGAGCAGGAACTGGCCCGCCGCGACGACGCCTTCGCCTGCTCCTTATTCCTGCGCGGCTCGGAGTTCGGCCGCAACTTCGACTGGGACCCCCACCCTGCCATGGTGGTGCACGCCCGCCCGCCGGGCGGCTACGCCTCCCTGTCGATCTCCGACATCTCGTACGTCCTCGGCGACCGGCAGGCCCCGGATCTGGACGACCCCGGCGACCGGCGACGGCTGGCGCACGCCGTGCTGGTCCCGTTCGACGGCATGAACGAGAAGGGCCTGGCGGTCGGCCTGGCCCAGACGCCCGAGGTGCCGCTGCCCACCCGCACGCCCGGCCGCCCCGTCGTCGGCAGCGCGCGGATCATGCGGCTCCTCCTCGACCGGGCCGCCACCGTGGAGGAGGCCGTCGCCCTCATGCGCCGCTACGACCTCGACTTCTCCGGCGGCCCGCAGGTCCACTACCTGATCGGCGACCGCTCGGGCCGGTCGGTCGTCATCGAGTACGGCGACGGCCGGCTGAACGTCATCGACGACCGGGTGCTCACCAACATCACGATGACCGGCGCGAGCCGCGACACCCGCCTGGCCGACCCCCGCTACCGCACGCTGACCAAGGGCGTCGGCACCGAAGCCGACGCCCTCGGCCTGCTGCGCCAGGTCGCGCAGCCGCACACCCGCTGGTCGGTCGTCTACGACCTGAAGGCCGGCACCGCCAGGCTCGTCCCCGGCCAGCGGTGGGACCGGGTGATCGAGCTGGCGATCAGCTCGCCTGGCTGACCGTCGACATGTTGAAGTCGGGCACCCGCACGGGCGGCATGACCGTACGGGTCCAGTAGTCGCTCCACTCGCGAGGCAGCGTCTGCCCGGCCGCGCCGACCTCGGTCAGCCGGCCGAGCAGGTCGACCGGGCTCTCGTTGAACCTGAAGTTGTTGACCTCGCCCACCACCTCGCCGTGCTCGACCAGGTAGACGCCGTCGCGGGTGAGGCCGGTCAGGAGCAGGGTCTGCGGGTCGACCTCGCGGATGTACCACAGGCAGGTCAGCAGCAGGCCGCGCCCGGTGGAGGCGATCATCTCCTCCAGCGTCCGGCCGTCGCCGGGCCCCCGCATGATCAGGTTGTCGATCGACGGCGTCGCCGGCAGCCCGCTGAGCTCGGCCGAGTAGCGGGTCTGCAGCAGCGCCTCCAGCCTGCCGTCCTTGACCCAGTCGGTCGGGGCCAGCGGCAGCCCGTTGTCGAACACGGAGGTCTCGCGGCCGGAGGCGTGCGCGATCACGAACGGCGCGCACTCGATGCCCGGCGCGGACGGGTCGCCGGACAGCGTCACCGGCAGGCCGCCCAGCTGCTCGCCCACCCGGGTGCCGCCACCCGGCCTGGCGAACACCGAGCGGCCGTCGAGTGCGTCACGGGCTCCCGACGACCAGAACATGTAGATCATCAGGTCGGCCATCGCGCTCGGCGGCAGCAGCGTCTCGTAACGGCCGGCCGGCAGGTCGACGCGGTTCTTGGCCCAGTCGAGCCGCTGCGCCAGCGACGAGTCGAGCGCCGCCACGTCGACGTCGGCGAAGTCGCGCGTCGCCATGCCCGTCCAGGCCGAGCGCTTCAGGTCGGCCGACTTGGCGTTGAGCTCCAGCCGCCCGGTCGGCTGGTCGTGACGCAGCCGCAGCCCGGCGGACGTGCCGAGGAAGGTCGTGGTGCGCGAGTGCTCGGCGAAGCCGTAGAGCTTGCGCCCGCCCGACTCGGCGGCGGCGAACGCGTCGCCCAGCGCGGGCGCGAAGCCCTCGAACACGCCGATGTCGGTGGGCGTCACCTGCTCGTCCCACGAGGGGCTCGCCCGCACCCCCTCGACCAGTGGCCGGGCGTCCTCGGCGGGCTGTGCCTCGCGGGCGGCCCGATCGGCCGCGGCGACCACGTCGGCGAGCTGGCCGGGTCGTACGGAGGCCCGGGAGACCACGCCGGCCCCCTCGCCCACGATCGAGATCACCGTCAGCTGCGAGGACCGGGCGACGCCGTTGGTGGTGAGCGTGTTGCCCGCGAACCGCAGGTTGGCCGTGGACCCCTCGTCGGCGAGCACGACGCACCCGTCGGCCGTGGAGAGCTCCAGGGCCCGCTCCACCATCTCCTGCGGGGACGCCGTGGCGCTCCCCGTCAATCCGCGCTCGCTCACTTGCCGCCCTCCTGCACCGTGTTGAGGATCCGGACGTCGCGGAACAGTCCCGAGGGGCAGCCGTGGCTGACCGGCGCGATCTGGCCGGGCTGGCCCTTGCCGCAGTTGAAGGCGCCGCCGAGGACATAGGTCTGCGGCCCGCCGACCGCCTCCATGGACTGCCAGAAGTCCGTCGTGCTCGCCTGGTAGGCGAAGTCGCGCACCTGCCCGGCCAGCCGGCCGTGCGAGATCCGGTAGGCACGCTGGCCGGTGAACTGGAAGTTGTAGCGCTGCATGTCGATCGACCAGCTCTTGTCGCCGATGATGTAGAGGCCCCGCTCGACGCGCGAGATCAGCTCCTCGGTGGACGGGCCGCCGGGCGCCGCCGCCAGCGAGACGTTGGCCATGCGCTGGATCGGCATGTGGCCGGGGGAGTCGGCGAACGCGCACCCGTTGGAGCGGCCGAACCCCTTCATCAGCGCCATGCGCCGGTCGAGCTGGTAGCCGGTCAGGATGCCGTCGCGGACGATGTCGAAGCTCTGCCCCCGCACGCCCTCGTCGTCGAACCCGATCGTCGCCAGGCCGTGCTCGACCGTGCGGTCACCGGTCACGTTCATCACCGGCGAGCCGTAGACGAGCTCGCCCAGCTGGTCGAAGGTGGCGAAGCTGGTGCCGGCGTAGGCGGCCTCGTAGCCGAGGGCCCGGTCGAGCTCGGTGGCGTGGCCGATCGACTCGTGGATGGTCAGCCACAGGTTGGACGGGTGGATCACCAGGTCGTGGTCGCCCGCCTCCACCGACGGCGCCGCCAGCTTCTCCGCCAGCAGCTCGGGCAGCTGGGCCAGCTCGGCCGGCCAGTCCCAGCCCGTGCCGGTCAGGTACTCGTATCCCCGGCCCGCCGGCGGCGCGATCGTCGACATGTCGTCGAAGCCGCCGTCGGCCGCCTTCATCGCGTTGAGCGTGGGGTGCACCCGCACCCGCTGCTGGGTGGTGACCGTGCCGGCCGTGTCGGCGTAGAACTTCTGCTCCTTGACCTGGAGCAGCCGCGCCGAGACGTGGTCGGCGCCCTTGAGCAGCCCGGCCGACCAGTCGGCCAGCAGCGTCACCTTGTCGGCCGAGGGCACCGAGAACGGGTCGACGTCGTAGGAGGAGACCCATGTGACGTCGGCGTGCACCGGCTCGGGCGCCAGCTCGATCGGCTCCCGGTTGATGGGGGCGCTCACCTCCGCCACCCGCACCGCCTGAGCGGCCACCTCCGCGGCGGCCTCCGGGGTCAGCTGGATGCCCGCGGCGAATCCCCAGGTGCCGTTCTTGACGACACGCACCGCGTAGCCCAGGTCGTCGGCGTCCATGGCGCCTTCGAGCCGGGTGTCGTAGAGGCTGAGCGTCTCGGCTCTGACGCGTTCCAGCCGGAAGTCGGCGTGCCCGGCGCCCAGGTCGCGAGCTCGTTGCAGGGCGGCGTCCGCCAGCTGCCGCAGCGGCAGCTCCAGGAATTCGGGATCGATCTGGCGCATGTCCACGATCCTAACCCTGTGATCTTGTGCCACCCGGATAAGCGGATACTCACCGGTAGGGGATAGCGTCATGTGTCATGGCACGCTCAGTACTCGTCACCGGGGGCAATCGCGGCATAGGCCTCGCGATCGCCCGTGAACTCGCCGCGAACGGCGACGCCGTCGCGGTCACCTACCGATCCGGAGAGCCCCCCGAGGGGTTGTTCGGCGTCCGGTGCGACGTGACCAGCATGGCCGACGTCGAGGCCGCCTTCGACAAGGTCGAGGCGGAGCAGGGCCCGGTCGAGGTCCTCGTCTCCAACGCCGGCATCACCAAGGACACCTTGCTGGCGATGATGAAGGAAGAGACCTTCACCGACGTCGTCGACGCCAACCTGACCGGCGCCTACCGGGTCGCCAAGCGGGCCATCAGGCCCATGATGAAGCTCAAGCGCGGTCGGGTCATCCTGGTCTCCTCCGTCATCGCGATGCTCGGCCAGGCGGGCCAGACCAACTACGCGGCCTCTAAGGCCGGGCTGATCGGCTTCGCCCGCTCCATGGCCCGCGAGTACGGCTCGCGCGGCATCACCGTCAACGTGGTCTCACCCGGGTTCGTGGCCACCGACATGACGGCCGACCTCGACACCGAGGCGATCGTGAAGAACATCCCGCTGGGGCGGCAGGCGTCGCCCGGCGAGGTCGCGCGCGTCGTCCGCTTTCTGGCGAGCGACGACGCCTCCTACATCACCGGGGCTGTGATCCCCGTCGACGGCGGACTCGGAATGGGGCACTGACGTGGGCATTCTCGAAGGCAAGCGGATCCTGGTGACCGGGGTGCTGACCGACGCGTCGATCGCGTTCTCGGTCGCCAAGCTGGCCCAGGAGGAGGGCGCCACCGTGGTGCTCACCGGGTTCGGCCGGCTGAGCCTGGTCGAGCGCATCGCCAAGCGGCTGCCCGAGCCGGCGCCGGTGCTGGAGCTCGACGTCCAGGACACCGACCAGCTCGACACCCTGGCCTCCAGGGTCGGCGAGCACGTCGGGGGCCTCGACGGCGTCGTCCACTCGATCGGGTTCGCCCCGCAGACCGCCCTCGGCGGCAACTTCCTCAACACCTCGTGGGAGGACGTCGCGACCGCCCTGCACGTGTCCACCTTCTCGTTCAAGTCGCTGGCCGTCGCCTGCCTGCCGCTGATGAAGGAGGGCGGCGCGGTCGTCGGTCTCGACTTCGACGCCAGCAGGGCGTGGCCGGTCTACGACTGGATGGGCGTGGCCAAGGCCGGCCTGGAGTCGGCGTCCCGCTACCTCGCGCGCGATCTCGGCAAGCAGGGCATCAGGGTCAACCTGGTGGCCGCGGGGCCGCTGCGCACGATGGCGGCCAAGTCCATCCCGGGCTTCAAGGAGTTCGAGGAGAGCTGGCCGTCCAGGGCCCCGCTCGGCTGGGACCTGACCGACACGGTCCCGGCCGCCAAGGCGTGCGTGGCGCTGATGTCCGACTGGTTCCCCGCCACCACGGGCGAGATCGTCCACGTCGACGGCGGCGTCCACGCGATCGGCGGCTGACCCTCGCGGCTCGGCCGTGCCGTGCGCTCCCGTCCGCGCCAGTGCTGGCGGCGCGGGTCAGCGCCTGAGGCCGGGTCAGGCCAGGCGGTGCCGGCCGCCGGCCGTACGGACCGGTTCGAACGGGATCGAGGCGGGCTGGTCGCCGCGCTGGCGGCGCTGTTGCACGATGCGGGTGGCGGCGATGGCCGAGATCAGGAGCGCGATCGTCAGCGTGGTGCCGGCCACGTCGGACGCCGGGCTGCTCGGCCGCACCACCCGCTGGCGCAGCGGCTCCGACAGCTCCCGTGCGAACGGATGCGGCCACAGCAGGTCGATGCGCGCGTCGTCGGTGTCGACGGTCGGCTCATCGGCGACCGGATCCTCGTGCTGCGGCCACGTGGTGTCCATCAGGTAGGGCTCGCTCTGCGGTGGCGTGGGCCCCGTGGTGGGCGCCGTCGTCGGTGCCGCGGCGTCGTCCTGCTCCCGCTCGCGTGTCTTCTTGCCGGCGCTGTCAGTGGACTCCGGAGCCGGCTCGGACTCCTTCGGCGTCGCCTTGGGGGCCTCGTCGCCGTCGGCCTGCTCGTCACAGGCCAGCACCGGCAGGCAGACCTTGCCCAGCGTCTCGGGCAGCAGCGTGCTGCGCTGCGACGGCTCGGGCGTGCTCCTGCGCGACGGCGCGGTGGGCGCCACCTCGCCCACGGTGCCGAGCACCTGGTCGGTGGTGTCGTTGAGGCCCTTGGTGACCGGCTTGAGCGTGTCGCCGGTGAGTGTGTCGACGGTGCCGGTCACGACGTCGACGACGTCGCACAGGCCGTCGGTGACTCCGCCGAGCAGGCCGCCTCCACCCGGGCAGTCGGCGGCCATGGCCGCCGGAGCCGTCAGCGGGATCGCCGCCAGCGCCACCGCCAGGACGCCGGCCGAGATCGCGGTCCTGCTCCCCATCAGTCCCCTTCCGCATCACGCCTCGAGGGAAATCTTTACGGACATCGGCGTCGAGAGGCAGGTGTTTCCCGCGAAAGTTGCGATTTGGTATCGACTAGTGATATGCGAGCGCCACTCTCGTTTCACCCTCAGTCGATCGAGGAGACGTCGTCCAGGGCCTCGCGGATCTCTCTGGGCAGTACGACGTCCTCGGCGGGCAGCGCTCCGGCGAGCTGGGCGTGGGTGCGGGCGCCGACGATCGCCGAGGTCACGCCCGGCTGGTCGCGCACCCACGACAGGGCCACCGCCATCGGCGACACCCCGAGGCCGTCGGCGGCCGTCATGACGGACTCGACCACCCGCCGGCTGCGCTCGTCGAGGTAGGGCCTGACGAACTCGGCGAAGTGCGGGGTCGCGGCCCGCGAGTCGGACGGGATGCCGGTGCGGTATTTGCCGGTCAGCACGCCCCGGCCCAGCGGCGACCAGGCCAGCACGCCCGCGCCCACGTGCTGGGCGGCCGGCAGCAGCTCGCGCTCCGGCTCGCGGGCCAGCAGCGAGTATTCGACCTGGGCGGAGGTGATCGGGGTCCGGCCGGGGACCGCCCGCTGGGTGACGCCGGCGGCGGCCAGTTGCCAGCCGGTGTAGTCGCAGACGCCCGCGTAGACGGCGCGGCCGGAGGAGACGATCGCGTCGAGCGCGCCCAGCGTCTCCTCCAGGGGCACCTCGTCGTCGTAGGTGTGCAGCTGCCACAGGTCGACGTAGTCGAGGCCGAGCCGGTTGAGGGAGTCGTCGACCGCGGCGATCAGGTGGCGCCGGGAGGCGTCGCGGGGCCTGCGGGCGGCCGGCGTCACCACCGCCTTGGTGGAGATCACCAGCTCCGAGCGGGGGAACGAGTCGCGCAGCATCCGGCCGAGAACCCGCTCGGCGTCGCCGCCGGTGTAGACGTCGGCCGTGTCGACAAGGGTGCCGCCGGCGTCCATGAAGGCCCGGAGCTGGGCCGACGCCTCGTCGGCGTCGGTATCACGCCCCCAGGTCATCGTGCCGAGCCCGAGACGGGACACCGACAGGCCGCTACGGCCGACATAGCGTTGCTGCATGATCCGGCCAGGTTACCGCTCGGGCCGCTGGAACGCCGTGATCCACGCCTGCGACACTTGGTGCGTGACCACCCTCCTGCTGGCCCGCCACGGGCTCACCGCGCTCACCGGACCCGTCCTGGCCGGCCGTACTCCGGGGGTGCACCTCAACGACGCCGGCCGGGCGCAGGCCGAGGCCCTGGCCCGGCGCATCGCGGGGGTCCGGCTCGACGCCGTCGTCTCCAGCCCGCTCGAACGCTGCCAGGAGACCGCGCGGCCCGTCGCCGCCGGGCGCGGGATGGAGGTGCTGACCGACGAGCGGTTCGTCGAGTGCGGCTACGGCGACTGGACCGGACGGCCGCTGGCCGAGCTGGCCAAGGAGCCGCTGTGGCAGGTGGTGCAGGCGCACCCCAGCGCGGCGACGTTCCCGGCGGGGGAGTCCCTGGCCGCCATGCAGCAGCGGGCGGTCGCCGCGGTGCGTGACTGGAACGAGCGTGTCGGGGAGAGGGGTGTCTACCTGGCCTGCAGTCACGGTGATGTGATCAAGGCGATCGTGGCCGATGCTCTCGGGCTCCATCTCGATCAGTTTCAGCGGATAACCGCCGATCCTGGAGCGCTCACCGTGATTCGCTATAGCCCCTTGCGTCCCTTTGTTTGCCGACTTAACGATATGGGGGAATTGCGGCTCCCCGAGGATTCGGGGGAGAAAGACGGGGGAGAAAACATCACCGGGAGCGATGCCGCCGTCGGCGGCGGGCCCGGAACCACGTAAGGTCAGGCTATGCCGGTCTTCGACTACGACCCACCAGAGAGGTTCGTGGCCGGTGCCCTGGGGCAACCGGGCGCACGGGCGTTCTTTCTGCAGGCCAGAGCCGAGGGCAGACTGACCACGGTCGCGCTGGAGAAGCTTCAGGTCGCCGCACTGGCGGGCAGGCTCGACGAGCTGCTCGACGAGGTGCTGCGGCGCAGCGGCGGCACCGCGCACGTGCCGGCCATCGCGCCCGCGGACCTGTCCGACGACGCCCCCCTCGACGTGCCGCTCGCCGAGGACTTCCGGGTCGGCACCATGGCGCTGGCCTGGGACCCCGAGACGTCTCAGGTGGTCATCGAGGCGCAGGAGATCATCGACGAGGACGACGTCGAGCCGGAGGAGCCGGCCGTGCTCCGGGTGCGCATCAGCGCCGGGGCCGCGCGGGCGTTCACCCGGCGGGCCCTCGACCTCGTCGCCGCCGGTCGGCCACCCTGCCCCCTGTGCGCGCAGCCGCTCGATGCCGAAGGCCATGTGTGCGTCCGGCTCAACGGCTACCGCGGGGGTGAGGTGGCCTCATGAGCGCCTCGGAGAGCGAGCCCGCCGTCCGGCCGTCATCCCCGTCGGCCATGGAGGCCGACGGGGCGCTCACGCTACTCCGCGACGGCCGCCTGGAGGTGGCCGGCCGGCTGGTCGAGGCCACCAACATGACGCTCTACTGCTCGGTCACGCTGGCCGGGCGCACGGCCGCCTGCGTCTACAAGCCCGTACGCGGCGAGCGCCCGCTGTGGGACTTCCCCGACGGCACCCTGGCCGCCCGCGAGGTGGCGGCGTTCGAGGTGTCCCAGGCGACCGGCTGGCAGATCGTGCCACCGACGGTCTACCGCGACGGCCCGTTCGGGCCCGGCATGTGCCAGCTGTGGATCGACACCCAGCGCGAGATCGACCTGACGCGGCTGATCCGCAGCCGCAACCCGGTGGTGCGCCGGATGGCGGTGTTCGACGCCGTGGTCAACAACGCCGACCGCAAGGGCGGTCACCTGCTGCCGCTGCCCACCGGCCATGTCTACGGGGTCGACCACGGCGTCTGCTTCGCCGTCGAGGACAAGCTCCGCACGGTGCTCTGGCAGTGGCGGGGCAAGCCGCTGGCGCGCGAGGCGGTGGCCGTGCTCGCCAAGCTGGAGCGCGACATCGAGTCGGGCGCGCTGGGCCGCAGGCTGCGCGAGCTGCTGTCGCTCGCCGAGGTCGAGGCCACCTGGCACCGGGTCAGGCGGTTGATCAACACCGGGGTGCATCCGTACCCGTCCGAGGACTGGCCTGCCATCCCCTGGCCGCCCATCTAAGCCGGTTTACTACTCTTTGGCATATGTGCACGCTGATCGTGAAGACCGGGCGACCGCTGACCCTGATGGGCGTACGTGATGAGTTCACCGACCGGCCATGGGAGGGTCCGGGTGAGCACTGGCCCGAGTATCCCGGCGTGATCGGCGGCCGCGACCTCAAGGCGGGCGGCACCTGGCTGGCCGTCCACCCAGTGGCCCGCCGCGCCGCCGCCCTGCTCAACGGGCGTGGCCAGGCCGCTCCCGAGACGACCAAGATCTCCCGAGGCGACCTGGCGCTCCGCGCCGTCACGACCGGCGGCATGCCGCGCGTGGAGCTCGCCCGCTACGACCCCTTCCACCTGGTGCTCGCCGAGCCGTCCGGGGCCCGGGTGTTCAGCTGGGACGGCGTCCAGCTCAGCGTGGCCGACCTGGCGCAGGGCACCAGCATGGTGGTCAACACCGGGATCGACCCCTCCAACGAGCGGGTGGCGGCGTTCCTGCCCAGGTTCGAGAGCAGCTCCGACTGGCGCGAGCTGATCACCGGCGCCCCCTCCGGCGATCCCGGCGCGCTCCTCGTCCGGCACGAACTACCCGACGGCCGGGTCTTCGCGTCCCTGTCGGTCATGACGGTCGAGCTGGACCCGGGCGGCCTGACGTACGACTTCACGGACCTGACCGCTGATCCGGACAGATAGGCTCAAAGCTATGAGATCGTGGTCTGCCCCGAAGGTTCCCAGGCTTCCCGGCGAGAGCATCCCGCTGCGACTCCACGACACCGCGGCACGACAGGTACGGCAGACCGATCCCGGGCGCACCGCCAGGATGTACGTCTGCGGCATCACCCCCTACGACGCGACCCATCTCGGCCACGCCAACACCTACCTCGCCTTCGACCTGGTGGGCAGGGTCTGGCGCGACGCCGGGCACGACGTGCACTACACGCAGAACACCACCGACGTCGACGACCCGCTGCTGGAGCGAGCCCAGCGGACCGGAGTCGACTGGCGTGAGCTGGCCGAGCGGGAGACCGAGCTGTTCCGCGCCGACATGGAGGCGCTGCGCATCCTGCCGCCGCGCGAGTACATCGGCGTCACCGAGGTCGTCGACCGGATCGCCGGACTGATCGAGAAGCTGGCGGCCAAGGGCGTCACCTACGCGCTCGACGGCGACGTCTACTTCAGCTCGGCCGACGCGCCCAAGTTCGGCCAGGTGTCCGGCTACGACGAGGAGCTGATGCTCGCCCTGTTCGCCGAGCGAGGGGGCGACCCCGACCGGCCGGGCAAGCGCAACCCGCTCGACTGGCTGCTGTGGCGGGCCGAACGGCCGGGGGAGCCGGCCTGGGAGTCGCCGTTGGGCAGGGGCCGGCCCGGCTGGCACATCGAGTGCACCGGGATCGCGCTCGATCAGCTGGGCCCTGGGTTCGATGTCGCGGGCGGCGGCTCCGACCTGATCTTCCCCCACCACGAGTGCGGCGCGTCCGAGGGGCACGCCGCCACCGGCGAGTGGCCGTTCGCCAAGTTCTACACGCACGCCGGCATGGTCGCGCTCGACGGCGAGAAGATGTCGAAGTCCAAGGGCAACCTGGTGTTCGTGTCCAGGCTGCGGGTCGAGCACGACCCGATGGTGGTCCGGCTCGTGCTCCTGGCCCACCACTACCGCGCCGACTGGGAGTACTTTCCCGGGCAGCCGGCCGAGGCCGAGCAGCGGCTGGACCGCTGGCGCGCGGCCGTCGCGCTGCCCGCCGCCCCGCCCGCCCGCGAGCTGCTGGCGGCGGTGCGTGAGCGGCTGGCCGACGACCTCGACGCGCCCGGCGCGCTGGCCGCGATCGACGCCTGGGCAGAGCGGGCGCTCAGTCAGGGCGGCAGTGACGAGAGCGCGCCCGGCCTGGTACGCGACCTCGCCGACGCCCTCCTCGGGGTCGCGCTCTGACCCGGCGCTCCCGGACCGGCCGCTAGATCAGGCAGCGACGGGCGGGGACGATCTCGGCCGACATGTTGCGCTCCATCATGCGCAGCGCGGCCCGGCCGAGATCGCCGTGGATGGGCGCGACGCAGTCCGGCGGCACCATGATGCCGAACTGCCTGACGTAGGCGTCGAGCGCGCTGTAGAGCACGCACTGCTCGGTCACCTGTCCGGTCAGCAGCACGGTGCCGACGTCCATCTGGCGCAGCAGATACTCCAGGGCCGTGCCGTAGAAGGCGCTGTGGCGCACCTTCGGCAGGAACGCGCAGTCGTCCGGCGGCGCGACCGGCTCCACCAGGTCGGGGCGGCGCCCCTTCATCGCCCTGGACACCAGGTCGTCGCGGGTGGCCGCGAAGTCGCCGTGGTTGTCGTTGACGTAGATCAGCTCCACGTCGTCGCGCCGGCGGGCCCGGCCGATCAGTTCGGCCAACCGGGGGATGACCGGCTCGACCGTCTGTTCGAGCTGCTCGGCGTCCTGGTGCTGGTACGGATTGAGCATGTCGATCACGATCATGGCGATCTTCGGCATGACGGTAACCCCCGGCGGCGGGCTCAGGCGCCCATCCGCTCCAGCCGCTCGGAAACTGCGATGGCAGGGCGGCCTGGCCCGGCCGCGGGCCGCAGGTGTGGCCAATGGCGGTGATCGGCACGTCAACCTCCCAGCGCGGCGAACCGGCAGGGCCTGCCGTCGATCACCCGCGTGTACACGTCCTCGGTCTGCTCGGCCACATGGGGCCAGCCGTACCTCTCACGGGCCCGGCGGGCCCCCGCGGCGCCGAGCGCGCGGCGCCGGTCCGGATGCCGGAGCACGTCCTCCAGCGTCCTGGCGAGCGCGCGCGGCCGGCGAGGCGGCACCAGCAGCCCGCAGCCCGCCACCGTGTCCAGATGGCCGCCGACGGCGGAGGCCACGACCGGCATCCCGCACGCCATCGCCTCGATCGCGACCATGCCGAACGGCTCGTACCAGGGCACCGTGACCACGACGTCGGCCGACCGCATCAGGGCCGGCACCTGCTCGCGCGGCACGCTGCCCAGCAGGCGCACCCGGTCGCCGAGCCCGTGGCGGGCGGCCAGCTCGCGCAGCCGAGCCGCCTCCTCACCGTCGCGCCGGCCGCCCGCGATCAGTAACTCGGCCCCGGGCAGCCGGCGCATGGCCTGCACGATCGTGTCGACGCCCTTGCGCGGCACCTGGCGGCCGATGCTGAGCACCCGAGGGCGGGAGGAGCGCGGCGCCACCGGGCCGTCCGGGCGGAAGGTGTCCAGGTCGACGCCGCACGGCACGACCATGATCCGCTGCTCGGGCACGCCCATCGCGCGCAGCTCGCCGACCTCGTCACCGCAGGTGGCCAGCACCGCGTCGGCTCGCCTGCCGATCTCCCGCTCCGTGTCGACGCGGTGCGGCGGACTGGTGTCCGCGCCGCCCTGCCAGCGCCGCTTGACGGTGCCGAGCGCGTGGTACGTCAGCACCACGGGCACGTCCCCGGCGGCGAGCAGCGCCGCCTGCCCGCTCATCCAGAAGTGCGCGTGCACGATGTCCGGCCGGTCGGCCGCCCACCGCGCGGCCAGGCGCTCGGCGAACTCCGGTATGTACGGCGACAGCTCGTCCTTGGACACGGGCGCGGGCGGCCCGGCCCTGACGTACTCGACGGTCACGCCCGGAGCCATGGCGACCTCGTCCGGCCGGTCCGGATCGGAGCGGCGGGTGTGCACGACGACCCGGTGCCCGCGCCCGGCCAGCGCGGCGGCCAGCGCCGCGACATGGACGTTCTGGCCGCCCGAGTCGACGCCGCCGATCGCCGCGAGGGGATCCGCGTGTTCCGATACCAGAGCGATCTTCACTGGCTCAGCTCCCTCACTGATCACTCACGTCGGACATGGGTGCCCCGGCGCCGAGCACGCGCGCCCTTCGATCGCGTCTCATCTCGAGTTCCAAGGCTGAGAGAACGGCTACCGAGAGAAACGCCCGTCAAACATAGAGGGGTATGTGAGCTGCGAAAACAGGCCGCTCTGACGGATCTTGTCACGGTTCGTAGTTGTTTGCCGGGCGGGGCTCCGGGTAGCTGGCGGGCAGCTCAACGGAGGTGAGAGGTGTTCGAACAACGACGTCCCGGGGCCGTGCTCTTCGACCGTGACGGAACCCTGATCAGGGACGTCCCGTACAACGGTGATCCGGACCGGGTGCAGCCCATGCCGGGGGCCGTCGACGCGCTGGTGCGGCTACGCCGGGCCGACGTGCCGGTCGCCGTGGTCACCAACCAGTCCGGCGTGGCCAGGGGGCTGCTCACGCCGGACGAGATGGACCAGGTCAACGCCAAGGTGGAGGAACTGCTCGGCCCGTTCGACGCGTGGGCGATCTGCGTCCACGACGACGGCGACGGCTGCACCTGCCGCAAACCCGCGCCCGGCCTGCTGATCAGGGCGGCCGCCGTGCTCGACGTCAGCCCGCGCGACTGCGTGGTGGTCGGCGACATCGGCAGGGACATGGAGGCCGCCAGGGCCGCCGGCGCACGCGGGATCCTGGTGCCCACGCGCCAGACGCGGTGGGAGGAGATCCAGGACGCGCCCGAGGTCGCCGAGGACCTGACGGAGGCCGTGGACCGGGTACTGAAAGACGCCCGACACGAGGGCGACGCCTACCAGGGAGCTGCGGCCGGCCCCGCGCTCGGGACCGGGGTGGCCGACTGGAGCCGCTGGTGAGAGTGGCATGACCACGGATCGCGTGGGTAGGCGTGGTGAGCATGATGATGTTCGACTGGTCGCGCGCAGCCGCCTGCCTGACCCTGGACCCGGAGTTGTTCTTCCCGATCTCGACGGAAGGCCTGGGCCATGAGCAGGTGGAACGCGCCAAGACGATATGCCAGGGCTGCCCGGTGCGCCAGCCCTGCCTCGACTACGCCATCAGCACCGGCCAGGCGTACGGCGTCTGGGGCGGCACCGATCCGGCACAGCGCCGCGCGCTCGCCGCGAATCCGGCCGCGCGGGTGCACGGTCAGTCTGGAAGCAAGGCGGCGGCCAGGAAACGCTCGCGCTCGCCCGCCTCAAGGTGATCGCTGAACAGCACGCCGTCGAGGTGGTCGTTCTCGTGTTGCAGCACCCTGGCGAGCACGCCCAGCGCGCGCACGACCACGGGTTTGCCGAACATGTCGCGGCCCCGCGCCGTGACCAGGTAGGAGCGTTCCAGCGGCCACCACACGCCCGGAGCCGACAGGCAGGCCTCGTCCGCCGTGATGCGCCGTTCCGACAGCTCCAGTCTCGGGTTGACCAGGTGCCCCGATCTGCCCTCGTAGGAATAGGCGAGCACGCGCAGCGGCACCCCTATCTGCGGGGCGGCCAGGCCGGCTCGGCCGGCCCCCGCGCGGATGGTCGCGGTCAGGGACTTCACCAGCCCCCGCAGCTCACGGTCGAAGTCACGCACCGGCTCGGCCACCGAGCGGAGCACAGGGTCGCTGAACATAAGGATGGGCCGGACTGTCACCGCAACTCCCCGATTCGCCGCGCCGTCCTCCGCAGGATTCCCGCCCCTCCGATGATCAATCCCATGAAGCGTGTGATGTAGCACAGCGGTAACAGAAGAGACCCGTCGGCGAAACGGCGTGAAAGCACTATCTCAGGGTGATCTCACTTCGGGTTCACATGCGTGTGATGCCTGGCCGGGTGCTCGGGGCCCGGCCGGACGCACCGGCCCAGCCGATCCACCTGGAGGTGTCCGCGTGAGCGCGCTCCCCGCTGAGGACTTCACCCGGCCGCACGATCCCCCTGGCGCGCGGCCGTACGACCACGACGGAGCCTTGCCGTACGACCAGGCCGGGGCGCGGCAGCACGACCCCGACGGGGCGCGCCGGCACGAGACCGCGCCCGACGCGCTGTCCGGGTTCACCATCGGCGTCACCGCGACCCGCAGGCGCGAGGAGTTCGGCGCGCTGCTCGAACGGCGCGGCGCCCGCGTCGTGAGCGCTCCGGCGATCCGGCTGGTGCCGCTCGCCGAGGACTCCGGCCTGCTGGCCGCCACCCAGGCGACCCTGTCCGGGCCCGTCGACGACGTGGTCGTCACCACAGGCGTGGGCTTTCGCGGCTGGATGGCCGCCGCCGAGGGCTGGGGCCTGTCCGCCGACCTCGGCGTCCACCTGTCGCGGGCCCGCATCCTCACCCGGGGCCCCAAGGCCAGGGGCGCGGTGCGCGCCGCCGGGCTGGACGACCACTGGACCCCGGCCACCGACTCGTGCCTGGAGGTCAAACAGCACCTGCTGGCCCAGGACCTGCGTGGCCGCCGCATCGCGGTGCAACTGCACGGCGAGCCGCTGACCGAATTCGTCGGCGACCTGCGGGAGGCGGGAGCCGAGGTGATCGAGATCCCGGTCTACCGATGGCTGCCCTACCGCGACGTCGCGCCGCTGCGCCGCCTGATCACCCAGACGATCTCCGGCGCCGTCGACGCCGTCGCCTTCACCAGCGCGCCCGCCGTGCACGCCATGCTCGGCGCCGCCCGCGCCGAGAACCTGGAGGAGCCGCTCCTGGCCGCGTTCGGCGGCCGGGTGGTGGCCGCCTGCGTCGGCCCGGTCACGGCCGACCCGCTGACCTCGCGCGGCGTACGGACCCTGCAGCCCGAACGGGCCAGGCTCGGCGCGCTGGCCCGCGCGCTGGCCAGGCACCTGCCCGAGCACGGCGTCACCCGGGTGGTGGCGGGCGGGCACCGGCTGGAGATCCGCGGCCACGCGGTGGTGGTCGACGGCGAGCTCAGGCCGCTGCCACCCGCGCCGATGTCGGTGCTCAAGCGGCTGGCCGACAAGCCCGGCCATGTGGTGTCCAGGGCCGAGCTGCGTACCGTCCTGCCGGGCAGCCTGGCCAGGGACTCCGCCGAGCACGCGGTCGAGATGGCCATCACCCGGCTGCGCCGCGCTCTCGGCGCCGGGGGCGTCGTCGAGACGGTCGTCAAGCGCGGTTACCGGCTCGCCTGCTCGCACGAGGCGGGCCTGTGACGCCGACGCTCGTCCTGGCCGCCCACGGCACGCGCAGCGAGGCGGGGGAGCGGACCCTGTCGGCCCTGGCCGGCGCGGTGCGCGTGGTCCGCCCCCGGCACCGCGTCGAGCTGGCCTACCTGGAGATCAGCAGGCCGCTGCTCGCCGACGTCCTGGCCGCCACGCCCGGCCGCGCCGTGCTCGGCTCGGCCGTGTGCGCCGTGCCCGGTCCCGTCGTCGTGGTGCCCCTGCTCCTCACGGGCGGCTACCACGTGCACGCCGACCTGCCCGGCGTGATCGCCGAGCACCGCCCCGACGCGCTCGTCGCCCCGCCGCTGGGGCCGCACCGGCTGCTCACCACGGCGCTGGCCCGGGGACTGGCCCGCGCCGGGCTGCGGTCCACGGACGCGGTCGTCCTCGGCGCGGCGGGCTCCTCCAACCCGTCGGCGCTGGCCGACGTGCGGGCGGCGGCGCACCAGCTGGCCGTCCGGCTGGCGCGGCCGGTCACCGCGGCGTTCGCCTCGGCGGGCGCCCCCTCGCTGGACGAGGCGCTGGAGCGGGTCAAGCAGGGCCCGGCCGGCCGGGTGGCCGTCGCCTCCTACCTGCTGGCCCCGGGCTTCTTCCACGACCGGCTCGTCGCGGCCGGCGCGGACCTGGTGAGCGCACCCCTGGGCGCGGACCCGGACGTGGCGGCCCTGGTCTGGAGGCGCTTCGACGAGACGGCGGCGGCTCTGGCCGGACGGGCGGTGAGCGCCTGACGGCCGGTCGGCGGCCCGGCGGGGCCGACCACGACCGGCGCGCGGAAGGGCCGCGCGGAGCCGTACGGGGGCCGTGAAAAAGGTCAGGCCGGTTGCCCGGCGGGATCCAGGCGCAACTCGCGGACGATCTGCTCCGCCGCCGCGTCGGGCGGCGGGACCGCCTCGGCGCCCACGAACATCGAGATGTAGGCGTGGTGGAAGCAGCCCGCGAGCAACAGCCGGGCGGTCGCCACCGGGTCCACGCCCGCCACCACCCGGCCGGCGCGCTGCTCCGCCTCCAGATAGGAGGCCAGCGGGACGACCTCCGCCATCGGGCCGAGCCCGTGGTCGCGCAGCGCCTCGCGGAACCGCACGGTCACGTTGGGCGAGGTGAAGGCGGGCAGCGCGGCCGACTGCACCTCCCCGTAGTAGTCGATGCCCGCCCGCACGATGGGGATCAGGTTGTCGGCCACCCTGCCCCGGCCCACCCGGTGGGCCAGATCGTGCAGGACGCTGAGCCAGAAGGGGAGGCGATACTGCAGGAGCGCGAGGAAGTGGTCCACCGACCCGCCCGGGCGCTCGTTCCTGACGGACAGGGCCATCTCCAGGACGCGCCGTCTGGCGTCCTGGCTTCGCTGGTGCGGATCTACGTGGGAGGTCGCCATGAAGTGGGCCTAACGGTGCGCAGTCACACGGGCAGGGACATCGCGGGATCGGCGAACGTCCGTCTCCAGGGTCAGATGGGGGGTCCCAACTTGGTGCAAGCTTGTACGATCCCCGATTATTACCCTTAATTCCTGAAAAATCCGTCAATTGACCGCAAATCAGCTGTCAGTGTCGGTGTCCCGGTGCCTCAGGTAGCGCTCGAACTCGGCCGCGATCGCGTCGCCGCTGGCCTCGGGCAGCTCGGAGGCGTCCTTGCGCTCCTCGAGCTCCTTGACGTATTCGGCCACCTCGCTGTCCTGCGAAGCGAGCTCGTCGACGCCGCGCTCCCACGCGCGGGCCTCCTCGTCGAGATCGCCGAGCGGCATCGGGATCTCCAGCACGTCCTCCAGGCGGCGCAGCAGCGCCACCGTGGCCTTGGGGTTGGGCGGCTGCGCCACGTAGTGGGGGACCGAGGCCCACAGCGAGATCGCGCTGAGGCCGGCCTCGCCGAACGCGTGCTGCAGCACGCCCACGATGCCCGTCGGGCCCTCGTAACGGCTGAGCTCCAGGTTGGTCGAGCGGGCCAGGCCCTCGTCGGTGGCGCCGCCGATGACCGGCACCGGCCGGGTGTGCGGGGAGTCGTTGAGCAGGGCGCCCAGCATCACGGCGAGCTCGACGCCCACCTCGCGGCAGACCTCGATGATGTCGGCGCAGAACGAGCGCCAGCGCATGTTGGGCTCGATGCCGCGCAGCAGCACCACGTCGTGATCGAGACCGGGCGGGCGGGCGTGCAGCAGCCGCGTCGTCGGCCAGACGATCGACCTGGTCAGCCCGTCGCCCATCTCCACGACCGGGCGGGTGACCTGGAAGTCGTAGTAGTCGTCCGGATCGAGTGCCACCAGGGGCTCGGCCTTCCAGGCGGACTCGAGATGGGCGATCACACCGCTCGAAGCCTCGCCCGCGTCGTTCCACCCCTCGAACGCGGCAATCAGCACCGGATCGACGAGCTCGGGGAGCCCTTCGAGCTCGATCACGTGTCGCCTCCTGTCTCCTCCGTCGCGCTAAGCCTATGCGGTGAGGAGGCGCTCGTGTCACTTGGTGACGACGATCAGTGGCGCCCGCCGGACGTGGTGTGGACGATCAGCACGTCACAGGCGGCGCGGTGGGTCACCGCGGACGGCACCGAGCCGATCAGCCGGCCCGCCAGGCTGTTGAGCCCGCGGTTGCCCACGACGAGCAGATCCGCGTGCCGCCGGCCGGCCAGCGAGATCAGCACGTCGACCGGGTCGCCCTCCTCGGCCGCGAGGACGACGTCGGTCGCTCCGGCCGCCACGGCGTGCTCGCGGGCCGCGCGCAGCGCGTCGTCGGCCGGCGTGGAGCCGTTGACCTTGTAGGCGAGTTCGCCGAGCCGTTCGGCCGCGGCCGAACGCTCGCTCTCCCTCATGGGGAGGTACGCGCAGGCCAGGACGAGGGTGGCGCCGGTCGCCCCGGCCAGGGACGCAGCGGCGCGTACGGCGCGGAAGGAGGAGGCGGAACCGTCGGTGCCGACCAGGACGGTGCGATAGGCCATCAGAACCCCAATTGGACGTGATGTTCAATTGACTGTCGGCAGAATAGCGTTCCCGGGCAGCCGTTAGGCTTGGGCGCATGAACAGCCGTCCCTCGTTCCGCGAAGTCCTGTCCCAGCGCGTGATCGTGGCCGACGGGGCCATGGGGACGATGTTGCAGGCCCAGGACCCCACGATGGACGACTTCCAGGGGCACGAGGGCTGCAACGAGGTGCTCAACGCCACCCGGCCCGACATCGTGGGCGGCGTCCACGACGCCTACTTCGCGGTGGGCGTCGACTGCGTGGAGACCAACACCTTCGGCGCCAATCTCGCCGCGCTCGCCGAATACGACATCGGCGAGCGGGTCTTCGAATACTCCGAGGCCGGCGCCCGCATCGCCCGGGAGCGCGCCGACCACTGGTCGACGCCCGACCGGCCGCGCTTCGTGCTCGGCTCGATGGGTCCCGGCACCAAGCTGCCCACCCTGGGCCACCTGCCCTACGTCAGCCTGCGCGACGCCTACCGCGACAACGCGGCGGGCCTGATCGCGGGCGGCGCCGACGCGCTGATCATCGAGACCTGTCAGGACCTGCTCCAGGTCAAGGCCGCCGTCATCGGCGCCAAGCGGGCCATCGAGGCGGCCGGCCGCGACGTGCCGATCATCGCCCAGGTGACCATCGAGACCAACGGCGCGATGCTGCTCGGCTCCGAGATCGGCGCCGCGCTCACCGCGATCGAGCCGCTCGGCGTCGACCTGATCGGCCTCAACTGCGCCACCGGCCCCGCCGAGATGAGCGAGCACCTGCGCTACCTGGCGCGCCACTCCAGGCTGGGGCTGTCCTGCATGCCCAACGCGGGCCTGCCGGTGCTGACCTCCGACGGCGCCTACTACCCGCTCAGCCCCGAGGAGCTGGCCGGCGCACACGAGACCTTCACCCGCGACTACGGCCTGTCCCTGGTCGGCGGCTGCTGCGGCACCACGCCCGAGCACCTGCGCCAGGTCGTCGAGCGGGTGCACGGCAAGGAGCCCGTGGCCCGCCGCCCGCGCCCCGAGCCGGGCGCCTCCTCGCTCTACCAGACCGTCCCGTTCCGCCAGGACACCTCCTACCTGGCGATCGGCGAGCGCTGCAACACCAACGGCTCCAAGGCCTTTCGCGAGGCCATGCTCGAAGGCCGCTGGGACGACTGCGTCGAGATGGCCCGCGACCAGGCGCGCGGCGGCGCGCACCTGCTCGACCTGTGCGTCGACTACGTCGGTCGCGACGGTGTGGCCGACATGAAGGAGCTGGCGTTCCGCCTGGCCACCGCCTCCACCCTGCCGATCATGCTCGACTCCACCGAGTCCGAGGTGCTGCGCGCCGGCCTGGAGATGCTCGGCGGCCGCGCGGTGGTCAACTCGGTCAACTTCGAGGACGGCCGCGGCCCCGGGTCCCGCTTCCACAAGACGATGACCGCCGTCCGCGAGCACGGCGCCGCGGTCGTCGTCATGTGCATCGACGAGGACGGCCAGGCCCGCACCGCCGAGGAGAAGGTCCGCATCGCCGGTGAGACCATCGACGCCCTGGTGGCCGACTGGGGCATGAAGGTGCCCGACATCATCGTCGACTGCCTCACCTTCACCATCGCCACCGGCATGGAGGAGAGCCGCCGCGACGGCCTGGAGACCATCGAGGGCATCCGCCGGCTCAAGCGGCGCTATCCCGAGGTGCAGACCACGCTCGGCCTGTCCAACATCTCCTTCGGCATCAGCCCGGCCGCGCGCATCGTGCTCAACTCGGTGTTCCTCAACGAGTGCGTCAACGCCGGGCTCGACTCGGCCATCGTGCACGCCTCCAAGATCCTGCCGATGTCGCGCATCCCCGACGAGCAGCGTCAGGTCGCGCTCGACATGATCTACGACCGGCGGCGCGAGGGCTACGACCCGCTGCAGCGCTTCATCGACCTGTTCGAGGGCGTCGACGTCGCCGCCCTGCGCGGCGGCAGGGCCGCGGAGCTGGCGGCGCTGCCGCTGTGGGAGCGGCTCAAGCGACGCGTCATCGACGGCGAGAAGAAGGGCCTGGAGGCCGACCTCGACACCGCCCTGGAGCAGCGGCCCGCCCTTGAGATCATCAACGACGTGCTGCTCGACGGCATGAAGACGGTGGGCGAGCTGTTCGGCTCCGGGCAGATGCAGCTGCCGTTCGTGCTGCAGTCGGCCGAGGTGATGAAGACCGCGGTCGCCTACCTCGAGCCCCACATGGACCGGGTCGAGGGCGAGACCAAGGGCCGCATCGTGCTGGCCACGGTCAAGGGCGACGTGCACGACATCGGCAAGAACCTCGTCGACATCATCCTGTCCAACAACGGCTACGACGTCGTCAACCTCGGCATCAAGCAGCCGGTCTCGGCCATCCTGGAGGCGGCCGACGACCAGAAGGCCGACGTCATCGGCATGTCCGGGCTGCTGGTGAAGTCGACGGTCGTCATGAAGGAGAACCTCGAGGAGATGAACTCCCGGGGCATCTCCGAGCACTACCCCGTGCTGCTCGGCGGCGCCGCGCTCACCCGCGCCTACGTCGAGCAGGACCTGGCCGAGCTGTTCCGGGGCGAGGTCCGCTACGCCCGCGACGCGTTCGAGGGCCTGCGGCTGATGGACTCGTTCATGGCGGTCAAGCGCGGCGTCGAGGGGGCTACGCTGCCGCCGCTGCGCGAGCGCCGCGTCAAGTCGGGGGCGGTGCTGCGGCGCACCCCGGTCGAGGAGCTGCCGGCCCGTTCCGACGTGGCCGCCGACAACCCGGTGCCGGTGGCGCCGTTCCACGGTGACCGCATCGTCAAGGGCATCTCGCTCAACGAGTACGCCGCCTTCCTCGACGAGCGCGCCCTGTTCCTCGGCCAGTGGGGGCTCAAGCCGACCAGGGGCGGCAGCGGGCCCGACTACGACGAGCTGGTCGAGACCGAGGGGCGGCCGCGGCTGCGGATGTGGCTCGAACGCATCCAGACCGAGGGCCTGCTGGAGGCGGCCGTCGTCTACGGCTACTTCCCGTGTGTCAGCGAAGGCGACTCGCTGGTCATCCTCGACGAGGCCGGCGGCGAGCGCACCCGCTTCACCTTCCCGCGCCAGCGGCGCGACCGCCACCTGTGCCTGTCCGACTTCTTCCGCGCCAAGGACTCCGGCGAGGTCGACGTGGTGGGCTTCCAGGTGGCCACGATGGGCGGCAAGATCGCCGAGGCCACGGCCGAGCTGTTCGCCAAGGACGCCTACCGCGACTACCTTGAGCTGCATGGCCTGTCGGTGCAGCTGACCGAGGCGCTGGCCGAATACTGGCACGCCCGGGTCCGCTCCGAGTGGGGGATCGGCGGCGACGAGTCGCTCGACGACATGCTCAAGGTCAACGTCCGGGGCTGCCGCTACTCCTTCGGCTACCCGGCCTGCCCCAACCTCGAGGACCAGGTGCAGCTGTTCCAGCTGCTGGAGCCCGAGCGCATCGGGGTCACCCTGTCGGAGGAGTTCCAGCTGCACCCCGAGCAGGCCACCTCCGCTCTGGTCGCGCACCATCCGGAGGCCAAATACTTCAACGTCTGACCGCCTCGACGGCCCCCGGCTCCCGGCCGGGGGCTTTCGCGACGACGCTCACGGGACAACCGATCGGGGGATGCATGGAAGCGGTCTTCTTCGACATGGACGGGCTGCTGGTCGACACCGAGAAGGTGTGGCTGGAGATCGAGACCGTCGTGATGGGGCGGCTCGGGAGCGAGTGGACACCCGAGCACCAGGTCCATCTCGTCGGCGGCTCGATGGAGCGTACGGTCGCGTACATGCTGGCCGTGTCCGGCTCGTCGGTCGCCCCGGAGACGCTGCGCGAGTGGATGGTCGAGGGCATGGTGGAGAGGCTGTCCGGCGGCGTGCGGATCATGCCGGGCGCCGCCGAGCTGCTCGACGCCCTGCGCGACGACGGCGTCCCGGTCGCGCTGGTCACCTCGTCGCTCAGGGAGATCGCCGACGCCGTGCTCAAGGACGTCGGCCACGACCGCTTCGACCTCGTCGTCACGGCCGACGACGTGACCCGGACCAAGCCCCATCCCGAGCCCTACCTGACCGCCGCTGGGCTGCTGGACGTGCGGCCGGCCCGCTGCGTGGTGCTGGAGGACTCACCCAACGGCGTCGCCGCGGCCACGGCGGCGGGCTGCGCGGTGGTCGCCGTGCCCAGCCTGCTGCCCATCGACCCGGCGCCGGGTCGCCTGGTCGTCTCCTCGCTCGCGTCCGTCGAGATCCCTCACCTGCGCACCCTGATCGGCGCCTGAACGCGTCCCCTAGGGGACAAGTGGTCCCAGCGGAGGAGCTGCCCGGCCGGTCACGCGTGCCAGGATGGAGGTGTAGTCGACACGAGGGACGGCCGGAATGACTTTCGATCAGATCGCGTGGCTGCCGCTGTGCGTCGGTGTGACCATCGCGGGGCTGGCGCTCAGCTTCCTGGCGTTCCGGCGCAGGGGAGCGGCGGCGGGGCTGAGGACGACGGCGTGGGCGCTGCTGCCGCTCGCCGCCTACCTCACCGGAGCCCTGAGCAGCCTGTGGACCGTGGGCGCCACTCTCGTCGGGTTCGTCACGGGGCTCGCCTTCAACCCGATCGTGTGGTCGGGCGTCGCGCTGACGGGGCTGTCGGTGGTGCTGTTCGTGGTGTCCGGCGTGCTGCGCGGCAGGAGCGCGGCCAAGGGCGCCGGGCCGGCCAAGGCCAAGCAGGCCCCGCGCGCGGCCGAGGGCACGGCGGCTCCGAAGGGGACCGCGGCGGCGGGCAAGCCTGCGGTGGAAGCCACCAAGAAGCCGAAGAACGATGACGACTTCTCCGACATCGAGGAGATGCTCCGACGCCGGGGTATCGGTTGAATGAGCTTGTGTCACGATTCTGGGACACAACCGGGACTGGCCGTAGACATCCACATTAAGATCGATACGAATGAGTTTCGCGTCAATCACAGTTGAGCCACATAGCGGTCTGAGGGGCTAGTCAGCGCAGCTCAGGCCATACATCCTGCCTCCGGGGGTCGCGATCCGCGCCCCACTCAGACGACCCGGCCAACGTCGTCCGCAATCAGGGGGCAATCAGGCATGACCGCACCGCTAGACGTATCCGGCTCCGCGGCGGAGGCGCATCCGGAAGCCGTGCTCGTGGGAGCGGGCAAGGCCATCCAGGGGCGCTCGCTCACCCGGATCGCTTGGATGCGGTTGCGGCGAGACAAGCTCGCGATGGCGGGCGGGATCATCGTGATCCTGCTGATCCTCGTGGCGATCTTCTCCACGCCGATCATCGCCGCCTTCGGGCATCCGCCGCTGGAGTTCCACCAGGACCAGATCGATGGGAGCACGCTCCTGCCCAAGGGCGCCTTCGGCGGCCTCGGCGGCGAGTACCTGCTCGGCATCGAGCCGGTCAACGGACGCGACGTCTTCAGCCGCATCGTCGCCGGCGCCGGCATCTCGCTGCTGATCGGTTTCCTGGCGACGATGCTGTCGGTGGTCATCGGCACCACGCTCGGCGTGATCGCCGGCTACTTCGGCGGCTGGGTCGACCAGCTGATCGGCCGGATCATGGACGTCTTCCTCGCCTTCCCGCTGCTGGTCTTCGCCATCGCGCTGGCCGGCGTCATTCCCGACAAGGGGTTCGGCCTGGAGGGCAACTCGCTGCGGATCGCGATGCTGATCTTCATCATCGGATTCTTCAGCTGGCCCTACATCGGCCGCATCGTCCGCGGCCAGACGCTCTCGTTGCGCGAGCGCGAGTTCGTCGACGCCGCGCGGAGCCTCGGAGCCCGCAATGGCTACATCCTGTTCCGCGAGATCCTGCCCAACCTGATGGCGCCCATCCTCGTCTACGCGACGTTGCTGATCCCCACCAACATCCTGTTCGAGGCCGGACTCTCCTTCCTGGGCGTCGGCATCAACCCGCCGACCCCCACCTGGGGCGGCATGCTCTCGGAGGCGGTGCGCTTCTACACCCTGCCGCACTTCGTGATCTTCCCGGGTCTGGCGATCTTCATCACCGTTCTCGCCTTCAACCTGTTCGGCGACGGGCTGAGGGACGCCTTCGACCCGCGGGCGCACTGACCTTCGCCAACGCTCCATCCCCCAACTCCACTGATCAAGGGGTTAGTAAATGAGAAGGAAATCCGCACTGGCAGCGGCCGCGACCGCGGCCCTTGCCCTAGTGCTCTCCGCCTGTGGCGGAGGTGGCGGCACAACCCAGCAACCCGCCCAATCGGCGTCGGGCGCCGCCGCCGAACCGGCGTTCAACGCCGGTCTGACCTCGGTGTTCAACCCTTCGACCAAGAAGGGAGGCACGCTGAAGGCGGCCCACTCCGCCGACTGGGACAGCCTCGACCCGGGCGACACCTACTACGGCTACTCGTTCAACTTCGGCCGGTTCTACTGGCGGACGCTGACGATGTACAAGCCCGGTCCCGGGCCCGAGGGCAACACGGTCGTGCCCGACCTCGCCGAAGGACTGGGTGAGGCCAGCGACGGCGGCAAGACCTGGACGTACAAGCTCAAGAGCGGCCTGAAGTACGAGGACGGCACGCCGATCACGGCCAAGGACGTGGCCTACGCGGTGGCGCGTACCTTCGACA
Organism: Nonomuraea cavernae; assembly: GCF_040655715.1. Taxonomy (GTDB): domain Bacteria; phylum Actinomycetota; class Actinomycetes; order Streptosporangiales; family Streptosporangiaceae; genus Nonomuraea; species Nonomuraea cavernae_A. Next base: position 21,155 of record NZ_JBFAKL010000021.1, on the reverse strand, counting down.
AGGAGACCTTCCCGCACGGCCCCTCCTACCTCAACGAGCTGCTGGCCTGGCCGAAGGACTTCAAGGGCGTCTACAAGACCCCCGACGTCGACTACAGCGCGGCCGTCGAGGCGACCGACGACCAGACGGTCGTCTTCCACCTGGCCAAGGCGTTCTCGTCGATGGACTACGTCGTCCAGATGCCGATGACCGCTCCGGTGCCCAAGGACAAGGACACGGGCGCCAAGTACAAGGAGAAGGTCGTCTCCTCCGGCCCCTACAAGTTCGAGTCCAACGAGATCGGCAAGAAGTTCGCGCTGGTCCGCAACGACCAGTGGGACCCGGCCACCGACCCCAACCGGCCCGCGCTGCCGGACCGGATCGAGGTCCAGCTCAACGTCAACGCCGATGACCTGGACAACCAGCTCATCGCGGGCAACATCCACCTGGACATCCCCGGCACCGGCATGCAGCCGGCGGCCCTGGGCAAGGTCCTGCCCGACCCCGCCCTGAAGGCGCGGACGGACAACCCGATCATCCCCAGGCTCTGGTACGTCTCGGTCATCCCGGACAACCCGCCGCTGGACAACGTCGAGTGCCGCAAGGCCGTGATGTACGCCGCGGACCGGGTCGCCAACCAGACCGCCTACGGAGGCGAGCTCGCCGGTGGCGAGATCGCGACCAACGTGCTGCCGCCGCCCATCGTGGGCCAGGAGAAGTTCGACCTGTACGCCTCCGAGGGCAACAAGGGCGACGTGACCAAGGCCAAGGAGGCGCTCGCCGCCTGTGGCCAGCCGAACGGCTTCTCCACCACGATGACCTTCCGCGCCGACCGTCCGCGCGAGAAGGCGCTGGCCGAGGCGATGGAGCAGGCGCTGGCCAAGGTCGGCATCAAGCTGACGCTCAAGGGCTTCCCCGGCTCCAGCTACTTCTCCGACTACGCCGGCAACGTCGCGTACATCAAGAAGAACGGCGTCGGCCTGGCCGCCCACGGCTGGGGCTCGGACTGGCCCGACGGATACGGCTTCCTGCAGGCCATCGTCGACAGCCGCACCATCCGCCCCGCGGGCAACTACAACCTCAGCGTCAAGAACCCCGAGGTCGACAAGCTCATCGACCAGGCCTCGGCCGAGCTCGACGCCACCGCCCGCGCCAAGCTGTGGGTCGACGTCGACAAGAAGGTCATGGAGGACGCCTCCATCCTGCCGGTCGTGTGGGCCAAGTCGCTGCTCATGCGCGGCAAGGGCGTGACGAACGTCGCCTACAACGAGGGCCAGAGCATGTTCGACTACGTGCTGCTCGGCGTCGAGTGACCAGGCGAGGTTCGGGGATCTAGCGAAGGCAGGTGAAGGCAGGGATGGCCTGCCCGGCGACGGGCAGGCCATCCGGCCGGAAGCGGTGTTCACATACATCATCAGGCGTCTGATAGGCGCGGTCGCGATGCTGATCGTCGTCAGCATGGTCACCTTCGGCATCTTCTTCGTCGTCCCCCAGTGGGCCGGCGCCACGCCGGAGGCCATGGCCTCGCGCTACGTCGGCCGCGCGGCCACTCCGGAGACCGTGCACCTGGTCGCCGAGCGGCTGGGCTTCAACGATCCGGTGGTCGTGCAGTACGGCCGGTTCCTCAAGGGCCTGTTCACCGGCGCGGAGTACGACTACGGAGCCGGGGTCGAGCACTGCCCGGCGCCCTGTTTCGGCTACTCCTTCATCAGCGGCCAGCCGGTATGGCCGGACCTGGTCGACCGCATCCCGGTGACCTTCGCTCTGGCCCTCGGCGCGGCCTTCATCTGGGTGGTGGCCGGCGTGAGCGTGGGCGTGGTGTCCGCGTTGCGCCGGGGCAGCTTCTTCGACCGGGTGGCGATGGGCACCGCGCTGGCCGGCGTGTCACTGCCCATCTTCTTCACCGGCATGGTCTCGCTGGTGGTCTTCAGCTACGGCCTGGGCTGGACACCACCGGGCGGCGCGTGGACCGACCTGTCGGAGAATCCCGCGCAGTGGGCCTTCAACCTGCTGCTTCCATGGATCACGCTGGCGTTCCTGTTCGCCGCGGGCTATGCGCGGCTGACCCGCGCGGGGATGCTGGAGACCATGGGCGAGGACTACATCCGCACCGCCCGGGCCAAGGGCATGCGGGAGCGTGACGTCGTGGTCAAGCACGGCCTGCGGGCGGCGCTGACCCCGATCCTCACCTTGTTCGGCATCGACTTCGGCCTGCTGATCGGCGGCGCCGTGCTCACCGAGACGACCTACACTCTGCCGGGGCTCGGCCAGTTCGCCATCCTGGCCATCAGAAACCAGGACCTGCCCCAGGTCATGGGTGTGGTCCTGATCGCCGCCTGCTTCGTGGTGGTGGCGAATCTGATCGTCGACCTCCTGTACGCGTGGGTCGACCCGAGGGTGAGGTTGTCGTGAGCTTCCTGGACGTCAAGGATCTGAAGATCCACTTCCCCACCGACGACGGGCTGGTCAGGGCCGTCGACGGCCTGTCGTTCAGCCTTGAACGCGGACAGACCCTGGGCATCGTGGGCGAGTCGGGCTCGGGCAAGAGCGTGACCAGCCTCGGCCTGCTGGGCCTGCACAAGGGCGGCCGGGCGAAGATCTCCGGGGAGATCTGGCTCGACGGCGACGAACTGGTCGGCGCCACGCCCGAGCACGTGCGCACGCTGCGCGGCAGGAAGATGGCGATGATCTTCCAGGATCCGCTGTCGTCGATGCACCCCTTCTACACGGTGGGCCAGCAGATCATCGAGGCCTACCGGATCCACAACCAGGTCTCCAAGGCGGTGGCCAGGAAGCACGCCATCGACATGCTCGGGCGGGTGGGCATCCCCGAGCCGGCCCGGCGCGTCGACGCCTACCCGCACGAGTTCTCCGGCGGCATGCGCCAGCGCGCCATGATCGCGATGGCGCTCTCGTGCGACCCCGAGCTGCTCATCGCCGACGAGCCGACCACCGCGCTCGACGTGACCGTGCAGGCCCAGATCCTCGATCTGATGCGCGACCTGCAGCGAGAGTTCAACTCCGCGCTGATCATCATCACCCACGACCTGGGCGTGGTGGCCGAGCTGTCCAACGACATCCTGGTCATGTACGGCGGCAAGTGCGTCGAGTACGGCTCGACCGACGACATCTTCTACCGTCCCGAGCACCCCTACACGTGGGGTCTGCTGGGATCGATGCCCCGGCTCGACCGGGAGCCCACCGAGCGGCTCCTGCCGATCAAGGGCAGCCCGCCGTCCCTGATCAACGTCCCGTCCGGCTGTGCCTTCCACCCTCGCTGCCCCTACGCGGAGCTGACGCAGGGCAAGGCCGACGCCGAGGTGCCGGCGCTCGCCGAGACCGAGGGGGGCCACCTGGTGCGCTGCCACCTGGACAAGTCCGAGCGGCGGAGGCTGTGGGAGACCGAGATCAAGCCAGTGCTGGAGACTCAGTGAGTGAGAACGAGCCGCTTCTGTCCGTCCAGGGCCTGCAGAAGCACTTCCCGGTGACGAAGGGCCTGCTGAAGCGGCAGGTTGGAGCCGTCAAGGCGGTCGACGGGATCAGCTTCGAGGTGTTCAAGGGCGAGACGCTCGGCCTGGTGGGGGAGTCGGGCTGCGGCAAGTCGACCACGGGCCGCCTGGTGACCAGGCTGCTGGAGCCCACGGGCGGCAAGATCGTCTTCGAGGGCAACGACATCACCCACCTGAGCCAGGGCAAGCTCCGCCCGCTCCGCCGCGACATGCAGATGATCTTCCAGGATCCCTACTCGTCGCTCAACCCGCGTCACACGGTCGGCGCCATCGTCGGGGCCCCGTTCCGCATCCAGGGCGTGCGGACCGAGCACGGCGTCAAGAAGGCCGTCCAGGACATCCTCGCCCTGGTCGGCCTCAGCCCCGAGCACTACAACCGCTACCCGCACGAGTTCTCGGGCGGGCAGCGGCAGCGCATCGGCATCGCCCGCACGCTGGCGCTCAAGCCCAAGCTGATCATCGCCGACGAGCCGGTCTCCGCGCTCGACGTGTCCATCCAGGCTCAGGTGGTCAACCTGCTGGAGGACCTGCAGCAGGAGATGGACCTCACCTACGTGGTGATCGCGCACGACCTGTCGGTGGTGCGCCACATCAGCGACCGGGTCGCGGTCATGTACCTCGGCAAGATCGTCGAGGTGGCCGACCGCAAACGGCTCTACAGCGCGCCCATGCACCCCTACACCAACGCCCTGCTGTCGGCGGTGCCGGTGCCCGACCCCAAGGCGCGGGCCGGACGAGAGCGCATCCGACTCACCGGCGACGTGCCGAGCCCGCTCAACCCGCCGCCCGCCTGCCGCTTCCACACCCGTTGCTGGAAGGCCCAGGACATCTGCAAGACGGTCGAGCCGCCGCTGGAGCAGCTGGCCGACGGCCACCAGGTCGCCTGCCACTTCCCGGAGAACGTCTCCGAGGTGCCCGTCGCCGCGGCGAAGCCGGCCGAGGCCTGAGTCGCCGCCCGCTCCGCCGTACGGGAACGGCGGGGCGGGCGCTCAGGACAGGGCGCCCGGCGTGATCAGGCCCGTCTCGTACGCCAGCACCACGGCCTGCACGCGGTCGCGCAGCCCCAGCTTGGTCAGCACGTTGCCGACGTGCGTCTTGACCGTGGTCTCGCTGACCACGAGCTTGGCGGCGATCTCCGCGTTGGACATCCCCTTGGCGATCAGCCGCAGCACCTCGAGCTCCCGCTCGGTGAGCCGGTCGACCCGCGCCGGCGCGGGCTGCTCGTGGGCCGACGGCAGCCGGGCCGCGAACCGGTCGAGCAGCCGGCGCGTCACGCTCGGCGCCACGATCGCGTCGCCCGCCGCCACCACCCGGATCGCCTGCACCAGTTCCTCGGGCGGCACGTCCTTCAGCAGGAACCCCGACGCCCCCGAGCGCAGCGCCTCCACGATGTACTCGTCGAGGTCGAACGTCGTCAGCACCAGCACCTTCGGCACGTGCGCCGCCGGGGTCGCCCGGGCTCCGTCGCGCACGATCCGCCGGGTGGCCTCGATGCCGTCGACCCCGGGCATCCGGATGTCCATCAGCACCACGTCGGGCAGCAGCGCCCTCGTCTGCTCCTGCGCGGCCTTGCCGTCGCCCGCCTGCCCGACCACCGTGATGTCCGGCTCGGCCTCCAGGATCAGCCGGAAACCGGTGCGTAGCAGCGGCTGGTCGTCCACCAGCAGCACTCTGATCGTCATCGTCCGTCCTTCAAGGGGAATCTCGCCCGAACCTCGAAACCGCCCCCGGATCGCGGACCGATGCTCAGAATCCCACCATAAAGGGCGACGCGCTCACGAATCCCCACCAAACCATGCCCTGGCTCCCCGGACAGGAGCCCGCCCCGCCCGTCGTCCTCCACCCTGACGTGCAGCTCGTGCGGCTCGTGCCGTACGGTGACCACCGCCCTGGCGCCGCCTCCCGCGTGCCGCAGGCTGTTCGTGAGCCCCTCCTGGACCAGCCGGTAGGCGGCCAGGTCGACTCCGGCGGGAACATGGCCCGGCTCGCCGTCGACGCTCAGCAGCGTCTCCAGGCCGGCCTCGCGCATCTGCTCCACCAGAGCCGGCAGGTCCCGCATGCCCGGCTGAGGGCCCAGCTCGGCGCGGGCGTCGGTGCGCAGCACACCGACGATGTCGCGCATCTCGGTCAGCGCCATGCGGCCCGTGTGCTCGATCGCCGACAACGCCTCGTGCGCCAGCTCGGGGTCGGAGCCGAGCACCCGGCGCGCGGCCGAGGCCTGCACGGTCATCACGGTGACATGGTGGGCCACCACGTCGTGCAGCTCCCGGGCGATCCTGGAACGCTCCTCGGCCCGCGCCGCCCGGGTGTCGGCCGCGTGCGCCCGCTCCAGCCGGGCCGCCCGGTCCTTCAGCTCCTCCAGGTACGCGCGGCGGAGCCGCAGGCTCCGCCCCGCGCCCCAGACCGCCATGAGCACCACGGCGACCACCAGGTGGTCGCTCCACCGCATCGCGGCGACCGGGCCCACCACCGCGCTCACGAGGTAGAGCACGACGGACAGCATCAGCCCGCCCAGCGCCACCGCCAGGCCGCGGTAGGACGCCACCGAGTAGAGCAGCACCAGCCCCGCGGCACCCGCCAGGCCCGTGCCATAGCCGAGGCTGGTCAGCAGCGTCTCGGGCACCAGCGCCGCGCACATCGCGCCGAGCGGCCAGCGCCTGCGCACCGCCACCGGCGCGCACGCCAGCAGCACCAAGGTCACCCCTAACGCGTCGGGCGCGCGCATCCCCTCGATGAGCGCGCCCTGCGCGCGCAACTGGTCCGGGCCGTAGAGGACGAACAACGCCACCGAGGCCGCGGCCACCGCCACGGCGAGGACCGTGTCGTGGAACAGGGGTCGGCCGACTCGCATCGCTTCACTGTAGGTCCAGGTGAGAGCCCGAAACCTCCTCCCAAGGGAGGAAACGGGTCTTACAACTCGTCGGTCGCCGACCGGCGGTTGCTCCTGACCGTGTCGCCCGGCTGGCGGTCGGGCACCGGTGGCGGGGTGCCGCCGAACTCGGGGCACAGCGCCTGGTGGTCGCACCAGTCGCACAGCCTGCTGCGCCGCGCCCGCCACTCGCCCGACTCCAGCGCCCGCTCGATCGCCGCCCACAGCGCCCGCACCTTGCGCTCGGTGGCCAGCAGGTCGGCCTCGTCGGGCGCGTAACGCAGCACCTCGCCGCCGCCGCCCAGGTAGACGAGCTGGAGCAGCCGCGGCACACGGCCGCGCAGCCGCCACAGCACCAGCGCGTAGAACTTCATCTGGAACAGCGCCTTGGCCTCGAAGTCGGGCCCCGGCGCGCTGCCCGTCTTGTAGTCGACCACCCGGACCTCGCCCGACGGGGCCACGTCGAGCCGGTCGACGTAGCCGCGCAGCATCAGGCCGTCGTCGAGCACCGCCTCGACGTAGAGCTCGCGCTCGGCCGGCTCCAGCCGCGTCGGGTCCTCCAGGGTGAAGTAGCGCTCCAGCATGGCCCGCGCCTGGGCCAGCCACTCGGCCTGCTCGCCCTCGTCGGCGAACATCCGCGCGTAGGCCGGGTCGTCGTCGAGCAACCGACGCCACTGCGGCTCCAGGAGCTCCAGCGCCGCCTCGACCGACCGCCTGGGGGCGGGCAGGTCGTAGAGCCGCTCCAGCACCGCGTGGACCACCGTGCCGCGCACCGCCGCCTGCGACGGTTTCTCCGGCAACCGGTCGATCACGCGGAAGCGATAGAGGAGAGGACAGGTCATGAAGTCGCCCGCCCGGGACGGGGAGAGAGCTCCGATGATCGCCGGATCGGTCAACGTCATGCACCGCACTCTAGGTGAAGTCCCCGACAGATTAGGGCCCGCGGAACCAGGATCACCTGATCGGGCGCGTAGCATCTAGGCAGCGAGAGCTTGTTACGAACGTCAAGGAGTGCGGTGAGCGAGCAGAGCCCGCGGCAGGAGTTCTCCGGTCTTCGGATGGGGAAGCCGTTCGGCATTCCGGTCTACGTCTCATGGACCTGGTTCGTCGTCGCCGCCTTCATCACCTGGATCTTTGGCGAGCGGGTGCGCGACATGCTGCCCGAGCTCGACGCCACCGCGGCCTACGCCGTCGCCTTCGTCTTCGCCGTGCTGCTCTACGTCTCGGTGCTGTTGCACGAGCTGGCGCACAGCGTGCTGGCCAAGTCCTACGGCCTGCCGGTGCGCCGGATCACCCTCTACCTCCTCGGCGGCGTGTCGGAGATCGAGAAGGAGCCGCCCACGCCGGGCAAGGAGTTCATGGTCGCCGCGGCCGGCCCGGCGCTCTCGCTCGGCCTGGCGGCCGCCGGCCTGCTCGCCGACGTCTACCTGGTCAACGGCGGCGGCATCCCCGAGGTGCTGATCTGGCAGCTCTGGGTGGCCAACCTCATCGTGGGCGTCTTCAACCTGCTGCCCGGGCTGCCGCTCGACGGCGGCCGGATGCTGCGCGCCGGGGTCTGGAAGCTCACCCGCAACCCCGGCACCGGCACCATCGCCGCCGCCTGGGGCGGGCGGGCGCTGGCCGTGCTGCTGGTCCTGTCGCCGTTCGCCATGTCGATGATGAGCGGTCAGGAGCTCGACTACCGCGACCTGCTGTGGCCGACGGTGCTGGCCTCCTTCATCTGGCTGGGCGCCTCCCAGTCGCTGCGGGTGGCGCGCATCCGTGCCCGGATCCCGCAGGTCAACGCCCGCAGCCTGGCCCGCCGGGCGATCCCGGTCACGGCCGAGACGCCGCTGTCGGAGGCGCTGCGCCAGGCGGGCGAGAAGCAGGCGGGCGCCCTCGTCGTGGTCGACCACGAGGGCCGGCCGCTCGCGATCGTCAACGAGGCGGCCGTGCAGGCCACCCCCGACCACCGCCGCCCGTGGGTCACCTCCGGGTCCATGGCCAAGTCGCTGGAGCCGTCCATGGTGCTGGCCGCCGACCTGGAGGGCGAGGCGCTCATCGAGGCCATGCGCGAGACCCCGGCGGGCGAATACCTGCTCGTGGAGCGGGGCGGTGAGATCTACGGCGTGCTCGCCACCGCCGACGTCAACCGGATCTTCACCGGCGTCTGATTTGTCCCACTCGAATATGCGGCAGCCCCCGGCTAGTGTCGTAGCCAGTGATCAGGCCGGTGCGGCGGGGCCGGATCGCGCCCCGGCGGTGCAAGGATGCGACGACTGGCCGATAGTGTTCTTTTGGCCAAACTTGCACACCAAGGGGGTTTGTCGCGGTCCACCGTTTCGCCGAATGGAGACGGGCCGGCCGCGACAGCACCTCGTCGACTGGGTATGCGTATGGCTGGTGGCCGTCACGGCAGTGCGGGTGCCGTGACATCGCCGGCTTCCGGGGAGGAGAGTTGAGTGACCGAGCGCAGCGAGGGCACCCATGAGCGCGGCACCGTGGTCATGAAGACGTTGGTCATGAGGGAGGACTCATGACCGTCCAGGGTTTCGGGGCGGTCCGTCCGCTCCCCGGTGACGGGCTGGTCGCCTACCTGGGCGGGCTGCTGCTGGTGTGCGACGCGTCCGAGGCGGCGGCCGACAATCTGCTCCAGGCGCTGCGCGAGACGGCAGCCTCCGGCGGAGACGGCCGGGCCCTGGCCCGCCGCGCCGCTCAGGCGCTCGCAGCCAACATGACCGGCGACCCCGCCACATGCGCGGTCGCGGGCCCGGTCGGCGACGGCGTGGCCGTTCTGGTCAGCGGCGCGGCCGCGGCCACGATCACGACCGCGGCCGGCGAGACGCGCCTGGCCGGCAGCGACTCCCTGACCTGGGCCGACCGGCTCATCAGCGGCCCCGTCGAGCGCGTCCGGCTCAGCCTGCCCGGCGCCGGCGAGCCGCACCCCGCGGTCGGCTTCGACGGCGGTGTGGTGCACGGCGGCGGCCTCGCCGGCGACTTCGGCGACCGGGCTCCCGCCCCGTCCAGGCCGCTCACCAGCGAGATGCCCAACACGGCGCTGCACATGGAGCCCGACCTGATCCAGGCGCCGGAGCGCCTGCCGGTGCAGATGGCCCCCTACCCGATGTCCGGCGACCAGCCGTCCGCTCCGCAGAGCCCGCCTCCGGGCCTTCCACCGGGCCCCCAGGCGGCGCCGCCCTTCGCGGACCAGTCGCCCTACCGGCCGCCGCAGGAGCAGCCGCAGCAGAGCCCGTTCCCCTCCTACGACGAGCCCGCCCCCTCAGGCAACGGCACCGTCCCCGAGCACTTCGAGCAACCCGCCCCACCGGAGCGGTTCGACCAGCCCGAGCGCCACTTCGATCCTGGCCCGCCGCTGATGGGCCCGCCCGACCACTTCGAGTCCGGCCCGCCGCTCATGGGGCCGCCCGACCACTTCGACCAGCCGGGCCCGTCCCCGATGGGCCAGCCCGACCACTTCGACCAGCCCGGGCCGCCGCAGGAGCAGGCCGAGCACGGCGACCGCCCCCTGGTCTACGGCGTCGACTGCAAGAACGACCACTTCAACGACCCGCGCGTGCCCTACTGCGCGGTGTGCGGCATCGCGCTCGTCCAGCGCACGCTGGTCCCCTACAAGGGCCCGCGCCCCCCGCTCGGCGTGCTCGTCCTCGACGACGGCACCGCGCTGCCGCTGGAGAGCGACTACCTCCTCGGCCGCGACCCGGAGCGCGCCCCCGAGGTCGCCGGCGGCACCGCGAGGCCCGCCAAGGTCACCAGCCCCGACGGCTCCGTCTCCCGCCGCCACCTCCGGGTGGCCCTCGACGGCTGGGACGTCAACCTGGTCGACCTCGGCTCGGTCAACGGCACCCAGATCCAGCCGCCCGGCGATCCCAACTTCTATGACATCCCGCCCAACGAGCCGGTCAGCATCGTCCCCGGCACCACCGTTCGCGTCGGCGTCTCCCGCACGTTGCGCTTCGAACCCCACCGGGGCTGACCTTCGCGGGCGCTGCCGCCCCAGCGGCGGTGCCGGCCCGCGCGTGAACGCAACGGCTCCGGGGCGGTGCTCGCCCGCGCCGCACCGCGGGAATGTGACCATCACGGCGTTCGGCCGATGTCGGTGTCCGGCGGACGGCGTCGCGCCGGGCGTGATCGTCACGGCGTTCACCCGGGGGTGGTGCCCGGCGGACGGCGTCGCGCCAAGCGAGATCATCACGCCCGTGAGGACGACGCACAGGTCGGCGGCCGAGCGGAGCAGCTCGACCACGGTGAGCCATCTGTCGTGGTCCGTCTGGACCGTCACCTTTTCGGTGGCGAATGGAGGCGACCAGATGAGCGCGCCTGATCAGGTCCGGTCTCCTCGCTGACGAGATCGGCGAGGACGGCTCCCGCGATGGTGGCGAGGAACGCGACGACGTCGTGATGATCCGCGTATCCGACGCCAGGTAGGAAACTACATAGGCTGCGGACGGGGAACGGCCTCCCGCGAGGTGACGGGTCTCTGTCCCGGTCAAATCGCCGATGACTGATCGACTATCCGCTCTATCGATGTTTGGGCGAAATATGCCGAGTTATGGCGTCGTGGGGTTTCCTGTCCGTGCCGGCCGTTCTCGCGGGCCCGCACCGGGTCGCGCGGGGAGACGGTGGCCCGACCTGCCGCTCGTCCGTGGCGGGGCGAGGTCGTCGTGAGTCCGGCCCGCCACGGACGAGCGGCAGGAACCGGTCTGGCCGGCCGTCCGGACGATCCACCGCGGCCTGACAGGAAGGTGGTGTTTTGCCATTCCTCTTACCGTTTCGCGCAATTCTTTGGATGGTCGTACGCGATTAGCGAAATCTCCGGTTCCGTAAAGAGAAATAGCCTTCAGGGGATTCCCCAGGTTCCGTGGCCGGGCCGTTTCCGGTGATCCGGCCGGTGCGAATCGCGTACGGAGGAGGCCGGGGGCCGGAGGGTCAGGCGTGGGCGAAGGCGTGGACGCCGCGCAGCTGGCGCACGGCGGCCTCCAGCCCGCTGGCCGCCTCCAGGGCCCGGCCGGCGGCGGTCGCGAAGCGGCTCAGCAGGTCCTCGTCGCGGTCGCTGAAGAGGCGGCCGGCGACCCAGAGGAGCGCGTGGTCACGGGTGGCCACGGGCACCGGCGTCGCCAGGAAGCCCGGCTCGCCCACCGATGGGTCGCGGGCCATGAGCAAGGGCTCCGGCGACACCGCCAGCGTCTTGAGCACCCCCGACTCGGCCAGCCAGGCGCGCATTCGGAGTGGATCGCCCGGCGGCGCGTGCACGTGGACGCTGTGGGCGGCCTCACACAGCGCGTCCACCCGCACGAACCCCGCGTAGGCGGTGCCCGTGACCGCGGCGGCGGTGCGGGCCAGCCGGTCGATGAGTTTCGCGGCGTCGAGGCAGGAGAACGAGACGATGAGCTCGTGCACGGCCACGTCGGTACGGTTGCTTGGCATCGCGGTGTCCCGGCGGAGGGGGTGAGGACGCGCACCCCGATCACGCGAATCTCAAGAGCGGTGACCCGGAGTATTGCTCGCGGGGGAGCGCTTGACCAGACCTCATCCGGAAATCGGAATTATTGCCGTATTTCGGACAGGTCGCGTGTCTCTAACGCGGGCGCAGGCGTACCCACGCCACGTCGTCGCTCCGTGTCCCGTCCGCCTGGGGGAACAGCTCCCGGTGCACGCACTCGCGACTGAACCCCGCCCGCTCCAGCACCGCGTGGGAGGCGGTGTTGGAGATGTCGGTGCCCGCCACGATCCGGTGCAGCGCCGTACGGGTGAACACCCAGTCGGTCAGCAGGCGCACCGCCCGCGTCATGAACCCCCGGCCGCGGAAGGCGGACCGCAGGGAATAGCCGATCATGGCCTGCCCCAGCATCGGCGTCACCTGCGTCAGCTGCAGGTGCCCGGCGAACGCGCCGGAAGCGGCGTCCCGGACCGCCAGCTCGATCCGCTGCCCCGAGACCCACCAGTAGCCGGTGTGGCGGCAGCGGCGCCGGTCGTCCTCCAGGGTGCTGAGCGGCCCCAGCTTGTAGGCCGTCACGCTCGGCTCGGCCAGCATGCGGTGGAAGTCTCCGGCGTCGCCGGGCGCCATCGGCACCAGGCGGACCACCCCGTCGGTGAGCTCGCCCCCCTCGAACGGCGGCAGGTAGGACGGCACGCTCTCGCCGAGGTCGTGGGCCAGCCGGGCGAAGGTGATGAAGTCGGCGCGGCGGCCGTCACGCAGCAGTTTGGCATCGCGCCTGCGCCCCTCCTCGGTGAAGCCCGCCTTGTAGGCGACCCGCAGGCTGGCGATGTTCTCCACGATCGCCTGGAGCTCGACCCGGTGCACGCCGTGGTCGAACAGCCATCCCGCGACCGCCCGCGCGGCGGTGCTCGCCACTCCCTTGCCGCGCGCCCACGGCGCGACCAGATAGCCCATCTCCACCGTGGCCTGCTCGTCGGGCGCGGAGACGCCGACGGAGCCCACGTAGCGGCCGTTCTCGGTGATCGCGAACTCCGCGCCGCCGCACTCCCACTTCGCCGCGGCGGCCGCCAGGTAGGCACGGGCGTCGCGCGGCGTGTAGGGCGCCGGCAGGGAAGGCAGGAACTCGGCCGTGACCGGGTCGTCACAGGCGGCGACGATCGACTCGGCGTCCACCCCGGCCGGGGCGCGCAGCACCAGCGAGCCCGAGGAGATCACTTCACGCGGGAACATCCCTCATAGATATCGCGCGTCTGGACGCGCTCGAAAGCCCTATAACCTTGCCGACATGGGTTTCCGCAGGCATGGGCCGTTCCAGGCGGGGGATCAGGTGCAGCTCACCGACCCCAAGAACAAGCGTCACACGATCACGCTCAAGCAGGACGGCGTCTTCCACACGCACAAGGGCGCGATCCCGCACAGCGACCTGATCGGACAGCCCGAAGGCTCCGTGGTGCGCTCCTCGGGCGGCACCCAGTACCTCGCCTTCCGCCATCTGCTGCAGGACTACACCCTCGCCATGCCGCGCGGCGCGGCCGTGATCTATCCGAAGGACGCCGCGCAGATCGTCGGCATGGCCGACATCTTCCCGGGCGCCCGGGTGATCGAGGCCGGTGTCGGCTCCGGCGCGCTGACCTGCTTCCTGCTGCGCGCCGTCGGCCCCGAGGGCCGCGTCACGTCGTACGAGCGCCGCCAGGACTTCGCCGACGTCGCCCGCACGAACGTGGAGCGGTTCTTCGGCACCGAGCCGGGCGGTCCGGCCGACAACTGGCGGCTGGTCGTGGGCGACCTGGTGGCCTCGATCGACGAGATCGACGTCGACCGCGTCATCCTTGACATGCTCGCTCCCTGGGAGTGCGTCGACGCCGTCGCCAAGGCCCTCACGCCGGGCGGTGTGATCTGCTGTTACGTGGCGACGACCACCCAGTTGTCGAAGACCGTGGAGGTCATTCGCGATCACGGGAGTTTCACCGAGCCCCATGCGTGGGAGACCCTGGTTCGCGACTGGCATGTCGAAGGCCTCGCCGTACGACCCGACCATCGGATGATCGGGCACACGGGGTTCCTCGTCACCGCCCGTCGTATGGCGGACGGCGTGGCGCCCCCGCCGCGACGCCGACGACCGAAGGGAACCACCGAGGAACTATGACAATTTGGCCACGAGGGTGCGTTGGTGCGTGACACGGGAACAGACGGCAGTGTTCAAGTGCTGGCAGTATCAAACGCGCTATTAGGGATTAATCACCGAATACTGCATGCCACTCGACGAACACTGCCCGGCCAGGTTACGGAGGGGCCCGAGATAGGTAAGGTCCTTAGTAGTCGCCCTCGACTGGGAAGGAGGTGACGGGGCGTGGCAGCTCGCGATGATGCTGAGGCTCGAGCCGCGCAGCGCGAACGGGAGGTCGCTGATCTTTCAACACAGGTCTCCTTCCTCCAAGAGGAGATCACCGCGCTGAGGCGGAAGCTGGCCGAGTCACCCCGTCAGGCCAGGGTCCTCGAAGAGCGCCTTCATGAGGCACAGGCTAACCTCGCGGCCGTTACCGGCCAGAACGAACGCCTGGTGGCCACACTCAAGGAGGCCAGGGACCAGATCGTTGCTCTCAAGGAGGAGGTCGACCGGCTGGCGCAGCCGCCATCCGGGTTCGGCACCTTCCTCGAGGCCCGAGAAGACGGCACGATCGAGGTGTTCACCGGCGGCCGCAAGCTGCGGGTGAACGTCAGCCCGGCCGTCGACGTCGACTCGCTGCGGCGTGGCCAGGAGGTCATGCTCAACGAGGCGCTCAACGTGGTCGAAGCCCTCGGCTACGAAGAGATCGGCGAGATCGTGATGCTCAAGGAGTTGCTCGACGAGGGCCGGCGCGCCCTGGTCATCTCGCACGCCGACGAGGAGCGCGTCGTGCGACTGGCCGAGTCGCTGGTCGGCCAGCCCATCAGGGCGGGTGACTCCCTCCTTCTGGAGCCCCGGTCGGGCTACGTCTACGAGCGCATTCCCAAGTCCGAAGTCGAAGAGCTCGTCCTCGAAGAGGTCCCCGACATCTCCTACGAGGAGATCGGCGGCCTGATGAGGCAGATCGAGCAGATCAGGGACGCCATCGAGCTGCCCTACCTGCACGCCGACCTGTTCCGCGAGCACAAGCTGCGCCCGCCCAAGGGCGTGCTGCTCTACGGCCCGCCCGGCTGTGGCAAGACGCTCATCGCCAAGGCCGTCGCCAACTCCCTGGCCAAGCAGGTCGCGGAGAAGACCGGCCAGTCCGGCAAGAGCTTCTTCCTCAACATCAAGGGCCCCGAGCTGCTCAACAAGTACGTCGGTGAGACCGAGCGGCACATCCGCCTGGTCTTCCAGCGGGCCCGCGAGAAGGCCTCCGAGGGCACCCCGGTGATCGTGTTCTTCGACGAGATGGACTCGATCTTCCGGACCCGGGGCTCGGGCGTGTCGTCCGACGTGGAAAACACCATCGTGCCCCAGCTGCTGTCGGAGATCGACGGTGTCGAGGGCCTGGAGAACGTCATCGTCATCGGCGCCTCCAACCGCGAGGACATGATCGACCCGGCGATCCTGCGGCCCGGCCGCCTGGACGTCAAGATCAAGATCGAGCGGCCGGACGCCGAGGCGGCCAAGGACATCTTCTCGAAGTACCTCATCCCGGATCTGCCGCTGCACCCGGACGACCTGTCCGAGCACAGCGACTCCCGCGAGGCCACCATCCACGGCATGATCCAGAGCGTCGTCGAACGCATGTACACCGAGAGCGAGGAAAATCGTTTCCTCGAGGTGACCTACGCCAACGGCGACAAGGAAGTCCTCTACTTCAAGGACTTCAACTCCGGCGCGATGATCCAGAACATCGTCGACCGCGGCAAGAAGATGGCCATCAAGCAGTTCCTGGAGAGTGGCCAGAAGGGCCTGCGGGTGCAGCACCTGCTCGCGGCCTGCGTGGACGAGTTCTCCGAGAACGAAGACCTGCCCAACACCACCAACCCCGACGACTGGGCCCGCATCTCCGGAAAGAAGGGCGAGCGGATCGTCTACATCCGCACCCTCGTCTCCGGCAAGCAGGGCGCCGAAGCCGGCCGTTCCATCGACACGGTGGCCAACACCGGCCAGTACCTGTAGGCACCGGCCGGTCACCCGGCACAGAGGGGCCGCGCGGAACACCGCGCGGCCCCTTCCGTATGCCACGGCCGGCTCCGCTGAGAGCCTCTACCCGCCCGCGGGACCGTACGGCCCCGCCGGGAGCGGCCCTACCCGTGCGCCGTCCGCGGCAGGGCGCCGGGGACGGCCGCGATCAGCGTGCCCGCCCGCCGTACGGCGTGCACGAGGCGCGCGTCGGAGCCGGGCGGGCCGGCGGCGAGCACGGCGTAGGCGATCGTGCCCATGAGACCCACGTCCGACCGGACACCATCGTCGGTGCCGGTCTTGTTCGCCATCCACGCCCCCTCCGGATCGTGGGCGACCAGCCCCGGCACGAGACCGTGATCGGTGTTGGCCAGCATCCAGCCGCGCAGCCGCGCCCGCCAGCCGTCCCCGGAGGCGACCCGTTCCGCCAGGCCCGACAGCTCGCCGGCGGTGCCCACGGCGAACGTCGGGGGGTGCCCCGGCCCGCGCGGCTCCCTGATCCGATCCAGCAACCGGGTGCGTGCCAGGCCCAGCCCTGCCGCCGCCTCGTTCACCCGGTCGAGGCCCACCCGGCGCAGCAGCACGTTCGTCGCCGTGTTGTCGCTCACCGACGCCGTGAGCAGCGCCAGGTCGGCCACCGTCCACGTACGCGCCGACAGTCCCGTCAGGAGCCCCGATCCGGCGCACAGGTCGTCCTCGCGCACCGCCAGCGGCTCCGCCGGGTCGAGCCGCCCGTCCTCCACGCCCATCGCCACCTCGGCCAGCAGCAGCAGCTTGCCCACGCTGGCCAGCGGTAGCTCCACATCCTCGTTCAACGCCGCGGCGAACCCAGGGCGGCCCGGCACGCGTACGGCCACCGCCAGCGTGCCCGGACACTCCGCGGCGATCCTCTTCACATCGGTCACGGGGCACACGATTTCACGAACCGCTCACCGCCCGCCGAACCGCCTCCCGGCGGAAACGCAGGGAAAGCCGGGACCGATGGAACCAAAGTGATCAATGTGATCGTCTAAGGGGGCGTGCATCAACCCAACCGGCCGAGGCATGCTCGCGGGGACGGCCGGCTGGCCGAACTCGATCTGCTGCGGTTCATCGCCGCGCTGGCCGTGCTCGCCTTCCACTACCTCGTCGCGTACGCCTCCGTGTGGGGCGACCGGCCCGCCGAGCTCTTTCCCGCCCTCGCCCCGTTCGCCGGGCTGGGCATTCTCGGCGTCGAGCTGTTCTTCGTCATCAGCGGCTTCGTCATCCTGATGAGCGCCTGGGGGCGCGGAGTCGGCGCGTTCGCCAGGTCCAGGCTGGTCAGGCTCTATCCGGCCTACTGGCTCAGCCTCCTGGCCGTCGCCGGTCTCTACGCCTTCACCGGCGCCAAGGCGCTCGACCCGAAGCTCTCGGCCGGCGAGTATCTGGTGAACGCCACCATGTTCCAGCGGTTGCTGGGCGTCACCGACGCGGCCGGCGTCTACTGGTCGCTCTGGGCCGAACTTCGCTTCTACCTGCTCATGGCGATCCTGGTGATCATCGGCGTCACCTACGGCCGGGTGCTGGCCTTCTGCGGGATCTGGCTGGTGGCCGCGTTAGGCGCCGAGTTACTCGGCAACGACCTGCTCAACCAGATCGTCATGCCCCGCTACGCCCCCTACTTCGTCGCCGGCATGGCGCTCTACCTGATCCACAAGCACGGAAGCGCCTGGCTGCCCTGGCTGTACGTGGTCGCCGGCTGGGCCATGTCGCTGCACTCCGCGCTCGAACGCGTGCACGGCCGGATCAAGGTGGCCGGGTTCAAGAACATGCCGGTCAGCGACCTCAGCGTCATCATCACGATCACGGTCGTCTTCGCCGCGATGGCGCTCGTCGCGCTCGGGGTGCTCAGGCTCAGGCCATCCAGGGTGCTCACCGCGCTCGGCGGCACGACCTACCCGTTGTACCTGTTCCACTCCGTCGTCGCCGTGGCCCTCGTCCCGCCGCTGGTGAGCCGGCTGGATCCGTGGCTGGTCGCCACGATCACCACGCTCGCCGCCGTGCTCCTGTCCTACCTGGTGTACGCCTTCGCCGAACGCCCCATCCAGCGCCTGTTCAGACCCGGGGCGCGCGCCGCCTTGGCACCCGTCGTGCCCAGGGAGCGGGTGAACTCGGGCTGAGCCCGCCGTGGGTACGCCGGACCGTGGCGGGGCAGGCGAAACGCCCTGCCCCACGCGTGGACGGCGGCCACGGAAGGCCCTGCCGTACAGGTTCTGCAGGCGTCGGTGCCATAACTCTGTGACCCTGGGGCACTGTGAAGGGCATAGGCTCAGGCATATAAACGGCGGATAGAACTGACCCCGGACGAACAGAGGGTGTTGCATGACGGTGCGTCGGGTGATGGGCATCGAGACCGAATACGGCATCTCCGTACCCGGTCAGCCAGGCGCCAATGCGATGGTGACCTCCTCGCAGGTGGTGAACGCCTACCTGGCCGCCTCGGCGGCCCGCGCCCGCAGGGCACGGTGGGACTTCGAGGAAGAGAATCCGCTGCGCGACGCGCGGGGCTTCGACCTGGCCAGGGAGGTCGCCGATCCCACCCAGTTGACGGACGAGGACCTCGGCCTGGCCAACGTCATCCTGACCAACGGCGCGCGCCTCTACGTCGACCACGCCCACCCCGAATACTCCACGCCCGAGTGCACCAATCCGCGCGCGGCCGTGATCTGGGACAAGGCGGGGGAGCGGGTCATGTACGACGCCGCCCAGCGGGCCTCGGCCATGCCGTCCAACGCGCCGATCCAGCTGTACAAGAACAACACCGACGCCAAGGGCGCCTCCTACGGCTGTCACGAAAACTACCTGATGCGGCGCGCCACCCCGTTCGCCGACATCGTCCGCCACCTGACCCCGTTCTTCGTCTCCCGCCAGGTCGTCGTCGGCGCGGGCAAGGTCGGCATCGGTCAGGACTCCCGCGGCGAGGGCTTCCAGATCAGCCAGCGGGCCGACTTCTTCGAGGTCGAGGTGGGCCTGGAGACGACGCTCAAGCGGCCGATCATCAACACCCGCGACGAGCCGCACGCCGATCCCGAAAAGTACCGCCGCCTGCACGTGATCATCGGCGACGCCAACATGTCGGAGATCTCCACCTACCTGAAGCTCGGCACGACCGCGCTCGTCCTGGCCATGATCGAGGACGGGTTCCTGACCCGCGACCTCGCCGTGGAGAATCCCGTCCAGGCGCTGCGCGCGGTCTCCCACGATCCGTCGTGCCGCTACGAGATCCCGATGCGCGACGGCCGCAAGCTGACCGCGATCCAGCTGCAGATGGAATACCTGGAGCAGGCCCGCAAATACGTCGAAGAGCGGGGCATCGCCCAGGAGGAGATGAACAAGGACATCCTTGACCGCTGGGAGTCTGTCCTGACCCGCCTGGCCGAGGATCCCATGCAGCTGTCCCGCGAGCTCGACTGGGTCGCCAAGCTCGAGCTCCTCGAGGGCTACCGCACGCGCGACGCCCTGCCCTGGTCGCATCCCCGGCTGCAGCTCGTCGACCTGCAATACTCCGACATCCGGCCCGACCGGGGCCTCTACAACCGCCTGGTGGCCCGTGGCCGCATGCAGCGCCTGGTCACCGAGGACGAGGTCCAGCGGGCCGTCGAGAACCCACCGAGCGACACCCGCGCCTACTTCCGCGGCCGCTGCCTGCGGCAGTACAGCGAGTCGGTCGCCGCGGCCTCCTGGGACTCCGTCATCTTCGACATCCCCGGCCGCGAGTCCCTGCAGCGAGTGCCCACCTTGGAGCCGCTGCGCGGCACCAAGGCCCACGTCGGGGAGCTGTTCGACCGCTGCCACACCGCCGCCGACCTCGTCGCGGCGCTGACGGGCGGCGACTGACACCGCGCCGCACCGTTTCCCGCCCGCTCCAGTACGGAATCTACAAAGTAAAGGCGCCGGGGCCGGATCAGATCAGTCCGATGCCCAGCGTCAGCGTGCCCACGGCCAGGCACGCCCCGCCCAGTGTCGTCAGCCAGATCAGCCTGTTCGGCTTCGTGTCCTTCGGCCGGACCACCGACAGGAAGAACCCGAGCGGCATCAGGATCGGCGCGGCCACGATCAGCAGGCGCACCATGTCCTTGAGGCCGCCGGACAGGTCGGCCTGGTCGACGTACAGCATGGCCACCAGGCTGAACAGGACCAGCACGCCCGCGTGGGCGTGGCCCGCGCGCCACAGGCCGCGGCGCACCGGGTTGTCCAGGTAGCCGGGCGTGTTGCGCATGAGGAACGAGAGCAGCGAGACGCCGCCGAAGGCGACCGCCGGCACTGTGATGAGCAGCACACCTGCCGTGCTGAGGGATGAGGGGGACATCGCACACCTCCGATGGGAACGTGGATCCAGTATTAGATAGGAGCGCTATCTAGTCAACCCGGCAAGATCGCCGGGCGATCGACGCGCATTGTGGTCCGGTTCGGGGAAGATATGGGGAGAGGCAGTCCCCCACCATGGAGGTACGACATGGCAAGCAAGGACACCGGCGGGCAGAAGCAGACCGGTCGGCGCGAGTCCGAGGTCGAGGAGACCGAGGCCTCGGCGGCGCCGGATGTGCAGGAGCGCCAGGAGAAGCTCACCGACGACGTGGACGCGATCCTGGACGAGATCGACGAGGTTCTCGAGGAGAACGCGGAGGAGTTCGTGCGCTCGTACGTGCAGAAGGGCGGAGAGTAGCCCGCAGCACGTGAACCCGTGGCACCCCGCATGGGGGTGAAACGGTGCCCGGGCGCGACCGAGGAGGAGGCGCGCTCGGCGGCTAGGGGCGGGCCGTGCGAGTCCGGCCCGGCATCTCGTAGTCGACCGCCACGCCGAGCAGGCGGACGGGGCGATCGAGGTCGAAGCGGCCGAGCACGGCCAGTGCGGCGCGGGTCAGCGCCGCGGGGTCGGTGGTCGGCATGGAGAGTTTGGACTGTCGCGTGCGGGTGACGAAGGGCGCGAACCGCACCTTGACCGAGACCCTGACGATCACCCGGTTCCCGGCGGCGGCGTCGGCGGCGACCTGCCCGGCCAGTGCCGCGACCTGGGCGGCGATCTCCGTGTCGTCGGTGAGGTCGGCGGCGAAGGTGGTCTCGCGGCTGTGGCCGCGCGGCATCCACGGGGTGGTGACGATCTCCGCCTCGCCCTTGCCGAGCGCGAGATAGTGAACGTTTTTCAACCTCCTGGACGCGTGTCCTGATCACAGCATGATCGCGATGCTGATGTTCGGCCGATGACGCAAAGAAGCTCCTGGTAGA
>NZ_JBFAKL010000020.1:0-170440 GCF_040655715.1 Nonomuraea cavernae | reverse complement strand
CCTGATTCCCGCCACAATCCGCGGCGCCCCACACCCGAAGACGATCACACCCCGCGATCATCCAACATCGGAATGCGCAGGGCCTGAATGCCTACGTGTGACCGTGAACGCCAGTCGGGTGTGATGAATCCCGTCAACATCGGTCACAAGCACATCAAGGAGCGCAGAGCGCGACGTGGGGTGCCCTGCGGCGCCAGGGGGGACGCTCGCCGACTACGCGCCGTTCTACTTCGCGCCTCGATCGCCCATGCTCTACGCAGTGCACCGCAGCAACGTCGATGGCGTGGTCGCACGGCAGGACGAGATCGTCCACGTGGTCTCCACCTGCGAGACCGTTGTGACGGCCGGGTTGGACTTCGCTTTCACGGACGGCCACGCCATCATGGAGTTCAGTGAGTTCTTCGATGATCTGCGTTATCTCGACCGGGTTGACTGGGAGATCATGCAGGCTCGCTACTGGAACGATCTGGACGGGACGGGTGAGCGGCCGCGGAGACGTCAAGCTGAGTTCTTGGTCCACGGGCGGCTTCCGTGGCATCTGATCGTCAGGATCGGCGTCATGAGTGAAGCAGTGAGGGATCAGGTCAAGGCGATCGTTGTGGGAATCGAACATATGCCCGAGATAATTGTCCGTCGCGACTGGTACTACTAGGGGTAAGGAGGCCATCATGCTTACGTTCGGCAGTGGCAACCTCCTCGAAGCGGAGGTCGAAGCGCTGGTCAACACCGTGAACACGGTTGGAGTGGCCGGCAAGGGCATCGCCCTGCAGTTCCGGCAGGCGTACCCGGCGAACTTCAAGGCATACGCCAGGGCGTGTCAACGCGGCGAGGTGGTGCCCGGGAAGATGTTCGTCTATGACGACGGGCGTATGGGAAGCGGACGCTATGTCATCAACTTCCCCACCAAGCGGCATTGGAGAGCAGGGTCACGGCTCGGTGACATCGAGTCGGGTCTGGTCGATCTTGTCCGAACGCTGCGTGATCTCGGGGTGGGATCGATTGCGATCCCTCCGCTTGGATGCGGTAACGGTGGCCTGGACTGGGGTGACGTGTTGCCTCTGATCGAGCAGGCGATGGCGGAGCTTCCGGAGGTACGAGTCGTCGTC
Organism: Nonomuraea cavernae; assembly: GCF_040655715.1. Lineage (GTDB taxonomy): Bacteria > Actinomycetota > Actinomycetes > Streptosporangiales > Streptosporangiaceae > Nonomuraea > Nonomuraea cavernae_A. The sequence continues at coordinate 169,334 of NZ_JBFAKL010000020.1, read as the reverse complement.
TATCCGCCAGAGGGGGCCCCTGACCCTGACACGATGATCGTACGCACACCACGCCCCTCGCTCACTGCCAACCGCGCCGCCGTGCTCGCGCTCTTCGGACGCTACCTGTTGCCGGACTACCGGTTGACCGCCCTTGAGGCGCAGAAGCTGACCTACTTCCTGCAGGTGTCCGGCCAGCCGCTTCGGCTGGACTTCACCAAGGGTAAGTACGGTCCATATGCCGAGAATCTCAATTACGCACTTCAAGGGCTTGAGGGACATTTCATTCGCGGTTATGGCGATCGGACACAGACTCCGCGTATTTGTCTTTTGCCGGGCACGCTAGAGAAGGTCGATCATGCCCTCTCCGCTGACCCCGATACCTGTGCCCGGGTCGGTAGAGTCGCTCGCCTCATCGAAGGGTTCGAGACTCCCTATGGCCTTGAGCTGCTGTCCACCGTTCACTGGGCGGCTGTCGAGACCGGTGATCGTGATGCCGCAGAGTTGGGGCTATACGTTCGTAACTGGTCACCAAGGAAGGGAGCGTTGTTCGGAACCACACACATCAGGGCGGCGTTGGACCACCTCGATGTGCTTGATTTCCTGCCAGTTCGCCGTGATCCGCCTGTCCGGGGTGAGTGAGGGGGCGGGCGCCATGACCGTTTCTCCCGGATGCTCGTGCTGAGGTAAGGCCTTGGACCGGCCGGGCTCTCCGGTTGTCGCGCGGGTGTTCACCGCAGAGACCGGCCGCACGCCCGGCGCGTAGGTGGAGGCCGCACGGTTGGAGACCACCGACACCATCCTCGATTCGATCGTTCGCACCTGCGGGTTCGGCACGGTCGAGACCCCTGGACCGCTGTGTCAGGCCGGCCATGGACGTCACGCCGGGCCAGTGCCGCCGCCGTTTCCAGACTATGAGGAGCCACTGATGCGCATCGGGATCATGCTGTTCGACGGCGTCGAGGAGCTGGACGCCGTCGGCCCGTGGGAGGTGCTGGCCTCCTGGGCCCAGCAGTGTCCCGGCGAGGCCGAGATCGTCACGTTCGGCCGTGCCGCCGGGCCCGTCCGGGCGGCGAAGGGCCTGCGCCTGTTCGCCGAGCACGACCTGTCCGACGTCGGCCCGCTGGACGTGCTGTTGCACCCTGGCGGGATGGGCACCCGGACGCTGCTCACGGACGAGGCCCATGTGGCGTGGGTCCGTGAGCAGCGCGCCCGCGTGCCGCTGATGACCAGCGTGTGCACGGGCTCGTTGGTGTACGCGGCGGCCGGGCTGCTCGCCGGCCGCCCGGCGACCACCCACTGGGGCGCCCTGGACCTGCTCGGCGAGCTCGACCCGACGATCGAGGTCCGTCCCGGGGACCGGTTCGTCGACGACGGTGACATGGTCACCTCCTCGGGGGTGTCGGCGGGCATCGACATGGCACTCCACCTGGTGGCCCGCCTCGCCGGGGTCGATCGGGCCCGGCAGGTGAGGCGCTACATCCAGTACGATCCCCAGCCGCCCATCTGACGAGCGGTCAGCGCCGGCCGATCAGCTTGAGCAGGAGGCGTGGCTCGCCCGGCCACGCCTCCAGCAGCACCTCGTGGGGCACCTGCCGGGCGGCGTACCTCAGCGCCAGGGCCACCACCACGATGTCGTCCAGGGGGCCGATGACCGGCAGGAACTCGGGGATCAGATCGATCGGGCTGGCCACCCACACGCCCGCGAACACGATGGCCACCCTGGCCCGTCGCGGCACCTGGGGATGCCGGCGCAGCCTGCGGACCGTGGTGAGACAGTCGGGGACGAACGCGGCCAGATCTCGCGCGGTGCCCGGCGGCAGGCGACGCGCCAGCACCACCAGCACCCCCCAGCACAGCACCACGCAGGCCACACCCACGGCCAGACCGATCAACCAGCCACGCACCGCCCGCCTCCTCCTCCACGGCATTCACCGCCGTTCCGCCCCCGCGCCGGATATGTCCACTCTCGCAGGCGTCCGCAGGTGCTGTCGCGGGCCATGAAGACTCATCCGACCGCGTAGCAGCCTGACGCCGGCTCAAGGATGAGTGGAGTGCAGGCTGGCGGCCAGAGCCAGGTCGTCGGCGCAGTGGCCGAGGCCGAGGGCCACCGACTCCCGGGGGCGTACGGCGCGCCGTACGGGGACGCCGAGCCGGGCGCGCAGCCGCCTGTTCAGGCCGCAGACCAGGGAGCCGCCCCCGAGCAGGACCGCGCCGTGGACGGCCACGTCGGCCACGACCTCGGCGGGACAGCCGTCCAGGGCGCCGATCGCGGCCCGGACGATCAGGTCGGCCGGCTGCGAGGTGGCCTCGTAGATCTCCTGGGCCGTCAGTGTGACCTGGCTCTCGTGCCCGCTCTCGGGGGTGTGGGCGTGCACGGTGACCTGCCGGTCGAGCGGCTTCCAGGCGGGGCCGAGGCCCCGTTTGGCCGCCTCGGCGGCGCCGTCGCCCACGATCAGGCCGTGGTCGCGTTCGACGAGGCGGGCGATGGAGTCGTTCACGTGGTCGCCGCCACTTCTCGTCGTCCGGGTGGCGACCACGTGGCCGCCGGCGAGGACCGCGACCCGGGTGAATTCGTGGCCGATGTCGATGATCATCACTGCGGCCGGTTCGCCGAGTGGCAGACCCGCGCCGAGGGCCGCCGCCAGCGCGTGCCGGACGAGGTAGATCTGCCGCGCGTCCGACTCGAAGGCCAGATCCCGCAGGTCACGGTGGTCGACGGCGGTCGAGTCGTCCGGGACGGCCATGACCACGCGCGGCCGGGCGTACGGGTGCGCGTGCACCTTGCGCAGGAAGTGCTTGAGCATCCGCCGGGTGAAGTCCCGGTCGAGCGTGCCCTGCCCCCAGACGGGCCGGACCGCCCGTGTCTCGCCGTCCAGGCCGTCCGCTTCCGCTCCGTACGCCACAATTTTTCCCGTACGGATGTCATACGCGACGAGCGAGGGCTCGTCGAGCACGATGCCCCTGCCCCGGGAGTAGATCCGCGTGCCGGCTGTGCCGAGATCCACCGCCAGGTCCTGGCCCATGAGACGGAACAGGCTCAACGCCACCCCAGAGGTCTAACCGGGATGAACCCCACCTCAACGCCACATAAGGGAGATCCTTGGCGGGGCGACCACACAGCGTGCGCGCCACACAACGCGGTCGGCCCCTGTTCGGTGGGACACGCGCGGTTCGCCCGCCCGGTTTCGCGTCACGGGCGCGACCATGCGAAGCTTTGATTTGTCCCCAACATCAGGAGGTCCTCATGGCGGAAACACCGGAGCCGGAAGTCAGCGAGACTCCCGAGGACGAGATGAAGCGCAAGTTCCGTGAGGCACTGGAGCGCAAGCGCAACCAGCATGCCGACTCGGGCGCGGGTGGCAGGGGCGCCGACCAATCGAAGATCCACGGGGCCCACGGGCCGGCTGCCAGCAAGCGATCGTTCAGACGCAAAAGCGGTGGCTGAGGCCTGACGTTTTCGGGGGGTACGGGACGCCGTGCCCCCCTTCTCTTTGCCGTCGTAGGTAGATCTTAGCCCGTTTCATGGGGCTTTCATTGCGTATGTCCGATTCCTGGGTTACTCTTTTGGAGTTACCAGCTGGCGACTTGGTCGCTTCGTCCAGGAAGTGGCGGCCGGCTGGCGCCGAATCCCGCTCAGGCGGGAACCGGGGACCCACCTTTCTGGGGTGAATCCGGCGCTCGCGCCGGTAGGGCATCTCCACGCCCGAACCCGTCAGCTAACCCGGTAGGCGAGATGGAGAGGACATCCCTATCGTGAAGCACCCCCACACATCCCTACCTCGCGCAATGGCGCAGGCCGCTGACTGAGCGGCACTTCCCCGCAGACTTTCCCGCGCTCCGCGCGTAGCGCCCGCAGGCGTCTTCCGCCCGGCTACGCCTCCTGAGTGGAGTGCCGTTTCCCTGTTTCCTGAGGTAAAGGATCTACCACTTCATGGCCGTTCGCTTTGGTAAACGTACCCTCACCCTGGTCACCGCCGCCGCGCTCACCGCGCTCACCGTCGGCACGGGCGCAGCGCACGCCGACACCGGCGACGACACGAAGGTCCTGCTCAAGGGGTCGACCACGGCCTCCTACTTCTGGGACGACTCCTCCGGCCGCGCCGGTGACACCGGTCTGCCCGCCAGTGGCAAGCCGATGCAGAAGAAGCTGGCCGCCAGCCCGAGCTGGCCGTTGCTGACCGAGGGCTATGTCGTCTACAAGGGCAAGAAGATGCCGTTCTTCGTGGGCGACCGCGGTCCCGGTAACCCCTCGAACAATGGCATCATGCTCGACCTGGACGCCAAGACGTTCGCCGACCTGACCGGCGGCACCTTCAACTCCCGCACGCTGGGCGTCGACGGCGTCGGCGGCCAGGGCCACATCAAGGTCGACTACGTCATCACCAAGTGGGGCGAGGGCGTGGGCAAGAAGAACCACCCGGTCGCCTTCTCCACGGGCGCCTGGTCCCGGATGGACAGGAACCCGGCCGAGCCGCCGCAGATCCTGGCCGAGGAGCGCACCGAGCAGAGCCCCGAGGTGAAGAGCGCGCCGGGGTCGGCCGGCCGGCCGATCGCCGCTCCCCAGCCGGACGTCGAGACCGCCGGCGCGGCCGGCGCCCTGGCCCTGGTCGGCGGGCTGGCCGCCGTGGGCGGTGCCGCGTTCGCCGGACGCGAGCGCATCACCTCGGTCAAGCGCTGACGGGGTCTTTACCGCCGCTGACTAGAATGCCATTCTAGGTTCGTGACCCTGCGTGCGGCCGTGAACGGCATCGAGATCGCGTACGAGAGCTTCGGTTCGCCCGGTGGGCGCCCACTGCTCCTGATCATGGGGCTGGGCGCCCAGCTCATCCACTGGGACGACGACCTGTGCGAGCTGCTGGCCGAGCAGGGCCACCACGTCGTCAGGTTCGACAACCGCGACGCCGGCCTGTCCACGCACTTCCACGACGAGGGCGCCCCCGACCTGGGGACGTCCTCGTCGTATGTGCTGGACGACATGGCCGACGACGTCGCCGGGCTCATGGACACGCTCGGCTGGCCGGCCGCTCACGTGGTCGGCGCCTCGATGGGCGGCATGATCGCCCAGGCGCTGGCGATCCGCCACCCCGGGCGGGTGTTCAGCCTCACCTCCATCATGTCCACCCCCGGGCCGGGGGTGGCCCAGCCCACGGACGCGGCCGGCGCGGTGCTGTTCGCGCCGCCCGCTCCCGACCGTGAGACGGCGCTCGCCCGGGCGCTGGAGACCTGGGCCGTGATCGGCTCGCCCGGCTACGAGCTGGACCGCGAGCGCATCGTCAGGCTGACCGGCCTGGCCTTCGACCGGTGCTATGACCCGGCCGGGACGGCCCGGCAACTCGCCGCGATCCTCGTCTCGCCCGACCGCACCGTGGCGCTGGCCGGAGTCGGTGTCCCCAGCCTGGTGATCCACGGCGAGGACGACCAGCTCGTCCCCCTGGCCGGCGGGCAGGCCACCGCCGCGGCGATCCCCGGCGCCACGCTGCTGACCTACCCGGGCATGGGCCACGATCTGCCCAGGCCGCTGTGGCCGGACATCGTGGGCGCCATCGCCAAGCTGACCGCGGGCTAGACGTCCAGCTTCTCCTCGATGCCACGGAGCTGGTGGCGGGCCATCGCCAGATTGGCCCGCCCCCGGTCGAGGGCGAGGTAGAGGAACAGCCCCTTGCCGCCGCGCCCGCTGATCGGACGGATGATGTGATACTGGCCGCTGAGCGTGATGAGGACGTCCTCGATCGCGTCCTTGAGCCCGAGCGAGTCCATCGTGCGCAGCTTGGCCTTGACCACCTCGGTGTTGCCCGCGGCGGCGACCTGCAGATCCAGCTCCTTGGAGCCGCCGAGCGCGCCGAGCGCCATGCCGCTGCCGTGGTCGACGATCGCGGCCCCGAGCGAGCCGTCGATCGTCATCATCTCCTTCAGAGAGACGTCCATGCTGGCCATGTCTTCCTCCGTTCGTTGATCGGTCATCCGATCGGTCATCGGATCCGTGCTGCGTGGCGGCCGACAGCGGCCGCCGTCTTGCGGCCCTCCAGCCGGAGCAGCCCGACGTTCGTGCCGGGCCGTGCCAGGACTGTGAGGACGATCGTGGGGCCCGCGGTGTAGAACGCGGCGAACCCGGCCGCCCCCGAGACGAGCGTCTCCTCCAGCTCGCCCTTGCCGGACATGGCGAGCATGCGCCTGCTCATGGCCACCATCGCGGCGGTCAGCGCGGCGGTCTGATCGCCGTTGTCGCCTTCGAGGTCGCAGGCGACGGCGAGCCCGTCCACCGTGCAGGCGACGCTGCCGTTGATGTCGGGGGTGCGCTCGCGCAGGAGGACCATCTCCTTGAGCACCTCGTCGCGCAGCTCCACCGGCGGCCTCCTCCTCAGTGCGGGCAACCTCATGGCGGTCAGTGGGGGGAACCTCATGCCAGTTCCTCCAGGGCCTTCTTCAGGCGCAGCAGCAGGGCCAGGTCTGTGGGGTCCGCCGTCACGGCCGGTCCGAGGGGCGGGCCCGGCGCGCCACCGGTGGGCGCCTTGACCGCGTGCCGGGACCGCTTCGGCAGCCGGGGCTCCTCGGCGGGCGCGGGCTCCTCGCGCGGGACGAGCAGCCCGGCCGCCGCCAGCCTTCGCACGGCCAGCAGGATCGAGTAGCCGGACCTGCCGAGTTGCCTGGCCAGGTCGAGCGGCGTCGCCTGGTGGTCGGCCCGGGCGACGACCTCCCACTCGACCCTGCCGAGGGTCACGCCCTGCCCGGTGAGCCAGGGCGCCGGGCGTACCGGAGCGGTGTCCACCTCGGCGGACGGCCAGATCCGCGTGAGCTGCGTGCGGCGGCGCGCGCACTCCCGCAGCAGTCCCGACACCTCGAAGTACCAGCGCCCGCCCAGCCAGTGCCGTTCGCCGGGGCGGAACTTCGGCCGGGTCCCGCCGGCCGGCAGCAGGAAGAACGCGGCGTCCAGGATGGCGCCCAGCACGCAGTACTGCAGCTCGCCGAGCGTGAGGACGCCCTCCCTGAGCAACCGCTCGCAGCCGCCGTCGGCCTGTATCCCGCGCAGGGCCGCCTCGGTCGAGCGGCCGCGCGCGGTGAGCAGCCGCTCGACTCCGGGTGTCTGGACGCATTCCACGTACGTCACCCGGCCCTCGTCGAGGAAGACCGTTCCGGCCCGGCCGACGAGCAGGGCGCCGGTGGAGCGTTCGCGGGCCAGGCCCGCCAGCAGCGTGTCGAGGGGGGCCATGGGTCAGGTCAGCAGGCTGCTGGAGATGGCCTGCAGGCGGTAGCGCGCGAGCGCCAGGTTCGACCGTTCCAGGTCGAGGCGGACGTAGATGACCAAGGGTCCTTCGAAGGCCGTCTCCATCAGCCTGAGCAGGTGGTGGCCCTGGTCGGTGGTGACGAGCATGTCGTCGATGCGCACGGTGTCGCCGGGACACGAGCGGGCCAGCCCGTCCACGGTCGCGCGGAGCGTCTCGGTCAGGGCGGCGGCTGAGCATTCGGTGTCGACGCCCTGCGGTGAGCCGCTGACGGCCACCGCCATACCGCTCGTCTGGTCCAGCAGCATCGCGTCCAGGGCCCCCGGTATCGCCATGACCTCGATCAGACAGTCGTCCAATCCGAGCACGTGTCCTCCCCTCGCCGCTTCTGAAGGATTGGGCCAGCGTAGGAGGGCGGAGGGCGGCGGAGAAGTTTTGATAAAGGCGGAGTTAAACAGCTGTACGGCGGGGATGGAGAAAAACCCCACCGCGACGGATTTTTTATCAGATTTAGCCGAATCGCTGACGACAATAAAGAAAGTTATTCACGTTATCGCGGGATGAAGTAGCGGGTATTCGATGGGTACTGTGAAAATATGAAGATCCTTCTTTTTGGCGCCACCGGCATGATCGGCAGCCGCATCGCCGCCGAGCTCGCCGGGCGGGGCCATGACGTGACCGGCGTCAGCAGGTCGGGTCCGATCCAGGGCGACGTGCGCGACGCCGCCGCGCTCGCCAGGGGATATGACGTGGTCATCTGCGCGATCTCTCCGCCCCGCGACGGCACCGAGCCCGAGGAGCCCTTCCTGGCCGACGTCCGCGCGCTCGTCGACGGCGTGCGCGCGGCCGGGGTGCGGCGGCTCATCTTCGTCGGCGGCGCGGGCAGTCTGCGGGTGGCCCCCGACCTCGACCTGGTCGACGCGCCCGGCTTCCCCGAGTCGTGGAGGAAGGAGGCGCTCGCGCAGCGGGCCGCGCTGGAGTTCTTCCGCGAGGTCGGCGACCTCGACTGGACCTACGTCTCACCGCCCGCCGAGGTCGCTCCGGGCGTGCGCACCGGCGCCTACCGCATCGGCCGTGACGACCTGCTGTCCGACGCCGAGGGGCGCAGCTTCATCTCGGCCGAGGACTTCGCGGTCGCCATCGGCGACGAGATGGAACGTTTCGAGCACCTCCGCCGCCGCATCACCGTGGCCTACTGAGAGCTCGACGGCCTACTGAGAGCTCGACGCCCGGCTACTCGACGGGCTCGTCCGGCAGCAGCGCCTTCTCGTCGGGCTTGTGGACGAGCACGTTGCCGACGTACGACTTCACCGCCGCGGCCAGCCCCACGTCGGCGCCCGCCGCCTCCGACAGGTACCACCGGTGGTCCAGGATCTCGTGGAACAGCTGCGCCGGCTCCAGCTTGCCGCGCAGGCCGGCCGGGATGGCCGCCACCGTCGGCTGGAACACCTCGGCCAGCCACCGGTGGGCCACGATCGCCTCGTCCTCGTGCCGCAGCCCCTGGGCCACGCGGAAGCCGTCGAGGTCGTTCAGCAGCCGCCGGGCCTGGTTCTCCTCCACGTCGAGCCCGGTCAGCCGGAGCAGCCGCCGCTGGTGGTGCCCGGCGTCGACCACCTTCGGGCGGACGATCAGCCGCCCGGTGCCGACCTTGCGGCGCACCATCATCTCGGCCACGTCGAACCCGAGCAGGTTGAGCCGCCGGAGCCGCTGCTCGACCACGTGCCAGTCGACCTCTTCGATGATCTCGTCCTGGGTGATCTCGTCCCACAGCCGGTGGTAGCGGGCGACGATGTCCTCGGCCGTGTCCATCGGGTCGATCGTCGGGTGCAGCAGGCCGCCGGCCTCAAGGTCGAGCATCTCGCCGAAGATGTTGGTGTGCGCGATGTCGATGTCGCCGCGCCGCTGCCCCTCGCTGATCATCGGGTGCAGCTCTCCGGTCTCCGCGTCGACCAGGTAGGCGGCGAACGCCCCGGCGTCCCTGCGGAACAGCGTGTTGGACAGCGAGCAGTCGCCCCAGTAGAAGCCGTTCAGGTGCAGCCGGACGAGCAGCAGGGCGAGCGCGTCCAGCAGTCGGGTGAGCGTGTCGGGCCGCAGCGTGCCCGACATGACGGCCCGGTAGGGCAGCGAGAACTGCAGGTGCCGGGTGATCAGCGCGGCGTCGAGCCCCTGGTCCCGGCCGGTGACGTAGGCGACCGGCTGCACCGACGGCGCGTCCAGCCTGGCCAGGTCCCACAGCAGTTGGTACTCCCGCCGGGCGTACCTTTCGCTGATCTCCTTGATCGCGTAGACCTTGCCGGAGAGCCTGGCGAACCGCACCACGTGCCGCGAGATGCCGCGCGGGAGGTCGACCAGATGCCGCTCCGGCCATTGCGCGAGCGGGACGTCCCAGGGCAGGCCGATGAGGTCGGGGTCGCCGAGCGTGCCGGTGATCTGGAGAGGCATGGAGATCAGGATATTGTGCGATCGTGGACGAGTTTCTCAATTGGTACTTTTCCCGACGTCCCGTAGTCGCCAGCCTGTTGGGAGCAGACGGCTACGACCACACCCTCGGCGACTTCACCGCCACCGCCCTCACCGCCCGCGCGCGGGAGGAGGCCGGCTGGCTCGAACGGCTCTCCACCCTGGAGGCCGCCACCCCCGACGACGCGATCGACCGGGATCTCGTCCTGTCACAGCTGAGAGGCTGGGTCGCGCTCGCCTCCTGGCCCGACTGGCGCCGCGACCCCGCCGTCTATCTCTCGGCGGTCTTCACCTCCCTGTTCAACCCGTTCCAGCAGCGGCTCAAGCCGGAACCCGAGCTGGTCGCCGCCGCCGTCTCGCGGCTGGCCGAGGTGCCCGGCGTGCTGGCCGCCTGCCGCGCCAACCTCGACCCCGACCTCGCGGCGCCACTGCTGGTGCGACGCGGCCTCGACCAGGCGCGCACCGGGCGGCGCTTCCTCACCCGGACCGTCCCGTCGATGGTGCGCGACACCGTGCTGAGCGCGCGGCTGGCCGAGGCCGCCGAGCCCGCCGCGCAGGCCTTCGACGAGCTCGTCGCCTTCCTGGAGGGCTTCACCTGCGGTGGCGCCTGGCGGATGGGGGAGCGGCTCTACTCCACGCTGCTGCGCGAGCGCGAGCTGCTCGGCTACGGCGCGGCCGAGCTGCACGAGAAGGGCAGGGCGGCGTGGGCCTCGCTGGACGAGCGGATGCGCGAGGTCGCCCCACGGGCCGGCGGCACCGACGACTGGCGGGCCGCGATGGAGTCGCTCATGGACGACCATCCGCCGACCCTGGAGGCGATGCGCGCCGAGTACGAGGCCGAGACGCGGCGGGTCCGCGCGTTCGTCCGATCCCGTGACCTGGTGACCTTCCCCGAAGGGGAGGAGTGCCTGGTGCTGCCCTCGGCCGAGTACGCCCGGCCGATCGCGGCCGTGGCCCACTACCTGGCGCCGCCCCCGCTGACCAGCTCGCGCACGGGCGTCTTCTTCGTGCCGTTCACACCCGACGACTTCACCGAGGAGGAGGTACGCCAGCGCCTGCGGACCAACTCGCGGGCCCAGATGCCGTCGATCGCCGCGCACGAGACCTACCCCGGACACCACTGGCACTTATCGCACATGGCCGGCAACCCGCGGACCGTCCGCAAGGTGTTCCGCACGCCGTACTTCGCCGAGGGCTGGGCCCTCTACGTCGAGAAGCTGCTGCACGAGCAGGGCTACTTCGACACCCCCGCCACCGAGCTGGCCCACCTCGACTGCCGGGTCTTCCGCGCCGCCCGGATGGTCGTGGACACGGCGCTGCACTGCGACGACATGTCGATCGAGGAGGCCGAGACGTTCATGTCCACCAAGGCGTCACTCACGCCCGGCACCGCCCGGGCCGAGGTCAGCCGCTACTGCGCCTGGCCCACGCAGGCGCCGTCCTACCTCACGGGCGCGCTCGAGATCGACCGCATCAGGCAGGCGTACCAGGGGTCGCTGAAGTCGTTCCACGACCGGATCGCCGGCGCGGGCGGGCTGCCGCTCGGCCTGGCCGAGCGGGCCGTCAGCCTTCCCGGCGAGGGAACACCGGCGGGTTGAACGCGCGCTCCACCACGGCGTCCAGCTGCTCGGGGGTCAGGATACGCGGCGTGCCCACGCCGAGCGCGCGCACGTACACCTCGCACAGCCACTCGAGCAGCCGGGTGGCCTCGAACGCCTCCTCCAGCGTGGCGCCGATGGTCATGCCGCCGTGGTTGGCCATCAGCACCGCCCGCCGCCCCTCCAGCGCCGCCCGGACGCCGGCCGCCAGCTCGGGCGTGCCGTACGTGGCGTATTCGGCGACCCGCACCGTCCCGCCGAGGAGCAGCGCGTTGTAGTGGATCGGCGGCAGCTCGGTCATCGTGGTGGCCACGACCGCGCCGAACACCGAGTGCGTGTGGACCACGGCCCGCGCGTCGCCGGCCGCGTAGACGGCCAGGTGCATCGGGGTCTCGGAGGACGGCTGCAGGTCGCCCTCGACCAGATTGCCCGCCAGGTCCACGACCGGGCACAGCTCGGGGGTCAGCCGGTCGAGCGCCACGCCCGACGGGGTCACGGCGACCAGCTCCTCCTGCCGGACGCTCAGGTTGCCCGAGGTGCCGATGACCAGGCCAAGCTCGACGGCGCGCCTGCCGTACTCGCACAGCTGCTCGCGGAGGCTCATGAGCGGCAATGTAGTCGGCCGTCCGATATGCGGCAATCTCCGCGATCGGGCAGGCGAACCCGGGCGCGTTCGGGTCGGGGGAGCCGCCGACCGAGTGCCGGAAACGCCGATCTCAGGCGGCGAGGCGGTCGAGGGAGGCGAGGAGCAGGCGTTCGAGGTCGACCCTGGTCAGCCGGTCGGGATAGAGCAGCAGGTGCAGACTGAGGCCGTCGACCAGGGCGAGCAGGTGCTCGGTCAGGTCGTCGAGATTGTCGTCGCCGGCCAGCTCGCCGGCCCCGCGGGCCTCGTCGAGCAGCGACCGGATGGCCGCGCGCAGCTCGGCGGCCTCGGCGCGCTGCACCTCTGCCAGGCGGTCCGAGGCCAGGCTGCGGCTCCAGAAGCTCACTTCGAGCCGGGTCTCCTGGGTGCGCTCGGCGTCCAGCGGGAGGTTGTCGAGCAGCAGCTCGCGCAGCGCGGCCAGCCCGCTCGCGCCCTCGACCTTGCGGGTGAGGCGGTCGCGGATGCGCTGGTGGGACTGGCGCAACGCGGACAGCAGGATCTCGTCCTTGTCGGCGAAGTAGTGGGCGAGCACCCCGTTGGAGTAGCCCGCCTCCTTGGCGATCGCGCGGGTGGTGGCGGCGTCGATGCCGTCCCTGACGATCACCCGGCGGGCCGCCGACAGCACCTCGCGCCTGCGCTCGTCGTGGTCAACGATCTTCGGCATCGTGGTGCCCCCTTCGGTTTGTGCGTTATCAGCATATTGACTTTTTATTCGGACGTCTGTCTATTTAGTGCCATGACCGTTGCCACCGTCGGCGTCCACATCGTCGACATCCTCGCCAGGCCCGTCGAGCACATCCCCGAGGGCCAGGACACCGTGCTGGTCGACCAGATCCGCCTGACCGCCGCCGGCTCGGCGGCCGGCACGGCGGTCGACCTGGTCAAGCTGGGCAACGACGTCGTCACCATGGGCGCGATCGGCGACGACGAGCTCGGCGACTTCCTGCTCGCGGTGATGGCCAAGCGGGGCGTGGACGTCTCCCGCCTGGTGCGCCGCCCCGGCGAGCAGACGGCGGCGTCCATCCTGCCGATCAGGCCGGACGGCGGACGTCCCAGCTTCCACGTGCCCGGCGCCAACCTCGGCGTGACGCTCGCCGACCTCGACCCCGAGGTCCTGCGCGGCGTCCGCGCGGTGCACCTGGGAGGCATGGACGTCACGTTCGGGCTGGGCGACCCGGCGTTCTTCGAACTGCTCGACTCCATCCGGGCGGCCGGCGCCGTCGTGACCATGGATCTGCTGTCGGAGATGCCCGACCTGCTGGGCATGGCCCGCGCCTTCCTGCCCCACGTGGACTACGTGCTCCCCAACGAGTCGCAGGCCCTGCTCATGGCCGGCGGGGCCCAGGACGTGACGGACGCGGCGCGGGCACTGCTGGCCGAAGGGCCGCGCGGGGTCCTGGTCACGCTGGGCGGCGAGGGCAGCCTGGTCGTCACGGGCGACGGCGTCGAGCGGGTGCCCGCCCTGAAGACCGAGGTCGTCGACACGACCGGCTGCGGCGACGCCTACTGCGCCGGATTCGTCACGGGCCTGCTGCACGGGCAGGACGTGGTCGGCGCCGCGCGCTGGGGTACGGCCGCCGCCGCCCGGGTGGCGACCGGCCTCGGTTCCGACGCGGGCCTCACCGACCTCGACTCCACCCTGGCCCTCCTGGCATGACCTCCACCGGCCACGCGGGCCGCCGTTCCCGGCGAGACCGGACGCGGGCCGCGGGCCGTACCGACACGAGAGAGAAGGCTTCGCGATGACGGACGCCGAGCTTCGCCGGCGCGCGGCGAAAGTGGTGCCCGGCGGCATGTACGGGCACCTCAACGCCGCCATCTTCGCCCCCGGATACCCGCAGTTCTTCGAGCGCGGCGAGGGCTGCCGCCAGTGGGACGTGGACGGGCGCGAGTACATCGACTTCATGTGCAGCTGGGGGCCGGTCGTGCTCGGGCACCGGCACCCGCGCGTCGAGGAGGCCGCCGCCCGTCAGCTCGCGCTCGGCGACTGCCTCAACGGGCCGGGCCCCGTCATGGTCGAGCTGGCCGAGCTGCTCGTGGACACCGTGCCCAGCGCCGACTGGGCGATGTTCTCCAAGAACGGCACCGACGCCACCACCCAGGCCCTCATGGTGGCCAGGGCCGCCACCGGCCGGACCAAGGTGCTGATGGCGCACGGGGCCTACCACGGAGCCGACCCCTGGTGCACGCCGTCGCTCGCCGGCACCACGCCGAACGAGCGGGCCGACCTGGTGGAGTTCGCGTACAACTCGCTGGAGTCGCTGGAGGCCGCGGCGGCGACCGTGGAGGGCGAGGTGGCGGCGATCATCGTGACGCCGTTCAAGCACGACTCGTTCGAGGACCAGGAGCTGGTCGAGCCCGCCTTCGCGAGGGGCGCGCGGGCGCTGGCCGACCGCCTCGGGGCCGCGCTGGTGATCGACGACGTACGGGCGGGGTTCCGGATCGACCTGCGCGGCTCGTGGGAGCCCTACGGCGTGCGGCCCGACCTTACGGCCTGGTCCAAGGCCATGGCCAACGGCTATCCGATCGCGGCCGTGACCGGCACCGACGCGTTGCGCGGGGCGGCGCAGTCGCTCTACTCGACGGGGTCGTTCTGGTTCTCGGCGGTGGCCATGGCGGCGGCCAAGGCGACGATCGAGACGCTCCGCGACACCGGCGGCATCGCCACCATGGAACGGGCCGGCGCCCAGCTGCGCGAAGGGCTGTACGCGCAGGCCAAGGCGCACGGCTTCACGGTGAACCAGACCGGGCCGGTGACGATCCCCTGGCTGAGCTTCGACGGCGACGCGGACCTGTCCACGGCCCTCTACTGGAGCGACGCCTGCCTGCGTCACGGGGTCTACATCCACCCGTGGCACAACTGGTTCATGTCGGCGGCCCACACCGAGGAGGACGTGGCCCGCGCCCTCGACGGCATCGACCAGGCGTTCGCCGAGACGCGCGCCCACTTCGGCTGACGGCGACGGGCGGACGGGCACGTCCCGGCGGTGACTTCCTCCGGTGGTGTGGCTGGGTGGCGTGCCGTCGGTGCCGTCAGGAGGACGCGCGGCCGGTGGACTCCTTGGCGGCCCAGGCGAAGACGCCCCGGGCCATCAGCGACAGCTCCCCGGCGGCCCGCGCCCCGAAGACCTCGGCCCGGACCCGGTGGACGCCGGGGTCGTCGGGCGCGGCGAGCGCGGCCATCTCCGCGAGGTGCCCCGCCAGCCGCTCGTCGCCCTCGGACAGGGCCTTCAGCGCGGCGTCGGCCAGCCGGACGGCGCCGCCCGCCAGCTCCGCCACGGCACCGGCCAGCACCGCGTCGGGGGCGGGCTTGAGGTTGGCGGGGTTGCCGTCGTACCAGCCGCCGTACAGCCGCCACAGGTTGCGCACGATGAACTCGGGTTCGTCGTAGCGGGCCCTGAGGTAGGGGCGGTCCGCGAGGTGGGACGCCGGTTTCACGGTGTGGACGATCTCGTCGAGGCGGGCGCCCTCGTTGAGCAGGACGAGCGTCTGGGAGATCAGCGAGTCGAGCCACTCGGCCGTCTCCAGCAGCGCCTGGCGGACGCGCTCGCGGCCGAAGATCGGCGCGCCGTGGCTGGGCAGCATGATCTCGGCGTCCAGGGCGGCCATCCGCCGCAGGGCGTGCACCCATTCGCGGGGGTAGCGCTGCACCTTCTGGGGGTTGCCGCAGTTGGGCGTGAGCCAGATGAACAGGTCGCCGGGCAGCAGCAGCCGGTGCTCGGGGACATGGCCGACCGTGGCGTCGTCGGTCTCACCCTTGGCGTGGAAGAGATCGAAGGTGACGTCGCCATGCCGCACGGTCAGCGTGTCGCTGTAGGTCACGTCGGGGTGCCGGTAGACGGTGGGCCACTGGAGGTCGTCGTTCTGGAACTGCCGCCGGTTGATCACCGCGTTATAGCCATTTGTCAGCAAATATCGCTGGAATCGGGCGTTCACTGCCTCATGTGCGTACACGGTGGCCCGTGGTCCCGACTCCTCGAAGGGTGCCGTGCCGAAGACGTGGTCGATGTGGCCGTGCGAGTAGATCGCGGTCGTCAGCGGCGACCGGCTCCAGGCGCGCACGTCGGCGTGCATCCGCTCCGACATGAACGGAGCGCTCGTGTCGAACAGGGCCAGCTCGCCGCCCGAGTCGAAGGCGATCACGTTGCCGAACCCCGCCCACCAGCCCAGGCCGTCGGCGATCGGCTGGACGCCCTGGCCGAACAGGCCCATGTCCGCGATGCTGTCGTCCGTCTCACCGTTCCACACGCGGTCCGCGTACTCCTCGATCATGGCCCCACCCTCTCCCCAGAACATGATTCTGGGCAAGTGCTCACGGCAAAGGTCACGTCTCGATCGGGGCTCCTCGGCGTGAGCGTGCCGCCGCCCGGCCCCGGACCAGGTTCGGGTCCGGGGCCGGGGCGCTCAAGTACCGTGAGTCCCATGGACGTCGAGAAGAAGCTCAGCGAGCTGCCCGCCTGGCGGCGCGAGGGCGACGAGATCCGCCGCACCGTCGCCGCGCCTGACTTTCCCACCGCCATCCGCATCGTCGACGAGATCGCGGTCAAGGCCGAGGAGCTCAACCACCATCCCGACATCGACATCCGGTGGCGCAAGCTGCACCTCGCCCTGACGACGCACGACAAGGGCGGTCTCACCGAGGCCGACTTCACCCTGGCCGCGCTGATCGACGCCATCGCCGCGAAACACGGTGCGTAGCGGTTCGGTTACTCGCTAGAGTGGTGGCCCTCGCGAGCCGGTAGGCCGGAAAGGCTCGTGTTCCGTCACTGCTCTGGGGGTTTCCCATGCGCGTGCCCGCGCTCCTGCTCGTCCTGCTCGTGGCGGGCTGTGCCCAGACCACCACCAGTCCGGCGCGCGACGCCCCCGTGGGGCCGGCGGCGCAGAGCCCCAGCCCCTCGTCCGGCGAGACGTACGGTGGCACGCCCGGCGCCAGTCCCGGCGAGCCGGGCGACCACAGCACGTCCAACAGCGCGACGTCGCTCTCCTCCAGCGGCACCTTCTCCACCAGTGACACCGCGGCCATCACCTACAACCGCAAGCTCGTCCCCGACGGCGCGCAGGCCAGCGTCACCGTCGAGTCCGCCGGAGGCAAGACGCTGACCTCCCTCGTGGTCGAGGGCTTCCTCCCCAACCGGCGTTACGGCGCCCACCTGCACACCAAGGTGTGCGGGACCAAGCCCGACGACGCCGGCCCCCACTTCCAGCACGAGCCGGGCAAGGCGAATGCCACGAACGAGGTGTGGCTCGACTTCAAGACCGACGAGGCGGGTGCCGGTCGCGCCACGGCCCGCAACCCGTGGTCGCTCGACGGCCGTGATCCCGGCTCCCTGGTGATCCACTCCCAGTCGACCACCCCCACGGGCCCCGAGGCCGGCTCCGCCGGTGACCGCGCCGCCTGCCTGACCCTGGACTGAACCTGTCTGAGCCGGCCCCGTCTGAGCCTTGCCTGAGCCGGCCCGCCTGATCAGGCGTGGCCGGCCGGGATCGTGCCGAGGCGGCCGGCCTGGAAGTCCTCGAAGGCCCGCACCAGCTCGGCCCGGGTGTTCATGACGAACGGCCCATAGTGGGCCACCGGCTCACCGATCGGCTCGCCGCCCAGGATGATCACTTCGAGCGTGTCCGTGGCGGAGATCGTGATGCTCTCGCCCGCCGTCGTCAGACCGGGGCGCTTTCCGAAGCCGTCGAAGACGGCCAGTTGCCCACTCTCGAACGGCCGCCGCTCGGCGCCGGCGCTGCCGCGACCGGACAGCGCGTAGGCGAGCGCGTTGAAGTCCTTGCGCCACGGCATCGTGAGGCGGGCGCCGGGGCTGATCGTGGCGTGCAGCAGCGTGATCGGCGTCTGCGTGCTGCCGGGCCCGACGTTGCCCGCCAGGTCGCCGGCGATGAGCCGCACCAGGGCGCCGCCGTCGTTGCTGCTCAGGAGCACGACACTGGAGCTGCCGATGTCCTGGTACTTCGGCGCGATCATCTTCTTGGCTCCCGGCAGGTTGACCCAGAGCTGGATGCCGTGGAAGAGGCCGCCCTGCTGGACGAGCCACTCCGGCGGCGCCTCGCGGTGGAGGAGTCCGCTCCCGGCGGTCATCCACTGCGTGTCGCCGTTGGTGATCGTGCCCCCGCCGCCGTTGGAGTCGAGGTGCTCCATCACGCCGTCGATCATGTAGGTGACGGTCTCGAACCCGCGGTGCGGGTGCCACGGGGTGCCCTTGGGCTCGCCGGCCGCGTAGTCGACCTCGCCCATCTGGTCCATCATCACGAAGGGGTCGAGGTAGGACGGCTTGATCGAGGCGAGCGCCCTGCGTACGGGGAAGCCTTCGCCCTCGAATCCGCTGGGCGCGGTCTCCACGGCCAGCACCTTCCGCTCGGGGGTCCCGGCGGCGGGGGCGGGGATGCGGGGGAGGGTGAGCGGGTTGTCTACGGTTACGGCGGGCATGCCGGCTCCTTCCGGGGGAATCTGCTCCACTCAACCTGATTTACTTTTCAACTATTCCAGGTCGCCCGTCCGCTGTACATGGAGTGCGGGCCCGCGCTCGCGCAGGGCTCAGCCGAACACGGCCGGAGGAGGCACCGGGGTGAGCACCGGTTCGCCGTCACGGATCGGGGACGCGCCCGCCACGAAACGCGTCAGAGCCTCGCCGTACACGCATCTGGCCTGGGTGAGGCCGCCCGCGGCGCGGCGGGTGAGGAGGTCGACCGGCAGCTCGGCGCGTGACGCCGCGACGATCAGGTTGCCGAACCTGCGGCCGCGCAGCACTCCCGGCTCGGCCAGCAGGGCGACGTGGCGGTAGGTGCCCAGCACGGTGGCCGCGAGCCGCCTGGCGAAGGTCAGGCCCTTGCCGTCGGCCAGGTTGACCAGCAGCAGCCCGGAGGGCTGCAGGACGCGGGCCAGGTCGCTCATGTACTCGGCCGTGGCCAGCTCGATCGGCATGGTGGCCCCGGCGAACGCGTCGAGCACCACCAGGTCGGCCGAGGAGTCCCAGACGCGGGCGATGCCTTCGCGGCCGTCCTGGACCATGACCTTCAGGCGTGGCACCGAGCGCAGGTCGAGTTGTTCGCGGACCAGGTCGACCAGGAGGCCGTCCGGCTCGATGACGATGTGCCGGGAGCCGGACCGGGTGGCCGCCACGTAGCGGGGGATCGTGCAGGCGCCGCCGCCCACGTGGACACAGGTGAGCGGGCCCTCGGGGAGAAGGTCGATGACGTCCGCCATGAGGCGTACGTACTCGAATTCCAAATATGTGGGGTCTTGTAGGTCAACATACGACTGAGGTACGCCATCCTTGGACAGCATCCAGCCGTCCTGCCGGTCCAGATCCCGGAGTAGTTCGATCTCGCCGAACGTCACCGGGTACAGGCCGGGCATCGGTTCGCGCTGTCCTCGTGCCACGCTGTCTCCTCTCTGGGGGAAACCGTATGCGACGCCGCAGGCTGATTGTGCTCGTTATCGCCGTAGTGGCGGTATTGGGCGCGTACGGCTTCGCTGTGCTGGCCGCCAACCGGGTGCGAGGCAGCGCCCAGGAGACCTCGACGGCCTACTTCCAGGCGTGGCAGGACGGTGACGTGCGGGCGATGGCCCGGCTCGTCCACCAGCCGCCGGCCGACTTCGTCAGCCGCCACCTGTCGTTCACCGAGGAACTGCACGTCGAGGAGGTCGAGCTTCTGCCCGGCGCGGTGAAGAGCACGGGGGAGGAGACGGCCGAGGTGCCGTTCACCGGGAGCCGGGAGTTACGCGAGTTCGGGCCGTGGCCGTTCGCCGGGACGTTGCGGCTGGCCGTACAGGGCCGGGCCTGGAAGGTGCTCTGGTCGCCCGAGACGCTGCATCCGCTGCTCAAGGACGGCGGGACGCTGAACCTGACGGAGTTCGACGGGCCCTCGGCCGAGCTGGTCACCAGGGAGGGCGACAAGATTCCCAACGACAGCTACGCCGAGTCCTACCTCGACCGGATCAGACCCGAGTTCGGGGAGGTGAACCAGGGCTGGGCGCTCGTGTCGACGGTGCCGGGACAGCCGGTCCGGCGGCTCATGACCGCCGAGCCGAAGGCCGAGGCCCAGCGCACCACGCTGTCGCGCCCGGTGCAGGCGGCGGCGGCGCGGGCGCTGGACGGGGTGGAGGACGCCGCGATCATCGCGTTGCGCCCCAGCTCGGGGGAGGTGCTCGCGGTCGCCGACCGGCTCCGGGGCGCCAGCGCCTTCCACGACCTCTTCCCGCCCGGCTCGACGTTCAAGGTGATCACGGCGGCGGCGCTGCTGAGGAGCGGCCTCGACCCGGCGGCCGAGTTCGGCTGCCCGGGTGACTACACGATCCCCTTCGGCCGGTCCTTCCACAACGCCGGCCACCAGGACCACGGCACCGTCACCTTCACCGACGCGTTCGCCCACTCCTGCAACACCACGTTCGTGCAGCAGACCGTGGCGCGGCTGGGCACCGAGGACCTGCGCACCACGGCCGAGGAGTGGGGGTTCGGCCGTGGCCTGCCGACGGGCGCGGGCGGCGCCTGCGGCACGATGACGGACCCGGAGAACTCCGACTGGCACGGCGCCGACGCGATCGGGCAGGGCACCGTGCTCGCCACCCCGCTCTGCATGGCGACGATCGCCGCCGCCGTCCAGAGCGGCACCTGGCGCTCGCCCCGGCTGCTCCCGGCGGACGAGGCCGCGCGCATCGAGGGGACGCCGCACAAGCCGGTCCCGCTCGACGAGGGGATCGTCACCGCGCTGCGCGACATGATGGCCGCGGTCGTCGACCACGGGACGGCGAGCGGGGCGGGGCTGCCCGCGGGCATCTCCGGCAAGACCGGCACCGCCGAGGTGGTGGACGGCCACGACCACGGATGGTTCATCGGCTACCGCGACGACCTGGCCTTCTGCGTCTTCGTCCGGCACGGCGGAGCGGGCCGGACGGCCGCGCTGCCGATCACCGCCCGCTTCCTCAACGGGCTCTAACCTACGGTACCGTAGGTTATATGACGACCTTGACCGTGAAGCCCCGATTGCGAGGCTGGTTGCACATCGGAGCGCTGCCCGTGACGCTGGTCGCGGGGTTCGTGCTCGTGGCGTTCGGTCCCACCCTCCTGGCCCGGGTCGCGGCGGCTGCCTACGCGATCAGCTCGGCCCTGCTCTTCGGCATCTCCGCCACCTACCATCGCGGCACGCTGGGCCCGCGCCTGGCCGAGGTGCTGCGCCGCTTCGACCACGCCAACATCTATCTGATCATCGCGGGCACCTACACGCCGTTCGCGCTGCTCGCGCTCTCGGGTGCGGCGCGGGTGATCGTGCTGACCGTCACCTGGGGCGGCGCGCTGGCCGGGGTGATGTTCCGGGTGTTCTGGATGGGCGCGCCGCGCTGGCTCTACACGGTGCTCTACCTGGCGCTCGGCTGGACCGCGATTTTCGTGCTGCCGCAGTTGCTGGAGGGGGCGGGTGTGGCCGCCGTCGTGCTGGTCGCCGTCGGCGGCGTCTTCTACAGTGCCGGTGCGGTCGTGTACGGCCTGCGCCGCCCGGATCCGTCACCTCAGTGGTTCGGTTTCCACGAGGTGTTCCACGCGTTCACCGTCGCCGCCTACCTGGTGCAGTACATAGCGGTGTCGATCGTGGTCTACTCGCATGTGTGAATCTTGGTACGGAGCAGTACATCTCAGTCACGACCTACCGCAAGGACGGGACTCCCATCGCGACAGCGGTCTGGGTGGCCCAGGACGGTGACGCCCTGGTCCTCTGGACCGCCGCGGACTCCGGCAAAGTCAAGCGAATCCGCAACAACCCCGCTGTGCAGGTGGCGCCCTGTGACCACAGAGGGAAGCTCAGGGGAGAGGCGGTGCCCGGCCGGGCCGAGGTGCTCGGCGCCGAGGAGACCGAGCGGGTGCGCGGCCTCCTCAAGCGCAAGTACGGCCTGATGGGCCGGATCGCGATGCTCGGGAGCAAGCTGCGCCGGGGCGACGCGGGGACGGTGGGGGTGCGGATCACCAATGCTTGACCGGATGGTGGTCTGCATGCGGTGACAAACTGGACATAGATTCACCATGGAGCAAATTGCGCGCACCTGGTGGTTGGTCCTCATTCGTGGCATCGCCGCCATCATCTTCGGGATCCTCGCCCTCGTCTGGCCCGGCCTCACGGTGCTGGTCCTGGTGATCTTCTTCGGCGCGTACGCGATCGTGAACGGCCTCTTTCTGCTGTTCGCCGGGTCCGAGCCTGACGCGGGGTCGCGGGCCTGGCTGATCATCTCCGGGATCCTCGGCATCGTGGCCGGTGTCGTGGCCCTCGTCTGGCCGGGGATCACCTCGCTCGCCCTGCTCTACCTCGTGGCCATCTGGGCCATCCTGGCCGGCGTGGCGGAGATCGTGGCGGGCGTCCGGCTGCGCGAGACGACCGTCAACGAGTGGATACTGATCGTGGGTGGGGTGCTGTTGGTGATCTTCGGCCTCGTCCTGCTGATCTGGCCGGGCGCGGGCCTGCTCACACTCGTCTGGCTGGTCGGCCTGTTCGCGATCCTGTACGGCATCGCGGTGATGGCTCTGGCGTTCCGGATAAAGAAAATTGCGCCACAGGCTTAGAGTCCGGAAATTTTCCGGATAAATGCCTGCTGGAGTGGGGAACGTATGCCATGTCTGGCTCACTGTGGAGGAGACATGGACGTACACGACCGCCTCGCCCGCCACCTGCTCGTCGACGGCTACCGCCTGGTCCTCGATCTTGAACGAAGCCAGGGCTCCTGGCTCGTCGACGCGCGCGACGGCCGCCGATATCTCGACTTCTACACGTTCTTCGCCTCCGCCCCGCTGGGCGTGAACCCGCCCTTCGACCCCGAGTTCGCCGGGCTGCTCGGCCGGGTCGCCCGCAACAAGCCCGCCAACCCCGACATCTACACCGAGCACCTCGCCGACTTCGTCGACACGTTCACCCGCGTGCTCGGCGACCCCGAACTGCCCCACCTGTTCTTCGTCGAGGGGGGCGCGCTGGCGGTCGAGAACGCCCTCAAGACCGCCTTCGACTGGAAGAGCCGCCGCAACGAGGCCGCCGGCAGATCGCGCGAGCTCGGCACCCAGGTCATGCACCTGACCAGGGCCTTCCATGGCCGCAGCGGCTACACGATGAGCCTGACCAACACCGAGCCGGCCAAGACCGACCGCTTTCCCGTCTTCGACTGGCCGCGCCTCGACGTACCGGCCGTCCACCTCGGAGACGTGGAGGCGGCGGAGGTGCACGCGCTGGAGCAGGCCCGCGCGGCCTTCGAACGCCACCCGCACGACATCGCCTGCTTCATCGCCGAGCCCATCCAGGGCGAGGGCGGCGACAACCACCTGCGCCCCGAGTTCCTGCAGGCCATGCAGCGCCTGTGCCACGAGTACGACGCCCTGTTCGTGCTGGACGAGGTGCAGACCGGCGGCGGCGCGACCGGCACCCCGTGGGCCTACCAGCAGCTCGGCCTGGCCCCCGACGTCGTGGCGTTCGCCAAGAAGGTGCAGGTCGGCGGGATCATGGCGGGCCGCCGCGTGGACCTGGTGCCTGACAACGTCTTCCAGGTGAGCGGCCGGATCAACTCCACCTGGGGCGGCAACCTGGTCGACATGGTCCGCTCGCGCGGGCTGCTGGAGATCATCGAGCGCGACCGCCTGATCCCGCGCGCGGCCACCCTCGGCGTCCTCCTGCTCGAACGCCTCGCCAAGATACAGGCCGAGCAGCCCGACAGCGTGTCCAACGTGCGCGGCCGCGGCCTGATGTGCGCCTTCGACCTGCCCGGCACGTCCAGCAGGGACGCCTTCGTCACCCGTGTCCGTGAGCGGCAGGGCGTGCTCGTGCTCCCCTGCGGCCCCCGTTCCGTCCGGCTGCGCCCGGCGCTCAACATCACCGAGTCCGACCTCGACCGCGGTCTCGCCGCGCTCGCGGCCGCCCTGAAGTGACCGTCCTGTAGTGACCGCCTTGTAGCGGCCGTCCTGTAGTGACCGCCCTGAAGTGACCGTCCCGGCCTGAAAACCCCGCCAAGGACCGGCAAGGACATTGCCGTGCCCGGGCGTCCGCGCCGGTCCGGAGCGCCTGCCTCGTCAGGCTTGCGCTCATGGCAGAAGCTCCTCCTTTTCCGCGTTCCCCGCTGCCCTCCGCGGCTTCCGCGGCCTCCGCGCCGGAGACCGGCGCGGACGGATCAGCACCCGCCGGCCCGCGGCGGCCGGCCTGGCAGCGGCTCTCCACCTGGCTGCCCGCGGCGGCCGTGGCCGCCTGCGCCGGAGTGGTGCTCGGGTTCTACGGCGTCTCCGTCACGGACCTCGTCCTGTTCAGCGTGTACGTCACCTTCGGCCTCGCGCTGCCCGGCCTGCTGTGGGTCCGGCTCCTGTACCGGCGTCCCCGTGGGCTGCCCGAGGAGGTCGCGCTCGGGCTGACCTTCGGTTACGCGCTGGAAGTCCTCGCCTCGCTCCTCGGCCGCGTGGCCGGGGTGCCCCTGCTCGTCGCGGTCTGGCCGCTCGGCACGTACGCGCTCTTCCTCGCCGTCCCCCGCCTCCACCGGCACTGGAAGGGCGCGCCTCGCCCGAACCGGGCGTCGCTGTGGTGGTCATGGGGGCTCGCGCTGGGCGTGATCTGCCTGATCGGATGGACCGCCGCCGACCGCTTCGGCGTTCCGCTCGCCCCGGCCGGTCCGCTGGACGAACGCGCGTGGTCCATCCAGGCGCACCTCGCGGCGGCCGCGCTCACCGGAATCGACCCGCTGGTCCTGCATTCCCGCCTGGCCATGCTGCCCATGCTGGCCGCGCTCGTCGTCCTGCTCGGGTCCGCCGGCCGCCGGGTCATCGGCACGTGGGCGGGAGCGCTCGGCGCCCTGGCCGCCACCGTCCTCGTCGCGGCGCCCAGCCTCTACCGGGGGGCCGCCGGGGTGTTCGCGTGGGAGCCGGTGCAGTCGTGGTCGAGCCCGGCCCGGACCTTCGGCGCGCTGCTCTTCGTCCCGGTCGTGCTCCTGGTCGTCGACCTGCTGGGCGACCGGCGGCAGACCCGGGGCCGGTGGGTGTTCCTGGCCGTCATGCTCGTGGCGGTCATGGGCGCGCAGGCCACCTACCTGCCGCTGCTGGCCGGCGGGCTCGTGGCGGTCGTGGCGGTCGAGACGGTCAGGTGGTTCGGCCTGCCCCGGCGGGCCCTCGCCGCCCTCGGGCTGACCACGGTGTTCCTGGCCGTCGCGCAGGCCGGCGGGAGGTCGCCGGCGGCCGGTCCGATCATGCGGGAGACGTTGGGCCGGCTGACCGGCCTGGGCGACGAGGCGCCCGCGCCGGCCGCGCTGCTCGGCGTCGCGCTGCTGCTCACCCTCTGCGGCGCGATCACCTGGTGCGGAGCGTTCGGGCTGGTGAGCCGGCCGCAACTGCTGCTGCGGCCCCCGGTGGTGCTGGTGCTCGGCATGAGCGCCACCGGCCTTCTACTGGGCCTGCTGCTCGGCGATCCGCACTTCCTCGAAGGGCCGTACCCCTACCTGGCGATGGTCGCGGTCCACGGGTTGATCCTCGTCGTACGGCGGGCCCGGCTGCCGCTCAGGTCGGTGCTGCTCGCGGCCGGGACCGGGGTGCTGGCCGCCTACCTCGTCCGGGTGCTCTGCGACGTCGAGGTGCCGCTGGGGCGAGGCGAGGACATCGTGCTCCTCTACCTGCCCTACCTCGCCCTGCTGGGCGTGGTGCTGCTGATCGTGCTCGCGCTGCTCGCCGCCCGGTCCGGCGGCCGGCGTACGTTCGCGCTGGTGATCTGCCTGGTCACCGCCGCCGGCACGCCCGCCGCGTGGTTCGCCGGCGTCACGCCTGGAATGGCTCCGAGCCCGCTGGTCGAGGTGCGAGATGTGCCGGTCTCGGCGATCCCCTAGCGTCAGAGCAGCTCGACGTTGGGTCCGCGGCAGCGGTTGCGGGTGTCGAAGATGAACGGGCTCACCCGCTCGATCAGCTCGTAGTCGAAGCAGTCGTGGTCGGTGAGAATCACCACCGCGTCCGCCTCGGCCAGCTCCCGGCGCGAGACCTCGATGATCTCGACGCCGGGAGGGAGCAGGAAGTGCTCCACGTGCGGGTCGGCGGCCCGTACGTCGGCGCCCAGCTTGTGCAGCCCCTTGGCCACCTCGATCGCGGGCGACTCGCGGCAGTCACCCGCGTTCTTCTTGTACGCCAGCCCGAGCACGACCACCCGGCTGCCGTTGACCGGCTTGCGGCGCTGGTTCAGCGCCAGCGTCACCCGGTGCACGACGTGCTCCGGCATGTGGTCGTTGATGTCGTTGGCCAGCTCCACGAACCGGAAGTTGTGCCCCAGGCTCCGCTTCACCTTCCACGACAGGTAGGACGGGTCGATCGGCAGGCAGTGCCCGCCGACGCCGGGCCCCGGTGTGAAGCGCAGGTAGCCGAACGGCTTGGTGGAGGCCGCGTCGATGGCCTCCCAGGCGTCGATGCCGAGCTGCTCGGCGAAGATGGACAACTCGTTGACCAGGGCGATGTTGACGTGCCTGAAGGTGTTCTCGAGCAGCTTGCACAGCTCGGCCACCTGGAGCGAGGAGACGGGGACGACCTGGTTCACCAGCTGCCCGTAGAACGCCGCGACCTTGGACAGGGACGCCTCGTCGATGCCGGACACGACCTTCGGGGTGTTCTCCAGGCGCCACTCGGAGTTGCCCGGATCGATGCGCTCGGGGCTGTAGCCCAGGAAGAAGTCCTCCGGAGCCCGCAGCCCGGAGCCCTCCTCCAGCAGCGGCAGCAGATACTCCTCGGTGGTGCCCGGATAGGTGGTGGACTCCAGGATCACGGTGGCGCCCGGCCGCAGCAGCGGCGCGATCGACCGGCCGGACGAGGCGATGTGCCGCAGGTCGGGGGCGCCCTCGGCGAGCGGCGTCGGCACCGTGATCACGCACACGCCGAATCCCTCGGCGTCGGCGTAGTCGGAGCCGGCCAGGTAGCGGCCGCTGCGCAGCGCGGCGGCCAGCCGGTCGTCGGTGATGTCCTCGACGTAGGACTCGCAGGCGTTCAGCCGCTTGACGCGCCACTGGTCGACATCGATTCCCACGACGTCGAACCCCGCCTCCACGGCTCGCATCGCCAGCGGCAGGCCGACATAGCCCTGGCCGATGACCACCAGTTTTTCTTCCATGTCTGGACCCCTGTCACTTCGAGATGAGATGTCACCTGACTGTAGAAGTCATGTCTTCTCGGACCGCCGATTCGATCAGGGGCCCGGCGTGTCGCCATGGTGGTTTTCGCCGGGGATGACCGGTGAAGGTCGCGTTGCAGGCAAGGACTGGCAATGACATGGCCGACGTGGGATGTCCGCGACTGTCGGGAGTGATCCGGTCGCCACACTTGCGGCCATGGTCGATCTTTCGCCTCGTTCCTGGCTGTCCGTCGCGTTGACCGGCGTGCTGGCGATGGGCACGCTCACCGCCTCCACGCGGAGCGCTACCGCCAGGCAGGACCGGGTGGACCTCGGCCGCGCGGAGGAGTCCGCGCTCATCGCCAAGCTGGCGGTCAACAGCGCCGATCTGACCAGGATCGCCGGTGACATCGACGTGAGTCCCGGCACCATCGTGACCGGGTTTCCACCGGGTGAAGTACTGGGAGAGATCAACACGGGCAACGCGGTCGCCGCGGAGGCCATGGAGCACGCGGCGGCCGCCTACCACGACGCCACCGGGCGGCCCGCCAACGGGACCATCTCCCCGCAGCTCGGCGGCCTGACCGTCGCGCCCGGTGTCTACGAGAGCCCGCGGGGCTTCTTCCAGATCAACGGGACGCTCACCCTGGACGCCGAGGGGGATCCGGACGCCGTCTTCATCTTCCAGGCCGACACCGAGCTGAACACGGCGCGGGTCAGCAACATCGACCTCGTGAACGGAGCCCAGGAGGACAACGTCTTCTGGGTGGTCCGCAACACCGTGAACCTGGGACCGCTCTCGACCTTCCGCGGCAACATCCTGGCCCGGAACGGGATCACGGTGGACGAGGGCGTGGCTATGTACGGGCGCGCGATCTCGCTCCACACCTCCATCAGCCTCACCGGCACCGCGACCGAGCCCACCACCCACATCTCGGTGCCGAACCGTCCGCCCACCACCACCTCCGTCACCTCGTCGCCGAACCCATCACGCCTGCACGAACCGGTCACCTTCACCGCCGTCGTGCAGGGCGGCTACGACGGGGTTCGCCCCGGTGGCGAGGTGCTGTTCAAGGACGGCTCCACCGTCCTCGGGTCGGCCCTGCTGAACGATTCGGCCGTCGCCAGGTTCACCACCGCCGAACTCACCCGAGGGGTGCACTCGATCACCGCCGTGTACCTGGACGGGGGCAGCGCCGTCAACGAGGCATGGGTCTACTTCGAGCCCAGCGAATCCCCCGCAGTGGAACATCAGGTGCTCAACCGCCGATAGGCCGGGACCAACACAGGGGGAATGCAGTGATTCGTGGGATGACGACACCGGCGCTCGCGCTGACCTTGGCCAGTGCGGCCTGGGGGCTGCCCGGGCCGGATCCGGCCGCGGCCGGCACGGCCACCAGCGAGCAGGTGATCAGAGACAGCCGTCCCGCCGCCACGCACGCGCACTGCCAGAGGAAGCGCTGCGGCTGCCGACTCACGCGGTGCGTACGGGCACGGCGTGGTCCTCAGGGGCCGCGCGGCCAGGAGGGATCGCGCGGGCTCGAAGGACCGCAGGGCGAGCAGGGTGACCAGGGTGAGCAGGGCGAGCAGGGCCCGGCAGGACCGCGCGGGTTCGAAGGACCGCCGGGTGAGCAAGGGGAACAGGGAGAACGGGGAGAACAGGGCGAGACCGGGGCGGAAGGGGCACGCGGGCCGGTCGGCCCGCCCGGGCCCAGGGGGTTGCCCGGACCTCCCGGTCCTCCCGGTCCTCCCGGCGGCAATGGCGCCGCCACGAGCGTCGACACGACGCTCGTCTCGCTC
Organism: Nonomuraea cavernae; assembly: GCF_040655715.1. GTDB lineage: Bacteria > Actinomycetota > Actinomycetes > Streptosporangiales > Streptosporangiaceae > Nonomuraea > Nonomuraea cavernae_A. The sequence goes on along the minus strand of NZ_JBFAKL010000020.1, from coordinate 140,544 downwards.
ACCTTCGCGCCGTACGACACGAATTTCACCGCGTACGCGACAGGCGGCACGACGTGGATCAGGGACCCTCGCACCGGCGCGGCGGGGGGATGGCACAGCTTGGAGAAGGTGGGCGGATATCCCCAGGGGGTGATCGGCGTCTCACTGACCGAAGCCGTGCCGCTCAACGCACTGCTGGTCACCGTGGCGACCTCGGACGGCCTCCTCAAACAGACCACCTGCCGGCTGACCGATGAGGTGCCGCCCGCGGGTCCGGCGTGGGGGGTCGCCTACTGTGCCCCGTTCGCCTTCATCACCCCGCCGTCGGCCTGACGGCGGTCGGCCGCCGGTAAGACTTGCGCCACGGCTCGTACACGCGCGGTGAGTTCTGCGCGGACCCACGGACTCCGCCGGTGTTCACTGCGGCCGTGAGCACAACCGGACTGAGAACCGTTCCCTTCAACCGGCCGCACGTCTCGGAGAGCGAGCTGGACTACATCGCCGAGGTCGTCCGCCACGGACGATCCTGCGGCGACGGGCCGTTCACGCACCGGGCCTCGGAACTGCTGAGCAAGCTGACCGGGTCGCGCCAGGTGCTGCTGACGACGTCCTGCACACACGCGCTGGAAATGTCGGCGATCCTGCTCGACCTGCGGCCGGGCGATGAGGTGATCATGCCGTCGTTCACGTTCATGTCGACGGCCAACGCGTACGCGCTGCGCGGGGCGGTTCCGGTGTTCGTCGACTGCCGGCCGGACACGCTGAACCTCGACGAGCGCCTCGTCGAGGCTGCCATCACCGACCGCACTCGCGCCGTCGTGGTCGTTCACTACGCCGGCGTCGGCTGCGCGATGGAGGTCATCGGCGAACTCGCCGAGGAGCACGGCCTCGCGCTCATCGAGGACAACGCGCACGGTCTGGGGGCCGCCTACCGGGGCCGGACCCTCGGGTCGTTCGGCGCCATGGCCGCGCAGAGCTTCCACGAGACCAAGAACGTCCAGTGCGGGGAGGGCGGCGCGCTGCTCCTCAACGATCCCGGGCTCGCGGAGCGAGCCGAGATCATCCGGGAGAAGGGCACCGACCGCGGCAGGTACTTCCGCGGGCAGGTGGACAAGTATCGGTGGGTCGACATCGGCTCCAGCTATCTGCCCGCCGACCTCCTGGCCGCGCAGCTGACCTCGCAACTGGAGTCCTTCGGCACGACCCAGCTCCGGCGCCGCGTGGTGTGGCAGGCGTACCACGAGGGACTGGCCGACTGGGCCGCGGGCAACCGGATCTCTCAGCCGGTGATCCCGGACGGCTGCGACCACCCGGCCCACCTGTACCATCTGCTCCTTCCTGATCTCGCGAACCGCCAGGCGTTCATCGCCCACCTCGCGGCGCGCGGCGTGCAGGCGGTCTTCCACTACCAGCCGCTGCACTCCGCGCCCGCCGGGCTGAGGTACGGGAGGCAGGCACCCGGCGGCTGCCCGGTCACGGAGCAGGTCGCCGACCGGCTGGTGAGGCTGCCGCTCTTCGCCGACCTCGGCGAGGACGACCTGGCGCATGTCATCGACGCGGTTCGCAGTTACGAGGTGAGCTGATGGCCTGGTGTGACGTGATCGAGCCGCGGGCCGTACGAGCCCAGGAGTCTCCGCTCGAATCGGCCCGGTTCGGCTGCTCGGTGGAGCGTCTGACCGTCGCGGCCGGCGCGGGCGCCACGCCGCGGGAGGTGCGCGAGGCCGTCCTGGCTTCCTCGGCGGACGTCGTCGTGCTGCGGTATCCCGCCGAACATGTCGGATGGTTCGCCGAGCTGACCGGACTCGGCAGGACGGCCCTGTTCGCCGACTGCCTGATGTACTGGCGCCTGCGCGCGGGGGAGGGGCGCCCGCCGCGGCCGTCGCCGGAGCTCCGCGTGGCCGCGCTGAACAGCCCGGCCGTGGTCGAGGCGCTGGTGGCCGACATCTTCGCCGCGTACGGAAACCACTACCTGGCCAACCCGCTCTTCGCCGCCGCCGCGGCGCTGGAGGGCTACCAGGACTGGGCGCTGCGGTCCGCCGCCGAGGGGAGCTGCCTGGCCCTGAGCGACGAGTCCCGGGTGCTCGGGATCGCCACGCTGGCGGACGACGGACCGAGGACGGAGATCCTGCTCGCCGGGATGGTCTCCGCCGCGCAGGGCCGCGGCCTGTACGCCCACCTGCTCAGGGCGGTCGAGGAGCACGTCCTGGTCCGCGGGGCGCAGGAGGTCGTCATTTCCACCCAGGGGCACAACACGCGGGTGCAGAAAGCATGGGCGAGGTACGGATTCGTGCCGGTGCAGGCGCTCCTGACCGTTCATCTGGTAAGGACGCGACTCCTGTGCGCGGACGAGCCCTGATATCCCGTTGATTTCCGAGCCGCCGCTTTAGAATTCTCGGCATGGTCGGATTGGAACGCCGGGAGACCCGCGCCGCGAATTCACGCTTCAGGCACCGCGTTACCTACCTGATGGGTGGCGCCATGACGGCCGTGATTTACTACTGCATCGTGGCCTCGGGGATTCTTCTGCTCGACGAGCGGGTGCCTTATCTCTGCGTGGTCCTGGCCGGCCATTTCGTCACCGTGGTGATCGTCTACCCGTGGTACCGGCTGATCGTCTTCCCCGGCTGCGGCGACTCCTGGCTGGTAGGTTACCTGCGCTTCTACGCGGTCGGACTCAGCGTCCTCACGGCCTCCATCGTCGGCCTGCCGATTCTCGTGGAACTCGCCGGGATTCCCATCCTCCTGGCCCAGGCGCTCATCATCGTCATGACGCTGTCGGTCAGCTATGGGGCCCACCGGATGTGGACTTTTCGTAATCGTGGATCGTTCGGGTTCGGCAACCCGCCGCACAATCTTCAACAAAGAGGCGGAGCGGTGAAAAGCCGTTGACCGGCGGTCGCGCATAGTTTCGGGCGGACGGATGGCCGCCGCGGCCATGCGCGCTTCGCGAAAGGACTCCGTGCAGCGATGAAGGCGCTCGTTCTGGCGGGTGGAAAGGGGACGAGGCTTCGCCCGCTGACCTATACCTCGGCCAAACAACTGGTGCCCGTCGCGAACAAGCCGGTCCTGTACTACGGGCTGGAGGCCCTCCGCGACGCGGGTATCACCAGCGTGGCCATCATCGTCGGAGACACCGGGGCCGAGGTGCGCGATGCCGTCGGCGACGGCTCGCGGTTCGGCATCGAGGTGACCTACATCCAGCAGGAGGCGCCGCTCGGCCTGGCGCACTGCGTCCTGATCGCCCGCGACTTCCTCGCCGGCGACCCTTTCGTGATGTACCTCGGCGACAACTTCCTGGTCGGAGGCATCGCCGATCTGGTGGACGCCTTCCGCCAGGCCGACCACGACGCCCAGATCCTGCTCACCAAGGTGGCCGAGCCGCAGTTCTACGGGGTCGCCGAGCTCGGGCCGGACGGCGAGATCCTCCGGCTGGAGGAGAAGCCGGAGCATCCGCGCAGCGACCTCGCCATCGTCGGGGTCTACACCTTCTCCCCGGCCATTCACGAGGCGGTGCGGTCGATCACCCCGTCCGCGCGAGGCGAGCTGGAGATCACCGACGCGATCAAGTGGCTCATCGATCACGGCTACAGCGTTCACTCCCACTTCGTCAGCGGCTACTGGAAGGACACCGGGCGGCTCCAGGACATGCTGGAGTGCAACCGGATCGTCCTGGAGACCATTACCGCTGACATCCGGGGGGTCGTGGACGGGCGCTCCGAGATCACCGGAAACGTCGTCATCGACCCCGGCGCCTCGGTGGCGAACTCGGTGATCCGGGGGCCCGCGGTGATCGGGGCCGACGCGAGGATCAGCGACTCCTACATCGGCCCCTACACCTCGATCGGCGAGAGCTGTGTGCTGCAGGACGCCGAGGTCGAGTACGCCATCGTGCTGCCGAACTCCACCATCAGGGGGGTCTCCCGGCTCACGTACTCACTGATCGGCCGGAACGTCGAGGTCACCCGCGCCGATGCGGTGCCCAACACCTATCAGCTCATGGTCGGCGACCACAGCAGGGTTCAGGTGAAGGCGTGAGCGGCCCGACGGAGTCGGGCCCGCCTGTCACGACGACCGACCATCACAGGTGACGTCGCCTGATCAAGGAGGGGACCATGGAGGCTACCGAGATTCGCCGCACGGTGGAGTTGGAGGACCACCACTGGTGGTACCGCGAGCGGCGCGCCATCCTCGCTCGCGAGCTACGCGCGCTGCGCCGCCGCGGCGCGCCCGGCAGGGCGCTCGACATCGGCGCGGCGGGAGGCGGCAACACCCGGGTGCTCGTCCGGCACGGATGGGACGCGCTGGTCGCGGACTACTCCGAGACCGCGGTCGAGCTCGCCCAAGGGCGCGGCCTGCGGGCCATCCACGCCGACGCGCGGGACCTGCCGCTGCCCGACGGGTGGTTCGATCTCGTTCTCGCCTTCGACGTGCTGGAGCACATCGAAGAGGACGACCGGGCCGCCGGCGAGATCGTGCGGGTGCTCCGGCCGGGGGGAACGGCGTTGATCACGGTGCCGTGCGACATGGCGCTCTGGTCGGCGCACGACGTGGCGTCGGGGCACGTCCGCAGGTACACCCGCGAGACCCTGCGCGCCCTGCTGAAGGGGCAGGGCCTGATCCTCGATCGGCTCTGGAGCTGGAACGTGCTGCTCAGGCCGGTCGTCGCCGTGCGCAGGAAGCACACGTCGGGCTCCGACGTGATGGAGACCTCAAGCCTGGTCAACGCGGGCCTCTCGGCCGTGATCACGGCCGAGAGATATCTGCCGGTGAAGTCGTTGCCGGGTGTCTCGCTCATCGTGCGGGCTCACCGGCCGCACCTACCGACAGTGAGCATAACGTAACGCATTCATATAGTTACGGAAAGTAGACTTGTGCAGTACCACTGTGATGTGAAGCATCCTCAGCAGTCTGACGCCGCGGGCTCGGCCCGGTCGCGTCACGCGCTCGGCCAGCCAGGCGGCCTCCGTCATACGCCGCTCATCCGCCTTCACCTCCCGCGTCCCGGGCGTCCCCGTCGGCGAAGCGCCCGTCGCTCCGCACTGATGATGGTCCTCACGACCGCGCTCGCGATGGGCGCGGTCGTCGTGACGCCCGGCACGGCCGGCGCTGTGCCTCCCATCACCCTCGGCGACGCCGCGCCGTTCGGGGTTCTGGCGGGCTCCGCGGTCACCAACACGAACAACACCACGGTCACCGGGCAACTGGGCGTGAGCCCGGGCAACTCGGTCGTAGGCTTCCCACCGGGCACGGTGAGCGGTGGCATCCACGCGGGCGACGCCGCCGCGGCGGCGGCCAAGGCAGCCGCGGTCGCCGCCTACAACGACGCCGCGGGGCGGGGCCCCGCCACCAGTGTGGCCCCGCAGCTCGGCGGGACGACCCTGACGCCAGGCGTCTACCGGCCGTCGTCGGGCACCACCTTCCAGATCAACGGCGTGCTCACGCTCGACGCGCAGAGCGACCCGGACGCGATCTTCGTCTTGCAGGCGTCGACCCTCGTCACCGCGACCGTCAGCAACGTCACCCTGACGGAGGGCGCCCAGGCGGACAACGTCTTCTGGCAGCTCAGCGGCACGGCCACGGTCGGAACGAACGCCACGTTCCGGGGAAACGTGCTGGCGAACGACTCGGTCACGGTCAATTCCGGCGCCGCCGTCAACGGCCGCCTCATGGCGCTCACCAACAGCGTGATCCTGCAGGGCACCACCACCGGGCCGAACACCCGCATCACCGTGCCCAACGATCCGCCCACGCAGACGACGATGACCGCATCCCCCAACCCCTCCCGAGGCGGGCAGGCGGTCACCCTGACCGCCACGGTGAGCGCCGTCTCCGGAGAGGTCGTGCCCCAGGGCGATGTCGCCTTCAAGGACGGGACCACCATCCTCGGCTCGGACCTCCTGAACGCGAACGGCGTCGCCACGCTCGTCATCTCCACCCTGGGCGGTGGAAACCACGAGATCAGGGCCGTCTATTTGGGCGGAGACACCTTCAGCGGTGAGGCGGTCATTCATTTCGCTCCCAGCACGTCGCCCGGGGTCGTCCAGGTGGTGACCAACAGCCTGTGGCCCAACTCGGTCACTCCGGATGTCGCCAATCACACCGCCACCGACCCGGTCACGCTGGGGGTCAAGTTCAGGGCCGACACGACGGGGTTCGTCACGGGCATCCGTTTCTTCAAGGGCTCACAGAACACCGGGCCCCATGTCGGCAGTCTGTGGACCACCGGCGGCACTCAGCTCGCGAACGTGACGTTCTCCGGTGAGACGGCCTCTGGATGGCAGCAGGCGAACTTCTCAACCCCTGTCTCGATCAATGCCGACACCACTTATATCGCCTCGTATCACACGACATCGGGGCGTTTCTCGTATGACCTGCAGTACTTCAACACCGAGTACAGCAACCCGCCCCTTCGTGCTCTCGCCTCCCCGGGGCAAGGAGGGAACGGCGTATACACCTACAGCGCCACGAACACGTTCCCGACGGCCACCTTCCGCGCCACCAACTACTGGGTCTCGCCGATGTTCGTGCCGTCGGAGACCGTGTGGGAGGACACGGCGACGCCGGCCTCCACCGCGGTCGGCGCCACCAGTCCGGTGGTGGTGGGGGTCAAGTTCCAGTCCTCCACGGACGGGGTCGTCAGGGGCATCCGGTTCTACAAGGCCGCTCCGAACACCGGGACCCACGTCGGGAGCCTGTGGACCACCGGCGGCACTCAGCTGGCGAACGTGACGTTCTCCGGTGAGACGGCCTTCGGGTGGCAGCAGGCCTACTTCTCAACGCCTGTCTCGATCAATGCCGACACTACTTATATCGCCTCGTATCACACGACATCGGGACGTTTCTCGTACACTCTGCAGGACTTCGTCGGGCCGGAGGTCGATTTCCCGCTCACCGCGCTCGAAAACGGCGACGAGGGCGGCAACGGGGTTTACACCTACAGTGCGACGAACACGTTCCCGACAAGCAGTTACCAAGCCACGAACTATTGGGTTGACGTACTGTTTGACATCGGTTAGCCGGGCCGCCCGCACGGCAGCACCCGAAATCCCCGCACCTGTGGTTAGAGTGCCAGAAAGGCTCTGGTGTAAGGGGGACTGCCGTGCGGGTGGATACCGCGGCTCTGGATATCGGCACGGTGCGTCATTCCACGCTTGTCGATCCCTCGGGAAGGCGATACGTCGATTTCCGGCGCTCCCTCACGCCTCGCTGGGGCATGGTGTGGACCACGCTGTTCGGCGGGCACCTGGCCCTTTTCCTTTCGGCGGCGCTGATGGCCTTTCTCGGGCAGGTCGTCGTTGCCGGATGGCCGGGCCTGAGCGCTCTCGCCGTCGCGGGGGGAGCGATGATCGGCTTCTGTCTGCACTATCTGACGACGTACCTGCACGAAGGGGCCCACTACAATCTGGCGCCCAGTCGCCGGGCGAGTGATGCGGTGACGAACGCCTGCGTCGGCATCCTTGTCGGCATGAATGTAAAGGCGTATCGAAAGGTGCATTTCGACCACCATCGGTATCTGGGAACGACGCGTGACCCGGAGCGCAGCTATTTCCTTCCGCTCAATCTGCGCTTCCTGGTCGAAGGAATCACCGGCATCCGCCTGATTCGTGCGCTGAACGGGTATCGGAAGCTGGTGAAAAGTAAGTCGCGCGCGGGTGACGAGGCCGGGCGCGGCGGTTCCCTGGACGTGGTCTTTCTCCTTTCCGTCGCGGTGAACGCGTCGATCGTCGCGTGCTCGCTCTGGTGCGGAGCCGTTGTGCTCGCCGCCGCCTGGACGCTGGGGCAACTCGTCTTCCTGCCGCTGCTCAACACCGTCCGGCAGGTGCTCGAACACCGCAGTGAGTTCGCCGACGACCTGGCCGACTACAGCCTCGTCCCGCATGGGCCGGTGAACCGGCTGTTCGGCGGCGGCGTTTTCGCGGCCCTGTTCGGAGCGGCGGGATTCAACCGTCATCTGCTGCACCACTGGGATCCCAGCGTGTCCTTCACCCGGCTGAAAGACGTGGAGCGGTTTCTCATGCAGACCGAGATCGCGCCGATACTTCGGGCGCGACAGACCTCCTACTTCCGCGCTTGGCGGCAACTGGAGAGGATATGAACGAGCACACCATCGAGCGAGAGGCTCCGGGCGAAGACGGCACCGGCACGACCACGCGGTGCCCGGGGTGCCAGGCGCGCGGAGCGGTTCGCTGGGCGCGGGCCCGCGACGTCGAATATCACACCTCTGACCAGGAGTTCGACTACTACCGGTGCGTGCGGTGCGGTGCCGTGTTCCTCGACCCCATGCCGGTCGACCGGCTCGCGCAGATCTATCCGGCCAACTACTACGCCTACGCCTCCGACGAGCAGTCGTTCGTCCACCGGATCAAGGACCGTCTCGACGCCGTGCGGCTTCGGCGGATCCTGTCGGGGTTGTCCGGTGACGGCCTGGCGGTCCTCGACGTGGGCGGCGGGGACGGCTGGCAGCTCGACGTGATCCGGGACATCGATCCGCGGGTCACGTTCACTCAGGTGGTCGATCTGGACACGGCCGCTCAGGCTCGGGCCGCGACGAGGGGACATCACTTCTTCTGCGGGCGGGTCGAGGAGTTCGCCACTGAGCGACGCTTCGATCTCATCCTGCTCATCAACCTGATCGAGCACGTCAGCGATCCGGGGGAGGTGCTGAGGACGCTCCGCCGCCACCTCACACCGCAGGGCGTGATCCTGATCAAGACCCCCAACATGGACAGCCTCGACGCCCGCCTTTTCCGGCACCGCGACTGGGGTGGATACCACTGCCCGCGGCATTGGGTGCTGTTCGATCGGCAGAACTTCACGAGGCTCGCGACCCGGTGTGGATTCGCCGTGCGCCGGTTCGCCTACACGCAGGGCGCGCCGTTCTGGAGCACCAGCATCCTGGCGCAGCTGGCCCGACGTGGATGGGTGAGGGTCTGCGCGGAGCGCCCGATGACCCAGCACCCGCTGTTCCCGCTCCTCGCCGCCGGCTTCGCCGGCTTCGACCTCGTCCGCATGCGGCTTGGCGGACGGCCCTCGCAGATGTTCGTCGAGCTCGTTCCCGCACCGGCTTCCGACGACCGCTGATCGCTCGACGACAGGAGCGCCGCCCACGCCCGGGAATCGGGTGTGGGCGGCGTCGAGCGGCCAAGGCCGATCAGACCTGTCCGCTGTCCTCCTGCTCCAGCCACCAGGGATTCGCCCGAGCCCACTCGATCGTCCGCGCGAGCCCTTCGCGAAGGGAGGTCGAACTGCGCCAGCCGAGCATCTGGTAGGCCTTCGTGGCGTCGGGAATCCGCCGATGAAGATCCTGGTAACGCTCGCCGAGGCGCTCGCGCATGTCGACGGGAATGGCCGTCGATTCTCCTCCCGCGAGTTCGACGGCGAGCCGCACCGCCTCCCGGACCGTCGTCTCGTCCGAGCTGCCGATGTTGAAACATTCGCCGTCGGCCTTCTCGGTCGACCCGGCCAGCACGGTGGCGGTGATGGCGTCGTCGACGAACGTGAAGCACCGGGTCTGGCCGCCGTCGTCGTAGACGACAGGGGCGAGACCGTGGAGTGCCCGGTGGATCGTCCGGCTGATGACGAACGCGGGCCGTTGGCGCGGGCCGTACACGTTGAAGTAGCGCACGATCGTCGCCTTCAGGCCGCGCTGCCGGATGAAGCCGAACGTGAGATGCTCGGCCAGCGCCTTGCTGGAGGAGTAACTCCACCTGTCGGTGGCCGTGCTGCCCAGCACCCGATCGTCGTTCTCCGACCAGGGAACCGCCGGGTTCTTGCCGAAGACCTCGCTCGTGCTGGCGACGACGACCTTCGCCCCGGCCCGCTCCGCGAGTTCGAGCGCGTTCCTCGTCCCCGACAGGTTGATGTCGATGACATCCAGCGGCTGGTCAAGGTACCGGTCGACACCCACGACGGCGGCGAGGTGGTACACGACCTCCACCCCCGGTGTGATGGCCTCGGCAAGCCGGGACTGATCCCGGATGTCGCCCGTGACGTATCGGGGCGCGACCGCGCTGGCGAGCTGACCGCTCGGCGGTTCGGCGTGGTCGAAGACCGTCACCTCGTTGCCCTCCGCCGCGAGCCGCTCGACGAGATGGCTCCCCACGAACCCGCCACCGCCTGTGACGACGACACGAGCCATGGCGTCTACCGTCCGATCCCGCGATAGGCGAACCCCAGCCGCCGCAGCCGCGTGATCGTCTCGCGGGAGTAGTAGGCGCGCCCGTCGACCACCGCGCACGACGCGGCGGCCCACTGGCGGAGTTCCGCGAAGTCCAGGGCTTCGAACTGCCTGTGCCAGGCGAGAACCGCCAGGCAGTCGGCGCCCCTTACCGCCTCTTCGAGTGAGGCGACCGGCCGCAGCCCGAAGGTCTTCTCGGCCTCGTCGTCGTCCACCAGCGGATCGAAGAGGGTGACGAGCGCTCCCGCTTCCCGCAGCGCCGCGACGACGGGCTGGGTGGGCGTCGCCCGCAGGTCTCCGGTGTTGTTCTTGAACGCCAGCCCCAGCACCGCGACCTTCGCCCCGGACGGGGACCGGCCGAGCTTGGCCAGCTCGTCCTCGATGAGGCGGAAGGTGTAGAGGGGCATACCGTCGTTCACCTCCCGCGCGGCCGGGATCGTGACGAGGTCGACGCCGTGGTCACGGGCAGAGCGCCACACCATCCACGGGTCCTTCGTCAGGCATGAGCCGCCGACCCCGACACTCGGCAACAGGATGTTGACGCTCCCGCTGCCCTTCTTGATCGAGTTCGCCGCGGAGATCACGTCGAGCACGTCGACGTCGAGCGCGCCGCACACCTTGGCGAGCTCGTTGGCCATCGCGATGTTGTGATCGATCCACCAGTTGTCGGCGAGCTTGACCATTTCCGCCGTTTCCAGAGAAGCGCAACGGATCACTTCGACGCCGAGGCCACGCTGCCAGAATGCCGCCGCGGCCTCGGTGCTGTCGTCGCACCATCCGCCCACGACGATGGGGAAGCTGCGGAGCTCGCTCAGCGCGTTTCCCTCGGACAGCCGCTCCGGGCAGAACGCGAGGCCGAAGTCGGTGCCGCACCTCAGCCCCGAGTTCTCGAGCAGGGGAACGACGAACTCGCGGGTCATCCCCGCTGGGACGGTGCTCTTGAAGACCAGCAACTGGCCAGGGCGGAGGCACCGGCTCACATCCTCGCAGGCGCTTCTCAGCTGAAGGTCCATCAGCACGCCCTTGTCGCGGATGGGCGTGCCGACCGTGACGATGACGACGTCGGCGGACGCCATCGCCTCGTAGTCCGTCGTGATCCGCAGCCTCGGTGTGCCGGCGAAGCGGGACACGAGTTCGGGCAACCCTGCTTCGCTGAACCGGCAATGGCCGCGGCTCAGCTCCTCGACGAGCGAGGCGTCGGTATCCACTCCGATCACCTGGATGCCGTTGTCGGCGAGAATCGCGGCTATACAGGATCCGACGTATCCCAGGCCGATCACCCCGGCCGTTATGTTTTCCCGAGCGGGCAGGAAACGCACACTCACTCCATTCGACGAGTTCTTTGCCGAACCTGACGTGATTCGGCGTGGCTGATCTCGTGTTTCTCTTTTCCTGTTTAGACCGCGCTGTCGTGGCCGAACGGGGGCGGCGCGCGTCCGGGCCGATTCGCGGGCGAGAGATTGGCCCATTGGTGAAGATCTGCTGAAGATCGGCGCTAGGGGTTGTTGTGCGCGGGTGCGCCCGCTCCACTGCTCTGCCGGGGCACCTCGAAGGAGGCGGACGATCCGGCCCGCTCCCGCACGACGTATGTCGGGCGTCCCATCCCACTGCCGTGAATGCGACCGATGTATTCGCCGAGAACTCCGATGGAAATCAACTGCGCGGCCGAGAACAGCGCGACCATCGAGGCGACCGTGGTGAATCCGGCCACCGTCGTGCCTCCTGTGGCGAAGCGCCACAGGACGGCGCCGCCCAGAAGCAGGCCGAGCGTGCCGACGAGGAATCCCAGGTAACTGGCCAGACGGAGAGGAGCAGAGCTGTATCCCAGCACCATGTTCGCCGTGTGCCGGATCAGCAGGCGCAGCGAGTAGTTGGATCGTCCGTGCTCACGGTGGCTCATGTGCACCTGCGACGAGCCGACCCTCGTGGTGGCCCAGGACAGGGCCACGTCGATGGAGGCGTGGGGGCCGGACAGCCCCTCGAAACCGTCACGGAGGTGGGTCCGGAAGGCGCGGAAGGCGCTGATCTTGCGGGCGGAGCGGATGTCCAGCGCGGCGGACATGCCGGCCTTCACGGAGCGGGACGCGAGGCTTCTCAGGAATCCGTGCTCCTCCACGTGCGGCACCCCATAGACCAGGTCGAGGTGATCGCGCTCCAGCGCGGCCAGCAGGTGGGGGATCTCCTCGGGGAGATGCTGCAGGTCGTCGTCCATCGTGACGACGACCTGGAACTGCGCTTCCCTGATGCCGGCGACCAGCGCGTTGTGCTGGCCGTAGTTGCGGGACAGATGGATCGCCCGGACGCCCTCCACCTGGCGGGCCAGATCGGCGGCGGCCGACCAGGTGTCTTCTGGACCTCCGTCGACGACGAGGATCACCTCGTGCCGGACGGAGAGCTCGCGCAGGACGGAGACGAGTCTGGGCACCAGCATCGGAAGAGTCCGCGCTGATCGGTAACACGGGATGACCACCGACACTGACTCCGACATCGATCCTCCGACTGTTTTCTGCGGCTTGCTGGAGCATTCACGCGAAAGGGGGTGACCGGCGGCGCCGGTCACCCCCTTGTTTCAGTCGGCGTTGAACACCACGTCGACCCAGTAGTTGCTGTTCCGATAGGTCTCGGTCGGCCATTTGTTGTCGGAGCTGTACCTGTACACGCCGTTGCCCTGCACGCCGCTCACCAGGGCCCTGAGCGGGGGATTGGCGTACTCCGACGTGGTGAAGTAGTTCTGGTTGTACGAGAAGTGCCCAGCAGTCGTGTGATAGGAGGCGATATAGGTGGTGTTGGCGTTGATGTGGATGGGTGTGCTGAACAGCACCTCCTGCCATCCGGACGCCGTCTCGTTGGTGAAGGTCGCGCTCGCGAGCAACTGACCGGGGTTCGTCCACAGGCTCCCGAGGTGAGGGCCCGTGTTCTGCGGACCCTTGTAGAAACGGATGCCCCTGATGGTCCCCGGCACGTACGACCGGAACCGCACGCCGAGCACGACGGGCCTGGCGTCCGTGGCGGACTCCACCGCGGGCACCGCGGTGCTCGGCCAGATGCTCGTCGGAGCGAACACCACGTCGACCCAGTAGTTGGACGACCGGTACGTGTTCGTCGGGAAACCGCTGGCGGCGCCGTACCTGTAGACGCCGTTGCCTCCAGAGCCGCCGCTCGCGGGAGCGGTGAGCGGGCCCCTCACGTAGTCCGACGTGAAGTAGTCGGTGTTGAACGCGAATCCGCCGTTGGGCGCGAAGTAGGAGGCGATGTACGTCGTGCCGGGAGTCACCTGCACGGGCGTGGCGAACTTCACCTGCTGCCAGCCGGTTCCCGTCTCGTTGGCGAAGGTCGCCTGGGCCAGGAGTTGACCCGTGTTGCTCCACAGGTTGCCGAGGTGCGTCCCCGTGTTGAGGGAGCCCTTGTAGAACCTGATGCCCGAGATGGCGCCCTCCTGGGAGGCGGTGAACTTCACGCCCAACTCCACGGCCCTGGCATCGGGCTGTGAGACGACCGCGGGCACGGTGGTCGAGGGCCACATGGTGCATGGGCAGGTCGCGACGACCGTGACGGTGCGCGAAGGCAGGCTGGTCTGGAGGTTGCCGATGTCGTCCACCGCCCGGGACATGATCGTCGTCTCCCCGACGGTTCCGGGCACCCAGTCGTACTGCCAGGAGGTGAGTCCGGTGGCCTGCTGCCAGATGGTGCCGCCGTCGACGGAGACCTCGACGCCCGCGACGACGCCGCCCCCGGTGTCGGACGTCGTGCCGGAGATGGTGATGGGTGCGCTGGTCAGCACGGTGGAGTTGTTCTCCGGTGTGGCGATGGCCGAGGTGGGGGGCGCCGTGTCGGTGGACGGAGTCGCCGGGACCAGCCCTGGCTGGAGAGTCGCCGGCTGCGCGCCCATGTCCGCGAAGAGATTGACGGTCGCCTGCTGCATGCGGATGTCGGTGGGGCTGCCGGCCCGGTCATGGTTGGCGTCCAGTCCCCACATCCACTGAATGGTTCCGGTCCCGAACACCATTCCGCCGCCGCCGGCCTGCTGGTAGAGAGTGAGGTGGTGCGTCGCGGTGCCGGCGCCGTAGGTGCTGCCGTAGTCGAGCAGATACTTGTTGGTATAGCTCAGGGTCGTCCGTGAGAATCGCGCCTGGCCTGGGGGAGCGAAGCCGTTGTCCGGCGTGTTGTCCCACTCGAAGCCGAGCGTCCCGGCGGGGAAGGTGGCGACCTGGCCGGGCTGCAGATTCGCGATCGAGGTGTTGCGCCACAGCCGCATGGCCGCGAACTCGGACGGCACCTGCATCGCGTCGTTGACTATGGCGTTGATGATGTACAGGGTGCCGGTCAGTTGGTTCTCGGGCCGGCCGCCGTTGGACGGCGGGGAGAATCGCGGGTCACGCCAGGTGCCCGTCCACTGCGGGCTGGGATCTATCTTGGCGTTGGCGATCGTCTCCTTGAAACAGGTCATCGTGCGGAAGGGGGTGCTCGTCCCGTCGATGCTGTCCTCCCAGCGGATCTTCCAGAAGACCTCGTTGGCTGAGAAGAAGGCGAGGTCCACGCCGTCGTCGCGGGCCGCGGTGAAGTTGTCCCACATCTGGTCGGACCAGTATTCGTCGTGGCCGACGGACAGCAGCACCTCGTGGTCGAGCAGGTCGGCGGGCCGGACCGAGGCGTCGATGCTGGAGATGTAGCCGACGTCGTAGGCGTTGGCCTCCAGCCAGCGGATCATGGGGTATTCGGAGTTGAAGAAGTAGTTCGGCGGCCCGTTCTCGAGCCCCCGCGTATTGATGGGCCGGTTGTAACTGACCTTGTACGCGCGGTTCGCGGGACTGCCGAAGTACAGACTGTTTCCGCCGTACCTGTTGTACGCCTGCCAGGTCGTGTCGGAGGTCTTGAACAGCAGGTCCGACGGGCGGGCGTCGTCCCGGACGACGAAGATGACCTGGCTGGCGGCGGCAGGGCCGTCCTCGCGCACCAGCTTGCCGATGTAGACGCCCGTGACGGCCGTGGCGGGCACCGCCCAGGAAGCGGACACCGCCCAGTTGCCGCAGTCGACCAGCCCGGTCGAGGCCTCGTTCACGCAGTCCGGCTGCGTCTGCGGCAGGGTGGCCGACGGCTGGACCGTGGCCATGTACCTGCCCCCCATGCCGCCGTAGTAGCCGATGCGGTAGATGTCCAGGCGGTAGTCCGTCGCCGGGGTCTTCACCTTGAACTCGATGGTCTCCCCGTGGTTGACGCTGATCTGGGTGGGATAGCCCTGGATGTCGGGGCTGCCGGACCCGCCCACGTCCCACTCGCTGGGCGGGTTCCCGGGCAGTTCGTTCTCCTCGCAGATGATCGAACCGGGCGGGCACGCCTGCCGTGCCCGGCGGGGGCCCTTGGGGCCCGAGGCCGGCGCGGGCAGCGCCGAGGCGACCGCCTGGCGCGCGGTGCCGCCGACGGCGGCGACGACCCTAGGACCGGTGCCGTCCGACGGCCGGGTCTCGCGATCGGAGCGTGCGGGTGAGCTCATGGGGCGAGCGGGCGCGCGTGCGGCGCCGTCGCCGGAGGGCGCCCGCTCGGCGCTGATCTTCGGGAAACGCTGCACCGCGGCCTGGGCCTTCGTGAGGGTGCCCGCCCGGTGCAGGCTGTCGATCACCGCACGCCAGCGGGCGCGCGGGCCCGCGATCGGTTCGGGCGCGGGGCCGCCGGCCTCGTCCGGGTGCCGGATCGCCGCGGCCAGGTAGGCGCCCTCGGACACGGTGAGCTCCTGGACGTCCTTGCCGAAGTACGCCCGCGCCCCGGCCTGGATCCCCTCGGGCCCTCGGCCCAGGTCGAGCACGTTGAGGTATCTCTCCAGCACCCACTCACGCGATCGCGACAGCTCCACCTTGGCGCCGACCACGAGGTCGCCGAGCCGGCGGAAGAAGGAGCTCTCCTGCGGGTGGTGGTTGCGCACCATCCTCTGGGTGATCGCGGAGTCGCGGCCGGCCCGCCCGGTGAGCCCGAACCAGAGCCCCCGGGCCAGCCCTTCCATGGTCACGCCGTGCTCCGAGGCGGGCGCCCCGTTCTCGGCGGTGAGGACCGCTTGGACGACATGGTCCGGCACCTGATTGAGCTGGACGGTGGAGCCGGCGCTTCGCACGGTCGTGCTCGACTCCACGGAGACGGGAGACATCAGGGGGTCGATCGGTTGCGAGCCGCTGGGCAGGGGCGTCAGTGTCCAAGCGGTCCAGAGCAGGGCGGCCAGGAGGGCGACTCCCCCAACGAGGGTCAGCGCCATGCGAACCGAGCGCCGTCTCGGGCCGATCTTCTCCTTGCCGTCGGGCATGTGGAACCCCTAAGAGCGTGTTTGCTGGGTAATAACGGAGCAAAGGCGATGTGTTTACGCCTTGGACGCAGAGTACGGACGAATTCGGACGGTGATCGCGCAGAGCGGCCAATGGCATTGCTAGATATGGGATGGGCGTGTCGGGGGAATTATTTAAATTGCGCAGGTGTGCACGCCTTTGCCGTAAAGCTTGCTGGGCAGGCTGAAAGCGCGGCAAAGCAGTCGCAAGGACATCGCACCGCTAGGGCATGCGAGTCACGCGGGGCGGGGAAGCGTCGCCAAGCTTGCGCGCATGGCCGATGCCCCGCCCTTTCCGCGTTCCCCGACCTCGTCGGCATCCGTGCCGGCGCCCGGTGCGCTGGAGGCGCCGCCCCAGCGGGCGGACACTCCGCCCCGGTGGACGGCGCGCGCCTCCCGCTGGCTGCCGGCGATGGCCGTGCTCGCCTGCGCCGGGGGCGTGCTGAGGTTTCATGGCGTCTCGGTCCGAGACCTGACCGTGTTCGGCCTCTACGTGGCGCTGGGCCTCGCGCTCCCCGGCCTGCTGTGGATCCGGGTCCTGTACCGGCGCGCGCACGCGCTACCCGAGCAGCTCGCGCTCGGCCTGACGCTCGGCTACGCGCTGGAAGTGCTGACCTACCTGCCGGTCCGGGCACTCGGCATGCCGCTGCTCGTGGTCGCCTGGCCACTCGGCACGTACGCGCTGTTCATCGCCGTCCCCCGGTTGCGCGGGTACTGGAAGGGCACCGGCCGCGCCGGCCGGGTGCCTCTGTGGTGGGCGTGGAGCATCGCGCTGATCGTGATCTGCCTGATCGCGCTGGTCGCCGCCGGCTTCTACCGGATCCAGCCCCTCACCTGGCCGGCGATGCTGTCGTCGTCGGTCGACATGCCCTTCCACCTGGCGTTGGCCGGTGAGCTGAAGCACCACGTGCCGCCCACGGTGCCCTACGTCGCCGGTGAGCCCCTCGTGTATCACTGGTTCGTCTACGCGCATCTCGCGGCGTCCGGCTGGATCACCGGAATCGAACCGATCATCCTCCTCTTCCGGCTCGCCGTGCTGCCCATGCTGGCCGCGTTCGTCGTCCTCCTGGCGATGGTCGGGCGGCGCCTGACCGGCTCGCGGAGGGGAGCGCTGGCCGCCGTCGCGAGCACGGTCTTCGTGGCGGCGCCCTGCCTGTACGCGGGCTCGGTCTCTGGGCTGCTCACCTGGCCACCGGTGTACTCGTGGGCGAGCCCGACCCAGACCTTCGCGGCCCTGCTGTTCGCCCCCGTCATGCTCCTGCTCCTCGACCTCCTCGGGAACCGGCGGCCGAGCCGGGGCTGGTGGGTGCTCATGACGATCATGATCGTGGCGGTCATGGGGGCGAAGGCCACCTACCTGCCGCTCCTCGCGGCGGGACTCCTGGCCGTCGTGGCGGTCGAGACGGTCAAGTGGTGGCGGCTGCCCCGGCAGGCCCTGGCCGTGCTCGGACTGACGACCGGGTGTCTCCTCTTCGCGCAGTTCGTGCTCTTCGGCGGCGCCCGGCAGGGCATCGTGGTCGATCCGCTGTCGATCGTCAGGGTGACCTGGAGAAACCTGAACGGCCTCGGCGGGACCGCGGAGGTCCCGTGGCAGTCGATGCTCGGGGCCGCCCTGCTGTGCCTGCTCTGCGCGATGATCGCCTGGTGCGGGGTGCTCGGGCTGCTGAGCCGGCCCCGCCTCCTCGTACGGCCCCCCGTGGTGCTGGTGCTCGGCATGAGCGCCGCCGGGCTCGGGGCGGCGCTCCTGCTCGGCCACGCGCACCTGTCACAGGGCTACTTCCTGCAGGCGTTCTACCCCTACCTCGCCATGGTCGCGGTGTACGGGCTCGCCACCGTGATCCGGAGGGCAGGGGCGACGCTCAGGGCGATGGCGTGCGCCGCCGGAGCAGGCGTGGCCGTCGCCCTGGCAGTCCGGGTGCTGTTCGGCATCACCGTTCCCCTGGGGCCCGGACGGGACGGCGTCGTCCTCTACCTGCCGTACCTCACCCTGCTGGGCGTGGTGCTGGTGGCGGTCGTGGTGCTGCGGGTCGCGCGCCAGAGCGGGCGCCGTACCTGCGCCCTGGTGCTCTGCATGGTCACGGCCGCCGGGACACCGGCCGCCTGGCTCGGCCATCTGCTGCCCGGCGCCGCCACGAGCCCGGTGGCCGCCGCCCCGCACCGCAGGCCGAACGCGGACGCTCCACGGGGCGCCCTCGCCGCCGGGCGGTGGCTGCGGGCCCATTCGCACCCCGATGACCTCGTCGCGACGAACACGCACTGCCGCCGGGGGTTCGAAAGTCCGTGCGACAGCCGTACGTTCTGGACGAGCGCGCTGAGCGAACGGCGGGTCCTGGTCGAGGGGTGGGCCTACACGGCGGCGAACATGGACAGGTGGCGTCCCGGCGAGGTCGCGCCGCACCGCGCGTACTGGGACCTCGATCGGCTGCGGGCCAATGACGCGGTCTTCCAGGAGCCCTCCCCGGACGCCGTCCGGCACCTGCGCGAGCGCTACGGAGTGCGGTGGCTGTTCGTGGACGAGAGCCGGATGAAGCCGGGCGCCCGGCTCTGGCCCTTCGCCAGGCTCCGGTTCAGCTCCGGTGAGCACAGCGTCTACGAACTGCCCGGAGCTGAGCCGCCGGCTTCTTGATCGCGTGGCAATGCCGGGGACAGAAGTGTGCAATGTCCGCTGTCGCCGGAGTGCCGCCACCGCCGTAGGCCGTCCAAATCGCGATGATGACGCTGGTGAAGACCATGACGCACGTCTGCGAAGTGATCAAAATACTGGACGTCGGCGGTGCGGAGACGTTGCTGGTCGAGCGACTGCTCGCGGCCCCCCGAGCGGCCAAGCGCTACACGGTGGCGTGCCTGTGGGCGTCCGACGAATGCGTCCAGCGGCTCGGCTCCGCGGGCATCGAGGTCATCCAACCGGCCTCGTCCCCGCCGTCGCTTCGTCTCCTCCGCTTGGCCGCGGTGGTCAGGCGGCTGCGACCTGATGTCATTCACCTGCATTCGCCGCTTCCCGCGTCGCTGCTCCGGGTGACGTCCCGGTTCTGCAGACCGCGCCCCCTACTGATCTCGACCGTGCACAACGTGCGTTATCGCCTCCCGACGATGCTGCTCGACCGCGCGACGGGCTGGCTCGACGCCCATACCGTGGCAGTCTCTTCGCAGGTCGCCCGTGCCGTCGTCAGCAGGGGCGCCCGAAACCTGTCGACCCGGATCCACGGTGTCAACGTCGCGGAGCAACGCCGCAGAGCCGGGGAGGCCGAGCGGACGCGGCGGGACTGGCAGGTTCCGGAGTCCGCCTTCCTGATCGTGCACGTGGCCAACTTCCGCCCGCAGAAGAACCACGACCTGCTCCTCGACGTGGCGGTCAGGGTGGCGGATCGCGACCCGCGCGCCGTCTTCCTGCTGGCCGGCTCCGGTCCGCTGCGTGACCGGGTCGCCGGCCGGGTCGCCGAGCTGGGGTCGGACGCCGTGCGGATCGTCGGCCGCGTGCCGGACGCCTCCCGCCTGATCGCCGCCGCCGACCTCCTGGTGCTCAGTTCCACGTACGAGGGACTCCCCGTCGTCGTCATGGAGGCACTGGCCGCGGGCGTACCGGTGGTGTCCACCGCCGTTGGAGGCGTCCCGGAGTTGATCGAGCACGGCAGGAACGGCTACCTGACCAAACCCGGAGATCCCGGTGAGCTCACCGAGGCGATCGTGCGGGCGATGCGTCCCGAGAACCACGCGCGGCTCAGCCAAGGCGCGCGGAACAGCGCCGACCTGGTGGACATCGGCCGGACGGCGGAGTGGTTCGAGCAGCTCTACGACGAGGTGCGGGTGTCATGACGACCCAGGATCGAGCTTGTCTCCGGCGCGTCGCGCTGCTCATCGGGCACCTGGAGGTGGGCGGCACGCAGAAACAGCTGTCTCTGCTCGCGCGGGAGCTGCGTCACGCGGGCATCGAGGTGCATGTGCTGCTCCTGTCGAAAGGCGGGCCGCACGAGCCGGCGCTTCGCGACGCCGGCATCGGTGTGCATCAGCTCGGGTTCGTCCGGGGAGCCGGGGCGGGCAACCTCCGGGCTTTCGCGTGCATGGTCGGCCTGCTGCGACGCCTCAGGCCCGACGTGCTGCACGCGTTCCTGCGTCACAGCTATCTCCTCGGCGCGCCGGCCGCCCGGCTGGCCGGGGTTCCGGTCGTGGTGGCGGGACGGCGCAACGAGAGCAGGCTCGACCCCCGGCAGTCGTGGAGCCTCGCTCTGGAAAGGTTGACGGCTCGGATCACCGATCACGTGGTCGTCAACGCGGAGGCGCTCGCCCGGGACACCGTGTCGATCGGCGTGCCCCCGGCGAAGCTGACGGTGATCTACAACGGGCTGCCCGCCGCGGCGTTCGATCCGGCCGAGCCGGAGCACGTCGACACCGATCTTCCGGTGCTGGTGTGCGTGGCGCGGCTCAGCGAGGAGAAGGGGCATCGCTTCCTCCTTGACGCTCTGGCGCTGCTCGCCCGCCGCGGGCGGCCGTGCACGCTCGTGCTCGCCGGCGACGGGCCCGAACGTGATCGCCTGGAGAAGCAGGCGGCCGAGCTCGGGGTCGACGTCCGGTTCCTCGGAGACAGGATGGACTGCGCGGGCCTGCTCGCTCGCGCCGACCTGGTGCTGCTCCCCTCGCTCACCGAGGGCCTGAGCAACGCGGTCATGGAGGCGATGGCGGCGGGGCGGCCGATCGTCGCCACCTCGGTCGGCGGTAACCCCGAGCTCCTCCAGGACCGTGGGATCCTCGTCCGCGAGTCGGACTCGGCGGCCCTGGCCGACGGGATCAGCCGACTGCTGGACGACCCCGAGCTGGCCAGGTCGCTGGCGGCCGCGGCACGGCTCTGGGCACGGGAGAACTTCGACACGCGCGTCATGTTCGACGAGCACATCAGTCTGTATCGCCGCCTGCTGGCGGAGCGCCATGCCGAATAGAGCAGCCTCGTCGGGCAGGACGTCCTCGGTGGCCGTCGCTCTTCGCACGCTGGCCAGCCGCGGGGTCCGGCTGGCTCTGGAGACGACGACGGGGGTGCTCATCGCGCGCACCCTTCAACCGGAAGGCAGAGGCGTCTACGCGGTGATCACCACCGCGGCGTTCGCCGCCATCGTCGTGGGCCACCTGTCGCTGGAGAAGTCGCAGATCACTTTCTGGTCGAACCAGTCGCGGCATCAGTCACTGGCCACGAACGGTCTGCTCCTCGGCCTGGTCATGGGCTCGGTGTCGGCGCTGGGCGCGCTCGTGTTCGTGGTGGTGAGCGGCTCGCCCGGCGGGTTCGCCCTGTGGGCGCTCGCCCTGTCAGTGGTTCCGCTCGGCGCCGCGTCCGTCAACCTCAACAGCATCCTGACGCTGCAGTCGCGGATGGACGTCGTGAATCGCCAGTCGCTCGCCGGCGCGCTGGCGCAGTGCTCGGGCATCCTGGTCCTCGCGGCCATCGGCCACCTGACCATCGCCAGTGTGATCATCTGCTGGGCGGTCGCGACCGCCCTGCCCTTCGCCTTCGCGGTGAGCGGACTGCGGCCGATCTCTCTGCGGATCGACGGTGCTCTGGTAAAGCGCCAGCTTGGCCTGTCGAGTAAATACCACGTGGGATGGGTGGCGCTGTACCTGCTGGTCACCATCGACATCCTGCTTCTGGGCGCCATGGACTCTCCGGCCGCGGTCGGCCTCTACACGGTCGCCGTCACGGTGATGACTCTCACCCGTATTCCCTGCGAAACGATCACGCAGGTCATCCTGCCCCGGCAGGCGTCGCGCGACGTGGACGACGCCAAACACGTCACGGTCCGCGCGCTCAGGCTCATCCTGCTCGTCTCTTCCGGCACCGTGGCGTTGCTCGCGGCCGCCTCGCCCTGGTTGATCCCCCTGGTCTACGGCCAGTCCTTCGCCGGAAGCGTGGCCCCGTTGCTCGTGCTGGCTCCGGGAACGATCGCACTCATGCTGATCCGGCCGCTTGAGCAGCATCTCGTACGCCTTGAGCGCCCGATGACCATGACCGCCATCGCTGTCGGCTCCCTCTGCGCGAACATCCTGCTCAACCTGGCGCTGATCCCCCGATGGGGCACGGTGGGCGCCGCTCTGGCGTCCACCGTGACGTACATCGCCATGGCCCTTCTTGAGATGTCACGGTTCGCCCGGTCGACGGGAATGCCGATGGGAGCCTTGATTCCGCGCCCATCCGATGTGCGGTCCATTGTGCAGGCATTGGCGGCGAAGACGGAATCACTGCGCTGTTATCGATGACACGTGAGGGAACAGCGCTTTTCCGCGGCGTGGTCTTAACCAAAAGCTGGATCCAGCCAGAACCTCGGTCATTCGCCCGTCAAAGGCCGCTTGATAATCTTGCCGTATGCCGGGAATATGCATCCTCTCCATCGATACAGAGCTCGCCTGGGGCACGGACGCCGCCGATCTGCCGCGACTGTCGGAAGCCTTCGATGAAGAGCCGCGGATCACGAGGCGGCTGATCGACGTTTTCGACGCATATCAGATCCCGGCGACCTGGGCCGTGGTGGGTCGACTTCTCGTTCAACCGGAGCCTGACGACAGGAACGTGCGCGCACCGGAAAGATGGTATTACGCGCCTTATCTGGTCGACTGGATCGGCGGCGCGCGCGTCCGCCACGAGATCGGGACACATACTTTCACCCACGTCTACGCGCACGACGCGTCCACCACGCGGGACGTGTGGATGCGAGAGCTCGAAGCCGCCGCCCGGGTGAGCGAACAGTTCGGCCTCTCGATGCGCTCCATCGTCCATCCGCGCAATCAGATAGGTTATGTCGACACTCTGCCTGACTTCGGAATAATCGCCTACCGAGGGGTCGAGCGGAATTGGTACGGCAACCGCCTGGGAGCCGCCCACTTCCTGGATCGGGCCCTCGGCACCGCCGCCACGACCTATGACGTGAACACCCTGCGTGAGGGCGACCGGCTGGTGAACCTTCCGGCCTCACAGTTTCTGGTCGGAAGCAATGGGCTGCGGAAACTGATTCCGATCTCGTCAAGGGTCAGGCAGGCTCGCCTCGGACTCGATCGCGCGGTCCGTCGCGGAGAGGTCTACCATCTCTGGTTTCACCCCTTCAACCTGGCGGGGGATCGGACGTTCCGTGCGCTGGAACACATCCTGCGCGACATTTCCGCACGCCGTGACAGGGGGGAGCTGGCGGTCATGACGATGGCGCAGGCCGCCGAGTTCATTCTGGAGAGCACGGACGTCTTCGTCCCGGAAGGAGGAGGACGCCGATGAGCGAGATCATGATCATGGCCACGCGCAGCCAGCCGTCGTATGTGCTGATCAACCACCTGGCCGAGCGATTCGACATTTCCCTGGTGGTCTTCGAGGAGGCGCATCAGGGAAAAATGCTACGACATCGCCTGCGCAAACTCGGAGTGGCCCAGGTGGCCGGTCAGCTGGCTTTTCTCGGCTATGACCGCATGGTGATCAGATCGCGCTCACGCGCCCGCGTCGCGGCTCTGCTGAAGGGACGCGACGTCCGGCCTCCCGACGGGCGCCTCAACGTGCTGGACGTGGATTCGGTGAACAACGCGGAGGTCGCCGACCTGCTCAAGGACAGGCGTCCCGGGGCGGTCGTGGTCTCGGGCACGGGCATCATCGCCGGCTGGATCCTCGCGTGCGCGCCCGCCTTCATCAACATCCATGTCGGGATCACCCCGAGATACCGAGGAGTGCACGGCGGTTTCTGGGCGGTGTACGAGGGCCGCTCCGAAATGGTCGGGACGACGATTCACCTGGTCGACCCGGGCGTCGACACCGGTGAGATCATCGCCCAGCCGGCCATCGCCGTCGATCCGTTCACCGACACTTATCGCACGCTTCCGGTGAAGCAATATCTGGGCGCCCTCGACGCCATGGCCGACGCCGTGCGCGCGGTGCTGGACGGCCGGGCGGAGCCATATCGGCGGTCCGATCTCGAGAGCAGGCAATGGTATTCTCCGACCCCCGGCCAGTACCTGACATTCCTGCGTGAGATGCGCAGACTTCGGCGACCGGATAGGCAAGAGGCGGCTCGATGACCGCGGTTTGACGAGCCCCGATCGCTCATGACCGCATAAGAGAATGGCAAGAAGTCCGCCCGGTGCACAGTGCGTGATCTCGTTGTGGTCATCGGCGCGACCAGACTCCATTCATGGCCATATCCCGGCAGGATCACGCGCTCAGATCACTGAGAGACACCCAAGCGACTCGGCCCCCCGATCAGGGGCGAGGTTCCGCTCGCCATGACAGGGCCCGGCGCGTGTCCAGCTGGC
Organism: Nonomuraea cavernae; assembly: GCF_040655715.1. GTDB lineage: Bacteria > Actinomycetota > Actinomycetes > Streptosporangiales > Streptosporangiaceae > Nonomuraea > Nonomuraea cavernae_A. Next base: position 115,816 of record NZ_JBFAKL010000020.1, on the reverse strand, counting down.
TGCCCGCCGCGCTCACGATCGGCTTCGTCGTGGCCGTGCTGAGTCGCTATGGAGTCTCTCTCTCGGACACGGCCTGCTACGGCGCGTACGTCGTGCTGTGTCTCGCGCTTCCGGGCCTGCTGTTGATCCGAGCCCTCTACGGTGACAGCCGCACGCTGGCGGAGGAGCTGGCGCTCGGTGTGGTGCTCGGCCTCGCCATCGAAGTGGGGGCCTACGTCGTGGCCCGGGCGGTGGGCGTCCCGCTGCTCGTCCTGGTATGGCCGATCAGCACCTATATCGCGTTCCTCGCCGTGCCCCGGCTACGCAGGCACTGGAAGGGCGGCGCCCGGCCGGCCGCACCCGCCTGGTGGTCATGGGCGCTCGCGCTGATCGTCTGCTATCTGGTCGTCAAGAGTGCCTACAGCCACTTCAGCACCGGGGCGCTGACCTGGCCGGCCCTGGCGAAGTACTCCGACGACACGCCTTTCCATCTCGGTCTGATCGGCGAGCTGAAGCATCACATGCCACCGATGAGCCCCATGGTCGCCGGTGAGCCGCTCTTCTATCACTGGTTCGTCTACGCGCATTGGGCGTCCGCCAGCTGGATCACCGGGGTGGAGCCACTGGTGCTGCTGCTTCGGCTGGGCATTCTCCCCGTGCTGGCCGCGTTCGTCGTCCTGGTCGCGATGCTCGCGCGGCGGGTGACGGACTCGTGGAAGGGGGCCGTCCTCGCCGTCGCGGCCACGCTCTTCGTGGGCGCTCCCCGCTTGTTCCTCGGTTCGGTCGGTACGTTCACCTGGGGCGGGCTCCATGATGCCGCGTGGGAGAGCCCCACCTTCGCCTTCGGGGCGCTGCTGTTCGTTCCCGTCGTCCTCCTCGTGATCGACCTTCTCCGGCATCGCTGGTGCGACCTTGGGCCGTGGCTGCTCCTGGCGGTCCTTCTCGTGGCGGTCATGGGCGCCAAGGCCACGTACCTGCCGATGCTCGTCGTGGGGCTGGTGGCGGTCGCGGCGATCGAGGGGGTGAGGCGGCGTCGAGTGCCGTGGCCCGCGCTCATCACGCTCCTGATGGCGGGGATGTGCCTGGTCTTCGCACAGTTCGTCCTCTTCGGCGGGCAGCGGCAGGGGCTGGTCATCGCGCCCTTCTCCGCCATGCGCACCGTCTGGCAGGACCTGACCGGCATGTCGGCCGGCATCGATCCCGCGCTGACGTCATTGCTCGGCGTCGTCGTGGTGTATCTGCTGGCCTGGGCTGTCACGTGGACCCCGGTTCTCGGACTGCTGAGCCGGCCGAAACTGCTCATCCGGCCCGACGTGGTCCTCATGCTCGGCATCGGCGCCGCGGGACTCGGCTCGATGCTCATCTTCGATCACCCCGGCAGGAGCCAGGTCTACTTCCTGTGGGGGTCCTACCCCTACCCGGCGATCATCGCGGTCCTCGGGGCCCTCGTCATCCTGCGGCGAGCGCGGGTGACGCCCGGCATGACACTGTGCGCGATCGGGGCCGGGGTGATCGGCGCCTACGCGATCACCATCCTCTGCGGCGTCAGGGCACCACTCGCGCCAGGCCAGGCCGACACCGTCCTCTACCTGCCGTACATCACGTTGGTGGTCGTCACCGCGCTCGGGGCCGCCGTCCTCGTCGCCACCAGGCCGGGGCCGCGCGCCTGGGCTCTGGTGATCTCGGCGATGGCGGCCATCGGCCTGCCCGCCGCCCACCACGCACGGGTGGTCTCCTTCGTGTCCGGCGGTGGCAGCCGGCCGGCCGCCTCAGCGGCGCCGGCGGCCCCGCAGGGCGCGCTGACCGCCGCACGATGGCTGCGCGCCCACTCGGCCCCGGACGACGTGGTCGCCACGAACGTCCACTGCCGCTGGGGTTTCGAGAACCCCTGCGACAGTCGCCAGTTCTGGGTGTCCGCGCTGACCGAGCGGCACGTGCTGCTCGAAGGGTGGGCGTTCACGGCGAAGAACGCGGATCGCTGGCAGCCGGGCCAGTTGGAGGAGCTCCTGCCCTTCTGGGATCGGGAACGGTTCGCGGCGAACGAGGCGGCCTTCCTGACGCCCTCCCCGGGCACGATCCAGCGGCTGCGGGAACGTTACGGAGTCAGGTGGCTTTTCGTCGATGAGCAGGGGGCGGGTGTGAGCTCCACGATCGGAGACCACGCGCGGCCGGCGTTCCATGACGGAGACTTCGCCGTCTACCGGACAGGGTGACCCTCCAGGAGCGGCCGTCGTGGCCTCGCCGGTGAGATCCGTCCCACCGGCGAGGAACCCCCGTCAGGAACGCGCCGGATCACGTGGTTCTCGTCCGGGGGCGGGCTCGGGGTCGGGGGCGGGTTCGGGAGTGGAGGGCGGGGCGCCCTCTTCCCGGGAGGACGCCGGCGAACTGTCCCGGGGAATCCGGCTCCAGGCCACCGCGGCCAGCAGGCTCGTGACCACGACGATGGGAATGCGCTGCCGGAAGATCAGCCCGATGTTCGCCATGGTCGTCGCGTAGGCGATGGTGCCGGGCACGATGAACAGCAGCAGGACGAGGAGCGTCCTGCGGTCCTGGCGCCACAGCCGGCCCGCGCCGCGCGCCGCGGCGTAGAGCAGTACGTACCAGATGAGCACATCGAGCTTGCCCAGTTGCAACGTGATGCTGCCCTCGGTCCACGGGAACGGCGCCAGGACCGTGTAGATCAGCTTCAGGCCGAGGTCGTTCCAAGGGTCGCCGCCGTCTTCGAAGAGCACCCCCGAAGAGGCATGGGCGTTGGCGCGAAGGACGGTTTCCGACTGCCCTCTGTCCAGCTGCCGCTGCAGCTGTTCGAGGGGCGTGTCGTCCAGGACGCCGATGACGATCATCATGGCGGCCGTCAGCAAGCCACTGACGGCGAGCAGCTTGCGCAGGGAGAATGTCGACTTCGAGGCGACCACGCCGAAGATGAGCGGTATCGCGGAAATGAACACCATGTACGGACGGACGTGCCAGAGGCACCACAGCAACGGCCCGGCCTGGAGCAGCCTGCTCGTCCTGAAACGCCGGGCCAGGGACGCGCCGATGCCGACGCAGGCCACCACGAGAAAGGCGTTGAATCCGTCCTTGTAGGTGTCCGAGGTGTGCAGCAGGAAGGCGGGCATGAACGCCGACACGACCAGCACCCGGAACGCCGCGCGGGCATCGGCGCCGATCAGCCTGGCGAACTTGTAGACCACGACGCACATCGCGCAGGCCACGAGCGCCACCACGGCCGTGCAGGCCAACGGCGCCGGCCCGTCGCACAGGTAGATGACCAGCGCGAAGACGTTGCACGGAACGGCGACGGAACTCAGGAAGCTCAACTCGTCGGCCGTGACGAATTGGAAACCATTGAGTTTCCAATAACTGACGATCTCCATCGCGCGGGCCTCGTAGCCCAGGTTGTCGCCCCCGTAGTCGATGACGCCCGCCCGTAGCACCAGTACGTGGATGACCAGGCGTGTCACGAACGCGACGAGCAGAATGGGCAGCACCCGCCGGGCCGCCGCCGAGTCCAGGTTCGCGTTGACCAGAAAGACGAGTGCCACAACGGCGGCGGCGACGATGAGATATTCCATGGAAAGCGACCTTCAGTTCACCTGAGCATCACGCTCCAATGCCCAGCAGCGATCCGAACCGCCGGCAAGCACGTCGGAGACGACGACGCTAGCGCCGGGGACCGTACGGCATCACTTCCCGGGGATGGCAATGGCCTGCCGATGACTCCGCTTTGCGGACTTTTTTCGGTAAGACGTCTTTCCTGTCGTGTTTCTTGTCCTGAGCGGTCCCTCCGTGCCGCGAGACCCGCTGAGACGGGGTCCAGGTAAGTGGCGACTCCCCAACGATCACGCTCAGGTAGGGAGAGAGGAAACATTTCACCACTCACCGCGACGGCATGAGCGGAACTGCCCGATTCCCTAGCTAGCTTCGCGGACGTGAGCCATGCCAGTCATCGAGGAGCCGCATGAAGCCGGACAGCCGGATTCGCGTCATGGAAATCATCGCCCGGATGAACGTTGGCGGCCCCGCCACCCTGGCGTTGGGGCTCTCCGAACGACTCAATCAGGAAGAGTTCGCGCACCGCCTCTACACCGGTTACGTCGACGACGGTGAGGGCGATCACCTCGCACTGAAGTGTTCGAGTACACAGGTGCACCGGATTTCGGGTCTCGGTCGTTCCATCAGGCCCTCCGACGACGTCCGAGCCCTGTTCGGGCTGGTATCCGCGATGCGTACTTTCCGGCCTCATATCGTTCATACGCAGACCGCCAAGGCGGGAGCTCTGGGACGTGTGGCGGTGAAACTGTCGGGAGTCGGCGCGGCCAGGGTCCACGGATTCCACGGGCACCTGCTCGACGGCTATTTCTCGGCGCCGAAACGCGCGCTCTACGTGCGCTCGGAACGGTTCCTCGCGTCCATGTCGGATCTCCTGGTGACGGTGGGCGCTCAGGTCCGTGACGACCTGCTCCAGGCGGGCATCGGGCGTCGCGAGCAGTATGTCGTGATCCCTCCCGGTGTTCGGCTGGGGCCGGTGCCCGACCGGCTGGTCGCCCGCCGGAGTCTCGGCCTGCCGCCGCACGCGCCCGTGGTGGCGTACGTGGGCCGGCTGACCCAGGTGAAGCGGCCCGACCGGTTCGTCGCCGTGGCACGCGAGGTCCTCCGTAAGGTGCCCGGCTGCCACTTCGTCATCTGCGGCGGCGGTGACCTCCAGGAGCGGGTGGAACAGGACATCGGGTCCCTCCGGCAGGCCTTCCACCTGGTGGGCTGGCGAAAAGACGTGGAGACCGTCTACGCCGCGGCCGACGTCGTCCTGCTGACCTCCGACAACGAGGGCACTCCGCTCACGCTGATCGAGGCGCAGATGGCCGGCACGCCCGTCGTCGCCACCCGGGTGGGCAGCGTCGCCGAGGTCGTCCAGGACGGACGTACCGGGTTGCTCGCCGCGGCCGACCCGGCCGAACTGGCGGACCGGACCGCGCACCTCCTCTCGACCCCCTCGTTCGCGCGCCAGTTGGGTGCCGCCGCGCACAGCTGGGCGACCGCCTCGTTCGACGTGGACAGCCTCGTCGCGAACACCGAGGCTCTGTACCGATCTCTCAGCGAGCCTCGCGGTGCTCGGCGTGTCACCGCAGGAGGGATGAACAGGTGAGAATACTGGTGACCGGTGGGGCCGGTTTCATCGGCGCCAACCTGTGCCGGGCGTTCGCGGCGCGGTCCGAGATTCAGAGCGTCACGGTGCTGGACGACCTGAGCAGCGGCGATCTGGCCAACCTCGACGGTGTCGAGGTGCGGTTTGTGCGCGGCAGCATCCTGGATCCGGATCTGGTGGCCGGTCTCGTCGCGGACGCCACCACGGTCGTCCATCTCGCTGCGCGCCCGTCGGTGCCCCGGTCCTTGCTGGACCCACTGGCCTCGCACGACGTCAACGCGACGGGAACGCTCCGCGTCCTGGAGGCCTGCCGGGCCACCAGACCGCACGTGATCCTCGCGTCGTCGTCCTCCGTGTACGGCGACTGCGCCGAGACGTACAAGCACGAGGACCTGCCGACCAGGCCGCTCAGCCCGTACGGCGTGAGCAAGCTGGCGACCGAGGCGTACGCGCTGGCCTACGCCTCCAGCTTCGGACTGGACGTCCTGCCGTTCCGCTTCTTCAACGTCTACGGCCCGATGCAGGCCGCCGATCACGCCTACGCGGCGGTCATCCCGTCGTTCGTGTCCAAGGCCATGGCGGGCGACCTGGTGCCGATCTACGGCGACGGGCACCAGGAGCGCGACTTCACCTACGTGGGAACGGTGACGGAGGTCCTCGGCGACGCGGCGGTGCGCCGGGTGACGAGCCCGAAACCGGTCAACCTCGCGTTCGGCACGCGCGTCTCGCTGCTGAAGCTGAAGGAGGTGCTCGGCTCGGTCCTCGGCAGGCCGGTCGAGGCCGGCTTCCTGCCGCCGCGTCTGGGCGACATCCGCGAGTCCCAGGCTTCGCCCGCTCTCCTGCGCCAGTTGTTCCCCGGCGTACGCCCGGTATCGCTGGAGGACGGGCTTCGCATGACGGTGGCCTGGTTCGAGAAGGCGGTGATCATGAGCACCGGCATGCAGGCCTGACCTGCCCTGTTCACCGTCAAAGAACACATTTCACGCACCAATGGGGAAACTCGTGAGAAAAGCATGCACTTACCTCATAACGGGTGGCAGCGGATTCATCGGCTCACACCTGACCGACGCGTTGCTCGCCCGGGGTGACTCCGTCGTGATCCTCGACAACCTGTCGACCGGACGTCTCAGCAACCTGCGGCCGCATCCCGGCATGCGTTTCGTCCACGGGTCGATCCTGGACGAGCTCATCGTCGACGAACTCGTCAACCAGTGCGACGTCGTCGTGCACCTGGCCGCCGCCGTCGGCGTCAAGCTGATCGTCGAGCAGCCGCTGCGCTGCCTCACGACCAACATCCGCGGCTCGGAGATCGTCATCGAGGCCGCGCACCGGTATCGCAAGAAGATCCTGATCGCCAGCACGAGCGAGATCTACGGCAAGAACTCGTCCGGAGCGCTGAGCGAGGACGCCGACCGCATCCTCGGCAGCACCGGCGTCGTCCGCTGGGCCTACAGCACGGCCAAGTCCGTCGACGAGATCCTGGCCAACGCCTACCACACCGAACGCGGCCTGCCCACGATCGTCGTCAGGCTCTTCAACACCGTCGGGCCCCGGCAGAGCCCCGCCTACGGGATGGTCATCCCGCGCCTGGTGCGCCAGGCACTCGCCGGGGAGCCGCTCACCGTCTTCGGCGACGGCACCCAGACCCGCTGCTTCGCCCATGTCGCGGACGTCGTCGACGCCCTGATCCGGCTGCTCGGCAACGACGCGGCCGTCGGGCGGACGTTCAACATCGGCTCGGCCCACGAGGTGAGCATCCTCGAACTGGCGAAGCTGGTCGTCGAGCACACCGCGTCGACGTCCGGGGTCGAGCTCGTTCCCTACCACGAGGCGTACCGGCAGGGATTCGAGGACATGACCCGAAGGGTCCCTGACACGTCGCGGATCCGCGAGCTCACCGGCTGGGTCCCGCGACGCACGCTCGACGAGATCCTCACCGAGATCGTCGAGGAGGCCCGCGAGGAGCTCGCGGCGGCGATGCGGTGAGCGGCGCATACGCGCTGGCCGCGGGCTCGGCGGCCTGCCTGTTCAGCGTCACCGCCGCTGTCCCGCTGAAGCGTCTGGCGCTGCGGTGGGGGTTCACCGACCGCCCCGGCGGGCACAAGCGGCATCTCCGCCCGACTCCGTACCTGGGCGGCATCGCGATCACGATGGCCACGGTGCTGCCCGCCATGGCCGCGCTCGGCTTCGCCGACCAGCGGATCACCGCCATCCTGCTGGCCGCCTCAGCGGTGGCCCTGCTCGGGCTCATCGACGACATCGCGTCGCTGCCGGCGCTCACCAGGCTGACCGTGGAGACCGTGTCGGCCGTCGGCGTCGTACTCGCCGGAGTCGAGATCACCGTGACCGGCGCGTGGCCGGACGGCGTGATCACGGTGATCTGGATCGTCGTGCTGACCAACTCCTTCAACCTGCTGGACAACATGGACGGCTCGCTCGGGGTCGTCGCCGCGGTCAGCGCCGCCTTCCTCGCGGGCGCCGCGGTCCTGTTCGACCAGCCCGCCCTGGCCCTGCTCCTCATCGTGCTCGCCGGCGCGGCGCTGGGCTTCCTTCCGCACAACTGGTCGCCGGCGAGGATGTTCATGGGCGATGCCGGGTCGCTGTTCATCGGCTTCGTCCTCACCTGCTCGGCGGTCGCCCTGAGCACGGGGCAGAGCCCCGGCACGGCGGTCGCTGGGCTGCTGCTGGCCACCTTCGTCGCGACCGTCGACACCGGCGTGGTGTTCCTGTCCCGGCTGCGCGCCGGCCGCTCGCCGCTGACGGGCGGCACCGACCACGTGTCGCACCGGCTCCGGCGTCTCGGCTTCGACGCCCGGTCGGTCGCCCTGCTGCTCGCCCTGGCCGCCGCGTTCGCCGGCGCGCTCCTCACCGCCATGGTCCTCGGCTGGGTGCCCCCGCTCAGCGCCGCCATCGTCGCGGCCGGCACCGAGATCGGCCTCATCTTCCTGCTGCTGAGCGTGAACGCCGACGTGCCGCACCGTCCTGTCGAGAACCCTCCACGAATCCGCGAAAGGCGGCGATGATCAGGTGGATCTGCTCTCCCTGGTACGGCTCGCACGCAAGAACTGGATGCTCATCGTCCTGTCGCTGATCATCTCGATCAGCGCCGCGCTGATCGTGACCGCGAACATGCCGCCCAAGTACGTCGCGACGATCACCATGCTGTTCTCCAGTTACGACAAGCAGGGCGCGTTCTCGCCCGCCTACCAGGTGGGCACCCTGTCGCAGGGCGTGCAGTCCTACGCGGCGCTGCTGACCAGCCGCCGGCTCGTCAGCGAGGTCGCCACGGGCGAGGACATCCCGCGCCTGCAGGCCAGGATCACGGCCGAGGTCGTTCCCGGCACCGTGCTGCTCCGCGCGATGGTCAGCGACGCCGATCCCGCCCGCGCCGCGGCGCTGGCCAACGTCCTGGGCGCCAAGTTCGCCAAGCTGATCGACCAGATCGAGCGGCCGACCCCCACCAGCAGGCCGACCGTCAAGGTCACCGTGGTGGATCAGGCGGAGGTGCCGCAGAAACCGGTCAGCCCCGTGCCGCTGCTCAACCTCCTGATCGCCGTGCTGGCCGCGCTGGCCGCCTCGATCAGCGCGCTCATCCTGCGCGAACGCCTGGACACCACGATCAAGACCTCCGACGTGCTGCAGCGGACGTCGGGGAGCTCCACGCTGGGCATCATCGGCTACGAGCGGGACGCGCGACGCCACCCGCTGATCGTCCGGCGCGGCGGCCGGTCGTCCCGGGCCGAGGCGTTCCGCTCGCTCCGCACCAACCTGCAGTTCATCGGGGTCGACCGGCAGCCCAAGTCGCTCGTGATCACCAGCTGCCTGCCGAACGAGGGCAAGTCCTCGACCTCCTCCAACCTCGCGATCACCCTGGCCCAGACCGGCTGGCGGGTGCTCCTCGTCGACGGAGACCTGCGCCGCCCGCGCCTCCCCGACTACCTGGGCATCGAGGGCGGGATCGGCCTGACGGACGTGCTGATCGGCAAGGCCCGGCTGGCCGATGTGATCCAGACCTGGGGCGAACCGAGCCTGTACGTGCTCCCGAGCGGCCAGAACCCGCCGAACCCGAGCGAGCTGCTCGGCTCGCAGGGCATGCGCCAGGTGCTCGACGAAATCACGGACGCGTTCGACATCGTGATCTTCGACGCGCCGCCGCTGCTGCCCGTCACCGACGCCGCGACGCTCGCCGCGATCTGCGACGGGGTGATGCTCGTCGCGCGCTATGGCAGGACCCGGCAGGAGCACATCCTGCGGGCCACGGAGCAGCTGTCGTCGATCAACGCGCGCATCGTGGGAACGGTGCTCAACTTCGTGCCCGCGAAGTCCAGCCGCTACGACGGCTACGGCTACGGCTACGGCTACGAGACCAAGTCCGAGAAGGCCCAGGTCACTCGGTGAACAACCGGAGCGGGGCCTCGATCGCCCGGGCGATCCGCCGACCCGCCTTCCGGTAGGCCCAGCGCGAGCCGCCGAACGGGTCCGCGATGTCGGGCCGGTCCACCCGGACCAGCCCGCGCAGCGCCCGCGCCTCCTCGACGAGCGTGTGCGCCCGCCGCGCAGGGTCGCGGTGGCGGACGACGGCCACGTCGGTGAGCGCCTGGCTCAGCGCGCCGAACTCGGCGATGGTGAAGGTACGCGCGGCCGCCGGCGGGCACAGGCCGACCGACTCGGCCCGGTGCGCGGTGGTGGCCGTCAGCACGAGGTCGGCGTCCGCCATCAGCGCCGGGGTCAACGGCCGGGAGACGAAACCGCCGGGCTCGCCGCCCATGCGCAGCAGCAGACGCCGTACGGGCTCGGCCATCGGCCTGCCGGGCTCGGCCCGCACTCCCGCGCTCGACACCAGGAACGGCGGGCCGAGGCCCGACCGGGCCAGCCGCTCAGCGAGCGGGGACCGGCAGATGTTGGCCGTGCAGACGAACAGGATGCGAAACCCGGCCCGCGATGACGGCAGCGCGTCGCCCGTACCTTCCATGGGGGTGACGGTAGGGACGCCCCATCCGGCCGCCGGCCGCGGCACGCCGGACTTTGCCGTTCTATCGGTCCTCTTGACCCGTGCCGGAGGCGCAGCCGTCCGGGTTCTCGATGATCTGGCTCCGCTGCGGATGGACCAGGGGCTGCACCGGCACGTGCGGCGGCGCGGCCGTGGCCGGCTCCAGCATCAGGAACTCCAGCGTCCTCGTCTGCCGGGGACCCAGCTCCAGCATGGTCGAGTAGACCGGGTGGGACCGCTCGACCTCCCTGAAGAGGGTCGCGGGCTTACCGTCGACCTTCATGCCGCCGCTCTTCGCGCCGACCGAGGCGAACAGCGAGACCCACAGCAGGTTGGAGCCCGGGGCGTGGTGACGGTCCGGGGAGTCGAGCCGGCTGGAGGCGTAGGGCGCCAGCTTCCGGCGCGGCACGTCGTTGAAGAGGCTGACCCGCACCCGGCTGACGCGGGTCCCATCGGCTCGGCAGGGCCCCAGCTCGTATTCGAGGGAACGCTTCAGGTAGTAGTCGAGCTTGTTGCCGCCCGAGTTGTTGACCACCAGCCCGGCGAACGGTTCCGGCCGCCGCGGCAGCTCGCCGCCGAGCGGGGTGGCCGCCAGCCGCTTCTGCTCCGCGTTCCTGCGGCTCCAGATCTGGATCCGCCGCTCCTCCGCGATCCGGGACAGGGTGGACATCAGGGCCGCCGGGTCGATGCTGGCCCTGGGCAGGGCCTCGCTGACGGCGGTGGCGATCGTGATGAGAAACCTCTTGCGCTCCCGCTGGTTCGAGTAGCGCTCGTAGGCGGTGCGCTCGGTGAGGTCGATGACGTTGTCCGCGGTCACCTTCTCCCCGCCGGGCAGGGTGACCGGCCCGATCAGCTGGAGAAGGTAGGACAGGCCGACCGGGTCTGTCGCGATCGCGCCGTCCAGGCGCTGGTGCGTCTGGCGTTCCCACAGCGCGGTCCAGGTGCGCGCGGCGTACGGGAAGTGCGGGGAGAGGTTGGAGTTGGCCAGCAGGTAGAGGGGGCTCTTGCCGTAGCGCGAGCGGAACGCGCGGCCGTGGTCGACGACCGGACGGGAGATCGGCTCAAGGCCGCTGTTGGCGGCGAGCCGCTTGATGCCGAACTCGCCGCGGTCGGTCTTGAGAATGCCGAACGCGCCGACGAGGCCGCCGGTGCCGCGTGCCTCGGCGTTGGTCTGGAAGCCGAGGAAGTAGCGGCGCGGGCCGTCGTTCCCCAGCATCGGCGGCAGCAGGGCGCCGGCGTCGGCCGCGAGGTCGAGCCAGCCGCCGAGCCGGTCGACCTCGTGCAGCGCGGTGTCGCGGGCCGCGTCCAGCGTCGCCAGACCGGTGTCCGCCGGGGTGGCCGCCAGCCGGGTTCGCGCCGCGGCGATCCGGCCGGCGGCGGTGTCCAGCGTGGGCGCCGCGGCTTCGAGGTGGCGCAGCAGCTCGTGCAGGTCGCCCATGGCGAACCCGCCGGACTCCATCAGTTTCGCGCCGGTCCCGTGCACGTCGGTCAGCACCTCGGTCAGCTCGGCCGCCGCTTCGGCCAGCCCCCGTACGGTGGTCGCGCCGTCTCCCACGACGGGGGAGCGGGAGATCAGAGACCAGTCGGGGCCGCTGGTGAGCCGGAGCGCCTCGTGCGCGTGGAAACGTGCCCGCGCGAGCGCCTCTCCGAGCTGCCGGGGCTCGCTGTCTCGCATCCCGGCCAGGATGTCCTTGGTGGCCTGGAGCTCGACCTGCACGCTACGGCCGAGGTACGCCGACCAGCCGCCGGCCACCATGAGGCCGGCGGCTGGGGCCAGCAGGCCGAGGGTGACGAACCGGCGGCGCTTGTCAGCTCGCACTGGACGATCGACGACGCCGGACCGCGATCATCGTGCCGGAGGCGCCCAGGAACAGCATTCCCGCACCGATCGCCGCCAGGGTCTGCACGGGCGCTCCCGTCATCGGCAGCTCGGCCCCGCTCTTCTCCCCGCAGGATCCGCCGGAGCAGCCTCCGCGTCTCCAGGAGCGCCCGCGGTCCAGGTCCTCCACGTTGACGACGACCTCGACCTCGGTGTGGGACTGGATGCGCCCGTCGGAGTCGGAGTCGGAGTCGGAGTCGGAGTCGGAATCGGAGTGATCGGGCTTGGGCGGGTAGGGGGTCGGATCCAGCGTGGCGGCGGTCCGTTCGGCCGAGGCCGCCGCCGTTCCGGAGGACCCGAACGTGACCCCGCCCGCGACGGCCATCGCGACGAGAATAGGTACCGTGATTTTTCCAGCCATTTCAGACTCCCCGTGACGGTGTTCGGGCCCCAGCACATTCGCCCGGAATGATGGCGAGTGTTCACCCGAAACCGTTCTATGTGTCCGGACGCGCGGTGCTTCGGGGGGCGCACACGTCTTACCGAATGATCACTGATCATTCGCCGGATGTTGACGATCGCTCGCGGCCGCGGGCCGGCGGCGATCGGCTCGGTCACGGTGCGTGCCGGACCGCTCTCGCGGCGAGGTTGAGGTGAGAGGCTAGCGCGTTCGCCGGACGGCCGGCGGGCAACACGCCCAACGAAGATCGCGGCGGCCGCGGTCGTCAGCCGTTGCGCGACTGCCAGAGCCCGATGGCCGTGACCCTGGAGTCCACGCCCAGCTTGGCGTAGATGCGATTGACGTGGTTCTTGACCGTCTTCTCGCTGAGAAAGAGGCGACGGGCGATCTGGCCGTTGGACTGACCTGTCGCGATCAGGTCCATGACCTCGGCTTCTCGTTTACTCAGGGACGTGAACACGCTGTCGAACGCTGCGTCGTCGACTCTCATCCGGCCTCCGGGGGCGCACAGGCGGGCAGGTCGCCGAGGCCCCCGTGCTTCCGGCGTTAGCGGTAGACAGCGAGCATAACTCTCATAGTCATGTTTTGGGGACATCAAGGAGAAAACGACAACGGCCGGTCCCTAGGGACCGGCCGTTCGTGGGGTGAGTGAAGGGACTTGAACCCTCGACATCCAGGACCACAACCTGGCGCTCTACCGCCTGAGCTACACCCACCATGGACCGCGTTGTGGCGGCACAGGAAAATTGTAGCGGTGTTCGGGAGTCTTTACGCCACTCATTAACCCGTGACTCGCTCGGCGAGTGCCCGAGCCGTCGCCGAATCGGGCCCGGGCTGGGCGACGAACACGGAGGCGCGGTAGTAGCGCAGCTCCCTGATGCTCTCGGTGATGTCGGCCAGAGCCCGGTGCCCGCCCTGCTTCTCGGGCGCGGCGAAGTAGACCCGTGGGTACCACCGGCGCACCAGCTCCTTGATCGAGGACACGTCGATCATCCGGTAGTGCAGGTAGGTGTCGACCGCGGGCATGTCACGCGAGATGAACGTGCGATCGGTGCCGATCGAGTTGCCGCAGAGCGGCGCCTTCTTCGGCTCGGGCACGTGACGGCGGATGTACTCGAGCACCAGTGACTCGGCCTCGGCCAGCGTCACCCCACCCGGCAGCTCCGGCAGCAGCCCCGAGGCCGTGTGCATCTCGCGGACCACCTGCGACATCTGCTCCAGCGACTCGGGCGGCGGTTTGATGACCACATCGACGCCTTCGTCCACCTGGTTGAGCTCGCTGTCGGTGATGACGCAGGCCACCTCGACGAGCGCGTCTCGACCGAGGTCGAGACCGGTCATCTCGCAGTCGATCCAGACAAGCAAGTCACTCATACGTTCTCCTCGCCCAAGCGGCTCGGAGCCGTCCGCCCGCTTGCTTACCCCAACAGCCTAGTGCCACCGGTCAGGCGGGCTTGAGCGAGCTCAGCACCTGATCGTCCACATCGGTGCCCAGATTGTCCGGCACGGACATGTACAGCACCCCCGGGCGCTCGCCCTCGCCGCGATCCATGATCACGACCGCGCCGTTCTCCTTCTTCCACTTGTAGCCCTTGGCCTTGGACTCCTCACTGAAGTCGAGCTCGAACCGGATGACCCACGCGTCCCGGTCGCCGATCTTGAGCGCCTCGTCCCGTGTGACCTTGGGCGCGTGCGGGACCTGGTAGTACTTCCGCACGAAATCGGCGAAGACGACCTTCGCCGTGGTGCCCAGACCCTGCGCGCCCTCGTACGGGTAGAGCTCGTTCAGCAGGCCCGTGTAGACGTTGCCGATCCAGTTGCCGCCCCTGCCGTCGTAGTTTTCCTGGGACGTCGCCTCCACGCCGCTCGACCAGCGCTGCAGAGAGGGGTCGGTGCCGTTGATGTCGCCGGAGGCGGGCACCTTCCAGTCGCTGGGCACCTCGTAGGACAGGCCGGCCAGCGGATCGGCGACGCGGCCGTCCTGCGGCTGCGGCAGCTCGTCCGTCGGCGCCGGCTCCGAGGTCTGGCCGGGATCGGGGGAGCCCTGGGTGCGCGTGGGCCCCGGTCTGGCCGCCTCACCCGGTGACTCGCGGTTGATCAGGAAGATCCCGGCCACCACGATCAGGGCGACCACGACCAGCGCCGCCAGGCCGCCGAACACCCAGGGCAGCGGGTTGCCCTGCTTGGGCGGCGGGCCGAACTCCGGACCGGGCAGCGGGCCGACGCCCCACAGCGGCTGCCCAGGCGGGGCCTGGGGCTGGGGCGGCTGCCCGTACGGGGCTTGAGGCTGGGCCGGCTGCCCGTACGGCGCGTGGGTCTCGGCCGGGTGGCCGAACTGGAGCGTCGGGTTGGCCGGGGTGGCCGACCAGCCGGGCTGCGGCCCCGAGGAAGGCTGCTGCTGCTGTGGCTGCGCTCCCTGCTCCAGCGGGTGAGTCGCGTCGGTCCACTGATCGCCGTCCCACCAACGGAGTCGGGGCGATCCGTAAGGGTCGGGGTACCAGCCCGCGGGGGTCTGCGTGGTCATGCTCGTCAGAGTAGTAAGAACGGCTTTGATATGCATTGTTGCCGGGGGGTCAGCACTTGTAGGTGAAGCTCGCCTTGTCCGCGATCACCGGGGCGGGAGACAGCACCCGGAGCGTCGCCGTGGCCTTGACCGTGCTCTTGCCGTCCAGCGACCACCTTAACGGCACCTCGTAGGAGGTCTGGCCGGAGGTGGTCAGCAGGGTGCCCTTCTCGACCCGCTTGTCCAGGTTTCTGCGCCACTCGTAGTTGATCTCGCCAGGGGCGCCGTTGGTGACGATCGTGCCGGTGATGAGGACGACGCTGTCGCAGCCCTGGGTCTTCTTCGGCGCGACGACGTCGACCGACGTGACCGTCAGCTCGGGGCCGCCACTGAGCCGGAGCCAGGCCAGGATCGCCCCGGCCATGATGGCCGCGAACACCGCCGCGGCCAGGATCGTCCGGCGGCGGCGGGCCCGCGAGGCCCGCGACGTCCGGCCGCGCCGCTGGATGGTGGCCTGTTCGTCCTTGCCGGCCCGCCAGATTCGCTCGGCCGTGGTACCCGGCTGCGGCTGCCGCGTGCCGCTCCCCGAACCGGTGTCCGCGCCGCCGCCGGCGCCAAAGCCGGCACCGCCCCCGGGGCCCAAGCCGCCACCGGGGCCGAAACCCGGTCCGCTGCCGACCCCTGGGCCGAACTGCAGCTGCGCCCCAGACCCGGACGCCCCAGACCCGGACGCCCCAGACCCGGACGCCCCAGACCCGTACGCCCCAGAACCGGACGCCCCGGACCCGTACGATCCCGAACCGGACGCCCCAGCCCCATGCGACCCGGACCCATGCGGCCCGGACCCGTACGCCTCGGACCCGTAGGCCCCGGACCCGTACGCCCCCGGCCCAGACGGCCCGGACGACCCGGGGGAGGCGCTGCCCGGCACGTGCAGGAGTGTGACGATGTCGCCCTCGTCACGCGGCAGCGCCTGCAGTGGCGCCTGCGCGAACACCGACTGGCCGCGGGCCGCCTGGGCCAGCCGGTCACGGCTGATCGCCCCGCCCGGGAGCACCTCGCGCCCGGCGACCAGCATGTCCCTGGCGGCGCTCAGACCGCGGGTGGTCGCCGTCACGGCCGCCCGCTCGAACAACTCCTGGGCCCGCGGCGCCCCGTGGGTCGAGGCCGCCAGCCCGCGTGCCAGCGAGGCCCACGACGCCGCGTCACGCTCGGGCGGCGAGACCTGGGCGCGGATCGCGTCGGACAGCCCGCGCTCGGACAGCAGCGCGGCGCCGTCGGAGGCGATGACCACGGTGCGCGGGTGCACCGAGCCGTGCGTGAGCCCGGAGGCGTGCAGCGCGAGCAGGGTCTGCGCCGTCTCCAGCAGCACGGCCGCAGCGCCGCCGGGGTCGATCGAGCCCGAGCTGAGCAGGTCGAACAGGGTGGGGCTGACCGCCTGGGCGGTGAGCAGCCACACCTGGTCGCCGGCGGCCACCACGTCCGCCACCGGGATCAGGCCGCTCAGGCCGCCCAGCACCAGCCGCTGGTCGGTCATGACCGCGGCGACCACCCGGTCGCGCACCCCCGGCGATCCGATGACCCTCGGGTCGAACAGCAGCGCCCCCGCCCTGCGCCCGTCGGGTGAGATCGCGTCGATCCAGTTGCCGACCTCGGTGATCCAGGTGTGTTCCGTGAGCCGGAAGCCGGCGATGCCGTTCCGAGCGTTGTCCATCGCCTCGCCCCCGACGTTGCTAACTCTTCCTCCGGTGCCGTCCCGCCATACGACGCTTCACCGCAAGTGTGACGGGCACGGCGCCCGACGTCACCAGCCCGGCGGCGAGCAGTGCCGCGGCGGCCCGTCCGGGCCCCGTGTCCTCGGGCACCGGGGTCGGCCTGGTGTCGCCGCCTCCATCGCCGCCGTCGCCTCCGTCACCGCCGTCACTGCGGGTCGGCGTGGGCTCCGGCGCGGGTGTGCTGGGCGTCCGCGTGGGAGGCCGGAAGGTCGGCGGAGCGGCCGTGGTGGGCGCCGCCGTGGTCGGCCGCGCGGTCGAGGCCGGCGGTTCGTCGAGCGTGCCCGTGATCGTCGGCGAGGAGCCGGCCGGCTTCGTGGGGGTCTTGCTCACGGTGGGTGTCGGCTTGGGCGCGCGGGTCCTGCTGGGCCGGGGAGTCGGCGAGGAGGACGTCACGGGCGGCGGCCCGGCGCTGGTGGAGGTCGTCGGCTCCGGTGTGGGCGCCTCCGGCGTCGTCTCCTCGGTGGCCGGCGTGAGCTCCTCGGTCGGCTCCTCGGTCGGCTCCTCCGTGATCGGCTCCTCGGTGAAGGGCGCGACCGTGGACGGCGTGACCTGCGAGGTCTGCGCCCGCAGGGTCGTGTCGCCGTCGTCGAAGGCGCTGACCGTCACCACCGCGACCGCGATCACCACGCCGGCGCAGGCGGTGCCGATCAGGACCTTGGACGAGAGCTTGGTCAGCAGCTTGGACGGCGTGCCGAAATGGGTCTCGGCGAGTGACGTCTGCACCTCGGCCGGCGCGTCCGGCGTGGTCGGGAAGAACATCAGCAGCAGCCCGGCCAGCCTGGCCAGCCGGCGGCGGCCGCGCTCCTCCCAGTCGGCTCCGTACGCCTCGGTCGCGATGGCCTCCAGCTCGGTCAGGAACGCCTCGGCGGACGGCGGGCGCCCGGTGGGGTCCTTGGCCAGCCCCCGCTCGACCAGCCCCTGCAGCGGCGCCGGCACCTCTTCGATGGGCGGCGGCGCGCTCTGGTGCTGCCGGGCGAGCGCCGCGAGGTTGGTCGCGCGATAGGGGCGGGTGCCGGTGAGGCACTCGAAGAACACGATCGTGGCGGCGTAGACGTCGGTGGAGGGCGCGGCCGACGACCCCGACCACTGCTCCGGCGCCATGTAGGGCGGGGTCCCGGCGGCGCTCGCGTCCTCGCCGGCCCGCACCGCGATGCCGTAGTCGACCAGCTTGCTGCTGCCGTCGCCCTGGACGATCACGTTCTCGGGCTTGAAGTCGCGGTGCACGACACCGATCGCGTGGGCGGCGGCCAGACCCTGCAGTGAGCCCTTCAGCACGACCAGCGCGGCCTCGGGCCCGGTCGGCCCCTCGGAGCGCAGGACCTCGCGCAGCGACACCCCGTTGACCAGCTCCATGATGATGGCCGCGCCCGCGCCGGTCTCGACGTAGTCGATCAGCCGGGCGTTGTGCGGGCTGCGTAATGTGCCGAGGAGACGGGCCTCGTGCCGGAAACGCGCGACGAAGCCGACATCGGCTCTCAGCGCGTCGGACAGATACTTGACGGCGACCTCCGCGCCGTCGTGGTCACGCCTGGCCAGGACCACGCGACCGGCGGATCCGCTGCCCAGCTCGCGGACCGAGCTGTATCCGGGGACCCCCCACTGCGCATCACCGTGCATAACGGTCTCCTCTGGAGTCGTCTGGGCCCCCACCCTCAACAGACGGAGCGTAGCTTAACGGGATATCGCCGCGTTCCAGGCGCGGATATCTCGATCGGTCTGGAACCCCCGGTCAGTCGATCGTGCCGGGGGTCTCCGGCTCCTTGGTCGCGGGTTCGTCCGTCCTCGGCCGCTCCGTGGCGGGCTGTTCGGTGTCGGGTTCCTCCTCGGGGCACGCGGCTGTCCGGCCGCTCACCGTGTCGCCGCCGTTCGCCGCCCCGGGCCGGGTGGCCGCCCTGATCTGCCAGGTCACGCCGCACGGCAGGTCACCGAAGGACTGGTTCAGCACCCTGAGGTACGAGGTCTCGCCCGACAGGGCCACCTGCTGGGTGCCGGCGAGCCGACCGGCCAGGTAGAAGCCGACGGTCAGGCGTACCGGCCGGTCGTTGACCGTGGAGACGGCGACGGCGGCGGTGGCGAGCCCGCGGGCGTTGACCGCCGAGCGGACGATGGACACCTGTTTCACACCTGGAGGACAGATCACGCGGGCCCGCGCGGTGGCCTCCCGGTCTCCCGCGGTCACGCCGACGGAGATCGTGGAGCCGCACGGCCTGCTCTCGAACGGCAGGGTGAACGTTCGCGTGTAGGCCGTCCGCCCGGATAACGTCGCCTTCCTGGTGCCGACGCGGTCGCCGTTGAGCGCGAACCTGGCCTCGACCGGGACCGCGTCGGTGCCGGTCGTGGTCACCCGAATCCGGGCGGTCGCGCCGGTGCCCGGGGAGGGGGCCATGGCCAGCGCCACCCGCAGCCCGCTCACGGTCGTGGGGCAGGGCGGGACGGCCAGCGAGGCGGTCCTCGCGCCGCCCGGCGCGGCGGGCGAGGTGGTGACGGTCAGGGTGACCGTCCTGCCGCAGGGCCGCTCGGCGAACGTGTGGCTGAACGTGCGGGTGTAGGTGGTGTCGCCACTGAGCCGTACCTGCCGGCGCTGGACCGGGTCGCCCCCGACCGACCACACGGCGGTCGCGGTGATAGGGCGGGTGCCGGTCGCGCGGATCGTGACCGTGGCGCCGCCGACCGCGTCGGCGTTCAGCGTGAGGGGGCCGATGCCGATGCCCGCCACCCCGGTCGGCGGCGTGGGCGTCGGAGTCGGAGTGGGGGTCGGAGTGGGGGTGGGGGTGGGGGTCGGAGTGGGGGTCGGCGTCACGGAGGGTGTCGCCGGGTCGCTCGCCGAAGGGCTGGCCGAGGTCACCGGCGCGGTCCCGGTGTCCGTGGCGGAGGGCTTGGCCGAGGCCGGGCCCGTACTCCCGGTGCGGGTCGGCCCGGGCGTGCCGGCCGGCGTGGTGCCGGTGGTCTCCGGCTCGTCGCTGCGGTCCGGCAGGACGGCGGCCGAGGGGTCGCCTTCGCCGTTCTCCGGCGAGGGTGGTCCGCCCGTCGGAGACTCCCCGCTCGGCACGGTCGGGGGCGCGGAGGCGGGGACCGCTCCCGGTGACTCCGGCGCGGCGGCGATGTCGATGGCCGTCGGCCGGGTGTCCCGGTTGGCCAGCACGTACACCGCGGCCACGCCCACCACGGCGGCCAGGCCGGCGCCCATCGCGACCCGGGCCGCGTTGTGCCGCGCGCCGCGGAACACGGTCCTCGCCAGTGAGGTGGTCACCTGGGCGGGCGGCTGCTGCGGCACGGGCAGGAGCAGGGCCAGCAGCACGACCAGTCCGGCCAGCCGGCGCCTGCCGCGCTCCTCCCAGTCCTCGCCGTAGGCGGCCCGGGCCGTCGCCTCCAGCTCGGCCACGAACGCGTCCGCGCTCGCCGGCCGGTCGGCCGGGTCCTTGGCCAGGCCGCGCGCCAGCAGCTCGCGCATCTCCTCGGGCGCGTCGTGCACCGGGACCGGCGCGTACACATGCTGGTAGCCGAGCACGCTCGGCTCGGTCGAGCGGTAGGGCCGGTGCCCGGTCAGGCACTCGAAGAACACCGCCGTGGCCGCGTACACGTCGGTCGCGGGCGAGGCGGGATGGCCCGCCCACAGTTCCGGCGCCATGTACGGCGGCGTGCCCTCGGGATGGGAGGCCGTGCCCTGTCGTACGGCGATGCCGAAGTCGACCAGCTTGCTGACGCCGTCGTCGCGGACGATCACGTTCTCGGGCTTGTAGTCCTTGTGCACGAGCCGTGTCCGGTGCGCCCGGGCCAGGCCGAGCAGCGAGCCCTTCAGCACGACCAGCGCGGCCTCGGGCCCGGTGGTGCCGTTCTCGCGCAGTAAGGCGCGCAGGGAGACGCCGTTGACCAGCTCCATCACGATGGCCGCGCCGTCGCGGTCCTGGATGTACTCCCACATCGTGGCGATGTGCGGATCGCGCAGGGTCACCAGCAGGCGCGCCTCCTCCTGGAAGCGGGCAAGCTTCGCGGGGTCGCGCCGGAGCTCCGCGGCGAGGTACTTGATGGCGACCTTGACACCGGTCTCGTCGTGCACCGCCAGCACGACCCTGCCGCTGACACCGGCTCCGAGCTGCTTGACCTCGGTGTAGCCGGAGGCACTCCACTCCATATTGCCTCTCCCATCAGGAATCGGCCCACCTGATGAGACGCACGAGCGAGGAGTCGGGTTTGCCAGGTGGCTCCGGAATTATGGAACTACCTTCGGCCGCTGATGTGAACAGGTACGTCGATACCTTCTGGGAGCACCGGGTCGGGCACCGGCGCGCCCCAGGCCGTCCGCAGGGGCAGCACCCCGGCCCAGACGGGCGATTCGTAGTCCTCCTCGTCGTCCTTCGGCCCGCCCCGCCTGATCTTGACCGACGCCTCCTCCAGCGACAGGGCCAGCACGGCCGTCGCCGCCAGCTCCTTGGGCGACGGGCGCCGGGCGTAGTCCCACTGGCCGGGCGCGAGCTGCTCGGTCAGCGCGCGAAGCGCCGCCAGGCGCTCCTCCTCGCCGGTCAGCAACTCGGCGCGGCCGTAGATGATCGCCGAGCGGTAGTTGACCGAGTGGTGGAAGACCGACCGGGCCAGCACGATGCCGTCCACGTGCGTGACCGTGACGCACACCTCGGCGCCGGCGCCGGCCCGCAGCGACCGCGCTCCGGTGGATCCGTGCAGGTAGAGGGTGTCACCGGCGCGCCCGTAGCCGGTGGGCACCACCATCGGACAACCGTCCACCACGACGCCCAGATGGCAGAACAGCCCGCTGTCGAGCACCTCGTACAGGTCCTGGCGGTCGGTGCTGGCCCGCTGCTTCTCGCGGCCGAGTCTGGTGCGGGGTGTGGTGGAGAGCATGATTCGACGGTAGCCAGCGAGTGGCTCTACGTTATAGGGCCACTATCGGCCACTTCCTGGAGACCACTTCTGTGCGCAGCCTCATCGACCTGCCCGTATCCCTGTCCCGGCAGTCGGCCGTGCCGCTCTCGTCGCAGCTCGCCGGGTGGCTGCGCGAGGCCATGCTGGCGGGCACGCTCGCGCCGGGCGAGCGGCTCCCGTCCTCGCGCGGGCTCGCGGCGCAACTCGAGGTCAGCCGTACGGTGATCACCGAGGCCTTCCAGCAGCTGTACGCCGAGGGCTGGCTGGAAGGGCGGCACGGTTCGGGCACGTTCGTCGCCTCCGTGGAGACGCACCGGCCGGGCACCGCGCCCGCCACGCCGAGCCCCGCTCCCGCGCCCGTCGAGGACCTGGCGGCCGGGGCCATCGACCTGCGGCCCGGCCATCCCTGGGTCCGCGACTACGACCGGGCCGCCTGGAAGCGGGCCTGGCGCAAGGCCGGCGACCTGCCGCCCGGCGACCACCCCGACCCCTACGGCCTGCCGCGCCTGCGGGAGCTGCTGGCCGGCCACCTCAGACGGACCAGGTCCGTGGCCGTGGAGCCGGCCAACATCCTGGTCACCCGCGGCACCGGCAACGGGCTCGACCTGTGCGCGCTGGCCCTGCTCGGCGGCGGCGGCCGGGCGGGCGTCGAGGAGCCGGGCTACCACGTGGCGCGCACGGTCTTCGCCGCACGGGGAGCGGAAGTGGTGCCGTGCCCGGTGGACGAGGACGGAGTGATCGTCGACGGCCTGCCCGACGACCTCGGCCTGCTCTACACCACCCCCGCGCACCAGTACCCCCTCGGCGGGCGGCTGCCGATCCCGCGCCGCGAACGCCTGCTGGCCTGGGCCAGAAGCACGGGCGCGATGATCGTGGAGGACGACTACGACGCGGAGTTCCGCTACGACGTCGCCCCGCTGCCCGCCCTCTACGGCCTCGACCCCTCGCGGGTGGTGCTGCTGGGCACGCTGTCGAAGTCGCTGGCGCCCGACGTCGGCGTCGGCTGGCTGGTCGGCTCGCCCGAGCTGGTGGCCAGGGTCGCCGCGTTGCGCTCGGGGCTGTCCGACCGCACCAGCGGCCCGGTCCAGGAGGCCGTCGCGACCCTCCTCGAACGCGGTGACCTCGACCGCCACCTGCGCAGGATGCGGCTGGAGTACGCGCGTCGCCGGGCGGTCATCGTCGAGACCCTGGGCCCGGTCTGCCGCCTGCGCGGCGACACGGCCGGCCTGCACGTGCTCGCGGAGCTGCCCCCGGACCCGTCCGGCGGCATCGTCGAGCGGGCCCGCGAGCTCGGTGTCCTGCTCGACCCGGCCGAGCGGCACCACGGCTCCGGGCGCCCACGTGGCCTGGTCATCGGCTACGGCTCCGCCTCGCTGGCCGAGGTGCGGCGCGGCTGCCGGATCGTCGCCGGCCTGATCGCCGAGGCTCAGAGCGGGGGCGCCGGGTCCAGGGTCAGGAGGATCGGCAGCGCGCGGGAGGCGTAGAGCGGGTTGATCGGGAGCACGTGCCCGGCCCACCAGCGGGCCGGGCCCGGATCGGGCGACGCCTCGGTGTAGCCGAGGGCGTAGTCGTCGTAGGGCGGGTCGTACAGATAGCCGACGGCCACGCCGTGGTGCTCCAGCTCCGCGATCGCCGCGTCGCGGTCGCGCACCAGCAGGGGCACCCGGAACAACGGCTGGTCGAGGTGGTCGCGCACGGCCGGCGCCACCGTGGGCAGCTCGGCGAGCAGGCGCACCCCGTCGAGCCGCCGGGCCCGCTCGGCGGGCACCTGGGCCAGGCGCCTCGACTGGTACCAGTGCGCGACGTAGCCCCTGCGCGCGCGGTAGTCGTGCAGGTCGGCCCGGACCCACGGGTCGAACGCCGGCAGGGACGGCGCCTGCCTCAGCGCCCGTTCGAGGGAGTCGGCCTGGAGCATGATGCGGTAGCCCTCGCGAGGCTCCCGCAGCCCCAGCCGCCGGGCCAGGAAGAGCGCCGGGCGGACCAGGTCGGCCTTGAGCGCGGTCTGGCGGGCCATGCAGGTCACCACGTCGAACACCTGCCTGAGCGGCGAACCGGGCACCATGAGCTCGTCGCGGGCCTGCCGGAGGGACTCCAGGTCGGCGGCGTGCTCGACCACGATCACGCCGCCGGAGCCGGCGCCCGCGTGCTTGGACAGGCTGAAGACGCCGGCCTGGCCGAACGTCCCGAGAGGGCGGCCGTCGAACGAGGTCTCCAGGGCGTGGGCCACGTCCTCGATCACGATCTTTCCGGCGAAGGCGGTCACCTGGTCGGGCAGGCCGTACAGGTTGGTCGTCAGGACCGCGTCCACCTGCGACAGGTTTACTCGGGAGACGTCGATGTTGCCGTCGTTGGGCGAGAGCGTCGCGATCACCGGGCGCAGGCCGGCGGCGAGCACCAGGAAGAGGATCTCGTCGGCGGAGACCGGCGACATGAGCAGCCGCTGACCGGGCCTGCACCAGTGGCGCAGCGCCAGGTAGAGACCCAGACGGTTGGACGGGAGGCGCAGGCACCGGCGGCCCGTACGCTCGGCGATGAGCCTCACGAACGGGCGGTGCGGAGCCGGCCGAGGGTCTTGAGCGTGCGGTCGGCCGTCCGGTGCAGCACCGGGTTGGCCAGCACGATGGCCCTGGTCTTGCGCACGGGCACGCGCATCAGCCAGTGGATGCCCGCCGAGGGGCCGGCGGTGGCCACTCTGCCCTCCGCGACCTGGAACTCGCCGTTCTTGAGCTTCTCCTTGTATTCCTTCTGGCCGCGGCCCATGTCGATGGTCTCGATGCCCGACTCGGCGGCGCGCTCGGCCATCGCCAGGTGGTGGATGAGACCGGGAGAGTACTTCGCGAACGCCGTGTCATAGGCCGGAAACCAGCCGGCCAGCGTGGTGCGGGTGCGCAGCCCGAAATGCCCGGCCACCGGCCGGTCGTCGGCGTAGACCATGTCGAGGACACCGGCGAAGGACTCGGTCCGGGTGGCCAGCAGCCGCTCGACCAGCTCGACGATCCACTGGTGGGCGAACCTGTCGGTGCGGCCGGTGCGGCGGTACTGGTCGGTCTTCCAGGCGAGCAGGGTGTGCAGCGGCTCGGCGCCGGTGGTCGCGTACTCGTGGCGGACCTCGCCGACCTCGCGCTGCAGCTTGCGCGACTTGGCCAGCGTGGTCTTGTACGTCTTGCCGGAGTGCTCGCGCAGGAAGCCGGTGTAGCTCTCGTAGCCGTCACGCAGGTCGATGATCGGCGACGGGTGCCGCTCATGCCGCTCGCTGAGCAGCGGCTGGGAGGCGACGAGATGGTCGAACTCGTAGACCGAGAGCCCGCACTGCCTGATCAGCCGGTGCGGGTCGATCTCCACGCCCTTGGCGTGGACCATGCCCTGCGCGTCGGTCAGCCCGGCGGCGACGGGCTTGCCGATGCCCAGCGGATGGCGCTCGAAGGGGAAGAAGCCGACGATCTCCGGCCCGTCGTAGAGCACCGCGACCCTGACCGTGTCCCTCAACTCGCCGACGATGACCGTGAATTCGGGCGACAGGAACGGATTGTCGAAGCCGGGCTCTGACTCCTGAAGGGCTCGCCACCGGTTGAGCTCGGGTACGCCCAGTTCGCTGGGGCGAGCAAGTGTGACGCGCATGGGCTCCTACCGTCGGCATGCGTTGTGCCATGTCAGCATGCGGGCAGACGTGTAATCCCAGGGTAAGGGCTATTTCACGGTGGAGTTCACGCAGCCCGGGAACGTTACACAACTGCCAGCTAGCGTTCAGGACCGAGTGACGTTCTAATGTGTGTCCATGACCGTTCCTGGGATCGACCGGCCCCGCCTGTTCGCGTGGATGGCCAAGAACGTCCCCGACGCCGGCGAGCCTCTCTCCGTCTCGCTCATCTCCGGTGGCAAGTCCAACCTCACCTACCTCGTCGAGGCCGGGGAGCGCAGCGTGGTGCTGCGCCGCCCGCCGCTCGGGCACGTCCTGCCCACCGCGCACGACATGCGGCGCGAGTGGCGGGTCATCTCGGCCCTCGCCCCCACCCCCGTCCCGGTGCCCGACCCCGTCGCGTTCTGCGGGGACGAGGACGTCATCGGGGCGCCGTTCTACCTGATGGGATACGTCGACGGCGCGGCCGTACGAACCAGGGCTGAGCTCGGCGACCCCGCGCCCGGGGAGACCAGGCGGCTGTCCGAGCGGCTCGCCGAGGTGCTGGCCGCCATCCACGCCGTCGATTACCGCGAGGTGGGCCTGGGCGACTTCGGCCGTCCCGAGGGCTACCTGGCCAGGCAGCTCCAGCGCTGGGGCCAGCAGTGGGAGCGGTCGAAGACCGCGGACCTGCCCGAGTACGACCGGCTGGCCGGCCGGTTGCGCGAGCGGATGCCGTCCGGCTCGGCCGGCACCCTCGTGCACGGCGACTACCGGCTCGACAACACGCTGATCCGGACGGCTCCCGTGCCCGAGATCCTGGCCGTGGTCGACTGGGAGATGTCCACCCTCGGCGACCCGCTGGCCGACCTGGGGCTCACGCTGACCTACTGGCAGGACCCGGGCGACGACGAGCGGGCCGGGATCCCGGTCGCGGGCGACGTGACGCTCGCCCCCGGGTTCCTCAACGCCACCGAGTTCGCCGCCCACTACGCCAAGGCGTCCGGCCGGGACATCGCCGACCTCGGGTTCTACGTGGCGTTCGGCAACTACAAGCTCGCGGTCATCGTGGAGGGTATCCACGCCCGGTTCCGGCAGGGTAAGACCGTGGGGGATGGATTCGAGCACATCGGTTCAGCCGTGCCCACTTTGGTAGCCCGCGCGCACAGGATCCTCGACCAGTCGTGAACACCCCACAGGAGCGTTGATGAGCACTGTTGCACTGATCACCGGAGCGGCCAGCGGCATCGGCGCCGCGGTGGCGCGGCGGCTGTCCGCCGGCGGCGCCCGATGCGTGCTGGTCGACCGTGACGGCGAGGGCGCCGAGCGGCTCGCCAAGGAGGTGGGCGGCGTCGCGCTGGCCGCCGACGTGAGCACCGAGGAGGCGTCGCGCGAGGCCGTCGCGCTCGCCGAGGAGACCTACGGCCGGCTCGACCTGGTCCATCTCAACGCAGGCATCTCCAGCGGGGTCGACTTCGCGGCGTTCGACGCGGCGCAGTACCGCAGGGCGGTCGGCGTCAACGTCGACGGCGTGGTCTTCGGCGTCGCGGCCGCGGTCCCGCTGCTCAGGCGTTCCGGCGGCGGCGCGATCGTGGTCACGGCCTCGCTGGCCGGGCTGGTCGGCTACGACGGCGACCCGATCTACACGATGACCAAGCACGCCGTGGTCGGACTGGTCAGGGCCCTGGCCACGCCCCTGGCCAGGGACGGCGTCAGGATCGGCGCGGTCTGCCCCGGCTTCACCGACACGCCGCTGGTCGCCGACGCGCGGGAGTTGTTCGTCAGCGCCGGGTTCCCGCTGCTGACCGCCGAGGACGTGGCCGCCGCGGTCGAATCCGCCTTCTATGCCGAATCACCCGGTACGTTGCTGGTAGTTCAGCCGGGTCGGCAGCCGGTGCCATACCGTTACGCGGGTGTTCCCGGTCCGGCGGGTGGTGAGCGGCCGCCGGCCCCCTAATCTGAACCGCAAGTAGCTTGCAAGTCTCGTATATACGGTTATAAGGGTCGGGTGCGGCGGCGCCCGACTCCGTATGTACGCGCGAGGGGTGGAGGTTCTCCCGTGATTCCCACCGATGGTCGGCATGCCCGGCGGCGGCCGCCATGGCCGATCGCCGTGGGCGCCGGCGTCCTCGCCGTCCTGCTCGTGGCAGGCATCATGATCTACGCCGCGACGCGGGCCGGCTCCCGGGACGAGTTCCGGGGCGGCGAGGTGGCCGAGGCCGGGCCCTCGCAGGCGCCACCCACCCTGGAGCAGCCGCCCGCCCTCGAGGACTGGCCCCGGTGGGGCATCACCCACACCCAGTACAGCGCCGACACCGCGCCCAAGCAGCTCTCCGAGCAGGCCAAGGGGGTGCTCGGCCGAGTCCCGATGCTGCAGAACCAGCACATCATGGGCTGGGGCGTCGGCAACCCCGAGCCGCGCCCCGGGCAGCACAACCTGGGCGACCTCGACCGGCGGATGAAGTTCATCTCCTCCTCGCGCGGCATCCCGGTCATCACGCTCTGCTGCGCCCCCGACTGGATGAAGGGCGGGCAGGCGGGCCGTACCGACTGGAGCAAGAACCACACGGTCGCCCCCAAACGCGAGCACTTCGACGACTACGCCAAGCTCGCCGCCAAGGTGGCCAAGCAGTACCCGACCGTCAAGCACTTCATGGTGTGGAACGAGTTCAAGGGCTTCTGGGACACGACCTCCAACCGGTGGGACGCCGAGGCCTACACCGAGATGTACAACAAGGTCTACGCCGCCCTGAAGCAGGTCGACGACGACATCCAGGTCGGCGGGCCGTACGTGCCGATCGGGAGCGACTCAGGCACCGGCGCCTCCGAGCTGACCGGCCCGTGGGGCACCATCGACCAGCGCGCCCTCGACGCGATCGAATACTGGATCCAGCACAAGAAGGGCGCCGACTTCATCGTGGTCGACGGCGCCTCGATGACCAACGACAAGGGCAACATCCCCGACGACTTCGCCGCCCAGGCCAAGTTCGGGGCGATCACCACCTGGTTGCGTGAGAAGAGCAACGAGATGCCGGTGTGGTGGGCCGAATGGTACGTCGAGCCCGACAACTCCGGCTGGAGCGAGGACAAGCGCACCGCGGTGCAGGCCACGGCGTTGATGGAGTTCGCGAAGAGCGGCGTGACGTCGGCCCTCTACTGGAACCCGCAGACCAAGGGCCAGGGCGTCTGCCCGGGCTGCCTGTGGTCGACCGGCGGCGGGCAGGGCGACATGCCCATGGCGGGCCTGCTGAGCGGGTTCACCCGGTGGTTCCCCCTCGGGGTGCGGCTCCAGCAGGTCGAGACCTCCGACGAGCGGATCAGGGTCCTCGCGCAGGAGCGTCAGGTCGTGATGGTCAACACGGCCGACGCCGACGTCACGGCCACCGTCGACGGCAAGCAGGTGACCCTCAAGCCGTACGAGGTCAAGTGGGAGGGACGGGGCCAGGGCTAGCGGCCCGCTCCGGCCGTCTGCCGTACGTGAGGCCTCTCAGCAGCCACTCCACGGGCCCGTACCTGTGCGTCCGCAGCCACCGGTGGCTGTAGAGCGCCTGCCCCGCGAAGATGCCCGCCGCGATCAGCACCTCCAGCGGCGGGCTGACCCGGTCCACCAGCGCCAGACCGTAACCGGTGAAGATGAGCGCGCAGATCAGCGACTGCGCCAGGTAGTTGGACAGCGCCATCCGGCCGGGCGCGGCCAGGGCGCGGCCGAGCCGGGGCAGGCGCGGCAGCAGCCGCAGGAACGTGGCCGCGTAGGCGGCGGCCAGCAACGGCGCGGTCAGCAGATCCACCGCCTCGCCGGCGAACTTGTGCACCATGCCCGTCCACGCCGACAGCGTGTAGACGAACGCGCCGCCCAGCCCGGCCGTGAAGCCGATCCACTGCAGCCTCCTGAGCGCCGCCGTGTGCGCCTGGGGGTCGCGCAGCAGGCCCAGCTTGCCCACAGCGAGCCCGATCAGGCACGCGGCCAGCACCGCCGGGCCCTGGAAGAGCACGCGCAGCACGACGATGAGCGACAGTTTGCGCAGGTGCTCGGCGACGATCTGCGAGGCGGACCCCGCCAGCGACGCGTCCGACTTGATCGCCTCCGCGGTGCCCTGCGACACCGTGCCCGCCATGTCCAGACCCGCCCCGGCCAGTACGGCCAGCAGCACGAACCCCGCCGCCAGCACGCAGGTCAGCACGATCGCCAGCACGACGGCCGCCCTGGGGGTGATCCGGCGCAGCAGCAGGAGCGCCAGCCCGGCCACCGCGTACGTGGTCAGGATGTCGCCCGGGAAGAGCAGCACGGCATGGGCGAGTCCGAGCACGAAGAGCCCGGCCAGCCGCCGCAGGAACATCGGCGTGAACGCCAGGCCCCGCCGCGCCGCCGAGTCGATCTGCAGCGTGAAGCTGTAGCCGAACAGGAACGAGAACAGCAGGTAGAACTTGTTCTCCAGGAACATCGTGACGGTCCACCGCACCGCCCAGTCGAGCGGCGAGTCGAACGCCGGCTCCGCGATCCCGGCCATCCGGTAGCCGGAGGCCAGGAAGGCGATGTTGACCACGAGGATGCCCAGCAGCGAGAACCCGCGCAGCGAGTCGACCGCCGTGATCCTCGTGGTGGGCCCGTCCACGTGGACGGGGTCTGTTCGCTGTGCCGTCATCAGCGAACATCCTTCCGTAAAACCTGGGTGTTTCCTGTGAATTCAGTTATTCATCGCGATAAAGATGAATCGCTCGATAATGACCCCGACCGCCACCAGGAACGCCGGGATGGCCAGGTACAACAGCCGTCTGCGGGCCCGGCGGGCCCGGTCGGGGCCGTGCAGCCGGATCACCTCGTAGGCGAAGAACGTGATCCACGTCACCGCCAGCGCCCCGATGCCCAGCGGCGTCCAGGGTGAGGTGGGATCGCCGCGCCCCTTGTACGGCTGCGGATCCGGGGTCTCCGTGCCCCTGACGAACGTCTTCCAGGTGTAGAGGGCGGCGTCCTTGTTGGAGTAGACCTTCTTCAGGTCCGGCGAGGCGTCCAGCGCGGCCCGGAATCTCTCGTGCCAGTCCTCCGGGAAGCCCTCGTTGAGCTGCAGGTAGCTGACCTGCCCCCGGCTGACGACGAGATAGGTGTTGCGCGGGCTCTCCTTGAGCTTCGCGACCGCGGATTCGATCCGCGTCGGGTCCTTGTGGACGAGTGCCTGGCCGCTGAAGTTGACCAGCTCGACGTCCTTCTCGCCCCAGGGCAGCGTCGGGGTGACCTCCGGGCCCTCCTTCGGCACCAGGTAGAGCACCCGCGCGCTCGGTTTGTCGTGGTCGTACACGTAGTGCATGGCCGCGACCTCGCCCGAGGTCACCCGTTCGAACTTCTCGTTGCCGTAGCGGGCGACCAGGAACGCCATGGCCAGCACGACCGAGACGGACGCCGCGAGGACGACCGTGACCTTCCGCGTCACCTCGGGGTTGAAGCGGACGTTCCGCCTGCGGATGGGGATCGTCTCCTCCCGCACGTCCGCGCTGTCGGCGGGCAGGTTGGGGAAGAACGCGTACGCGGCCAGCAGGCAGGCGCCGGGCAGCGCGAACATGTAGATGCGCAGCCCGATCTCGCCGCCGTAGCTCTGCAGGCCCAGCGCCATCACCGGCACGCAGAGCAGGATCAGCGCCGCCCGGTCGAACACCCCGCGGCGCAGCCTGCGCAGCAGGCCGGTGGCGGCCAGCGAGAGGATCACGATCAGGATGCCGAGACGCGCCTGGAGCACCAGCGCGTGCGCCGGGTCGCTGCCCTCGATGCGGTCGCCGGTGTTGCTCTGCAGGTTGTCGAAGATCCTGCCCAGCCCGCCGAAGATCGTGTCGATCTGGCCGGCCCAGAACCCCACGGCCTCGTAGCTGATCCAGGCCAGCACCACCAGGCCGAGGGAGAACGGCAGCGCCCAGGTCAGCGAGGTCCGTTTGAAGATCAGGAACGCGGTCACCACGCCGAGCATCATGAACGGCGTGATCTGGTGCGAGGCCGTCGACGCGAAGAACAGCGCGAGCAGCAGCGTCAGCATCAGCAGCTTGTCGGCCCGGAACGTCCCGGTGTTGGCGATCTCGCCCGGTGTCATCGCGTCGAGCCGGCCGAGCAGCTTGCGCAGCCCCTTGGCCGGGACCGGTTTCGTGCGCTGCTCCACCCGTCCGAACCAGCGCAGCAGGATCGCCACGAAAGCCAGATACAGCGCGAACGTGAAGCCCTGTGGTGAGAAGTAGTCCTGCCCGATCCACTGCACCAGCACGAACAGCAAGGCCGCGAACCAGCGCGCCCGCGTCGTCGCTACCACCTGGCGCAGGATGAGCACGAAGGGCAGCAGGTAGAGCAGATTGGACAGCAGCGGCGTCCACTGCAGGATCGTGGTCATGTCGCTGATGCCCGCGGCCTTCGTCACGAACGCGAAGAGCGCGAAGTAGCCGGGCCACCCCATGCGGGCGTCGATGTTGATCGCCGTCTCACCGGTCCGGCCGATGAAGTCGACGAATCCCGCGTGGATGTACGCCGTGGGGAAGCGCGGCTCGTCGGCCACCAGCGCGCCCGCGCCATGCAGCGCGAACGTGATGACCGCGATCTGGAACAGCAGCAGGAACTTGCGGTCGGTCGACTGCGCCACCGTGACGAAGAACGCCACGAGCATGATCAGGATCGCCACGAACGCGGTCGCGGGCAGCGCCGCGATCAGGCCCAGCCCGTCGATCTCCGCCGGATCCACCCCGCGGAACGGCCCCGGGGACACGCGCAGCGCCAGGATGTACATGACGAGCGCCTCGACGGTGAGCAGCACCGGGAGCCAGGTGGGCGCGCTGTGCAGCAACTGCCGCAACCGCGCCGCCACCCCCTTGCCCTGCCGTCCCGCCTGCGCCCCCCGCGCCGCCTGAGACACGCTCTGCGGTGCCTGGGGGGCAGGAGACTCATGAGACGCGCTCTGCGACGCTTCGGGGCCAGGAGGTTCTTCGGGGCCGCGGGGCTCGTGAGACGGCTCAGGCGCCCTCTGAGGCGCCTGTGGCACCCTCTGGAACGCCTCCGTCCGCTCGGACACGCCCTCTCCGGGCGCCCCCTTGCCGGATCGGCCGACGACGGGCATCGCCTCCGTGGGATCCTCCACCCCGGCAGCCCCTGCCCCGGAGTCGGGAGCCGAGCTCCCCACCGCGCCGGCGGCAGCGGATTCGCCCTCACCCGACAACCGCCCGGCATCGGCGTGCGGCGTCGCGGTCGCGGGGAGTGTGTCGCCGGGCGGGTCCCCGGCTCGTGACGCGTCTGCTGGAGGTGCGTCCGGGATGGGAGGACCGCCCTTGCCTGCCTGGGAAGGCCGCCCACTCCCGCCGCTGGCGGGCAGGGCCTGCGTAACGGTGTCCTCGGCCTGGGAGGTGTCGGGCCGGCCGCCCTTGGCGGATGCCGTGCCCTCGCTCCCGGAGGCGCCCGTGGCGGGCGGGGTGTCCGCGGGAGGGTCCTCGACCGGGTCGGAGGGGGGCGCGCCGGTCGGGGAGGAGGTGACGTCGGGGGCCGTGGGCGGGCCGCCGATGCGCAGTTTGGGAAGGCGGATCGCCGTCGTCACGTCGGAGTCCGCAACGGCGACCTCGCCGACCTCACCGACCTTGCCGACCTTGCCGTCATCGCGGTCGTCCCCTGCGGCCGGAGCGCCTGATGACGCGGCGTCGGCGGGGTCGCCGGACTCCCCGGAGAGCGTGATCCGGGGAATGATGCCCGTGGCGTCCGGATCGAAGGGCGCCTCCGGCTCCTCCTCGCCCTTGAGCTCCGAGGAGCCCGTGAACCCGGTTGTCATGCCATCGCCGTCCCGTTGCCTCACGTTGACCATCATGGGGCCCCGGGCGACCCCTGAGCGACGCTTGGCTGCCCGATTTCGCCGAATTTAAGAATTTTGCGGAGACTTCCGAAGATCAAAAGGGCGACCAGAATCTCGCTGAAGAGCATGCCGTAACCGACCGCGTTCACCCCGGCGAAGGGGAACAGCACGACGATCGAGATCAGCACCGTGGCCGCCAGCCCGATCTGGACGATCGCCAGTGTGCGTGCCTGACTCTGCGCCCGCAGCGCGCTCAGGTAGACCTCGATCAGCACCCGGGGCAGCACGGCCAGCGCCATCAGGCGCAGCAGCGTCGTCCCCTCCTTCGCGAACTCGGACCCGAAGATGGTCAGGATCAGCGGTGCCGCGAGGATGGTCACCGCGATCACCGGTGTGATGATCAGGAAGGCCCGGCGCAACGCCCTGCGGCAGTTGTCGGCCAGCTGGGCCCGGTCGAAGGAGCCCTCGACGGTCAGCGACACGGCCATGTTCATCGCCAGCAGCTCGATCATGCAGCCCAGCGTGTGGGCCATCGAGAAGCGGCCGAAGGTGGCCTCGCCCACCTGCGTCGCGATGATGACCGGGACGAGATAGACGATCGCCAGGATCGACAGCGTGCCGGGGAAGTCGCCGGCCAGGAACCGGCCCACGTCGCGCAGCCGCGGCGGCCGGGCGTTCGCCTCGGCGCTCTTGACGTGCCGGGGGATGACGATCGCGAAGATGAACCAGTTGATCGGGATCAGCGCGATCGCGGTCGGCACCATCCAGGACACGAAGATGCCGCCCTCGGGCAGCGCGCCGGCCAGCGCGACCAGCAGGCCCATCTTGAGCAGGCCGAAGACCAGGCTGTTGAGCGGCACCCAGGTGGCCTTGCGCAGGCCGGTCAGCACCACGTCCTGGAGTGTGAAGACCGCCCAGACCAGCACCGCGGCCAGGAAGAACAGGCCGGGCCCGAACCCGCCGAGCACCGAGTAGGTCTTGCCCCACAGCGGCAGCGTCAGCAGGAATCCGGTCGCCGCCACCACGCCGGTCGCCCCCGCGAGCCCGTACGCGCGCAGGACCAGCTCAGGGGTGCGGCGGCCGGCCACCGGGAGGAAGCGGGCGAGCGCGCCCACGAAGCCCAGGGCGGTCAGCGACGCGAACAGCCGCATCGCGGTGATCAGCGCCTGGCCGCTGCCGAACTCCTCGGGGGTGTAGTAGTGGGCGGCCAGCAGCCAGTAGCCCATGCCCAGCACCGCGGTGATGCCGGTGTTGGCCATCAGCGCGTAGCCGTTGCGCAGCAGCGGGCTGCGCAGGTCGTGAACGATCTTGCGCCAGAGGCTAGACATCTCCGCGCACCCGGCGCAGGCCGTACCTGGTCCGCCTGATGACCGCGTAGCCCTTGGTGAGGACGCGTTCGCGCAGGTAGATCAGGGGAACGGCGCTGCCTTCGACGGCGCGTCTGAACATGCTGATGGTCGTGTTGCCGGCGACCGTCAGCCGGGGGATGGCGAGCATGTCGTGCCGATCGGCGGCGATCGCGTTGCTCACGGCGCATGCGGCGAAATATCCGGCTTTGCGCACCTCGCGGCGCACCCGGGCACTGGAGTAGCCGAACGGGTAGGCCATGGTGGCGACCGGGGCTCCGATCTTCTCCTCCAGCAGCCCCTTGTTCTTGCGCAGCTCCTGGCGGAGCTCCTCGGTGCGCAGCTGGTCGAGCTGCGGATGGCTGTGGCTGTGGCCGCCGATCTCGATGCCGGTCTGCGCGATCTCGCGGGCCTGGCCCCAGCTGAGCATGTCGTCGAGCGCCCGGCCCGCGGCGTCGGGACCCGCGTCTGCCACCCAGCCGCTGGTCAGGAAGACCGTGGCCGGGAAGCGGTGACGCTCCAGCAGCGGCAGCGCGTGGCTGTGGAAGTCGGCGTAGCCGTCGTCGAAGGTGACCACGATGGGTTTGACGGGCATGACGCTGGTCTTGTTCAGGCCCGCCACCAGGTCGCCGAGCGTCATCGGGGTGAAACCGCTCTCCGCCAGGTAGGCGAGCTGCTCCTCCAGGTCGGAGGGACGCACCGAATGGGGGCGGGTCTCCTCGTTGGGGGTGTCGGTGACCGAGTGGTACATCAGGATCGGCACGCGGGTCATGACCGCACCGCCTTCAGCCGGGCGGTGCCGACCAGGTATCCCCAGGTGGTCCAGGCCAGGCCGATCACGATCGCGGCGGCCCGGCCGAGCCCGCCCAGGTCGCCGCGCAGCGCCTCGCTCACGCCGCGCAGCGCGCCGAGCGGCAGGGTCTTCAGCGCGTGCGCCCGCTCGCTGGACAGGCCGTCCTGGGTGCCGACCTCGTTGGTGACCAGGGCCTTGGACAGGCCCTCGGCGTAGCACCTGGACCGGAAGTAGGCGAACCTCTCGCGCTGCGCCGACACCTTGTGGCCGATCACCGCGCGCGGCTCGAACAGCATGACCGAGCCCGGCCTGCGCTGGCTCAGCCTGATGCAGAACTCCGTCTCCTCGCAGCCCAGCGGCCGGCTCTTGCGGCCCTGCACGCTACGGCCGATGCCGCTGTGGAACCCGCCGACCTCGGCCACGACCTCCCGCAGGAAGGCCGCGTTGCCGCCCATCACATTGCGGATCGGCGCCCGGACCGCGGGCATGCCGCGGTAGGTGCACCCGACGGTCCAGTCGAACTCGTACGGGAACCACCGCGGCCTGCTCCGCGACGCCCACAACGGGTCGGTGCGCCCGCCGACGCCGACGACGCCCGGATCCTGGAAGCCCTCCTCCAAAGCCTCCAGCCAACCGGGATCGGCGACCGCGTCGTCGTCGAGGAAGGCGACGATGTCACCGGTGGCCGCGGCCACGCCGGTGTTCTTGCCGCCGGACAACCCCTGCTCGTGGGTGTTCTCCACCACGATGACCTGTGGATAGGCCCGCTTGAGCTTCAGGTGCAGGTCGGGGTTGTGGTCGACCACCAGGATCAGCTCGTGTGGCCGGCGCCGCTGGCGCTCGACCGACTCGACGGCCTCCCTGATGTCCTCCCACCGGTCCTCGGTGTAGACACAGATGACGACGGACGTGTTCACGGCTATGCCTCTTTGTTATGCGACGCCCCGGTCCGCGGCGGGAGCGGCGGCCGGCTCGGGCTGCACGGGAGTGGGCTGGCGGCGCCACTCGCGCAGGATGGTCTTGAGCACCCGGAAGCCGTCGCGCACGGCTCGAAGGTTGCTCTCGCCGTGGATGCGGCAGCGCTCGTGGCTCGGCACCTCGTGCACCTTCAGCCCGCCCTTGGCGGCGCGGACGTTCAGCAGGGTCTCCACCTCGAAGCCGTCGCAGTCGAGGTCGAGCACGTCGAGGTGGCGGGCCCAGAAGGCGTTGTAGCCGTAGCAAAGGTCGGTGTACTGGGTGCCGTACATGACGTTGACCAGGCTCGTGAGCATCTTGTTGCCGAACCGGCGGTTGAAGGTCAGATCGTCGCTGCCGCCGCCCGCGGCGTAGCGGGAGCCCTTGACGAAGTCGGCGCCCGTCACCAGCGCGCCGACAAAGGTGATGATCTCGTGGCCGTCGGTGGAGCCGTCGGCGTCGATCATCACGATGATGTCGCCGGTGCAGGCGGCGAACCCGGCGGCCAGGGCGTCGCCCTTGCCCTTGCCGGTCTGCGTGACGATCTTCACATTGGGCCGCAGCCGCTTGGCGACGGCGACGGTGTCGTCGACGGAGTTGCCGTCGACGAGGACGATCTCGTCGATCCACTGCGGCAAGGTGGCGAAGACATGGGGAAGGTTCGCGGCCTCGTTCATCGCCGGGACGACCACGCTCACCGTTGGGGAAATGGCCAGGTGAGGTGTGACCGGCGTGAAACGCTCAATAGGTGGCATCGATCGCAAGGGTGTGATCTGAACCTTGCCGTTGTGCTTGGTGGTCTCGGGACTCATGGTGAGGCTGATCCTTCCGGGACCTCCTCCACGCGAGCCGAGGACATCCATACCCGGGTGCTGCGGGAATGGCGGCATCGGCCAACGATGCATGGGGCGATCCTGTGGCGTGAGGGCTGTGCTTCAAATGCTGCTGCTGCTGTGCCGGGACGGGATGGTGGGGGTGGGGGTGGGAGCTAGTTGGCTCCCGTGGGTTCCTTCACTGCTTGCTTGGCCGGTTCCGGGCGTAATGAACTGCGAACGCGGCCGAAACCCTTTAAGACACGATCGGCCGCTCTATAGAGAGACGGCCGGTCCAGGACAATTGTTCGCGCCTTGTTGAACGGAGTCCGGCCCATCCAGTGGACCGCCGCCGTCGGGGAGGGCCGCGACACGCGGCCCTCGGCGACGTAGAGGACCCCGCTCTTGAGCCAGTCCTTGTACTCCTTGCCGCCCTTGCCCATGTCGACCATCTGCAGACCGGCCGTCGCGGCGGCCTCGGCCATCTGCAGGTGGTGCACGATGCCCGGGGAGTAGCGGGCGTACTCGGTGTCGTAGGCGGGGAACCAGCCGACGAGCGTGGTGGCGGTGCGCAGGCCGAAGTGGCCGGCGACGGGTGTGTCACCGGCGTAGAGCATGGTCAGCACGCCGCCGAAGTCGCTGGAGTGCTCGGCGTGCATCAGGTCGATCAACTCGACGATCCACGGCTGCGCGAACCTGTCGACCCGCCCGGTGCGACGGTACTGGTCGGACTTCCAGCCGAGCAGGACGCGCAGCACCTCGGGATCCGCCGAGGCGTACTCGAAGCGCAGGTCGCCCTGCTCTCGTCCGAGCTTGCGCTCCTTGTAGCGCACGGTCTTCAGGTTCTTGGGGGAGTTGGACT
This sequence comes from Nonomuraea cavernae, assembly GCF_040655715.1. Lineage (GTDB taxonomy): Bacteria > Actinomycetota > Actinomycetes > Streptosporangiales > Streptosporangiaceae > Nonomuraea > Nonomuraea cavernae_A. The sequence continues at coordinate 78,081 of NZ_JBFAKL010000020.1, read as the reverse complement.
TGACCTGGTCGAGCCAGGCGTCGAAGCCCGCGGTGAAGTCCATGACCGGCGCCGGGCGGACGTCGGCCTCGTACGGCGCGAACGTCGGCTGCCCCGCGACCATGTGGTCGAAGTCGAAGACGGTCAGCTTGCAGGCGCGCAGCAGGGCGCGGGCGTCGAGCTCCAGCCCGGGGGCCGCGATCAGGCCGTGGCAGGTGGTGAGGAAGCCGCCGAGCGGCTTGCCGATGCCGAAGCTGTGACGCTCGTAGGGGAAGAACCCGGCGATGCCGGATCCGTCGTGCAGGACCGCGACCCTCACGTAGTCGCGCAGCCGGTCCATCGCCAGGGCGAACTCGATCGACAGGAACGGGTTGTCGAGGCTCGGATCCGCTTTCTGCAACTCCCGCCAGCGGGTGAGTTCGGAGTCTCCGAGATCTCCGGGGCGAACCACCGTGATCTTCACCTTGACCTGGCCCCCTGTTCGGTCTGCATGTTCTTCCCCCGGTACAACACGCGAAGCACGTACATGAAACCGCCGAGCACGGCGACCGTCGCCACTCCCGCTCGCGGCGACCACGCGTTGAACTGCAGCATGGCCTGGGCGAGGAGGACGTTGACCACCAGGCTGGCGGCGGCCCCCACCGACAGCGCGGCCAGCGGGTCACGATCACGCAACAACCCGACCACCGCCGCCCCGGGGACGACCAGAAGGAACAGCGAGATCAGGACCGGGCGGAGCGGCGTCTCGATGTCGAAGAGCGCGATCACCGCTCCCGCGATGCACGCGAGCCCGAGCAGCCACGCGAGCGCTCGGCGGTGCCTGATCATGGTGTTCTCCTGGCTCCTGGCTGGTTAAAGGCGCGATTGATCGCATTTCATGGGACCAACCCACCTGCTGGCACGTCAATGCCGACGCTTGGTAGCCCGTATTGGTTTACCCGGAGACGAAGATTTCCCATGTGGCCTACAACACATGGTCAAGCGTTCCCGGCCCGATCCGTTCCCCAAGTACACCAGGATGCCCTATTGGGCGCCCGATCATCGAGCCAGGGCCCGACTCCTACCTATATGTGAGGTAAACGAAGTTTTGCCGTGATTCGAGTCACTCGTGGGACGGCTGTTGCCTCATGAGGGGCTTACCGTCTCACCGCGCACATCCCCGGCGGAGCTCTGCGACGGGTCGCTGACCGGATCGGTCTCGGTGGGGGTGGGTGTCAGCGCCTCCGAGGGCGCCTCCGAGGGCTGCCGCTGGTGCCCCTGCCACGACAGCGAGCAACTGCCGCCGCCGCCGGTCGAGCCGAACGACACCGTCCCGCTGCCGGGAGTGTTCGGGTCGGTGACCGTGACCCAGACGGAGGCCGACCGGCCGGCCTTGATCGAGCCGCTCGCCGGGTACACGCCGAGTCCCTGCGAGGCGTTCGCGGTCCAGGTCACGGCGGCGCCCCGGGCGGTCAGCCGGACCGTGGCGGCGCCGTCGATCCCGTCGGGGCAGGTGGCTCCCAGCCGGGCGCCGGCCACGGGGCGGCGGGTGGCCGGCGGCGCGGTGGCCGGCCGGGTGGTGGCCGCCGTGGCGACCGGCCGCACCGTCGGCGCCACCCGGCCGGGCTCGGTGACCGAGGGCGTCGGGGTGGGGTCGGGCGTGGGCTCGTCGTCCTCGGCCGCGGGCTCCCCGGCCGGGTCGGTGAAGTCCCCGGGCGACGACGCGGGCGGCGAGGGGATGACGTGCAGCGCCGTACCGGTGCCGGTCTCGCCGCCGCTGATCATCACCATCGCGCCGGTGGCGGCGAGCACGCAGACCCCCGCGAGGACGACCGGCGCGAGCCCGCGCGGCCGGCGGCGTCGCGAACGGGGCTCGGCCGCCGGCGGGAAGCCCGTACGGTCGAAGCCGTCGCCCCGATCCATGATCAGCATGCGGGTCTCGTCGCCGGCGGGGCTCCCGCACGTCTCGATCACCCGGTGGCGCAACGAGATCGGCGGGAAGGCGACCGGGACCATGTCGAGCAGCCGGCCCGCCGAGACCTTCCGGTGCCGTCCCTCGGTGCACACCTCGCAGCCACCGATGTGCCCGGACAGCCGCCTGCGCAGCAGCGGGGTGAGCGGCCCCTCCCACGAGTCGACCATCGACGACAGGTCGGGGCAGTGCGCGCGTCCCACGCGGGCCAGGATGACGGCCGCGGCGGCGTTCTCCAGATGGTCGCGGGCCCTGCCGAGCCGGCTCGCGGCCTGGCGCGAGGTCAGCCCCAGCACGGCGCCTGCCTCGGACGGGGTCAGGCCGTGACGCGGCGACAGCTCCAGCAGCTCGCGCTCGTTCCTGCTCAGCTCGCCCAGCGTCTCGCGGACCAGCTCGGACAGCTCGGAGTCGTCCGTCTCCTCCAGCACGGGAGCCGGCAGGCCGTCCTGCGGGGTGCCGCCCCGGTGCGCCATCCGGGCCACGGCCTGGAACCTGGCCAGCGCGTACAGCCAGGCGCGCAGCCGGGTCTCCTCCTTCAGCCGCCGCACCGCCCCCTGGGCCGTGACCAGCGCGTCATGGACGGCGTCGGCGGCCGGCTCCCGCTCTCCCAGCAGCATGAACGCGTAGGCGTAGAGCCGCTCGCCGTAGGCGTCGTACAGCGTGGCGGGGGCGTCGGCGTCGGCACGCCGCAGCGCATCCGCCAACCGCTGATCGGCGGCACGGTCCACACTCGGCCATCCAGGCACGCAGTCCCTCCCCGGCTGGGTTCGCTACCCCACGCGCTTAGGACGCCGCCAGGAAAAGACCGGTTGGCCATAGATGCTCAACAGGCATGAACAGGTAGAACAGTGGCAGAAGTGATGGGCGTTGCCAGAGTCACCCGTCGCACTTGGGGGAGCAGAGGCGGCGTTCCATGGCCTGCAGGAAGATGTCGCGGACCTGGAGGACGTCCTTGGCGATGAAGGCCTCGCCGCCGGTGGCCTGGGCGAGGGCGTCCATCCGCTGCTTGCCCTTGGGGGCGTCCGGGCCGAACGCGATGAGCAGGATGCTGACCGGCCGCTTGGGGTCGTACGTCTTCTTGAGGAACGACAGGATCTGCGCGTCGCTCACGCCGCCGTCGGGGTCGTCGTTGCCGGCGCCGTCGGTGAGGATCAGGATCGTGTTGATCTTGTCCTCGGCGTACGTCTTGGACATCTCCGTGTACGCGGCCTTGATCGTGTCGTTGAGCCCGGTGTCGCCGGTGGCCTTGGGCTGCAGTGTCCGGTTCAGCGTCTCCTTGCGCAGCACTCCATCGACGGTCTCGCTCAGCGGGCCGACCGAGACGTTCTCGATCCAGTCCTTGCCCTGGCCGTCCAGGTGCGTGGAGAAGGCCCACTGGCCGATCTCGGAGTCGGCCGGGAACAGGCCCAGCCCCTCGGACGCGATCTTGCTGATCGCCTGCATACGGGTCATGTTCGTGCCCGGTACGGGCAGGGCCATCGTGCCGGACACGTCGAGCAGGGTGAGCATGCGGGTGCCGAGGTTCAGCCTCGACCAGGTCTGGGTCATGCTGGCCACGGTCTTGGCGTCGGGCGCGGGCAGTGCCTCCGGGGCCTCGGGGTTGAAGCCCTTGTCCTTGGACAGCGCGTCGCCGGCTTTCCCGTCAGGAGTGCGGAAGCCATGGCCGCGCAGCACCTTGCCGGCCGACTCCGTGGTGAGCTCCTTCTGGAAGGCCGCCGCCGCCTTCTGGACGGCCGGGTCCTTGGTGATGGTCATGATCGGGTAGTCGAGGCTGAGCGTGCCCTCGGCCGGGTAGAGCGGCACGACCTGGGCGTCCGGCTTCTTCGTGTTGTGGACGTGGACGGTCTGCTCGGACGTGACGCCGACGGGCACCCTGCTGCCGGACTTCACGGTGAGGCTGGCCAGCAGCGCGTTCGGGTCGGAGACCAGCTGGCCCGACAGCTCCTTCAACGCGCCCACCAGCGCCTTGCCCTGGCCGGCCTGCTTGGCCGAGCCGGCGGCGGCCAGTAGCGCGGCCATCCCGGCGGAGTTCTTCTGCGGGTCGAGGGCGAGCACCCGGACCTTCCTGCCGGGGCCGTCCGGGTTCGCGACGTTGGCCGCCGCGATCATGCTGACCCAGCTGGGCTTGAGACTGCCGGCCAGCTTGGACGCCGCCGACTTGGCGGTCACGAGGACGACGGGCGAGGTGGCGGCCGACCCGGACGGCTCGGGCAGCGCGGCCGCGGCGGCGGGCTCACTGCGCAGCCGGGCCACCACGAGGCTGGAGTCGGCCACCCACACGTCGGCGTCGGCCTTGCCCGCGGCCAGGGCGTTCGCGGTCTTGGCCGCCGACTCCCTGGCCACCGACACCTCGACGCAACGGCTGTCGATGGAGTGCAGGGCCTTGTTGTAGGTGCCGGCGATCTTGTTCAGCGCGGGCTGGATGTCGGGGGTGGCGACGACCCGGAGTGCCAGCTTGCCGCCGGAGCAGTCGTGGTCGCGGTTGAAGATGACGAACGCGGCGACACCGAGGAGGACGGCGAGGGCGACGGCCCCGGCGAGCGGGACGAGCACCCGGCCCCGGCCGCCGCCCGCGGCTCGCCTGCGGGGGGCGGGTTGCTGCTGGGATTGGTAGCCGCCATCGAACTCGTCTGTGCGGTGTCGCCCCACGATGTCCTCTTAGCTGTGTCGATGACCTTCCGGAGACCCTAGCCGGAGATACTCCGCAATACTGTCGGAACGATACTCGGTGCGGTTACTGTGGCAAAACAGCCCTTTTGGTGCAGAAACCACGGAGAGTTATCGTCAGTGGCAGCATGCGTGACCGCGCCAGGCCCGCATCCCCTCACGGAGCGCGACGGCGGCCAGCGCGACCGCCATGGCCGGATCCACCCACCACCAGCCGAGCGTGTTGAGCCACAAACCGGTCAGCACACCGGCCGCCATCGTGGCGCAGATGAGGTTCTGGGTGCCCTCTCCCGCGGTCGAGGGGGAGGCCAGCCGCCGCCCCAGCCGCCGCTTGGCCACCCCCAGCGCCGGCATGCTGACCATGCTGACCGCGGTCACCACGATGCCCAGCGTGGTCGGCACGGCCCGGTGGCCCGCGTCGAGATCGTGCGCGACGTGCAGGACCAGGTAGGGGGCGAGCACCCAGAAGCTCACGGCGACCGCCCGCCGCGCCTTGAGCTCCGCGCTCGCCGACAGCGTGCGCGAGCCGGTGAACCGCCACACCACGATCAGGCTCGCCGCCGCCTCCACCAGGGCCGCCAGCCCCCAGCCGATCAGCGCGACCGAGTGCGAGGCCAGCCCGGCCGCCAGGCCGAGGGAGCTCTCCAGCCCGAGCCATACGAGCGTCGCGACCGACAGTGCGCGCGCCGTGCGCGCCGCCCGGAGCCAGTCGGCTGACGCGGCCGGATGCGCGTGAACCCGCTGGTCAGGCACCATGAACCTCCGAATCCGCGGCTTCCGGCCGCCGACAGCGTTACGTACCATACCCGCTACTTAGCGTGACTTTAGTGGCGAGGGGCAAAGATTGGCAGGGTAATCTGTAATGATCGTTTCGGGGGAGGAGCCGTTTCGTGCCGTTCACGCCCGCCCACATCGCCGCCGTGCTGCCGCTCGCGTCGTCGTCCCGGATTCGCAGGCTGGTCGACCCGTGGGCGCTGGCGATCGGCGCGATGGTGCCCGATCTGCCGATCTTCCTGCCGTTCCTGCCCGACTACACCGACTGGCACGCCTGGCGTGGTGTGCTCACCATCGACCTGCTGGCGGTCCTGGTGCTGCTGGCCCTGTTCCACCTGGTGCTCAGGGACCCGCTGATCTCCCTCCTGCCGCCCTCGCTCGCGGGCCGCGCCGCGACCCTGCTGCCCTCCTGGCGCCGGGTCCGGCCGCTGCCGATCGTGGCCGGCGCGCTGATCGGGGCCGCGACCCACGTCCTGTGGGACTCCTTCACCCACTCCACCGGTCCGGCGGAATGGGGCGAGTGGCTGTCCTACTCGGTCTTCGGCGTGATCAGGCTGTTCCGCCTGCTGCAGTACGGCTCCTCGGCGGTGGGCCTGGCCCTCGTGGTGTGGTGGGCGTGGCGCCGGCTGTCGCGGATGGCCGGCTGCGAGGTGCCCGGCCACCTGCGGATCTCCCCGCGCACCCGGCTGACGGTCTTCACGGCCTCCTACATCGGGGTGGTCGCCGGAGCGCTCCTCTGGCCGGTGCTCTACCCGCCGGCGCCGGAGTTCGGCCTGCCCGGCGTGCTCACCAAGGTGGGCGCGGGCACCGTGGTGGGGCTCTCCCTGGTGATCTGCTGCTACGCGCTCGGCTGGCAGGTCAGGCGGCTCGTGGCAGTATCTGAAGGTGCCTGAGTACGTAACCGACGCGAGCGACCCTCGCCTCACCGACTACACCCGCCTCCGCGACGTCGAGCTGCGCAAGAGCCTTGAGGCCGAGCGCGGGCTGTTCATCGCCGAGGGCGAGAAGGTGATCAGGCGCGCGGTCGCCGCCGGCTACCCCATCCGCTCGGTCCTCACCGCCGGCCGCTGGCTGGAGCCGCTCGCCGACGTGCTCGGCGACGCCAGGGTGTACGTGGCCGGCGACGACGTCATGACGGGCATCGCCGGGTTCCCGGTGCACCGGGGGGCGCTGGCCTCGATGGAACGCCTCCCGCTGCCTCCGCTCGACTCCGTGTTGTCCGGCTCCTCGCCGGGGCCCCGGCGGATCCTGGTGCTGGAGGACCTGGTCGACCACGGCAACGTCGGCGCCATCTTCCGGTGCGCCGCCGCGCTGGGCGTGCACGGCATCGTGCTGTCGCCCCGGTGCGCCGACCCGCTCTACCGGCGGGCGGTGAAGGTGTCGATGGGCGCGGTGTTCTCGATCCCGTACGCGCGGATGGACAACTGGTACGACGGTCTGGCCCGGCTGCGGGAGGCCGGATACCGGAGCCTGGCCCTGACGCCCGACCAGACGGCCACCTCGCTCGACGCCGTCAAGCTCGCGGACCGGGTCGCCCTGCTGCTCGGCTCCGAGGGCGACGGGCTGTCGTCGCGGTGGCTGCACGAGGCCGACGAGCCGGTCTGCATCCCGATGAGCCCGGCCGCGATGGAGGCGGGAGTCGACTCGCTCAACGTGGTGGCCGCCGCCGCCATCGCCTGTCATGGGTTGATGCGCTGATCCTGGGCTTCGGCTGGTTGTGCGTACTTTTGTGGCGCTTTGTATCGGTGATCGTTATTCTCCCGGTTATCTGGGGGGCCTGGTGATCCAGGATTGCTGATCGCGGGCCGGGGGAGGCGCGTATGACCGTGTTCGAGGAGTTGCAGCCGCAGGACTTACGGAGGGTGGGTCCGTACCGGATCGAGGCGCGGCTGGGCGCTGGTGGGATGGGCCGCGTTTTCCTGGGGCGGTCGAGAAGCGGGCGCGCGGTGGCGGTGAAGGTGGTCCATCCGGAGCTCGCCGGCGATCGGGAGTTCCGGCATCGGTTCGCTCGCGAGATCACTCTGGCTCGTACGGTGAGTGGATTCTTCACCGCAGGGGTGGAGGTATGTCGTGGTCGACGGTTCGGAGGGCGACCAGCACATCCGGCAAGGAGCGCTGCAGGCCGGCCGGTGGGTCAAGGCCGCGCTCGACCGAGACCCTCCAACGATGCCTGTGAAGCGACTGAACCAGCGACTGAACCAGCATGCCAGCGACGGAGGGTGACGGTGCCACGGGCGGAGGCGGTCGAGTTGGTGGCGCAGCACCGCCATCGCCTGCTCAGGGCTCTGCTTTCGACGGCCGGCGCGGGATGGCCGGCGCGGGATGGACGGCGAGGGCGGGCTCGGTGACCGCCGGCACCGCGTACGACATGTGGACGTGGAACGAGGTGCCCACGACACGACCGTCGTGGGCACCTCCGCGCGAATAGGTGGACGGGCTCGTCGGCGAGTGGCCGACATCCTCATTGAGCAGCGGGAAGTGGCACGCAGGACGCGTATGTCCCGAAGGCGTAGGTCGCCGTCTCGCTGTGGTTCATGATGCCGACCCGCCACGCGCTGGTGTCCTGGTGGTCGATGGTGTTGACGAACACGCTGACCGGCGCTGTCGGCCGCTCGCCCAGGTATCCGCCGGAGATCGCGTAGTTACCGTCGCCGCAGTCGGCCCGCAGGTGACCTGTCTCCCCGGGCGCGATCCTGGTGCCCGGACCCTTGATCGTGAACACGCGGAGTTGTCCGGGCGGGCCCTGCCGGTTCCAGTCCAGCGCGGTTTCGCCATCGCCGCACACCGTTCCCGTCGCGACGACACGCAGGGCGCCGGTCGCGGTGGTGACGCAGGCGTTGATCGGCTCCTCGTTCATGGCGGTCGCCAAGGCAGCTCCGCCGACCGTGAGCATGCCGCCGGCCAGCAGGCTCGCTGTCACCAGGGCCACGGCTCGTCCTGTCAGCCTGATCTCGGGCATCATGGTCCTCCTCGCGTTCACTGAAGATCCGTTTGATGACACGGTCTGTCCAACGACGAAGTGGTCCAGAGGTGACGCCTCCTTGCGGCGTCGCGGAGGCGGGCTTCGCTCGGCGCCTACCGGTGGAGGGCTTCTTGTCAGAGGCCGAGATCGTCGAGCTCCTTCAGCAGCGCCGCCCTGGGGTTCTGTCGCGGGGAGGCCGCAGTCGGCCGCGGACTTCTGCCGCGGTCGCGGAACACCCAACCGCCCAGCACCCCGGCGAGGAAGCCGAAGAGGTGAGCCTGCCAGCCGATGCCCTCCTGGGGAAGCAGGCCGGTGAATTGGTAGGAGAAGCACAGGGCCATGACCACGCCTACCACGATGTCGATCAGATGCCGGTCGAATGCGCCGCGCACCAGTACGTAACCGAAGTAGCCGAAGACCACGCCGCTCGCGCCCGCTCCTATCCCGTCCGGGGCGGAGGTGAACCAGGCGCCGAGGCCGCTGACCAGGATGATGAGTCCCGTCACGCTGAGGAACTTGGTGACGCCCCGATACGCGGACAGAAAGCCGAAGATGAACAGCGGACCCGAGTTGGCCTGGATGTGCGCCCAGCTCCAGTGCAGGAACGGTGACGACACTATGCCCGGCAGGCTGCCGGGGTTCCACGCCTGCACACCGTAGTGGTAGCTCAGCGCGTAGCCGGACGCCCAGTTGGCGATCTGCGCGATCCAGATGACAGCCAGGAACCCGACCATCACCCACAACGCCTTGCGGGCCTCAGCGATCATGATCTCGGCCGCGGGCCCCTTGGCCTCCACCTGGTTCCTCCTTGGCTGACTAGTGCGAGCGGGACCAGTATCAGAGGGAAAGATCACGAAGCGGCGTCAGGGCGGACTCTTCCCCAGGTCTGACCACCGGGCCGTCGCGGACGGGGGTTTAGCAGGCTGACACGGGGCACGGGCAGACCCGTCGTAAGGAGGAGAGATGCGGTCTGTGGAGAAGGTCACGTCGCTGGGCATGGGCATGCTGGGCGGCGCTGTGGCGGCCTCGATGTTCAAGCAGGTGTGGAAGCTGGTGTCCGGCGACGACGATGCGCCGGACGCCGACGACCTGGAGCGCGGCTGGACGGAGGTCCTGGTGGCGGCGGCGATCCAGGGAGCGATCTTCGGCCTGGTCAAGGCGGCCGTGCACCGCGCGGGCGCGCAGACCTTCCGGCACGGGGCGCCCGGAGACTAGGCGGGCGGGGGAGCGGTGGAGCCGCGGACGATCAGGTCGTGCGGGAAGATCGTCCGCTCGGGCGCGTCACTGGGCGGTGACAGGAGCAACCGGCCCGCCGCTTCGCCGATCTGCTGCTTGGCCTGCCTGATCGTGGTGAGGCCGGCCTCCTCGGCGGCGCTGTCGGAGAAACCCACCACGGACAGGTCGGCCGGCACGGCCAGGCCGAGGTCGGCCGCCGCGTCGAGGACGCCGAGCGCCAGCACGTCGGTGTTGGTCAGGATCGCGGTCGGGCGCGGCTCGCGGCCGAGCAGCGCGTGGCCCGCCTTCCGGCCGGCCTCGCGGGAGTTGCGGGCCACCTCGAAGAACGGCACGTCCCCCCAGTCGAGCCCGGCCTCCTCGCAGGCCTGCTGGTAGCCGCTCCGGCGTCGGCGCATCGCCTCGAAGACCGAGCCGTGTTGCCGGTCGACGCCCGCCCAGCCGGTGTGGCCGTCGTCGTGCAGGCCCACCATGGCCACCCCGATGCGGCGGTGCCCGAGGTCGAGCAGGTGCCGCGCGGCGAGCGCCCCCGCCGCGGGCTCGTCGATGCCCAGGAATGGATGGCCGGGCACGTACGGCTCGTCGACCACGACGACCGGCACCTTGCGCGCGAACACCTCGGCCAGCGCGGGATGCCCGTCGGGCAGCGAGACCACGCAGAAGGCGTCGACCACCGCGTCGCGCACGGTGTCGCTGCGGCGGTCGCCGTGCGGCAGCGGCAGGATGAGCAGCCCGACGCCGGCGTCCTCGGCGGCCGTGGCGATGCCCTGGAAGAACCCGATGGCGTAGGGGTCGGCGAAGGCGTAGGGCAGGGTCTCGCTGAACAGCAGCCCCAGCGCGCCGGCCCGCCCGAGGCGCAGCGAGCGCGCGGTGGGGTTGGGGCCGCCGTAGCCGAGCTCGTCGGCCACCTCCATGATCCGCCTCCGGAGCCCGTCGCTGAGCTGGTCGGGCCGGGAGAAGGCGTAGGACACGGTGGCCCGGGACACGCCCAGCCTGTCGGCGATCGTCTGCAGCGTGACTCTGGCCATCCGTCCACCGTATCGAACCCTTGCCGACCACTCCTTAATGGATTAAGCTCTTAATGGATTAAGGAGGAGATATGGAAGCCATGCAGGTACTCGCTCATCAGACGGCGATGGGCCACCGGGAGACGGTTCACGAGGCGCTTCCGGGCGCGCCGGTGCGGCCGTCGCGCGAGCGGACGCGGGTCCGCATGCGGCTCGCGTGCACGCTGCGCTGGACGGCCGACCGTCTCGACCCGCTCGTCGCGGGCTCCTGACCTTGGTCAGCCGCCGGAGATCCGGTCGTCCGCGTAGTCGAGCAGCTTCCCGGCCGTGGTGAAGCGGCGGGCGTCCTGGTCGCCGAGCAGCACTCCGATCACCCGCCGGCCGCCCCGGTCACCCGCGAACAGCAGGCAGAACCCCGCCTCCCGCGTGTAGCCGGTCTTGACGCCGAGCACGCCGTCGGCCTGCTGGAGCAGCTTGTTGGTGTTGCGCCAGGTGTGCGCGCGCTGCAGCGACGTCCGGGGGACGATGTGCCGCTCGCGCGACACGATCGTCCGGAACGTCGGATCCGCCAGGGCCGCCTTGGCCAGCCTGACCTGGTCGACGGCCGTCGAGTAGCCGCCAGCGGGCGCCGGCAGGCCGTCGGCGTTGGTGTAGTGGGTGTCGCGCAGGCCCAGCCGCCTGGCCGCCGCGTTCATCTTGGCCACAAAGGCCGGCTTGCCCGGTCCGTACGTCCTGGCCAGCGCGTTGGCGGCGTCGCCGCCCGACGGCAGCATGAGCCCGTACAGCAGATCCCTGACCGTCAGTCGCTCACCACGGCCGAGCGCCGCGGTGGTGGCCCCGTTGACGACCGCGTGCCGGACGTCGGCGGAGGTCACCGTGATCCGGTCGCCCAGCTTGGCCTCGCGGAGCACCACGTACGCCGTCATGACCTTGACCAGGCTGGCGACCGGCACCCGGCGGGTCTGCCGCTTGCCGTAGTGGATCGTTCCCGCCGAATCGATCACGTACGCCGCCCCGGCGCCCACCGCGGGTGTGTCCGCCGCCACGGCGGGCGACGGGATCCACAGGACCAGGGCAAGGATGGCAGAGCCGATGAAACCCCCAATACGCATGCCCGACATGGTGGCAGGTCATCGGTGATCGATGGGCCGAACCACGCGCCGAAGCCGCGGAAAACCGGCCTGGATCGGGCCATGGCCCTCAGGTGACGAAGGCCTTCTCGGCGCGCCGCCTCCTGCGCCAGACGAAGAAGGCGACGACCGCGGCGACGGCGGCGACGGCCACGACCGCCGCGCCGACCGGCGAGCGCGCGGCCAGTTGCAGCCAGCCCCACACCAGCGCGGTCAGGCCGAACCACCACAGCGGCGCCCACGTCATGCAGCCCAGCGCGCTGGCCACGATGTACCAGGGATAGGAGACGCGCAGCGCTCCCGCGACCCACGGCAGCGTGTGCCGGAGCATCGGCACCCAGAAACACCCGTAGACGGCCAGCGCCCCCCACCGGCCGACGATCCGCTCCACCTTCGCGATCCGCTCGCGGCCGAGTTTGACGCCCATCCGCGAGTCGTAGAGGCGCTCGCCGAGCCTGCGGCCGACCCAGTAGTAGACCTGGAACACGCCGAAGAGCGCGATCATCAGGACGACACCCACGAGCCAGTACGGCAGCCCGAGCCAGAAGGGCTCGGTGGGGGCGGGTACCGCCAGCGCGAAGGACCGCATGAAGGACATCGCCCCCCTTCTTGTACAAAGGTCAGCCTTACCTTAGTTCACCGGTTACCCGGCCGCCACACTCGCCCGCAAGAGGGCCGCAAAGGGTGCAAGCAGCCGACAAGCGGACCTCAACCACCCTCGCTTATCTCTATAGGTGAGCAAAGAGGAGATTTGATCATGGCGACGAGAAGCACCGCGGTACTGGCCACCGGCTCGGCGAGCACAGCCAAGCTCTTCGTGGCGGCCCTCGCCTTCACCGGTGCCTACGTGGGCTTCTCCGCCTACGACACCGCCAACTCCGCTGCTCAGCCTACGCAGACCATCACCCTGTCGGCCCGTGCCGTGCCCATCACGGCGCCCGCCTCCTACGAGGCCGCCCCGGCCACCGCCGGCCGGGTCAGCGTCAGCCCGCAGAAGAGCGAGGCGGGCTGCGTCAAGACGTACGCGGCCCGCACCGTCGTGGTCAACCCGGCGCCCGACCGGACCGTGCTCTACGGCTGGAAGCTGTCGCGCTGGAACCCCGGCACCAACACCTGGGACGCCTACCTGGTCGACTACGCCGGCTTCGCCGGGTCGCAGGAGACCGTGGCCTGGCAGCCCAGGCTCACCGGCAACCCGGGCTGGTATCGCGTCGAGCTGACCGTGGACGGCGCCAAGACCGTCAAGAGCCGGCGTTTCCAGGTGAGTTGCTGACCGACCGCCGCGCCGCCTCCACCCAGCGGGGCACACCGACCCGCTCGGCCACCTCCAGAGCCTTCGTGTAGTGGTCGCGCGCGGCGTCGGGCTGGCCGAGCCGGATCGCCAGATCTCCCAGCGTCAGCGCCACCGGCCACAGAGCCACCACCCCGGTGCCGGCGCCCGCGACGCGGTCGGAGAACGGCTTGAGCTTGTCGTAGCAGTCGACCATCCGCTCCCGGTCGTCGAGCAGCATCCCGGCCAGCGCCCGCCACGTCATCGCCAGCTCGTAGAGGAAGTCGGGCCGCACGGGCGGCCGGGTCGCGGCCACGGCGTTGGCGTCGGCCAGGTGGCCTGCGGAGGCGAGCGCCAGCGCGTAGGCGTCGAGGGTCCACTTGGCGCCGCGCTGGTGGGCCTCGGCCAGCCACTCGACCGTCTCGGCCGCCCGGCCGTCGACCAGGTGCAGGCAGAACCTGGCGATCAGCGGGAGGTCCTGGCGGCCCTCCAGCATGCCGGCCCGCGCGGTCATCCGGGCGGCGTCACGGTAGGCCCGCTCGGCGCCCTGGTAGTCGCCGGCGATCATCAGCCGCTGCCCGGAATACCAGGCGCAGACGGCGTCCGGCGCCGACAGGTCGTACTGTCTGGCCAGCCGGTTGGCGGCGGCGGCGTGCTCGTCGGCCACCGCGAACTCACCGCGGGCGGCGGCGCACTCCAGCAGCACCAGGTGGGCCAGTGCCTGGGTGGCCATCTGCCCGGAGCGCTGCGCGACCTCCAGCAACTCGCGGCCGATGCTCTCGCGGGTGTCGACCGCCGGGATGTCGTAGGACTGGCGGAGCCGGCCGCTGAGCGCGGCGGCGAGCAGCACCGGGTCGCCGCTCTGCCGGGCCAGCTCCAGCGCCTCCAGCGACGCCTGCCGGCCCCGTTCGGGCGAGGAGGAGCCCTCCAGCTCCAGTGCCAGGGTGGTGAGCAGGCTCGCGCGCAGCGTCTGCTCTCCCTCGGGCAGCGCCATCAGCGCCTGCTCGGTGACGTCGACGATCTCCCACGCGGTGCGGGTGAAGTCGCGCGCCATGCCCTTGTGCGGCACGGCCAGCGACGCCGCCACCCGCGCCGTGATCTCCAGGTCGCCCAGCGGCAGCGCGGCGTCCATGGCCTCGCGCCGCAGCAGCCGGGCCGCCGACATGTCGCCGCACAGCGCGAGCGCCCGGATCCGGCGCAGCATCAGCTGCAGGCGTTCGCGGGTGTCGGCGCTCGCGCGGTCCGGCCCGTCGTCGCCCTCCCGGCGTGCGCTCCGGCGCTCGAACGCCGCGATGGCCTGCTCCCACAGCGTGGCCGCCTCGCGGTGCGCGAAGCGCCGCTCGGCCTGCTCGGCGGCGAGCCTGGCGTAGTGCACGGCCTTCTCGGCCGCGTCGGCGAGGAAGTAGTGGTGGGCCAGCGCCGCCACGTCGGAGGGCGTCCGCCGTTCGATGGCCGCCGCCACGGCCGCGTGCAGCCGGGTGCGGCGCAGCCGCGAGGCGTCGGAGTAGATCGTGTCGCGTACGAGGTCGTGGTCGAACCTGAGCAGCCCGGGGCCCGGCTCGGTCACCAGCCCGGCCAGCAGCGCGGCCTCGACCGCCTCCACCACCGTGTCCTCCTCGCCGGCGACGTCGACGAGCACGTCGACGTCGACGTCGCGGCCGATCACCGCGGCCTGCAGCAGGATCTGCTGGGCCCCGGCGGGCAACCGCGAGATGCGCCGCCGCAGCACGTCGCGTACGCCCGAGGGCACGCGCGACAGCACCTCGGTGGCGCTGGCCCGGTCGGCGGCGGCCTCGGAGTCGAGCAGGCGCACCGTCTCACGGACGAAGAACGGGTTGCCCCCGGTGCGCTCGACGATCGACTCGACCGCGTCCTCGTCGATCTCGCGCACGCACGTCGCTCTGACCAGCTCGGCCACGGCCTTGGGATCGAGCCCGCTCAGGCCCACCCGCAGCGGGCCGAGGCGGGCCAGCGCGGCCAGCACGTCGGACTGGCGGTCGTCGAGCTCGCTCTCCCTGCAGGTCACCACGAGCAGCACCCGGCTGGTCGCGAGCAGGCTGGGCAGCGCCCGGAGCAGGGCGAGGGTCTGGTCGTCGGCCCAGTGCAGGTCTTCGAGCGTGATCAGCACGGGAGCGCGGCGCGACACCCCGGCCAGGTAGCCGCCGACCGCGCGATGCAGGCGGAAGCCGCCGGACACCTCGTCGTCGTCGGGATCGGGGTCGGCGTCGTCGAGCAGCGGAGCCAGCAGGTGGGCGTACTCGCCCGCGCCGGTGCGGCCGACGAGCGAGCGCAGGATCTCGACCCAGGCCCAGCCGGGCGGGGTGGCGCTGGAGTCGGGGCATGCGCCCGACGCGGTGATCCAGCCGTCGCCGCTGAGCCTGCCCTCCAGCTGGCGCAGCAGCGTGGTCTTGCCCGCGCCCGCGACGCCCGTGACGATCGCGACCTGGAGCCTGCCGGTGCGGCCGGCGGCGGTGGTCAGCCGGGCCAGCTCGGCGTCGCGGCCGACGAACGGCTCGGGTTCAAGCGGCGGCGGCTCCACGGGCGTGGCGGGCCGGGGCGGCCAGGTGTCGGCGACCGGCACCGGCCTGGTCGAGCGGGGCGTCACGGCCAGCTCCAGCTCGGGCGACTGGGCCAGGATGTCGGACTCGAGTTTGCGCAGCGCGGGACCGGGATCGATGCCGAGCTCGTCGGCCAGGATGCCCCTGGCCCGGCGCAGCGCGGCGAGCGCGTCGCCCTGCCGGCCGCAGCGGTAGAGGCCGAGCGCGAGCAGCCGCCAGCCTTCCTCGCGCAGCGGATGCTCGGTGGTCAGCGCTTCGAGGTCGGGCACGGTCTCGGCGGGCAGGCCGAGGCGCAGCCCGGTGTCGGCGTGGCGCTCGCGCGCGACTAACCGCAGCTCCGTCAGCCTGTTGACCTCGGCCTCGGCCCACTGCTGGTCGGCGAAGTCGGAGTAGGGGGTGCCGCGCCACAGGCCGAGCGCCTTCTGCAGCCGGCCGCGCGCCGACTGCGGGTCGCCTTCCTCGAGATGCTCGCCGGCCGCCCGGACGAGTTGCTCGAACCGGAGCGCGTCGACCTGGTCGGCCGCGACCCGCAGCGCGTAGCCGGAGGCGACCGTCACCAGCAGCCGGTTGGGCCCGCCGCGCGGCCGGCCCGGCTCCAGGACCCTGCGCAGCCGCGAGATGTAGACCTGCAGGCCCGACTGGGCGCCCTTGGCCGCGTCGTCGTCCCACAGGTCGTAGAGCAGTGTGTCGACCGGCACGACCTGACCTCTGGCCACGAGAAGTCGGGCGAGGACGGCCCGTTGCCGCAACCCGCCGAGGTCGAGTTCGTCATTTTCGTACGCCTCGACTGGCCCCAGAACCCGGAACGCCACCATGTCAGCCGCCACGCTATGCGGGCTTCCGAATCACGCACAAGGCCCGTGGATGATTGACACGTGTTCTGTTTTGGATCGTCACGGAGAGGCCTTCGAGATCGCTGACGGGGGCTCCGCGGCGTCACTCCGGCCCTTGCGTCTGCGCAGGAGCGCCCACGCACCCAACGCGAGGCCGCCGAACGGGATCTCGATAGTGTAAGTCCAGAAGCCGAAGAGCAGTGCGGTGGCCGTGGCCTGCGGGGCGTCGACCCCGAACGCGAGCAGCAGCGCCGCCACCCCGGTCTCCATGATCCCCGCGCCGCTGGGCGTGACGAGCGCGCTGGTCAGCACGCGTGACAGGGCGAAGACCGCGATCGACTGGGCCAGGCCGGGATAGGCGCCGGCGGCCAGCATGCAGATCACCATGATCGCCCACTGGAAGCCCAGGAAGAACACCATGCCCAGCGACAGGCCGAGCCACCGGGTGCGGAGGATCTCGGCGGTGTCCTTGCGCAGCCGGTGGAGCGCCTCGGAGGCGTGCACCCTGAGGCGCACCAGGCGGGCCAGGAAGTCGAGCGCCCGGCCGAGCAGAACGGCGGCGCGGTCCCAGTAGAGCGCGGCCGCCACGACCGCGCACAGCGCCAGGATCGACCCCGCGCCCACCCATCCGGCCTTGGCCACGTCCGGATTGGGGACCTCGCCGGCCATCAGCAGCGCGACGATGCCGACGGCCGGCAGGATGAACCTGAACAGGGTGTTCCAGATGCCGCTGACCAGCGTCATGACCACGATCGGGCGGTTGGCGAAGCCCCAGCCCCTGGTCATCGCGAACGTCAGCGCCACCCCCGCCGCGCCGCCGAACGGCAGCAGGTTGCTGACCGCGCTGCCCGCGGCGTTGAGCGTGAGTGCCTGCACATGGGTCAGCCCCGGCAGCGACCCGGTGAGCACGAACGTGTAGGCGAGCAGGCTGAGCAGCCAGACCACGGCCATCAACGCGATCATGCCGATGCCCAGCCCGCCGAACACCTCGCCGATCTGCTGCCAGGAGACCGGCTTGCCGGTCAGCGACTGGACGATTTGCGGCAGGTAGACGACCAGCGCCACCGCCAGCGCGAGCGACAGGGCGGACAAGGTGATCTGGAGCCATTTGTTCTTCATCGGCCCACCAGTCTGCCCGCCCGCGCGCCGCTCCGGATCATCCTGAGGTGTCATTTCGGAGCCGGGTCCAGAGGATGACGCAGCCGGGTGCCGGGCGGGAGGTCACGCCGGACGAACCACTCGGTGCCGAAGACCAGGCGGTAGAGCGGATAGGGCACCTTCAGCATGACCGCGAGCGTGCGGTCGCTGTCGCCGCCGCTGGCCTGGGAGGCGTGCGCCGACATCGAGGCCCGCTTCTGCTTCGCGAACCTGCGGACGTTGACCCGGTGGGTGATGACCTCGCCCGGCGAGTAGGCGCTCTCGAACGTGCGCACGTCGAACTCCGGCGGGAACCGGTAGACCTTGCCCGCCATCCGCAGCAGTTTGACGAGCGGATCGCGGTTGACGGTCGCCTCCAGGACGATCTCCGTGCGGGCGATCTCGGCGGCCCGCCTGCCCACCCGGTGCACCTGCACGTGGTCGGGGTGCCCGTAGCCGCCCGCCGGGTCGTAGATCGACAGCAGGTCGGCCTGCTCCTCCAGCAGGATCGCGGCCAGCCGGCCGGCCGCCTCCTCGGTGTCGGCGTCGATGAAGGCGTTGTCGGGCCGCTCGTCGGCGACGCCGCCCACGGGGCTCAGACCCGAGTCGCCGTAGCCCAGGCACTCCACGCGGGCGCACCCCAGCAGGGCGGCCGACTCGTACAGCTCCTCGATCCGGGTGCGGCCGAGCTCGTCGCCCGGCTCCATGTCGGCCAGGCCGCGCTCGCCCGCCGTGGCCACCACGAGCACCACGCGATGCCCCTCGGCCGCGAGCATCGCCATGGTGCCCGCCGTGAGCAGGGCCTCGTCGTCGGGATGAGCGTGGAAGAACACAGCGGTACGTGGAGGCACATGCCCAGATTAGTCTGGGAAGGGTGCGGATCTTTCACGTGAGCGACTGTTACCTGCCACGACTCGGCGGTATCGAGGTGCAGGTGGCCGATCTCGTGCGCACCCAGCGAGAGGCGGGCCACGAGGTCGAGGTGGCCACCGCGACACGTGGCGAGGGCTGGCCGGGCGTGCACCGGATCGTCGCCAGGATGCCGTTCGACCTGCCGGTGCACCCGTTAGGAGTGGGGCACCTCACCCGGCGGATGACCGCGTCGCGGCCCGACGTGGTCCACGTCCACACGGGGGCGGTCTCACCGTTCGCCTGGATGGGGGTCCGCGCCGCCGTACGCGCCGGGGTGCCGTGCGTGGTGACCGTGCACAGCATGTGGGATCCGGTCACGCGCGGCGTCTACCGGCTGCTGCGCCTGGTGTACGGCTGGCAGCGCTGGGGCCTGGTGGTCACCACGGTGAGCAACGCGGCGGCGGCGCCGATCCGCGCGGTCGCCGGCCCGCGGGTGCCGGTGCACGTGGTGTCCAACGGCCTCGACCTGTCGGGCTGGCGGCCCGCACCGGCCACCGGCGCGCCGGGCCGGGAGGAGGAGCCGCGGCGGGCGGAGGTGCACATCGTGGCCGTCGGCCGGCTCGCGCCACGCAAGCAGCCGCTGCGCCTGCTGCGGCTGCTCGGCATGGTGCGTTCCCGGGTTCCCACGTCCATCCGGCTGCGCGCCACCGTGGTGGGCGACGGGCCCGCCCGCGGGTCGATGGAGCGCTACCTGGCCAGGCACCGCATGTCCGGCTGGGTGTCGTTGCCCGGCCGCCACACCCGCGAGCAGATCGCCAAGGTCCTGGAGTCGGCCGACGTGTTCGTGGCGCCCGCGCCACGCGAGTCGTTCGGCATCGCCGCGCTGGAGGCCCGCGCCGCCGGGCTGCCGGTGGTGGCGCGGGCGCAGAGCGGGGTGGCCGACTTCGTCCAGCAGGGCACCGATGGGCTGCTCGGCCGTGACCTCGGCGAGCTGGCCGACTCGCTGGTCCGGCTGTGCGTCGATCACGAGCTGCGTGAGCGCATCACCGCCCACAACCGGGCCGACGCGCCGGCCGCCGGCTCGTGGTCCACGGTGCTGGCCGGATTCGACCGGGCCTACGCCCAGGCGGCCAAGCGGTCTCGCGGGAGCGGGTAGGCCGGGCCGGTCCGGCGGCCGGTCACCGGCGCAGCACCACGTAGCCGTCGCGTTCGAAGACCTTCGCGTAGCCCTGGCTCACCAACTGGTCGACCTGGGCCGCCTGGTCCTCGGCCGAGCCGAACGGGAACTCCCAGCGCGCCGTGTCGGCCACCACCCAGGGAGCGCCGTGAGACTCGCCGGTCCACAGCAGGACCGTGGTCCGCGAGGTCAGCGCGGGCCCGGCCGAGTTGACCGCCTCCACGGTCACGCCGGACGGCACCTGGGCCACGGCCTCTCGGGCGGCGGCGGTCTTGACCTCGTCGCCCTGGTAGAAGTCCGGGTGGTAGAGCTGGTCCAGGGCGAACCTCGGCACGAGCGTCAGCGCCACCACGCAGACGGCCGCCGACCAGACCAGTTTCAGCGAGCGGTCGTCCGGCCGTCTGATCCGGCGCAGCAGCCGGGCCAGGCCGTCCACCCCGGCCAGGAGCAGGATCACCACGGTGAACGCGCTGTACTGGAAGTCGGCCTGCCACCACAGGGCGCGGTCCGACAGCATGCGTTCGAGCACGTGCGGCAGCGCGACCACCGACAGCGGCGACAGCAGGCAGAGCAGCAACGTGGGCCACACCAGCAGGAACAACGTGTCGACCTTGGCCTCGTCGCTGAACGGCAGCAGCAGCGAGCCCAGCGGGTCGGCCAGCAGCCCCAGGGCGGCGCCGGGCAGGTCGGGGCCCAGGTGGCCGTAGGCCCAGAAGTCGCCGGTGTCGCCGCCCAGCATCGGGATGAGCGCGCCCCGCGTGATCAGCACCCCGCCGACGCCCACCACCGCGCAGCCCAGCCCACGGAGCCGGTCGCCGGTGAGCAGCAGGTAGAGCCCGAAGCCGATCACCATCAGCCCCATGTCCTCCTTGACCAGGAGGAGCGCGAACATCGCCACGAAGGCGGGCAGCGGGCGGCCCGCGTGGTAGCGCTCGATCATGATCGCGGTGAGCACGGGCACGAACATCACCTCGTGCGCGTCGAACGCGACCGCCTGCGCGACCGGCCACGACAGCGCGTACGCCACCGCGACCAGGTAGGCCGGGACCGTGCCCAGCACGCGCCGGGTGAACAGCCAGATGAACGGGATGGCCGCGGCGAACAGCAGCGCCTGGGCCACCACCAGCGCCGCCGGGCCGTCGTGGATCCAGTAGAACGGCGCGAGCAGCGCGTAGATCGGCGAGAAGTGGTCGGCCAGCTGGACGTAGTCGAGGCCCCGGTCGTGCCAGGCCCCCATCACCGGGACGTACGGCGGGCGGAACCGGGCGTAGTTGCGCACCGCCTGGTCGACGATGACCAGGTCGAAGGTGGAGGCGCGGAAGGTGGCGAGCTTCACCAGGCCGAGCACCGCGTACGCCGCGGCGGCGGTCAGCGCGATCAGCGCGACCCACACCCGATGGCCGCGCACCGCGATCAGCGCGGCCCGCAGCCGACGGTCGCGCACCACGACCTTCTGGCGCGTGCCGGCAGCGGTGGTGGCCCCCGTCTCGGCCGCCGGCATGTCGCCCGTCACGGGCAGCAAGAGTAGACCGATTTGCCGTGGAGCGTGTCATGACCGCCGCGTCGATGTGCCCCCCACATAGGCCACATACGACGCGACGGCCGGCTATCCGATCAGGAGCAGGCGCTCGTGATCTTGGTCTGGAAGCTGCCGAGCTTGGACGTCGCGGCCGTCAGCTCGTTGACGTCGTTGCTCTTGAAGCCGTCGAACGCGCCGGCGAACTCCTTGAGCGCGGCGCCGAGCTCACCGTCGTACTTGCCCGCCAGGGCGTTGGCCTTGTCGGAGGCGACGGTGGCGGCCTTCTTCATCGCGTCGGGGTCCGTGGCGGCGCTGCCCAGAGAGGTGCTGAACTCGTTGGAGATCACGGTGATCTCCTGGGCGACCGCGTTGCAGTCGACCGCGGTGCCGATGGCGCCACACCCGGTGGTGAGGCCGGCGAGAGCGAACGTCGCGATCGTCAGCGCGATCCGACGACGAGGGGGAGTCATGGTCATGCCCTTCGTTGGGATGGAATGAAGGGGACATTATGGATCTCCTCTTGCTGGCCGCTTGCACGAAACTAACAACTCTCGTATCAACTGTGATCAACCGTGTGAGGCCGGGGCATCCGGCCGATCCGCGGCGGCCTCTTGACAGCCTCGTGAGCCCGACCTGACCATGGCGCATGTAGGGCAACTCGGTGCGTATTACGCAACAAGAGGTGTCGATTGGCCAGCACGTCGAGCTTGATCCCCACGCTTTCCGGACCCTCCTACACCGATGCCGCGGTGTTCGAGGAGGAGCAGGCGAAGATCTTCGAGTCCCTGTGGTTCTGCGCGGTCAGGTCCGGCGACCTCCGCGCGCCGGGCGCGTTCAGGACCGTCCAGGTCGGCAGGGAGAACGTGATCGTGGTCCGGGGGCGCGACGGCGCGCTGCGGGCCTTCCTCAACGTCTGCAGGCACCGCGGCGCCCGCCTGTGCCTGGAGGAGTCCGGCGAGGTGAAGCGGACGATCAGGTGCGCCTATCACGCCTGGTCCTACGACCTCGACGGGCGCCTGGCCGCCGCGCCCAACCTGGTGAAGATGCCCGACATCGACCGGACCGAGTACGGGCTGATCCCGGTGCGGCTGCGCGAGTGGCTGGGATACGCCTGGGTCTGCCTGGCCGACGAGCCGCCCTCGTTCGAGGAGACGGTGATCCACGCGGCCACCGAACGGCTGGGAGACCCGGCAGCGATCGAGCACTACCACGTCGACCGGCTCGCCCTCGGCCGCCGCGTCGTCTACGACGTCAAGGCCAACTGGAAGCTCATCGTCGAGAACTTCATGGAGTGCTACCACTGCGCCACCATCCACCCGGAGCTCACGGCCGTGCTGCCGGAGTTCGCCGGGGGCTTCGCGGCGCAGTACTACGTCGGCCACGGCGCGGAGTTCGCCCCGAAGGCCGAGGGGTTCACCGTGGACGGCGGCCCCGGCTTCGGCAAACTGCCCGACGTGTCGGCCGAGCAGGACCGGCGCTACTACGCGATCACCGTCAAGCCGCAGGTGTTCGTCAACCTGGTGCCCGACCACGTGATCCTGCACCGGATGTTCCCGCTGGCGGCCGACCGCACGGTGGTGGAGTGCGACTGGCTCTACCACCCCGACGTGGTGGCCGCCGGCGCCGACCTGTCACGGTCGGTGGAGTTGTTCCACCGGGTCAACCTGCAGGACTTCGACGCCTGTGAGCGCACGCAGCCCGGCATGTCGTCACGTGCCTACCGCCGGGGCGGCGTGCTGGTGCCGAGCGAGCATCACATCTCGCTCTTCCATCAATGGGTGAACCAGCGCCTGCGCGGATAGCGGACCACCAGCTGGCCGTACTTGCTCTCCCCGGTCACCACGACGTAGAGGGCTCCGGGGCGGGGCCTGCTCGGGACGTCCGTGGTGCTCGTGCTGCCCCACGTGTTCTGGAACCGGTCCACGTTCGCGGCGCCACCCTCGGGCAGCACGATCGTGGCGGAGCCGTACTTGAGGTCCAGGTCCAGGTCGACGACCGGATGCGGGATGGTGGCCTGCGAGAGGTCGAGCTCGACGCTGGCGTACTTGGACACCACCCGCAGGTGCCGCGGCACCGCCCAGTCGCCGGACCGCTTGATGTGGCCGCTCTTCGACTCCAGCAGGACCACGTCGTCGACGACGGGCAGCTCGGAGGGGAGGTCGGCGATGAGCCCGGCCAGATCGCCATAGGTCTTGGCGGTGAGCGCCACCTCGAGCCGGTCCTCGAGCTCCAACTGATTGAGGCGACCCTCGGTGAATGCGCGTTGCAACTGCTGCGCGGCGCGTTCCCGATCCTCGTCGGAGACGCGCATCTCCAATTCCGACATGTCCTGAGCATAGTTCGCGAGGATCAGAACGGCAGGCGCCGTCCGGAGGGGGTACGCAGATCGAGGGGGAGCGGACGTCGAACCGGCTGGGGACGGCGAACGATCTGGAGTCTGGTCACAGCAGACAGATACCCAACGAATGGCCGTGAAGTCCTCATGAGACGGTACGGTGGAAACCGATGTCGGAAGATCGTTTCACGCACACCGCCCTCTTCTACCAGGGTGAGCGGCAGTACGTGAGTGTCGTCACCGCCTTCGTCCGCGAAGGACTGGAGTCCGGTGACCCGGCGGCGGTGGCGGTGCCCGCGGCCAACCTCAGGCTGATCGAGGCGGAGCTCGGCGACGACGCCGCCCGCGTCGAGCTGCTCGACATGACGCGGGCCGGCCGCAATCCCAGCCGCATCATCCCCGCCGTGCTGCGTGACTTCGCCGACCGGCATCCCGGTGACCACGTCCGGATCGTCGGCGAGCCCATCTGGCCCGGCCGCACGACGACCGAATATCCCGCCTGCGTGCAGCACGAGGCGCTGATCAACTACGCGTTCTCCGGCCGCGCCGCCACCATTCTGTGCCCCTACGACGCCGAGCGGCTCGACCCGGCGATCCTGCACGACGCGGAGCTGACCCACCCGGTGCTCCGCGACGGGGGCGGGGGCGGGGGCGAGCGGCGCAGCGCCGGCTACGCGCCCGGCCAGGTCGTCGACCGCCACAACCAGCCCCTCGGCGAGCCCGGCGAGTTCGTCTCGCTCCGCTTCGACCGCACCAACCTGGCCAGGGCGCGCGGGCTGGCCGTCGAGCGGGCCGTCGAGCTGGGCTTCGGCGGCGACCGCCTCGACGACATCCGCCTGGTGATCGCGGAGCTCGGCGCCAACAGTCTCGACCACGGCGGCGGCAGCGGCCTGATCAAGATCTGGGCCGAGGCCGGCCGGCTGGTCTGCGAGATCAGCGACACCGGTCACATCACCGACCCGCTGGCCGGACGCGAGCCCGTCGACGCGAACATCGCGGGCTCACGCGGGCTGCTGATCGTCAACCTGCTCAGCGACCTGGTCCGGGTGCACACCCGCGCGGGCGGCACCACGATCCGCACCTACTTCGACCTCCCGGCCTGCACCTCGACGCCCGCCATGCCCGGGTAGCGCACCGACCGGCACCACCCGATCCAGCTCGGTCACCACCTCCGGCGTGAGCCCGACCGGTGCCGCCGCGACGTTCTCCCGCCGCCTCCACCCTGAGGGGGCAGGCCCTACCCGGGGTCGTGTTCGAGCAGGTCAGCCCGGTCGAGTCAGGGATCTTACGACCAAGGTATTAAGGGGTCGTTCAGGGCTCGTTCGGGCCGATCTCCGATACTCCGCGAGGCCGTGTTCCACCAGCTTTGAAGCATGAAGGCACTACTCGTCAGCGGACTCACGGCCACCGGCGCCGGCACCGGCGCCATGCTCACCCTGCACGCCCGGGCCGGGCTCGACCCCATGCACACCGTGATCAGCGAGTACGCCTTCCACCCCGACGGCTGGCTGCTGCCCACCGCGCTGACGCTGTTCGCGGCCGGCGGGGTGCTGACCGCGGAGGCGCTGCGCAGGGCGGGCGCCGGCCGCTGGATCGTGATGCTGCTGGTGGCGTGGGCGGTGAGCATGTTCCTGATCGGCGCGTTTCCCACGGACCGTCCGGGAGTGCCGTTGTCGATGTCGGGAGGCATCCACCGGTACGCCGCCTTCGCCGCCTTCCTGGTGATGCCCGCGGCGGGCATGCTGCTGGCCCGGGACCGGGCCCGGTACGCCAGGGCCGTACGTGTCCTGAGCGCGATCGCGCTCGGTGCGCTGTTGCTCGTCGTCGTCCCGTACGTGGTGCGCATGTTCGGCATCCCGCTGACCAACGACGACATCCCCGCCGGGCTGACCCAGCGGGTCGTGGTGATCACCGAGCTGGGCGTGCTGGCGCTGGCCGGTCTGTCGCTGCTCAAGCCCTCGTTTCAGCGCTCCCAGGGCGCGGCCTCGCCCAGCTTGGCGTAGTAGCGCGCCAGGTGGTCCTTGACCCCCGCGACGTCGCCCTCCGGGATGTCGATGCCGCCCCTCGCGCCGTCCATGATCGCGGCTGCCGAGAAGACGGCGCGCGGAACCACCTTCAGCTCGCCGTCGAGGACGTCGGCGATCGGCAGCTTGTAGGCCCCGAAGTGCTCGGCGTCGCCGGCGTCGTACCAGAGGTGTGCGTCGCGGTACCTGGTGTTGGGCTGTTCCTCGGCGCCGGCCCACCTGCGCACCCGTTCGTCGGCCTCGGCGGCGTCCCAGTCGTGCTCGCGGCCGGCCAGTGGCAGATCCTTGAACGGGGTTACGGTCATGACCGTCGGATACCCCCGCGCCAGGACTGAAACAGACGCGCGTAGGTAGAAAAAGGGAAAAGCTAACTAGGGAGTAGCAGGTTATGACCGTTTTGATTGCATATGACGGGTCGGACGACGCCAAGGCCGCGATCGCCTTCGCGGCCACCATCCTGAAGGGACAGCCGGCAGTCGTACTCACCGTGTGGGAACGTCTGGCACTGACCGCGGCCCGCTCGTCGGCGGGCCTGCTGATGACCATCGACAACTCCGCGATCGAGGACGAGGCGATCGGGAAGGCCATGACCGAGCTGGCCGAGGAGGGGGCCACCCTGGCCAGGCAGGCCGGACTGGACG
This sequence comes from Nonomuraea cavernae, assembly GCF_040655715.1. Taxonomy (GTDB): domain Bacteria; phylum Actinomycetota; class Actinomycetes; order Streptosporangiales; family Streptosporangiaceae; genus Nonomuraea; species Nonomuraea cavernae_A. Next base: position 52,032 of record NZ_JBFAKL010000020.1, on the reverse strand, counting down.
CCGCTCCCCGGGTCGAGACCGACTCCGTCGCCGTGTGGTCCACCATCGTGGACGTGGCAGCGCAGCTCGACGCGGCGCTGATCGTGACCGGCACCCGCGGGCTGGGCGGGGTTCGCTCGCTGCTCCTCGGCAGTACCTCGGACAGGGTCCTCCACCACGCCGGCCGCCCCGTCCTGGTCGTCCCCTCCCCGGAGACCCCTTCTTCCTGAGCCTAGGCTTCCCCCGCCTGGAAGCCGGCCGCATCTGCCGGGTCGCCGTGAATGTCGGTGGCATCGTGCATAGTGGCTGTCGGCGGAAGGGGCGCGGTGGTGGGGGAAGGTCTGGCGAGGAGGCTGGGCACGACCGACGCGGTCGTGGTGGGGCTGAGCGCGATGATCGGCGCCGGGGTGTTCGCCGCGTTCGCGCCCGCCGCGTCGGTCGCCGGGTCCTGGCTGTTCGCCGCCCTCGCCCTGGCCGCCGTCGTCGCCTACTGCAACGCGACCTCCTCCGCCCGCCTCGCCGCGCTCTACCCCGAGTCCGGTGGCACCTACGTGTACGGCAGGCGGCGCCTCGGCCCGATCTGGGGCTACCTGGCCGGCTGGGGCTTCACGGTGGGCAAGACGGCCTCCTGCGCCGCGATGGCGCTGACCTTCGGCGCCTACGTGGCTCCCGGGCTGGCCAGGCCGCTCGCCATCGCCGCCGTGGTGGCGCTGACCGTGCTCAACCTCTACGGAGTGCACCGCTCGGCCATGATGGCCAGGATCACGGTGGCTCTCGTGCTGGCCGTGCTGGTGCTGGTCGTGGCGGTGGGTCTGCCGGCCACCCCGGAGTCCGGACCCGCTCTTGGCACGGATCGGCTGGGGCACGTCGATCCCTGGGGGGTCCTGCAGGGGGCGGGGCTGCTGTTCTTCGCGTTCGCCGGATACGCCAGGATCGCGACGCTCGGGGAGGAGGTCCGCGATCCGGCCAGGACCATCCCGCGCGCGATCGGCATCGCGCTGGGGGTCACGCTCGTGGTGTATGCGGCGGTGGCCGCCGCTGCCCTGCACACGCTGGGCTCCACGGGGCTCGCCGCGTCGCGGGCTCCGCTCGCCGACGTGGTCGCGGAGTCCGGCTTCGGGTGGCTCGGGCCGGTCGTCGGCGTGGGCGCGGCCGTGGCAGCGCTCGGAGCCCTGCTGTCCCTGCTCCTCGGTGTCTCCCGCACGGTCCTCGCCATGGCGCGGGAGCGCGACCTGCCCACGATGCTCGCCGCGGTATCGCCCGCCGCGCAGGTGCCGCGCCGGGCCGAGCTGACCGTGGGCGGGGCGGTGATCGTGCTGCTGCTGGTGGCCGACCTGCGGGGCGCGATCGGGTTCTCGTCGTTCGGGGTGCTCGTCTACTACGCCATCGCCAACGCCGCCGCGCTCACGCTCTCCCGCGACGAGGGCGCGCCGCCCAGAGCGGTCCCGGCGCTCGGTCTCACCCTCTGCCTGGTCCTCGCCGCCACCCTGCCGGTGACGTCCGTGCTGGCCGGCCTCGCCGTCTTCGTCATCGGTCTCGCCGTGTACGCGACGCGGCGCCTGCGGGGGTGACCGGCCGGACTCGCGGCTGGCCGTACCCCAAGCGGACGAAGGCGCGTGGAGCTGGCCCGGCTCCTGATCCGGGTGGTTGACGGGGGTCTGGACGCGGCCTAGGTTAGCGCGAACAGACCAGTTGGTATGGAGGCGCGCATGCCCACCGTCAACACCGTCCGCGGTCCCGTCGACATCGATGAACTCGGTCAGACCCTGATGCATGAGCATGTGTTCGTCGTCGCCACCGAACACCTGGACAACTACGGCAAAGGTGCCTGGTGGGACGAGGAGTTCAGGGTCTCCGACGCCATCGGGAAGCTCAACGCGGTGGCGGCCAAGGGGGTCCGGACGATCGTGGACCCGACGGTCTGGGGGCTCGGCAGATACATTCCGCGCCTCCAGCGCATCGCCGCCGACGTGCCTGACCTGAACATCGTGGTCGCCACCGGCATCTACAGCTTCGAAGAGCTGCCCCATCAGTACGAGCATCGTGGTCCGGGCCTGTTGATGGACATCCCCGATCCGATGATCGACGACTTCGTCCGTGACCTGACCGTCGGCATCGCCGACACCGGGGTCAAGGCGGCGTTCCTCAAGTGCGTGGTCGAGCAGAAGGGCCTGACGCCCGGCGTCGAACGCATCTGCCGGTCGGTCGCCCAGGCACACCTGCGCACGGGCGCACCGATCACCGTCCACACGAACTCGTTCACGCAGAGTGGGCTGATCGCCCTCGACTTCTTCGCGAAGGAGGGCGTCGATCTGGCCAAGGTCGTCGTCGGGCACGCGGGGGACAGCAACGATCTCGACTACCTGATGAGGCTGGCCGACACCGGTGCCACGCTCGGTATGGATCGTTTCGGGCTGGATGTCTACAATCCGACCGCGCAGCGGGTGGCCACCATCGCCGCCCTCTGTCAGCGTGGATACGCCGATCGGATGGTGCTCAGCCACGACGCCGCCTGCTTCATGGACTACTTCGGCGGCACCTGGGACGAGGCCCTCGGCACGCTGGCGCCCAACTGGCGCTACGATCACATCCACGACGACGTCTTGGCCGCGCTACGCGACGCGGGTGTGACCGAAGATCACATAGAGCAGATGCTGGTGTTCAACCCCAGAAACCACTTTGCGTGAAGTGGGGGGATCGAAACGGCAACGCGGGCAGGTGGAGCTGGGTGACTGCGGAGCAGGCCTTGTCGATCAGTCTGGGGCTCCAGGGGCCCTGCGTCATCGCGAGGCTCACGGGGGACTTCGACTTCGGATCCGCGGCCGAGGTGCGTGATCGCGTCACCAAAGCACTGGACCTGACCCAGCCTCCGCTGCTCGTCATCGACATGCAGGCTGTCAGCGTGTGCGACTCGTCCGGCCTGTCGGTGCTCGTCTACCTGCACAAGGCGGTGACCGCGTCCGGCGGCCGGCTGCTGCTGTCCGGGCTCAACGGCAGGTGCAAGCATCTGTTCGCGATCACCGCTCTGGACAAGTTCTTCGACATCCGCACCACGGCAGAGCTCGCCATCGCCGAGCTCAACGACGCCGGGAATTCGCCGCCGTTCACCGGGTAGTCGCCGTGGCATGTCGGCCGAGGAGCCGGATCCGCTCGGCATGTACCTGGAGCAGATCGGCAAAACCTCCTTGCTCTCCGCCACGGACGAAGTGGACCTCGCCAAGCGGATCGAGGCGGGCCTGTACGCGGGCCGCCTGATCGATCGCGGCGAGATCAAGCCCGAGCTCGTGCACGTCCGCCGCGCCTTGGACCTGCTGATCAGGTCCGACCTCCGACTGGTGCTGGCCGCCGCCAGACGCTGCGCCCATCGCGGGCTGCCGCTGCTCGACCTCATCCAGGAGGGCAACCCGGGGCGACCAAGTGCGCGAGGTGCTCACGTCACTGCCGCCGCGCGAGGCTTTCGTCATCAGGCACCGGTACGGCTTGGCGGGCCTGGAAACGAGAACCTATCCCGAAATCGCCGAACGTCTCGGAATTACCAGGCAGCGCATCAGGCAACTGGCGAAACAGGCGTTGAAACGGCTCAAGCGGGGAAGTCCGCTGCTTGCCTGGGCGTCATCGCCATATACTGATATGTCCTGTTGATTTATTGACCTATTCGCCTTTCTGGTGATAGATCAGAAATCCGGGGATCGCTTTCAACGGGGGAAGCGACCGCTCGTTGCTCTGGGGGCAACATGGGCAACCGTCTCGCTGGCATGCTCTTATCAACCTCGGTCGCGACCGCCTGTGTGGTCGCGGCCCCGCTCGCTGCCCACGCGACATCCACTCACCAGACGGCCACAATCACCCATCAGGCGGCCACTTACCGGGCGGCCGTCGACACGAGCGTCACGACAACCACGTCGGCCGCTCCGCACCTGGTCCGCTACAAGATTTATTGGGGCCGGTGCAAGGACACGTGTCGCATCAAGGTCCGCATCACGAACGTCTCCCGCAAGAATCTCTATTCGGTGAGCCTCAACGCACGTCTGAAGGTCAACAAACGCAACGTCGGATCATGCTACGACCACGTCGGCACCATCCGCGCGAAGCGCCACCGCTGGGCGGGCTGCACGGTCCGCTCCAACACGCTGGCGAAGATGTGGACCCGCTGGCTCGACGGTGAGATCCGCTGGGACCGTAAGGTCAACACGACCGTGCACTACGAGTACTACCGCTGAACGGACGCCAGGGGACGAGCCGTGCTCGGCCCCTGGACGTGTTAGGCCGTGACCAGCAGGGCGAGCCCGATGAGAACCACGATCGGCACCAGCCACACCACGGCTTCGGCGGCGAACTCCTTGTACATTTGCGCAGATCTCCCTCGTCACGCCCGTCGTGAGGGCGGCGTACACGTCACTGCGCAGCATAGCCGCACCCACCCAGCGCACCGTCCCGCCACCCCACTACCGGTCGGGTGCGGAGGGGTGCTGGGTCCCGGCGATGCGTTTGGCCAGACCGGCCAGAGACTCATCGGCCATCAGCACGGGCAGGCGAGCGGCGTCGGCGTCGACCTGGGCGAGCACCTCCGGATTATCACCGTGGAACCGGGTCCAGGCGCGCGCCACGGCAGGCATGGCCGCGATCGCCTCGTCCGAGAGGACGGCCTCGCGGGGCAGCCACGAGGTGAGGAACGTGGACACTCTGCTCGGACTCCACCACCGAGGACGATCGCCTACGAACTCCACCAGCTTCTCGAACGCCTCTCGTGCTCCCGGCAGGTCCGGCAGGTCCTGGAAGGCGGTGACGGTGTCGTCGGCCGCCTGTCGTACGGGATGGGGGACGGCGCGCGCACGCGCCAGCGCCAGGGGACGGACGGCCGGGAGGGTGTCGGCGACCATCGCGCCCATGACCCGCCCCGTCAGCTCGAACGCGTCCAGGACCCGCCCCGCCACCACCGCCGGGTCCGCCGGCTGAAGATCCAGATCGTCGAGGAACTTCACCTCCTCGACCAGCGCGTCGACCGCCAGGCCGCCGTTGACCTGGTCGATGCCCACCACCAGCAGGTGGGGCTCCTTGCCGTTGTCGTAGCGGAACCGCAGCGCGGCGAGGGTCTGCTGCCCATACCGGTCGGCTCTGCCGTACCAGGCGCCATCGCAGGTCACCCGCCCCATGCGTGCCACCCACGCGGGCAGTGTGCGCATCGCCGCCCGCCCCACCACCAGGTACGCGCTCGCCTGGTCGGGATCAGCGAGCTCACCGGGCTCGCCGGGTGTCTCGGCGGGATCTGGCCCGCTGCGGTCTTCGGCCGCCTCGGACAGCATGTCGGGCTGGCCGAGGGCGCGGAGCTTGTCGGGCAGAACGTCCGGGTCGGCGAAGACATCACCCGCGTCGACGTCGTCCGGGGCCGCGAGCGATGCCGTGTCGACGACGGCCAGTGCGGCCAGGGCGAGCCGCGCCTCGGGAGCGCCGTCGTTGACCAGCGCCCGCATGAACAGCGCCGCCTCATCCGGCTCCAGCCCGGCCGCGAGCCGGGCCGCCCACAGCTCGGTGCGCAACGGCGAGCGCCACCGGAGCAGGTCGCGGGCCTGGGTGATCGCCGTGGTAAACGCTGTTGTGCTCACCCTTCGACCGTATCGCTCTCCAGGACGCTTCCCCCGGGTTGGTGTTCCGCTGGAAGCGCAGCCCCGTCACCGCACGGATTTCTGCGGACGGGATTCCTGAGCACAGAGGGTGGTGCCTGCTCCCCGCTTGGGCGGGGCCTCCTCGGAAAGGGGAGACTGCCCGGCCCGGCTCCGAATCCCGGAGCGGGGCCGAGCAGGTCGCGGATTACTTGCCGTCGCCGGTGAGACCGGCCTTGCGGAGGGCTTCGGCCATGGCACCACCGGGAGCCGGACGGTCCTGGCGGCGCTGGCCGCCCTCACCCCGCCCACTTTGAGTGCCGTCGCCTCGGCCGCGCCGGCCGCCGTCACCCTGTGCGCGCTGAGCGCGGTCGCCGCGCCCGCTCCGGCTCTCGTCACCGCCCGCACGCTGGCCGGCCGCGCCACGCTGGCCGCCCCCGCCACGCTGGCCGGCCGCGCCCCCGCCACGCTGGCCGTCACCCCGAGCACGCTCGCCACGCTGGCTCGCCTGGTCCCGGCCGCTCTCAGAGCGGTCGTTCTCCGGCCGGGCACGCTGGCCGCCTCGTGGAGGGCGCCCGTCGGAGGACTGGGTGATCTCGTCATCCAGGCGCAGGGTGAGAGAGATGCGCTTGCGCGGGATGTCGACGCCGAGAACCTTGACCCGGACGATGTCGCCCGGCTTCGCCACTTCTCGCGGATCCTGGACGAAATTTCGGGACATGGCCGAAACGTGGACCAGGCCGTCCTGGTGCACACCGATGTCCACGAACGCGCCGAACGCCGCCACGTTGGTGACCGCGCCCTCCAAAATCATTCCGGGCTCCAGGTCCGAGATCTTCTCCACGCCCTCCTTGAAGGTGGCCGTCTTGAAGGCGGGGCGCGGGTCACGACCGGGCTTCTCCAGCTCGCGCAGGATGTCGGTGACCGTGGGGAGGCCGAACGTGTCGTCGGTGAACTCCTGCGGCTTGATCGAGCGCAGCGTCGCCGTGTTGCCGATCAGCGACTTGAGGTCGGCCTTGACCGAGCCCAGAATGCGACGGACCACCGGGTAGGCCTCGGGGTGCACGCTGGACGCGTCGAGCGGGTCGTCGCCGTCAGGGATGCGCAGGAACCCCGCACACTGCTCGAAAGCCTTGGGCCCGAGCCGCGGCACCCCCTTCAACGCCGTACGAGACCGGAACGGGCCGTTGCCGTCGCGGTGCCGGACGATGCTCTCCGCCAGTGTGGAGCCGATGCCCGACACGCGAGTGAGCAGCGGGGCGCTGGCCGTGTTGACGTCGACGCCAACGGCGTTGACGCAGTCTTCGACCACCGCGTCGAGCGAGCGCGACAGCTTGGTCTCGGCCAGGTCGTGCTGGTATTGGCCGACGCCGATCGACTTGGGGTCGATCTTGACCAGCTCGGCCAGCGGGTCCTGCAGGCGGCGCGCGATGGAGACCGCGCCACGCAGCGAGACGTCGAGCTCGGGCAGCTCCTGCGAGGCGTAGGCCGAGGCGGAGTAGACCGAGGCGCCCGCCTCGGACACCACGACCTTGGTGATCGACGGCATGTCCTTGACCAGCTCGCCCGCGAGCTTGTCGGTCTCCCGGGAGGCCGTGCCGTTGCCGATCGCGATCAGCTCCACACCGTGCCTCTGCGCCAGCGCGCCGAGCACGGCCAGCGACTGGTCCCACTGCCGCTTGGGCTCGTGGGGGTAGATGATGGCCGTGTCGACGACCTTGCCGGTCGCGTCGACCACGGCCACCTTCACTCCGGTGCGCAGGCCCGGGTCGAGCCCCATGGTGGCGCGCGTGCCGGCGGGAGCGGCGAGGAGCAGGTCGCGCAGGTTGGTCGCGAACACCCGCACCGCCTCGTCCTCGGCGGCCTGCCACAGGCGCATCCGCACATCGATGCCGAGATGCACCAGGATGCGGGTGCGCCAGGCCCAGCGGACGGTCTCGTTGAGCCAGCGGTCGGCGGGGCGGCCCTGGTCGGAGACGCCGAAGCGGGACGCGATGCGCATCTCGTACTCGGGGCTGTCGTCGGGCTCCAGCGTGACGCTGAGAACCTCTTCCTTCTCGCCTCGGAACATCGCCAAAATGCGGTGCGACGGCAGCTTGGTGAACGGCTCGCCGAACTCGAAGTAGTCGGAGAACTTCGCCCCCGCCTCCTCCTTGCCCTCACGCACCTTGGAGACCAGCCGCCCACGGCTCCACAGCTGCTCGCGAAGCCCGCCGATGAGGTCGGCGTCTTCGGCGAACCGCTCGATCAGGATCGCCCGCGCGCCCTCCAGCGCCGCCCCGGCGTCGGCCACGCCCTCGGTGACGAACCCCTCGGCCACCGTCGCCGGGTCGAGCGAAGGATCGGCGAGCAACTGGTCGGCCAGCGGCTCCAGCCCCAGCTCGCGGGCGATCTGCGCCTTGGTGCGCCGCTTGGGTTTGTACGGGAGGTAGATGTCCTCGAGGCGGGCCTTGGTCTCGGCCGCCATGATCTGCGCGCGCAACTCGTCGTCGAGCTTGCCCTGGGACTCGATCGACTCAAGGATCGCCGCCCTGCGTTCGTCCAGCTCGCGTAGGTAGCGCAGCCGTTCCTCGAGTGTGCGCAGCTGCGCGTCGTCGAGGGCGTCGGTCGCCTCCTTGCGATAGCGGGCGATGAACGGAACCGTGGCTCCGCCGTCGAGCAGCTCGACCGCCGAGCGCACCTGCCCCTCGCGTACGCCGAGCTCTTCCGCGATCCGCTGGTGAATAGAGAGCACTTGCCTGCCTTTCGATGGTCCCGCCGGTCAATTGTGCAGGACAGCGCCGTCCTTCATGACCAGAGTGCGCGCTGGGTGAACGACCACCGCCTCCGCCGGCCCGCTCGCCGGCACGACCACGAGATCGGCCCGATCGCCCGGGGCGAGCCCGTAGCCCGCCAGCCCGAGGACGCGCGCGCCACCATAGGTGGCGGCCTCCAGAGCCAGCTCGATGTCGTCGTCGGCGCGGAACGTGCTGCGGTAGGCGAGATGCATGGCCCGCTCCAGCATGTCGCCGCTGCCGTAGGGCCCCCACAGGTCGCGGATGCCGTCGTGGCCGCAGGCGACCGTGACCCCCGCCGCGCGCAACCTCTTGAGCGGGGGCACGGGGAAGCTGTAGACGGCGGCGGTCGCCAGAGCCACCCCGGCCTCGGCGAAGCCGTGCGCCAACCGGTCGAGATAGGCGTCGTCGAGCTGGCCGAGCGCGTAAGCGTGGCTGACCGTCACCTTGCCTCCCAGACCGAGCGCCTTGGTGCGCTCGGTGATGAGCTCCAGCTCCCAGCCGCCGAGGGAGCCGCCGTCGTGCAGGTGGATGTCGAGGTGGGCGCCGTATCTCTCGGCCAGGCCGAAGATCAGGTCGAGATGGCGGACGGGGTCACGGTCGATCCCCGCGGGATCGAGGCCGCCGACAGCCTCGACGCCGCCTTTCAGCGCCTCCTCCAGCAACTCCGCGGTGCCAGGCTTGGTGAGCAGACCATGCTGGGGGAACGCGACCTGGCAAACGTCGATCGGGACGCTCGCCGCCGCCTCGCGGACGGCCTCCACCCCGCGCAGACCCACCAGCGGATCGATGTCGGTGTGCGTGCGGACCTGCGTGGTGCCATGCGCGCTCATCCGCCGCAGGAGCGCGGTGACGCGCTCGACGCTGGGCACGCCCAGCTCGGCCCGGCGGCTCAGATCGTTGCCGATGCGGCCGGCCAGCGTGTCGTCGGCGGAGTGCGGCACCCATGGCCCGCCGTAGAGGGTCTTGTCGAGGTGACAGTGGGCCTCGACCAGGCCGGGCAGGACCAACTGGCCGGTGATGTCGATGACGAGCGCGTCGGGAGCGCCGACGCCGGAACCGACGTGGTCGATCCGCCCGCCACGAACCAGGATGTCGGCAGGCGCCGCCCGCCCCCAGGGACGACCGCCCCGCAACAGCACATCGGTCATGCCGAGAACCCTAGAGGGCGTCACCGACGATTTCCGTTGCCCCGCCGAGCTGGATCCGGGTCGCCTTCCGGACGCCTGCCGCGGCGGGCATGAAGCACGGCCGGCCGTGGTCGGCCGTCACTCAGGACGGCTTGTCCGCGAACAGCTCGAGATGGAAGCAGCTCGGGCACCTGTAGGCGGTTATCTCCCACTTCGGCCGTCCCATCAGCTTGGCACCGCCGAAGATGCCCCGCTCCAACCGGCCCTCGACCCATCGGGAGAAACCTTTGGCATGCTCACCCGAGTCCATGATGAACCCTGCTTCAAGGCCGTTCTCGCCGCAGTGTGTACACCGAAAGTCAGCCACCGGACGAGCATAGACCGGCGCCACCCGAAAACGCCGGGACCGGTCAGATCTCGTCGAGGTGGGAGACGTTCGCCCGATCGGTGTCGTCATTGCTCGGGCGGCCCGCCAGCCACGCGTCGAGGATCTCGTCGAGCACGACCTCGGACGTGAGCCGCAGGCTGAGCGCCAGCACGTTGGCGTCGTTCCATTTACGCGCGCCGTCGGCCGAATAGGCGTCGACACAGAGGGCGGCTCGCACTCCGGGCACCTTGTTCGCCGCGATCGACGCTCCCGTGCCGGTCCAGCAGCACACCACCGCCTGATCGGCCCGCCCCTCGCTCACGTCGCGCGCGGCCGCCTCGGAAGCCCACGCCCAGTCGTCGCGCTCGTCGGCGCTGAGCGCCCCATGAGTGATCACTTCGTGCCCGCCGTCGCGCAGCCTCTCGACCACCCGCCTCGCGACGCCGTCCACACTGTCGGCTGCCACCGCGATCCGCATGTTCGTCTTCCCTTCCCGCGCCTCCGGCTGGAATCGAACCAGCGACCTCCTGCTCCGCAAGCAGGCACGCTATCCACTGCGCCACGAAGGCCTGGTGGCGGGTGCGGGAATCGAACCCGCCTGGAGCGGCTTATGAAACCGCCGGGCACGCCAGCGCCCCCACCCGCCGGGTCCCTGGAACGTTCAGCTTCGAGTGCTCTCCAGGCACGCCGGTGCGGCGGTGCGTCGTCGCATTCGCCGCTCGGTCATGACGGGGTCCTTTCGGGGGCTGATGCCCTTCAGCCTGCCGGGCCGGGGCCGGGCGGGGCAACGGGTTTATCCCGCCGGGCTTGGTGCCTTGCCGTCCGGCCACAGGCAGGGAGATGTGGCGGCAAGATAAAGCCCATCCCCTTCGGTCCACGCAAGTGCGAGAGTGAAATCGTCGGGACGAGACTTGCCGACAAGGTCTGGGTGCCCAGCGGAGCTGTCGCCGGTCGCTGTGATCGCGTGCCCCAGATCCTGCCAGCGGGTTTTGATCTGCTCGGCAATCGACATATACGCACTTGTGGGTAGCTTACGCAACCAATAAGCACGGCTGATCATGAAACGCTGGGCTATTCCATCGGCCGAAAACTCGCATGGGGTGGGAGTTTCCCAATAATCGATACGTTCAAGTTCGGGGCGTGGATTCAGGTTCGCGGAGGTTTCCCTCAGAAGGGTTTCAGCGCGACTCTGAGCTTGCTCATGAGTCAACGGTGAAGGACGCATTGGCTCTCCCGAGCACCCGACGGCGAACACCAGCAGGGTGAGGTAAGTGATGGCGCGAGTCATCGAATCTGTCCGAAAGTCTGTTGCTGGAACTCGGGCATGAGCAGTTGGGGCGTTTGCGGACTGAAGGGTGCGACCAAGCGCTCACTGTTGCCGGTAACGATCAGACCGAGATTGCGCAGAGATGCGGAATGGGGGTTCCAGTAGGAGGAGTGGGCGTCTTGGAGGAGGTTGCGGCCTACGGGGAAGTGGCGGGCGCCGAAGGCGGTGGAGCCGGGGTCTCGGCCGAAGCGGCCGAGTTTGGCGACGGGATCGTTGCCGTCTTCGCCGACCCATACGTGGCCGCCGGGCACGCCCAGTTCGTCGGCGTGGTCGACGCCCACGCCCGGGCTGCCGACGAAGATGAGCTCGTCGGCCAGCTTGAAAGGCCGGAGCCGGGCGGCCTTGCCGGTGACGAGGGAGCCGTAGCTGTGGCCGAGGACGACGTGCCGTCCGGGGGAGGTGCGTGCCGCCGTCAGGCCGTCGGCGAACGCGGCCAGTTCGACGGCGCCGCGTGCGGCCGGGGCGTCGCCGGCCACCGAGGCGCCTGGGGTGAACGTGCCGGCGAGCTGGGGTGCGTCGTAGCCGAGCCAGGCGATCGAGGCGATCGTACGGGCGCCGGCGGTGGCCTGGGACTGCTGCCACAGCAGGCGGGCGCGGTCGATGTCACCGGCGAAGTCGCTCAGCCTGCTGTTGAGGCCGGGTACGTACGTGACGGTGATGTCGGCCGCGTCAGGGTCGCCCCAGGAGACCACGAGCCTGCCGGTGCCGGTGAGGTCGAAGGAGAGCAGGTAGGCGGGGGGATGACCGGAGGTGCCGGCCACCGCGAGGGCGTGTTCGATCATGGAGATGCTGGCCAGTTGCCGCACCGCCTCCTCGTGGGCCAGCAGGGCGCGGGGCGGGGACAGGGCGCGCAGGTCGGCGGCGATCGAGGCGAAGGCGGCCGGGCCGTAGACGGTGTGCGGCCGGGCCGTGAGCCGGGCCTTCTCGGTGGCGAGCCGGTGGCGGTTGGCCTGGTCGCGTACGGCGGCGGGCAGGCCGTCGAGCGAGCCGAAGCCGGGCATGGTCGTGAGCCGGAGCCGCGTGCCGGGGGCGAGCGCGTGCCACCAGGCGTTGACCCGGGCGGGCAGGGCGGCGTCGCGGACGACGAGGAGCTCGGCCAGGGACGCCGGGTCTCCCGCGGCCAGCCTGGACAGGAGGGCGTCGCAGGGAAAGGAATGGGAGCCGAAGAGGTCGTAGGCGGCCACGCCGGAGGGGATCCACGGATGTGTGCGCTGGATCTTCGCCAGGCGGCGGCGCAGACCAGGGGACTGGGTGGCCGACCATTCGGCGGCCCGCAGGACGGTCCAGGCGGGGGAGGCGGGAAGGGCGAGGGCCGTCAGCTCGGCCCGGAGGCGCTCGCCCGCCGCCGTGAGGCGATCGGCGGCGGAGTCAAGGGCGGTGACCAGGCCGGACATGGCACGGGGGTCGATGCCGCGGAACGGTCCGTGCGCGGCCGGGGCGACCGCCACCTGGGGCGGCCGGGTGATGAGGTGCGGGATCACGGGCGCCGGCGCGCCCGCTCGCGCCACGGCCTGGGACAGGCAGGAGAGCGCGAGCGTGAGCGCCGACTGAAGGGAGCCGCGGTGGGTGGCGAGGGAGGCGGCGAAGTGCGGCGCGCCGCCTCCGACCCAGGCGTGCGCGGTCATGAGCCGGGCCGCGGCGTCGAGATCGGTGTGGTGGTGCGTGGCGAGCAGCGCGACCCGGCGGAACGCCTCACTGGCTTCGGACATGGCCTGACAAGGGTCCCAGCCGGCGGTCATCCCAGACGGAGAAACGGGAGTTCACGGGCTTAAGTCGGCTCTGGTGACGATTGCCCGACTGGCGTAATGAGTTGGTTTGTGCTTGGTTGTGTCGCCATATGAGCACCATTGATGTGGATGACGTTCCGGCGCTCGCCCGAGGGTGCGCCGTGCTGGGCACCGGCGGCGGGGGAGACGTGCGCACCGGGGCGCTGGCGGCGAAACGGGCGATCCAGGCGTACGGGGAGGTGCCGCTCGTCGCGCTGGCGGATCTGCCCGGCGACGCGCTGGTCGTGCCGCTGTCCGGCATCGGCGCGCCGACCGTCAGTCAGGAGATGATCCACGGCGAGGACGAGCCCCGGCGGATCGCCGAGGAGATCGAGCGGATCTTCGGCCGGCCGCCGAGCGCGGTCATGTCGTCGGAGATCGGTGGCTCGAACGGTGTCGCGCCCGTCGCCTGGGCCGCGCAACTCGGCCTGCCGCTGCTGGACGCCGACGGCATGGGGCGGGCCTTTCCCGAGGTGCAGATGGTGTCGATGTACGTGGCGGGGCTCCCCGCCGACCTCGTCGTCATGTCGGACATCGTGGGGAACGTCGTGACGATCCGCCCCATCGACGGTCTCTGGTCGGAACGGCTGGCGCGCGCCGTCTGCGTGGCCGCCGGCTCGCACGCGCTGATGGCCGACTACGTGCTCACCGCCGCCGGAGCGCGCGGCGCGGTCATCGAGGGCACGGTCTCCCGCGCGATCGCCATCGGCAGATCCACGGAGCGTACGGCGGACCCCCTGCGTGCGCTGCGTGCCGAACTCGGCGCGGTCAGGCTGATCACCGGAAAGCTGACCGATGTCGAACGCCGCACCGCCGGCGGGTTCGTCAGGGGAACGGCCACGATCGACGGCACCGGCGACGACCGCGACCGCGTCCTCACCCTGGAACTCCAGAACGAGAACCTCGTCGCCCTGGAGGACGGCCAGGTCAAGGCCATGGTGCCGGACCTGATCACGGTGGTCGACACCGAGACGGCCGCCGCCGTCCCGACCGAGGGGCTCAGGTACGGCCAGCGCGTCACCGTGCTCGCCTGGCCCTGCGACCCGCTTTGGCGCACGCCGAAGGGCCTCGACACGGCGGGGCCGAGGGCGTTCGGCTACGACATGGACTACGTGCCGATCGAGGAACTGGCCAAGGAGGAGTCGGGTGGCTGAGGGCGCGCTGCGCATCGGGATCGACGTCGGCGGCACGAACACCGACGCGGTGATCCTCGACGCCGCCGACCGGGTGGTGGCCAAGGCCAAGCGGCCGACCACCCCGGACGTGACCGAGGGGCTGCGGGCCGCGCTCGACGCCGTACTCGCGCAGCTGCCCGGATCCGACGTCTCAGATCCGCTCACGTCCGGACGGGCCGCCTTAGACGAGCTCGTGTCTGGGCAGACCGCCTCTGATCCGCTCACGTCCGGACGGGCCGCCTTAGCCCCGCTCGTGTCCGGACGAGACATCTCAGATCCGCTCACGTCCGGACGAGACGCCTCAGATTCACGCGGCTCGTGGGGGCGGGTCTCGCGGGTCATGCTGGGCACCACGCACGCGACCAACGCGATTCTGGAGCGGCGGAACCTGGGCCGGGTGGCCGTGCTGAGGCTCGGTGCCCCCGCCACCACGGCCGTGCCACCGCTCTGCGACTGGCCCGGCGACCTGCGTGAGGCGGTGTCGGCGGGGGAGGCGATCGTCCCCGGCGGCCACTACGTCGACGGCCGCGAGATCGGGCCGCTCGACCTCGGCGCGATCCGCCGGTTCCTGGACGGCGTGGAAGCGGACGCGGTCGCGGTGACCAGCGTGTTCAGCCCGGCGAACGCGGAGCACGAGCGCGCGGTCGAGGAACTGGTCAGGCGGGAGTACGGGCTGCCCGTCTCGGTGAGCCACGAGATCGGCTCGCTCGGCCTGCTGGAGCGTGAGAACGCGACCGTGCTCAACGCGGCCCTGTACGGCGTGGCGGCCCACGTCACCGAGGCCCTGGTCACCGCGCTGGCCGAACGCGGGCTGGCGGCGCGGCCGTACCTCGCGCAGAACGACGGCACGCTGATGACGGTGGAGCACGCGGCGCGGCTGCCGGTGTCGACGATCGGCTCCGGTCCGGCCAACTCGTTGCGCGGGGCGGCGTTCCTGTCCGGTGTGGGCGACGCGATCGTGGCCGACGTGGGCGGGACGTCCACGGACCTCGGCGTGCTGGTCGGCGGGTTCCCGAGGGAGTCGGCGGCGGCGGTGGAGATCGGCGGGGTGCTGACCAACTTCCGCATGCCGGACATCCTGGCCATCGCGCTGGGCGGCGGCACCGTGGTCAGGCGTGAGGGCGTCGGCCCCGACTCCGTGGGCTACCGGATCGCCGAGGAGGCGCTGGTCTTCGGCGGGACGACGACCACGATGACGGACGTGGCCGTGGCCGCCGGCCGTACCCCTCCCGGGACGTCCGGCTGGCGCGAGCGCCTGCGGGCGGCCACCGGCGCTGATGCCACCACTGGCCAGATATCCGACATATCGGAAATATTCAGAGACACTGTGGAAAGGGCGATCGCGATCGCCGACGGCATGGTCGTCGACGCGGTGGACCGCATGGCGCTGCGCCGGGCCGACCGCCCGCTGGTGGCGGTGGGGGGCGGGGCCTTCCTGCTGCCCGCGAAGATCCCCGGCGCGAGCCGCGTCATCCGGCCGGAGCACGCCGAGGTGGCCAATGCCGTAGGGGCCGCGATCGCGCTGGCGAGCGGCAGAATCGATACGATCTTGCCTGCGGGCGAAAGCCGGTCGAAGGCGATCGAAAGGGTCAAGGAGGAGGCGGCGGCCCGGGCGGTCGCCGCGGGCGCGGACCCCGGACAGGTCGAGATCGTCGACCTGCTCGAGGTGCCGCTGAGCTACCTCTCGGAACCCGCCGTGCGGGTACACGTCAAAGCCGCCGGACCTCTCGCCCGGTGACGAATCGAAAGGATCCCCCCACCATGCGCTGGCACAAGCGTCTGCTCGTAGCCGGAGTGACCGGGGCCATGGTTCTGGCAGCGTCCGCGTGCGCGGGCGGCCAGGTCCGCGGTGCCGGCGGCACACCCCAGCCGAGCGGCAGCACCACGCAGTCCGCGGCCGCGCAGGCCAACGACGCCACGTTCGTCTACGCGCCGAACCTGGACGTCGTGACCGACTGGGACCCGGCGAGCTCGTACTCCAACGAGATCGTCGCCATGTCCAACATCTACGAGGGGCTGACCAGGTACGACGCCGAGTCGCAGAAGCCCGAGCCGCGCCTGGCCACCGAGTGGTCGTCGGCCGCGGGCGGCAAGGAGTGGACGTTCAAGCTGCGCGAGGGGGTCACGTTCCACACCGGGGCGAAGCTCGACGCCGAGGCGGCCAAGAAGGCCATCGAACGCACCATCAAGACGAACGCGGGCGCCGCCTACATCTGGGCCGCCGTCGACAAGATCGACGCCCTCGACGCCTCGACGCTGAAGTTCACCCTCAAGTACGCCGTCCCGCTTGACCTGATCGCCTCCTCCGGCTACGCGGCCTACATCTACGACACGGCGGTCGCGGACAAGCTGGAGAAGGGCGAGATCGACGCCGGCACCGGCCCGTACACCATCGACAGCTGGCAGAAGGGCAAGGAGACCGAGCTCACGCTGAAGGCGTACGAGGACTACTGGGGCGGCTGGAAGCCCGAGCAGTACAGGAAGGTCGCCTTCCGCGTCACTCCGGAGATCACCACGGCCTGGCAGCTGCTGCAGAAGGGCGAGGTGAACTTCGTCCAGCGGCTCAACCCGCAGCTGTTCGAGCAGGCCGGGATGACCGAGGGCGTGCGCGCCGCGCAGCGGCCGTCGTTCCAGAACCTGCTCATGCTCTTCAACACCGCGACCGGCCCGACCAAGGACATCAAGGTACGGCAGGCGCTGCAGCTCGCGGTCGACTACGACGGCCTGACGGCGGCGCTCAAGGGCGCCGGGCAGAAGGGCTCCGGCCTGGTGCCGCAGGGGCTGCTCGGTCACTCCTCGGGCCTGGAGCCCAAGCAGGACCTGCCCAAGGCGCAGCAGTTGCTCGCCGAGGCGGGCTACGGCCCCGACCTCAAGGAGCTCAAGCTGACGCTCACCTACGCCCAGGGCGACGAGGACCAGAAGCTGCTGGTGACGCTGCTCAGCACGACGCTCAAGCAGCTCAACGTGACTCTGCAGGCCAAGCCGATGGCCTGGAACGCGCAGTGGGACCTCGGCAAGAAGCAGGGCCAGGACGTGTTCGTCATGTACTGGTATCCGGACTACGCCGACGCCTTCTCGTGGTTCTACAACGTCTTCAGGAGCGCGGACAAGCCGCAGTTCAACCTCTCCTACCTGAAGGACACCGAGGTCGACAAGGCGATCGACGCGCTGCCGGAGCTGTCCGCCACGGACCCGCTGGCCGCGAGCCAGGCGTACACGGACCTGCAGAAGAAGATCATCCAGGACGAGGCCGCCGTGGCGGTGCCGTACGTGCAGACCTACCAGCGCGCGCTGTCGGCGGACGTGCAGGGCTACACCGACAACCCGGCCTACCCCAACGTGGTCTTCTTCTACGATCTCGCGTCCGCCGGCTGACCGATGCCGCGCTACCTGATCCGCCGGCTCGGCCAGGCGCTCCTGGTCGTGGCCGGCGTGGTGGTGCTCACGTTCGTCATCATGCGGGTGGTGCCGGGCGATCCGGCGGTGGCCTTCGCCGGGCCGAAGGCCACGCCCGAGCAGCTCGCCGCCGCGCGGGAGAGGTTCGGGCTGGACGACTCGCTGCCGGTGCAGCTCTGGAACTACGCCCGGGACCTCGTGACCGGCGACTGGGGCACCAGCCTGCGGACCCGGCAGCCGGTCCGGGACGACCTGTTCCAGGCGTTCCCGGCCTCGCTGGAGCTGGTGGGCGCGGCCCTGCTCCTCGCGATCCTGGTGGGCATTCCGATCGGAGTGCTCGCCGCCCGCTATAAGGCGAAATTTCCAGACTTTGGGGTACGGATCACCAGCATGCTGGCCGTCTCCGTCCCGGTGTTCTGGCTGGCCCTGACCCTGCAGACGGTGTTCGCCGGCCACCTCGACTGGTTTCCCGTCGCCGGGGAGTACGACCGCGCCCTCGACACCACGAGCCCGCTCACCCTGTGGACCAACATCACCGTCGTGGACGCGTTCATCACCGGCAACTGGCCCATCTTCACCAGCACCCTCGAACACCTGGTGCTGCCCACCCTGGTCGTCGCCGCCTACCCCATGGGCGTGATCGCGCAGATGACCAGGGCCGCGCTCATCGAGGAGGCCGGCCAGGACCACACCCGGCTGGAGCGCGCCCTCGGCTTCGGCGAGACGTCGATCCTGACCAGGTTCTCGCTGCGGCCCGCCCTCAGCCCGGTGCTGTCGCTGATCGCCCTGGTCTTCGCGTACGCGATCGTCAACGGGTTCCTGGTGGAGTCGGTGTTCAACTGGCCGGGGCTCGGCAGGTACGCCGTTCAGTCGATCAGCCACTCGGACACTCCGGCGATCGCGGGCGTCACGCTGCTCGTCGCCGTGATGTACGTGCTGGCCAACCTGGTGGTCGACGTCCTGCAGGGCGTGGTGGACCCGAGAGCGAGGACCCGGTGAAGGGGCCGGGCGCTCAGGCGCTGGACGTGCCGCTGCGCCGTACGCTGCCGAGGATCACCGACCGGCTGGCGCTGCTGGGCGCGGCGCTCCTCGCGCTGATCACGCTGGCCGCCGTCCTCGCGCCGTGGCTCGCCCCCTATCCCGCCGACCGGCTGGATCCGGTCCTCGGGCTGACGCCGCCGAGCGCCGAGCACTGGTTCGGCACCGACAGCCTGGGCCGCGACCTGTTCACCAGGGTCATGCACGGCGGGCGTACCTCGTTGTTCATCGCCGTGGCGGTGCTCGTCCTGTCGGCCGGCGTCGGCGTCACGCTGGGAGTCGTCGCCGGGTACGCCGGCGGCTGGATCCGCGACGTGATCATGCGGATCACGGACGTGTTCCTGGCGTTCCCGGCGCTGCTGCTCTCGGTGGCGCTGGCCGTGGTGCTCGGGCCGAGCGTCACCACCGTGATCGTGGCCATCGCGGTCACCTGGTGGCCCTGGTACACCCGGCTGGCCGCGTCGATGGCCGCCTCGATCGCCACGCGCGGCTACGTGGACGCCGCGCGCTGCCTGGGCGTGCCCGCGCCGCTGATCATCCTCAGGCACGTGCTGCCCAACTCGCTCACCCCCGTGCTGGTCCAGATCTCGCTGGACGCGGGCGGCGTCATCCTGATCGCGGCGGCGCTGTCGTACCTGGGGGTGGGAGCGCAGGAGCCGACGGCGGAGTGGGGGCTGATGGTGGGACAGAGTCAGACGCTGTTCACCACGAACTGGTGGGCCGTCACCTTCCCCGGCCTGGCCATCCTGGTGACGGCGTTCGCGTTCAACGTGCTGGGCGAGGGCCTGCGGAGCGCCCTGGACCCCCGGAGCGTACGGACATGATCGAGGTGCGCGACCTCCAGGTGAGGTACGGCGAGCGGACGGTCGCCCGGGTTCCCGAGCTGGACGTGCGCGAAGGGGAGTGCGTGGCGATCGTGGGGGAGAGCGGCTCGGGCAAGTCGACCACCCTGCTGTCGCTGCTGGGCCTCACCGAGGGCGCCCACGTCTCGGGACGCGTCCGGGTCTGCGGCGTCGACGTGCTCCAGGCCACCCCGCGCCGGCTGCGCGAGATCCGTGGCGCCCGGGTCGCCCTGGTCATGCAGTCTCCCCAGGCCGCGCTCAGCCCGGCGACCCGCCTCGGCACCCTGATGCGCCGCGCGCTCAAGCTTCACGGCGTCGGCGGCGGGCGGGTCGAGCAGGTCATGCGGGACGCCGTGGAGGCGGTCATGCTGGAGCACCGGATTCTGCGCCGCTATCCGCACGAGATCTCCGGCGGGCAGGCGCAGCGGTTCGCCATCGCGCTGGCCATCGCGCTCGGCGCCGAGGTGATCCTGGCCGACGAGCCCACCAGCGCCCTCGACGTGACCGTGCAGGCCGAGGTGGTGGGCGTGCTGCGGCGGCTGCGCGAGGAGCGCGGGCTGGCCCTGCTGCTCGTCTCGCACGACCTGGCGCTCGTCTCGACGATCGCCGACCGGGTGCTGGTCATGAAGGACGGCGAGGTCGTGGAGGCCGGTCCGGCGGCCGTGGTGCTCGCGGAGCCGTCCCATCCCTACACCCGCGAGCTGCTGGAGGCGCTGCCGTGACGATGCTCAGGGCGGAGGGCGTGACGCTCGGCTACGGCGGGACGCCGGTCGTCCACGACGTCAGCCTCGACATCACCGAGGGCGGCGTCGGCCTGATCGGCGAGAGCGGCTCGGGCAAGACCACGCTGGCGCGCGCCTTCCTCGGCCTGCTGACCCCCATGTCCGGAAATATCTGGTACGGCGACCAAACGCTGAAAAAAGCTGACCAAAGGCGGTTCCGTAAAGACGTCCAGCCCGTCTTCCAGGCCGAGGCCCTCGACCCCAGGATGCGAATCGGCGGCTCGGTCGCCGAAGGGCTGCCCAGAGACGAGCGGCACCGGGTGCCCGAGCTGCTCCGCCAGGTCGGCCTGGACCCCGAGCTGGCCGAGCGCAGGCCCCACCAGCTGTCCGGCGGCCAGCGCCAGCGCGTGGTGATCGCCAGGGCACTCGCGGTCGGCCCGCGGCTGCTCATCCTGGACGAGCCCACCAGCGCGCTCGACGTCACCGTCCAGGCGCGGATCCTCGACCTGCTCGCCTCGCTGGACACCGAACGCCTGCTCATCACGCACAACCTGGCCGTGGTCGGCAGGCTCTGCCGCACCTCGCACGTCCTGTTCGCGGGCCGCGTCGTCGAGGCCGGGGCCACGGCCGAGCTGCTCGACCGCCCGGCCCACCCCTACACCCTCGCGCTCCGCGACGCCGTACCGAAGCTGGGCGGGCGGCCACCCGTGGCGCGGGGCCGGACGGAGGCCAGGCCCGCCGAGACGGGCTGCGCGTTCCGGCTGCGCTGCCCGCTGGCCGTGGCGGCCTGCGAGCGGGCGCCCGCCCTCCGGGAGACGGCGGGCCGTCAGGTGGCCTGCCACCGCGCGGAGGACGTACTGGACGGTTTGAGCGGCGTTCGGGAACGGGAGGACGTGCCGGACGGTTGAGCGGCCCTCAGAGGGCCTTCAGCCCGTTGATCACCTCGAGCAGCACGGAGGCGTCGGGCGCGGGCGGCGGCAGCTCGACCTGGACGAGCTGCTGCGCGTGCAGGTCGCCGACCAGCACCCGCACCACGCCGATCGGCAGGTTGAGCTCGGCCGCCACGTCGACGAGCCGGGTCGGTCTCGTGCACTTCTGCATGATGATCAGATGCTCGGGGCCGAGGCCGGCCGGCGGGGTGAGCCCCCCGGACGTGATGATCACCGCGATGAGGTCGATCGACTCGCTCGCGGGGATGGTACGGCCCTTGGTCAGCAGGTAGGCGGGGACGATCGGCCCGGCGGCCTCGTCCAGCCAGCGCTCGTCACTCACCCTGCACCACCCGCATGGGACGCCCAGACTCCTTGGTGGGTTTCGTGGTGGGCTCCGTCGGCTCGGCAGGCGGAGCGCTCACGTGTTCTGCCGGGATCAGCACGATGGCGGTGGTCCCTCCATATGGTGAACCGCGCAACGTTACGCGGATGTCATGCCTGGCGGCCAGGCGGGAGACGACGAAAAGGCCGAGCCGGTCACTGTCGGCCAGGTCGAACTCCGGTGGGCTGACCAGCCGCTCGTTGTAGTCGGCCAGCTCCTCAGAGCTCATCCCGAGCCCGCGATCCTCGACCTCGAAGGCGAAGCCGCGGGCCGCCACCTCGCCGCGCACGTGGACCGTGGTGTGCGGCGGCGAGTAGACGGTGGCGTTCTCGATGAGCTCGGCGATCAGATGGATCATGTCACCTACGACCGGTCCGGCCAAACGGTGGCCGGGCATCGGTTCGATGACGACCCGCTGGTAGTCCTCGACCTCGGCGGTCGCGCCGCGCGCGACGTCGAGCAGCGACACGGGCTTGCTCCAGCCACGGCCGGGTGTGGCGCCGGACAGGATGATCAGGCCTTCGGCGTGGCGGCGCATCCGGGTGGTCAGGTGATCCAGGCGGAACAGGTCGTCGAGGTCGTTCGGGTCGGTGGCCCGGTGCTGCATCCCCTCCAGCTGGATGCGCTGGCGGTGCAGCAGGGTCTGGCTACGCCTGGCCAGGTTGCGGAAGACGTGGCCGACGCCGTCGCGCAGCTGCGCCTGGCCGACCGCGGCCTCGACGGCGGTCTGCTGGACGGTGGAGAAGGCCTGGCCCACGTCGTCGATCTCGGTCGTGGTGCTGGCCACCGACAGCTCGGGCACCTCGATGGCCTCGCCCCTGCGCAGCTTCGCCACGACCTCCGGCAGACGTTCCTCGGCCACTTCGAGCGCGGCCAGCCGCAGCGCGCCCAGTTCCTTCGACAGCCGGGTGCCCATCCGCAGCGAGAACACGATCGACACGATCACCAGCACGAAACAGGTGCCGGCCAGGACGAAGGCGCGCGTGAGCACCGAGTCGGCCACCGGCTCGGCCCGCTCGGACAGCAGCGCGCTGGCCTGCATGTGGGCGTCCTGGAAGGCCTTGCCCAGCTCCTCGGTCGTGCTGAGCCAGGCGCGCGGGGTGCTGCCCGCGCTGATCTGGTCCTCCATCAGCCGCATGCGCTGGTAGGCGGGTGAGGTGATGATCGAGACCTGGGTGTTGCGCAGGCCGGGGTCGAGCTCGGTCAACGCCTGGTCGATGAGGAATCGGCGGTTGCCGACCAGCTGGGTGAACAGGCGGCGCTCGACCTCCGTGGTGGGCCCGGCGGCGATGGCCTGCTCCCGGGTCAGCAGCTCTCTGGCGTAGCTGAGATCGATCACGACGCGCGACTGCTCGTAGATCGGGATGTCGTCGATGAACGCGACGTGCCGGTGCAGGCCGAACAGCGCGTCGGTGACGCCGTTGTACGCCTCGATCGCGTGCATGCGGTCGGACAGGCCCGCGTCGATCTCGCCTCTGAACACGTCGAGCCGGTTGAGCTGCGTGAGCACCGCTTCCACCTGGGCGCGGATCTCCTCGGAGGTGTCCATGGAGCGGCTGGAGAGCTGCCGGAACCGATCGCCGGCCGTGTTGGTGCGGGAGCGCTGCGCGGTGAGGGCGGTTTCGCCGATCGAGCCGTCGGATCGGAGCAGCTTGACGGAGGCCAGACGTTCGCGCTGGAGTTCGGCGGTGAGCTGGTAGGCGGGATGACGAAGGTTGGTCCAGAATGTCTTGTACTGGCGTAATTCAAGGCTCTCGCCTGCCGTGACGACTGTGAGGACACCCCACAGCACCACCATCGAGGCGAGTGGGACCAGCAGGAGACCGATGATCTTCATGCGGATCGTGCGGCTGCGACCCATGGCACCTCTTCCGGTCGGTCCCCTGCACGTGAACCCCGGACGGGACGATCTCGGCTAGCGGGACGAGGATAGCAATTCGATCTCCGGAAGTCCTAATTTTTCAGGACTTTTGAGTACTCCATTATGATCTTGCAGTAGGTTTCGCCTACATCCGGTCACAGAGGGAGATGCGTTGCGCCGTCGTCTTGTAGCGGTTGCCGCGCTGGTGCTCTCCATCGCGGCCTGCTCAGCCCCCGCCGAGGTCGCGCAGGCGCCGAAGGCGGAGTCGGCGTTCGTCATGGTGCAGAATCTCGACGTCATCACCGAGTGGGACCCCGCCACCTCCTACTCCAACGAGATCATCGCCCACCAGAACATCTACGAGACCCTGACCGTCTGGAACCCGGTGACCAAGAAGGCGAGCCCCCGCCTGGCCACCTCGTGGCGCTCGTCCGGCGACGGCAAGGTCTGGACGTTCACCCTGCGCTCCGGCGTGACCTTCCACACCGGCAGGCCCTTCGACTCGGCGGCGGTGAAGTCGTCGATCGAGCGCACGATGAAGCTCGGCGAGGGCGCCGCCTACATTTGGGACGCCGTGTCCGGCATCAAGGCCGACGACCCGCTGACCGTGACGTTCACCCTGAAGTATCCGGTCCCGCTGGACCTGGTCGCCTCCGCCGGCTACGCCGCCTACATCTACGACACCCAGGCCGCCGCCGACCTGAGCACGTGGTTCAAGGCCGGCAGGGACGCCGGCACCGGCCCCTACACCGTCGCCTCCTGGGCCAAGGGCAAGGAGGAGGAGCTCACGCTCACCTCGTACCAGGACTACTGGGGAGGCTGGGAGGGCCCGCACTACGGCACGGTGAAGTACCGCGTCGTGCCCGACGAGGACCGGGCCTGGCGGCTCCTGCTGCGCGGCGAGGTCAGCTTCGTCGACCGGCTCAGCCCGCGACTGCAGGCCAAGGCCGAATCCAACCCCGGCGTGCGCACCTCGCGGCGGCCGTCGTTCCAGACCGCGATGCTGCTGTTCAACACCGAGAGCGGGCCGATGGCCGACCTCCGGGTACGGCGGGCGGTGCAGAAGGCCATCGACTACCGGGGCGTCATCAAGGCGCTCAGGGGCGCGGCCTCGCCGGTGAGCGGCGTCATCCCGGAGGGCCTGTTGGGGCACGTGCCCGAGCAGCTGCCGGAGCAGGACCTGGCGGCCGCGACCCGGCTGCTGGAGCGGGCCGGCTACGGCCCGGCCGGGCGGCCGCTACGGCTCAGCCTCACCTACGCCGAGGGCGACACCGACCAGGAGGTGCTCGCCACCCGGCTGACGGAGACGCTCAAGGAGCTGAACGTCACGCTGGAGACCCGGGCGATGCCCTGGCTCGAACAGTGGGATCTGGGCAAGAAGCGCGGCCAGGACATCTTCCTCATGTACTGGTGGCCCGACTACGCCGACGGCTACTCGTGGTTCGGCAACGTCTTCCGCAGCGAGTCGCCGACGGTCTTCAACCTGGCCTACCTCAACGACCCGGCCACGGACAAGCTGGTGGACACGCTGCCCCAGCTCTCGGTGACCGACCGGAGCGCCGCGCAGCGCGGCTTCGCCAGGGCGACGACCCGGGTGCTCGACCAGAAGGCCGCCGCGGCCCTGCCCTGGGTGGTCAACTATCAGCGGGCCTTCCTCGGCGGCATCCAGGGCTACGACGACAACCCGGCCTACCCGGACGTGGTATTCGTCCATGGCCTGCGGCCGTCGGGCTGATCGGGCTGAGGCTGCTCGACGCGGCTGCGCAGCCGCTGCCTGATCTCTTCGGGGGTGTAGGCCCGGCGGCGGCGTTCGGCCCGCGCGATCGCCACGCCCGTCGCCGCGACCCCCGCCATCCCGGCCAGACCGAGTATCTTCCACCAGCGCATGTGCCTAGGCTAGCGGTGTGCTGACTCTCGACGAGGCCGTCAACCTGACCAGGACGGGCGATCTGTGGGTCTTCCGCGGGCGCTCGGTGCCCGACCGCGCCATCCAGACGATGACCAACAGCCCGGTCAACCACGTGGGCATGGCGATCGTGGCCGAGGACCTGCCACCGATGATGTGGCACGCCGAGCTCGGCAGGTCGCTGCCCGACCTGTGGTCCGGCGACCACCACCGCGGGGTCCAGCTGCACGACCTGCGCGACGCGGTCACCGTCTGGGCCAACCGCTACGGCCAGCGCGCCTGGCTGCGCCAGCTCGAACCCGAGGCGACGTCCGAGATGGAGGACGCCGCCCTGCGCACGGTGGCCCGGCTCGACGGCACCCCGTTCCCCAGCACGGCACGGCTGGCGGCGCGCTGGGCCCGCGGCCGCGTCCCCCGCATGCGCCGCCGCATCAGCGAGCACACGCTGGAGCGCGCCTACTGCGCCGAGGTCGTGGCCGTCACCTACGAGGAGATGGGGCTGCTGCCGGCCGGCCGCCGCCCCAACTGGTACGACCCGGGCAGGTTCTGGAGCGGCGACGACCTCGGCCTGCTGGGCGACCACAAGCTGGGCAACGAGATCACCGTGGGCGTCGAACGGGCTAGTTGAGCCTGTTGCGCAGCGGCACGTCGCGGATGATCGCCCAGCTGAGCGCCAGCCCGAGGACGAACGCCACGAGCCCGGTTCCGATCGCCACCCCAGGCGTGGACGACAGGTCCACCCCGAGCTTGAGGTCGCCCAGCGGCAGCCCGAACTCTGCGCCCACCGCCCCCGCGGTGAGCACGATCAGGCCGACGCCGAGCGGGATCGACAGCAGCAGGCCGCCGATCCGCCAGCGGTAGTACGCGGACGCGATGAGGATCCCGGCGCCGGTCCAGGCCAGGAACTCCGTCAGGCACTCGACGAAGACCAGCGGCACCTGTGTGGGCTCGGTGAACAGGTGGGGTAGTTCGAGCGCCTGCGGCCAGCCGACCAGGCCGTAGAGGAGCCACTCCAGCAGATAGCCCGCCACCATGAGCAGCGCGTAGAACCCGGAGAGCAGCAGCGCGCTGACGGCCGCGTGCAGGCCGAAGACGCGCCGGGTCTGCCCGTGCGCGAGGTACATCGGCATGAACCGGGTCACCAGCGACACCCCGACGGACAGCACGAACCAGCGGGGCACCTGCATGGCCTGCTCCCACACGCTCTGCGTGAGCGTCCCGAAGGTCGCGATGGCCACCGTGATCGCGACGACCAGGACGTAGAAGCCCGCCCAGACCATCGCCCCGAAGAACGACAACGCCGTCAGCAGGCGGCTGGGGAACCTCATCGGGGGCCTCCGGTCAGATGGATGAACAACTCCTGCATGCCGACGGGGCCGAGTTCGAGACCTGCCGCCGCGGCCTTCTTGCGCTGGGCGTCGTCGAGCTCGCCGTACACCATGGCCGAGGAGGTCGGGCCGAGCCGCCTCTGATCGAGCACGGTGAGCCCGGTGGTGAACGCCTCGACGTGGGCCGCGGGGCCGATGATCTCGGTCCCCCTGGACAGCAGCGTCTCGCTGTCCTCGTGGGCCACGAGCCGCCCCTGGTCGATGATCACGACGTCCTCGAACAGGGGGCCGAACTCCTGGATGAGGTGGGTCGACATGATGATCGTGCGCGGGTTCGCCAGGTAGTCGGCCAGCAGCGCGTCGTAGAACGCCCGGCGGGACGGGGCGTCCATCCCGAGATAGGACTCGTCGAACATGGTCAGCGGCGCCCGGCTCGCCAGCCCGATCACCACGCCCATGGCCGAGCGCTGCCCCTTGGACATGGCCTTGACGCTCATCTTGGGCCTGAGCCCGAACAGGTCCATCAGCGACCGGGCGTAGCCCGCGTCCCAGCGGGGACGCAGCCATTCGGCGAAGTAGAGGGCGTCCTCGGCGGTGCCCAGATCGACGGTCTCCCCGGCATCACGGATCAGGCTGACGTCGCGGGTGACGGCGCCGTTCTCGAACACCGGCCGCCCGTCGATCCGTACGGTGCCCGCCGACTGCCTGCGAAAGGCGGCCAGCACCGACAGCAGGCTCGTCTTGCCCGAGCCGTTCCTGCCGAGTAAACCGTGGATCTTCTCGCCCTCCAGCGTGAAGCTGAGCCGGTCGAGCGCCGTGACGTCGCCGTAGCGCAGGACCAGATCCTTGACCTCGATCCTCATGACTCCAACTCCTTGATGCGCCGGATGACGTCGTCCAGCGGGATGCCGATGGTCCTGGCTTCGGTCACCATCGGGTCGACCACGTCGGCGAAGAACGACCGCCTGCGCTCGGTCCTGAGCGCGTCTCTGGCGTCGGGGCTGACGAACATGCCGATACCTCGCTTCTTGTAGAGCACGCCCTCGTCGACGAGGTGCTGGAAGGCCTTGGCGGCGGTGGCCGGGTTGATCCGGTAGAAGGCGGCGTACTGGGTGGTCGACATCACCTGCTCGTCGCCCTTCAGCGTCTCGCTCAGGACGTCGGCTTTGATCCGTTCCGCGATCTGCCGGTAGATGGGGCTCCGGTCGTCGAACATGACACCTGCTTCTATGGTTCATTGCTTCACTAATGAACCATAGAAGACCGGTGGGCCCCCGTCAACGCGGGAAGGGCCTGGCGAGGCCCGCGCAGGGGCCCACCGGTCGAGGCGTCACCGCTGGAGGGCCTTGACCTCCTCGGGGCCGAGGGCAACGGGCCAGGCTTGGACGTCACTGATCTGGCCGGGGAAGAAGTCGGTCCTGGCCCCGTTCCACTTCCCGTGCCCGATGGCCAGGGGGCCGGTGGCGCTCCACGCGTTGGCGACCGTGACCGGGGCGCCGGCGGGCGCACCGTCCACATAGAGGCGGACGGTCTTGTCGGTGGCGTTGTAGACACCGGCGAGATGCGTCCAGCCGGTGGTCGGAGGGGCCGTTCCGTACGTGCTGGTGTTGTTCGCGGGGTTGGCGACGTCGGCGCTCATGCGGGTGAACCCCCAGGCGTTCACGCTCTTGGAGTACTGGAGGTAGAAGCCGCTCTGCTGGACGCCGTCCTGGCTCACCGCGGTGACATTGCGGGCCGGCGTGCCCGCGAGCTTGACCCAGGCGGACACGGTGAAGCTCCTGGAGGTGTCGACGACGGGCCCGGTCGCGGTCGCGCAGGACCGGCCGCCGTCGAACTGGGCCACGGTCCCCCGGGCCGCGTCGTTCGCCCACGTCACGCCGGAGGCGCAGGCGGCGTGGGCGGCGTTTCTGGAAGCGTCCTTCACCGTGGTCCCGGCGCCGTCGTCGAGCTTCCACCGGCCGGTCGGGCCGGTCGGGAGGCTCCAGCCCTGAGCCAGGGCCGGGCCGCACTCCCGGACTTCGAGCCGGCTGCCCGTCGAGGGGACCTGCAGGCACTTGGCGCTCGCGAGGTGGTAGAGCTGGGCCATCTTCACGGTGGCGGACTGGGCGGCGGCTTCCACCCGCCACTGCTGGTCGCTCGCGCCGCTCACGCAGGTACGCAGCTCGGTCTTGCTCCCCGCCGTGCTGCCGAGCACGGTGAGGCACTTGCCGAGCGCCCGGACGGTGCCGTCGGTGGCCAGGGTCCAGGTCTGGGCGCCGGTGCGGTTGCAGGCGTACTGCTGGACGGCGGTTCCGTCAGCGGTGCCGGCGGCCGCGACGTCCATGCACTGGTCGTTGTGGTTGGTGATCGCGCCGATCGCGTTGACGAGGGGAGTGGTCGCCTTGAACACCCGCACGTAGTCGATGTACATCTTGCTGGGAAAAGGTGTGGTCTCGTCTGGCGGGCCCGGCCAGTCGCCACCCACGGCGAGGTTGAGGATCAGGTAGAAGTCCTCGACCAACGGCCATTTCCGTCCCGACCGCTCGATGGCGTCCTTGTAGAGGGTGTGGTACGAGACGCCGTCGACCGAATAGTTGATGTGATCGGGATACCAGTCGGCCGCGAACAGGTGATAGTCGTCGGCGAACTTCCCGCTGGGCAGGGTGTAGGTGCCGTTCAGGTGGAGGTCGTCGGTCCCGTGCAGCGCGCTGTGGGCCCTGCCGGCCTCGCTGCCGCGGTTGCCGATCTGCTCCATGATGTCGATCTCGTTCACCCGGGTTCCGGTGCCCTTGGCCCAGAACGCGGGCCAGAGCCCTCGTCCGTCCGGCACCTTGATCCGGGCTTCGAACCGCCCGCCCTGCTGGGAGAACGTGCCGTAGGTGTCCAGCCGGGCCGAGGTGGCGGCGCAGACGGCCGGGCTCTCCTGGTTGGGGCAGCGCAGGTTCGGATCGGTGTTCTTGTACGCCGTGATGACCAGGTTGCCGTTGCCGTCCAGCGAGGCGTGTTTCTGGGCGGCGCCGCCGGGATCGCCGAGCTTCACATAGCGCTCAAGCTCGTTGTTGCCGACGCCGCCCTCGTAGAAGTTCCACTTGTCGGCCCGCGGCAGTGTCCCCGCCGCCCCGGAGAACTCGTCCGACCAGGTCAGCTCCCAGGTGGTCGGGCCGCTGGAACGACTCTCCACCCAGGTGCTGACAGCTTCCGCGCGCCGTGCCGTTATGAAGACCATCGTGGCGGCCAACACGACGGCCATCGTTAAGCCGAGACCGCGCCTGCCATGACTTATATACATGATCGGGGACTTTAGCTCTCACCTGCGATTCTTTTCGGTATTAACCCGCATTCGCCCCGTTTCCGGGTGACGGTGAAGTCCCGAGCCGCCCGTCCGCGTGCGCGCCCGTGATCGGAGACCGCTTCCCCTGGCGAACCCGCCTGGACGTCCACGTCAGCGGCAGAGTCGCCACGATGAGCACCGCGACCAGCCCGAAGCCGAGCGGAAAGCCCGTGCGCCCGACGATCAAACCGAACCCCATCGCCCCGGCGCCCATCCCCGCGTCATAGACCAGGTTCCACAAGGCGCTTACCCGGCCGGCCGGCCCCCGCTCGAACATCAGCGCCAGCGTGGCGTTCTGCAGCACGCCGAACCCGATCCCGAACAGCGCCATTCCGGCGATCAACGCGACCGGCTCCGCCGTCCACACCTGCAGCGCGGTCCCTCCGGCGGCCGCCAGGACACCCGGCGCGAGCAGGCGGGCCGAGCCGTGCCTGTCACCGAACCGGCCCGCCCACCAGCGGGCCGCCGGAGTGCCGATCGACTGCGCCAGCAGCGCGGCCGACGCCTGCGCGGGAGAGACGGCCAGCGGCAGGAACGTCACCAGGACACCGATGGCCACCGTCACCGCGGCGAAGATGAGGGCCGGGCCCGCGAGACCTCGCAACCCGCTCACGCGGTCGCCGGCCGCCCGCGCCGGCCTGACGGAAGGGAGCCCGGCCACCGCGGCCAGACCGGCGAGCGGTGCCAGCCCCGCCGCCACGAACACCGGCGTGAAACCGAGCGCGTCACCGGCCCACAGCCCCAGCGGCAGTCCGGCCAGCGACGGTAGCCCGACCGCCACGCCGTACAGGCCGAGGCCCTCACCGCGGCGCCCGGCGGGCGACAGCTCGGCGGCCAGCGCGGTGCCGGTGACCACGAGGACGCCGAGCCCGGCGCCACGCAGCAGGCTGACCGCGAGCACCAGGGGAAGGCCGGAGGAGAAGGGCAGCAGCAGGGCGGGCAGGCCCAGCAGCGCCAGGCCGAGCGCCATCGCGGCGCGGTAGCCGAACCTGGACAGCAGCCACGGGACGGCCGGTTCGACCAGCACCGTGGAGAGCATCATGGCGCCGGTGACCAGTCCCGCGCCGACCTCGCCCGCACCGCCCGAGGCGACGTAGAGCGGAACGGCCGCGAACAGCAGGTAGAAGCCGAACATGCCGCCGACCGAGGCGGCCATCATGAGGTTCATCGAACGGGTGAGCATGTCGGCCAGCCTCACGCCGGGACGACCCGGCCACATCGGGCATGATGCGTAGCGGCCTCTTCATAATGAGGGGGTGTTCGTCGGACGCGAGACAGAGCTCGCGGCGCTCGCCGCCGCCTGGGCCCGCACCCCCGCCGCGATGCTGGTCGTCGGTGAGGCGGGCATCGGCAAGTCCCGGCTGGTGGCGGAGTTCACCACGACGGTCGGCGCGCTCGTCGCGGAGGGCGGCGCGGATCCCGGTTCGACGGCGTACGCGCCCTTCGTGCCCGTGCTGCGCCGCCTGGTCAGGGAGTACGGGCCGGAACTGGTGCCGGGCGGCGGGCGCTGGGGACTGGCGCGGCTGCTGCCGGAGCTCGGCGAGGCGGACGAGCAGCCCGAACTGGGCCGGGCGAGGCTGTTCGAGGAGGTGCTGCTGCTGGTCGAGCGGGCGGCCGAGCGGCGACCCCTCGTGCTCGTACTCGAGGACCTGCACTGGGCCGACCAGGCCAGCCGCGATCTGCTCGCCTTCCTCCTGCGCAACCTGATGCGGCCCGGCATCCTCGTCGTCGTGACCTCGCGTGAGCCCCTGCGGCTGCACGGCGCCCAGACGCTCCGGGTGCCGCCGCTTCGCCCCGAGGAGGTGGCCCGCATGCTGGGCCGCTCCGACGTGGCGCTGATCGTGGCCCGTAGCGAGGGCAACCCGTTGTTCGTGGAGGCGCTGGCCGACGCGGGCACGACCACGCCCGCCTCGCTGCGCGAGCTGCTGCTGGCCGGTGCCGAGCGGCTCGGCCGGGCCAGTCTCGACGTGCTGCGGGCCGCCGCCGTGGCGGGACGCCGGACGCCGCACGAGGTGCTGCGGGCCGTGGCCGGTCTCGACGACCTGGCACTGGACGAGGCGCTCAGGCCGATCGTGCGGGTCAGATTGCTGCTCGTCGATGGCGACGGCTACGTGTTCAGGCACACGCTGATCCGTGACGCGGTCTACGACGACCTGCTGCCGGGCGAGCGCAGGCGGTTGCACGCGCGGTGCGCCGAGGCCTGGCCCGATCTGGCCGCCGACCACTGGCACGCGGCGGGGGACCGGCCACGCGCCTACGCCGCGGCCCGGCGGGCACGCAGGTGGGAGCGGGTCCTGGAGCTGTGGGAGCAGGTGCCCGCCGGCGAGCGCGCCGGCGTGCTGGAGCTCGCCGCCAGGGACGCCCTGCACGCGGGGGACGCCGTACGTGCCGAGGAGCTCGCGAGCCGCGCGCTCGACGAGACCGGCGACCCTCTGCGGGCCGCCCACCTGCTGGAACTGAGAGCGGGGGTCCGTGACCTGCTCGGCGAGGAGAGCCTGAACGACCTGCGCGAAGCCGTACGGATCGCGCCACGGGAGGCCCGGCTGATGGGCGCGCTGGCCGGCACCCTGCACTGGAACGGCCAGGACGACGAGGCTCGCGCGCTCGCCCACCAGGCCCGCGCCCTCGGCGACACCAGATCCCTGGTCACCCTGGCCGCGCTCATCGCGCTCGAAGGCGACCTCGACGCCGCCTCGGCCCTCTTCACCGAGGCCAGGGCCGCGGCCTCCGACGACGACACCAGGCTGGTCGCCTACGCCAGCGAGGCCGACGTCCTCGAGGCCGCGGGCGAGCACGCCCGAGCCGAGGAGGTGGCCCGCCGCGGGATGGCACAGGCCAGGCGCGTGGGGATGGCCAGGTCGCGCGGCGCGCACATCGCCGCGAACCTGGCCGAGCCGCTCTGCTCGCTCGGCCGCTGGAAGGAGGCCCGCGAGGTCGTCCAGACGGCACTCGCGCTCGACCCGCCGCCGATCCACCGCGCCTGGCTGCTGCTCGTGCTCGGCACGGTCGCGGTCTGCGAAGGTTCGCTGAAGGAGGCGGCCGGCATCGTCGGCCAGGCCAGGCCGCTGATGCGAGGGCGCTCGCGCGGCTACGACTCCTGCCTCGAACCTGACCTGCTCGAAGGCAGGATCGCGTTGGCCGAAGGCGACCTGGAGCGCGCCGCGCTGCTGGCCGACCACGCGTTGACGGCGCACGACCTGACGCTCAGCCGCCGCTATGCCTGGCCGCTGCTCGTGGTGGCCGCCCAGGCGGGCCGGATCCGGCGGGCGCCCGATGGGATCTCCACCATCGGGCGCGTGCAGAAGGCCCACCGGTCCACGTTCGAGGCGGAGTGCGGGGGATCATGGGAGCCCGCGGTGGCCGCGTGGCGCGCGGTCGGTCAGCCGTACGCGTTGGGGTGGGCCTTGGTGCGCGCGGCCGAGCAGGACCCGGACCGGGCCGACGGGCCGCTGCGCGAGGCTGCCTCCATCGCCGCGCGGCTGGGAGCCGAGCCCCTGCGGCGCGAGGTCGAGGCGGCGGCGGCCGTCATCCGGGTGAGCCTCAGGCCCGGCCACGGGCTCTCCTCCCGCGAACGCGAGGTGCTGGGGCTGGTGGCCGAGGGGCTGAGCAACAGACAGATCGCCGAGCGGTTGTTCATCTCGGCCAGGACGTCGGGCGTGCACGTCTCCAACATCATCGCCAAGCTCGGCGTGGCCTCTCGGGTGGAGGCCGCGGCCGTGGCCCGCAGGACCGGCCTGCTCTGACACCCGTCTCGACCGCGTCGCCTGACCGGATCAGCGCCGCAGCCGCCAGGCCGCGGCCACCGCGATGGCGGCGGCGGCCAGGCTCACCGCCCTCGTGAGGCGCACGGCCCGGCGGATGTCCCGCACCTCGGGCGCGGGGCCGTCGCCCATGACCGGGCGGTGCTCGGTCCGGCCGCCGTAGACGTTCGTGCCGCCGAGCGTGACGTCCAGCGCCCCGGCGAACGCCGCCTCGCACCGCCCCGCGTTGGGGCTGGGATGCCGGTGGCCGTCCCTGGCGAGCACGGCCAGCGCGCGACGCGGATCGGGCCCGGCCAGTACGGCGAGCAGCCCGGTGAGCCGGGCAGGGACATAGTTGGCCACATCGTCGAGCCGCGCAGCGGCCCAGCCGAACCGCTCGTACCGGGCCGACCGGTGCCCGACCATCGCGTCCAGCGTGTTGATCGCCCGATACGCCAGCAGGCCCGGCACACCCGCCACCGCACCCCAGAAGAGGGGCGCGACGACGGCGTCGGAGGTGTTCTCGGCCAGCGACTCGACCGTCGCCCTGGCCATCTCGGCGGCCTCCAGCCCGGAGGGGTCACGCCCGCACAGATGGGGCAGCCGGGCCCGCGCCCGGTCGAGGTCGCCGGCCTCCAGCGCCCCGGCCAGGTAGGCGCCCTCACGGGCCAGCGTGGTGCCGCCGAGCACGGCCCAGGTGGCGACCGCCGTCAGCGCCGCCCGCCCGGCCGGATGGGTCACGCGCTCGGCCGCGATGCCGATCCCGGCCGCGCCGCCCACGCACAGGAGCACGTGCACGACTCCGTTCGGCCGCGCGTCGCCGTACAGGAACTCCTCGACCCGGGAGGCGGCGCGGCCGAACAGCGCGACCGGATGCCCGGCGCGCGGATCGGCGACGAGCGCGTCGAGCGCCACGCCCATCGCGAGGCCGAGCGCGCGGGGATGATCAGACCAGATGGGCATGCAGCTCATCTTCGTGCACGTCCAGCCATGCGGCCGCCCGGCGGATGCGCTGGCCCGCGCCCTGCGCCCACATCCTGCCCCAGCTACCGCCCGCCGCCGCCCGATCGCGCATGACCACGTAGGACCGGTGGAGGCGGAGCCTGGACAACTCCACGAGCCGCCGCCGCTCGCGGGGCGGCAGGCCGTACGCGTCGCAGAACAGCCGCACCCGCGCCCCCACGTCCAGCCCGCGCTGCAGCGGATGGAGGTCGACCGGATCGGCGATCGGCGCCCAGTGCCGCAGCGTCGTGACGACGTCGAACAGCCTCGTTGTCGGCCGCGCCAGATCGAAGTCGATCAGCGCGCGCGGCGTCGCCTCCTCGAACACGACGTTGTCCGGGGTCAGATCGCAGTGACCGATGACCTCGGGCGGCGCGTCGTCGTTCGACCCGCCCTCCCAGCCGTCGCCGCCGAGCGGGAAGCCCGCCGTCGCGTTGTGGAAGTCGCACAACAGCCCGGCCAGCCCCGCCAGCGCCTCGTCCGTGACGGTCGGGCGGGTGACCCCGGTCGTGCCGGGGAGGTAGGTGAGGACCTCACGGCCGAGCCCGTCCATGCCCACTACGCGTGGCGCGCCCTCGAAGCCCGCGGCTTCGAGGTGGCGGAGCAGGGCGTGCACGGCGGGGGTGGACGGGCTGACGGGCCGGCGCACGGTGTCACCCACGCGCACCACACCGTCTGTCACGTCCCCGCCCTGCAGGGGAATCTCATGCAGGAGCGTCGCGACCATGGGACGAGAGCTTAGACCTATTTGTACCGCTCCCGCCTGGAGTTTCGGTCAACCCTTCGCGGCTTCCCGAGCCCTCTCGGCCTGCCCCGGCGGGGGTGCGTGTCGCGAAGGTGGGACGTGGAATGATGTTCCCGGTAGGCGCGCAGCGGCGTCCGGAGCCGGTCGGTGACTCCCAGGCCAGAGGCGGTAATCGAGTAGGCCGTCAAGGTTGTGGTGATCTATCCTGTTTGGGGTGCGCGCATGCCTGGCATCGCATGCTTTACCCTTAGCGTGCGCGCGACGTTTCCGTGCGGGGTCCCCGCCTGGTCGTCCCGCCTTCACAACTCCATCAGGCGCCCTTAGCTCAGCTGGATAGAGCACCGGACTTCTAATCCGACGGTCGCAGGTTCGAATCCTGCAGGGCGCGCTATCGAGACCAGGCAATCTACGGGTTGACCTGGTCTTTTGCATGATCGGCCCGGTTCTCCCGTAGGCAGCGGGAGGCGGCCGAAAGCAGCCCTGTGCCACTGTTCACGGAACATACGCGGAATGCTCGCAGCCACGTTTTCCCAGGTCAGCACGGGAGTTCGGAAGCCCGGAACGGCGAAAGGACCCCGAGGTGTCCCGGGGTCCTGCCGTGGCTCGTATGTCACGCCGCGAGTGCTTCCAGGATGCGCCGGTTGGCGATCTCCCTTTGGCCGTCGATGCACTTGGCGTAGACGCGGAGCATCACGTCCACGCCGTGTCCCGCTCTCTCAGCCGCTTCTGGGGCGTGCACACCCGCGTTGAGCCAGAGCGAGACGGCCGCGTGCCGGAGGTCGTACGGTCGGCCCGCCAGAGGAGAGGCGACCTGGTCGGGGGTGAAGGCGTACGTCCGGGCTTCCTGCCAGACCTTCGCGTACGCCGAGCCCGAGATCACGCCGCCCGTCCGTGTACGGAAGAGCCGGCCATCCTCGCTGACTCCGAACGCCGCTATGTGATCCAGCAGAATGGCCACCAGTTCGGGCGGGATGGGCACGGTGCGCGTATGCTTCACGTCCCGATGCTTCAGCCCGCGCTCGTCGTGGGCCTGCCCAGAGTCGGTGAACCGCCTGTTGCTCTGTGGCCTGGTCTTCTCCAGCGTCAGCAGTCCCCAGCCCTTCTCTGGGAGCCGGCAGTCCTTCTGCCTCAGGCCCGCCGCCTCTGCCGGGCGAAGACCGCCGAAGTACATGCAGGCGAACATGGCGGCCAGCATCGGCCCTCGTGACCGCCCCACGTAGGTCACCGCGGTGAGAAGTTCACGCGCCTGCCTGGGGCTGACCACCGAGCGCCGATCGAGCTCGCCGCTCACCTTGGCCTTGCGGAACTTGACCTTGTGCAGCGGATTTGCCGAAAGCTCTTCCAGCTCCACGGCGTACTCAAGCGCGTGATGGAAGACGGCCCGCTTACGGCGGTACGTCGAGGTCGCCGCAGGCTTGCCATCCAGGCACAACGCCAGCGCTTCCAACGCTGCACGGGCGTTTTTGGTCTCTTCCAGAGCGGTCAGCGGGAGCGAGGCGCCCTCCAGCCAGCGGACAGCGCGGGAGATCTCCGGTGTCGGCTCTCGCCTGCGGTCCTCAGGCAGAAAGGAGTAGTCGCGCAGCACCCGGCGGATGATCTCGTCGGACGGACGGCCCGGTGCATCGCCGACCAGGACGCGGGTGACGGTGGCGAGGGTGTCGGTCATGCCCTCGCGGGACTTGGCCGCCGCGTGGGGCCACCAGGCGTGTACGTAGGCGACGGCGAAGGAGTACCAGGTGCGAGCGTCCTTGGCCTTGACCATCGACGTCGGAAGGCCGGTATCCACATCGAACGCTTCACCCTTCTTGGCCGCCTGGCGGAGGTCGGACAGGAAGCTCTCGGCCAGGCCCTTGGTCTTGAAGGTCTGCGACTTCTCGCGGCTGCCGACCGTCCACCGCACGGTGTGGGAGACGATCCGGGGCTTCTTGCCGGGCTTGTCTGCTCTGGTGTTGGTGCGGATGTCCCAGAACTTGACCTTGTAGGAGGTGGTCATGCGGCGCTCCTGAGGGATTCGAGCCAGGATTCGAGGTCGCTGCGGTAGATGCGGAGTTCGCCGTTGGGCAGGCGGATGCCCTTCGGTGCCTTGCCGATCTCGCGCCAGCGGTAGAAGGTGCGGCGGGAGACTCCGCCGAGTTCGTTGAGGACCTGGGCGACGGTGAGGAGTTCGTCTCGCCTGCTCATGCCGCCCTCCCTGTCTGCTCGGTTGCCGAAAGATCTTGTCCGGCTGCTCTGGCTTCCAGCTCTCTGAGGTGGGCTCGCCAGCGTTGACGTTCGTGGACCGATCGGAGGAGTCGGACGGCGAGCGGTGGCACGTTGGCGTCTCCGGCCGGGACGGGCCGCCAGATGTAGCGGTGTGGGTCGGTGGGCTCGTCGGCCTGGCCGAGGGCTTCCAGGACCCAGGTCCGGCGGTCCTGCTTGTGCTCGGCGAGGGTCTTGTTGGACCACTTGCGGGAGACCAGGACGCGGCGCCCGGCGTAGCCGAGGTGTTCGGGCTTGTGGGCCTTGGACCGGCAGCGGCCGGGAGCCATCCCCGCTTTGGCGTTCTTGGGCTGGACGCCGTAGCGCAGCCAATTCGGGCAGGTGGGCGAGCAGGGCTCGTAACGAAGGGCGTCGAGCATGCGGGCGGCGTGCTCGCGCTGGGCCTGGCCGCCGTCGAGGGTTTCGCCGATGGACTTGGTCAGGTACTTGGACAGATACCGGATGCACTGGTCGGCGTCCGGCGTACCGGAGAGGACACCTTGCACGTCCACCTGATCGCCGAAGCGCAGCACGTGGAGGGGGTCGGCGTCCTCGTCCAGGGCGTCGAGGGCCTCGTCCCAGGTGGGCAGAACCTCCCCGCTGACCGGATCGAGGTAGCCGGCCTGCTCGTCCCAGAACGGCAGGTGGTCACCGTCGAAACGCACCTCGTCAGCCTGCGGCCACCAGACCTGGTGATAGGTGGCAGCGGCGATCTGCTTGATCTCCGCGCGCGGGAGGGTGCCCCGGATGGCCATGTGCAGGTGCGGGGCGAGCCGCTTCTGAGGTTCGACGGCGGCGAAGTACTGCACGTCGTAGCCCGCGACGCGGCGAAGGTTCTGCACGAACCGGTCCACGAGCTTGGAGAAGTGCAGCGCGTCCCGAGCAGCGCGCCGGTAGTCGTAGGTGTCGGGATCGATCGGGACGCCGTCGCGGACCTTGCCGTAGCTGGGCAGGGTGAGCGTGACGAACAGCGACGGCCGGTAGGTCCTGCCGCCCGTGCTGGTGAAGGTACGTCCAAGGGTGGTGTTGGTCATCTTCCGCTTGGGCAGGTCGGGTGCGTCCTGCCGACGCCGGGTTGACCGGGTGCGCTTGGGCACCGCGGATCCGGTGACGCTGCCTCGCATGCCAGCGGCGTTGATCTCGTCGTCAAGGCCGGACAGGACGGCGTCCAGATCGGTGGTGTCGTCGCCGGCCTGTGCGGCGGCGTCGCGCCTGGCCTGCATGTCGGCGCGGAACGCGACCAGCCAGCGCTGTTCCTCGTTCGGCTCGTCCGGCGTTATGGCCGGTTCGGTGTCGAGGTGCCACCCCTCGCGGCATTGGGCCATGCGGAGCTGCCGGTTGCGCTTGGCGCACGGCGGGCACTTGCTGTCCAGGGTGGAGCCGCACGGCACGTCTATGATCTCGGCCTTGCCGGTGACGATGTCGAATCGCCGCAGCGCGATGGGCCGGATGCAGACGCCGTGCAGTTTGGCGACCTCTTCGAGTACGTCCCTCGCCATCGGCATGGCCTGGCGGACGGCCCGGGGGAGAGCGCGGTCGTGCGGATGGGTCATGCGGTCCTCCCTTCGGCGGCGGCGGGGACGATGAGCGCGGTCTGTCCGCACTCGCGGCGCTCGACCATGGCGCGGATGTCGTGGTCGGAGACATAGGCGGCGCGGACCCGGACGGGTTCGGGGCTGGTTTCCAGCCGGACGTAGCCGACGCCCGCGCCGAGTTCCGGGACCGGCGAGATGTGGTCGGCGAGCGCGCCGCGATCACGGGCGCCGTCGCCGAGGACCATGTCCACCTGCTCCGACTCGTCCAGCCGGAGGGCGATCTTGTCGGGGAACAGGTTGCGGATGTTCATGACCTCTTTGCGCGGGTCCTGCAACGCGGCCAGGACGCCGACGCCGACCGCGCGGCCCTGGGTAGTGAGGGTGGCCAGCGCCGAGGAGATGCGCTGCCGGAGTTGCCGGTCGGACTGGTAGGCGGTCAGGAACGCCACCTCATCCACTACGACCAGGACGAACGGATCATCGACGGTGGGTGTGTGGGAGCGCTGGAGCCCAGCGAACCGAGCCGCCCGCTTCTGCATGACGCACACGGCCTCGTCCAGAAGGTCGGCACACTCTTCCGGCGTGGCGGCGTACCGGGAGCCGAAGAGGGCGCGGCCGTAGGACAGTTCCATGAGTTTGGGATCCAGCGCCCACAGCTCGACCAGGCCCGCACGGGTGGCGGGGAGCAGGGAACGGATGACGGACCAGATGATCGACCCCTTGCCGGCCCCGGTCGCGCCCGCGACAAGAACATGGGTGCCGTGCATCTTGAGCCGCCACGGCCGCCCGTCTTCCTGTCTACCGATCTCGACCGGCCCCACTGTCGGCTCCTCTGGTATGGGAAGCGCCGGCAGGGGCGAGGCGAGGGGATCGCTGCGTGGGAAGGTCAGGGTGAGCCGTCCGGCTTGGGACAGCGCCACGCGGCATGACTTCGCGCCGAAGCCTTGGGCGAGGTGGTCGAGGCGATCGGACCAGTCCTTGACCGCTTGGCCTTTGAGCATGCGCACGGTGACCAGGTCGGCCCATGAGGTGCAGGTGACTTTGCCGAGCCGGGGGAGGTAGTCGCGGCCCCGGAGGTGACGGCCGAGACCTGAGACGATCATGACCGGTTGCCAGTGCCGCCGGTAGATCCAGACGACTCGCCACCAGGCCAGCAGTCGGTAGCCGACCAGGCGAGCGAAGGATGCCCGGTTGATGAACGCCCACGAGACAAGGACCAGGACGACGACGCCGAGCAGAGATGCCGCCAGTGGCCAGTCGTAGAAGTACCAGGCAGCGCCAAGGGCTACCGGGATGGCGGTGGCAATGGGATGGCGCCAGGTCGTACGGACGAGCCTGGCGAGCATGCGCCAGGTGAGGATGACGATGGTCAGGATGGCGGGAGTCTTGACGACGGCCGGGCGGAAGACGACGGCCGTGTCGGGCGTGGTGGAGACGAGGTTGCGCGCCTCGTCGCCAGGCAGCCGCTTGAACATAAGCTGGGAACCTCTCGTGATGTGGAAGTCGTGGGAGAACCGAGGGGCCGCCGGAAGTTGCCGCTTCCAGCGGCCCCGCTTCGTGTCAGGCCGCCGTGTCGGTGGCGTCTGTGGCCGGTGGGCCGGTGTACAGGAGCTCGCAGTCGGCCAGGTAGCGAGCGGCGGCGTTGAAGATCTCGCGGGCGAGGTCAAGGTCGGCATCGGTGACCGGCCCGCCCCCGGTGGTGGAGATGTGCACGTTGGCCTCGTGGGAGGCGAACTCCAGATACGGCCGCGGATTGCTGAGCAGCAGACCGGAGCTGATCCGCAAGCGCGGCGTGTAGAAGGAGACACCGACGTGCGGCTCGGAGTCGGGTCGCATGGACAAGGTGACGTAGCTGTAGGGTCGGTGCTCGCTCACGCCGCCACCCCGTGACCGTCGGGAAGGCCGTAGAAGCTGCGCTCCATGGAGCGGGCGAAGCGGTGGGCCTCGCGGGCCAGCTGGCGCGCGAACTCCAGGTCCGCCACCGTCACCGGCCCGTTCGTGGTGACCAGGACGGAGGTGGCGCCGAAGTCGAGCGCCAGGACGGGCTCACGGCGGGCGAACGGGTGACTGAGCGTGCGCGCCGCGTTTCCGGTGGTCAGCCGGATCACGCTGGTGCGCGGGGTACGGCGACGGGTCATCAGGCGGCATCCTTTCCGGCCGAAGCCTTGCTCGCGGCGGCCTGAACGGGCTGGGCGGTCTGGCGGGGTGCGTGCATCTCACGGACCTTGATCGAGTACGCGAGGCGTCCGGCCGCGTTGACGTACGGCGTGATCGTGATGGCGTTGAACTCGACCGGCGTGAACGGCAGCCCCGGCATCGGGGCCGGCGGCACCGGCTGCACAGGGGCGAGGATCTTGACCGCCACCGTCTTCTGGGCGGGCTTAAGGGTTGGGTCACCGTCCATGACCGCGACCTGCCAGACCAGCTCACCGGTCTGCTTGTCACGGGCCTGCACGAACCGGCCGTTGGACGAGGCGTCGAAGTCCTTGACGGGCTCGACCTCGCCGACGACGTAGCAGCCGTGCGGGAAGACCATGGCGAAGGTGACGGGGATGGGGCCTTGCAGAGCCATAACGGCTCTCCTCTCTTAACTGTCTGACACTTGAATTTGGGGTGCTCCCGCAAGCACTGCTACGTGCTTCTGGAGAGCGCCCGCATACGCGTCTGGGCAGTGCTCCAGGACATCCGCCATGGCGTGAAGTGAGGTGATCACTATCAGCAACACCGTGGCGGCCAGCACCGTGGAAGCCAGACCATCCGCGCAGTTGTCCATCAACTCGGCCACGATGCGGATAGCCGTGATCAAACGGGAGCGTTTAGCGTCTTCGAGACCAGTCACCATCGATCACCCCAATCCCTCACCGTTGGCCGCAGCAGCCGTTTCCCCTGACAGGGCCCCGTGTAGGGGGGGCTGCACGAACGAACGTACAGTCCCCCCTACACGTTCGTCAAGGGGGGGCTACACGTGTTGGGTATAGCCCCCTCTGGACGGAGCGCGTACGCTGCCCGCATGGCAAAGGAAGACGTGAGCGAGGCGGTTCAGACCGCGCTTGCATCCCTCGAACACGCCTTCGACGCCGCGCTTGCAGTGATCAATGCAGAGCCTGACCCGAGTCAGGCGTATGCGGGTGCGACGGAGCTGGTCGAGACGCTCAGACGGCTTGTTGAGGCCTCAGGGGATCAACGAGCCTTGTCGGCAGCCCGCATTTTTGACCATGAGCAGA
The DNA here is from genome assembly GCF_040655715.1 of Nonomuraea cavernae. Lineage (GTDB taxonomy): Bacteria > Actinomycetota > Actinomycetes > Streptosporangiales > Streptosporangiaceae > Nonomuraea > Nonomuraea cavernae_A. The sequence goes on along the minus strand of NZ_JBFAKL010000020.1, from coordinate 9,713 downwards.
TGTCGTTGGCCGGCTTGGCCGACCGCATTGGGGTATCGAAAGCCCGCGCTGCCCAACTTATGAAAACTGCCAAAGATGCCAGTGGGCGACGCGGAAATCCAGCGGAGGGAAGTTAAGAATGAGCAAGCCGACAGAGGTGGTCGTTGAGGTCTGGCCCGTTTCGGCTGACGACGTTGGCCTATGGCTCATCAGCGGCATCGATGCCTGGCGTTCGGGCCCAGTACAGCAGGACAGCGATCCTCATAGCGCCGTAATCGACCTCCTGGCGAAGAACGACGCGGAAGATGGCGTAAAGCTTCTCCACTCGACATCCTGGCGCGCAGATGGAACCGCCGTCGTTCTCACCTACGTAGCCGTACTCGGATGCGGCGCTTTTGTACGCGATAAGTGGGAGCACGCCGCCCCAATCAGCCCCACCCTCCCCGATACGGTCGGAAAGCCGATTCCCGTCGAGGCCACGGACGCACCGATCCCGCGGTATATCGATGTCCTCATGCATGGCTTGCGACATCTGCAATTCCTCCTGCAAACAGACTCCGCCGCGCGTACGGCCCTGTGCGGGAGGTGGCCAGATCACCTAGCAGCCTTTCGCCCAGCTCTGGCCGGCATGTACGACCACGAGCACGGGCAAGAGCCGATCACTCTTCCCGAAGGGCTAGAGGCGCGTTAGCCGGGGGAGACGTATGCACGATGACAGGGAAACGATCGACGAGAGCGGGGCGGTTTCGTGCAGGAACGGGAACAGACAAGAAGCGCAGAACTGGATCAGCTACATGTCCAGCAGCGCGCCATGGAAGCTCTTCGGGATCTTCTTTCGCGTATCGAGAATGAAGACCTTCCCGTAGTCACCTGGACTATCGCAAGCAGCCCATCAGCAACACCCCTCACCGCAGTCTGTGACATAGGTGACGCAGACAAACGCCGCAGAGGATTCGAAGAATGGTGCGACGCTCTTGAGGCTACCAAACTAGCTGACGAGGTGAGTAGCCAAGGGGGAACCAGGCTGCGGGCACAGGTGATGGACAACTATCTTGACTTGCCCATCGAGCTTATTGCTGATGTGTGAAGTCCCTCCAGGTAGGTTCAGCCTGCGCCGAGACTGCCAAGGTCCTTGGGCATGGCCCCTAGGGTGCAGCCTTGCTACGGGCGACCCTGATTAGCTGATCTGCGCGTGCCTTCGAGATTCCCAGCTTGTCCGCCAACCTTCTTCGAGAAAGATTCTCGGCGTCAGATATTTTTGCGGCGCACTTAGCGCGAGCTAGCGCTGCATCATCGGCAAGCTTTCGCATGCCATCCGCTAAGCACGTGGCGATATCGTATGCCGCATCGAGGTCAGCCATTCTCTGTAGGTCTTCATTGACCTGATCGTATGCGCGCTTAATCACTTCGAGGGCATCAGAATTGTTTGGCGTGCGGGGCAACTCTTCTCCGGTGGAGTTCATTTGGGAGCCCCGTTCGTCGGATGCTCAACTTTCCCTCTTCTCCGCGCTTTGCCCTTCCTGGGCATTGACCAATGTGTTTTTTGATGTTCCTCCAGAAGGCGATCCCACTCTTGGCGCGCGAACCTATATTGGCCTCTAGCTGTTTCTAGAAAACCATCGGCGGTACGCTGAAGCACGAAGAAGATTCCGCCCTGAGACGCCCATTCGTAAATGCCGCAGCAGGATGTCTCGCGGATTCGGACTGTGTCCGATGGTTCGAATGGGACCCAGGTTGACTCAGCAGCAGGCGGCTTCTTTAGCGCGCTATACTCAATCAGGATCGCGTGCCGTTGGTCATGCGCCAGCGTTAGGACATCCCATACAGGACGGGCCTCTTCCCACGCGCCCATCACTGCTATCTCCGCACCGTCTTCCGTGTGTCGCATAACGGCGTAAACGCCATCATCGGAAGCCCAGATATACATATTGCAGCACGAGATAATCTCGATTTTGAACCTCTCCTCCGAGATGCGGCAAGGCTCCCAGGAAATGCCTGCCGCGTGCCTGATCGCCGCAAACTTGACTGCTGCACCTTTCCCGCTCACTGGCAGACTCCGATCAGAAGTAGCCAACGCTTGCGCGGCGGTTCCGTTGCCAAATGCACAAAATGGCCAACGAGATCAGCGACTCGGCCGTCAATTCGGAAGCGATATGGCGGGCGCTCTCAAATTCGGTCACTTTTGGGATTGGCCTCGCGTGCCATAGGCCGGAGGCTTCGCGCCAGACATAGAAGCGCCTAAAGGCCATACGCAGGCTGGGGTCAGGCAACTGAGCCGATCGTGCATCCAGGGCCGGATGGTGCTGTGGCAGTTCGGTCCGTCTCGCTTGACCTCTGTAGAGGGGCACAGCAGCACGATACCTCTATAGGTATGGCTACCTCCAGTACTTGTACACACTCCTACATCTACGGGTAGCAGACTGATAGGGCATGTAGGCACTTGCTTAGTGTTCGATCGTGCTCGACCGTGAGGGGCCTGTACTCCTATATGTGCAGATATCGGACCAGATCAGGCAGCGCATCGCTTCCGGCGATCTCGCGCCCGGTTCGGCCGTGCCCTCCGAAGTCGAGTTGGTGAGGACCTACGGCGTGACGCGACAGACAGTCCGCCGAGCGATCCAGCTCCTCAAAGAGGAGGGAGCTGTTTACACCGAGCAAGGACGTGGCACCTTCGTCGGGCCAAAGAGCGCACCCCAGAGTCTGCGTAAGGTCCCGGTCTATCAGCAGATCGCCAACGAGATCATCGAGGAGATCAGGGCAGGGGCCTACGCCCCGAATCGCCTCATCCCCAGCGAGAAGACGCTTGAGCAGCGATTCGACAGAGCGCCAGGAACGATCAGGCAGGCGGTCGCATACATGCGTGAGCTTGGCTGGGTCTTCACCGTGCCGCAGAAGGGCACGTACGTCTCCAAGCGCGAGGACTGGCCCGAGGATTAGCTGGGGCTGCCCACGCCGGCCAGCGCATTGTTCTAGTAACGCCAGCGATCCCCGGTGCGGAAGATCTGATACAACCCTGCGTTGTCTAGTCCCACGACATGATTGACACAACTGTCCCACCACATGCTTGACGGGTGCCCTAGGAAACATGACCGGCCTTGCGGGGCCGGGCCGCTTTGATGCTGCGGACGGGCTGGGTGGTGGTGCGGCGGATCACGCGGTTGTCGTCGGGCAGTTCGATGGTCAGGGTGGTGTCGCTGACGTGCACGGTCACGATCGCGCGGGCGTGGATCCGGCCGAGAGCGACCTTCTGCCCGGCGACCATGATGACGCCGCTGTTGCTGGCGACCCGCTGCACGGTGATCGGCTCGATCGAGGGCCGGGGCGGCGGACCGGCCGGCCGTGCGTCTCGCAGGTGCCGCACCCGGTCCCAGCCGATCGGATTGGGACGAGTGCGCAGCAACTCCCGCGTGTCGGGGTCGAAGAACATCAGGGTGTGTTCCTCGATCCGGACGGTGACCCGGCGGCCGTTGAGGATCTCGGCAGCAAGCACGACGCGTCCGGCCAGGCTGACCGTGCCGGAGCGGCTGACCGTCCGGTCGACCTCCACCGCGGTCCCCGTCTCGGCGGGCGGCAGCGGCGAGCCACCCGCCGCTCGTCCGCCGCCCGCAGCGAGCTTGGCCAGGTCGGCGTTCGACAGGTGCGAGCGGAAACTCTTGAGCCGGACCCCGGCCACCAGCAGGTGGATGACGTCGGTGTCGGCCCAGAACGTCACGCGCACCCCGGCACGGTCCGGACCGAGCCAGAACTGCCGGCCCGCCACCGTCATGTTCCCGCTGGCCGGGACGATACGGTCGATCTCCACCGGCCCGCCCGACCACACCCTTGCCGGCGCCACCTCAACGACCGGCTCGGCGACCTTGGCGGCATGGGCCGGCAGGCCGAGGTCCGACGTCGAGGACGGCTGCGGCTGGGCGCTGCCCTGCTCGCCGATCGCCTTCAGCGCACCCGGCAGCCGCAGCGGCAACAGCTCCTCGCCGGGATCGGTCTTCGGCGTGAACCGCTCGACCGGGCACGCCATGCCCAGCGCCTGATGCGGGCGGGTGGTGTTGTAGTCGGCCACCCAGGCGTCCACCGCGGCCTGGGCCTCCCGCAGGTCGGCGAACGGCACCGCATCATCCAGCAGCTCCCGGCGCAGGCTCTGATGGAACCGCTCCACCTTCCCCGTCGTGGTCGGAGAACGCGGCTGGGTCAGCCGGTGAGTGATCCCGTTGTCACGGCAGATCCGGTCGAACAGCACCTCACCGCCCTTACCGAACCGGTCGGTGAACTGCTTGCCATTGTCCGTGAGCACCTCCTCCGGCACCCCGAACGTCCGCAGCGCCGCCGCGAAGGCCAGGCACACCGCCCGCCCGGTCGGACGAGCCACCACAGAAGCGATCACGCAGTAGCGGGAATGGTCATCGACCCCGGTGACGACCTTCGCCTCACTCCCATCGGCCAGGAACACCCCGCCGACGATGTCCATCTGCCACAACTGCATCGGCGCCGGCCGCTCCCACCGCAGGTAGTCCTCCCGGCGCTTACGCCGCTGCCGCGGATTCACCAGGCCATGGCGCACCAGTGCCCGATACACCGCCATCCGCGACGGCACCGGATCCACCCCCAGGCGCTCAGCCTCGTGCACCAGCCGGACCGGACCCCACCGCGGATGCTCTCGCCGCAGCTCACACACCACCGCCTCCACCTCCGCCGATAACTGCGACGGCGACGACTTCGGACGACGGGAACGGTCGACCAACCCGGACAAACCGGATTCCCGATAGCGGCGCAACCACGAATGCAAGCTCTGCCGCGACACCCCGATCCGGGCCGCGGTCTCACTCACACTCGCGCCCGCGAGGACCGCCAAGACCGCCTGATAACGCTGCTCGACAACGGACAAATCGACCAGAGCCAATCCCGGCCTCCTGACGCACGCCACCCGCAAACGACGCACGAAAGATCGGCCGACGAAGGCACCTGTCAAACATGTCCTGGGACTGATGTGTCAAGCATGTCGCGGGACAGGACAGATACAACCCTGCGTGCGTTGCCGAATTGATCTCTTAGGTATCAAGCGGCGGCGCGGCGCGCCGCCGCACCCCCGGCCCTCCGCCCGCCCGCCATCCGGGCGTGCGGCCTGGGGGCCGGTCCCGGACGGCGGCGGGACACCGGGCCGGGCACCGCACGCCGGCCTCGCCGTACTTACCGAACGCTCTGACCGGGTTGCCACGCCGTCGCACAGATGCAGCCCTACGATCGCCACTGCATGGCCGATCACCGTACATTACTGGGGGCGATCGACGATCCGTGCTTCGTTCCTCAGCACGGCTCACCGAGCGGCGTTGTTGTGGTCCAGCTCCATGCCGAGGTATGAACCAGCAGGCGAGATGCTGTCCTCCATGATCCGAAAAGTGTGCGGAATAATCTCCGAGGTAGATCGCCTGCCGCACGGCGGTACCGCAGGTCAGAGGTCATTGAGCGGTAGAACGGGCGACGCCTTGTAAAACCATTAAAGGAGGTTGTGGTGGCCGATCCCCTCGTTCCGTTCCGTTGGTTGGAAGCTTCGCCAGGAGTAGGAGACCGTGAGGATCTGCTTGGCGAGATTTTCTGCGTGTCCTTTTTTCACGGGCTCGAACCTGCGGAGGTGCTGCGACGCTTCGGGGCCGAACGCCCAGGGCGGGAGATGACCTTCCATGAACTCCGTGTCAAGGTCTGGGAGGCGGCAGGGATGACCGGCAACGACTATGTCGGCGTCCTCCAGGTCAGTGAGTGGGGCGTGGCCGTCGAACCGGGGGGTTTCCAGGCGGTGCTGGCCGAGCGGTTGACTGGGCTGTCTCGGGGATGTGAGGTGGTGGCCGTCGGGCGGCACGATTATGCGTCGGACAGCTTCGTGTACGCGGTAGATGGCAAGGTCGTCACCGGCTTCACGCCGCACTTGCCAGGGAGTCGGTGGGGCAGTGATCCGGAACGGATCAACGATTTCATGCGTGAAACCGGCTTGCCTCCGGAGGAGTTGGATGAGGAGACATGGGAGGCGACGTGGGATGACATGTTCACCAACAGGATCTCGCGTGTGTTCTTGCTGGCAGCCAAGATCACTGGCGTGGTGTTCACTCCCAGCGTCCTCGACGAGCCCTTACTCGTCGGCGCCATCAGTCAGTGATCACGAGGGGCGTGCACTGATGCTGCGGGTGGCTACCAGGTCTACCCGGTTTACCGCCGATCCTCTGCATGTGGAAGGCCCTCTCTCCCGAGAGGTCCGCGGTTTCTGGGGGCGATCGTGGCTGGCTCTGCCTCACGGGATATGTGCGGGATGATCTCCCCTGGTAGGGGGCGGGTGAGAGCCGCACCCCGAGGTCGGACACCTGATGTAGTCGGGAACGTCAGCCCGCTGTAAAACCGTCGGTCCTCGTGACCTCACGCTCTCGAAGCGTGAGGAGAGGATGCTCGCCGGAGCCGAGCTGCGCGTGCGGCCTGGGGGCCGTTCTCACACACGCCCGCCACTCGGGCCGACGGCGAAGACGCCAAGCCCCGTGCAAGTTGTTGCTTACTTAGAACTCCTAACAGAATGCGCTCAGTGATTGAGGCGTCGCCAGGAGATGATGGCGCAGGCCAGGGTCATGAAGGCCTCGTGGATGTCGTCGCGGACCTCCCAGCGGATGCGTAATCGGCGAAACCAGTGCAGCAGCGCGATCGTCTGTTCGACCACCCATCGATGCACGCCCAGGCCGGAGCCGTGCGCAGTGCCCCGGCGCGGGATGATCGGCTCGATTCTCTTGTCCCGGAGCTGACGGCGGTAGCGATCGTGATCGTAGGCGCGATCGGCGTACAGCGATCTGGGACGCCGACGGGGCTTGCCGACCTTGCCACGCACCGGCGGGATAGCCTCGATCAAGGGCAAGAGCTGCAGGATGTCGTTGCGGTTGCCGCCGCTGAGGCTGACCGCCAGCGGGGTGCCGTTCCCCTCGGTGATCACATGATGCTTCGAGCCGGTCTTGCCTCGGTCGACCGGACTCGGGCCGGTTTTGGGCCGCCCTTGAGCGCCCGCACGTGGGAGCTGTCGATCACCGCCTTGGACCAGTCCAGCCGGTCAGCGGCGTGTAGTTCGGCCAGCAACAGCTGATGGAGCCGACTCCAGACGCCGGCCTGGTGCCAGTCGCGCAGCCGCCGCCAGCACGTCATGCCTGAGCCGAACCCCAGCTCTTGGGGCAGGAACTCCCACGGGATCGCGGTATAGAGCACAAACAAGATCCCGCACAACGCTTTACGGTCGTCGATCCGCTTGCGTCCGGGGCTGCGGTAGCGGCGTTCGATCGTCGGCAGCAACGGCTCGATCCGTTGCCAGAGCCCATCGGGCACGATCCAGGGTGGCTGTTCGGCTGTTCACCTTTCCTCACACCCGGTTCAACGACCGATCATGTTCCCGGACTCGGCCCCCTTCATTCTGTTAGGAGTTCTTAGTGCTATGTCTTCGGCCGGCCTTCCGAGTCTGGACCTTTAGCCGCGATCTTTGTCCACGAAACCATTTCTTGGCGCTCGATTCTAGTGACAGCACTCGACAGAAGAGCGTCTTTAGTTGATGGATCATCATAAGGGCTTCCGCCGGTGATATAGAGGCGTCGCTCTGCTTCGACGGCCTCGCGTGCTGCGCTGAAGCGCAAGTAGTCATCATGCCAGCGGAAGATGGATTTCATCCCGGTCAAGATAACTAAGAAAGCCCCGAGCATGGCGGGAACTGTAGCATCCCCCGGCACCAGCAATGCGACGATAGGAATAGAGGCTGATACGAATAACTGCGCCGTTTCAGATATGCGATAGAAGCGCCTCGCCTTGATTGCTGCTCGCCTATACCAGGCGTAGGAATTGTTGGCGATTTCTAAAGCGTAAGCAAAGGTTTCGTCTGATGAAGGGCTGCTCAATCTGAACCCCCATGCGGGCATGTCGCTATTTGATGGTCCTCGTACGTATGCGCTTTTGACGCCGACCGGGAGTCCGAAAAACACTCTTTAGTGACCCGAAGTTCCATGAATATATGAAGCGATTATTGAGCTTGCGCCAAATTGCATCGGTTTCCTGGCGACTAGCGTATGCCATCAATCGCGCTCTTCCAGCTCTCGAATATGCCACGGATCTCAGCAAATACGAGCAATGACGCTTTGATCTGGCCAAGTGGATAATTCAGTTGCTTTGATACTCCATTTATTGTATCGAAAATCTCGCGGAGGGCATCTAGCTGACCTATCGAGCCGATCCCCTTCTCGGCTAGCCCGTAGATAGCATCGAGGAACGATGTGGAGTTATCTCCACCTGTGTCGATTTGCTGCCTGGACAGCACCTCAACCGCCTTGTGGACACCGCTATCCCATTTATTCAACCCGCGCAGGATGCGTTGGGAAATAGCCACGGCCTCGTTCGAGACTGGAGTGAGGCTATCGGCTAGCCGTCTCGTTGCCGCTAGTTTTTGCCCGAATGTTTGAGCACGCGTAATCTCTGGCGCCGCACTAGCAGTTATATGGCCAATGTGGGTTATTAGCTCGCTGTAAGTGTTTAGATCGGCCACTATGTCCGGGGTTTCTTCTTCGATCTCCGTAAATAGTTCTAGGAATCCATCGCTCTCCTCTTCTTTGCCATTGGAAGGCGACCGCTCGACTGTCGAATCTGCAGAATCTAGGTCAACGCTGGCGAGAACCTCTTCTATGCGGTCGGATATCTGCTGAATCGCCCTCAACCATTCGGACGACCCTGGGTCGGTTGCGCGCATATGAGCCATTTTGATGACCTGCAGCTTTTTAATCTCTTCCCAGATATCATCTTCTTGAGATCTTGAATCGACTCGGTCGAAGTCTGCATATATGAGCGGGATTATTAGCCTGGTCTCTGAGTTGGCAACGAGAAACCCCAGGAATTCGCGAAACTCTTGCCTGCATGGCGCGCTTTTAAGATAGGCCAGGGAAACGAAGGCGAGGAGAATCGTCGATGAGGACAGGCCAAGTCGTATCCTATCGCGCCAGTTCTCTCCTGCCGCAATTGATTCTGTATCCTTGAACACATTAACGGCTGAACCTGTTTGGCTTGCTAGAGTCGTTTTTATGTCAGCGACGATCCGGGAAATGCGCTGGTAGGTTGCCGCATCATCGACCTGCGCGTAGGACGCAAAAACCGATACCTCTAGTGCCATGTTTGATGTGTTGGGAGTCTTCTCGCTCACAGAATCTCCTATGCAAGCTCTTGCGTCCATGGTTCTCTCTCATTCACGTCACATTCGCCCTACCACTTACGGCGTTTCGGCTACAGAAGGGCGTCGCAACGAGTCGTGCAATCCTAGCCCGCACTCAATGATCGTTTTGCGGTCTCCGCAGTTTATCGCCCTATGGGTATGTGTGCGCCAATATATCCGTCTTGTTGGTTTTGTCTTTTTAGTCACATATTTGCGGACGTTGTCCACTCGCGTTGGGTGGGTCGATTGATGATCCCGAGACTGCATACAGCATGGGAGGCAGGTCGGATGCCGGCCTGGCCTTACAACTGAGTTCAAGAACATCCATCCGGCTGCGTAGGTACACACGAATGTCCTGATGCGCTCAAGCCTCTAGCTAACAACGGGGCTGGGCCCGTGTGGTGTGGACACATATCGCCCCTACGATCGCCTGGTCGTGGTGTCCGTGGCCGTGCAAAAGTAGCCGCAGGTGGCCGGGTTGAGGTCACCGCTGGTGGCCAGTTTTAAGTCCCCACGTCTGTTCGTGCGCGTCTGC
>NZ_JBFAKL010000019.1:70390-176656 GCF_040655715.1 Nonomuraea cavernae | reverse complement strand
ACGTCGCCCGCGAGGTCTACTCCATCATCAAAAAAGCGACAGCCGATCATCCCCCTGCCCCAGCCTGACCACTTGACGAACATAGGGGCATCCAAACGATCGCCGTGGAAGACCTGGCCGTCCGCACCATGGTCAAGAATCACAGGCTGGCGCGCGCCATCTCGGACGCGTCCTGGCGGGAGCTGCGCGGCATGCTGGAGTACAAGAGCCGCTGGTACGGGCGACGGCTTGTGGCGGTGGATCGCTGGTTTCCCTCCTCCAGGCTGTGCTCTGTGTGCGGGACACTCCAGCCGTCCATGCCGCTCCACGTGCGGACCTGGGTATGCGTCTGCGGCGCCTCCCATGACCGGGACGTCAACGCGGCCACCAACATTCTCGCCGCCGGGCCGGCGGAGAGCTGAAACGCCTGCGGAGCCGGCGTAAGACCTCAAGGGAAGTCCTCCTTCCTGGCGGGCGACCGGCGATGAAACAGGAAACCTCACGGGCGACCGTGGGAATCCCCCTCGTTCACGAGGGGGAGGAGGTCAAGGCAGCACCGTACTAAGCACACACAGCACCGTACTAAGGGAGGAGAGCATGATGGCCCAAAGGTGGATGACGGCGTGCCGAGCGTCAGGGAGGATGATTCCATGCCCGATCACCGCCCCATCCGCGAGGATCTCCAAGCGACGCTCGACGCCCGCCGCGACCTCGGCCCCGACTACGAGGCGGCGCTGGTCGACTCGTTCGCCGAACGGCTCGACGCGACGATCGCGGCCCGTGTGAGCGCCGAGCTGCAGCGCCATGGCCCCGCGCCGCACCCGTCCAAAGGCAACCCCGGCGCCGCCATGATCCCCATCGCGCTGGGCTCGATGGGCCTCGGCATCCCGCTGACCGCCATCGCCTCGGCCAACGCCGGTCTCCTCGGCCTCGCCATCACCTGGTTCGCCATCGCGGTCATCAACATGGCCGCCGCAGGGGCCATCATGCGCCGCGGCTGACCCAGCGGATCTCAGGTGTCGCGCTGACCTCGCGGACCTCAGGTGTCGCGGCCGTGGCGGAGCCGGACCTCGCCCGCGAGCGCCTCGTCCTCATGGTCGAGACCGTAGGCCCAGACGCGGTCGGCATCATCGAGCCGGCCGCGCAGCGGCAGCGTGCGGGCCAGCAGCTCGATGGCCAGGCCACTGGTGGCGGCGTCGCCGCCGTCGTCGACCGCCTGGGCGAACTCCGCGCAGGCGAGCTCCAGATGCGCGATGCCGAGCTGGACCCGGAGCCGGGCCACCATGTCGCCCGGGGCGCTCTCCAGAGCCTCCAGCAGCACCTCAGCCGCCGCTCCGGGCTCGCCTCGCTCCAGTAGCAGGTCGGCGAGCTGCTGCGCCGCGTGCACGCGCACCTCGTCGTCGCCGCCCGCCACCTCGGCGGCCGAGCGCAGCGCGCTCTCCGCCTCGTCGTAGTCCTCGGCCTCGGCAGCGAGCCTGGCCAGCGCGAGATGTGCCAGCGGGACGTAGGCGGGGGTGCCGACGCCGAGGACCGCCTGCCACGCGCCTCTGGCCTGCTCGGCCCGTCCCTCGCGTTCGAACCCCTGCGCCAGGTGACAGGCCGCCTGGGCGGCGAACTCGGGATGACCGGTGGCCAGCGCGGCCCTGGCCGCGGCGCGGGCGCCCTCGACGTCGCCGCGCTCCTCCAGGACCACGGCGAGACCGACGGCCGCCTGTGCCCGGTCGGGCCCGTCGGGGTCGGCGGCGAGCTCGGTGAGGATGGCCGCGGCCCCTTCCAGGTCGCCGTCCTCGGCCAGGCGGCGGGCGGTGTCGAGAGGCGGGGTCTCCAGCTCGGAAGACGTCAAGAGAGCTCCTTCGGCGGCGATCGCACCGAGCCTAACGACTCCGGCTGATCATGTCTGCCGACTTGACACTCCCGGACCGGAACGCCCCGCGGCCCTCCCCGGACGGGTGGGAAGGGCCGCGGGACGACGCGGAGGTCAGTCCTCGTACGCCTCGAGCGGCGGGCAGGAGCACACCAGGTTGCGGTCACCGTAGGCCTGGTCGATGCGGCGTACCGGAACCCAGTACTTGCCGTCGCGCAGCGAGGGCAGCGGGTAGGCCGCCTCGGCCCGGGAGTAGGGGTGCGCCCAGGTGTCGGACGTGACGGCCTCGGCGGTGTGCGGGGCGTTGCGCAGCGGGTTGTCGGTCCTGTCGTAGTCGCCGGAGGCGACCCGCGCGATCTCGCCCCGGATGGCGATCATCGCGTCGGCGAACCGGTCGAGCTCGGCCAGGTCCTCGCTCTCGGTGGGCTCGATCATCAGGGTGCCGGCGACGGGGAACGACATGGTGGGCGCGTGGAACCCGTAGTCGATGAGCCGCTTGGCCACGTCGTCGACGGTGACGCCGGTCTCCTTGGTGATCGGGCGCAGGTCGACGATGCACTCGTGGGCCACCAGCCCGCCGCGCCCGGTGTAGAGCACCGGGTAGTGCGGGGCAAGGCGCCGGGCCAGGTAGTTGGCCGACAGAATGGCCTGCTCGGTCGCCGCGGTGAGGCCGTCGCCGCCCATCATCCTGATGTACGCCCAGGAGATCGGCAGGATGCCGGCCGAGCCGTAGGGGGCGGCCGACACCGGGCCGACCGGCGAGCCGTCGCGCAGCGGGTGACCGGGCAGGTAGGCGGCCAGGTGGCCGCGGACCGCGACGGGGCCGACGCCGGGACCGCCACCGCCGTGCGGGATGCAGAACGTCTTGTGCAGGTTGAGGTGGGACACGTCGGCGCCGAACTGGCCCGGCTTGGCCAGGCCGACCAGCGCGTTGAGGTTGGCCCCGTCGACGTAGACCTGGCCGCCGGCGTCGTGCACCTTGGCGCAGATCTCGGTGATGGTCTCCTCGTAGACGCCGTGCGTGGACGGGTAGGTGACCATGATGGCGGCCAGCTCGGCGCCGTGCTTGGCGATCTTGGCGTCGAGGTCGGGCAGGTCGATGTTGCCGTCGGAGTCGCAGGCCACGACGACGACCCGCATCCCGGCCATGACGGCGCTGGCCGCGTTGGTGCCGTGGGCCGACGACGGGATGAGGCACACGTCGCGCCCGGTGTCGCCGCCCGCCCGGTGGTAGGCGCGGATGGCCAGCAGCCCGGCGAACTCGCCCTGGGAGCCCGCGTTGGGCTGGATGGAGACGGCGTCGTAGCCGGTCAGCTCGGCCAGCCAGCCCTCCAGCGTCTCGATCAGCTCGCGGTATCCGGCGGCCTGCTCCTCGGGCGCGTAGGGGTGGATCGCGGCGAACTCGGGCCAGGTGATGGGCTCCATCTCGGTGGTCGCGTTGAGCTTCATCGTGCACGAGCCGAGCGGGATCATCGACCGGTCGAGCGCGATGTCCTTGTCCTGGAGTCTGCGCAGGTAGCGCAGCATCGCGGTCTCGGAGCGGTGGCTGTGGAAGACCGGGTGGCTGAGGTAGCCGGACTCGCGGGCCAGCGTGCCGGGCAGCCGGTCGAACCCGGCGTCGGCGGCCAGCCGGTCGAGTTCGGACCGCGTGACGGCCTGGTGGCCGAGCACCTGGCCGAAGGCCGCGAGGACGTGTTCGAGCTCGGCCGTCGTGGTCTTCTCGTCGCAGGCGGCGGAGACGTGATCGGCGTCGGCGCGCCAGAGGTTGACGCCGCGTTCGGCGGCCTCGCGCACGACGTCGGCCGCGCGGCCGGGCACGCGGGCCAGCACGGTGTCGAAGAACTCGTCGTGCACGACCTCGACACCGGCCCGGCGCAGCCCCTCGGCCAGCACGGCGGCGTGCCGGTGCACCCGGGAGGCGATGCGGCGCAGCCCGTCGGGGCCGTGGTAGACGGCGTACATCCCGGCGATGACGGCGAGCAGCACCTGGGCGGTGCAGATGTTGCTGGTCGCCTTCTCGCGGCGGATGTGCTGCTCGCGGGTCTGCAGGGCCAGCCGGTAGGCGGGGTCGCCGTCGGCGTCGATCGAGACGCCCACGAGGCGGCCGGGCATCTGGCGCTGCAACCCCTCGCGTACGGACATGTACGCGGCGTGCGGGCCGCCGAAGCCGAACGGCACGCCGAACCGCTGGGAGGAGCCGATGGCGATGTCGGCGCCCAGCTCGCCCGGTGCGGCGAGCAGGGTGAGCGCCAGCAGGTCGGCGGCGGCCACCACGAGGGCGCCCGAGTCGTGGGCGGCGGCGGCGACCGAGCGGAAGTCGCGGGCCCGGCCGGAGGCGCCCGGATACTGCACGAGCACGCCGAAGCACTCGGGCAGGTCGCCGTCGAGGGAGTGCTCGACGAGCGTGATGCCGAGCGGCTCGGCGCGGGTGGCCAGCACCGCCTTGGTCTGGGGCAGCGCGTCGGCGTCGACGACGAACACGGCGCTCTTGGACCGGCCGGCCCGCCGGGCCAGCGTCATGGCCTCGGCGGCGGCGGTGGCCTCGTCGAGCAGCGAGGCGCCCGCCACGTCGAGCCCCGTGAGGTCGGTCACCACGGTCTGGAAGTTCAGCAGCGCCTCGAGGCGGCCCTGCGAGATCTCGGGCTGGTAGGGCGTGTAGGCGGTGTACCAGCCGGGGTTCTCCAGCAGGTTGCGCCGGATGACGGCGGGCGTGATGGTGTCGTGGTAGCCCAGCCCGATCATGGAGGTCTGGACGCGGTTGCGGCCGGCCAGGGCGCGCAGCTCGGCGATGGCCTCGTGCTCGCTCGCCGCCGCGGGCAGCGTCAGCCGGTCCTTCGTCCTGATGCCCTCGGGCACGGCCACGGCCACCAGGTCGGCGACCGACTCGAAGCCCACGGTCTCGAGCATGCGCTGCTGCTCGGACTCCGATGGCCCGATGTGCCGGGTCGAGAACGGCGGAAGTGACAGGTCGGTCATGGAGATGCCTCCCGAGGCTGTGGAGACCGGCGCCGGGGCGCGGGCGCGTGCCGGATCTCCCCCTCTGTCATGTCGACCTGAGAGCTTCACCCCGGAGGGCTTGCACCGTCGGTGAGACGCGCCTGGCGGACGCGCCTGCTTTCCAGAGTTGCCTCGCCCGAGCGGTACGGGTGCCTGAGAGATTCCGGGGAGGTTGCTCCTTCGGCGCCCCGGTCTGGCCGGGGACTCTCCCGCACGGGGTTGCCAGCTTGTCCTAGATTACTACCCTGTGCGGCGAGCCCGTCGCCGCTGGGCCAGCTCGTCAGCGGGGTAGTCGGCCGGGACGGTGTCCGCGACCGCCGCGCGTTCCCCCGGCAGCTCCGCGAGCGAGCCCTCGACCTCACGCCAGACCCGGCCGAGCGCGATGCCGAACACGCCCTGGCCGCCCTGGAGCAGGTCGATCACCTCGTCGGCCGAGGTGCACTCGTAGACGCTGACGCCGTCGCTCATCAGGGTGATCTGCGCGAGGTCGCCCACCCCGCGGTCACGCAGGTGCTGGACGGCGGTGCGGATCTGCTGGAGGGAGACCCCGGTGTCGAGCAGCCGCTTGACGACCTTGAGCACCAGGATGTCGCGGAAGCTGTAGAGGCGCTGCGAACCGGAGCCCTGAGCGGCCCTTATCGTGGGTTCGACCAGGCCGGTGCGCGCCCAGTAGTCGAGCTGCCTGTAGGTGATGCCGGCCGCCGAGCAGGCCGTCGGGCCACGGTAGCCGATGTCCATCGGCAGCGTCGCCGGCTGCTCGTCGAAGAGCAGCCCCTGCTCTCCGGCACGCTGCCGCGCACTCTCACGCCGCACCGGATCTTCCTGGCCGGCCGTCTTTCCCTCGCCGCTGCTGACCGCCACGCGGACCTCCGGCTTTCTCTCATCCCATGGTCTGATCTGGGGGTTCGTAAAGGGCGACCACGGGTTTCACTTGCACCGTAGGACCGTGACCATGCCCAGTCAACGATCCGGCTCGGCGCGTCGTGAAGCGTAAATGCACTGAAATACCTACCCCGCCCTGCCGAAGTCCTCGGGAGTGATCGTGTCAAGAAACTCCCTGAACTTCTCCACCTCGTCCTCCTGGTCGTCAGGGATGATCACCCCGGCCTCCTGGACGACCTCTTCGCTGGCGAAGATGCGCGCTCCGGTGCGCAGGGCGAGCGCGATCGAGTCGGACGGCCGCGCGCTCACCTCCACGCCGTTGGAGAAGACGAGATCGGCGAAGAAGATGCCCTCGCGCAGGGCGACGATGTTGACGGCACGCAGGCCGACGCCCAGCGCGCTCAGCACGTCCCGGAAAAGGTCGTGCGTGAGCGGCCGGGGAGGTGGCTCCTCCGCTTGGGCCAACGCGATGGCCGTCGCTTCGGTCATGCCGATCCATATAGGAAGGAACCGCTCCCCGTGTGCCTCCTTGAGCAAGACGATCGGCTGATTTGTGGGCATTTCTACCCGAACGCCCACGACCTCCATCTGCAACACGGGCTGCTCCGTATCGACCGGCCGGTGACCCGGCACGGCTCATTTCTGGTCCGCTTCTGCAATTCAACGTAACACCCGGTGGGCCTCGAATGTCCCGCCGGTCCGGTTCATCGCCCCAGAACGCCGCGTACCCCCGCGCGCACAAGGGCGGCGTGCAGTTCGAGCAGCAGGGAGGACAACTCCCTGGCGACCTCGTCGGCCTCGCCGATAGCGCCCGGCGCGCGGCGTTTCAGGATCGGCGCGACCGCCTGCTCGACCAGGCCGCTCTCGCGCTCGGCCGCCGCCTTGACGGCGCGCAGGTGGCGGGCGTGCAGCCCGAACCGGGACAGCGCGCCGACGCTGCGCGCCACGTCGAGCGCGTCCTGGTCGTAGCGCCTGGCCCGCGCGGCGAGCAGGCCGTAGTCCTCGAGCTCGGCGAGGGTCTCCTCGTCGAGCCCGGCCGCCTCCAGCAACTCCGCGCGGCTGAGCAGCACCTCGCGGTTCTCCTGTACGGCACGCGGACGGCCTAGCTCCTCGGCCATCTTGTCCTTGATCACCCGCAGCGGGAGGTAGTGGTCGCGCTGCTCGGTGAGGATGTAGCGCAGTTGCTGCACGTGCAGATGGGTGAACTTGCGGTAGCCCGACGGACTGCGCTCGGGCTCGATGAGCCCCTCGCCCTCCAGGAAGCGGATCTTGGAGATCGTCACGTCGGGGAACTCGCCCTGCAGGAGCGCGAGCACCTCCCCGATGCTCATGTGCGAGCGTGCCGCCTGCGAGCTCATGCGCCGGCGGCGGTCCGCATCAGGAAGACCAGCCGGAACTTGCCGATCTGCACCTCGTCGCCGGAGTGCAGCGGCACCTCCTCGATGCGTTCCCTGTTGACGTAGGTGCCGTTGAGGCTGCCCACGTCACGCACCGAGAACTGGCCCCCGCGGTGCCGGTAGAACTCGACGTGACGCCGCGAGACCGTGATGTCGTCGAGGAAGATGTCGCTCTCGGGATGGCGCCCGGTGGTGGTCAGGTCCTTGTCCAGCCGGAACCGGCTGCCCTGGTTGGGCCCCCTGGTGACACTGAGCAATGCCGTGCCGGGCGGCAGCTGTTCCACCAGCGCCCGCTCGGCCAGGAGCATGTCTCCGGTCTCAGCCTCATACGCCTCGATTCCCGCGACGGAGATCGTCGAAGTGGTATCCCCGGCGACCTCGGGTCTGGTCAGCGGTGACCCACAACGGGAACAGAAACGGGCATCCTCGGGGTTGGCGTGCCCGCACTGCGTGCAGTAGACGCTCGGCATCGATCGGCTCGGCCTCCTACCGCGAAGACGCGGCGACGGTGCTCGGGGCGCGCCTCGCTTCGCTCTTCAAGTTTGCGAATGCCGCAACTTACGCTGCTGAACGGCAAAGGTCAAGGCGGGGCGCTGGACAACAGTTCGGACGGTGACAAAGCTACCGCCGCCCGAGCCTGAAGGTCCATGCCGCCGCGCGTTTCCCACAATACGATCATGCAAGCCCCGGCGCGAGCTACCGGTCAAGATCACAGACGGTGATATTACACTCAAGTGGCCGCGTCCTCGACGATCCTGGCCCATCGTTCCAGAAGCGACTGGGCGGTGTCGACGTCCTGAGCCTCGGCCCACAGGTCGGTGACGGGCTCGGTGGCGGCCGGCAGGATCAGCACCCAGCTGCCGTCGTCGCCCACGACCCGCACCCCGTCCGTGAGGTCGATCCGGTGCCCGTCGGAGCCCGCCTCGGCCGACTCGATGACCGAGCGCATCACCGCGCCCTTGGCCGCCCAGCGCGTCGGCACGGTCCGCTTGAGCAGCTTGGCCTCGGGGATGCGGGCGTCGATCTGGCTGAGCGAGAGCCGGGTGCGGGCGACCAGCCCGAGCAACCGCATGAACGCGGCCAGCCCGTCGATGGCCGGGGTGAACTCCGGCACGACGAAGCCGCCCCGGCCGTCGGCGGCGAAGATCATGTCTTCGCCCGCCGCCGCGGAGGTGAGCGCGTCGAGCGCGGTCGAGGTCCACTCCACCTGTACGCCGTGGAAGCGGCAGACCTGCTCGGCCACCCTGGTGGTGGTGACGGGCAGGGCCACCCGGCCGCCCCTGCGCTCGGCGGCGATCAGGTCGAGCACCACGAGCAGCGCCCGTTCCTCGCCGATCAGCTGGCCCATCTCGTCCACCAGCGCGATCCGCTCGCCGACCGGGTCGAAGCGGACCCCGAACGCCGCCCGTGAGGAGCTGACCAGCTCCGACAGCCGTTGCAGGTCGCGGCGGCGCTCGGCGAGCGTCTCAGTGGGCGAGGCCTCGTCGAGCCGGGCGTTGACCGTGAGCACCTCGACCCCGACGCGGCCGAGCAGGGTGGGCAAGACGAGCGAGGAGGTGCCGCCCGCGCAGTCGACCACCACTTTCATGTCGCGGATACCGGTCATGTCCACGCGGCGCAGCAGTTCGTACGCGTAGTCCTCGACGACCCTGGCCGGGTAGGCGAGCTCGGCGATCTCGCCGGGGAAGGCCCGGCGGAACTCCTGCCGGGAGAAGACCCGTTCGAGCTTGCGCTGGGCGGCGGCGGGCAGGTCGACCCCCCGGTCGTCCATGATCACGATGTCCACGCTCTGCGGGTCGCCGGCGCTGGTGCGCAGCGCGATGCCCCCGGCGGCCGACTCGCGGGAGGTGTGGAACCGGGCCACGGGCAGCGGCGCGGCCTGCAGGTCGAGCACGTTGATGGCGCTGGCGGTGAGCGCGCCGATCACGGCCCGCTTGAGCGCCCTGGCCGCCAGCGAGGAGTCGCGGGCGGTGACGACGTGCTCGCCCTTCTTCAGGGTCGTGGCGTAGGCGCTGGCCAGCCGTACGCACAGCTCGGGGGTGATCTCGACGTTGACCAGCCCGCTGACCCCCTTGGGCCCGAACAGGCTGCGCTGGCCGCGCGACTCCCAGATGACGCTGGTGTTGACGACCGAGCCCGCCTCGATGGTCTTGAACGGGTAGATCTTGACGCCGCTGGAGACGTACACCTCGGGCTCGATGACGCATTCGTCGCCGATGACCGCGTTCTCCTCGATGCGGGCACCGGTCATCACGTCGGTGTTCTTGCCGATGACGCAGCCGCGCAGGTGGGTGCCGGGGCCGAGGTAGACGTTGTCGTGCACGACCGCCCGGTGCAGGAACGCCCCCTCGCGGACCACCGCGTTGTTGCCCAGCACGGTGTATTCGCGCAGCTCGGCCCCGGCCTCGACCTTGGCGTAGTCGCCGATGAGCAGCGGGCCCTTGAGCACCGCGTCGGTGTCGATCGAGGCCGACTCGGCCACCCAGACGCCGGGCGAGAGCTCGAAGCCGCCGATGTCCAGCCTGACCCGGCCGGACAGGGCGTCGGCGTGGGCCTTGAGGTAGCTGTCGTGACTGCCGACGTCCTCCCAGTAGCCGTCGGCGATGTAGCCGTAGATGGGGGCGCCGGCGGCGAGCAGCTCGGGGAACACGTCGGCCGACCAGTCGACGGGCTCGCCGGCCGCGACCCGGTCGAGGACCTCGGGCTCCATGACGTAGACGCCGATGTTGACGGTGTCGGAGAAGACCTGGCCCCACGTGGGCTTCTCCAGGAAGCGCTGCACCCGGCCGGACTCGTCGACGATGATGATCCCGAATTCGAGCGGGTTCGGCACCCGTTTCAGGCCGATCGTGACAAGAGCCGAATTTTCACGATGAAACCGGACCATATCCGACAAATCGATATCGGTGAGAGCGTCGCCGGAGATGACGAGGAAGCGATCGTCGCGCAGCCGGTCGGCCGCGTTCTTGACGCTGCCCGCCGTGCCGAGGGGCAGCTCCTCCGTGGCGTACTGCAGGCTCATCCCGAGCTCGTCGCCGTCGCCGAAGTAGTTGCGCACGAGCGCGGCCAGGAACTGGACCGTGACGACGGTCTCGGTGACCGCGTGCCGCTTGAGCAGGCGCAACACGTGTTCCATGATCGGGCGGTTGGCTACGGGAAGCAGGGGTTTGGGCTGGTTGGCGGTCATCGGACGCAGCCGAGTCCCCTCCCCGCCCGCCATGACGACCGCCTTCACCCGATCACTCCTTAGAGGTCGCAGTTACGAGCTGACGCACCTGTATCACATACAGCAACCCCGCCCACCAGTACAGACCTGTTCCCCAGAGGGCGAAGGCCCACCCGACGATTCGGGCTATATCGGCATACCAACCAGTGTGCGAGGCGAGGAATAGGAGGGGGAAGGCGTACATGAGACTAAACATGGCGGCCTTGCCCAGGAAGTGCACTTGAAGTGCCTTATATCCGTGTTTGCGAAGCACGGGGATGAAACAGGCGACGAAGAGTTCGCGGCCCAGGATGGCGGCCACCAGCCACCACGGGATGATGTCGCGCACCAGCAACGCCAGGATCGTCGCGAAGACGTACAGCTTGTCGGCGGCCGGATCGATGAGCCGGCCGAGCCGGCTGGTCTGGTCGAATCTGCGAGCGATCACGCCGTCGAGCCAGTCGGTGATCCCGGCGAGGGCGAGGACGGCGATGGCCCAGCCGTCGGCCTTCGGCCCCAGAACCAGCCAGAGGAACACAGGCACGCCGAGGAGACGCAGGAAGCTCAACAGGTTAGGAATCGTCCAGATGCGGTCCTCGGCGGAAGTTTCGCTCACGCAGCAGACCCTACTGCGTCACCTGCGGCCCCAGCGGCCCGCCCGGTGGCCCATCACGGCCACCTCACCCACCCCGCGCGGGCACTCGGGACCCGCGCGAACGTCCTCGGCGGCGATCTCACTCCCCGGAGGCCGAAGCCGCTCAGCCCGAACCGCGGGCCGCCCGGACGAACTCCGCGATCAGCGTCGGATCCTTGACCCCGGGCGCCACCTCGACTCCGCTGGACACGTCGACCCCCCAGGGCGCGGCGGCGGCGACCGCCTCGGCCACGTTGGCCGGGCCCAGCCCGCCCGCGAGCATCCAGCGGCCGGAGGGACGGCCGCGCACGGCGGCCCAGTCCCACGGCTCACCCGAGCCGGGGCGGGGCGCGTCGACGATGAGCAGTTGCTCGTCGTAGGCGCCGCAGCGCAGGTCGGCCGCCGCGTCGACGGCCCTGACCAGGGTCAGGCCGAGGTCCTTCAGCGCGGTGAAGTCGTCGTGCGGATGGGCTCCGTGCAACTGGATCGCGCGCACCCCGGCCGCCAGGGCGACCGCCCGCACCGTCGCCGGGTCCTCGCCCCGGAAGACTCCCACGGTCAGCACGTGGCCGGGCACCGGCCGGGCCAGCTCGGCCGCCCGCTCGGGTGTCACCCGGCGAGGGCTCGCGGTCAGCACGAACCCGATGGCGTCGGCGCCCGCCTCGACGGCGGCCGTCACGTGGCCGGGCTCGCGAAGGCCGCAGATCTTTACGTACACACCGCCGAGGTTACTTGCGCCTGGCGGCCCGCGGCGACCAGACCCAGATCAGCACCGCGGTGATGAGCCCGAACATGACCACCCCATTGGGCAGGTGGGTGCCCAGTGACGCCCAGGTGACGTGCTGGGCCATCCCGGCCAGGAAGAGCGCGGTGCTGGCGAGCGCGGGCCAGCCCGCCCCGTGTCCGGGCCGCCAGACGAGCACGGCGAAGACGATCTGCGCCAGCCCGATCAGGTGCACGACCATTCCGGCCATGACGTGGGCCTCGGTCAGCGCCTCGCCGGAGGCCACCGACTGGCCGGCCAGCGAGGCGGCCACGAGAAGGGCCGCCGCGTGCGCGATGACCACGACGCGCAGGCCGTACAGGAGTCCGGCGGGCACCCGCCCGGCCTGTCCCTGCGTGGGGGTCGCGGCCGGAGCCGTGGTCTCGTGCATGGTGTGGTCCTTTCCTGGAACGGTGAGGACCACATGGTCGCGGCGCGGGGCCCCGCGGGTCGTCAGCCTGCCGGATTATCCGGCGGTCCGCCCCTGGGATGACGTACGGGCCGGAAGGCCTCGTCCACCAGACCGCTGCGGTGGGCGACGACGGCCGCCTGGATGCGGTTGCGCAGGCCCAGCTTGTCCATCGCGGCGCCGATGTGGGTCTTGACCGTGGTGACGCCGACGTGCAGTTCCTCGGCGATCTCGGCGTTGGACAGCCCGGTGCCGACCAAGACGAGCACCTCCAGCTCGCGCTCGGTCAGCCCGGCGGGCACGGACGTGGCGGCCCGCTCTCCGGCGGCCAGGAAGCCCTCGACGACCCGGCGCAGCGCGGACGGCCCGAGCAGCTGCTCGCCCGCCGCGGCCCGGCGCACGGCGTCGACCATGCGTTCGGGCTCGTCGTCCTTGACCAGGAACCCGACCGCGCCGGCGCGCAGCGCGGCGTAGACGTCGGCGTCCTCAGAGAACGTGGTGAGCACGACGATCCGGCTGCCCGGCCGGACGGCGAGCAGGCGCCTGATCGCCTCAAGGCCGTCGACCCCGGGCATCCGCAGGTCCATCAGGATCACGTCAGGCAGGTGCACTTCGGCCTGGCGCACGGCCTCGGCGCCGTCGTTGGCCTCGCCGACCACCTCCATGTCGCCGGCCGCCTGCAGCAGCATCCGCACGCCCGCCCGGACCAGGGCCTGGTCGTCGGCGACCAGCACCCGGATCACCTGGCGGCCCGGCCGGCGGGCACGCCGGTCGGCAGAGCGGCGGGCAGGCTCGCGGTCAGCCGCCAGCCGCCCTCCCCGTCGGGCCCGGCGGTCAGGGTGCCGCCGAGCGCCCGGACGCGTTCGCGCATGCCGGCCAGCCCGCGCCCCGAGGAGGGCAGGCGCTCGATGGCGGTGGGCGGGCGGCCGTTGCGGATCTCGATGGCCATCCCCTCGCCGGCGGCCGCGAGGGTGACCCGGACCTCGGTGCCGGGTCCGGCGTGTTTGAGCACGTTGGTGAGGCCTTCCTGGACGATGCGGGCGGCGGAGGCGCGCGCCACGAGCGGGGCCTGGTCGGCGGCCGGATCGAGGTCGAGGTCCACCAGCAACCCGGCGGCGGCCATCCGCTCGGCCGACTCGCGCACCACGTCGGCGGGGTCGGCGAGCAGGCCGGGCCGGCGTTCGGGGTCGCGCAGCACGTCGAGCAGGCCGCGCAGGTCCTGCAGCACCTGGTGGCCGGTGTCGCGGATGTCGCCCAGGGCGTCGGCGACCGGCCCCTCCGGCGCGGCGTAACGGGCCGCGCCGGCCCGCAGCACCATCGCGCCGACGTGGTGGGCGACGATGTCGTGCACCTCGCGGGCGATGCGCTCGCGCTCGGCCAGCTGGTCGGCGCGCACCTGCGCGACGGCCAGGCGGGCCGACTCGCCGGCGCGCAGCCGTTCGGCCGCTGCCACGGCCTGCCTGATGCCGAGGTAGCGGCCGATCGCGATGGGCGCGATCACCAGCGCCATCAGCACGGCCACCCGGAACGGCGTGACCTCGGTGCCGGCGTCGGTCACGACCGCCGCCGCGGTCAGCAGGCAGCCCGCGAGGTAGGCGGCGACGGTCCAGGTCCAGGAGGCCACGCGGAAGGCGAACACGCCGAGCGCGATCAGCGTCAGCACCAGGCAGGTGTTGACCACCTCGGCGAGGTAGCGGTCGGCGGCGATCAGCAGCGCGCCCTGGAAGAGGAAGACCAGCCCGGGCATCCTCCTGGCCACCCCGAGGGAGAGCCCGGCGATCACGGCGAACATCCCGGCCAGCCACACCGGCAGCACGTCACTGTGCCAGTCGGTCCAGGTGCTCAGCACGGCGACGGCCACCCCGCCACCGGCCAGCAGCACGTCGGGCGTGATGTCGTCGTTCTCCAGCCGCCCGGCGGGACCGCGCAGGTAGCCGCCGATCACGGCGGGCAGCAGGGGCACGAGCACCGTGAACAGCCAGCTGCTGGTGGTGAGCGCGATGCCGGGGTCGGCCAGGTTGATCGCGGTGGCGATGGTCGCGGCGGCCAGCGACAGGCCGACGGCGCGCCAGGCGCACCGGTGGGCGACCGATCCGACGGCGACGCAGAGCAGCACCTGGGCGGTGTTGGAGGTGAAGGAGTCGACCTGGTCGGTGAGGATCAGGAAGGCCGCTAGGTAGAGGCTCACCGCGAACGGCCACCGCCTGACCAACCCCATGGGAGCGCCGGCCAGGACGGCCATCGGGACCATCATGAAGACCGGCAGGTGCTGGTCGCCGCCCGCCTTGCCCGCCAGCAGCAGGTCGAGCACGACCCCAGAGACCGCCAGCAGGATGTCGAGCGGCACACCACGCCAACGCATGGTGCACACGCTATCTCGGGCGATAGGATTTCCCGATCCTCCGCCCGGAGGACCCGGCCTCCTCCTTGTGGCCGAAAGCACGTCCCCTTGGCGGAGTGGCCCCCTGCGATCTCCCCGCTACTTTCGGATCATGTCCAACGACACCGCATTGCTCTTCGGCCAGTTCCTGCGTGCTCCCACCCGCGTGGGGGCCATCGCGCCGAGCTCCCGGCGGCTGGCCGCGTCGGTCTGCGCCCCGGTTCCCGAGCGGGGCGAGCCGATCGTGGTCGAGCTGGGGCCCGGCACCGGGCCGTTCACCGCGGAGATCCAGCGCAGGCTCGGCGGGCGCGGCCACCATCTGGCCGTGGAGCTCAACGAGACGCTGGCGAGCCTGCTCGCCGGCCGCTTCCCCGACGTCGACGTGGTCCACGGCGACGCCGCCGAGCTGGCCCCGATGCTCGACCGGCGTGGGCTGGCCCACGCCGACGTGGTGATCAGCGGGCTGCCCTGGGCATCCTTCCCCGATGGGCTGCAGCACGACCTGCTCGGCGCGGTCGCCTCGGCGATGAGCCCGGCCGGGGCGTTCACCACCTTCTCCTACATCCACACGATCCCGATGAGCTCGGCGCGCCGCTTCCGCACGCTGCTCGGGGAGCGGTTCGAGGAGGTCGTGCAGGGCCGCACCGTGTGGCGCAACGCTCCCCCGGCCTTCGTCTTCCACGCGCGCAGACCCCGGCACTGAGCGCGCCCGCGGCTCGGACCCGGACGTGCGGGCCTCGACCGCGTACGCGTGCGCACCTCGATCCTGAGTGCGTGCGGTCCTCGACCCCGAACAGAACATGGTTCTACTATGGCGTGATGGATTTCACCCTTACCGAGAGCGCCCTGGCCGTGCAGCGCGGGGTCGGCGACATCTGCTCGCGCTACGACCTCGACTACTGGCAGCGGTGTGAGGCCGACAAGCGCTGGCCCGAGGAGGTCTGGGCCGACTTGGCCAAGGGCGGCTGGCTGGGCCTCGCCGTGCCCGAGGAGTACGGCGGAGGCGGCCAGGGCCTGCTGGAGCTGGCGGTGGCCACCGAGACGCTGTCGGCGTCGGGCGCGGCGGGCGGCTCGGCGTTCACGTACGTGCTCACCCCCGGGTTCGGCGCGCTCACCCTGGCCAGACACGGTTCGGCCGAGCAGCGAGCGGAGCTGCTGCCCAGGCTCGCCACCGGAGAGGTGGAGACCTGCTTCGCGCTGACCGAGCCCGACGCCGGCTCCAACTCGCTGGCCATCAGCACCTCGGCCCGGCGCGACGGCGACGACTACGTGATCAATGGGCAGAAGATCTGGATCACCGGCGTGCAGCGGGCCACCTGGATGCTGCTGGTCACCCGGACGATCCCGGCCGCCGAGGCCAGGCCGCGCACCAACGGGCTGACGGTGTTCCTGGTGAACGTGCCCGAGGCGGTCGCCGCCGGGCGGCTGACCTACCAGCCGATCCCGAAGATGGGCGCCAACACCACGCCGTCCAACATGGTCTTCGTCGACGACCTGCGGGTGCCCGCCTCCAGCGTGGTGGGCCAGGTCGACCAGGGCGCCGCCGTGCTCTGGGACATCCTCAACCCCGAGCGCGTCCTGCTGGCCGCCTCTGCGCTCGGCGGGGCCGAGGTGGCCCTGCGGGTCGCGGTCGCGTACGCCAAGGAGCGCGAGGTGTTCGGCCGCCCGATCGGCGCCAACCAGGCGGTCGCGTTCCCGCTCGCGCAGGTCAAGGCCAAGATCGAGCTGGCGCGTCTGATGCTGTACAAGGCGGCCTGGAGCTTCGACCGGCAGCTGCCCTGCGCCATGGAGGCCAACATCGCCAAGCTGACCGCGTCGCAGGCGGCCTGGGAGGCGGCCGACGCGGCCTTCCAGACGCACGGCGGGATGGCGTACTCGCTGGAGTATCCGGTGGCCAGGCTGCTCACCGACGCCCGCATCGGGAAGGTCGCACCTGTGACCGAGGAGCTGCTTCTTAACTACCTCGCGACCCAGGTGCTAGGGCTGCCCCGCAGCTTCTGACCTCCGGGCCCGGCCTGCCCACGGCCCTCGTGGTTTCGCGGAACGGCGTCGATGTCCGCGGTCATGGCGCCGTTCCCATCCCTGATCTCCCCCTCGCCGTCTCGTGCGCGGCCGGCGGCGGACCGTCTCTCAGCGCGCCCCCGTTCTGCCGCCGGGCCTGCCTTCTGGACCTCGGCCGACAGGCTTGCGTCACCGGAGGCCGGCGCAGCGGCAGGGCTGTGCTGACCTTGGCTCTCATGCTGACTGCGCCTACCCCGAGGCGCGGCCCAATCACCTCGTCACGAGAACGAGGGAGGTCGTTTCTCCCTCAGCGCACGCACACCTTCGGCCACGTCAGGGCCGGTGAACCCGAGAAACTCCATCGCCAGCGAGGCGTCGAACGAGGGCCCGGCCATCCGCAGCCAGTTGTTGAGCGCGTACTTGGTCAGCCTGATCGCCTCCTGCGCTCCGGAGGCCAGCTTGACGGCGATCTCCATCGCCGTCTCGTGCACCCGGTCGTCGTCGACGCACAGGCTGACCAGGCCCATCCGCTCGGCCTGCTCGCCCGTGACGGGCTCGCACAGCAGCAGGTGGTATTTGGCCTTGGCCAGCCCGCACAGCAGCGGCCAGACGATCGCGGCGTGGTCGCCGGCGGCCACGCCGAGCCTGGTGTGGCCGTCGATGATGCGGGCGGTTCGGCCGGCGACGGAGATGTCGGCCAGCAGCGCGACCGCCAGCCCGGCGCCGACGGCGGGGCCCTGGATGGCCGAGACGATCGGCTTGGAGCAGTTGAGGACGTTGTAGACGAGGTCGCGGGCCTCGCCGAACACGCGCAGCCGGGTGGCGTGGTCGCGGGTCATCTCCTCGATCATCGACAGGTCGCCGCCGGCGGAGAACGCCTCGCCCTCTCCCCTGACGACGACCGCCCTGACGGAGTCGTCGCGGTCGACGTCGCGCCAGATCTCGGCCAGCTCGCGGTGACCGGTCATGTCGACGGCGTTGCGCCTGCGCGGCTCGCTGATCGTGACGCGCAGCACGCCGGGCTCGGGCATGTCGGTCTTGAGCTTCTCGTACGTCATGCCGCCACCTTCGCGAAAGCCTCGCGCAGCCGTTCGGCCACGTAGGCGCGGGCCTCGATGGCCTGGTCGAACAGGCCGGGCAGACCGAAGAAGCCGTGCACGGCCCCCGCGTAGCGGCGCACCTCGGCGGGCACCCCGGCCTCGGCCAGCCGCTCGGCGTAGCGCTCGCCGTCGTCGCACAGCACGTCGCACTCGGCGGTCACCACGGTCGCGGGCGCCAGCCCGGCCAAGTCCGCGAGCCGCAGCGGCGACAGGCTCGGGTCTCCGGGATCGGCGTCGCGGGCGTACTGCTCGGCGAACCAGGCCATCTCCGCGGCGTCCAGGCCGAAGCCGGTGGCGAACGCGCGGTAGCCGGGGGTGTCCATCGCCAGGTCGAGCGCCGGGTAGACGAGCACCTGGTGGGCCAGGGCGAGCCCGGCGTCGCGGGCCTGCCAGGCGGCGACGGCGGCGAGGTTGCCCCCGGCGCTGTCGCCGAGCACCGCGACGGCGCCGTTGCTCTGGTAGAAGGCGGGGCGGGCGAACAGGTCGCGCACCACGGTCCAGGCGTCGTCGGCGGCGGCCGGGAAGGGGTGCTCGGGCGCCAGCCGGTAGTCGACCGAGACCACCACCGCGCCCGTGCGGATCGCCAGGTCGCGGCCGAGGGCGTCGTTGCGCTTGACGCTGCCGAACACCCAGCCGCCGCCGTGGAAGTAGACCACCACGGGCAGCGCGCCGTCGCCCCGGTCGGCCCGGTAGACGCGGATGGGCACCCCCTCGGCCTCCTCGTCGCGGACGAAGGGCAGGTGGGTGAGCGGCCCTCGGTGGGTGGCCAGCTCGTCGTGCGCCCGGATCTCCCGGATCCTCGCCAGGTCCAGCGTGGCCAGGTCGGCGCCGAGATCAGACGGATGGAGCGCGACGTACTCCCGCGCCTGGGGGTGCAGCGGCATGATCGCAGCCTAGCGGGCCGCCTCCACGAACGCATCGAACAAGCCGGTATCCTCGCCCCGCTCTGGATGCCACTGCACGCCCACACCGAACCGGTGCCCCTGCAACTCGACGCCCTCGACGATCTGGTCGTCGGCCCAGGCCACGGCGAGCAGCCCGCTGCCCAGCCGGCGTACCGACTGCACGTGCGGCGCGACCACCTCGACCCGGTCGCCCACGGCCTTGCCGAGCTTGCTGGAGACGCTCACCTGGATCACGTGGGGGGCGCCGGTCTCGCCGTGCCGGTCGTGGTCGAGCATCTCGGGCAGCCACGGGATCAGGGTGCCGCCCTGCGCGACGTTGAGCACGTGCATGCCCCGGGCGATGGCCAGGATCGGGACGTCGGCCTCCACGGCCGCCCGGGCCAGCGCCAGCTCGAACCGGTCGCGGTGGACCTGCGCCTCGGCCACCCGCTCGTCCTGCTCGTCGCCGTAGGCCGCGGCGCCCACCTCGACGCCTCCGGCCAGCACCACGCCCCGCAGCCCGCGCACGTAGTCGCCGACCGCGTGCAGGTTGAGCGGCGGCAGGACCACGGGGGCGCCGCCCGCCCGCTCGACCGCCTTGGCGTAGGCGGGAGGCGAGATCACCGCCTCGCGCACCCAGTCACCCCAGCGGGCGGCCTCGAAGTAGGCGGTGATGCCGATCAGCGGTCGGGACATGCGATCTCCAGGGGGCGTGCAGGAGGTGTGCCGCCATCTTGTCGGGCGACGGCCACTGTCCCATCATGGCGCACTCCATTTCGGTTATGTCACCTCTCTCGGAGATCCCCTTCCGTCACGGCCGTTCAAGACCGAAAACTGACCACAGATGACATTTCGTCAAATGATCCGGTCAGTGCCTCCCTGTGGCCGGAGACGCGGGACCGCCCACACGGCTCCGCGTGGCCCGAGCCGCGGAGCAAGGGACCGCCGGCCCGTACGGCCGCCGCGCGCCGGGCCCGATCGACCGGTCGGGCAGGGCGAGCAGGTCACCGGACCTGGGAAACCCGGTTGCCGGGCCCGGCGACCGGGTGCTGGGGTGAGCGGATGGATCAGGTGGATCGTGACGTGGTGCTGGCCCTGTTCGACCGGGAGATGCGGCGGGAGGTGCCGCCCGAGGGCTCCGGGGTCCGGGTCGAGCGCGCGGACGACGTGGTGCTGCAGACCGGCGACTGGAACGCGGTCGTCTGGTCGTGCCTCGACGAGGCGGGCGCGGACGCGGCGATCGCCGCGCAGGTGCGCCACTTCACCGCGCTGGGCGTCGAGTTCGAGTGGAAGCACTACGGACACGACCGTCCGGCCGACCTTGCGGAGCGGCTGCGGGCGGCTGGTTTCGTGCCCGAGCCGGCCGAGACGCTGATGGTGGCTCCGGTCGCCGCCCTGTCCACGGAGGTCCGGCCGCCGGACGGCGTCCGTCTGGCGCCGGTCACCGGCGCGGCCGGCGCGGAGCTGCTGGTACGGGCGCACGAGGAGGCGTTCGGCGAGGTCCGGCCCGAGATGGGGCGCCAGTTGCTCGACCGGCTGACGCGGGAGCCGGACACGGTGGTCGCGGTGGTGGCGCTGGCCGGGGATCGGCCGGTGAGCGGGGCGCGGATCGAGCTGACCCCCGGTGTCGCGTTCGCCGGCCTGTGGGGCGGGGGCACCGCGCCGGCCTGGCGAGGGCGCGGCGTCTACCGGGCCCTCGTCGCCTACCGGGCCCGCGTCGCCGCCGAGCGCGGTTACCGCTACCTCCAGGTGGACGCCTCCGACCAGAGCCGCCCGATCCTGGGCCGCCTCGGCTTCACCCCGATGACCACCACGACTCCGTACATCTACCAGCCTCGGCGCGTCCTCGAAGAATGATCCGGAGCCACGTCTCGCGGCGGCGGGACCGGCCTCAGCCGAACCGATCACG
Organism: Nonomuraea cavernae; assembly: GCF_040655715.1. GTDB lineage: Bacteria > Actinomycetota > Actinomycetes > Streptosporangiales > Streptosporangiaceae > Nonomuraea > Nonomuraea cavernae_A. Next base: position 156,252 of record NZ_JBFAKL010000019.1, on the reverse strand, counting down.
TTCGCGATACGTTCCGATAAACGTGATGGTGCGGATATTCGTGGCGTTTTCCCTGGTCGCGGCCCTGTTGATGGTTTCGGTGGATACGGTGGACGCCTGCTCGGGCTGCTCCTGCGCGACGCGTACGCCACAGCAGCACGTGAACGAGTCAGCGGCCGTTTTCTCCGGCACCGTCACGGACGTCCGCGTGGACGAACCGATCCTGAGCGGCGGCGTCACCGTCACGCTCCGCACCGACCACGTCTACAAGGGTGACCTCGACGCCGAGTTCGAGGTGTTCACCAAGGCGCAGGGCTCGGCCTGCGGATATGACTTCATGAAGGGCGCTCGTTACCTGGTGTTCGCCACCACGCGAAGCTCAGGGCTCGCCACGACGTTGTGCTCGGGCAACAGGCTCCTGCCCGCCGGTGACCGGCCGTTGCGGCTCTCCGACCAGACCCGGGGCATGGAGCCGCTCACTCCCGGGCTGATCACCGCTCTGGGAACACCGGTCCGAGTGAACGCCGGGCCCGCACCCGCCGCCGACCGGACCGGCCCCGCGGTGATCGCCATCGCCCTGGGGGCGGCCGTCCTGATGGGCGTCGCCTGGGCACGCAGGAGGACCCGGGCTCGCTGATCTCGGATCAGCGAACTGGCCGGCGGCGGCGCCAGCCTGCCGAACGGTGCGGGGATGAGGGACGCGTGCCCGGCGAATGAGCCGGACGGCCCGCCATGGCGTCGCGGCTCGATCTCCGAAGATGAACGATCCTCCCGAACACACCCTTAGTCATTTACTTGGATAAATGGCTGTAAATACGAATGCAACAAACATTCACTTATCGCCGATAATCGCCTGGACATTCGATCACCAAAAATAACGCTACCGTTACGCATAGCCCTGCTTAGCTCCCTATTAGGGTGAAACGGTTGTGGAGCCCAGGTGGGGGTGGAAGACTCGATTTCGAGCGCTCGGATGAGCCGGGGCCCGCCGGACGCTCGATACCCGGAACCGTCAGGGAGGTGGAACAACACGATCGGAAGCTGATTCCGGTCAATAGGGTGGGGTTGATTAGGCATATGTCGTTGAATCCGCGCCTGGTAAAGGAGAGTTTCTCCGCCATCGAACCGGTGGCGGACAAGGCCGCCGCCTACTTCTACGGCCGGCTGTTCGCCGAGAATCCGCACCTGCGGAGCATGTTCCCGCCGGCCATGGACGTCCAGCGCGACCGGCTCTTCGGCGCCCTGACCCGCATCGTGTGGAGCCTCGACAGCCCTGGCAGCCTCTCCTGCTTCCTCGGCCAGCTGGGACGAGACCACCGCAAGTACGGCGTGGTCGCCGAGCACTACACCGCGGTCGGCAACGCCCTGCTCGCGACCGTCAGGAGGTTCGCGGCCGACATCTGGACCAGCGAGATCGAGGCGGCCTGGGTGGCCGCCTACGGCTCCGCGGCCAACCAGATGATCGAGTCGGCCGACTCCGACGCCGGGGTGTCGCCCGCCTGGTGGCTGGCCGAGGTCGTCGACCACGAACGCCGCGCCCGCGACATCGCGGTCATCACCCTGCGGCCCACGCAGCGCCTGCCGTACACCGCGGGGCAGTACATCAACGTGCAGACCGCGCGCTGGCCGCGCGTGTGGCGGACCTTCTCCATCGCCAACGCGCCGCGCGTGGACAACACGATCCGGCTGCACGTGCGCTCGGTCCCGGGCGGCTGGGTCTCGACGACGCTGATCCGCGACACCCGCGTCGGCGACACGGTCATGGCCGGGCCGCCGATGGGCACGATGACGCCGCCGGAACGCGGCACCCGCGACCTGCTCTTCGTCGCGGGCGGCACCGGGCTGGCGCCGCTGAAGGCCATCATCGAGCAGGTCATCGAGTCCGGCCTCCGGCCCAACATCCATCTGCTGTACGGCGCGCGGACCAGCGAGGAGCTGTACGACCTGCCCGACCTGATCCGGATGGAGTCCTCCTTCCCGTGGCTGCGCGTGGTGCCCGTGGTGTCGCAGGACCCGGGTTACGAGGGGATGCGCGGCGCGCTGCCGGAGGTCACGCAGCGCTTCCACTCCTGGACCGAGCACGAGGTGTACGTGTGCGGGCCGTCCGCCATGGTCAACGAGACGGTCCGGCGGCTGCAGATGGACGGGGTGCCCCTGCCGCGCATCCACCGCGACATCGTCCACGGCGAACGGTAGGTGCCCGGCGCCGGCGCTAGCGGCTCAGATGCCGCCCGCCCGCCACCGACAGAACCTCACCATTGACGTGCCCGTTCGCGACCGAGCCGAGATAGGCGGCCGCGGAGGCGACGTCCTCGGGAGTGCAAATGCGGCGGGTCGGCGTCTTGGCGGCCTCGGCATCGACGACCTCCTGCCCGAATCCAGGTGTGGTCAATGCCCGCTCCGTCAGGGTGAAGCCGGGGCGGACGACGTTGGTGAGGATGCCATGCTGAGCCTCCCGGGAGGCGAGCACCTTGGCGGCCGTCTCCAATGCCCCCTTGGCGGCCGGGTAGGCCACAGCCGCCGGCATCGGCTGATCGACCACATCGGAGGAGATCAGCACCAGCCGCCCCCACCCGGCGGTCCTCATGCCAGGAAGGACGGCGTCGATCAGCGCCAGCGTCCCGATGGCGTTCGCGGTGAAACCGTCGGTCAGGGTGTCCCACGTCTCTGGAGCCCTCGTCGGCCAGGAGACGGCGTTGGCGACCAGGACCGCGATGTCACCGAGTTCCCGCTCGACCTGGCGCACCGCCGCCTGGATCGACTCCTGGTGGCGCTGGTCGAGCCGTACGGTCATCCCCTTCCCGCCCGCCTGGTTGATCGAGTCGACGAGGGTGCGAGCCCGGTCCTCGCTGCGGTGCCAGCCTGCGGCGACCAGTGCGCCTTCCTGCGCGAACGTGCTGGCGATCGCGCCGCCGATGTCACCGGACGCCCCCGTGACCAGGACGACTCGGCCGTTGAGTCCGAGATCCATTTTTCTCTCCAATGCTTAGCCGGCTATCTATTAGCCGACTATACACATAGTAGAATCAGCACGTGGATGCAAGCGAGGCGATGCGCGTCAACCGGGCGCTGAACAAGATGAGCAAGCTCTACCGCGCCGCGAAGGCACGCGAGCTCGCGGCTCTCGGGCTACACCCCGGCCAGGATGTGCTGCTGTGGATCCTGGCGCAGAAACCCGAGGGGATGACCGTCTCGGAGCTGGCGGCACGGCTCGGCATCGAGCCACCGACCGCGACCCGCAGTTTGACCCGGCTGGAGGGCGGCGGATGGTTCCGGCGCGAGACGGTCCCCACCGATCGCCGCCAGGTCCGCATCGTGGTCACAGACGCTGGACACAAGCTCGTGCCCGGCATCGAGCGTGCGTGGGCAGAGCTTGCCGAACAAGCCGTCGGAGAGGCGAGCCCAGAACAGCGTGAGATCACGCTCACCACCCTCGAGCAGGCCAATGACCGACTACGAGGTCTCGTCGGAGAAAGCGTCCTTACAGAGGAATGAGACCGGGGTCATGTCCGGGAGTGGGGACACCGTGTCAGCCGGGCGGCGGCGAGGCGGGCTGAGCTGGTTATCTTCCGGTCAGCGGAAGGCCGCCGCGGTCTCCTCGTCGTTGGGCCAGAACGTCTCGATGGCCAGCTCCGACACCGTCACGTCCACCGGCGTGCCGAAGGTGGCGATCGTGGTGAACATCGACAGGATCCGGTCGCCGTGCCTGATCCGCAGCGGCACCAGGATGTCGGCCGGCCCCGGCACGTGCACCACGTTCAGGTCCACCCCCGGATAGACGTAGCCGGCCAGCTCGTCGTGCAGCTCGGCGAGCCGCCCGTCGCCCGACACCTCCGCCTGCCTGCGCAGCCCGTGCAGCAGGTGGGCGCGCACCTCCGCCAGGTTGACCAGCCTGCCGCCCATCGCGTCGGGGTGCAGCGACAGCCGCATCGCGTTGACCGGCTCCGTCAGCAGCTCGGCGGGCACACCCTCCATGAACATCCCGGCCGCCCGGTTGGCCGCCACCAGGTTCCAGACCGCGTCCACCACCAGGGCGGGGTACGGCTCGTGGCCGGCGAGGATCTTGTCCAGCGCCTGCCGTACGGCGTGCATCTCGGGGGCGCGCACCTCGCGCTCGGGGAACATCGGCGCGAACCCCGCGGCGACCAGCAGCCGGTTGCGGTGCCGCAGCGGCACCTCCAGCTCCTCGGCCAGCCTCATCACCATCTCGCGGCTCGGCCGGGCCCGCCCGGTCTCCAGGAAGCTGAGGTGACGGGCCGACACGTCGGCCTCGATCGCCAGGTCCAGCTGGCTCACGCGGCGTCGCTGCCGCCACGACCGCAACAAATCACCAAAAGTCTCATCTTGTACGGCAAGTGCTCCCATGTCGCACCACCCTAGGACAAGGAGGGAAGCGTCACGATTACCTGGCGGGTAATCGGATCGGAAATCCCCCAGCACCCGGCGGCCTCCGCGATGCCGTGGCACGATGGCCGGAAAGCGAACACAGGAGCGATAGGAGCTAGGCATGAGTGATGTGATGCTCGCGATCGGCACCCGCAAGGGCCTGTTCCTGGCCCGCTCGGCGGGCGGCGGCGCGTTCGAGGTCGAGCCCATCCGGTTCTCCACGGTCGGTGTCCCCTCGGTGGCGATCGACACGCGTGCCCCCACCCCCCGGCTGCTCGCCGGGATCGAGTACGGCCACTTCGGCCCCTCGGTGACCTACTCCGACGACCTGGGCGCCACCTGGCAGGAGGCGCAACGGGCGCCCGTCGCCTTCCCCGAGAAGACGGGCGCCACGCTCACCCGGGTGTGGCAGCTGACGCCGTCGCCGTCGGAGCCCGACGTGGTGTGGGCGGGCGCGGAGCCGGCCGCGTTGTTCCGCTCCGAGGACCGCGGAGCCACCTACGAGCTCGTCGAGGGCCTGTGGGAGCACCCCCACCGGGAGCTCTGGCAGCCGGGCGGCGGCGGGCTCTGCCTGCACACGATCGTCCCGCACCCGGCCGACCCCAAGATCATGGGCATCGCGGTGTCCGCGGCCGGCTTCTACCGCACCGTCGACGGCGGCGTGTCGTGGGAGGCGGCCAACCAGGGGATCCGGGCGCCGTTCCTGCCCGAGGGGCAGCAGTATCCCGAGTTCGGGCAGTGCGTGCACAAGGTGGGCATGCACCCCTCGCGGCCCGACCGGCTGTTCCTGCAGCACCACTTCGGCGTCTACCGCAGCGACGACTTCGGCGGCTCCTGGCACGACGTCGGCGCGTCGCTGCCGTCCGACTTCGGCTTCCCGATCGTGATGCACTCCTCGCGGCCCGACACCGCGTACGTGCTGCCGCTGCGGGCCGACATGGACCGCACCCCCGTCGACCACCACCTGCGGGTCTACCGCACCGACGACGCGGGGGCGACCTGGCGGGGGTACGACCGGGGCCTGCCCGAGCCGCCGGTGCACGCGACCGTGCTGCGCGACGCGATGACCGCCTCCGAGGCGGGCGTCTACTTCGGCACCCGCGACGGCGAGGTCTACGCCTCACGCGACGACGGCGAGAGCTGGTCGCTGGTGGCCGCGCACCTGCCCGACGTGCTGTCGGTGCGCGCGGCGGTGCTGTAGCCGATGGCCAAGCCCGTGACGATGGTCGTGTTCGTGCTGCCCGGCTCGTTGCGCCGCTGGGTGAGCGGCCGGAGCGAGGTCAAGGTCTTCGCCGTCGGCGCCGACACCGAGACCCCGCCCACCCTGGGCGCCGCGCTCGACACACTCCGGCGCACCCACCCCCTGCTGGAGGAACGGCTGCGCGACGAGTACGGCCGCATCCGCCGCCACATCAGCATGATCATCTCAGGCGAGAGCGTCCGCGGCCTCGGCAGCCTCGACTGCGCGCTGCCGCCGGGCGCCGAGGTGTACGTGATGCCGACTCTTGCCTGAGCCCCGGCGCTGGGGCGGCACGTCCTGCCCCAGCGCCCTTTCGGCAGGTGTCAGGGGCAGACGCGGCCGTTGGCCTCGAAGGCCGCGTGGGTGAGGGGCATGAGCCCCGCCCACAGTTCTTCCATCTTCTCGGCGACCATCTCGATCTCGCGCTGCGGGAACGAGGGAAACGTGGAGTCCTCGCGCTTGGTCCGCAAGGACAGGAAGTTCATCAGAGCGCGGGCGTTGCAGGTGGCGTACATCGACGAGTAGAGGCCGACCGGGAGCACGGTGCGGGCCACCTCCCGGGCCACTCCTGCCTCGAGCATTTCCAGATAGCAGCGGTAGGACTGCCGGTAGCTCTCCTGGGTCGCCTCGGTGACCAGCTTGTGCTGCTCAGGAGTGCCGCTGGTAAAGACATATTTGCCGGGTTTGCCTTCTTGGACCAGCTTGCGGTCGGGCCCTGGCACATAGAAGACCGGGACCAGCTGCCGGTATCTGCCGGATTCCTCGTTGTAGGAGAACGTCCGATGCCGCATGAACTCACGGAACACGAAGATCGGCGCGCTGACGTAGAAGGTCATCGACGAGTGCTCGAACGGAGTGCCGTGCCGGTCCCTCATCAGGTAGTTGATCAGGCCCTTGGACCGCGCGGGGTCGGCTTCGATCTCGGCCAGCGAGCTCTCGCCCTTGGTGGAGACGCGGGCGGCCCACAACACGTCGGCGTCGGACGCGGCGGACTTGACCAACTCCACGTCCATGTCGCTACGAAACTTGATCTCGATCTCCGGTTCGACGGCGTGCACGGCGAGCCCCCGCTCGGTTCAGATGGTGTGACGGCCCCAAGCAAACCAGGTCAGGAGCTCGCCCGCGACTCGGGCCCGGGGATGGGGCCTCAGGTGATGTCGCGGCGCAACGTGGTGGCCGAGGCCACCGCCGCGAACACCAGCGCGTAGCCGAGCAGCACCATGCCACCGGCCCAGGCCGGCAGCAGCCAGTCGGTGCCGAGGCCGAGGTCGACACCGCTGTTGGTGAGCGCGGTGGCGGCGCCGCCGGGTGTCCACTTGCCCACCGGCCGCAGCGCGGGAATCGCGCTGAAGATGGCCTCGATGACGAAGACCCAGGCGACGGCCGCGACGATGGCGCCGAGTTGGTTGCGGATCAGCGCGCCGATCCCGATGCCGAAGAGCGTGTAGAGCATCAGCACGACCAGGGTGCCCACGACGATCCGGGCGGTCGATCCGGTGAAGGACAGCTCGCCGCCGGCGAGCGACACCGTGATCACCACCGCGACAGCGGTCAGCGCCAGCACGACCAGGCCGAACAGCAGGCCGACGACGACCCCGGCGCCGAGTTTGCCGGCCACCACCCGTTCCCGCCGGGGAGTGGTCAGGAACGTGCTGGTGATGGTCTGGTAGCGGTATTCGGCGGTCATCATGACCACCCCGAGGATCATCGGGAAGAGCGCCCCGCTCGCCCCGAGGCCCCACATGAGCTCCTGGAAACGCTCGGTGTCGCGGCCGGGGATCGCGGGCGCGCCGGGCTGGCCGCCGGTCACTCCCGCGAAGCCGATGGTGATCCCCAGCTGCAGCAGCGCGTAGGCGATGGTGACGGCCAGCATCACCCACCAGAGCCGGGTGGTGGTGAGTTTGAGCAGCTCGGCGCGGATCAGTCTCATGAGGTCTCCCCTTCACCGGTCAGCTCCAGGAAGACGTGTTGCAGGTCGCTGCGCTCCTGGCTGACCTCGGTGAGCACGACCCGTTCGTCCAGCGCGATCCGGCCGATGCGCTCGGCGTCGAGCCCGGTCACCCGCAGGACGCCGTCGGACTGTGTCACCGTGGCGCCTGCCCGTTCGAGGGCGGGCACCAGCTCGCCGGGGTCGGCCGCGCGCACCCGGATGGCTGTGTCGCCGTTGGAGACGAGCTCGGCCAGGCTCCCCTGGCGGACGAGCCGGCCCTTGGCGATGATCACCACGTTGTCGACGATCTGCTCGACCTCGGCCAGCACGTGGCTGGAGACCAGCACCGCGGCGCCCCGCTCGTGGGCCAGGTGACGCAGGAAGCCGCGCAACCACTGGATGCCGGCCGGGTCGAGCCCGTTGGCGGGCTCGTCGAGGATGAACACCCGGGGGTGGCCGACCAGGGCGGTGGCCAGCGCCAGGCGCTGCCGCATGCCGAGCGAGAAGGTCATCACCCGCTTGCCGGCGACCTCTCCGAGGCCGACCTGTTCAAGTGCCTCGGCCGCGCGTTCGGGGGGCAGCCCGGCCGCGGTGCAGATCACCCGCAGATGGTTGAGGGCCGTACGGCCCGGATGGAAGTTGGTGGCTTCGAGCACCGCGCCCACCTCGGTGAGCGGGTGCGGCAGCTCGACGTAGCGCCGGTCGTTGACCAGCGCCGTCCCGGAGTCAGCGGTGACAAGGCCCAGCAGGCAGCGCAGGGTGGTGGTCTTGCCGGCGCCGTTGGGGCCCAGATAGCCCGTGATCGTGCCCGGCTCGACCGTGAAGGACACCCCGTCGACCGCCCGCACCGCTCCGAACGACTTGCCAAGATCTCGAATCTCGATCGCACTCATTTGTCGGCGATTATGGCGAACTCTGGACGACTCGCGCCTCCTACCGGAGGAGGAATTCACAATCGGTAGACGCGGCGGGCGTTGCCGGAGCCGATCATGTGGGCCACGCGGGCCGCGTCGGCGGCGCTCCACTCGCCCGCGTCGAGCCGCGCCTTGAGCGCCCCGCCCAGCGAACGCCGGAAGAAGACCGCGCCCAGGTGGCAGGTCTCGGCCACACCGGCGCTGCCGGACCCGAACAACTGCTTGTGGAACGGCGCCAGCTCCAGCAGCTCGTCCATCACCCGCCACGCCCCGGCCGCGCCGCGGGCGAGCGCGGGCCCCACGTCGACGTGCACGTGGGGGTGGACGTCGGCGAGGTGGGCGGCCTGCCGGTGATAGGGGTAGCAGTGGAGCAGGACCACCGGCACCCCCATCGGCTGCAGCGCCCTGATGAACCCGCTCAGCAGCGACGGGTCGGCCAGGTGCGGGCCGACGCCGCCGTCGGCGAGCCCGGTGTGGACCTGCAGGGGCAGCCCGCGCTCTCTGGCCACGTCGACCGCTGTCCAGAGCAGGTGGCGCAGCAGGATGGGGTCGGTCGCCGGCTCCTTGGGCTCTGCCAGCCGCCGGTTGGCCGCGGCGAGCACCGAGCCGCGGGCCGGCCGGGACGGGTCGAAGCCGAGGCCGCAGCGGTGGGCGACGACCGTCTTCATCCCGACGGCCCCGGCGGCCCGGGCGGTGAGCTCCTCGGCGAGGCTGTCCGTGTAGTCGAGGGCCGCCTCGGCCACTTCCGCCACGTCCTGCTCGATCTGCTCGATCCGGATGATCTCGTCGGCCACGGCGGAGCCGAACCGGCCCAGCTCGGCGGCCGACAGCAGCTCACCGCTCTCCACCCCGGTGTCGACGAGGAACGTCAGCGCCCCCGCGGCGCGCAGCAGCCGCCGGTTGACCTCGTCGGCGCCGAGCTCCGCCCGCCGGGCCAGGTAGACGGTGGGGGCGACGTGCGGCTCCAGGTCGAGCACGGGGGCGCACCAGCGGCGGATCGCGGCGCCGATCGGGGTGTCGAAGTGGGTGGTGCCGGGGGGCGCCGGGGTGCCGCCCGTGCTGATCAGTGTTTCGAAGGGGGCCCTGGTCAGGTCGTCGCGGCGCACCCCGTGGCAGTGCTGGTCGACGAGCGGGGCCAGCAGGGCCTCACGCACCGTGTCCGGAAGGTCTACGGGGAGCATGCGGAGACTCTAGGGGGTCACCGCATGCTCCCGGGGTGGTTTTACCGACGCGAGAGCCGCAGCACGTTCGCGATGATCTTCGCGCCCGCGCCGCCCTCGGCGGTGAGGATCGACTCGGGGTGGAACTGCACCGCGAAGCGGCGGTTGCGGGTGTCCTCCATCGCCATCACGTTGCCGTCGGGCGTGAGGGCGGTGGCGGTGAAGCCGACGACGCCGGGCCGCTTGGCGTGCAGCGAGTGGTAGCGGGCCGCGGTGAACTCGGCGGGCAGTCCGTCGAGCAGCGCGCTGTCGCCGAGCCGCGTCACCTGACCGCGCTTGCCGTGCTCGGGGTAGTCGAGCAGCTCCAGCGAGCCGCCCGCCTGCTCGACCATGGCCTGCAGGCCGAGGCAGACGCCGAAGACGGGCAGCTCGCGGGCGTAGATCTGGTCGACCAGCGCCGACATGCCGAAGTCGGACGGCCAGCCGGGGCCGGGCGAGAGCACCACCAGGTCGGGCTCGACCTCGTCGATCGTCTCGGCCGGGAACCCGTGGCGCAGCGTCACCACCTCGGCCCCCTCCTGGCGGAAGTAGTCGGCCAGCGTGTTGACGAAGGAGTCCTCGTGGTCGACGAGCAGCACCTTCATGCCCTGGCCGGGCAGCTCACGGACGGGCTTGGCGGGCACGGCGTCCGGCTCGTTGACCGCGGCGAGCGCGCCGAGCAGGGCACTGGCCTTGAGCTCGGTCTCGCGCTCCTCGGCGGCGGGGTCGGAGTCGAACAGCAGGGTGGCCCCGGCCCTGACGGTGGCGACGCCGTTCTTGATCTGGGCGGTGCGCAGGGTCAGGCCGGTGTTCATGGAGCCGTCGAAGCCGATGAAGCCGATCGCGCCGCCGTACCACCTGCGGGTGGTGGCCTCGTGGTCCTCGATGAACTGCATGGCCCAGGTCTTGGGCGCGCCGGTGACCGTGACGGCCCACATGTGGGTGAGGAAGGCGTCGAGCGCGTCGAACTCGGGGCGCAGCCGGCCCTCGATGTGGTCGACGGTGTGGATCAGGCGGGAGTAGAGCTCGATCTGGCGCCGGCCGATGACCTGGACGGAGCCGGGCACACAGATGCGCGACTTGTCGTTGCGGTCGACGTCGGTGCACATGGTCAGCTCCGACTCCTCCTTGACGCTGGTCAGGAGGGTCCGGATGGCCTCGGCGTCCTCGACCGGGTTGCTGCCGCGGGCGATGGTGCCGGAGATGGGGCAGGTCTCGACGCGGTCGCCGCTGACCCGGACGTACATCTCGGGCGAGGCCCCGACCAGGTGCTCGCCCTCACCGAGGCTGATGATGAACTCGTACGGGGCCGGGTTGCTGTGGCGCAGGCCGCGGTAGAAGGCGGCCGGGTCGGCGCAGGTGGCGTGGAAGACCTGGCCGGGGACGACCTCGAACAGGTCGCCGCGCTTGAACTTCTCCTTGGCGGCGGCCACGACCTTGGCGTAGGCGCCCTGCACCGGGTCGGGCGGGATCGCGGCCGGGGTGACGGGCGGGGCGGTGTCGCCGGAGCGCTCCAGCCCGTGGGTGGTGGCTCCGTCGACGGCGAACTCGTAGCGGTGCTCCAGGCAGGTCTCGCGCTGCCGGTCGATCACGATGAGCCGGTCGGGCAGGTGCAGCACGAGGTCGCGCTGGTCGTCGGGCCGGACGAGCTCCTGCCGGATGGGCTCGAACTGGAAGGCCAGGTCGTAGCCGAAGGCGCCGTAGAGGCCGAGATGGGGGTCGTCTCCCCGGAAGGCGGCGATGACCTCGCGGATCGCGGTGAACACCGTGGGCCGGCGGCTGCGCAGCTCCTCGGGCACCAGGCCCTCCGACTCTGGCACGTGCACCTCGACCCGGTCGGCGGTCGGCTCCTCGACCGGCTTGCCCGCGGCCAGCAGGCAGGACACCACGGCCGGCAGCACCACCCGGCCGCGCGCGTTGAGCGCCCTGGCGGAGATGGTGCGGCCCCGGGCGACCAGCTCCAGGCAGGGGTCGACGTAGCCGAAGGCCCATCGGCTGTAGCGGCCGGGATAGTCCATGCCGGAGGAGAACGCGCCGCCGCGCCTCTCGCCGAGGGCCGTCACGATCTCTTCGAGGGCGTCCTCCGACACCTCGCGCGTCTCGCGCTCGACGCCGATGCCCCCGGCCGTGACGTATCCGCTGGTATATCCGCTCGTCTCCACGTGTTGCCCCTTGTCGAATGATGAGCCGTCAAATGATGAGCCCCGGGGGCGGACACGAAAAAGGCCGCCATCCGGGGCGGCCGTCCGTTGAAATGCGAGTATCGCGCCGCCTAGGAGCGGCGCCACCACTGGAGCTCGGCGCGACTTCGCATGCCCACCAGGGTAGCCGCCCGAACCAAGATCACGCAACGCGGCTCGCCAGGCCCGGCTTCACGCGGATGGCCTCGAACGGCTAGCTTCTCCGGTCATGGGGCTCCCCTTACCGGCGTGGCGATCGGTCACGTCCATCGCCGTCGCGTTGTTCGCCATTCTGCTGTCCGTCAGCCCTCGTTACGGCTATCACCGTGACGAGCTCTACTTCCGCTACCTGTCCGACCATCTCGACTGGGGGTACGTCGACCAGCCGCCGCTGACGCCGCTGCTGGTCAGGGCGTTCAGAGTGGTGTTCGGCGACTCGTTGCTCGCGTTCCGGCTGCTGCCCGCCCTGGCCGCGGCGGTCCTGGTGGTGCTGGTGGCGCTCATCGCGCGCGAGCTGGGCGGCGGCGGCCCGGCGCAGGTGCTGTCGGCGTTCGGCGTCGCCACCGGCGCCTACACCCTCATCCTGGGCCACACCGTGCTGACCGCCAGCCTCGACCTGCCGTTCTGGGCGGCGGGCATCCTGTTCGCGCTGAAGGCGCTGCTGCGCGGGCAGCCCCGGTGGTGGATGGCCGTCGGCCTGGTCCTGGGGCTGGCGACGTACAACAAGTATCTGATCGTGATGCTGGTGCTGGGGCTGGCCGCCGGGCTGGCGCTGGCGGGGCCGCGCCGGACGCTGATCAGCCCCTGGCTGTGGGCGGGAGCGGTGATCGCGCTGGCGCTCGCCGCGCCCAACCTGATCTACCAGGCCACCCATGACTGGCCGCAGGTGACGATGGCGGGGGCGCTCGGCGAGAACAAGGGCGGCGAGATGCGGGTGCTGTTCGTGCCCATGCAGCTGATCCTGTTCGGGCCGGTGGTGTCGGTGATCGGCGCCTTCGGCTGGTGGCGGCTGTGGCGCGACCGCCGGGTGCGGGCGCTGGCCGTGGCCTACCCCGTCATCGCCGTGGTGACGCTGGTCAGCGGCGGCCGCTTCGACTACCCGGCGGGGCTCATCCTGCTGCTGTTCGCGGCGGGGTGCGTGAGCGCGGAGCAGGCGGGGATCGACCGCGCGCGGCAGGCGAGGGCGTCGCTGGTGTTCAACGGCCTGGGCTCGGCGCTGCTCGCGCTGCCGCTCATCCCGGTCGGGGGCCTGGCCGCCACCCCCGTGCCCGCGATCAACGAGGTGGCGCGCGAGTCGGTCGGCTGGCCGGAGTTCGACGCCGCCGTGCTCGGCGTGCTGCGCTCGCTGCCGCCGGACGAGCAGGCGCGGGCGGTGATCGTGACCGGCAACTACGGCGAGCACGGCTCACTCGTACGCGCGGGCCTGCCGCGCGTCCACTCCGGGCACAACCAGCTCTGGGCGTACGGCCCGCCCCCCGAGTCGGGCACCGTCGCCATCCTGGTGAACACCGGCCGGCGCGAGTATTTCGACACCTGCGAGCCCCGGGCGCGGGTGGACAACGGCGTCGGGATCGACAACGAGGAGCAGGGCACGACCGTCTGGCTGTGCCGGGGGCTCCGGCAGCCGTGGAGCGTCCTCTGGCCGCACTTCCGGCATTTCAGCTGAACACCCCGGGCTATCGCATCCCTGGAGGCATCTGTTACTGGTAGGACATGCGACGCGTACGGCTCCAGCGTGACCTCCCCGTGCGGATGCCCGACGGTGTGACCCTGCTGGCCGACCGCTACGCCCCCGAGGGGGCGGAGCGGCCGCCGACCATCCTGATCCGCTCGCCGTACGGCAGGCGCGGCCTGTTCGGCTGGATGTACGGCCGGGGGTTCGCCCGCCACGGGTTCCAGGTCGTGATCCAGAGCTGCCGGGGCGGTTTCGGCTCCGGCGGGCGACTCGACCCGCTGGGCGACGAGCGCGACGACGGCCTGGCCACCCTCGCCTGGCTGCGCGGGCAGCCCTGGTACGGCGGGTCGCTGGCCATGTTCGGCCCCTCCTACCTCGGCTACACGCAGTGGGCCGTGGCGGCCGAGGCCGGTCCCGAGCTGAAGGCGATGGCCACCCAGATCACCGCCTCGCAGTTCAGGGACGCCGCCTACGTGGGCGGCGCGTTCGCGCTGGAGTCGGTGCTGAGCTGGACGACGCTGACCGACGTCATGTCGCGCCGGTTCGGCGGCACGGCCGTGCTGACCGCGCCCCGGCTGACCCGCCGGGCCGTGCTGTCGGGGCGGCCGGTGGCGGAGCTGGACCTGGTGTCGGCCGGGCGGCCGCTGCGCTTCTACCAGGATCTGCTGGCCCACCACGCCGAGCCGGCCGCGCCGTACTGGGATAAGCGTGACTTCTCGCCCAAGGTGGGTGAGGTCCAGGCAGCAGTCACCATGCTGGGCGGCTGGTACGACGTGTTCCTGCCGTGGCAGCTGAAGGACTACCTGGCGATGCGGGCCGCCGGGCACCGGCCCCACCTGACGATCGGCCCCTGGTACCACATCGACAGGCGGCACGGGCGGCCGTCGACGGCCGAGGCGCTGGCCTGGTTCCGGGCCCACCTGATGGGCGACTCCGGGCTGCGCGAGCAGCCGGTGCGGCTGTACGTGACGGGAGCCCAGGAGTGGCGTGACTACCCCGACTGGCCGGTGCCCGGCGTGCGGACCCAGCGCTGGCACCTGCGGCCGAGGTTCGGGCTGGGCGCCGGCGACCCCGTCGAGTCGGAGCCCGACCGCTTCCGCTACCACCCGGAGCATCCGACGCCGGTGATCGGCGGGCCGGTGCTGCTGGCCGACTCCCGGCCGCGCGACCAGCGGCGCCTGGAGGCCCGGCGCGACGTGCTGGTCTACAGCTCTCCCACCCTGACCTCCGACCTGGAGATGATCGGCCCGGTCTCCGCCGAGCTGTTCGTCCGCTCCAGCACCCCGTACGTGGACGTGGTGGTGCGGCTGTGCGACGTGCACCCGGACGGCAGGTCGTTCAACCTGGCCGAGGGCGTGCGGCGGCTCGGCCCCGGTGACACCGGTGACGCCGACGGCGTGCGCCGGGTCGCGGTGGACCTGTGGCCGGTCGGGCACCGGTTCCGGCGCGGCCACCGGATCCGGGTGCACGTCGCCGCGGGCGCCTACCCGACGATCGCCCGCAACCCTGGCACCGGCGCTCCGTTCGCTGACGGCGGCCCGATGGTGCCCGCCGACGTCGAGGTCTTCCACTCCCCCGCCCGCCCGTCCGCCGTGCTGCTGCCGCTGTGCGCGCCGCGCGGCTGATGTCGCTGGTCCTGCTGCTGCAGGGCCGGGGCGGGATGACGGCGGCCGAGCTGGCCCGGGAGCTGGAGGTGTCGGAACGTACCGTGCACCGCGACGTGCTGGCGCTGGCCGAGGCGGGCGTGCCGGTCTACGCCGACCGGGGACGCGGCGGCGGTTACCGGCTGCTCGACGGCTACCGGACCCGGCTGACCGGGCTGGACCGGGCCGAGGCCGAGGCGTTGTTCCTGTCAGGGGTGCCCGGGGCGCTGCGCGAGATGGGGCTGCAGGAGGTGGCGGCGACCGCCCGGCTGAAGGCCGCCGCCGCGCTCTCGCCCGGCCTGCGCGACGCCCCCGCGACCGCCGCGCAGCGCTTCCACCTCGACGCCCCCGGCTGGTTCGCGGGCGACGACCCGCCGCCTGCCGCGCTCGCGCCGCTGGCCAGGGCCGTGTGGAAGGACCGCCTGGTCACCGCCGCCTACAAGGAGCGGACGCGGACGCTGGAGCCGTACGGGCTCGTGCTCAAGGCGGGCGCCTGGTATCTGGCGGCCCGCTCGCGGTCGAGATTCCTGATCTTCCGGGTGGACCGGTTCGGGCCGGTCGAGGTCGGCGACACCGGCTTCGACCGGGACACCGGCTTCGACCTGGCCGCGTTCTGGGCCGAGCAGGCGAACTGGTTCACCCGGTCGCTGCTGCGGACCGAGATCACGCTGCGGCTCAGCCCGCGCGGGGTGCGCCTGCTCCGTCACATCGCCGACCCGGCCGCCCTGGCCGCCGCCCTGGACTCGCTCCAGCCCGACGGCACCGTACGGCTCGCGGTCGAGTCGGACGAGGTGGCCTTCGGGCAGGTGCTGAGGTTCGGCCCGGAGGCCGAGGTGCTCGCGCCGCCGGAACTGCGGGCTGCGGTCGCCGAGGCCGCCACCCGCATGGCCGGCCTGTACGGAACCGGTCAGGCCCGCACGGCCGGCTGGCGGTGGTCGTCCCGATCGCCGGGCCGGTCGCCAGGGCGGTCGGCTTAAGGCCTCATCGGTGGTCCCAGGCCGGTCGGCTTAGGGCCTCATCGATCGTCCGCCGGACCGGTCGGCTTCCGGCCTCATCGGTAGTCCGCCGGGTCGGGGGCGACGCCCTTCTCCGCGGTGTCCGTGAGGTAGCCGACGTCCGTGAGGTACCTCCACACCTGGGGCCGGCTGCCGTCCACGTCGGTGAACCCGTACGCCAGGGCCAGTTCCTCGCTGGAGACCGACCGGCCCGACCAGCGCCGCCGGTCGGGGTCGGCGGCGAGCGCGGCGACGGCCCGGCCGGTGTAGGCGGGGGTCTCGGAGACCGCGAACGCGGCGTCGGCGCCCTTGGCGACCGCGTCTCGCCAGGTGTCCTCGGTGACGCCGAAGTGCTCCAGCATCGCCTCGGAGCGCAGGAAGCCGGGCGAGACGGCCACCGCGGTGCCGCCGTGCGGGCGCAGCTCGTGGGCCTGGGCGAACGCCAGCCGGTTGACCGCCATCTTGGCCAGGTCGTAGACGAGCGACTCGCGGTAGCGGGTGACGTTGAAGTCCCAGGTGCCGTCGGTCACCTCCACGACCAGGCCGTCGCCGCCCTTGATCAGCAGCGGCAGCAGGTGGTGGCTGGTGATGATGTGGGTGTCGATGCCCAGCCTGAGCAGCCGCAGCCCCTTGTCCAGATCCTGCTCCCAGATCGGCGTGTTCCAGTTCCACAGGGAGTCGGCTCCCCAGACGTCGTTGACCAGCACGTCCAGGCGCCCCTGCTCACTCTCGATCCGCTCGGCCAGCGCCTTGACCTGGTCGCTTTCCAGATGGTCCACCTGGACCGCGATGCCGGTGCCGCCAGCCGCGGTGACCAGCTCGGCGGTCTCCTCGATCGTCTCGGACCGGTTCATCTCCGAACGCCGCTCGCGGGTCGTCCTGCCGGTGCAGTAGACGGTCGCGCCGATCGCGCCCAGCTCGCGCGCTATTCCTCGTCCCGTGCCGCGGGTCGCTCCCGCTACCAGTGCAATCATGCCGGCGATCCTGCCCGGTAAAGAGGACATCTCATGTCATGTTTTTTGCCTGCACCCTGTGATAAGTACGTAGTTACTATGAACAGCGAATTCGAGCTTCGCGGGGTCAACCACATCGCTCTGGTCTGCTCGGACATGAAGCAGACCGTCGACTTCTACTCCGGTGTCCTGGGCATGCCGCTCATCAAGACGATCGAGCTGCCGATGGGCTGGGGCCAGCACTTCTTCTTCGACTGCGGCGGCGGCAACGCGCTGGCGTTCTTCTGGTTCCCAGACGCGCCGGAGGGCGTGCCGGGCGTCTCCGCGCCGAAGAACCTGCCCGACCGGGGCGAGCTGGTGTCGGCCGTCGGGTCGATGAACCACATCGCCTTCGACGTGCCCCCCGAGCGGATCGAGGAGTACCGCGACCGCCTGCTCGCCAAGGGCATCGACGTGGGCGTACTGCTCAACCACGACGACAGCGAGTTCGGGGTGGCGCCGAAGATGCACGACGGGGTGTTCGTCCGGTCCATCTACTTCAAGGACCCCGACGGCGTGCTGGTGGAGTTCGCCGCCTGGACCCGCCCTGTCGGGCAGCCGGGCGACGTGCGGCACGAGCCCAGGACCGCCGCCGACAGGACCGTCTGATGCCGAGGCTGCGCCAGGTGCCGCGCGAGGAGATGACCGACCCGGTGGTCACCTTCTTCAACGACCGGCTGTTCGAGCCCGGCAGGCAGGGCACGGCGACCGGCTCGCCCGGCGACTGGTGGACGGTGTTCGCGCTCGACCCGGCGATCTTCCGGCACTGCGTCAAGGGCTTCCAGCTCTACCGCGAGTCCAGCCTCGACCCGGTGCTGCGCGAGCTCGGCCAGATCAGGGCCGGATGGGCGCGGCAGAGCCAGTTCGTCTACTCCCAGCACTGCAAGCAGCTGCGGGCCCTCGGCCAGCCCGAGGAGAAGATCGAGGCGATCGCCCACTGGGGGGTCAGCGACCTGTTCGACGAGCCGGAACGCGCCGTGCTCGCCTACACCGACGCGCTCGTGCTCGACGGCGGCCGGGTGCACGACGAGGTGTTCGCGGCGCTCAAACGGCACCTGCCGGACGAGCAGATCCTGGAGCTGACCTACATCACCTGCCTGTACGAGATGCACGCGACGATGGCGCGGGCCCTGCGGCTGGAGTTCGACGACCGGCCCGACCCGATCGTGGAGGTGCCGGCGCCCGACGGGTACGGCGCCCGCGACATCTCCGAAGACCTGACCGGCCGCCCGGCGACCTGACGCGTCACGCGCCCGCTCGGCCCGGGGCGAGGTGACCCGGATCAAGCGGGCGCGTCAGGGCGCCCGGAATCGAGGTGACCTCGGCCGCGGCGGGGCGCCTTCAGGGGCGGCCCGAGTCGAGGTAGCCGGGGTTGGCGACCAGCAGCTTGGCCCGCACGGCCTGCTTCAGCAGCGGGGCGAGCGTGTCGTCGCCGTCGAGTCCGCCCTCGCGGATCGCGGCGGCCAGCTCGGCGTCGGAGGCGACACCGAGCGCCTCCAGGCGGGCGGCGTGCTCCCCCGCCTGGGCGGGCCCGAGTTCGAGCTCCCGCTCGACCATGCCCAGCACGTTGATCGCCACCCGGGCGTGGAAGCGCACCCGGCCGTCCACCGCCGGCAGCACATCCGAGGCCAGGAAGTCGCGCACCGCGGCCACCAGCTGCGCGGCCGTCGGCACGTCGTGCGGCCCGCTCGCCGGGGACTCCGCGTCCAGCGCCATAAGGGACCCCTTATCCGTTGACCCAGCAACGATTTTCGGCTGAGATCCTCTCATGAGCTTCGCCGTTCCCGACAGCGTCCGCCCGATCCGCGACGCCGTCCACACGTTCATGACCGAGCGGGTCGAGCCGGCGGAGGCCGTGCTGCACGAGGGCGGCCCGGCCGCCGCCGAGGCGCTCGGCGAGCTGCAGCGGGAGGCGAAGAAGGAAGGCCTGTGGGCGCTCGGCCACCCGCGCGAGCTCGGCGGCGGCGGGCTGCCGTTCCTCGACTACGTGTACGTCAACGAGGTGCAGGGCCGCAGCGAGTTCGGGCAGCTCGCGCTCGGCACGTTCACTCTGCAGGACTCGCTCATGCTGAACGAGCACGCCTCCTCCGAGCAGCGCGAGCGCTACCTGGAGCCGCTGGTGCGCGGCGACATCTGGCCGAGCTTCGCGATGACCGAGCCGGCCGTGTCGAGCAGCGACCCCACCCAGCTGCGGACGTCGGCCGTGCTCGACGGCGACGAATGGGTGATCAACGGGCACAAGTGGTTCACGACCGGCGCGTCACGGGCCGCGTACACGACCGTGATGTGCCGCACCGAGCAGGACGCGCCACCGCACCTGGCCTTCTCCATGATCCTGGTGCCGACCGACACGCCGGGCTACACCATCGTGCGTGACACCCCGGTGCTCGGCCTCGACGGCGCGCACTGCGAGGTCCGCTACGAGGACGTCCGGGTGCCCGCGGGCAACCTGCTCGGCCCGCGCGGCCAGGGCTTCGTCATCGCGCAGAAACGGCTCGGGCCAGGCCGGATCTTCCACTGCATGCGCTGGCTCGGGCAGGCGCAGCGGGCCTTCGACCTGATGTGCCGCAGGCTGCACGAACGCACCGCCTTCGGCGAGCCGCTGGCCAAGAAGCAGCTCATGCGCCAGCACGTGTTCGACTCCTACACCGAGATCCAGGCGGCCCGGCTGCTCACCCTGCACGCCGCGCAGGCCGTCGACGCCGGCTCCGACGCCCGCGTCGAGATCGGCGCGATCAAGGTGGTGGGCGCGCGCACGCTGCACAACGTGATCGACCGGGCCATCCAGGTGTACGGCGCCATGGGGCTGACCGGCGACACCCCGCTCGACCGGATGTACCGCCACGCCCGGGCCGGCCGGATCTACGACGGCCCGGACGAGGTGCACATCGACTCGGTGGGCCGGCGCGTCCTCGGCGTCTACGCGGCGGGCGGCAACTGGGAGTTCGGCCTCCGTTGACCATCGCACGTGCTCGCCGGGGCCAGGCCGTGACGGCCGGTCGCGGGCGGGCGTTCGGAAGGGGAGGAGGCCGGCGTGGGTGACCTGGCGGACGCTCGGCCGCGCGACGACGGCTTCGACACCGAGGCACTGGTGCGCGAGGTGTTCGGGACGGGGGCGACGGTCGCCTTCGCCGCCCGGCTGCCCGGCGGGGCGTCCCGCGAGACGTGGGCGCTGGACGCGGTCACGCCGGACGGCCAGCGGCACGAGCTGATCCTGCGCCTCGACTCCCCCGGCGCGCCGCTCGACGCGGGCGCGCCCCTGGCCGCCGAGGCGACGCTGATGCGGGCCGCCCTCGACGCGGGCGTGCCGGTGCCCCAGGTCGTCGCGGCGGCGGGGCCGTACATCCTGATGACGCGCGTCGCCGGGGAGACCATCCCGCGCCGGATCCTCCGGGACGAGGCGTACGCCGAGGTCCGGCCGAGGCTGGCGGCGCAGTGCGGGCAGGCGCTGGCCGCGATCCACCGGATGCCCGTGTCGGCACTCCCCCCGCCCCCGGCGGGGACGCGGGAGGAGGACCCGCTGCGGCAGTGGCGGGATCTGCTGGACCTGACGGGTGAGCCACATCCGGTGTTCGAACTGGCGCTGCGGCGACTGGCGGCGAACCGGCCGCCGGGCGGGCGGCGGACGGTGGTGCACGGCGACTTCCGCAACGGCAACCTGATCATCGGCCCGGACGGCATCAGGGCGGTGCTGGACTGGGAACTGGCCCACGCCGGCGACCCGATCGAGGACCTCGGCTGGCTGTGCGTGAAGGCGTGGCGGTTCGGCTCGCCGCTGCCGGTGGGCGGGTTCGGCGGCTACGACGACCTCGTCACCGCGTACGAGAAGGCGGGCGGGCTGCCGGTGGACCCCGAGGCGCTGCGCTGGTGGGAGGCGTTCGGCGTGCTCAAGTGGGGGATCATCTGCGTCATGCAGACCATGCGGCACCTGCGCGGCGGCGCCGGGTCGGTGGAGCTGGCGGCGATCGGGCGCCGGGTCTGCGAGAACGAGTGGGACCTGCTGGAGCTGCTCGGGTGAAAACCCGTTGCGATCGGTGTGCGCGCCGCGCACGCTGACTGGAATCAGCCCGCTGTCCAGCGTGGAGTACCTGCTCGGGCTGATGCTGTTCTCGCTGGGCAAGGTGGTGTTCGCCGTCGCGGTGATGGCGGACTGACAGGGCTTGCCCGGCCACCGGGCGGGTGCGGCCGGGCGCCGTTCACCGCTTTCTGATCGATCTCAGGCGGTGCGGCGCGAGGGCCGAGAGGACCAGCGACACGCCGATGACGGCGTACAGGCCGGTCGCGCCCGCCAGGGTGCCCGGCGGCTCGCCCACGGACGCCTCCAGCCGCGGCAGGGCGTCCGCCAGGCCCGTCGCGGCGTCGAGGTCGAGCGCGAACAGACCGCCCGCGACGGCCAGCGGCAGCCCGCAGGTCAGCGCCGCCAGGGGCGACAGCCACGGCCACGCGGCGAGCACGGAGACGATGGCCGCCACCACCATGAGGTGGCCGAGCCCCGACGGCCCCGGGCTGAAGGCGGCGTTGGCGGCGCGCAGCCCTCGGGCGCCGGCCTCGGTCAGGTAGTAGACGAGGGGCAGCGCGGCCAGGCCTGCCACGACACCGATCAGATGGCGGATCTCACGGGACACGGCAGCATCGTCCCCCCTGCCGGGCCGTCGCGTGTCACGATCCGGGGACCTGATCCGGGTGCCACCATGACGTGGGGATGATAAGTGTCGCTTTATGGGGATCACACCGAACAGTGGTACAGGTTCTGGCGCCATCACTCCTGATGGGTCCGCGGTGGAGTTCTACCGGCTGATGCGGCCCGACGGCGAGCCCGAGGTCGTCGCCGGGGTGGTGCCGGCGGGGGGTTCGATCCTGGAGTTCGGCTCGGGGGTGGGCCGGGTGACACACCCGCTGGTCGAGCTCGGCTACCGGCTGGTGGCGGTGGACGAGTCGGCCGAGATGCTGGCGTACGTGCGCGGGGCGGAGACCGTACAGGCCCGGATCCAGGACGTGCGGCTCGATCGCCGCTTCGACGCCGTCATGCTGGCCTCCCAGCTCGTGCAGACGGCCGACGAGCAGGACCGGCGGGGGTTGCTGGACGCCTGCGCCCGGCACGTGGCCCCGGACGGCTCCGTGCTGATCCAGTGGATACCGCCGGAGCGGCACGACTCCTGGCAGGCCGGTCAGGGCCGGACCGAGGGCGACCTGACCATCGAGATGGCGGCGGTGGAGGAGGTCTCGCCCGGCCTGGTCAACGCGACCATGCGCTGCACGTACGACGGCAGGGTGTGGACCCAGTCGTTCGCCTCCCGGCGGCTGTCGGACGAGGACCTCTCCGACGCCCTGGCCAGGTCGGGGCTGCGGCTGGAGCGCTTCCTGACCGAGGACCGCACCTGGGTGCTGGCCGTGCCGGCCACCGGGTTTACGTTGTAGATTACTCCGGCGTTTTACTGAATTACTGGTAAATACTGGAACTCCTGTTACGCTCGCGGCCATGAGTGACCGGCTGGACGAGCTTGAGAGGCGGATCGACGAGCTCCGAGCCGGCGTGCGCACGGCGATGCGGGGCAGGGACACCGTCACGGCCAGGGCTCTGCGAGCCGAGCTGCGGGGAGTCGAGCGGGCGTGGGACTCGCTGGTGAGCGGCGTGCCGGAGCCCGGGCCGGACGGTCACGGCGGCACGACCGGCCGCGGCACGGGCTCCGCGCGGGGGGCGGAGTCCCGGCTCGTCACCGTGCGCGAGCAGGTGCACCAGGCGCTGACCCTGCTCGGCGCCCCCGCCCAGCCGAGGTTGATCGTCGCCGTGGGCGAGGCGTTCTTCGGCGGCACGCTCCGGGGCAACCAGCTGACCAGCCTGCGGCGGGACGAGGAGCGCTCGTTCCGTGCCTCGCCGTACGGCAGGCCCTACTACCTGTGCGCGGCGCTGACCGACCGCCTCTCCCCCGCCCGGGGGCTGCTCGCGGTCAGCGCGTGGCCGCCGGCCCGCCGGATGGTGGGCCCGCTCAGCCCCCGCGTCGACTTCCTGACCTGCGCCATCGCGGTGGCGCGGCGGCTGAACGACGATCCGCGAGCGGCCCGGCTGCTGACCAGGATGGCCCGCAACATCCCCGGCGGGAGCCAGGGCGACCTCGGCCCGCCCGACCCCGGCCGGGTGATCGAGGCGGCGGCGGCCGAGCTGGCCGTGCACGCCGAGCGCGACACGCGGGACCGCGACACGCTGGCGAAACGCGCGACCTCGCAGCTCGGTGACGCGGCGCGGCTGTTCGGCGCCGCTACGCTGAGCACCGTCGCCAGGGACACGACCACGGAAGGCGGCCGATGAACCGGCTTGACGCGTTGCGGGGCACCACGCCGCAGCAGCCGCACGACGCGCGGGCGATCGCCGCGCTCGCGGCCAACCCGGGCTGCACGCGCCGGGCGCTGATGGACGGCGCCGGCATCGACAAGGACGCCGCCGCCCGGCACCTGGGCTTTCCCGCGCCGTTCGGCCAGTCGCCGTTCGCGATCACGCGCGGCAACGTGTTCGAGGCGCTGGTCAAGGCCGACGGGTGCGCCGAGCTGCTGCGGATGCTGCGCGAGGTGCTCGGCCTGCCGATCGCCGAGGTGGCCTACCACGACGTGGAGAACGTCGGCGCGCACCTGCGCCACACCCACACGCGGACGCTGTTCGACCGGGCGGCCCGTGACGGGCTCGACGCGGGCACGGTCTACGACCACCCGCTGCTCAGCCTGGAGATCGCCGGGCACACCGCCTACCTGGAGCCCGACGTGGTCGCGTTCCAGGTGGGCGGGAGGTTTCACATCGTGGAGATCAAGTCGTTCGCGGTGATCGACGGGCAGGCCGACCCGGCGGCGGTGGCGGCCGCGGCCCGGCAGGCGGCCGTCTACGTGCTGGCGCTGCGGCGGCTGCTCGAGGAGCTGGGCCACGACCCGCTGCGGGTGGCGCACGACGTGGTGCTGGTCTGCCCGGAGAACTTCGCCAACCGGCCCGTCGCGACGCTGGTCGACGTGCGCAGGCAGCTGGCCGTGTTGCGGCGGCAGCTGTCGCGGATGACCGGGCTCGACCGCCTGGTGGCCGAACTGCCCGGCGATCTGTCGTTCGACCTGCTGCCGGGAGAGGACGGGCTGCCCACCCGCCCGGCCGCCGAGCTGGCCGACGCGCTGCGCCGGGCCACCGCCCGCTACGCGCCCGACTGCCTGTCCACCTGCGACCTGTGCTTCTTCTGCCGTGACGAGGCCCGGCAGGAGGGCGCCTCCGACCTGCTGGGCCGCCAGGTCCGCGACGAGCTGGGCGGCGTCGCCTCGGTCGCCGAGGCGCTCGGGCTGGCCGACGGCACCCGGGATCCGGCCGAGGGCCAGGAGGAGATCGCCCGCCTGCTCCGCAACGCCGAGCGGCTGCGCCGGGAGTGCCTGGCATGACGGTCGCGAGCGTCCGGGGGCGGCGCCTGTGAGCCTGCTCACCTCTCTGGCCCGGCTGCGGGCTCTCGACGAGGGCGTCGCGCAGCCGATCGCGACCGTCCGGCACTGCCACCTGTCGGCGCGGCCGATGGTGTTCATCCCGCTGAAGCTGTCCGGTGAGGCCGCCGCGCCGCTGGCCGCGATGCTCGGCACCGACCGCGCCGCGCCCCACCTGCTCGTCGTGACCCAGCCGCGCAACCGCGATCTGCGTTTCGCCTGGGCCGCCGAGCTGGCCGGGCTGCTGGTGCCGTACGTCGAGGGGTTCCTGAGCGCCACCGAGACGGTGGAGCGCCGGAGCGCCGACCCGTACGAGCGGGTGCTGGACGCGCCGCAGCTGATCGTGCCGAACCCGGCGGGCGTGGCGTTCACCCGGCTGCTCGGCCGGTCGACGCGCTTCCGCCGCCCCGACGGGCCCTATCCGGTGCCCGAGAGCGTGCCGGTGCTCGGCCGCTGGCTCACCTACTTCGCCGAGCGCGCCGCCTACCCGGGCTCGTCGCTCACCCTGACGGCGACCGAGGAGCTGGGCCGGCACTGGGCGAGCGGGCAGAGCGGGCTGGAGGACGCCAACCTGGCCGCGCTGACCGGCTGGATCACCGACGGGCCGAGCGACGAGGCGGAGGATCCGCTGATCTGGCCGCCGGCCGGTCCGGCGACGGATCCGGGGTTCGACGCCGAGGTGCTGGCGCCGGCGATCGAGAGCGGGGCGGCCGAGCGCGTCACCGAGGCGCTGCGCGGTCAGCTCGAACCCACCTGGCGGCTCATGTGGCGGGCGATCGACCTGCTGGGCGGCCTGCCCGCGGGCGCGGGTGTCGCGTCGCGATGGGAGCAGGACCGCGGTTCGTTCAGCGGCATGGCCGCACAGCTCGCCGAGGGCGCGCCGCCGCAGGCCCGGCGCGACGGCGCGATCGCCGCCGCCTCCCGGCTGGCCCGCATGGAACGCGCCCAGGCCGCCTACGACGTGCAGCGCGCCTACGACGACCCGCTGGTGATGGCCGAATACCGGCTGACCGGCGAGGCGTTCGCCGGTGAGGTGGTCGAGACCGACCCCGAGCGGGTCGAGGGCGAGGGCCGCTCCCGCAAGCTCCGCCCGTTGGTGGTGATCAAGACCGACGATCCCGTACGGCTCGCGCCGGGCACCGCCCTCGGCACCCCGCAGCGCCGCGAGCAGGGCGCCGAGCTGGTGTCGGCCCGCGACGGGCTGGTCACCGTGAAGATCACCAAGGGTATGGGCCGATCGAAGACGCCGGCCCCCGGCTCGGTGCCCGAGGTGGGCGAGCGGGTCTGCTACACGTCGCTGACCGACGACTTCAAGGGCTCCCCCGGGCTGCCCGAGGCGGAGGCGACGCCGTGGACGCACGGCGGGCCGCCGCCGGAGTACGTGCCTGCCGACGAGGACGCCGTGGAGGAGTGGTCGTGACCACAGGACCGGCCGAGGAGTCGCCCAGGAGCCCCGAGCAGGTGATCCGGGACGTGCTCGCCGACCTGCCCCGGCATCGGGGCGTGGTCGTCGACTCTCCGCCCGGTGCGGGCAAGTCCACGCTGGTGGTGCGGGCGGCGGCGCACCTGGCGGCGACCGGCGAGCCGCTGATGATCGTGGCGCAGACCAACGAGCAGGTCGACGACCTCATCGCCCGGATCTCGGCCGGGCATCCCCGGCTGACCGTGGGGCGGCTGTCGGCGAGCGGCTATGTCCCGCCGCTCCGGATGCTGGAGTTGCCCGGAGTCACGGTCGGCACCCGTGTGCAGGATCTGGGCGATCCCGACATCGTCATCGCGACGGCCGACAAGTGGGCGTGGATCTCCGGCCGGACCTGGCCGTGGGCGATCGTGGACGAGGCCTACCAGATGCGCTCCGACAAGCTGCTGCGCATCGCCGGGCTGTTCGAGCGGGCGCTGTTCGTGGGTGACCCGGGGCAGCTCGACCCGTTCTCGATCGTCGACGGCGACCGCTGGTCCGGCCTGTCGTGGGATCCGCTGCAGAGCGCGGTGTCGGTGCTGCTGCGGCACAATCCCGAGCTGCCGGTGCACCGGCTGCCGGTGTCGTGGCGGCTGCCGGCCTCGGCGGCCCCGGTGGTGTCGCGGGCGTTCTACCCGTTCACCGGGTTCCGTTCGGGCACCGGGCCGGGCGATCGGCGGCTGGAGCTGACCACGGGCGGCATGGGCACCGTGCACGACCGGGCGCTGGAGGAGGCGGCGCGTTCCGGGTGGGCGCTGCTGGAGCTGCCCGACCGGCACACCGTGCGGACCGACGGCGAGGCCGTACAGGCTGTGGCGCTGCTGGCAGCGCGGCTGCTGCAGCGCGGCGCGGTGGCGGGCTCGGAGCAGGGCGAGCGGCCGGTGACGGCCGACCGGATCGCGGTCGGCGCGGCGCACCGCGACCAGGTGGCCGCGATCAAGGCCGCCGGGCTGCCGCCGGAGATCACCGTCGACACCGCCAACCGGCTGCAGGGGCGCGAGTACGACGTGACGATCGTGCTGCACCCGTTGTCGGGGCGGCGCGACGCCACGGCTTTTCACCTGGAGTCGGGGCGGCTGTGCGTGCTGGCCTCGCGGCACCGGCACGCCTGCGTGGTGGTGGCGCGGGCGGGCATCGCCGAGCTGCTCGACGCCCACCCGTCATCCGAGACCGTGCAGCTGGGCGTGCCGGTGAAGTTCCCCGACGGGTGGGAGGCCAACCAGTCGGTGCTCGACCACCTGTCCGCCCACCGGGTCTAGCGGATTCGCCGGAAGCGCCGGCCGGGTGATGGCCATGCACGACGAACGCGGCGGAGCTCCGGCCAGGCTCCGCATCGCCGTCTACGACCTCAGCGGGGAACGGCGCGGGTTCTACACCGGCGTGGGCTCCTTGGACGAGTGGCACACCGTCACCCCGTTCTCGCCGTCGGGCAGGTTCTTCGCCACGTTCGTCCGCTCGGTTGAGAAGGGGGGGCGGATCGGCATCGTGGACGCGTCGACCGGGAAGATCGTCCATCGGATCGGCAAGGACATCCACGCCATCGCCGGTTGGTACGACGACGAGCACGTGATCGTGCGGCGCAAGCGTTCCCGCGAACAGGTCGTCTACCAGTGGGTCCCCCTGTCCGGCGGCGCCGGCTTCGACCTGATCAAGGAGAGGCTGATCCCCGGTCCCGCGGAATACGAGCCGCATCTCGACCGCGTGAACTTCGTCCGCCGCGGCTGACATCTGGCGCTGCCTAGACCCGGCGGCGCCAGATGTCGATGACGAGGATCAGGCGCATGCCCGCCGACAGGTAGAGGCCGAGGGCGGGCGTGGTGTTGTTGGAGTCGACGTGCAGGATCGTGCCCTTGCGGCCGCGTGCGGCGTCGGCGGCGAAGGCGTGCAGCAGCAGGAACCGGCCGAGGCCGCGGCCCCGGAAGGCGGGCAGCACGGCCAGCGTGTCGACGTAGCCGCAGCCCTCGTCGGGGACGAACTGGTCGTTGCCGATCACGAGTGCCGCCGGTCGGCCGTCGATCCTGGCGACGGTGAGCTGGCTCCAGTCGGTGGTGCTCTGCGCCTGCTTGCGCTCGTGCCACTGGTCGTAGCCGACCGGGGCGAAGCCGAAGTGCTCGGCGAATCCCTCCTGGTGGATCCGGTGGGCCTCGCGGCGCACGTCGCCGGTCTCGCCGGTGTGCAGGGTGAGGCCGGGCGGCGGGGCGGGCGGGTCGAGCGGGCCGTCGTGGTCGATGCGCAGCCGGTGGTAGCTGGTGCCGGGCTCGAACCCGTGCTCCCTGGCCACCGCCTGCCTGACCTCATCGGCCCGGTAGAGGCCGATGTCGACGGTGGCGCCGTCGTGGCCGCGTTCGCGCGCCAGCTCGCCCGCCCGATCGAGCACGGTGCGCCACAGCTCGCCGGTCAGGTCGCCGGAGGGGTCGGCGCCCGGCCGGACGAGCACGTCGACGTCGACCAGGTCACTGTCGCCGTTGCGGCACGCCCAGGCCCACCCGATGAGCCGGCCGTCGTCGTCATGGCTCAGCCAGGCATCCCGGTCGAGGTCCAGGGCCGGGTCGGCGAGCTGGTCGGCGATGTCGTCGAGGGGCGTGTCGACCGTACCGAGGACATCGAGGTCGGTGGCGGTCACAAGGTCGTGGATGGCGGCGGCGTCCTCAGCCCGTGGCCGTCTGATTGATTCCATGGTGGGAATTTTGCACAACACTCGTCCCGAACGCCGCTTGTTTTCCTGTCGGTCGTTAGGCTGGGTACGTGCCTGACGAACGGCCACTGCACATCGAGATCGCGACCCCGGACCCGACGACCGTCCGGGCCGTGCTGAAGGGCGACCTCGCCTATGACACGGTGGCGCAGCTGGCGGCGCTGGCGCCGGCCACCGGATACCGCCTGCTCGAGCTCGACCTGTCGGAGCTGTCGTTCGTCGACTCCTCCGGCCTGGCTGCGCTGATCCGGCTGCACCAGCAGGCCGAGCTCGCCGACGCGGCCCTGCGCGTGGTGGCGTTGACGCCCCACCTGCGCGGCATGCTGCGCATCACCGCGCTCGACCGGCTGCTGGCGCTGCCGCCGCCCTGACCGGGCCGCCGTTCAGCCGGCCGCGGGAGTGACCCGTTCCTCCTCGCCGGGCGGCGTGACCGGCGCGCCGCGCAGCGGGATCTCCTTGATGAACACCGCCAGCAGCGGCACGGCGACGGCGAACAGGATGGCCCAGCCGAAGACGCCGGAGATCGACGAGGCCAGCGACTCCAGGATGCCGGTGCGGACCTGTGGCTGCAGCTGGGCCAGCGCGCCCGGGTCCATCCGGCCGCCGCCCTTGACGGTCTCCTCCGCCGCCTGGGCGCCGAACCTGGTGGTCAGTTCCGACTGGAAGCCGTGGTTGAAGATCGCGCCGAACAGGGAGACGCCGAACGAGCCGCCGATGGACCTGAAGAACGTACTCGCGCTGCTGGAGACGCCGAGGTCCTTCTGCTCGACGCTGTTCTGCGCGATCAGCATCGTGGTCTGCATGAGGAAGCCCATGCCGAGGCCGAGCACGGCGATGTAGATGCCGGTCTGCCAGCTCGGCGTGCCGGCGTCCATGGTGGACAGCAACCACATGCCGAGCGTCATGACCACGCCACCGACGACGGGGTAGATCTTGTACCTGCCGGTGGCGGTGATGGCCCGGCCCACGAAGAGCGAGACGACCATGGACGCCGCCATCATCGGCAGCAGCAGGAGGCCGGAGTTGGTGGCGGTGGCGCCCTGCACGGTCTGCTGGAAGAGCGGCAGGAAGTTGATCATGCCGAACATGGCGAAGCCGAGCAGGAAGCCGACGACCGAGATCAGCGTGAAGTTGCGGTCGCGGAACAGGTTGAGCGGCATGATCGGCTCGATCGTCCGGCGCTCGACCTGCACGAACAGCGCCATCGTGACCACGGAGACCGCGACCAGGGCGAGGATCTGCCAGGAGCCCCACGGGTACTCGTTGCCGCCCCAGGTCGTGACGAGCACGATCGCGGTGATGCCGATCGACAGCAGGATCGCGCCGAGCCAGTCGATGCGCACCCGGTCGCGGTGGCGGGGCAGCTTGAGCCGGACCGCCAGCAAGGCGATCGCGATGGCGCCGACCGGCAGGTTGACGTAGAAGGCCCATCGCCAGTCGAGGTAGTCGGTGATGAAGCCGCCGACCAGCGGGCCCGCGATCATGGCCAGCGACATGACCGCCGCCATGATGCCCTGGTACTGGCCGCGCTCGCGGGGCGGGACCAGGTCGCCGATGATGGCCATGACGTTGACGATCAGACCGCCGGCGCCGAGGCCCTGCAGGGCGCGGAAGGCGATCAGCTCGGCCATGCCACCGTCGGGGCCGCCCAGCAGCGCCGAACCCGCCATGCCGCAGAGCGCGGACCCCACCATGAAGATGACGATGGAGATCATGAAGATGGTCTTGCGGCCGTAGAGGTCACCGATCTTGCCCCAGATCGGGGTGGAGACGGTGGTGCCCAGCACGTAGGCGGTGACGACCCAGGACAGGTGCGACAGCCCGCCGAGCTCGCCGACGATGCGCGGCATGGCCGTGCCCACGACCATGTTGTCGAGCATCGCCAGGGCCATCGCGAGCATCAGCGCGGGTAAGACGACCATGACTTCGCGACGGCGTCCGACTGCCTCGTCCACGACTTTCCCCCTGTGAGATCATGCTTACTTGCCGACCGGCAAGCCCCCGATAAACTAGATACTTACTTGTCGGCCGTCAAGTCGAAATAGGTGCACAGTGCGGGAAGACACGCGGACCCGAATCCAGGAGATCGCGCTCAGGCTCTTCACCGAGCAGGGCTACGAGGCGACCTCCCTGCGGGAGATCGCCGAGGAGCTCGGCGTGACCAAGGCCGCGCTCTACTACCACTTCAAGACCAAGGACGACATCGTCGCCGGTCTGGCCGACCAGCGGGTGGCCGAGATCGAGGAGTTGCTGGCCTGGTTCAAGGAGCAGCCCCGCACTCCGGAGGCACGACGCGAGCTGCTCCAGCGCTACGCGGTCCAGCTGAAGCGGACCCGCTTCGTGGAGGTCAACCGGTTCCTGGAGCGCAACCAGACCGCGATGCGCGACCATCCGAAGCTCCTGCGGATGCGCGAGGCCATGCTGGAGCTGACCGGGCAGCTGAGTGAGCCCGGCGATCCGCTCGCCACCCGGATCAGCCGGTCGATGGCGCTGTTCACGTTGCACGCCGGCAAGTGGCTGACACACGACGAGACCGTGCCGGAAGACGAGATCATCGAGGCCAGCATGGAGGTGGCGCTCCGGCTGCTGGAACCGTGACCGTGATTGGGATAGCCGATCGTGGGCAGGCTGCTTCACGCATCCGAACGGGAGGAGAAACGGTGGAGGCGACGATAGCGCTCCGGCTGCCCAGGGATGCGGCGAGTGTCCCGCTGATCAGGCAGATCTTCGAAGGCGCACTGCGCACTCTGGGGGTCGATCCGCAGGTCCGCGACGACATCGAGCTCATGCTCACCGAGGCGTGCGCCAACGTGGTCAGGCACGCCGCACCCAGCGACGAATACACCGTGAGCGCGGGAGTCTATGACGATCTGTGCGTGATCAGGGTCATCGACACCGGCGGCGGCTTCGACCCCGGCAAGCTCGGCGAGGCGCCCGCGGGCTCAGAGCACGGCAGAGGGCTGCAGATCATGCGCGCGCTGGCCGACGACATCCGCTTCACCAGCAAGCCCGAGCACGGGGCGATGGTGTGCCTGGAGAAACGGCTGACGTTCGTGCCAGGCGCGGTGGGACCGCATCTCATGACGAGCGACCACTCCGTATGACTCCCCGCCGGGTCGTCCCCGCCACGACGACGAGCGCGATCAGCACGACGACCGAGACGACGAAGAGGGCCACGAACATCAGGGAGAAGGCGATCGCCAGCGAAGCGATCATGCCGAGGATGGCCAACATCAGCCCACTACTTCCCCACTACCAGGACTTATACCTCTTTTGAGGATATGTCAGGGTTACCGGGGAGCGAGGTCGAGTCGGCTCGGCAGCAGGTCCAGGCGGCGGAGAATGACGCCCTCGCGCAGGGCCCACGGACACACCTCGAGCCGGTCGACCTCGAACAGGTCCATGGCCGCGTCGGCGACCACGGCCCCGGCCGCGAGCTGACCGGCCCGCCCCTCGGACACCCCCTGCAGCACGGCGCGCTCGGCGGCGGCCATCGTGGTGAGCTTGGCGGCCCAGTGGGCCATGTCCTGGCGTGACAACGAGCGCGAGACGTAGAAGCCGTCGCCGGACGGGGCCGCCCCGGCGATCCTGGCGAGCTGCTTGAAGGTCTTGGACGTGGCCACGGCCCGGGTGGGCTGGCCGAAGCGCACCACGTCGCCGACCTCGCGGGCGATCTCCGCGCGCACATGCCTGCGCAGGCCGCGCACCTCGTCGGGTGTGGGCGGGTCGCCGGCCAGCCAGTCGCGGGTCAGCCGCCCGGCGCCCAGGGGCAGGGACACGGCCACGTCGGGCTCCTCGTCGTAGCCAGCCGCGATCTCCAGCGAGCCGCCGCCGATGTCGAAGGCGAGCAGCCGTCCCGCGGACCAGCCGAACCAGCGGCGCACGGCCAGGAACGTCAGCCTGGCCTCATCACGGCCCGACAGGACCTCGATGTTCACCCCGCAGCGCTCGTCGATCCGGGCCAGCACCTGCTCGCCGTTGGCGGACTCGCGGACGGCGGAGGTGGCGAAGGCCAGGAAGTCCTCGACCCCCTTGTCCTCGGCGATGCGCAGGGCCTCCTCGACGAACGCGCCGAGCAGGTCGATGCCCTCGGCGGACAGCTCGCCCGCCGCGTTGAGGTGCTCGGTGAGCCGCATCTCCTCCTTGTGGGAGTAGGCGGGGATGGGCCGGGCACCGCGGTGGGCGTCGACGACGAGGAGGTGGACGGTATTGGAGCCGATGTCCAGCACGCCGAGTCGCATGGGACGACGCTACCGGTCGGCGACCGGCGCGGCGAAACCGGACATGACCGGCGCCGGGGGCGACGACGTCATGGCCGAGCGACTACCCTTCCAGGTGGTCACCACACATAAGGGGGCATGGTGGGCGCGTGCTGCGGTCCGAGCAGGAGCCCTGCCGCTCCGCCGTACCCGGCCGGGGAGCAGGCGAGGCCGCCGGAGCCGGGCCCGGCGCGACGAGAGCCGCCGCGCGGGATGGCGCGGGTGCCCGGCGGGACGTTCCTGATGGGCGGCGACGACCCCGACGGCTGGCCCGAGGACGGTGAGGGGCCGGTGCGCGAGGTTCGGCTGGCGGCGTTCCTCATCGATCCGGCCTGCGTCACCAACGCGCGGTTCGCCACCTTCGTCAAGGAGACCGGCTACGTCACGGAGGCCGAGCGGATCGGCTGGTCGTTCGTGTTCCGGCAGTTCGCCCGGCGCGGCGTCATGGACGCGAGGGTGCCGGGAGCCCCCTGGTGGGTCGGCGTCGAGGGGGCGACGTGGCGCTCTCCCGAGGGGCCGGGCTCCTCCGTGGGCGAGCGGCAGAACCATCCGGTGGTGCACGTGTCGTGGCACGACGCCCACGCCTACGCCTCCTGGGCGGGCAAGCGGCTGCCGACCGAGGCCGAGTGGGAGATGGCGGCGCGCGGCGGGCTGGAGCGCCGGAGATACCCGTGGGGCGACGAGCTGGCGCCGAAGGGGCGGCAGCGGTGCAACATCTGGCAGGGCCCGTTCCCGTCGGCGCCGAGCAGGGGCACGATGCCGGTGAAGTCGTTCCAGCCCAACGGCCACGGCCTCTACGACGTCGCGGGCAACGTCTGGGAGTGGACCGCCGACTGGTGGGGCACCACCTGGGAGGCGTTCGCCGAGAACCCTGCCGGGCCGGTCGAGGGCGCCGCCAAGGTGCTCCGCGGCGGTTCCTACCTGTGCCACGATTCCTACTGCAACCGCTACCGGGTCGCCGCGCGCACCGCCAACACCCCCGACTCCTCGACCGGGCACACGGGTTTCCGCTGTGCGGCCATACCCTGATCGCATGTCACGAACTCTGCGACTGTTGATCACCGGGGGCGGCACCGGCGGTCACACCTATCCGGCCCTGACCACCCTGTCGGCCATCCAGCGACGTCAGGTGGCGCACGACGTGCTCTGGGTGGGCACGGCCGGCGGCCTTGAGGCCAGGATCACCACCGAGCACGGCATCCCGTTCAAGGCGATCACCACCGGTAAGCTGCGCCGCCGGCCCAACCTGCGCGAGCTCGGCACCAACCTCGCCGACGTGTTCCGCATCCCCGTGGGCGTGATCCAGGCGGTGGTGCACGCCGCCCGCTACCTGCCCGACGTGGTGCTGTCGACCGGAGGGTACGTGGCGGTGCCGATCGGGGTGGCGGCCAAGCTGATCCGTCGGCCGCTGGTCATGCACGAGCAGACCACGGTCGTGGGGCTGGCCAACCGGATGCTGGCCAGGCTGGCGACCCGCATCGCGCTGTCGCACGAGTCGTCGCTCGAGTACCTGCCCGCCTCGGCCAGGGACAAGGCCGTCGTGACCGGCAACCCGATCAGGCCCGAGCTGCTGCACGGCAGCCAGGCGGCGGCCTACGACCTGTTCGGGCTGACCTTCGAGGTGCCGCTGATCTACGTGACGGGCGGCGCCCAGGGCAGCAAGCAGATCAACACGCTGATCGCGGAGATCCTGCCCGGGCTGCTGCCGCACGCCCAGGTGGTGCACCAGTGCGGGCCCGCCTGGATCGAGCAGATGCGCGCCATCCAACTGCCGCCAGAGCTGGCCGACCGCTACCACCCGGTGCCCTACGTCGGCGCCGAGCTGGCCGACCTGTACGCCGCCGCGGACGTGGTGATCGCGCGCAGCGGCGCCGGCACGGTGTCGGAGCTGACCGCCGTCGGCCGGCCGTCGGTGCTGATCCCGCTGATCCCGACGGGCGGCGACGAGCAGCGCAAGAACGCCGCCTACCTGGTCTCGGCGGGCGCGGCGCGGGCGCTGCTGGAGCCGCGTCCCACCGCGGACCTGCTGCTGGCGGAGCTGATGCCGCTGCTGGCCGATCCCGGGCTGCGCGGGTCGATGGCCGACGCGGCGCGCAAGCTGGGCCGGATCGACGCGGCCGACGTCCTGTGCGACGTGCTGCTCGACGCGGCGCACTGGCCGCGCTAGCCGGAGCCTCGGCGGGCGAGGTGGCGAAGTCCTCGTGGGCAAAGCTCAGGGGGCGAGGTGGCGGAAGGCCTCGTGAGCGGAGCTGACGCTGTCGCGCAGCGCCCGCTCCAGCAGGTCGGCCTCCTCGCCCAGCCTGCCCAGCTCGGGGACGGCCGCCTCCCCGGCGCCCGACTCGGCCAGCAGTTCCTCGTAGCGCGGCAGCCTGACGTTGAGCTGCTCGATCTGGTGACGCGCCCGATAGGCCCGCTCGGCGTCGGCGACGTGCCCGGCGTAACGTTCCAGCGCCTCGACGCGCGCCAGCACCGCGCCCTCGCTGCTGTCGAGGGCCCTGGCCAGCGGCTCGGCCACGGCGGCGACCTCGGGCGTCACACCCTCGGCGACGACCTCCTCGTGCTCGGCCCGGAGCGCCGACAGCTTGGCGAGCAGCCGGGCGATCTCCCACTCCTGCGCGGGCAGCATCACCGCGTTGCGCACGCGGTCCAGCAGCCCCTCGGCGTTGACCCGGGAGACCAGCACCGACTCGATCGCCGCCTGCGCGCGGGTCATGAGCGCGCGGGCCGCGTCGTCGAGTTCCTCGCGCAGCACGAACCGTCCCGCCAGCCGCCGCGCGTTGTCGTAGACCTTGAGCTCGGCCTGGCGCCGCCGCTCCAGCTCCGCGTCAGGACGCGGCCTGAGCAGCACGGTGACGACGAGCAGCGCCGCGCACATCATGATCAACACGAACGGGGTGTACCGCCCGCCGCGGAAGAAGTCGAGCGCGGTGGCGGCTGCCGCGAGCGCCAGCGCGACGGCGGTCAGCGGCGCGGCGGGGCCCAGGACGGCAACGTGCCGCCGGTGCGGAGGCGCCCACCCGGCGCGCATCCTCAGCAAGACCTTGCGATGGTCACGTAAAAGCTCGGCGATCTCGTCGGGCACTGCCGGATCCACTACCACCTTCGCATGACGGCCGGGCCCTCTACGGATCCTATGTAGCGGTCTGTCCCGGTGTCAGCCCTCCAAGTAACGGAACGCCTCGTGCGCGGAGCTCACGCTGCGCCGCAGCACGTGTTCCAGCGCGTCGGCGTCCTCGGCGAGCCGTTCGATCTCGGGCACGGCCAGCGCGTCGGCGCCGGACTCGGCCAGCAGCTCCTCGTAGCGCGGCAGCCGGGAGCGCAGCTCCTCGATCTGGCTCCGGGCGTGGAAGGCGCGCTCGGCGTCGGCGACGTGCCCGGCGTAACGTTCCAGCGCCTCGACCCGGGTCACGACAGCCGCCTCGCTGTTGGCCAGCGCCTTCTCCAGAGGCTCGACCACGGCGGCGACCTCGGGGGCGACGCCCCGGGCCAGCAGCTCGCGGTGCTCGGCGCGTAACGCGGACAGCTTGGCGAGCAACCGGGCGATCTCCCACTCCTGCTCCGGCAGCATCACCGCGTTGCGGGCGCCGTCGAGCAGGCCCTCGGCGTTGACGTGGGAGCGCAGCACCGAGCCGATGGCCTGCTGCGCCCGCGTGAGCACGGCCGCGGCCTCCGCGTCGAAGTCCTCCGGCAGCAGGTAGCGGCCGTCGTACCAGCGGGCCTGCTCGTAGACGCCGCGCTCGCGGGGCCGGGCGGTCACGGGCAGCTCGTTGAGGGAGGCCATCTTGATCAGGACGACCAGGACGAACATGCCCAGCAACACGAACCCGACCGGCGCCGCCGGCGACTCCAGCAGCACCGCCATCACGGCGAGCACCACGGGCGTGGCCGCCAGCAGCATCACGCTGGAGGTGCCGCGCCGCCGGCGCTCGGCGGGCGGCACGGCGGGCGGCACCCAGCCGGCCCGGAACCTGGACAGCAACGGGGCGTTGGCGCGCAGCACTCCGGAGATCTCCCGGGGCACTCCGGGATCCACTACCACACCCACGCTCTGCCCTGGCACCTGGCGCCCCCAACGCTCGCGATGTCCGGATCCTACGAGACATTTCGCTCGTGCGTCAGCCTCCCCGAGGACAGTCCGGGAAACCACCAGTTGCGCTCGCCGAGCACCTCCATGGCGGCGGGGACCAGGACCAGGCGGACCACGGTGGCGTCGACCAGCACGGCGGCGGCCAGCCCGACGCCCATGATCTGCAGCGCGCGGTCGTCGAACGCGCCGAACGCGGCGAACACGCAGAACATGATCGTGGCGGCGGCGGTGATGACCCGGGCCGTCCTGGCCAGCCCGGCCGTGACGGCCCGCCCGTTGTCGCGAGTCCGCTCGTACTCCTCCCTGACCCGGGAGAGCAGGAACACCTCGTAGTCCATCGACAGCCCGAACGTGATGACGAACAGCATCATCGGCACCCAGGCGTCGATGGGCCCGGAGGCGCCGCGGCCGAGCACGTCCCACTGGAAGACCGCGACGACCACCCCGAACGCGGCGCCGATGGACAGCAGGTTCACCACGATCGCCTTCACCGGCAGCACCAGGCTGCGGAACACGGCCATGAGCAACGCGAACGAGGCCAGCAGCACGGCGGCCACGGTCCACGGCAGCCGCTCGGCGGAGAACTCCGCGAAGTCGCCGGCGGCCGCGGTGGAGCCGGTCACCAGGACGGGCGCGGGCAGTTCGGCGCGCAGGCGGTGGATCAGCGCGGTGGTGGCCTCGTCCTGCGGCTCGCCGGTGGGCACGACCAGCGCGGCCCGCTCCCCCACGGCGTACGCCCGTGCCACGCCGGGTGTCCGCCGGGCCTGCTCGACGACCTGCTCGACGGCGATCGCGCCGCCGTCCGGCGCGATCGCCAGCACCAGCGGGCCCTGCGC
This sequence comes from Nonomuraea cavernae, assembly GCF_040655715.1. Taxonomy (GTDB): domain Bacteria; phylum Actinomycetota; class Actinomycetes; order Streptosporangiales; family Streptosporangiaceae; genus Nonomuraea; species Nonomuraea cavernae_A. The sequence goes on along the minus strand of NZ_JBFAKL010000019.1, from coordinate 118,343 downwards.
GCCGGGTCCGAAGCCCTGGGCCAGCAGGTCGTGGGCGCGCCTGGTGGTGTCGGTGACCGGCCGGTCGCCCGCGTCGGACCAGCCGGCGCGCAGTTGCGTCGCGGGCAGTGCCAGCGTGAGGAGCAGGCCGAGCGCCAGCAGTCCGGCCGTCCACGGCCTGCGTTGCACGACCCTGCTCCACCGCGAGGACAGCGGCTCCTTCCCGGTACGGCGCGGCAGCGCGAACCTGTCGACCCGGGTGCCGATCATCCGCAGCAGCGCGGGCAGCAGGGTGAGGGAGGCGAGCATGACCATGAGCACCCCGCAGCCCGCGGCCAGCGCGACACCGCCGCCGAGCGAGGGGCCGAGGAACAGGATGCCCGCCCCGGTGGTGATCACGATGATCCCGGCGAACAGCACGGACCTGCCCGCCGTGCGCATGGCCTGTTCGACCGCCTCCTGCACACCGAGCCCCTCGTCGAGGCAGGAGCGGAACCGGGTGACGATGAGCAGCGCGTAGTCGATGCCCACGCCGAGCCCCAGCATGATCATGAGATAGACCGCGAAGCCGGGCGCCGGCACGACGTTCCGCAGCACGGTGAGCAGGGCGACGCCGCCGGTCACGCCGGTGATGCCGATGATCAATGGAAGGGCGGCGGCGACCAGCGACCGGAACGCCACCAGCAGCACCACCGCCGCGGCCACCAGCCCGGCGCCCTCGACGGCTCCTCCGGGGGTGAAGTCCGCCAGGTCGTCGCCGGCCAGCTCCGCGGTCACCCCGGGCGCGCGGAAGCCGTCACGAAGCTGCCTGATCCGCTCGGCGGCGCCGGAGCCGGAGAATTCGAGGGGGATGGCGCCGATCGTCCCGTCGGGAGAGATCTGCCCGTACAGCTCGTCGTCTCCGTCCGGCGTCTCGGCCGGCGTGGCCGGCCGGTCGGCCGGGCCCGCGTGCACGCCGGGGACGCTGTTCAGCCGGTCGACCAGACCGGCCACGGCCTGGCGCACCGCCGGGCCGCCGACCCCGGACGGGGCGGAGATCACGAGCGTGCCCGGCGGCTCGGCCGGCAGGTCGCCGAGCAGTTCGGCGGCCCGTTGACTCTCGGAGGCGGGGAGGGTGAAGTCGTCGTTCGCCGGGCCGGGCCAGGCGGTCGCGGCGGCGACCAGGGCGGCCGTCAGCGCGAGCCAGAGCATCAGGACGAGGCGCCGGTGGCGGGTGCAGAAGGCGATCATGCCGCCGACCGTAGAAACCGCGGACCCACCAGGTCGTCCACCCAGCGCGGACGACGTCGTACACCGAGCGCGGTATCAGGCGTGCCGGCCGGGGCGGACGAGGCCGGTCTCGTAGCCGAGCACCACGAGTTGCGCCCTGTCGTGTACGGCCAGTTTGCTCATCATGCGGTTGACGTGCGTCTTGACCGTGGCCGGGCTCATCACCAGCCGCTCGGCGATCTGGTGGTTCGTGAGGCCCTGGGTGACCTGGACCAGCACTTCGCGCTCGCGGCCCGTCAGCGGGGCCAGGCGGTCGGCGCTGACCGCGCCGGACCGGGCGGCGAACTCCTCGATGAGCCGCCGCGTGACGCCCGGGGAGAGCATCGCGTCGCCGCGGGCCGCGACCCGCACGGCGTGCCGGATCTCGGCCGGTTCGGCGTCCTTGACCAGGAAGCCGCTGGCCCCGGAACGGAGCGCCTCGTAGACGTACTCGTCGAGGTCGAAGGTGGTGACCACGACGACCCGAGTGCGGCCGGACACGATCCGGCGGGTGGCCTCCAGCCCGTCGAGGCCGGGCATCCGGATGTCCATGAGCACCACGTCCGGCGAGAGCCCGCCGGCCAGTCGCACCGCCTCCAGGCCGTCCGCCGCCTCGGCCACCACGCTCAGGTCGTCCTCGGTGTCCAGCAGGGCCCGTAGCCCGGCTCTGACCAGCGGCTGGTCGTCGGCCAGCAGGATCGTGATCACGCGGGCAGCCTGGCCACGACGCGGAACCCGTTCGAGGGGCCGTCGCCGGTGGTGAGCCGCCCTCCGACCGCGGCCACGCGTTCGGCCATCCCGGTCAGGCCGTGGCCGTACAGGTGGCCGTCCGGGTGGCCGTGCGGGTGGCCGCCTGGGGCATCGCCGCCGCCCCCGTCGTCGTCCACCTGTACGGTCACGGCGTCCGGCTCGTAGGTCAGGGTGACCACCGCCCGGGTGGCGTCCGCGTGCCGGATGGTGTTGGTCAGCGCCTCCTGCACCACCCGGTAGACGACCAGGTCGACGGCGGGTGGCAGCGGGCGCCGGGCGCCGACGACGGACAGGCCGACCGGCAGCCCGGCCCCGTCCAGCAGTCCGGGCAACCGGCCGGTGCCGGGCGGCGGCTGCCGCGAGCCGGGGCGGAGGACGCCGAGCACGCCCTTCATCTCGGCCAGGGCCTGGCGGCTGGCCGTACGGATGACCTGGAGGGCGGCCCGCGCCTCCGGCGGGCCGCCCGCGCGCTCGACGGCCTCGACGGCGACGGCGGCATGCAGCGCGATCACCGACACCGTGTGGGAGGTGACGTCGTGCAGCTCCCTGGCGACGCGCAGCCGCTCCTCCTGGGCATGGCGCAGCGCCTCCTCCTCGCGGGTGCGTTCGGCGTCGGTGGCCCGCCGCTCCACCTCGGCCGTGTAGGCGCGCCTGGCCCGCGACACCTCGGCGGGCTGGGCCACGACGAGCACGAGCAGCGCCCAGATGACCACCCCGGCCACCCGGTCCGGCTCCGGGTGCGGCGCCACCGCTGCCGCGGGCACGCCGATCAGGAACGCCGCGCCCGCCCAGCCGGCCGCCCGCCGGCCGGCGGAGATGGTCGCGAACATCGCGACCAGGGCGGGCGCGGGCCAGAACGCGTAGGCGTAGCCGCGCGCGAAGCAGACGGCCGCCACCGCCGCGCAGACGGCCAAGGCGACCTCGGGCCGCCGGCGCAGCCAGGCCAGCCCGAGCGCGGACAGGACCAGCAGCGCGTAACCGGGCAGGTCGAGCGGTGTGGCGGACGGCTGGTTGCCGTACGCCAGGGACGTCGAATGGACGACGATCACCGCCATGCCGCATACCAGCGCGAACGTTCTCACACCGGCACACGGTAATCCGCTCGCCTCCCTCGCGCGATACCGCCGGCGCGGTACCCGTGTACGGCGAGCGCGGCGGCGACGCAGGCGAACGGGATGGCGGGCAGCACGTAGCGGTGGTCGAAGTCGAGAGCGGCCACCGGCGCGACGAGCAGGAACATGGAGAACGTCCACGGCAGCAGCGCCGGGCGGCGCCGGCCGATCGAGCCCGCGCCACCGGCCAGCAGCAGCACGCCGAAGAGGGTCCCGTGCAGGAACCACGGATAGGGGTAGGCGGCCAGGATCGTGCCCCAGGGCTCGACCGAGCTCATGCCGCGGATGCCGGTGTCGTACTCGCGGCGGACCTTCCCGATGAGCCCGTGCTGCTCCGGCAGCGTCCACGAGCCGTGCGGGAAGGTGGACATGGGGGTGACCCGGTTCGGGTGCGGCACCGGGTCCCAGGTGAAGGCGAGTGAGGTGTTCACGACCACCTCGCGCAGGTAGTCCAGCGGCTGGGCGGCGATGGCCCGCACGGCGAAGCTCCTGGCCAGGTCGTTGTAGGCGAACCGGTCGCCGGGCAGCTGGTTGAGGGAGGCGCCGGGCGCCCAGACGTATTCGGAGGCGGCGTCCACGACGGTGCCGTTCGGGCAGAGCACGGCCTCCTTCGCGGGCGGCCGGATGATCGAGCAGTCGGCGAAGGTCATGGTCCGCGCCCACAGCGCGACGCCGTCGGAACCGCTGAGCGCGAACCTGCCGTGATGCTGGGCGTACCAGCCGGCGTAGGCGACCAGCGGCAGCGCCCCCGCGACCGCCGCGGCCACGATCCTCCGCCATCCCGCCCTCCGGATGAGCAGGTAGAGCAAGAGCAGCCCGAGCAGCGGCACCGCGGCCGTGCGGGTGAGACCGGCCAGCGCGAGCAGCAGCCCGGCCAGCGCGGCGGCCCGCGTGGAGACCCGCTCACGCCACATCACGACGAGCAGCGCCGCCACGACCAGGAAGATGACCTGCAGGTCGGACAGGATGGCGTGCTCCAGCCGCACGAACGACGGGTCGAACAGCACCGGCACCGTGGCCAGGCTCGCGCCCCAGCCGGGCAGCGACCGGCGGCGCAGCAGCACGTAGATCATCACCCCGATGCCCAGCCCCATCGCGTGCTGCACCCCGGCGACCAGCTCCACGCTGTGGAAGGGCCGCAGCAACCACAGGAACCAGGAGTAGCCCGCCGGGTGCAGGGCTCCCTGCGGTCGCAGGTGGAGGGCGGTGTCGAGGTAGGTGAAGGAGTCGTACCAGTAGAGCTGCGCGGTGTCGTACCCGAGCATGACGAGCACGCGCAGCGCGGCGGCCAGCGCGAGCACGATCACGAACAGCCGGTGCCCCTGGCGCTTCCGCGCGGTCACGCCGTGCGGGCGTGACCGGCTGAACGCCGTGAGGGTGTTGGCCATGGTTGTCCCCCGGTGACGGGGCCGGGCGGATCCCGGCCATAGGGGACGAAGTCCAGCGATTTCGCGATAACGTCGGCGTCACCGATTGTGGTTATGCCCGCGTTATGTCGGTGTGGGCACACTGGCGGACTCATGATCTTTGGGGCCAGGTTGTGTGTTCTGTTTTGGGGGGCCAGGTGCGAGTTCTGATCGCCGAGGACGAGCGCATGCTCGCCGACTCGATCGCCGAGGGGCTGAGAGGTGAGGCGCTGGCCGTCGACGTCGCCTACGACGGTGAGGCGGCGATCGAGCGGCTCAGCGTCCACGACTACGACGTGCTGATCCTCGACCGGGACCTCCCGCTGGTGCACGGCGACGACGTGTGCGGCACGGTCGTCGAGCGGGGGTGGCCGGTCAGGGTGCTGATGCTGACCGCCGCGGGCGACGTGCGTTCCAGGGTGGCCGGGTTGTCTCTCGGGGCCGACGACTACCTGCCCAAGCCGTTCGCGTTCGAGGAACTGGTCGCGCGGGTGCACGCCCTCGGCCGCCGGGCCAGGCGGGCCGACCCGCCGATGCTGGAGCGGGCGGGGGTCCGGCTGGACTGGGCGCACCGGCAGGTGTTCCGCGAGGGCCGGTACGTGCCCCTGGCCCGCAAGGAGTTCGGCGTGCTGGCCGAGCTGCTGCGCGCCCAGGGCGCCGTCGTCTCGGCCGAGGAACTACTGGAGAAGGTATGGGACGAGCACATCGATCCGTTCACCAACACGGTGCGGACCACGATGGCCAAGCTGCGCAAGAAGCTGGGCGAGCCCCAGGTCATCGAGACCGTGCCCGGCTCGGGGTACCGGATCCCATGAGCCTGCGCCTGCGGTTCGCGCTCGCCTGCGCCGTGGTCTTCCTGTTCGTCGGGACGCTGCTCCTCGCGACCCTCTACCTCGTGGTGCGGCAGAGCCTCGAACCCCGCTCGGGGCTCGGTCAGCCGAAGTACATCACGCTGGACATCGGACAGTACTGGCGGGGCGATCTCGGCTACGCGGTGGCCCAGCAGCGGGTCAGCCAGGTCCGCGCCATCTACCAGGACGACACCCTCTACACCGTGCGCACCCTCGGCTCGTTCGCGGTCCTGGCGGGCGCGGCGGGCGCCTTCGGGCTCGGCTGGCGGACGGCGGCCTGGGTGACGCGGCCGATCAAGGACGTCACCGAGACCGCGCGCCGCGTCGCGCAGAGCCACGACCTGACCGAGCGCATCGGCTACGACGGCCCGCGCGAGGAGGTGAAGGAGCTGACCGACATCTTCGACACCATGCTCGACCGGCTGGCCCGCTCGTTCGACGGGCAACGGCGGTTCGTCGCCAACGCCTCCCACGAGATGCGCACGCCGCTGACCATCAACAGGACGCTGGTGGACGTCGCGGTGCGCCGCCCCGACGCGACCGACGACGTCAAACGGCTCGGCGAGTCGCTGCTGCTGGTCAACACCCGGCACGAACGGCTCATCGACGGGCTGCTGGCGCTGGCGGAGGGCGAGCAGGCGGTGCTGGACCGGCGGCCGTTCGACCTGACCGACGTGGCCGAGCACGTGATGGACCAGGTGGCCGGAGAGGCGGCCGAGCGGGAGGTGACGATTCACCGGCTGCTCGACTCGGCGCCCACCACCGGGGAGGCGGTGCTGGTGGAGCGGCTGGTGCAGAACCTCGTGGAGAACGCGATCCGGCACAACCACCCCAAGGGCGAGGTGTGGGTGACGACCCGGCAGCGGGCCGAGCGCGTGGAGCTGGTGGTGGCCAACACCGGGCTGCACGTGCCGCCGTACGAGATCGAGGCGATCTTCCAGCCGTTCCGGCGGCTGCACGGCGACCGGCTGCGGTCCGACCGGGGCAGCGGGCTCGGGCTGTCGATCGTACGGGTCATCACCGAGGCGCACGGCGGCACGGTCACCGCCCGGCCCCGGGACGAGGGCGGGCTGACGATCACCGTGGAGCTCCCGGCCGCCTAGCGATCTTTGGCCGCCAGGTGCGCGCCCGGCCGGTGTCGCGTCCGGCCGGTGTCGCGTCCGGCCGGTGTCGCGTCCGCCGCGTCCGCCATCGCCGGTGCGCGCCGCCCGTCAGAGCGCGTCGGCGATCTCCGTCAGCGCCGCCGGGTCCTCGATCGTGGACGGGGCGCGGTAGTCGCGCCCGTCGGCGATGTCGCGCATGGTGCCGCGCAGGATCTTGCCGGACCGGGTCTTGGGCAGCCGGCCGACCACCACGGCCCGACGGAAGGCGGCGACCGGGCCGATCCGCTCACGGACCAGCGCGGCCAGCTCCCGCTCCACCTCGGCCGGGTCGCGGTCGGCGCCCGCCTTGAGCACCACGAAGCCGACCGGGAGCTGCCCCTTGAGCTCGTCGGCGACGCCGATCACCGCGCACTCGGCCACGTCCGGGTGGGCCGCGATGACCTCCTCCATCTGCCCGGTCGACAGCCGGTGGCCGGCCACGTTGATGACGTCGTCGATGCGGCCCATCACATAGAGGTAGCCGTCGTCGTCGAGGTAGCCGCCGTCGCCCGTCAGGTAGTGGCCGGGGAAGCGCGACAGGTAGGACTCGGTGAAGCGGGCCTCGTCGCGGAACAGCGTCGGCAGGTTGCCGGGCGGCAGCGGCAGCCTGATGGCGACCGCTCCCTCGGCGCCCGGCGGGCACTCCTGGCCGGAGGAGTCGAGGATGCGCACGTCGTAGCCGGGGACGGGCCTGGTGGGCGAACCGGGTTTGATCGGCAGCGCCTCGATGCCCACGCAGTTGGCGGCGATCGGCCAGCCGGACTCGGTCTGCCACCAGTGGTCGATCACCGGGATGCCGAGCAGGTCGCTCGCCCAGTGGTAGGTGTCGGGGTCGAGCCGCTCGCCGGCCAGGAAGAGGTAGCGCAGCATCGACAGGTCCCACTTTTGCGCGAAATTTCCGGACGGGTCCTCTTTCTTGATGGCCCTGATCGCGGTCGGCGCGGTGAACAGGGTCCGCACCCCGTGCATGGCCACCACCCGCCAGAACGACCCCGGATCCGGCGTGCCGACCGGCTTGCCCTCGTACAGCACGGTCGTACAGCCGGCCAGCAGCGGCCCGTAGACGATGTAGGAGTGGCCCACGACCCAGCCGACGTCGGAGGCGGCCCAGAAGACCTCTCCCGGGGCGGCGCCGTACACGTGGGACATGCTCCAGTGCAGCGCCACCGCGTGACCGCCGTTGTCGCGGACCACGCCCTTGGGCGCGCCGGTCGTGCCGGAGGTGTAGAGGATGTAGAGCGGGTCGGTGGCGGCCACGGCCACGCAGCCGGCGGGCTCGGCGTCGCGCACGGCCGACGCCCAGTCGAGGTCGCGCCCCTCCACCAGCGCCGCCGGCGCCTGGGGCCGCTGCAGGATCACGCAGCGCTCGGGCCGGTGCGTGGCCTCCTCCAAAGCGGCGTCCAGCAGCGGTTTGTACGCGACCACCCGGGACGGCTCGATGCCACACGACGCCGACAGCACCACCACGGGCCTGGCGTGGTCGATCCGGACGGCCAGCTCACTGGCGGCGAACCCGCCGAACACCACCGAGTGCACGGCGCCCAGCCGCGCGCAGGCCAGCATGGCGATCACCGCCTCGGGCACCATCGGCATGTAGATCACCACGGTGTCGCCCGTGCCGACGCCCAGGTCGCGCAGCAGGCCGGCGGTCCGCGCCACCTCGTCGAGCAGCTCGGCGTAGGTGTAGGCGAGCGCGGTGCCGGTGACGGGGCTGTCGTAGATCAGCGCCGTCCGGTCACCGTGGCCCGCCTCGACATGCCGGTCGAGGGCGTTGAAGCAGGTGTTGAGCCGCCCGTCGGGGAACCAGCGCCCATCGCGCAGGACCGTCTCGGGCGCCACCTCCCAGTCGATGCCCTCGGCCGCCTCCGCCCAGAAAGTCTCGGGCTCGTCGATGCTGCGCCGGTAGACGGCGTCGAAACCACTCACACGTCGATCAGACCAGCGTCCCGGCGGCGCGCGCAAGTCCCCATGCCTGCCAGGGTGGAAGGGTGAGCGATGATCTGATCCTGTCCGTGGTGACGGGCTCGCGGGCCTACGGCCTGGAGACCGGCGTCTCCGACACCGACCGGCGCGGGGTGTTCGTGGTGCCCACGCCGGACTTCTGGCGGCTGACCAAGCCGCCGACACACCGCGACGGCCCGCTGCCCGAGCAGTTCTCATGGGAGGTGGAGCGCTTCTGCGTACTCGCCCTCGACGCCAACCCGACGGTGCTGGAGTGCCTCTGGTCACCGCTCGTCGAGGTCGTCACCCCGTCCGGGGAGCGGCTGCGGGAGCTGCGGGGGGCGTTCCTGTCGCGGCGCGCGCACGAGACGTTCGCGGGCTACGCCGACGCCCAGTTCCGCCGTCTCGACCCGGCGGCGCCCAGGTGGAAGCAGGCCATGCACATGATCAGGTTGCTGCTCAGCGGGCTGCACCTGGTCCGGCAGGGCGACCTGGAGGTGCGGGTGGGCCCGCACCGCGACCGGCTGCTCGCCATCAGGCACGGCGAGGTGTCGTGGGCCGAGGTCGACGCCTGGCGCCGTACGCTGACCGCCGAACTGGCCGCCGCCGACAGCGTGCTGCCGGCCGTGCCCGACCGGGCGAAAGTGGAGGATTTTCTCGTCGGCGTCCGCAGGGATCATCTGTGAACCTCCCCGCCGGGCTGCCCGCGTGGTTGTCCGAGATTCCCGGTGAGCAGCCGTATCCTCTGGTGTTCGCCACGGTGAGCGGGGCGCACCTGTACGGCTTCCCGTCCGCCGACTCCGATGTCGACCTGCGGGGCGTCCACCTGCTGCCGGTCGAAGAGGTCGTCGGGCTGCGCACCGGGCCCGGCACGCTCGACCGCATGTGGACCCGTGACGGCGTCGAGGTCGACCTCGTCACGCACGACCTGGCCAAGTTCTGCGGGCTGCTGCTCAACCGCAACGGCTACGTGCTGGAGCAGCTCCTGTCACCGCTGGTCGTGGCCTCGTCGCCGCTGCACGAGGAGCTGGTCGCCCTCGCGCCCGCGTGCCTGACCCGCCACCACGCCCACCACTACCTCGGGTTCGCCCGGACGCAGTGGCGGCTGTTCGGGAAGACGGGCGAGCTGAAGCCGTTGCTCTACACCTTCCGGGTGCTGGTGACGGGCATCCACCTGATGCGGACCGGTGAGCTGGTCGCCGACCTGACCCGGCTGTTCCGGTACGGGCCGCCGTACCTGCCGGAGCTGGTGGCCGCCAAGCGCGAGGCCGAGCACGGCGGGGCGCCGCCCGTGCCGGCGGCCGGTGACGATGTGGCGCGGCTGACCGCCGAGCTGGAGGCGGCCCGGGACGCGTCCCACCTCACCGAGACGGGTACGGCCGCCGCGGCGCTGCACGATCTGGTGGTGCGTGCCCGGCTCGGCCGGTCCGCGACCTGACAGGGCGTCCCTAATCCGGCACGGCCCGACCGCGACCTGACAGGGCGTCCCTAATCCGGCACGGCCCGACCGCGACCTGACAGGGCGTCCCTAATCCGGCGCGGGGCCGTTCCAGCCCCGCGCCTGATCAGCTCCTAGCGGTAATGACGGCCCATGGTCACGGTTGGGGCGACAGGACCAGTCTGATGGCGAAGACGTCGTAGCCGGCGCGGTCGAAGGCCCGCGCCATCGGGACGTTGGTGACGTCGGTGTCGGCGATGATCCGGGCGGCGCCGCGTCCGGCGTGGAAGCGGGTGATCTCGGCGAGCAGGTCGTCCGCGTAGCCGTGGCCGCGATGTTCCGGCACCACGCCGAGGTAGCCGACGACCGGGCCCTGGTTGTTCGCGGACGGCAGCGCGACGCCTGCCAGGTCGCCGTCGGAGGTGAAGGCGAGCCGCCACCACGCGCGGTCGCCCGGCATGCTCCGGTAGTCGGCCACGTCCGCGCGGGCCTGCGCGTCGCCGTCCATCGTGGTCAGCGCCTGCCGGGTGTACGCGTCGAGCGAGCCGACGGCCACCCGGCGGAACGCCGCCACGAACGCCTCGTCGTCGGGCTCCGGACGGAAGACGAGCCGGTCCGGCTGCTCGGGCACCGGCGCGCCGGGCATCCACTGGTAGCGGAGCCGTTCCAGCTCCTCGGTCAGCCCGGCCCTGCGCCCCGCCTCCTGGCGCCAGGCGATGGCGGCCGTCGATCTCGGGTCGTCCCGCCAGCCCGTCCGCAGGAAGACGTGGTACGCGGGCGCCTCGCCGTACGCCTCGTGGGCGTGGCGCAGCAGGTCGGCGGCGAGGCCGACGCGGTCCTCGACCGAGGGGTGGACGTAGAGGCAGTCGAGCGCGAGCGGGCGGTCGCCATCGGGGAAGCCCCACCAGACGGCGCGGGCCCTGATCTCGCCGTTCTCCTCGGCGATCCAGACGCGCTCGTGCCGGTACTGGCGGTCTTCCAGGAAGGTGAGCAGGCGGTCGGGGTGGGCCCAGCTGATGGACTCGTCGACGACGCAGCCGAGCAGGCGGTCGAGGTCAGACTCGACCGTGGGACGGAAAAGCACGGTTCCTCCGAAGAGTGGGAACGGACGCGGTGAGCGTCCGGTCGTTGCGGGACATCTCAGCGCCTCCCTTCTTCCGACTTTTCGGGTACGGCGGACTTTAACCTAAACCCGGCGGGGGTGCGACAGGATGAGTTCCGTGGGCACCTACGACGACGACACCCTTCCCCTCCAGCCACCCATCCGCCTGCCGGCCACGCCCGAACTGGCCGCGGCCGTTCGCGCCACTCCCCTGGCCGCGGCTCTGCTCCGCTCTTCCGATCCCGCCGCTCCGGCCTCTGGGGCCGAACTGCCTGACGCCGTCGATGTCGATGCGCTCGGTGGTGCCGAGGTGATCGAGGTTCTGCGGCACGGGGACGACGAGGCGGTGCTGCGGGTCTGGGGGGACGTTCGCCGGCAGGTGCTCGGCGAGGCGCACCTCGTGCGGATCGTACGTTTGTTCCTCGGCCGCGAGACGGGGAGCGAGACGGCCGGCGAGACGGCCGGCACCTCGGCGGGCGAGGTGCCCGGCGAGTTCGTCTCGCTCGGCCTGACACACCCCGCGGAGCCGCCCGTGCTGACGCCGCTCGGGCTGTGGGCGGGGCGGCAGGTGATCGCCGAGGTGACCGGGCAGGAGATTCCCGTGATGGGGTCGCTCGCCACCGGCGACGCCGCCGCGCTGCTGCACGGCCTGCGCTGCTACCCCGAGCGCGAACGGCTCGAAGAGCTCACCGGCTGGCTGGCCACCCGCGAGAGAGGCAAGGCTGCGGAAGAGCTCGGCGCCGCGCTCATCGAGGCGAGCCCGCTGGGCCGGGCGATCGGCGTGGAGCTGCTCGCCACCGACCTCGGCGACGAGGGCCGCGAGGTGCTCGACAGGCTGCTCGGCACGCCACGGGTGGGAGCCGTGATCGGCGCCCGGCTGGGCCGCGACGATCGCCATCCGGCGCCCGACGAGATCGCCTGGGTGCTCGTGGACATGGCGGCGACGCTGCTGGAGTTCGGCGGGGAGTCGGACGAGGTCGTCGAGTCGGTCGGGATGGGCATGGAGCCCGAGGATCAGGCCGGCACGATCGCGCTGCTGGCACTCGGCGATCATCCGTGGACCGAGCAGGTGCTGCGCGTGTTCATCGACCGGCATCCGGATGCGCAGGTGTCGGCCGCGGCCCGCAAGGCGCTGCGCCGGCTGCACGGTCTCGCCCAGGCTCGCGGGTAGGGTCGGCGGGATGACAAAGCACACGATCACCCCGCAACCTGGTGCCATCCTCGGCAACACATACACCTGCGACTGCGGTCTCCACCTGGCCGACCGTATGACGGCCGAGGTGCACGCCGCCGAGCACCAGCAGTGCACGGTCTGTCTCGGGTCGGCCGAGGAGGTGGTGGCGCCGGATCTTTCGCGTGGCTGCACGGCCTGCGCGGGGACCGGCGGCCGGCGTGAGCAGATCACCTGGCAGCTGGCCTACACGGAGGCCGAGCAGCTGATCACGATGAGTGTCGTGCGGGGGGTGGTGGGTGAGCTCGACGGGCCCTTCCATCTGTCCCGGATCGCCGATCTGGTGCGGGCCGGGCTCGGGCTGCCCGCCGGGCGGTTGCCGGTCGGGCCGCGGGTCCGGGATCTGTTGCTGGAGTTGCAGGCTACCGGCGAGATCACCATGATGTCCGCGCCTGATGAGCTCATCGACGGTACTGATGTCGTGCTTTATCGGGATCCGCAGTGGCAGCGGGTGCGTACTTTGGGGCTTTGACGGGGTTGTGCGGGTGCCGCGGAGGCGGGTGGGCGTTCCGGCCGACCGCGATTGCCCGGGGGCTGGTGATGTTCGCCTTCGGCCTTACTTCGGGCGCGGGGGTACCTGGCACGGTCTTAAGTCGGCCGGAACGCCCACCCGCCTCCGCTCTACGGCGCCCCGCCGTCCTGTCCACCCGCCGCAGAACGGGCCAGGATCCGTCGCCCTCCTACTCGCCGATGCTGAAGCATCTGTTTCCGGGGATCGGACTGATTCGCCGTAGCTGAAGCTTTCACTTGCCGGCACAGTGCGGGCCGGGCGCCGTAGCCGTGGCGGGCGTCAGTGTTTGTACGTTTTCATCAGGCGTGGTGGTGACACCCTCAGTGAAGTAACGGCCGACGAAAGTCGATCCACCCGGTCAGGCCGTGCAGAGGATTTCGGCGTGGAGGATGGAGAGCCAGCCGTCGGGAGCGTCGGACCACTGGAGCCAGGCGTCGGAGATGCGGCGCAGGGCGGCGGGGGTGGCCACGCCGGAGGCGAGGGCCTGATCGGCCAGCGCGGAGTGCAGGATCCGGTCGGCCCACATGCCGCCCCACCACCCCCGGTCGTCCGGCGTGGCGAAGCACCAGGTCGACGAGGTGGCGGTGAGGTCGGTGAAGCCGGCGGCACGGGCCCAGGAGAGCAGTCGCCGGCCGGCGTCCGGCTCGCCGCCGTTGGCCCGGGCCAGCCGCTGGTAGAGCGCCATCCACTCGTCCAACTCCGGCAGGCGGGGATACCAGGCGAACGCCGAGTAGTCGCTGTCCCTGGCCGCGACCAGGCCGCCCGGCCGCGTCACGCGGCGCATCTCACTCAGGGCCAGGACCGGGTCGCCCAGGTGCTGGAGGACCTGGTGAGCGTGGACCACGTCGAAGGTGTCGTCGGCGAACTCCAGAGCGTGCGCGTCCGCGAGGGCGAAACTCACGTTGGCCGTGCCCGCGAGCCCGGCTCGGGTGAGCGCCAGTGCCTCCTCGGTCACCTCACACGCCGTCACGTGGCTCACCCTGGTCGCGAGGTCGGCCGTGATCGTGCCGGGGCCGCTGCCCACGTCGAGCAGACTCGTCTGCGGGGTGAGGTGGGGCAGCAGGTAGGCGGCCGAGTTGGCGGCGGTGCGCCACCGGTGCGAGCGCAGCACGGACTCGTGGTGGCCATGCGTGTATACGGCGTCCATCAGAACTCCCTGTCCCGGTACGGTGCCAGGACTCTACTCCTTGTCTCAAAATAAGAGAATATTTGTATCAGCATGCGAGAATCCGGCGGCGTCCCGGTTCGCCGTAGACTTGCGGCGACACAGTCCCAACCGGAAGGGCGTTGGTCGTGGGAGAGGTCCGGCCGATCGTTCACGTGGGCGACCCGGTGCTGCACGCGCCGTGTGAGCCGGTGACCAGGTTCGACGACACGTTGGCGGCGCTGGTGGACGACATGTTCGCGAGCATGTACGCGGCCGAGGGCGTGGGCCTGGCCGCCAACCAGATCGGCGTGGCGCTGCGGGTGTTCGTCTACGACTGCCCCGACGCCGACGACGAGCATCACAAAGGCGTGGTGATCAACCCGACGCTGGAGCTGCCTCCGGTGGGAGAGCGCCGGCTGGACGCGGGCGAGGAGGGCTGCCTGTCGGTGCCCGGCCAGTACGCCCCGCTCCCCCGCCCCGATCACGCCGTCGTCCACGGTTTCGACGCCGAGGGCGCCCCGGTCACCGTCGAGGGCACCGGCATGCTGGCCCGCTGCCTCCAGCACGAGACCGACCACCTCGACGGCCACCTCTACATCGACCGCCTGCCGGCCAAGCGCCGCAAGCAGGTGCTCGCGGCGTACGCGGAATCACGCGCGCCGAGCGTCTGACTGACGCCCAGAGAACCGGGTAGAAGGGTTCGATCGATGACAAATCGATCGGAACCCGCACCAGGAGGGACTCTCATGGCGAACACCGTGGCAGACGTGATGACGGCCCACCCCGCGACGGTCGAGGCCGACCAGTCCGTCGCCGTGGCGGCGGCGCTGATGCGCGACCACGACACGGGCGCCGTGATCGTCAACGACAACGGCCGGATCAGCGGCATCGTGACCGACCGCGACATCACCGTGCGACTGGTCGCCGCCGAGAAGGGTCCCGACACGCCGGTGCGCGAGGCCTACACGCCGGCGGTCGAGGCGGTCGGGCCCGACACCACCATCGACCAGGCCGTCCAGCTCATGCGGAGCCACGCCGTGCGCCGCCTGCCGGTCGTGGAGGACGGGCGCGCCGTCGGCATCGTCAGCCTGGGCGACCTCGCGAGGGAACGCGACCCGAAGTCCGCCCTCGCCGACATCTCGGCCGCCGAGGGCAACACGTAGATTGTCCGTGTGGTCACAGTCGAGGACGTACGACGGCTCACGTCGACCTTCCCCCGCTCCTCGGAGCACCTCATCAGAGACCGGATCAAGTTCCGGGTGGGCTCGATCGTCTACGTGGCGTTCTCGCGCGACGAGTCGGTGATGGGGTTCGCGTTCCCCAAGGAGGAGCGCGACGCGCTGGTCGCCGCGGAGCCGGACACGTTCATGCTGCCGTCGGAGTCCGACCTGCGCTACAACTGGCTGCTCGTACGCCTGTCCGCCATCGACGAGCAGGAGATGCGCGAGCTCGTCCTGGAGGCGTGGCGGATGGTGGTGCCGAAGAAGGTCTACGCCGCCTACGCCGGCTGAGCCGCAGTCCGCATCGCCGAGGCGGCCCGCTCACACGGGCAGCTGCGCGACACCGTCGAGCCGGACCTGGTCGTACAGCAGGTCCCTCGATTTCCCCTCTACCTGGAGGAGTTCGGGCTCCGTTGCGCTACCAGGTGACCGGCAGGCCGGCCACGCCGTAGATGGTGGCCCGCGGCCGCAGCGGCACCTCCTCGGCGGGTACGGCCAGCCGCAGCTTGGGGAAGCGGCGCAGCAGGGCCGGGTAGGCCAGCCGCATCTCCAGCCGGGCCAGTTGCTGGCCCAGGCACTGGTGGATGCCGTGGCTGAAGCCCAGTTGCTGCCCGGCCTGGCGGGTGACGTCGAAGCGGTCGGGGTCCGGGAAGCGGGTCGCGTCCCGGTTGACGGCCGGGAGGGAGATCGTCACGGTCTCGCCGCCTTTGATCGTCTGTCCGGCGAGCGGCACGTCGGCCCTGGCGACCCGGATCGGGCCGATGTGCGTGATGCTGAGGTAGCGCATCAGCTCCTCGACCGTGGTCTCCGCGACGCCGGGATCCGTGCGTACGAGGTCCGCCTGCTCGGGGCGGCACAGGAGCAGGAACGTGCCCAGGCTCAGCATGTTCGCGGTCGTCTCGTGCCCGGCGGTCAGCAGCAACGTGGCCACCCCAGTGAGCTCCTCGTGGTTGAGTTCGCCACCGGCGACCAGCTCGCTGAGCAGGT
The DNA here is from genome assembly GCF_040655715.1 of Nonomuraea cavernae. GTDB lineage: Bacteria > Actinomycetota > Actinomycetes > Streptosporangiales > Streptosporangiaceae > Nonomuraea > Nonomuraea cavernae_A. The sequence goes on along the minus strand of NZ_JBFAKL010000019.1, from coordinate 102,278 downwards.
CCTGGCCGGGTTCGGCCCGCTTGCGCCCGACCATCTCGGAGAGGTAGCCCATCAGCTCGGCGCCCGCGGCACCCCGCTGTTCGATGGAGTTGTCGAGGTTCACCGCCTGCGCGGTGGTGTCCTGGAAGCGCGAACGCTCGCCGTATGGCACGCCGAGCAGCTCGCAGATCACCAGCGACGGGATCGGCAGCGCGAACGCGCGGACCAGATCCGCGGGAGCTCCCGCGCGGGCCATCTCGTCGAGCTGACCGTCGATGATCTCCTGGATCCTGGGCTCCAGCCGCCGCATCTTCCGCATGCTGAAGTGCCCGGTCAGCAGCCGCCGGTAGCGGGAATGTTCGGGGTCGTCCATCGCGATGAAGAAGCCTGGCGGGATCACCAGATCCGCCTGCCCCTCGGGCGGCGCCAGCTCCTTGATCGGCGGCGCGGCGCCCTGCGAGGTGTTGCTGAAGCGCGCGTCGTCGAGCACCGCGCGTGCCTCGGTGTAGCCGGTGACCAGCCAGCCGGGCCGCCCGTCGGCGTAGGTCATCGGGTGCAGCGGTCCGTGGAGCTCTTTCAGTGCGGCAGGCGGCTCGAACGGGTCCTCCCGGTCGAGCCGCAGCGTCTTGAGGGTTTCCATGTCTCTCAGGAAAACGCATAGACTGCGAAATTGCAATGTACGTATAAACGCAGAGCCTGCGGTAGGGTGGCGTCGTGGAAGGTCATCGCGAACGCAAGAAGGTCCGCACCCGCCGTGCGCTGCTGGAGGCCGCGGTGCGGCTGTTCAGCGAGCGGGGCTACGAGCAGACCACCGTCGCCGAGATCGCCGCGGCGGCCGATGTGGCCCCCCGGACTTTCTTCGCGTACTTCGCGAGCAAGGAGGATGTGATCTTCCTGCACGCCGACGATCGCGGGCAAACCATGCTCGACGTGATCGCCGGGCGGAAACCGGGAGAGCCCCTGAGCGCTCTGCTGAGCCGGATGTTCGAGGCCCTGGTGCGCAGCCTGGCCGAGGACGACGAACTGGACTTCGCGCTGTCGCCCCTGCGGGCACGGCTGATGTTCGCCGAACCCGCGCTGCGGGCCCGCGGGCTGACGCTCATGATGGAGGCGCAGCCCCGGGTGGCCGAGGCCCTGTGCGAGGTCTATCCCGAGCTGGATCCCGTGTCGGCAGGCGCGGCGGTCGGCAGCTTCATGGGCGCGCTGGCCGTGGCGGGGCTGGTCGCCCAGCAGCAGGGCGGCTCGAACGAGGACGTCCTGACCGCCGGGCGGCGCGGGATCGAGATCGCGGTCAACGGGTTGTCGAGCCTCGACGGGTCGTGACGCGTAGTCCGGTAACCGTACAGTCCCGCACGATGAGGTGCGGGGTGTCGGGCAGGCTGAAGCCGGCTTGCGGACGAACGGCTCTGTCGCCCCCGGTCCGGTCGAGTCCAGGGACGGCCGCCGGCGATGCGCGGCACCCGGATCCTGTCCAGCACTGGGGTGATCATCCGGAGCAGGACAGTGGCGCTCACGGCGGTCCGCGGATTGATTCGGCCGCGGGCTTGCAGCACTATCATGATCATGACTGATCGCGACTGGGTGGACTGGCACGACGACTACGACCGGCCCGGCACCCCCTTGCGGGAGCGGCTGCTCGTCGTGCGGCGGTGGATCCGGCAGTCCCTCGACGAGGGGGCCGAGAGTGTGGTCAGCCTGTGCGCCGGACAGGGGCGCGACCTGCTGCCGGTGCTCGCCGAGCATCCCGGTCGCGGCCGGGTGCGGGCGCGGCTGGTGGAGCTGGACGAACGCAACGTCCGGCTGGCTCGCGTCAACGCGCCCGAGGGCGTCGAAGTGGTGTGCGACGACGCCGCGCTGACCAGCGCCTATCTCGGCGCCGTGCCCGCCGATCTGGTCATCGCGTGCGGCATCTTCGGCAACCTCAGCGACGACGACGTCGAACGTACCGTGACCGTGCTGCCCCAGCTGTGCGCGCCCGGCGCGACCGTGATCTGGACCCGGCACCGGCGCGAACCCGACCTCGTGCCCTCGATCCAAGCGTGGCTCGAACGCGAAGGGTTCGAGCACGTCCACCTGGAGAGCGGCGACGGCTTCTGCGTCGGCGTGCACCGCTACACCGGGCCGCCGAGAGGGCTGGAGCCGGGCGGCCGGATGTTCACCTTCCGTTAGGAGGCGCTCCGGTAGAGGGCGGCGGTCAGTTTCGTGATCCGCTGGACCGAGGCGTTCCACGTGCCTCCGGCGGGGTGCGCGGTCAGGACCGCGAGGACGAAGCGGTCGCCCTTACCGGCCAGGCCGGTGGTGTGCAGCACCGGGCGCCCGTAGTCGGGGACGCCCGTGCCGGCGGCCCGTTGCGCGACCAAGGAGATCGACCCGCCCGAGACCGGAGCGCCCAGGACGGCCGCCCCGTCCAGGACCGGCTCGGCCGGGACGGCCGGGCCGCCAGAGGCTGTCGTGCCGGCTGACGGGCGGCAGCTGACCGGAGGGACTGCGCCGAAGCCCGACCAGCCCTGTTTGACCGCCCATGGCCGGCGGACGGCGCGCGGGATGCCGAAGGTCTGGTCGAAGCCGTCGGTGCCGCACGATGTGGCCTTGCGCAGGTGGCCGAGGATGGTGTCCCTGACCCGGGGCGCGGCCCGGTCGAGCAAATAGCGGTAGGTGCGCACGATGTCGTACGCGCTCAGCGAGGTGTAGCCCCAGAAGCCGGGGTGGGTGGCGGGCGGCGGGGCGGTGTCGGACAGACCGAGCTTGCGCGCCGTCCGCACGATGATGGCGCCCTTGCCGTTGCGCGACCAGAAGCTCGTGGCCGCGTCGTCGTCGCTGGACCGCAGCATGATCCTGAGCAGCCGGGCGTCGGCGGCGGGGACGGTCTTGTGCGACTCCAGGTAGTCGATCGCCATCAGGATCTTGACCACCGAGGCCGAGCGGTATCTCCGGTGCGCGTTGCGGTGCGCCACGATCCTGCGCTGCTGCCGGTCGAAGACGACCCAGGCCGCGGTGGTGCCGGCCGGGACGCGCGGCGGCCGGGCCGAGGGGGTGGCCGCCGCGCCGGGCGCCGGGACGCTCACCTTCTCGCTCGACGCGGGGGTGCCACCGGTGGCCGGAGCGGCCTGTGGGGCGGCGACGCAGCCAGCGGCGAGGGGCACGGCAGCCGCCATGGCGGCCCACGGCTTGATTCGCATCCGACATACCTACCAGACTCTTGACCTAGCCACAGAAACGGGTATAAACACAGGGGAAACCAACTGGAAACGGCGGTGAATCAACATCATGTACGCCGAGGAGCGGCAGCAGGAGATCCTCCGCAGGGCGCGGGCCGCGGGCCGGGTCGATGTGGTGTCCCTGGCCGACGAGCTCGACGTGACGACCGAGACGATCCGCCGCGACCTCACCGTGCTGGAGCGGGCCGGCGTGCTGCGCCGGGTGCACGGCGGCGCCATCCCCGTGGAGCGGCTGGGATTCGAGCCCGCGCTGGCCACCCGCGACGAGGTGATGACCGCGGAGAAGGAGCGCATCGCCAAGGCCGCGCTGGCCGAGCTGCCTGAGGACGGCTCGGTGATCATCGACGCGGGAAGCACCACGGGCCGCCTGGCGCAGGTGCTGCCCGCCGACCGGGAGCTCACGGTCGTGGTCAACTCGCCGCCGCTGGCGACCGCGCTGGCCACGCGCGGCAACCTGAACGTCATCATGCTGGGCGGCCGGGTGCGCGGGCGGACCCTGGCCACGGTCGACGACTGGGCGCTGCAGCCCCTGGCGCACCTGCACGTGGACGTGGCGTTCATGGCGACGAACGGCTGCTCGGTGACCAAGGGCCTGACCACGCCCGACCCGGCCGAGGCGGCGATCAAGCGGGCGATGGTCCGGGCCGCGCAGCGCTGCGTGCTGCTGGCCGACCACACGAAGTTCACCAACACCTACCTGGCCGGGTTCGCCGCGCTGAGCGAGATCGACGTGGTGATCAGCGACACGGGTCTGGACATCGCGCTGGCCGCCGACCTATCGGCGGCGGGCCCGGAGGTGGTGCGCGCGTGATCCTCACGCTGACGCTCAACCCGAGCCTCGACCGCACGATCGAGATCGCGTCGCTGGCCCGGGGCGCCGTGATCCGCGCCGCCGCCGCCCGCCTCGACCCCGGCGGCAAGGGCGTCAACGTCTCCCGCGCCCTGCTGGCCAACGCGGTCGCCTCGCGGGCCGTAGTGCCGTTCGGCGGCGACGAGGGCAGGCAGCTGGTCCGGTTGCTCGCGCTGGAAGGGCTCGACATGGTGACCGTGCCCGTGGCGGGCACGACCCGGTCCAACGTCACGCTGGCCGAGCCGGACGGCACGGTCACCAAGATCAACGAGCCGGGCACGGCCCTGACGCCCGCCGAGCTCGACACGGTCGCCGACGCCGTGCTGGCCGCCGCGCACGAGGCCGACTGGGTGGTGGCCTCGGGCAGCCTGCCGCCCGAGGTGCCCGCCGACGTCTTCGCGCGGCTGTGCCGCAGGTTCGCCGGGGCGGGCATCCACGTCGCCGTCGACACCAGCGGCCCGGCCCTCGTCGCCGCGCTCGGCGCCGGCCCGGCCCTGGTCAAGCCGAACCTCGACGAACTCGCCGCCGCCACCGGCCTGCCGATCCTCCGTGTCGGAGACGTGGTCGAGGCGGCGGACCTGCTGCGCGCGGCGGGCGCGCGCACCGTGCTGGCCAGCCTCGGCGCCGACGGCGCCGTCCTCCTCCAGGACCGGGGCGTCTGGTACGGCGAGGCGGCGGTGAGCGAGCCGCGCAGCTCGGTCGGCGCCGGTGACGCCATGCTGGCCGGGTTCCTGGCGGGCGGCGGCCGGGGCGAGGCCGCCCTGGTGGAGGCGCTGGCCTGGGGCGCGGCCGCGGTCCGCCTGCCCGGCAGCCGGATGCCCGGCCCGTCCGACATCGACCGCGCGCACGTCCGCACCGGCCCGCCCGACCTGACCCGCCCGCTGACCACCTGCCACCCCGCACCCGGCCGGGAGCCGCTGCCGCCAGTGCCGACGCCCTGACCTCCTCGACTCCCACCCCGGAGAGCCTGCTCACCCCCCTGAAGGAGCACGTGCAATGGCCGACACCTACACTCCCCCGGTCTACGGATCCGGAGTCAAGGCCACCGTCCAGCGAATCGGCGGCCATCTGGCCGGCATGATCATGCCGAACATCGGCGCGTTCATCGCCTGGGGCCTGATCACCGCGCTGTTCATCCCGACCGGCTGGCTGCCGAACCCGGCCATGGAGGCCATGGTCGGCCCGATCGTCAAGATCCTGCTGCCCGTCCTGATCGCCTACACCGGCGGCCGGATGGTCCACGGGCAGCGTGGCGCGGTGGTGGGCGCGGTCGCCGTGATGGGCGTCGTGGTGGGGTCGGACGTCCCCATGCTCCTCGGGGCCATGATCGTCGGCCCCCTCGCCGCGTACATCCTGAAATATGTCGACAAGTTCACTGAGCAGCGGACCAGGGCCGGGTTCGAGATGCTCGTCGACAACTTCAGCGCGGGCATCGTCGGCGGCGCCATGGCCGTGGCGGGCGTCTGGGGCATCGGCCCCATCGTCCGCACGGTCACCGCGGGAGCGGGCAACGCGGTCGGCTGGCTGGTCAGCAACGACCTGCTGCCCATCGCCTCCGTCCTCATCGAACCGGCCAAGGTCCTGTTCCTCAACAACGCCATCAACCACGGCGTGCTCGGCCCGCTCGGCATCGCCGAGGCCGCGCAGACCGGCAAGTCGATCCTGTTCATGCTGGAGTCCAACCCCGGTCCCGGCCTCGGCCTGCTCCTCGCCTTCCTGCTGTTCGGCCCGCGTTCGCTGCGCCCGAGCACGCCCGCCGCGATGATCATCCACTTCTTCGGCGGCATCCACGAGATCTACTTCCCGTACGTGCTGATGAAGCCGCGCCTCATCCTCGCCGTCATCGCCGGCGGAGCGGCCGGGGTGTTCACGTTCCTCATCACCGGCGCGGGGCTCGTCTCGACGCCGTCGCCGGGCAGCATCTTCGCCTACGTGGCGGTGACCCCGAGGGGCGGCTGGCTCGGCATGCTGGCCGGGATCGTGATCGCGACCGCGGTGACGTTCGTGGTGGCGGCGGTCCTGCTCGGCTTCGGCCGGGGCGAGAAGGAGCCGCCCGCCGAGGCCGGCCCCGAGCCCGCCGAGACCGCGCCGGTCACCCCGGCCCCGCAGCCCGAGCGGAGCGCGCACGCCAGCGAGAACGGCGAGGCCGCCGAAGAGTCGCCGGCCCGTCCCGTAGTCAAGGAGGCATGACCATGGCCGGTATCGACAGCAAGGACATTCGCAAGATCATCGTGGCCTGCGACGCCGGCATGGGCAGCAGCGTGATGCTGGCCAGCCAGCTGCGCAAGCAGCTCAAGGCGAGCGGCGTCGTGGTGGAGCACACGCCGGTCAACTCCATCCCGGACGACGCCGACGTGGTGCTGTGCCACGCCGGGCTCGCCGACCGGGCCCGGGCCTCCGCCCCCGGGAAGGTGCTGGTGCCGTTCCAGATCTTCCTCGGCGACCCGGCCGTGTCGAAGCTGATCGCCACGATCAGGAACGGCGGCGTCGTCGATGCGTGACGACCTGCTCGACCTGCGCGCCGTGCTGCTGCACGAGCGGGCGGCCGACCGTGACGAGGCGATCCGCCGCTGCGGACGCGCCCTGGTCGACGTCGGCGCGGTCACCGAGCCGTACGTCGAGGCCATGCTCGAACGCGAGCGGACCCTGTCCACGTACGTCGGCGAGGAGGTCGCCATCCCGCACGGCACGGCGGCCGCCAAGGAGGTCGTCCGGCACGACGCGATCTGCATCGTGCGCTTCCCCGACGGCGTCGACTGGGACGGCGAACGCGTGACACTGTGCGTGGGGATCGCCGCCAAGGGCGACGGCCACGTGCCGCTGCTGGCCGCGCTCGCCGACATCCTGCTCGACCCCGAACGCGCCAGAGCCCTCCGGGAGGCGACGGAGGTCCACCAGGTGGTAAAGGAGCTCATATGAAGGTCGCCAGATTCCACGCTCCCGGCGACATCCGCGTGGAGGACGCGCCGGAGCCCGTCGCCGGGCCGGGCGAGCTGAAGATCCGGGTGCGCAACTGCTCGACGTGCGGCACCGACGCCAAGATCTTCAAGTTCGGCCACCACCACATCCGCCCGCCGAGGGTGATGGGCCACGAGATCGCCGGCGAGGTGACCGGCACCGGCGAGCGGGTGCAGGTGATCGCCGCGATCCCGTGCGGCGCCTGCGCGGAGTGCCGCCGTGGCCGCCTCACCGTATGCCCGAACCAGGAGTCGATGGGCTACCACTACGACGGCGGCTTCGCCGAGTACCTGATCGTGCCCGCCAAGGTGCTGGCCGTGAACGGCGTCAACGCCATCCCCGACGGGGTCGGCTTCGCCGAGGCGTCGGTCGCCGAGCCGCTCGCCTGTGTGCTCAACGGCCAGTCGCTGGCGGGCGTGGGCGAGGGCGACGACGTGGTCGTCATGGGCGCCGGCCCGATCGGCTGCCTGCACGTACGGCTGGCGCGGGCGCGCGGCGCGGCCCGGGTCTTCCTGGTCGACGTCAACGCCGAACGGCTGGCGATGGCCGCCGCCCTGGTGTCGCCGGACGCGGTGATCGACTCCGACCCGGTGGAACAGGTGCTCAAGCTGACCGGCGGCCGGGGCGCCGACGTGGTCATCACCGCGGCGGCCTCGGGCGCGGCCCAGGAGCAGGCCGTGCGGATGGCGGCCCGGCAGGGGCGCGTCAGCTTCTTCGGCGGCCTGCCCAAGGACGACCCGTACATCAGGCTGGACTCCAACCTGGTCCACTACCGTGAGCTGACCATCGTCGGCGCGAACGGCTCCAGTCCCGCGCACAACGCCGAGGCCCTGCGGCTGATCGCCGGCGGCCTGGTGCCGGTGGCCGACCTGATCACCCACCGGCTGCCGCTCTCCCAGGTGCTCGACGGGATCGACCTCGTCAGCCGGGGCGCGGCCATCAAGGTCACGATCGAGCCCTGAGGAGGGTTGGCGATGGCACAACGAACGGTCACCGTGGCCGCGGCCAGCGGCCTGCACGCCCGGCCGGCCAAGCTGTTCGTGCAGGAGGCGGTGCGGCTGGGGGTGCCGGTGCGGATCCGGGCCGGCGAGCGGACGGTCCCGGCCACCAGCATGCTGGGGGTGCTGTCGCTGGGGGCGGTCCAGGGCACCGAGGTGACACTGGAGTCCGACGCGCCGGACGCCGACCAGGCCCTCGACGCGCTGGCCGCCCTGCTCTCCCGCGACCTGGACGCCGAGGAGGCGCTCGATGCCTGACCCCGACCGGCCGGACCGGGGCACGTCGGTGGCCGGTCCCGGCCCGCGGAGCCTGACGGGGCTGGGGGTCAGCCCCGGCCGGTCGGCCGGGCCGCTGATCCGCATGGCCGGGCCGCCGGCGCTGCCGTCACCGCGCGCCGTCGCCGACCCGGCGGCCGAGGTGGCGACGATCGCCAAGGCGCTGGAGGCGGTGGTGGCCGACCTGCGGCGGCGCGCCCAGGAGACCACCGACGCCACCGCGGCCGAGATCCTCGACGCGCTGGCCATGATGGCCGACGACCCGATGCTCCGGGAGGAGGCGGAGCGGCACGTGCACGACGGGCAGGACGCCCCGCACGCCCTCGACACGGCGTTCACCCACCACCGGGAGACCCTCGCCGCGCTCGGCGGCTACCTGGCGGAGCGGGCCGCCGACCTCGACGACCTCAGGCACCGGGCGGTGGCCGCGGCGCTCGGCCTGCCGATGCCCGGTGTGCCCTCCCCCGGCCACCCGTACGTGCTGGTGGCCGAGGACCTGTCCCCCGCCGACACGGCCGGGCTGGGCGAGGAGGTGCGGGCCCTGGTCACCTCGCTCGGCGGGCCGACCAGCCACACCGCCATCCTGGCGCGGGGCCGCGGCCTGCCCGCGGTCGTCGCCTGCCACGGCATCCTGGACGTGCCGGACGGCACGGTCGTCTCGGTCGACGGCGGCACCGGCGCGATCGGCCTCGGCCTCACCCCGGAGGCGGCGGCCGAGGTCGTCGACGGCGACCGGCGCGAGCGCGCCCGCCTGGCGGCGAGCAGCGGCCCCGGCCGGACGGCCGACGACCATCCGGTGAAGCTCCTGCTCAACATCGGCTCGGCCGCCGACCTGCGGCCGGGCGCCGAGGGGGTCGGGCTGTTCCGCACGGAGTTCCTGTTCCTCGATCGCAGGCAGGCTCCTGGGTTCGAGGAGCAGGTGACCGCCTACGCCGAGGTGTTCGCCGCGACCGGGCACGTGGTGCTGCGCACGCTGGACGCGGGCACCGACAAGCCGCTGCCGTTCCTCGGTCTGCCGTCCGAGCCCAATCCCGCCCTGGGCGTCCGGGGCCTGCGTGTGGACCGCGTACTGCCGGCCGTCCTCGACACCCAGCTCGACGCGATCGCCGAAGCGGCCCGCGTCACGGGCACCACGCCGTGGGTCATGGCCCCCATGGTCACCACGGTCGCCGAGGCCGCCGGCTTCGCCGGTCGCGCCCGCTCCCGGGGCATCACCCGGGTGGGCGTCATGGTCGAGGTCCCCGCCGCCGCCCTCCAGGCGCGCGAGCTGCTGGCCGAGGTCGACTTCCTCAGCATCGGCACCAACGACCTCAGCCAGTACACGTTCGCGGCCGACCGCCAGCACCCCGCCCTCGCCGACCTCCTCGACCCCCGTCAGCCGGCCCTCCTCAGGCTCATCGCGATGTGCGCGGAGGCCGGCCGGGCGGCGGGCAAGCCGGTCGGGGTGTGCGGCGAGGCGGCCGGTGATCCGCTCCTGGCCCCCGTCCTGGTCGGGCTGGGGGTGACGAGCCTGTCGATGGCCGCGGTCTGCGTGCCCGCCGTACGCGACGAACTGGCCCGCCACACCCTGGCCGACTGCCGCCGCCTGGCCGCCGACGAGTGACCCGGAGCAGCACGCCTGCAGCTTCAGATCCACATAAGGATCTGTTATATTGGCAGCATGGCTTGGGAAATCACGCTGCACGCCGATGTGAACGCCTGGTTTCTCGACGTCTGCAAGAACGACATCGCCACCGCGGAGAAGATTGAAGAGGCGCTGGACGAGCTCGCGACGCAGGGTCCGAAGCTCGGTCGGCCGCTGGTCGACCGGATCCACCACTCCCGCATCCTGCACAACCTCAAAGAACTCCGGCCTCGGGTGCCCGGTGAGGCGGAAATCCGTCTGCTGTTCGTGTTCGATCCCACCCGGGAGGCGATCGTACTGGTCGCCGGCGACAAGTCAGGGGAATGGAACCGGTGGTACCGGAAGGCGATTCCACTCGCCGAGGAACGCTACGCGGCCTACCTCGTCGAGAAGGAGAAGGAAGAACGATGAGCGAGTTCGTGAAGTGGTCCGATACCAAGGCGAAGGTCCGGGAGATCGATCCCGACTGGGACTCCCTCGAGCGGGTCGCCGCGCGTGAGATCAGCCGTGAGCGGCTGCGGGCCGAGCTTCGTGGTGCTCAGCTCGCCGACATGCGTAAGCGCATGGGCGTCTCCCAGAAGCTCCTCGCCGAACGCATGGGCGTCTCCCAGGCGCGCGTTTCTCAGATCGAGCACGGCCAGATCGGCGGCCTGGACACCCTCCGTTCCTATGTCGTGGCTCTGGGCGGGACGCTGGACGTGGTGGCCGACTTCGGGGACCACACGGTGAAGGTCGCCTGAGCTGAGGCATCGACGATTGGCAGCGCGCCGGGTGGAGGTGGCAGTCAGCCGAGTGTGTCGTCGGCCGCGGGCGTCGGGCTCGGCTCGGGGGTGTCCATTTCGGTGAGCAGGGCGAGGGCGCGGCTTCTCGTCGCATCGGCGGTCACGGGGTCTCCGTGGGCGGCCTGCGCGTCGCCGAGCGCGTTGAGCGCCCGTGCCTGCCACAGCGGGCTGGGAATCGCGGCGAAGATCCGGACCGCGTCCGTCAGGTGGCCGATCGCCTGGTCGGGCTCACCGCGCCGGTGGTGCGTGATCCCCAGGCCGGTGCGGATGCGGCCGTCGGTCAGGGGTTCGCTGAGCGGCCGGTTGAGGGCGAGCGCCTGGCGGAAGAGACCGGCGGCGGCTCCGTAGGCGCCGGTCTCCAGCCGCACCAGCCCGAGCGCGTAGCGGGCCTCGGCCTCCTCGCGCGGGTCGCCGAGCTGCTCGGCGATGCCCAGCATCTCCTTGAACATGGCCTCGGCCCGGTCCACCTGGCGTGAGCCGAGCTCCAGCTGGCCCAGCCAGTAGAGCACCTCCGCGCGGACCCGCCGGTCGCCGTCGCGGCCGACCGTGAGCGCCCGTTCGAGGTGCGGCCGGGCCTGGTCGAGCCTGCCCATCTCCACCAGTAACTGGCCCAGTGAACGCAGCAGGAGCGTCTCGGCGCCGCGGTCGCCCGAGGCGCGGTGGACCTCCAGCGCCTCCTCGTGCCGGGCGACGGCCTGGTCGTAGCGGCCGATCATGCCTTCGATGTGCGCGGCGATGCCCAGGGCGTAGACGCGCCCGCGCGGCTCGCCGACCTCCCGGAAGGTGCGCACCGCCTCGTCGAGCGCGACCGCCGCCTCTGTGTAGTCGTGCCGGTAGGCGCCCAGCATGCCCATGCCCATGAGCATGGTCGCCGTGCCGCGCTGGTTTCCGGCGCGGCGGGTGCAGGCGATCGCCCAGCGCAGGGTGTCCTCCCAGTCGTCGTTGTGGCCGCGGGTCAGGAACAGCGCGTACGTGCTCGCGACCAGGTCCCAGCACAGCTCGTCCAGCCGGTACTCGGCGGCCTGGCGCACCCCCATGACGATGTTCAGGTGCTCGGTCTCGTACCAGGCGAGGGGATCGTCGTCGATCCGCCCGGCCAGTTCCTCGACGGCGGGCGTCCACCGCGGCGCGGTGCCGTGCAGGGTGGCGAAGTCGCCGCCGGACAACGCGATGTGCGCGCGTTCGGCGAGCGCCAGCCAGCCGCCCAGGGCTCGGGCGACGGCCGGGCGGGGGTCCTCGGCGGTCATCTCCCGGGCGAACAGCCGGATGAGGTCGTGCAGGTGGTAGCGCCCGGGCACGGTGCCGGACGATTCCAGCAGCCGGACGTCCACGAGCTCGCCGATCAGCTTCCCGGCCTCGGCGATGGCGGCGTCGAGCAGCGCCGCGCACACCCAGGCGGCGAAGTCGGGCGCGTACAGGTGGCTCAGGAGATGCAGCAGGCGGCGGGCCGGCGGGCTGAGCCGCTGGTAGCTGAAGGAGAGGCTGACCCGCATCTCGAGGTCGCTGTGGGCGAGCTCGTCGAGCCGCCTGTTCTCGTCCGCGAGGCGGCCGGCCAGCTCCGTCACCGTCCAGCCCGCGTGGGTGATGAGCCTGGCTCCGGTGATGCGCAGGGCCAGCGGCAGGTGGCCGCAGAGCCGGGCCAGCTCGCGGGCGGCGGCGGCCTCGGCGGCGATCCGCGCGGCTCCCACCATCCGGCCGAGCAGCGCGACGGCCTGCCCTGCCTCCAGGACGTCGAGGTCGACCAGCCGCGCGCCCGGCAGGCCGGCCAGGCGGGAGCGGCTGGTCAGCAGCACGGCGCAGCTCGCCGTACCCGGGATCAGCGGGCGCACCTGCGCCTCGTCGGCGGCGTCGTCGAGCACCACGAGCACCCTGCGGTCCGCGAGCCGCGACCGGTACTCCTCGGCGCGCTCCTCCAGGCCGCGCGGGATCTCCGGCCCGGCGACGCCGAGCGCGCGGAGGAAGCGGGCGAGCACCTCGCTGGGTTCGGCCCGCTGGCCCTGCCGGCCACCGCGCAGGTTCACGTAGAGCTGGCCGTCGGGGTAAGAGCCGGACAGCCGGTGCGCCACGTGCACGGCCAGCGCGGTCTTGCCCACCCCGGCCTGACCCGCGATGCCCAGCACCGTCACAGCGCCGGTGTCGCGGCGCGCGCGCAGAGCCTCCCAGACCTGTCCCGCGATCCGGTCCCTGCCGGTGAAGTCGGCGATGTCGGGAGGCAGCTGGCGAGGGCGGACGGCCCGCGCCTGGGCGGGCGCGGCGAGGTCCAGCGAGCTGTCGTGCGTCAGGATCGCCCGTTCCAGCTCGCGCAGCTCGGCGCCCGGTTCGAGGCCGAGCTCCGCGACGAGCGCGGCGCGCGTGGCGCGGTAGACCTTGAGCGCCTCCGCCGTACGGCCGTCGCGGTAGAGCGCCAGCATGAGCAGCGCGGACAGCCGCTCCCGCAGCGGATGCTCGCGCACCAGGGCGGCCAGTTCGCCGGAGATCTCGTGGTGGTGGCCCAGACGCAGCTCGACCTCCAGGCACTCCTCCAGGACGGCCAGCCGCTGCTCTTGCAGGCGGCGGGCCTCGGCCACCACGAGGTGATTGTCGATGTCGGCGAGCGGCTGGCCGCGCCACAGCGCCAACGCGGCGCGCAGCCGGGCCGCCGCCTCCCGTTCGGTGGGCGCCCGGCGTCCCTCGGCGACCTGCGCCCCGAAGGCGAGCAGGTCGAGCTCGTCGGCCGTGGCGCTCAGCAGGTAGCCGTGGGGCCGCGTCGCGATCGTCTCGTCCGGGACGCCGCCGGTGGTCAGGGTCCTGCGGAGCCGCCCCACCCCGTTCTGGATCTGCCGGCGGGCGGTGGCGGGCGGGTGATCGGCCCAGACGGATTCGATCAGCGAGTCTACGGAGACCAGCCGGTTGGCGCGCAGGAGCAGCACCGCCAGCAGCTCCCGCTGGTTGTGGCCGAGCACGGGGACCGGATGGCCTAATGCCGTGACCTCCAGCGGGCCCAGGATTCCGAACCACGCGACACCGTGCACATTTCTTGCCTCCGATCGGGATTCGAGTCATGTGATGCGGAAGATCAAGTGTAGTAAGGAGAGATTGTCATTGCTTGTTGTGATTTGACAGATATTCAGACCGCATTCCTCTTTTGTGGTTATGGCGGATTTATGACGGCGCCTGGCGACACTGAGTCTCCCCGCCCGCCCCGCAGGGAGGCGCCATGTCCCGCCGGTCGTCCGCCACGGTCCTGTTCCCCTTGTTGACCACGGTCTCGCTGGTGCTGGCCGGCCTGACCGCTCCCTCCTGGCCGGCGGCCGCCGCCCAGGCTCTGCCGCCGGCCGCCGGGAGCCCGGCCGGATCAGCGGCGCCACCGGCGGACCCGCCGCCGGGCAGGCGAGCCGAGCCGGCGAAGCGGGTCAAGGAGCTGACCGGTCAGCGGACCGCCTACCGGCGGGTCTTCGCCCTGGCGGACGGGCGGGTCCAGCAGGAGGTGTCGGCGGCCCCGTTGCACTACCGCGACGGTGACGGCGGCTGGCGGGCGATCGACACCAAGGTGCTGCCGACGAAGCGGCGCGGGTTCGCGTTCGGCAACGAGAGCAACGGGTTCCGGAGTTTCTTCGGAGCCGAGGCCGGCGCGCTGGTGCGTTTCGAGGCCGGCGGCGGCGCGCTGACGTTCGGTGTCGACGGCGCGGAGCCCGGCCGGCCCGAGGTGCGCGACAGCGTGGTGACGTACGCCGGGGCCCTGGGTGAGGGCACCGATCTGGTCTACGAGGTGGGCCGGGACGCGCTCAAAGAGAAGATCGTGCTGAGCCGGCCGCCGGCGGGCGAGGCCGTCTACCGGTTCGCGGTGCGCGTGGAAGGCCTGCGTGCCTGGCAGCGCCCGGACGGTTCGATCGCGTTCCACCGCGGCGACTTCGACGGGCCGCCGGTGCTGGTGATGCCCAAGCCGTTCATGGTGGACTCCGCCGACGACGCCTCCTCGCCGTACGGCAAGGCGTGGAGCGGCGCGGTGTCGCAGTCGATGTCGTGGGACGGGGAGCGGCTGCACGTGACCGTGACCGCCGACCGTGGGTCGCTGTCGGCGCCGGGCCGCCGCTACCCGGTGGTCATCGACCCGACGGTCAAGATCGCGCCGCCGCCGACGCAGTCGCAGGACACGATGATCATGTCGGACTCGCCGGACACCAACCACGACGCCTCGTGGCGGCTGTCCGTGGGGACGACCGACAGCGGGGTGGCACGGTCGCTGCTGAAGTTCCCGCTGACCGAGGTGCCCTCCGGCACCAGGATCGAGTCGGCGCAGCTGCAGCTCTGGTACGACCAGCAGCACACCGCCAACACGGCCGCGGTGACCATCGAGGCACGGCGGGCCACGGGGACGTGGGACGAGACGAGCGCGACGTGGAACAACGCCTCGGCCCTGGTCGGAGAGCTGGGCGCCAACACCGCGCAGGTGGACGACGGCGACCCCTTACAGACGGCGGCGACGGGCTCGTGGACCGCCTCGGCCGGCGACACCCAGCACGCGGTCAACGGCGACTTCCTGGTCAGCAAGAACGCCACCACCGGCGACGCCTACACGTGGTATCCGATGGTGACCGAGCCGGGCACCTACCGGGTGGACGCGCACTACGTGACGGGGCCCGACCGGGCGGCCAACGCGCCGTACACGGTGTCGTACGCGGGCGGCACGGCCTCCTACCCCGTCAACCAGTCGGGCACCGGCGCCGCCGGCGTGTGGCGGACACTGGGCAGCCACCCGTTCGTCGCCGGCACCACCGGGACGGTGCGGCTGGGCGACGTCGCCGACGCGAGCAAGGCGGTCGTCGCCGACGCCGTGCGGCTGGTCAAGGAGGCCACGGCGGTCCGCCCGGCCGGGGACGAGAGCAGCGCCTGGCACTCCTTCAGCGTGCGCGGCATCGTGCAGGGCTGGCTGGACGGCTCGTACCCCAACCACGGGTTCGTGCTCAAGGCGCGCGACGAGAACACGCCCGGCGCGGGCGGCCCGCGCTACGAGGGCAGCGTCTACGCCTACAACGGCGAGACCGCGACCTACCCGAGGCTGGTGCTGACCTACGGCCGTCCGGGCGTCGAGGTGAAGCCGCCGCGGACGATCCAGGCCACCGGGGCGGAGCTGTCGTGGCCGGCCTACACGGACCCGTGCGCCTTCTGCCCCGACGACGACCTCGTGGAGTACCAGGTGCACCGCAGCGTGCACCAGACCTTCACCCCGTCGGCCGCCACGCTGGTGGCACCGCTCGCGCCGCCGGCGACCGGCTACACCGACACGTCCGCGCCGCCCACGGCGGCCGAGGATCCGGACCCGTTCGGCAACGCCTACTACTACATGGTCGCGGTCAGGACCCGTGACGGGCAGGTGACCCCGGGGCCGACGCAGCTCGTCCGGCTGCCCAAGGCGGGCCGGGTGACGAAGATCTACCAGTCGGGGGTGAGCGACACCACGCTGTCCTCGGCGCTGCCGGACACCAACCTCGACCGGCTCACCGGGCAGCCGTGGCTGTCGGTGGGCAACAACTCCGCCACCCACGCCACCACCCGGGCTCTGCTCAAGTTCCCCGACCTGGGCATCCCGTCCTCGGCGCGGGTGCTCGACGCCGAGGTGAAGCTGTGGACCGCCGGCGTGACCGGGTCCGCCGACGCCACCTGGGAGCTGCGCGGCCTGAGCCGCGACTTCACCGAGAGCACCGCCACCTGGAGCCGGGCGGCTCAGGGCACCGCCTGGACCACCCCGGGCGGCGACCACACCGCCGTGGCCGGCAGCGCCACCGGCTTCACCAACGACCCGCGCCGCCGAAACGTCAAGGCGACCTCGCTGGTGGCGCAGTGGGTGGCCAATCCAGCCACAAACCGGGGCATGCTGCTCAAGCTGGCCAACGAAACCACCCCGCTCTCACGCGCGATCTTCCTGTCCGGCGAGGCCGGCGAGGCGGAGCTGACCCCGCAACTGGTGGTCACCTACCTGCAGGCCACCCCGGAGAGCACCTACCACGTGCCCGACAGCCCGCCGGCGCTCACGGCCGACACGACCGCGACGATCCCGGCCACCGTCACCAACACCACCCCGGCCACGCTCAGCCGGGCCGACTGGGTGCTGTCCTACCAGTGGACGCGCCCCGACGGCACCCCGGTGAGCACCCAGCAACTGCAGACCCCGCTGCCCAGGGACCTGCCCACCGGCGACACCGTGACCGTCGCCGCCCAGGTCAAGGCGCCTCCCGCCTCGGCCGAGGGCAACCGGCGCGCCGACCATGTGCTGGCCTGGAACCTGTACAACAAGACCAGCGGCACCTGGCTCTCGGCCGCCCCGGCGAACCCGATCGCCGCGCTCAGCCAGACACTGGCGGTGCAGGAGCCCACGTCCGACCAGATCGGGCTGGAGAAGTTCTACGCCTACTCCGGCAAGGCCACCGGAGCCGGCGCCAGCCTGGTCACCAACCTGTCCGCCGGCAACGCGGTGTGGTCCTACAACGCCTTCACCAACCCCTCGCGCGGCGTGGCCACCTTCGTCCGCCTTGCCTACAACTCCGCCGACACCTCCGACTCCACCACCGGCTTCGGCTGGTCGCTGCAGGCGAGCTCCCTCGTACGGCTCGCCACGCCGCTGGACTTCCACCCCAATCCCAACCCGACCACCGTCACCCTGACCGACGGCGACGGCACCTCCCACCGCTGGACCTCCGACGGCGCCGGCCAGTGGACCGCCCCCGCCGGGGTGAACCTGCGCCTGCAACGGCTCGTCGTCTGCGGCAACAAGCAGGAGGAGCAGCGCGCCTGGGTGATGACCCGGCCCGACCGGACCCAGTTCTTCTACGACTGCCAGGGCTACCCCACGTCGATCGCCGACAACAACGGCAACCGGCTGGACTTCACCTACGAGGTGCGCAAGTCGAACAACCAGCCGACCAAGTTCCTGCGCTACCTGACCGACCCGGCCGGCCGGCGGACCCTCACCCTCGACTACCACGCCAAAGGTGAGGCCTACGACTACATCGACGACACCACCTGGACCCGGAAGTCGGGCACCTCTCTGACCAACCCGCACATCATCGACCACGTCAAGCAGATCACCGACCTCTCCGGGCGCAAGCTCACCTTCGCCTACACCGACAAGGGCCTGCTCGGCGAGCTGATCGACGGAGCGGGGAGCGCCCAGCCGAAGGTGTTCACGTTCGCCTACGACATGACGCAGGGCAACAAGAACGTCAAACTCGTCCGGATCACCGACCCGCGCGGCAACGCCACCGCCGTCGGCTACCACTCCCGGCCCGAGGACCCGCCCGCGTTCAAGTGGCAGGCCAAGACCATCACCGACCGGCTCGGCGGCACCACGACCTTCGCCTACACCGACCCCGATGGCAACACCGGCAGGCAGATCCAGACCGTGGTCACCGACGCCCACGCACGCGCCACCACCTACCTGATGGACG
This sequence comes from Nonomuraea cavernae, assembly GCF_040655715.1. Lineage (GTDB taxonomy): Bacteria > Actinomycetota > Actinomycetes > Streptosporangiales > Streptosporangiaceae > Nonomuraea > Nonomuraea cavernae_A. The sequence goes on along the minus strand of NZ_JBFAKL010000019.1, from coordinate 84,169 downwards.
GGCTCGGCCGGCCGGTGCAGGTCACGGACGCCAAGAACCAGGTCACCAAGCTGGGCTGGGACGCCGGCAACAACGTGGTCAGGCTGGAGGAGGCCAACGCCGCGGTCACCACCTGGGCCTACGACCCCAAGACCGGCTACCCGACCGAGATCAGGAACGCCGAGGCCAACAAGAACGGCTGGCCCGGCACGGTCCTCACCTACCAGACCGGGCTGAACGGCTACACCGCCGACCTGACCGGCAAGAGGTCGCCGGAGGGCCGCGCCTGGTCGTTCGGCTACACCCCCGCGGGGGACCTCGCCTCGGTGACCGACCCCGCGGGCACCGCCACGCCGGCCGCCGGCGACTACACCACGACCTACACCTACGACTCCTGGGGGCAGTTGCTCACCGCCAGGGACTCGGGCGGCAACACCACCAGCACCGCCGCCACCGACTTCGACCCCAGCGGGTACCCGAAGAAGATCACCGACCCGCTCGGCAAGTCCACCACGTACGCCTACGACCCGCGCGGCCAGGTCACCGAGGCGGTCGACCCGCTCGGCGCGAAGACCACCCAGACCTACGACGTCTTCGGCCGACCGCTGGAGCACAAGGCGCCCAAGGACCAGGCCGCGGGCGTGTTCGTCACCACCCCGGCGCCCGTCTACGACGCCAACGACAACGTCACCCGCTCCATCGCGCCCAACGGGGCCGTGACCGACGCGGTCTACGACAAGGCCGACCAGGTCTCCCACATCCTCGCCCCGAAGGACAACGCCTCCGATCCCGAGCGCAGGGCGTCGTTCACCTACGACAGGAACGGCAATTTGCTGACCCAGACCGAGCCCAAGGGCAACCTCACCCCGGCGGCCGGCGACCACACCACCACGTACGCCTACGACGAGCTCTACCAGCTCAGCTCGGTGACCAACGCCAAGGGCCACAAGCTCAGCTACACGTACGACAACGTCGGCAACCTGTCCAAGGTCTTCGACCCGCGTAAGAACGCCACCCCGGACACCGAGGACTACACCGCCTGGTACTGGTACGACCTGAACCACCGGGTGCGGGCCGTGATCGACGCGACGGTCAAGGCCAGGGTGACCGACTACGACCGCGATGGCCTGGTCGTCGCGTCCACCGACGAGACCGGCAACACGACCCGGATCACCCTGGACGCCCGCGGCAAGCCCGCCGAGGTGCGGGTCCCGCACAGGAACGACGGCGGCACCGTCACCTACCGGACCATCCGCTACGAGTACGACCAGGTCGGCAACCGCACCAAGGTCGTCACCCCGCGCGGCGCCGCCACCTCCGCGGCCGACGACTTCGTCCACCAGACCGTCTATGACCAGCTCAACCGGGTCAAGGAACGGCTCACCCCGTACGACCCGGCCGACGCCCGCTACAGGACGCCGGACCGGACGATCTACTCCTACGACGCGGCCGGCCGGCTGGCCACCGTGTCGGCTCCGCCGTCCAACGGGCAGACGGTCCGCAACGACACCAGGTACACCTACTGGGACAACGGCTGGGCCAAGACGTCCACCGATCCGTGGGACATCGCCACCTACTACGACTACAACGCCCTCGGCGAGCAGACGGTCCGCGTCCTCGGCTCGGCGGGCGGCTCCTCCAGCCGCTGGATGGTCTGGGACCACTACCCCGACGGCAAGCTCAAGTCCCGTTCCGACCTCGGCGTCCCGGTCGGCAATCAGGTCGTGCTGGTGGACGACTCCGACCAGCACAACGTCCGGCCCACCGGTACCTGGACGGCGGCGACCACGGCCGGCGGCTTCCACGGGCACGGCTACCGGACGCACGCGGCGGGCGCCGGCTCCGACGCCTTCGAGTGGACGCTGAACGTGCCGCAGGCCGGCGATTACCAGGTCTTCGTCCGGTATCCCGCGGTCGCGGGCGCGTCCACCACCGCCCCCTTCAAGGTGACCCGTCCCGGCGGTGTCACCGACAAGCCGGTCGACCAGACCAGGAACGCCGGGACCTGGGTGAGCCTCGGCACCCACGCCTTCACCGAGGGCAACGCCGCCAAGGTGTCGCTCACCCAGAGCGCCACCGGCGTCGTGGTCGCCGACGCGGTCAAGCTCGTACGGAACCACAGCGGCGACACCGACAACGAACGCAAGGACTTCGGCTACGCCTACGACCCGAACGGCAACCTGACCTCGATCACCGACACCAGCCCAGGACGGCGCGTCGACTCCTTCACCGTCGGCTACACCGAGCTGAACCAGGTCGGCGAGGTCAAGGAGCACAAGGACGGCACGGTCAGGAGCACCACGTCCTTCACCTACAACCCGAACGGCGCCCCGGAGACCACCGCCCACGACGGGCGGCACGCCAGGTACGACTACGACCCGCGGGACCTGGTGTCGAAGGTGACCAGCGGCAGGACCGCCACCGACCCCGCCCCGAAGATCACCACGTTCACCTACACCGACAGAGGCGAGCGGCTGCGCGAGGTGAAGGGCAACGGCAACACCGTCGACCACACCTACTACCTGGACGGGTTACCGCGCACCCAGGTGGAGAAGAAGCCCGGCGGCACCCTGGTGTCCGAGCACACCCTCGCCTACGACCTCAACGGCAACCGGGTCAGCGACGCCGCCAGGACCATGAACGCCGACGACCACGCGGCGCACCTGGCGACCACCGCCGCCTACACCTACGACCCCCGCGACCGGATCGCCACGCTCACCAGGACGGGTGCCGGCGCCGGCACCGAGAGCTACGTCCACGACGCCAACGACAACGTCGTCTCCCAGACCGTGAAGGGCGCCACCACCACCTTCGGCTACGACCGCAACCGCCTGCTCACCGCGGTCTCGGGCTCGGTCACGGCCGGCTACAACTATGACCCGTTCGGCAGGCTCGACACCGTCAGCAGCGCGGGCACGATCATCGAGCGCAGGGTCTACGACGGGTTCGACCGCCTCGCCGAACACCGCGAGTTCGAGGCCGGCGGCACGACGACCACCAGGTACGCCTACGACCCCCTCGACCGCACCGCGGCCAAGACCACCCGCGCCGGCACCGCCCAGGAGAAGACGACCTCCTTCGACTACCTCGGTCTGTCGGGCGAGGTGCTCGACGAGGAGGTCGCGGGCCGGGTCACCCGCTCCTACCAGTACTCCCCATGGGGAGAGCGCCTCTCCCAGATCAGCACCGGCGCCGACGGCACCGAGGAACCCGGCTACTACGGCTACAACGCGCACACCGACGTCGAGCAGCTCACCGGGCAGAACGGCGACACCCGGTCCACCTACGGCTACACCGCCTACGGCCAGAACGACGACGCCCGGTTCACCGGCGTCGACAAGCCGGACACCGCCGACCCGGCCAAGGAGCCCGATAGCCCCTACCGGTTCAACGCCAAGCGCTGGGACCAGGCGTCCGGCGACTACGACATGGGCTTCCGCGAGTACAGCCCCGGCCTGAACCGCTTCCTCACCCGCGACATGTACACCGGCGCCCTCGCCGACCTGAACCTGACCGCCAACCCGTTCACCGGCAACCTCTACGCCTTCGGCGGCGGCAACCCGATCTCCAACGTCGAGCTCGACGGCCACATCCCCGACGACTGTGTACGGGGCGGGCTGAGCTGTGGCACGGGGGACGACGGGACCTGGAGGGTCGAGCCTCGCGACCCCGGCCCGACGCCCGCCGAGCAGCAGGCCGCCGCCGAGGCCGCCGCGATCGCGGACATCACGGAGCTGGACGAGGCCTACGCGGCCGGCACCGTCGACAAGTACACCTACACCGACATGCTCGCCAGTGCGCTGGCGCAGTTCATGACGCCGAGGACGAGGGGCAGCGTGACCATCGCGGTCGGCATGTTCGAGACCCACGAGGGCGAGGAGGTGATCGCCGTGTCGTCCAGCGAGAGCCGCGCCAGCGGAGATCCGTACTTCCGCGCCAGCCTGGCCGAGTACCTGGAGACGCGGGACGACTTCATCCAGGTCGGAGGCACGGAGGGGCACGCGGAGATCAAACTCGTCGAGTTCGCGAAGTCGCAGGAGGGCTACATCGGCTCCGCCGGGGGCTGGAAGATGACGTCGGTCGGCGCGAGCCGGCCCATCTGCCAGGGCTGCGCGCGGGAGCTCTCCGACGAGACCTCCGCCATGACCCGGACCCGCCTGCGCGACCCGCACGACTGGTCCGCGCACATCTACCTCGGCTCCAGGGAGCAGGCCGCCGAGCATCACGCCACCATGGCGGCGACCAGCGTGGCCGGGAATCTGATGGACCTGCGCTCCCTGATCCTCAAATTGACGATCTACCGGAAGTGACCACAGGAGGTGAGGCCGCGGCCGAGTAGAGTCGGCCGCGGACCCCACCGGGGACACGGATCCATCGGAACACGGATCCATCGGAACACGGATCCATCGGAACACGGATCCCATCGGGACACGGATCCCATCGGGACACGGATCCCATCGGAAGGAGCACACGTGGCAGCGGCGGGCTTCCCGGCGTTCGACCCCCTCTACCGCCAGATGGTGGCCGCGTACGGCGTCGACGGGATCGAGTCGCGCACGGCCGGCGTGCTGCGCGGGCTCGTCGCCGGGTCCTCCGCGTTGAGCCCGGACGACCTCGCCCGGCTGCTCGCCGCGCTCGACGACACCGGCGGCGGCTCCGCCCGGGCGCTGCACGAGGAATGGGACGAGGCCTACCTGCGGCTCTCGGACGAGCACGGTGACGACGCGACCGCCCGGCCGGCGCTCTACCGCGGCCTGGAGAGATCCAGTCTGGCCTCGGCCGTGGCTGAGTTCAGGGCTCTCGACTGCCGCGAGTTCCGCGACTTCAGCGTGGTGATGCGCGAGCTGGGCGTGGGCCTGGACTGGGACCACGACCGGCTGATCGCCGCCGTCCGGGCGGAGCTGGCCCTGCCCGGCTGACCGTCGCGCCGCGTCAGGCCGGCCACCGTGCCGGCCCGGCCAGCAGCGCGCCGCGTCAGGCGCCGACCGGCTCGGGGTTGTGGGCGCGCAGGGTGAGCTGATCGTTCTCGACGTCCACCGTCACCCGGCCGCCTTCCCTGACCTCGCCGGTCAGCAGCATCGTGGACAGCCGGTTGTCCAGCTCCCGCTGCACCGTCCGGCGCAGCGGCCGGGCGCCGAACTCCGGCTGGTAGCCGCGTCCGGCCAGCCAGTCCTTGGCCGCGTCCGTGACCTCCAGCGCCACGTCCTGGCCGCGCAGCCGCTGCCGGGTGCGCTCCAGCATGAGCTCGACGATCTGCCGCAGCTGCTCGCGCTCCAGCCGCTTGAAGATGATCGTCTCGTCGATGCGGTTGAGCAGCTCGGGCCGGAGCGAGTGCCGGAGCAGCTCCATGAGCTGCTCCTCCATCGGCGTCTCCGCCTCCAGGATCATCTGGGCGCCGATGTTGCTGGTCATGATGATGATCGCGTGCGTGAAGTCGACCGTGCGGCCCTGGCCGTCGGTCAGGCGGCCGTCGTCGAGCATCTGCAGCAGGATGTTCATCACGTCGGGGTGGGCCTTCTCGATCTCGTCCAGCAGCACCACGCAGTGCGGGCGGCGGCGGACCGCCTCGGTGAGCTGGCCGGCCTCCTCGTAGCCGACGTAGCCCGGAGGGGCGCCGACCAGCCGCGAGACGGTGTGCCGCTCCTGGAACTCGCTCATGTCGAGGCGGACCATGTGGTCCTCGCCGCCGAACAGCGCCACGGCCAGGGAACGGGCCAGTTCGGTCTTGCCCACGCCGGTCGGGCCGAGGAACAGGAAGCTGCCGATCGGGCGCCGCGGGTCCGACAGCCCCGCGCGGCTGCGGCGCACGGCCTCGGCGATCGCCACGACCGCCTCGTCCTGGCCGATGACCCGCCGGTGCAGGTGCTCCTCCAGGCGTGTCAGGCGCTCGCGCTCCTCCTCGGTCAGCTGCGTGACCGGGATGCCGGTGCGCCGCGAGACGACTTCGGCGACGTCCTCCACCGTCACCATCGGCACCTCGTCGCGGCTCTGCTGGGCGCGCCGCAGCTCGGGGCGGAGCTTGTCCACCTGCACGGTGAGCTCCTTGGCCCGGTCGAAGTCCTCGGCGGCGACGGCCTGGTCCTTGTCGCGGCGCAGCGCGTCGAGCCGTTCCTCCAGGTCGCGCACGTCGTTCGCGGGGGTGCGGGAGCGCAGCCGTACGCGGGCCGCGGACTGGTCCATCAGGTCGATGGCCTTGTCGGGCAGGAAGCGGTCGGCGACGTAGCGGTCAGACAGGACGGCGGCGGCGCGCAGCGCCTCGTCGGAGAGCCGCACCTGGTGGTGGGCCTCGTAGGCGTCGCGCAGGCCGCGCAGGATCTCGACCGTCTCCTCGACGGAGGGCTCGGGGACGAGAATCGGCTGCAGGCGGCGTTCGAGCGCGGCGTCCTTCTCGATGTTCTTGCGGTACTCGTCGATCGTGGTGGCGGCGATGACGTGCAGCTCGCCGCGGGCCAGGGCGGGCTTGAGGATGTTCGCGGCGTCCATGCCGCCCTCGGCCGCGCCGGCGCCGATCAACGTGTGCGCCTCGTCGATGAACACGATCGTCTCGTCGGCGTGGGCGCGCACCTCGTCGATGACCTTCTTGATGCGCTCCTCGAACTCGCCCCGGTACTTCGTCCCGGCCACCATGCCGGTCAGGTCGAGCCCGATGACGCGGCGGTCCTTCAACGTGTCCGGGATGCTGCCGTTGACGATGCGCTGCGCGATGCCCTCGACGATCGCGGTCTTGCCCACGCCCGGCTCGCCGATGAGCACGGGGTTGTTCTTGGTACGCCGCGACAGTACCTCGATGGCCTGCTCGATCTCGTCCTCGCGACCGACGACCGGGTCGAGCCGGCCCTGCCTGGCCTCCTCGGTCAGGTCGCGGCCGTACTCGTCGAGCGAGGGCGTGTCTCCCCCGCCGGCGCCTCGGCGCTCCTGGCCGCCGGCCACCGCCTTCTGCAGGGTGTCCAGCGTGACGTTCTGCTCCTGCAGGAGTTCGGCCGAGGTGGAGCCAGGGTTGGCGGCCAGGGCGAGCAGCAGGTGTTCGGGGCCGATGTAGGAGGAGCCGAGGGCGCGGGAGATCCGCTGGGCGTCCAGGATCGTCCGCTTGGCGGCCGGGGAGAGCGTCGACGGTGGCGAGAGGGGGCCCGCGCCTTCGCCCGTGAGGGCGCGGACGCGGTCCTGCAGCCTGCCGATGTCCACGCCCGCGGCCTGCAGCTGAGCACGCGTCTGCTCGGTCTCGGTGAGCGCCTGGAGGAGGTCTAGGGCGTCCAGGTCGGTCGCGCCGCGCTCGCCCGCGCGTTCCATCGCGCCCGTCAGGACCTGGCGCGCGGAGTCGCTCAGCAGCTTGCCGATGTCCACCCGTTGCACGCTCGGCCGTGCCGGTGGCCAGGAGTCACCGAAGATCCGGCCCGTCAGTTCCTCGAACCGGCTGAACGGATCTCCCCCAAAAAACGACCTATCCGACATCGGGTGTTCCCCTCTCAGGTACTAGGGGAACCCTTGCCGCGTACGTCACAGAACATAGCCAACGGCCAGACGGCGAACCGCAAAGAGTCGGCGACCCTCCTCAGAGCCAGCCCGCCTCGGTGGCGATCCGGACCGCGTCCTGCCGGGTGCGAGCGTTCAGCTTGGTCACGGCGGAGGCGAGGTAGTTGCGCACCGTGCCGTAGCTGAGGTGCAGGTCCCCGGCGATGTCCCGGGGCGCGGCGCCGGCACCGGTCAGTCGCAGGACGTCGGCCTCACGGTCGGTCAGCGGGCTGGCGGGCAGGTCGAGCGCCGCGTAGGCGAGTTGCTGGTCGACGACCCGGCCGCCGGTCGCGACGGTGCGGATGGCGTTCACCAGATCCTGCGGCCTGGAGTCCTTGAGCATGAAGCCGGACACGTGCGCCTCGACCCCGCGCCGCAGGTTGCCGGGCCTGCCCAGCGCGGTGAGGATCAGCACGCGGCATTCGGGCAGCCGGGCGTGCAGGTCGGCCGCGGCGGCCAGCCCGTCGAGCACGGGCAGGTCGATGTCCAGCACGGCGACGTCCGGCCGGTGGGCCAGCGCCGCGGGCACGATCGCGTCGCCCGTGTCCACCTCGGCGACGACCTCGATGCCCTCCTCGTATCCGAGCAGGGCGACCAGCGCCTCACGCAGTATCCGAACATCCTCTGCCACGAGCACACGAATCACGTGTCGCATACTAAGCGTGATAAACAACGCAGGTGACGGGAGACGAAGGGAGCGGACGGCCACAACTCAGGCCCTCGACCGGCTGGGCGCTCGTGCTCGGCTACATCGCGCTCCTGGTCCCCGCCCGCTTCACGATCGTCGTCGCCATGGCGAACGCGCGAGGACAGTCCTCGCCGCTCAGCCTCGGGATCTGCCTGGGCCTCATCCTGGCCGTCGTCGCCCTCTTCGCCGTGGTCGCCCGGGGCGGGCGGCGCGCCGTTCCCGTTCTCGGAGTGGCGACCTTCGGGCCCTACCTGCCCTTCCCCATGTTGTGGGGGCCCATAGCGGGGCCGCTGGCCGCCGCCATGCCGCTGAGCGTTGCGGGTCCGGCCGGATGGCTGCTGTTCGGCGGGGTGCTGCTGGCCGACACCGCGGTGGCGGCCGTGCTGCACGGCCCCGACCTCGCCACGGTGGCCAGCTTCACGATCATCGACATGAACATGGGGCTCACCCTGTTCGCCCTGGTACGGCTGGCCGTGCTGCTCACCGAGACCCAGGCGGCCAACCGGCAGCTCGCCGAGCTGGAGGCGGCCAACGAGCGCCTGCGCGCGACCGGCGACCTGCGCAGGGCCATCGGCGCCCGGCTGGTCCACATCCTGCGCATCTCCCGCCGGAGGCCGCTCACCCCCGCTGTGCTCACCGGCATCGCGGAGATCTCCCGCGAAGCGGCCACGGAGGCCCGAGGGGTGGCCGCCGCCCGCCGTGAACCGCTCCCCGAGGGCCGGAGCGACCTGCCGGACGAGTCGACCAGGCTCTCGCGGTGGGCCCTCATGGCGATGACCGTCAACATCGCCGTCATCGTGCTCAACAACGTCGCGAACGACGTCGCCACGACCCCGCGCCACTGGGCGGTCGCCGTCGTGGTCGCGCTCCTGGCCGTCGGATTCCAGCTCTACCACGGTGTCCCCAGGGCCTCGGTCGCTTCGGCCTGGCGCTGGACGCTCCCGCTGCACATTCTCGTCGTCGGCGCCGCCACCCTCTACCTGGGCAACGGCACCCTGTCAGCGCTGCTCGGCCTGGCCGTGGCCAACACCCTGCTGTGGCTGCCCGCGCGCTGGTCGGTGCCCGCGGTCGCGGTCGGCACCGCCGCCACCGGGTTCCTGATGAGGCTCTACCCGGACGTGGGCGGCTACGAGCTCTACCAGGTCGCCTCGACGATCGGCATCACCGTCGGCGTGTTCGGCTTCAACCGGTTCCCCGAGGCGGCCCGGCACCTGCGCGACCTGCGCAGGCAGAGCGCCATGAGCGCCGTGGTCGCCGAGCGGCTCCGGATGGCCAGGGACGTGCACGACCTGCTCGGCATCACCCTGTCGGCCATCACCCTCAAGGCCGAGCTGGCCCTGCGGGCGATCGGCGACGACCCCGGCAAGGCGGCGCTCCTGATGGCGGACGTACACCCGCTGGCGGTGCGCGGCCTCGCCGACGTGCGCTCGATCACTTCCGGTGGCGCCGAGCTGAACCTGCGGGAGGAGATCGAGTCCGCCCGCTCACTGCTCGACTCCGCCGGAGTCGAGGTCCGGGTGGACGCCGCCACCGTGGAGCCCCGCCCGGTGCTGGCCACGGTCCTGCGCGAGGCCGTCACCAACGTCGTCAGGCACGCGGCGGCGCGGCGGTGCACGATCGCGGTGGAGACGGACGACGACGAGGTACGGCTGCGCGTCGCCAACGACGGTGTGACGCCGGCCGTGCCGGGGACCGGCGGCAGCGGGCTGGCGAGCCTGGCGGCCAGGGTCGAGGCCGCGGGCGGCACGTTCGCCGCAGGCGACCAGGGCGACGACACGTTCGCCCTGGTCGCGTCGGTGCCCCGCTAATCCCGACCGTGCTGTTCCCGACCGTGCTGATCCTGACCGTGCTGATCCTGGAGGAGACCGGAGAAGAACGCCCGGACGTCGCCCGCGTAGACGTCGGGTGCCAGGTGGGCCGCGTAGTGCCCCCCGCTCTCGTACGTGTGCCACTGCGCGATGTTCCTGTGGTCACGTTCGGCGAAGCGCCGGATGGACTGGAAGTCGCCCTTGGCCGAGGCCAGCCCGATCGGCGTCGTGGTGGGCTCGGCCGGCGACGGGGCGGCCTTGGCGTTCTCGTAGTAGAAGCGGATCGCGGAGCCCGCGGTGCCGGTGAGCCAGTAGAGCGCGACGTTGGTGAGCACGAAGTCGTCGTCGAGCTCGTGGTCGAACAGCTGGCCGTTCCAGCCCAGCAGCCCGACCGGCGAGTCGGCGAGCGCGTGGGCCAGCGTCTGCGGCTGCTGGGAGTGCAGGACGTTGAAGGCGCCCGCCTCCTCCCAGAACCATCGCAGCACCCCCATCGCGGCCTGCTCCTCCTCGGTCAGGTCCGTGAGCTCGGCGGGGTCGCCGGAGGGGAAGGAGAAGATCTGCGTGACGTGCACGCCCACCACGTTGGACGGGGCGTGGCGGCCGATCTCCGGCGACACCATCGAGCCGCCGTCGTTGCCGACCGCGCCGTAGCGCTCGTAGCCGAGGCGGGCCATCAGCTCCGCCCAGGCCCGCGCGGTGCGTACGGTGCCCCAGCCGCTCTCCGTGGTCGGCCCGGAGAAGCAGAACCCGGGCAGCGACGGGATGACCAGGTGGAAGTCCTTCGACAGGGGCTCGATGACGTCGAGGAACTCCACGAACGAACCGGGCCAGCCGTGGGTGAGGATCAGCGGCAGCGCGTCAGGCTTGGCGGATCGTACGTGGACGAAGTGGATCCGCTGCCCGTCGATGTCGGTGGTGAACTGCGGATGGGCGTTGAGCCGGGCCTCCCAGGCACGCCAGTCGTAGCCGTTGCGCCAGTACTCGGTCAGCCGCCGGACCCGCTCGACGCTCACGCCATAGGCGTCGGGGAACTCGTCGGTGAAGCGGGCGAGGTCGAGCCGCGTCTGCAGGTCGTCCAGGTCCGCCTGGGGGATCTCTATACGGAAGGGAGTGACGTCTGAACTCATGCCTCAATCCTGGAGAAGGGCCGTCCCTGCCGGTAGTTCGCGGTGCACAGGTTCGGCATGCGGAATGCACAGCACTCCCGCACGGCGCTCCCGCACAACGCTCATGTACAGCGCCACGTCCGGCGCCGCGTCCGGCTGAGACGGTCAGCGCGGCCCGCGTCCGCCCGCGTCCGCCCGCGTCCGCCCACGATGATGATCCGGATCAGGCCGTGATGTCATGGGGGAATGGACTTCCCGCAAGCCCCGGCACCGGCCTTTCTCTTCGATCTCGACGGCACCCTGATCGACAGTGTCTACCAGCACGTGATCGCCTGGCGGCAGGCGCTGTCCGGGATGGGGATCGACCTGTCGGTCTGGCGGATCCACCGGCGCATCGGGATGAGCGGCGGCCTGTTCGTCAGCGCGCTGCTGCGTGAGACCGGGCTGAAGCTGACCCAGGAGCAGATCGACGAGTTGCAGAACACGCACGCCGACGCCTACACCGAGCAGGCCGGCTCGGTCAGACCGCTGCCCGGCGCTCCGGAGTTGCTGGCCGAGCTGACCTCGCGCGGTGTGCCGTGGGCGATCGCGACCAGCGGCTACGCCCGGACGGCCCGGCTCGCCCTGGGCCTGCTGGGCCTGCCGGAGGACACCCCGCTGGTCACCCGCGACCGGGTACGCCGGGCGAAGCCGGATCCCGACCTGTTCCTGGCCGGTGCGGCATTGCTCGACGTTGACCCGCGGCATGCCATGGTGGTGGGCGACAGCGTCTGGGACCTGCTCGCGGCCCGCCGGGCGGGCTCGCTCGGGATCGGGCTGCTGTCCGGCGGTTACGGCAGGGACGAGCTCGAACGCGCCGGCGCCTTCCGCGTGTACGCCGACCCGGCCGACATGCTGGACCGGCTCGACGAGCTGGGCGTGCGCCAGAGCGACTGACGGCACGGAACAGACGCGGGCCAGACGCGGGACATGACCGGAACAGATGCGGGACATGACCGGAACAGGCGCCGAATATCCGGGCGAACCTCCGGGGCCTGATCGTGCGTATCCACGACAGAGGAGCTGAGATGGACTTGGCGGACATCGGCGTCACCGGTCTGGCGACCATGGGGCGCAATCTGGCACGCAACCTGGCGAGGCACGGCTACGCCGTGGCCGTGCACAACCGGTCGGTGAGCCGTACCCACGACCTGGTGAAGGAGTTCGGCGGCGAGGGCACGTTCGTGCCGTCGGAGGAGATGGCGGGCTTCGTGGCGTCGCTGAAGCGGCCACGGCGCGCGATCATCATGGTCAAGGCGGGCGCCGGCACGGACGCGGTGATCGGCCGGCTCGCGGCGCTGATGGAGCCGGGCGACATGATCGTCGACGGCGGCAACGCGCACTTCCTGGACACCCGGCGGCGCGAGGCGGCGCTGCGCGAGCTCGGCATCCACTTCGTCGGCACCGGCATCTCCGGCGGCGAGGAGGGCGCGCTCAACGGACCGAGCATCATGCCGGGTGGCTCCGAGGAGTCATGGGAGGCGCTGGGCCCGATCCTGCAGGACATCTCGGCCAAGGTGGACGGCGTGCCGTGCGCGGTGCACGTGGGCCCCGACGGCGCCGGCCACTTCGTGAAGATGGTTCACAACGGCATCGAGTACTCCGACATGCAGCTCATCGCCGAGTCCTACGATCTGCTGCGCCAGGCGCTCGGCGCCACCCCGGCCGAGCTGGCCACGATCTTCCGCGAGTGGAACCAGGGCGAGCTCGACTCCTACCTGATCGAGATCACCGCCGAGGTGCTCGACCAGGTCGACGAGGCCACCGGCAAGCCGTTCGTGGACGTCGTGGTGGACCAGGCCGAGCAGAAGGGCACCGGCCGCTGGACCGTGCAGAGCGCGCTGGACCTGGGCGTGCCGGTGACGGGCATCGCCGAGGCGGTCTTCGCCCGCGCCCTGTCGGGCCACCCGGAGCAGCGCCGGGCCGCCGCCGGGCTGGAGGGGCCGAAGCTGTCCGGGGTGGGCGGGCGCGAGCTGGTCGAGGACGTCAGGCAGGCCCTGTACGCGTCCAAGATCGTCGCCTATGCGCAGGGGTTCGACCAGATGGCCGCCGCCTCCAAGGAGTACGGCTGGGACCTCGACCTGGGCGCGATGGCCACGATCTGGCGGGGCGGCTGCATCATCAGGGCCAAGTTCCTCGACCGGATCCGCACCGCCTACGACGCCGACCGGGGCCTGCCGACCCTGCTGGCCGACCCGACGTTCGCGGCGGCGCTCAACCTCGCCCAGGAGTCCTGGCGCCGCGTCGTGACGACCGCCGTCCAGATCGGCGTGCCCACGCCGGGCTTCTCCTCGGCCCTGGCCTACTACGACGGGCTGCGCCGCGACCGGCTGCCCGCCGCGCTGGTGCAGGGGTTGCGCGACTACTTCGGCGCGCACACCTATCACCGCGTCGACCGGGAGGGCGCCTTCCACACCGACTGGTCGGGCGACCGCGTCGAACGCCCCGCCTAGCCACCCCGGCGTCACGCACCACAGCACCACAGCACCACAGCACCACAGCACCCCGGCGTCACGGCACCCCAACGTCACCACGTCACGACGTCACGGTCACCACGTCACGGTCACCACGTCACGGTCACCACGTCACGGTCACCACGTCACGGTCACCACGTCACGGTCACCACGTCACGGTCACCACGTCACGGTCC
>NZ_JBFAKL010000019.1:0-70294 GCF_040655715.1 Nonomuraea cavernae | reverse complement strand
GTCACCACGTCACGGGACTACGACGTCACGCCGGTTACGACGTCACGGTCACCACGTCACGGGACTACGAGGTCACGCCGGTTACGACGTCACGGTCACCACGTCACGGGACTACGAGGTCACGCCGGTTAGGGCGTCGCCGATCTTGGCGTGCCGGGTGCCATGGCGTTCGCGACAGCGGTGACCAGGCAGAACCCGACCGGCCCGGCGGCGTCGTGGAACGTGCACTGCCCGGTGGCGATGCCGTCGGCGCTGAGATGGCCGGTCGACTCGACGCCGATCAGCTCGCCCTCGGGCAGCCGGCCCAGGGTGAGCGTGTAGTCGGCGTTGATGAACGGGAGGCCGCCGGCGCCACCGTTGCTGAGCGGGCTGGCGAAGTCGGCCGCCAGCGCCACCCGGGTGAACGGCGTGATCTCCTCGTCGTCCACCAGCGGGTGGCGCTCACGCAGCCAGACCCGATGCGGCCCCGGCTGGGCCCACTCGGTCCGCCACCACATGTCGAACGGCGGCGTCCACCCGCCGGCCTCCAACGGCGGCTCCTCGGGCGGGAGCTCGTCCCACGCGGGAGTGACGAGCCGCTCGCCCTCGGGCTGCTCGCCCTTCCTGAGCAGTACGGCGCTGACCCGGCCGATCACCCCCTGGTCGGTGCGGATCACGGCGTCCGCCACCCGGATCCGGCGGCCGTCCCTGACCAGCTCCGTCTCGACGGTCACCGGCAGCAGCGGGCTGTTGCGAAACAGGTCGACGGTGAGCCTGGCGAAGCTCAGACCAGGCGCGCCGTACTCCTGCTCGATGGCGCGGGCGGCGAGCCCGCCGAGCAGGCGGCCGTGGAGCATGTCGGGGGACCAGGGACTGCGGGCGTGCGGCTCGGGCACGAACTCGCCCTGCTTACGCGTGAAGAACGCTGACGTCACAGAATCAGATTCTAGTTCTATCGGCGAATCTCTTGGTCATGTCCCGCGTCCCGCGTTCCATCAGCGCGGCGACATGGGGCGCGAGCCGGTCCGCCCCGCCCACGTCCCGCCCCGCCGCCCACACCTCGGCGGCGGGCGCCTCCATCAGGCCCTCCTCACGGATCGTGGCCACGGTCAGCCCGCCGAGACGCAGAACGGATGACCCTCCGGGTCGGTGAGCACCAGCCACGCGCCGTCACCCGGCTGCCAGTCCGGCACCGCGGCGCCCAGGCCGACGAGCTCCTTGCGGGCAGTATCGAGGTCGTCGACCCGCAGGTCGAGGTGGGCGTGCTTGGCCGCTCCCGGCCAGCCAGGGCCCTGGTAGCCGTCCACCCGCTGGAAGCCCAGCTCAACCGGACCGCCGCCGACGGCGGCGAAGTCCGCGTCGGAGTGGGTGACCTGCCCGCCGATGGCCGCGGCGTAGAAGGCGGCGAGCGCGGCGGGGTCGGCGCAATCGAAGATGATCGAGGAAATGTTCGTCATGCCTCCAGCCTGCCCCGGCCCCGGCGACCGGTCTTGAACATCCTTGCGCGCCCCTCGCGGCGGGTTTCTGTCGTACCCGTGGCGTAGTTTGCGGCAGATGCGTTCAGCTGTACGTCTCGGCGCCGGGCAGGGGTTCGTCATTGACGCGGTGACCTGTGCCGACGACCATCGCGGGTGGTCGGCGGCCGAAACGAGCTCCGGCTACCGCGTGGTGCTGGTGCGCCAGGGCAGGTTCCGGCGGATGGCCGACGGCCGTCCCGCCATGGTGGACCCGACGATGGCCTATCTCGGGGTGCCCGGTGAGGAGGAGCACTTCGCCCATCCGGCCGGCGGTGACGTGTGCACGTCGCTCTGCCTCTCGGCCGAGCTGTGGCGGCTGCTCGCCGGAGCCGAGACCGGCCCGGTCCGCTCGACCCTCTACGTGGATGCCCGGCTGGACCTGACGCACCGCCGTCTCCTGACCGCGGCGCGCGGCGGCGACGGCGCCTTCGAGCTGACCGAGGCCCTGCTGTCCCTGCTCTCCGCGACACTCGCCCAGGCCACTCCCGCCACGGGCTCTCGCCACGCCTCGTCATCCGGCTCGACCACGGCGATCGTCGACGCGGCTCGCGAATCCGTCGTGGCCGGCGCCCCGGCCGCCGCCGGGCTGCTGCCGCTGGCTGAGTCGCTGGCCGTCTCGCCCTACCAGCTGAGCAGGGCGTTCACCCGCGAACTGGGGGTCTCGCTGACCCACTACCGCAACCGGGTGCGCGTCGGGCAGGCGCTCGACCGGCTGGAGAACGGGGAGCCGAGCCTGGCACTGCTGGCCGCCGACCTGGGCTTCGCCGACCAGGCCCACCTGACCCGGACGATCCGCCGCCACGTCGGGCACACCCCTTCGGCGCTGCGCCGCCTGCTGACCGCGCGAGATCCGGGGCGCGACGTCCCTGCCCCCGTCACCGCCGCGGGGGGCCCGGCTGGGGCCGTCGTCCGGTCCGGTCCGGCGTCCGCGTAAGATCCGCTGCGTGCGCGATTCAGATGAGGACCCCAGACCGGCCAGGGGCGCGGTGCGCGAGATCCACTCGATCGACGGGGCCACCCGGCTGTCCTACTCCCCCGACCTCGACGGCCTCGCCGACCCCGGTGAGATCGTCTGGGCCTGGGTGCCTTACGAGGAGGACCCCGAGCGCGGCAAGGACCGCCCGCTGCTGATCGTCGGCCGCACGAGCCGCCGGCTGGTCGCCATGATGCTGTCCAGCCGGGGCGACGACGGCCCCGACTGGCTGGAGGTGGGCGCCTGGGGCCGCGACGGCAAGGTGTCCCACCTGCGCCTCGACCGCGTCTTCGTGCTCGACGAGGACGACATCCGCCGCGAGGGCGCCGTCCTCGACGGCGACCGGTTCGCCCGCGTGGCGGCCCGGCTGATGACGATGTACGGCTGGAGCGCCGGCCGCTAGCTCCGGCTCCACTCCGGGGTCTCGCCCGGTGCGTGACACCGGAAGCCGGGGGCGCCTTCCAGCGCCTTCTCCTCACCTCCCGGCGTGTAGGTGACGATCAGCCGGAGCGGGCGCCAGGCCGTGTTGTACGTCGAGTGGTCGACGCCCATCGGAATGTGCACCGTGTCGCCCTCGCGGATCGGGAACGGCTCGCCGTCGCCGACGGTCTGCTCGGCCTCTCCGGAGACGACGTACAGGATCTCCTCCGCGTCCGGATGGTTGTGCCGGGCGTGGCCCTGGCCGGGGTTGACGACGACCTCGCCGAATGTGCTGCCCGCGCCCGGGATCAGCGACGGGGTGACGAACCACTTGATCGAGCCCCAGTCGAGCGACATCGTCGACACGGAGCCGGGATTGACCAGCATCTAGATCTCCAGGCTGTTGAAGGCCGACACCTGCTCGGTGCCGGCGCGTTCGGCGGGGGGCCGCTCGATCGGCGGGGTCCCGCGGAAACCAGCGGCGCCCTTGATGTCCGGCGGGCGGCCGAGTGCGACTGTCATGTTCCGACGTTAACCGGCCGGAGCGCGATCGGCCGGTCACACAGGGTTATCGCAAAGGACCGCCGCCGGTCGGCCGGCGCGGGCTGTGACCGACCGGCCGGACCGGCACGAGCCCGCCTGGCCGCCCCGAGTGGCCCGCGCGACGTATGATCGTCACCTCCCCACGATGATCGAGTGGGGAGGCGCGCGTTGCGTCGGTCAGTGGCGCTGGTCATGATCCTGCTGGCGGCCGGTTGCGGCGCGCAGTCCCCTCCGGCGCCACCGCCGTCGGCGTCCGAGACCTCTTCGCGGCCTCCCTCGGCGCTCCGCCCTCCGGGTCCTGTCCGGCCGACGGCTCAGCGCCGCCCGGCCCGCGAGCCCTCGCGGGCGGCCGAGGCCAAGCCGGTGAAGGTGCCCTACACCGCCTCGGGCCGCTACTCGGTGGTGCGCGGCAGGGCCCCGGCCCGGCCCGGGCCGGGCGAGGTGGTGCGCTACCTGGTCGAGGTGGAGGGCGGCCTGCCATTCGACGGTGACGCCTTCGCGGCCGCGGTGCACCGCACGCTCAACGACCCGCGCGGCTGGGCGCGGTTCCAGCGCGTCGACGACGGCCCGGTGCGGGTCCGCGTGGCGCTGTCCAGCCCGGCCATGACGGACCGCCATTGCCTGCCGCTGCGCACCGGCGGCGACCTGTCGTGCTGGAACGGCACCCGTTCGATCATCAACGCGCGGCGCTGGGCCACCGGCGTCCCGCAGTACGAGGGTGACCTGGCCGCCTACCGTGACTACGTGATCAGCCACGAGGTGGGGCACAGCCTCGGCCACGACCACACCGGCTGCCCCGGGCTCGGGCGGCCGGCCCCGGTGATGGTGCAGCAGTCGAAGTCGCTCGGCGGCTGCCGCCCCAACCCGTGGCCGTACCCCTCACGGCCGAAGGACCAGCGCCCGGGACATGACCGCTGAATGGCGGACCAAACCAGCTGATCAAAACCTATCGCGATATATCGTAGAAATCGGGAACACGGGGAACGGCCCAACCGGTTGAGCACAACAGAACCGATATTCAGGGGAGTGTGAGCGATGGCAGGAATGCGGACGGCACGGCGGATCCTCCTGGGAGGAGCGGCCCTCACGGCGGCGGGGCTGGCCCTTCGCGACGTCCCGGCCGAGCTGGGCGTGCGGCCGCTGACGTCGGGGCCGGACCGGGCTGCCAGGATGCGGCGCTCGCCGCAGTTCAGGGACGGCACGTTCGTCAACACCATGGCGGAACCGACCGTGGTGACCCCACCGCCCCCCGGCCTCGTGCGCGAGCTGGCCAGGAACCGCGAGCAGCGCCGCCCGGCCGGGCCCGTCCCGGTGCGCGTCCCGCCGACCGGTGAGCCTTCGCCCACCGGCGTCCGCGCGATCTGGTACGGCCACGCGTCCACGCTGGTGGAGATCGAGGGGCGGCGGGTGCTGTTCGATCCGGTGTGGAGCAGGCGCCCCTCCCCTTCGCAGCTGGTCGGCCCCAAGCGGCACCATCCGCTGCCGGTGCCGCTCGCCGAGCTGCCGCAGGTCGACGCGATCGCGATCTCGCACGACCACTACGACCATCTCGACCGGGCCACGGTGCGCTCGCTGATCGCGACGCAGAAGGCGCCGTTCCTGGTGCCGCTGGGCATCGGCGCGCACCTGGAACGCTGGGGCGTGCCCGCCTACCGGATCATCGAGCTCGACTGGGAGGAGCAGGCCGAGGTCGCGGGGCTGCGCTTCGTCGCGACGGCCGCCCGCCACTTCTCCGGCCGCTCACTCACCCGCAACGACACTCTGTGGGGGTCGTGGGTGGTCGCCGGGCCGTCCAGGCGAGTGTTCTACGCGGGCGACTCGGGCTACTTCGAGGGCTACCGGGGCATCGGCGCCGCGCACGGGCCGTTCGACCTGACCCTGATGCCCATCGGCGCCTACAGCCCCGCCTGGCCGGACATCCACATGGACCCCGAGGAGGCGGTCAACGCCCATCTCGACCTCGGCGGCCGGCTGCTGCTGCCGGTGCACTGGGCGACGTTCACGCTCGCGCTGCACCCGTGGGCGGAGCCGGTGGAGCGGCTGTGGCGCGAGGCCAAGGCCCGCGACGTCCCGATCGTGGTGCCCCGGCCCGGCGAGGCCGTGGACACCGAGGCCGCCCCGGCGGTCGACGGCTGGTGGGAGACGCTGGGCTGACGACCCGGCGATCGACGGCTCGGAGGGAGACACAGGGCTGACGCCTCGGCGATCAACGGCTCGGCGGGAGACACGGGGCTGACGACCCGCCCGCCGCGCCGCCGTACAGTCAGGGGGTGAGCAACCTGGAACAGGACCCCCGCGAGATCCGGTGCCACGCGGACGCGGCGACCGCGAGCGAGTCACTGGCCGGGCGCGACGTGCCGCTGGGCGGGCCGCGCGCGATGCGGGTGAGCCGCACGCTGCCCGGCGTGCGGCGCCGCATGATCGGCGCGTGGTGTTTCGTCGACGCCTACGGCCCCGAGGTCGCGGCGATGCGGGTGCCGCCACACCCGCACACCGGGCTGCAGACCGTGAGCTGGCTGGTGGCGGGCGAGGTACTGCACCGTGACAGCCTGGGGAGCACCCAGCGGATCCGGCCGGGGCAGCTCAACCTGATGACGGCCGGGCGCGGCATCTCCCACTCGGAGGAGTCGGACGAGGCGGTGCTGCACGGGGTGCAGCTGTGGGTGGCACTGCCCGGCGAGCACCGGCACGTCGCGCCCGCGTTCGAGCACCATCCGGCGCTGCCCGCGCTCACCGGTCCCGGCTTCGACGCGACCGTGATCATGGGGTCGTTCGGCGGGGTGACCTCACCCGCGGCCGCCTACAGTCCCCTCGCGGGCGCCGAGATCATCGTCGCCGGTGACGCCGAGCTGCCTCTCGACCCCACGTTCGAGCATGGCGTCCTGCTGCTCGACGGCACGGTGGAGCCGCTGGAGCCCGGCCCGCTGCGCTACCTGCCGCCCGGCCGGGCGAGCCTGCGCGTGCGCGGTGACGGCCGGATCCTGCTGATCGGCGGGGAGCCGTTCGGCGAGGAGATCGTGATGTGGTGGAACTTCGTCGGGCGCACCCACGACGAGATCGCCGGCTTCCGCAAGGAGTGGATGGAGAGTGACGGGTTCGGCACGGTGACCGGGTTCGACGGCGGGCCGCTCCCCGCGCCCGTGATGCCGGGCACCCGGCTGCGGCCGAGGGGCCGGGTCCGCTAGCCATTCGTCCCGCGCTCCTCCTCGTGACGCCGCATCGCGGCACCACCGCCACAGCCTCCCGCCGCATCAGCGAACTCGCCACCGTCGGCCGCCGCCCAGTCCACTCAGCGCTAGAATACGTTCCGTAGTCGATCGCCTACGGTCTAGAATCATCCGTATGGCCTCCTCCGTCGCACAGCTGGAGATTCGCGTGGCGCGCCTCGAGCGCCGTGCGGACAACCAGCGAGAAGACATCAACGTCATAACGTCCGATCTATCCAAGATCCTGGACACGCAAGACCAGATCCTCAAAACCCAGGACCTCCATTCGAAGTCACTGGAGCACCATTCGCAGGTCCTGGACAACCACACCCGGATCCTGGACGACCACACGAAGACCATGAACAAGCACACACGCATGTTCGAGACGCTGTTCGAGCACTTCGGCATCGCCCTCCCCGTTGAGGACAACGTCAGCAACTGACCGCAATCCCCCCAGGGCTCCAGGAAGCTTCCTGGAGCCCGTTTCGCCGTGTTCCGGGCTTCTCGCTGGCGGTCGTGCGGCATCAAACTGATCAGGTCACAAACTCGCCGCGCTCTGGGCAGGAGACCAGGAAGCGGGTAAAGCTTGATCGTCCACAAGCCGACATGCGGAGGCATCAATGCTGCGACGCTTGCTGGGCGGCGAGATTCACCGTGCCGCCCCACAAACACACGCCGCCCGCATCCAAGGAGGGCGGCTCCTTAGCGAAGCCCGCGAGGAACTCAACCGAGCGGACGTGAAGGCGCAGGTATTACTTGGCGTCGCTGGGATCGGCCTGGGTGCCGTCGCAGCCGGTTTGCTGGCCGGGACGTGGTCGCCGCTCACCCTCCACAATGCAGTGGAGTGGCTTTGGTGGGTGGGGGTGGGCGCAACACTGGCCTCCGTCGGAGCCCTTGCCGGCGCGGTCTATCCCCGGCTGGGGCGTCCACAGCGCGATGGCTCACTGTCGTTCTTTGGTGATGTCCTGAGATACAGCACCTCAGAGGAGATCGCCACAGCGCTTGTGCGGTCCCACGAACCGGATCTGGTGAAGATCTCTGAGCAGCTTCTTCGTATCAGTGTGATCGTCGGGCGCAAGTACCGGTTCATCCGATGGGGCTGCTGGCTTTTACTGGGAGGGGTAGTCCTGGCACTCACCGCACTGATCAGCGACTGGCTGTTGCGAACTTAATACCATAAAACGAGGCCATAAAGCCCGCATTTCGCGCCAGGCCAATAGGGCTTTGTTGCTCTAAGTGGCAGGAATTATGCGAAACCCTCGCAAAACATCGCACAGCGAATACGCGGGTTGTCAGAAGCGTCCGCTCGACATAGTGATGAGGACGTGCGTATGGAAGCGCAGGGCTTAGGCGTGCTGATACCGGGCGACGCATGGCAGGCACTGCTGGCGGCGGGTGTTCCCCGGACCTTCCTCGATGGGGAGGTGGTGTTGCGTCAAGGAGACCAGGGCGGCCATGTGCTTGCCCTGACTAACGGTCGGGTGAAAGTCACCCTCGTCGACATCGACGGACGGGAGATGGTCCTCGCCATACGTGGAGCGGGGGAGATCCTTGGGGAGATCTCCGTCATTGATGGCGGCCGGCGGTCCGCAACGGTCACTGCCTGGGGGCGATGCATCGCATACCAACTCCCGGCAGCCCGTTTCCTGCGAATCGTCGACGAGTTCAGGATACGAGACACCCTCCTTCGCCTGATCCTGGCGCGGTACCGGGAGGGTGAGGCCATCCGCGCCGAACTCATCGGACTTCCCGCCTTACAGAGAGTCGGCCGCGTCCTCCTCTGGTTCGCAGGCATGACCGCCAATCATCGCAATGGCGAATCCGGTCTGGACCTCAGATTGTCACAGGAGGAACTGGCCAGCGCCGTCGGTCTCTCCCGTGCAGCGGTCGCGGCAGCGCTGTCCTCTCTGCGGAAGCAAGGGGTGATCACCACGTCGCGGCGACTGATCACCGTCAGGGACCTGCCCAAACTGCGAGCGGTCGGCCATGCCCCGAATGCAGACACCTGATTCATCACTCTGTCGACTTCTGGACAGTGCATACCGCCAACGGCGGTCATCGTTCTGTTCACGGAGAAAGAGAGGGACCACATGAACGATCACGCTGCCGGTGGCCAACGTCGGAGCAGGCCACTTCCGCCATATCGCGGAATCTTCGCGGTGGACACCGTCAAGTTCAGCGGGAACCCGAGCGCCCAGCTACCTGGCCTCAGCGCAAGGATCCCTCAAGTGCTCGGTAAAGCATTCGACCGATGCGGGCTGGCGGAGATCTGGACAGAGAAGCGATTCCCCCAGGCGGCGGGCGACGGATACGTCTTCGGGGTCCGGCCCGAGCACGTTCCCTTCCTTGTACATCCACTTCTCGACGAACTGCAGCAGGTGCTCCAGGAAGAGGATGCGCGCCTTCGAAGCATCGACCGGAAGCTACGGATGCGTCTCCGGGCAAGCATTCACCTGGGGCCGGTGCCCGACTCCGGCGATGCCGGGCGGGACCGGATCGGGACGCCGACGAACTACACGTTCAGGCTCCTCGATTCCCAGCCGATCAAGAATGCCATGGGCCGTACCGAGCCGGACGTGACTCTGCTGGCGGCGATCGTGTCCCAACGACTCTTCGACGACGTGGTCGCGGCTGGATACACCGCCACCCATCCCAGTCAGTTTGCGGAGGTTATGGCCGAGGTGCCGGGTAAGGACTTCAAACACCCGGCGTGGCTGTACATTCCGCGGAACTCCTTGTGGGGTGATCCCCCTCCTGGGGCTCGGGTGGAGGCGGCTCCGCCTGGGTCCCCTGGAGCGGGAACGGTGATCCACGGAGACAACATCGGCGGATCGTCGCACAGAGCCAGCGGTCACGGCACGGTGAATGTCGTCGGAGGCAACCAGTATGGCTGAGCCAGAAGAGGCTGGTGACAGCACGTCTCCCCCGAAACCAGACATCGCTCCCAAGACCGCGTCCGAGCTGAGATCGAGCAGTGCACCAGAGCTCGGCCGCTCCATCAACGAACTCGTCACCGAAGACGAAGCACAGACCAGAGCATCCGCAGACAACCTCGACGCGCTCTACGCCGATACGACCATCGGCCGCGACAGGGTGGGCGGTGACTCGCACCGCGCGAGTCACGGCGGGACTGTCAATGTCATAGGGGGCAATCAGTACCTCCACGCGCCTCCCTCGGAGAGGGCATTGCGGCCGGTCCCACTGACGGCCGACAAGGCCAACGAGCTGGAGTCCTACGTGGTTGAAACGACATCGCTGAAGGAACTCCGCGGCAGGATCCGGACTGAAGCGGTTCTTCTTCTGCGGGGAGATCCACATGGCGGCCAGTTCACCACCGCGCTGGCGGCACTGCTGAGGCATACCGGCGACGCGGAGCGAGTCTTCTGGTATGTCGCCGGATCTGATCCTTTGGACATGCGCCCTGCTGAGCAGGTCGGTGGCGCCGCGTACGTCGTGGATGCGCGACACGTCGAAGGAAGCGTCCCTCCCGACCAGATCGTGGGCCATATCCGCATCTGGTCCAAGGGATGCAAGGTCGTGGTTCTGGCGCCTCCGGCGTGGCTCGCTTACGGTCTTTCGATCGAGCACGACCTTCCCGCTGCGGAAGGGGTGTTCGCCGCGCGCATGTGTCACCAACTGCGTCTCCTGGGTGCGCCGCACCCCGAGGAACACGTCGCCAAAGCCTGTGCGAACGAACACGTGCAGGAAGAGCTTCGGGCAGACCGGCACCCCAGCAGAGCGGCGTTATTGGCCTGCAAGCTTGCCGAAGCCATCGCCGCAGGCAAGTCGCTCAACGAAGCGCTGTCCGACCGGCCCCAGTTGCTCCGCGAGGAAGTACGGAAATCTCTGACGGAGACGGAACCCCGCCGCGCCCGGTGCTTTCTTATCTCCTCCGCCGTGCTGCACGGGTCGCCAGCGGTGGTCGTCGTACGACAGGCCGTACGACTGGCCACGCACATCGAGCAGGAGTTGGCCCGCCAGATCCAGACAGAACAGCCGAGGGAGACGCATGTTTGGGAGGAGTTCAGTGCCTGGACGCGGAAGGCGAAAGTAGACGCTGAGCCCGGTCGCAACGGCCATGGACGCGTGATCAGATTGATGCGACGAGGATACGCGGGAATCACGTTGCGGGTTGTCTGGGAAGAGCAACCCACCATCCACGAGCCACTGCTCACGTGGTTGCAGGAGCTCACCGAGCACAAGAATGACTGGCTGATCCGAATGAAGGCTGCTCAGGCCATCGGAGT
The DNA here is from genome assembly GCF_040655715.1 of Nonomuraea cavernae. Taxonomy (GTDB): domain Bacteria; phylum Actinomycetota; class Actinomycetes; order Streptosporangiales; family Streptosporangiaceae; genus Nonomuraea; species Nonomuraea cavernae_A. The sequence continues at coordinate 59,409 of NZ_JBFAKL010000019.1, read as the reverse complement.
CCTCGCGACCTACGACTTCGAGGTCATCGACGAGCACTTCTTTCAGAAATGGAGCAAGAGCAGACAGTTCCAACACCACGAGCTCGCGGCCTGGGCACTGGATGCCGCGGCGCAGGACCCGGACATGACCCCGCACGTGCACCGGCGCCTGCAGCAGTGGGCCAGAGGAACCTGGGCCTGCCGCTCCATCGTCACTCGCGCATATGGCTCCGAGATCGGCGTGCGCTGGATCGATGAAGCACTCGTGGCCATGAAGAAAGTCGCCGGAGCCCCCGATCCCCGGCTCCAGGAAGCCGTCGCGCGATCGATCTCTCGCATCTACCGGCCCGGCAACGCGCTGAAAATCGTCTCTACGTTGGAGCAGTGGGCCGACGACCGGGACGATCCCTCCCGCCGACATACCGCCGCGCTTACGTTCCTGTGGCTTGTGGCCTCCAGCGGTGGACACCACCGAATCCGCGATCTTGCGGCTCATCCCGAGGCGCACCCTTCTCTCATAGCCCTGTGGCTACACGCGCTCGCCTCGGGCGTCACCAGCGCCAACCGGCCTGCCGCCACGCCCGAGGCGTGGAAGTCGCTGGCCGACTGGGTCACGGTCTGGGACAGGCACCCCGAGGTACGACCGATCGTGCACCAGATCGTCGCCACAGCCGACCCGGCGCTCGTCCCTGCGCTCTTCTTTCACCTGAGGTACTGGCGGCGTCTCAACTTGATCTCCTCTGAACTCGAAGCTCACCTCACAAGCTTCCTCGAAAGGAACTGACCATGCCGTGGCTCGTCAACTACTGCATGCGGACCTCCGACCCACGCGGCGCAGATGACAACGTACCGCTCTCCTTCACCACGCCTGCTCATGGAGACTCCTACGACTTCGATGTCACCGTGCGGCTGTCGTGGACTTCAGCCGGGAAGAGGCAGGCCGCCAGCCCTCGGGCCGTGGAGTGGGACTATGTCACCAACCAGGTGCGCGGTTGCGTCCGGACAAAGGCTCGCGCCTTCTCGCCGTTTCAACCAGGCGAGGCCGAAGTGGCGGTCAACAAGGCACTGGACCGGTTGTTCATCGACCTGCCACGCCAACAGGTGCTGCTGACCTGGAGCGGGAAGGCTGAGATCAGCTCCGTGGCGGACATCCGCAACCTCCAACAGAAACGAGTCAAAGAGCTTTATCAGATCGACTCCGACTTGGTCGCGGCACGACTGCGCGCCGAGCAGACCCACGAACTGCGTCTGGCCTGGGAGGCCTTTCTCACAGAGGCGACCACCAGTTGGTACGCGCGCTACGCCGTTCAGCTCGCGGAAAACCCCAAGAAGGTGGCCGAGGTGCTTGCCACAATGCTCGAAGACCGTGAGAACACCGCCGCCCGCTTCCTCAACAAGCTTGACGCGATGGTAACCGCACATGAGCGGAGCAACGTGTTCGACATGGTGATCGGCAGTGACAGCGCGTTGCGGCAGGTCATGCAGGTCTTGGGCCTGTCGGTGCCACCGCGGGACCCCGACCCGCTGCTCGGGCCGCCTCCGGATGTGTCGTTCCCCTCGGAGCACGGGGCCGACCACACCTGAGTCGCGACTTCTGAACACGCCCGCAGCAGATCACCAGCCGCGCAACCCGAGTCAGCCCTCTCGGACATTCAGTAGACCGAGATGTGCGGGTGGTCGTAGTGGTTGGCGGTGGCGCCGCCCCGGTCGGACATCGTGCGCCAGACGCCCGTCCGGGCGTGCCAGATCCGCTGCCGGTAGATGATGTACATGATGCCGAGCCGCTTGGCGTTCTTGATCGCCCAGGCGGCGATCTGGTCGCCGCGCCGCACCTCGTCCGCGGTCGGCATCGCGCCGCCGCGGCTCAGCATGAAGTCGCACGCCCGCCCCAGCGGGTGCTCGCCGCCGTCCTGGATCGCCCGATAGCACCCGATCCCGTACGGCACCGCGAACCGTTCCTGGATGAGCATCTTGACCAGGCGCATCCGGGGGGTGACGTGGTCGAGGCCCTCGGGCAGTTGCGGGACCCAGGTGCCGTCGGAGCGCCGCACGCCGGGCGCCTTGTGCAGCTGGTCGATCTTGTCCCTGATCTTCTCGATCAGCTTCTCGGCCTTGGCCTTGCGCTGGTCAAGGTCCTTCACCTGCCGGCCGAGCTCTTCGGCAGTGGCGGCCGCCTCGTTCCTGGCCTGTTCGTGGCCGTCTCTGACCTGGGCGAATCCGCTCAGCCTGGCGTTCTGCAGGTCTGTGAGGTGACGGCTGAGCGCGAGCCTGCCGAGGACGTGGCTCGGGTCCTCGGTGCGCGAGATCATCACCGCCTCGTTGGAGGCGCCGCCGGTGTAGAGGGCGACGGCCATGGTTCTCAGCTGGGTGGACTCGTGGTCGAAGACCTGTTGCGCGGCGGCCAGCTTCGCCTTGGCCGCCTTTTCCGCCTTCTCCGCCTTCTCGTGGGCGATGCGGCCGTTGTAGTAGTCGGCGATCAGCGTGTCCGACTCCTTCTGGAGGGCCGCGAGTTCCTTCCTGAGCTGGACGACGGTGGGTTTGGGCGCCGCCTGTCCGGGCGTCGCGACCGTCGTCACCACCAGCACCGCGATCACCGTGAGGGTGAGGGCTCGGAGCGGACCGCACCGCCGTCCGGCGGGGGACGCAACCGCCACGCTTCTCCTTCGCCCGTGGGACAGGGCGGATCCCCGGCGGTCGTGACAGGCCGCAGGGCGCCCTCTTTCGGAGCTGATAGTAGAGGATCACGCGACTTCCCTCGCAATTACCGCATCTTTGGCGATATGGCCTGAACATGGTGCCGCCGAGGGCCTGGCGGCGACGTCAGCGGGCGAAGGCGATGGCCGTGGTGGACGCGATCACCGTCGTCAGCACGACCATGAGGAGCACGGTGCGCAACGGGCTGCGGCGCTGAGGCGGGGGCTCGGCGGGCGCGACGCGCGGCCGTGCCGCCTCGACCCGGACGGGCTGCGGGGTCGGCTTCGGAGAGCGGGTGGTGCGCACCGGCGCCGGAACCCGGACCTCGGCCCGCACCGCGCGCGGCGTGGGGACCCGCGTGGGCGTGGGTCTGGGCGTGGGAGTGACTCGGGGGGTCGGGCTGCGCGTGGGGGCCGGCGTGGGCGTCGGAGCTGGGGTAGGGGTCACGATCACCGGCGGCACGATCTCCGGCGGCGCCCCGCACGCTCCGAGATGGATGCTGACCAGGGGCAGGTCGAGGCAGAGCGTCACCCCGAGGAAACCGGAGGAGGGCGGCCCGCCGTCGGGGTCGGCGGCGGCCGGGCCGCTCACGCACAGGACGAGCAGGGTGCCGGCGAGGAGCAGCGGCGTGCGCCTGACACCCACGGTCACACGCCTCCGGAGATCCGGGCGAACTGCTGGAGCGCGGTCCGGAAGGCGTCGGGCCCGACCGCGAGCGGTCCGTCGAAGACGTGGGAGATGTCCGCGGTCAGGTAGGTGCCGAAGCCGAGCATGGCGGCCATCGCGACCAGCGGGAGGATCGCGGCGCCGCGCGGACGCGCGCCCGCGAGGAACGGGAACACGATGACCACGACGCCGGTGAGGATGGTCAGCACCAGCACCCCGGACGGCGGGGTGGTGGCGGCGTCGGCGGTGCGCTGGGCGCGCGCGGCGGCCAGCGCGGCCAGGTGCTCCAGCACTTCGGCCTTGGCGTTCAGGGCGTCGGCGTCGGTCGTCTCGATCGCGGTGACCCTGGTGCGGAGCGCCTCGAGCCGCTCGGTGGACACCGGGTCCATCCGGCCCTGCCCCATGACCGGCCATTCGTCCCTGACCACGAAGGCGACGTAGTCGCGCAGCCCCGCGCGGACCAGGTCGGGGTCGGGCAGGTCGGTGGCCGACCAGTAGGCGTCGATCGCCGCCTGGCTCTCGGCGTGGGTGTTCTGCCTAGCGGCGTCGGCGGTGGTCCACGGAACGATGATCGCGATGGCGAAGACCAAGAGGAACATCGCCGACAGCATCGAGCCCGCGTGGCCCGCCGAGGGCCCGCCGGGCTCGGGGTCGTCGCTGCCCTTGCCCGCCAACCTGAACAGCAGCGCGGCGAGCGCCACCACGCCGACCGCCGCCGCGACCGCGAATATGTACGCCATCATGAAGATCTCCAAAGCCGGGTACGAATACTGACCGTCACCTGACTATCACAGTACGCATCCGGAGTGTTGGCACTACGCGGGTAAAACAGCGGCCAAGCGCGAAGGCGCGGGTTTCGAGCCACTTCCGGGGGCTTGGAGGACCACTTCCGAGGGCGTGGAGACCGACGACTGGACGGGGAGCCGCCGTCCGGCGCCGGGACGACTGGACGAATCGTCCGGGCGGGGTCAGCGGGTCACGCCATTCGTCCAGCCGTGCTGGCGTGATCGGGAAATACCAGCACCATGACTCCCCGTGAACCTTCTCAACGGCCGCAGATTCGTGATGGTGAGCTCGACGGCGAGCGCGGTGGACCCGGAGCGGCCCACCGAGTTCAGCTACCAGGAGGCGGACGGCGTGGTCTGGGGCAGCTACACCGGCGACACCGTCATCCACGGCCGCTTCGTCGGCACCAGGGATGGTGACGTGGTCTCGATCGCGTACGCGCACGCGCTGAAGGCGGGCGGCAAGGCGGGTGGCCAGGGCACCAGCCGCATCGAGACCGAGGCCGACGGCAGGCTCCGGCTGGTGGAGGAGTTCCGGCTCAAGGGCGACGACACATTGCACGTGAGCGTGTGCACCGAGGCCGCCGCCCCACGCGGCTAGCCCCGCCGCCGCTCACTCGTCCTCGGGTGGCCGATGGGCCCCGCTCACTCGTCCCTCCGCAGGGCGGCGCGGCCCTCGGCGGCGCCGACGAAGCGCATCTTGCCCAGCGGCACGTCACCCTGGGTCTCCTGCGCGCCTCGCCGGGCGGATCGCGGCTTGCCGCGGTCACTCGGCAGCACGTACGGCCGCTTGAGCACCTCGTCCAGGATGAACACGGTCTCCGTCGCCTTCACGGCGGGGATGCCGGCCAGCCGGTCGGTCACCATGGCGTGCACCTCGGCCACGTCCGCCATCCGCACCAGGATCATCGCGTCGTGCTGCCCGGTGGTGATCGCGCAGTACTCGACCTCGGGCATCCTGGCCAGCTCGGCCCTGAACTGCTTCCACATCTGCTGGCGCACGGTCACGAAGATCAGCGCGGTGATGCCGAGACCGGTCCTGACGTGGTCGATCTCGGCGGTGAACCGCTTGATCGCCCCGTCCGCGCGCAGCGCCTCGAACCGGGTGTAGGCACTGGCCCGGGAGATGCCCACCCGCTCGGCCAGCGCGGACACCGAGATCCTGCCGTTCTCGCGCAGGACCTCGAGGATCTTCAGATGGGTGGCGTCCAGTTCGAGACCGATGCCGATCCGTCCAGACGAAGCACCACCGCTGCCAGCATTTCTGGAACTTTCACTCATTGATACCCCTTGCCCATTTATATACGTCTTGCCGACCAGACAATGCCTGGACGATCTGCCGGACAATCCTCGGCGTATACCGACCAATCGTCCATCTGGAGGACACTCATGGCGACCCGCTCGCAGACGGCGGCTGTGTTGCTCGCCGGTGCACTCGCCCTCGCCGCCTGCGGAAGCGGCGGCGCCCAGGCGCCTGCCGCCCAGAGCGGCGCGAAGACGCTCGTGATCGACACGTCCTTCGACCTCAAGACGGCCGACCCCGGCCGCACGTACGAACCCACCGGCCTGATCGTGGGCAAGGCCACCTATGAGACCTTGCTCACCTTCGAAGGCGCCGACGTGACCAAGCCGGTGCCCGCCCTGGCCGAGTCGTACGAGCTGTCGGAGGACGGCAAGGTCGTCACGCTCAAGCTGAAGCAGGGCGCGACGTTCGCCGACGGCTCCCCGATCACCGCGGACGACGTGGTGTTCTCGCTCAACCGGGTGCGCGACATGAAGGGCACCCCGTCGTTCCTGCTCGACGGCGTCGAGGTGGCCAAGACCGACGACACGACGGTCACCCTGACGTCGAAGGCGGCGAACCCGGCCCTGCCGTACATCCTGCCGAACCCCGCGCTCGGCATCCTCAACAGCAAGGTCGCCCAGGCCAACGGCGCGACCGCGGACGCGCAGGACAAGGCCGAGCAGTACCTGAACGCCAACTCCCTGGGCTCCGGCCCGTACACGATCGAGTCGTTCAACGTGAGCAGCCAGGTCGTGCTCAAGGCGAACCCGAAGTATCACGGGACCAAGCCCACTTACGACAAGGTCGTGATCCGCAACGTCGAGGCGGCCACGCAGAAGCTGAACGTGCAGCGCGGCGACAGCCAGGTGGCGCTCAACCTGTCCGGCGACCAGGTGACCGGCATTCCGTCGACCCTGCAGGTCAAGAAGACGGCCTCGGCCAACGTCATCTTCCTGCTGGCCAACCAGAACTCCGGCGTCAGCAAGACCACGCCCAACCCGAAGTTCGTCGAGGCGGTGCGCAAGGGCGTCGACTACGCCGGTCTGCTGGAGCTGGCCGGCGAGGGCGCCACGCTGGCTCCCGGTGTGATCCCGTCGCAGCTGCTGGGCGCGCTGCCCGCGGGCGAGGCGCCGAAGCGTGACGTCGAGGGCGCCAAGGCGGCCCTGGCGGCCAGCGGGCTGTCCAACCCGACGGTCAAGCTGGAGTTCCCGTCCGAGCTGACCGTCAACGGCCTGTCCTTCCAGCCGCTGGCCGAGCGGGTCCAGGCCAACCTCAAGGAGGTCGGCATCACGGTGGACCTGGCGCCGGCGCCGGTGTCCGTCGCCCTGGACAACTACCGCAACGGCAAGGAGGAGATGGGCCTGTGGTACTGGGGCCCGGACTACCCGGACCCGAGCGACTACCTCGTCTTCACGCCCGGCAAGACGGTCGGCGAGCGGGCCGGCTGGAAGGCCGGTTCGGACAAGACGATCGAGGAGTCCGCGGAGAAGGCGGCGGCCGCGGTGGGCGACGACGCGCGCAAGGAGGCCTACGCCGACATGCAGCGCAAGCTCAACGCCGCGGGCCCGTTCATCCCGCTCTTCCAGCCGAGCCAGAACATCGTGACGGCCGCCTCCGTGACGGACGTCGAGTACCACCCGGTGTGGACGGTCGACATCGCCGACCTCGGCGCCAAGTAGGACCAGCGACGTGTCCGAGATGGACGACGCCACGGGCGCGGCGGTCTCCCCGCCGCGCCCGTCCGGCGATCCCCCGCCCGCCACGGCCCGGGGACGGCGGCGCGGCGGGAAGCACCCGTTCGCCCGGTTCCTGATCCGGCGCATCCTCACGGCCGTCCTGCTGGCCTGGGGCATCACGCTGGTCACGTTCGTGCTGACGAACCTGGTGCCGGGCGACCCGGTGGCCGCCAACCTGGGCCAGCGGGCGCTGGGCGACCCGGCCATCGTCGCCCAGTGGAAGGCCGAGCACGGGCTGGACAAGCCCCTCTGGCAGCAGTACGGGCTCTACCTGCAGGGTCTCGTCCAGGGCGACCTGGGCACCAGCCAGCAGAGTCACCGGCCGGTCAGTGCGGACCTGGCCGAGTTCGTGCCGGCGACCCTGGAGCTGGCCGGGGCGGCGATCGTCGTCTCGCTGATCCTCGGCGTGGCGTTCGGCGTGGTGGCGGCGCTGCGCCGGGACCGGTTCGCCGACCACGCGCTGCGGGTGCTGAGCCTGATCGGCATCTCGGTGCCGACGTTCTGGCTGGCGCTGGTGGCGTTCTACGTCTTCTTCTTCCGGCTGCAGATCACGCCGGGCAGCGGGCGCGTGGACCCGGCGCTCGGCGGCGCGCCACCGGTGACCGGGCTGCAGACGATCGACGCGCTGCTGGCGGGCCGGTGGGACATCTTCGTCTCGGCGGCCGGTCACCTGGTCACGCCCGCCCTGGTGCTGGCGCTCTACACGATCGGCCTGCTCACCCGGTTCACCCGCTCGGCGGTGCTGGAGGTGCTGGGCCAGGACTACGTGCGCGCCGCCCGGGCCAAGGGGCTGCCGGGCCGGGTGATCCTGTTCCGCTACGTGCTGCGCTCGGCGCTGGTGCCGATCATCACGGTGGCGGGCCTGGCCTTCGGCAGCCTGCTGTCCGGCACGGTGCTGGTCGAGGCGATCTTCGCCTGGCCGGGCATCGGCCAGTACGCCTACAAGAGCGCCACCACCCTCGACCTGCCCGCCGTCATGGGCGTCGGCCTGGTCGTGGGAGTGGTGTACCTGGTCATCAACCTGATCGTGGACGTCCTGTACGGCGTCATCGATCCCCGCGTGAGGTTGCAGTGAGACGGGATCGCAAGGGGCTGCTCGGACGGCTCCCGGAGGCGTGGCGGCAGCCGCTGGCCGTGGTGGGCATCGTGGTCGCGGTGGCCTGGCTGGTCATCGCGGTCGCCGCGCCGGTGCTGGCGCCGTACGACCCGCTGGCCCAGGAGCTGCCGCGGCTGGCTCCGCCGGGCCCCGGTCACTGGTTCGGCACCGACCAGCTCGGCCGCGACGTGCTCAGCAGGGTCCTGTACGGCGCGCGGGTGTCGATCCCGCTGACGTTGCTGCTGGTCGTGATGTCGGTGCTGGTCGGCGGCCTGCTCGGCGCCTGCGCCGGATATTTCGGCAGATGGGTGGGAGAGTCGATCATGCGGCTGGCGGACCTGGTGTTCGCCTTCCCCACGGTCATCCTGGCCATGGTGGTGGCCGCCGCCCTGGGCGCCAGCCTGACCAACGCGGTGCTGGCCGTACTGGTGGTCGCCTGGCCCTCCTACGCCCGGGTCACCCGGGGGCTGGTGCTCGGCGTACGGGAGCGGGAGTTCGTGCTGAGCGGGCGGCTGCTGGGCTTCTCCGCCTGGCGCTCGCTCCGCGTCGACGTGCTGCCGAACGTGACCGGCCCGGTGCTGGTGCTGGCCACGCTGGACATCGGCACCGCGCTGCTGCTGCTGTCGGGCCTGTCGTTCCTCGGCCTCGGCGCCAAGCCGCCCTCCCCCGAGTGGGGGGCGATGGTGGCCGGCGGCGTGGAGGTGTTCGACAGCTGGTGGGTGGCGACGTTCCCCGGGCTGGCGATCCTGACCGTCGTGCTGGCGTTCAACTTTCTCGGCGACACGCTGCGCGACGCCCTGGACCCGCGTACGGCCCGTGCCATCAAGGAGCGTGCACTGTGACCTCCCGGAGCGTGCTGGACATCAGCGGGCTGAAGGTGTCGATCGGCGGCAGGGAGGTCCTGCGCGGCGTCGACCTGTCCCTGACCGAGGGCCGGGTGCACGGCCTGGCCGGGGAGAGCGGGTCGGGCAAGACCATGACCGGCCTGGCCGTGCTCGGGCTGCTCCCGCACGGCGCGCGGGCCGGCGGCCGCATCGCGCTCGGCGACCGCGATCTGCTGACGCTGCCGCCCAAGGAGCTCAACCGGGTACGCGGCGGTGAGGTGGCCATGGTCTTCCAGGACCCGGCGACCAGCCTGCACCCGATGCTCACGGTCGGCAGACAGCTGACGGAGCACATGCGTCACCACCTCGGCGTGGGCAAGGCGGAGGCGAAGGCCAGGGCGGTCGAACTGCTCGGCAAGGTGCGCATCCCGGGCGCCGAGGATGCCTACGGGCGGTTCCCGCACCAGTTCTCCGGCGGCATGCGCCAGCGCATCGCGATCGCGATCGCGCTGGCCTGCTCGCCCAAGGTGCTGATCGCCGACGAGCCGACGACCGCGCTGGACGTGACCGTGCAGGCGGGCGTGCTGCGGCTGCTGCGCGGCCTGTGCGACGAGCTCGGGCTGGCGGTGCTGCTCGTCACCCACGACCTGGGCGTGATGTCGGCGATCGCCGACGAGGTGAGCGTGATGCGGGAGGGCCTGGTCGTCGAGACCGGGCCACGCGGCCGGGTGCTGCGCGAGCCTGAGCACCCCTACACCCGCGCGCTGCTGGACGCGCTGCCCGACTCGTCGCCCGAGTCGCCCGAGTCGCCCGACTCGTCACCTGAGCCGTCTGGCTCGTCACCTGATTCGCCGCCGGGAGAGACCTCATGACGCTGGACATCAGGGACCTGGTCGTGGAGCACCGCTCCCCCGGCCGCCCGGTCGTGCGGGCGGTGGCGGGGGCGAGCCTGACCGTCAGCCCGGGCGAGGTCGTCGGCCTGGTCGGCGAGTCGGGCTGCGGCAAGTCGACGCTGGCCCGCGCGGCCTGCGGGCTGAACCCGGTCACCGAGGGCTCCATCACCTTCGAGGGCCGGCCGGTCGCCCCGCTGGGCCTGCGGCGCAGGCGGGAGACGGGCATCCAGATGGTGTTCCAGGACCCGTACGCGTCGCTGAACCCGCGCCGCCGCGTGGGCGACCAGATCGCCGACGGGCTGCGGACCGCGCGCGACACCGCCGCCACCCCCGCCGACCTGCTGGAACGGGTGGGCCTGCCGCGTGACTTCGCCGGACGGCACCCGCACGAGTTCTCCGGCGGGCAGCGGCAGCGCGTCGCGATCGCCCGGGCGCTGGCGGCCAGGCCGCGGATGCTGATCGGCGACGAGCCCATCTCCGCGCTGGACGCCTCGGCCCAGGCGCAGGTCGCCACCCTGATGCGGGACCTGGCGGTGGACGCGGGCGCGGGCCTGCTGTTCATCAGCCACGACCTGTCGGTGGTGCGGCTGATCGCCGACCGGATCGCCGTCATGTACCTCGGCAAGATCGTCGAGGTGGGCGACACGGCGAAGGTGTGGGCCGACCCCCGGCACCCGTACACGCGGGCGCTGCTGGGGGCCATCCCCCGGCCCGACGGGATGGGCGTGCTGCCCGCCGAGCTGCCGGGGGACGTGCCCGATCCGGCGAACCCGCCGGGAGGGTGCCGGTTCCACCCGCGCTGCCCGCTCGTCATGGACGTGTGCCGGACCGAGGAGCCCGGCTTCGGCCCGGTCGCCTGCTGGCTGCACGAGCCGAAATGACGGGGTTGAGATGACACGTCTGGAATGATCCAACCGACATGAAACGGCTGACATGACGACGGGGTCGCGGGTGGCCGCCGTGCGGGCGGCCATGGCCGAGGCCGGTCTCGACGCGCTGGTGCTGCGTCCCTCACCCGATTTCCGGTTCCTGGGCGGGCGGGACGGCCCGTACCTGGTGGTCACCGCGGACGCCCTAGCCGAGACCCCCGATCCGGGACGCCTCCTCCCCACGGGGGCGCGGCGGGTGGGAGTGGATCCGGAGATGCGTGCCCGCGAGCTGTTCGCCCTGGCGATCGAGGCCGAGCTGGTGCCGGCCACGGGGGTGCTGGCACCGCTGCGGCTGCGCAAGGACCCATCGGAGATCGAGGCCGTCGGGCGGGCGGCCGCGGCGGCGGAGGCGGTCCTCGGGAAGGTGCGGGAGCTGGCCTGGTTCGGCGCGACCGAGCGGGCGATGGCGACCCGGCTGCGCATGCTGGCGCTGGAGACGGGCTGCGAGGAGGTGCTGTCCTTGCGGGTCGCGGCGGGCGAGCACACCGCCCGTCCGGACCACCCGCCGGGCGAACGGGTGATCAACCCGGGTGACGCGCTGCTGGTCTCGCTCTGCGGCCGGTGGGACGGCTACTGCGCGGAGGTGGGACGCGTCTTCGCCGTCGCCGAGCCACCGGAGGACTACGAGGCCATGTACTCGGTCGTGCTCGCCGCCCACGCCGCGGCCCTGCGGGCGGCGGGGCCGAGGCCCACGGCCGGCGAGGTGGCCGCCGTGGTCGTCGACGTGATCGACGGCAGCGGCTACGGGTCCTTCGCCCCGGACCGCTCCGGCAAGGGCATCGGCCTGGGCCACGACGAGGGCCCGTGGCTGCGGCCGGGCGACGCCACGGTCCTGGAGCCCGGGATGACGCTCTGCCTGGAACCGGCCATCTACGTGCCCGACCTGTTCGGGGCCCGGCTGGCCGACATGGTCGTCTGCGCCCCCGAGGGTCCCGTCGTGCTCACCACCTCCTCGCGCACCCTGCACGTCCTCGACCGCTGAGGGCCGGGCGCGGGTCGCGGAGCACTCGTCGGGGCGGATGGCGCTTCGCCCAGCATGGGGCGAAGCATCTTTAACTGGACATTAAGGTTATTTGGTGTTGTTCGAGGATGGATGGGCGGCTTCGCCCTTGCGGTGGCTGATGAACTCGATGGGTCACGCCCAACTGGACCGGATGGCCGCCGAGCCCGGTCTGGTGGCGGCGGTGGATCAACATGCCGCGGCGCTCCGGGACACGATCTCGCTTGACCGCGAGACGCTCGGCGACTACCTGCTGGGGTTCGCGGACGAGTTGCGGCACCTGGGCTGGACGCCCGGCGGCGAGCACGACGTCGCCGCCGTGCGACTGACCGCCATCTGCTGGCTGGCTCGGGAGCTGGGCCTGCTGGCCGACGAATCGCCCGCCTGATCCGGCCCCCCGGCCCGGCACCTCCGGCCCGGCTCTCCTGGCTCGGCACCCCGGGCGGCGTTCCGGGCGGCGTTCCGGGCAGGCAACGGATGACAAGGAAGTGACCGGGACCGGTGGGTCCCGGTCACTGTCAGGCGACTCAGAAGTCCGGGCGGTCCCGGCCGGCCGTGCCTCCCGGATCGGTGCGAGGGGGCGTACCGCCCGGCTCGCCATGGACGGGTGCGCCCGGCTCGCCGTGGACGGGTGCGGCCGGCTCACCGGCCGGCGCCATCCGCCGGGCGTCCTGACGTCCTCTCTGGTAGGCCTCGGCATGGGCCCTGGCCTGTGGGACCTGCTGCTCGATGTTGCCCAGCCAGCGTTCCCAGCGCTGCTGCATGGGCCGCACCAGGCCGCCGCCGAAGCCGATCGCGGCGATGGCTCCGATCGTGGCGAGCACGGTGATCAGCACCGGCGTCGTGACGGTGGTGGCCACGCCGATCTGGTTGAGAGCGGCGATGATGCCCAGTGCCCAGATGAACACCGCGGCGGCCGTCCCGAGCAAGGAGCCATAGGACAGGCCCCCCAGCGCGCCGGAGATGATGTCCTTGACGGCGCTGGCGATCGCGCCGGCGATCACCACGATGATGATGGCCACGACCGCCGCCGGCAGCCAGCCGACCACGGCGTTCAGCAGCGCCGAAATCGGGTTGGGTCCGAAGACGCTGAACGCCATCTGCAGGGTGACCAGCAGAATGGCATAGAAGACCACTTTGCCGACCAGGCCGCTGGCGGTGTAGTTGCCGCGTGCCAGCGCGCGGCTCACGCCGCTGCGCTCCACCGCCCGTTCGAAGCCCACCTTCTCCAGGATCTTCTCGGCGATCTTGCCCAGCGCCTTGGCGATGAGCCAGCCGATGATGAGTATGACGATGAAGGCGATCAGCCTCGGGACGAACGTGGCGATCTGCCGCCAGACATCCGTGAGGCCTTGGCCAATGTTGATATCCACGTTCTCCTCCTTCGAGGCTTACGCCACCGCGCTACCCTGAGCGCTTCGCCTCACACACGCAGAGCGACGAAACAGCGCCCACTGGCCCGCCATACCGTTCCTCACCTGGTCAAATAATCGTCACCGTGTGTGATCGAAACGGTCAACGGATGGTCATGCCGCAGGTCGCGGATCGGCCACGGGCGGCGGGGCCGGCGCTCGCCGGGCGGCCGGTGCCGTACGTGCTGGAGATCCGCCGCGCCCTCGTTCCTGACCCGGCCGTCGAGCGCCACCAATCCGGGGGGCCGTCTTGGTGACCCCGCACGAATCCCGCCCGCCGTACCGTGGCGTACGGTCGCCGTGACACCAGCGGCCCGGGCACGAGTCCTACTACGCACTGGAGAGAGCATGAAGATCACTGGAGTTGAGCTGCGGCGGATCGCGATGCCTCTGGTGGCGCCGTTCCGCACCTCGTTCGGCACCGAGACGGCCCGCGACGTGCTGCTGGTCCGGGTCGTCACGCCCGAGGCCGAGGGCTGGGGCGAGTGCGTGGCGATGTCGGAGCCGCTCTACTCCTCCGAGTACGTGGACGGCGCGGCCGAGGTGATCCGGCGCTTCCTGCTGCCGGCGCTGCCGGGCGACCTGGACGCCAATGCTGTGGGCCGCGCGCTGGAGCCGGTCAAGGGCCACCGCATGGCCAAGGCGGCGGTGGAGATGGCCGTGCTGGACGCGCAGCTCCGCGCCGCCGGCGAGTCGTTCGGCCGGTTCCTGGGCGCGACGCGCGACCGGGTGCCGTGCGGCGTGTCGGTGGGCATCATGGACTCGATCCCGCGGCTGCTCGACGCCGTCGGCGGCTACCTGGACGAGGGCTACGTGCGGATCAAGCTGAAGATCGAGCCGGGCTGGGACGTCGAGCCGGTGCGGGCGGTGCGCGAGCGGTTCGGCGACGACATCCTGCTCCAGGTCGACGCCAACGCCGCCTACACGCTGGTGGACGCGCGGCACCTGGCCAGGCTGGACGAGTTCGGGCTGCTGCTGATCGAGCAGCCGCTGGCCAACGACGACTTCGTGCAGCACGCCCGGCTGGCCGGGCAGCTGCGCACGCCGATCTGCCTGGACGAGTCGATCGAGTCCGCCGAGCACGCGGCGGCCGCGATCGCGCTCGGCTCCTGCTCCATCATCAACATCAAGCCGGGCCGCATCGGCGGCTACCTGGAGGCGCGCCGCATCCACGACCTGTGCCGGGCCAACGGGATCGCCGTCTGGTGCGGCGGCATGCTCGAGACCGGGCTCGGCCGCGCCGCGAACGTGGCACTCGCCGCGCTGCCCGGCTTCACGCTGCCCGGCGACACCTCCGGCTCGCGCCGCTACTACGCGACCGACATCACCGAGCCATTCGAGCTGTCCGACGGCCACCTGGCGGTGCCGTCGGGGCCGGGGCTCGGCGTGGAACCGATCCCGGCCGTGCTCGACGAGGTCACCACCTCCACCGAGTGGATCCCGCTCTAGCCGGCCGCCGCCGCGGCGCTCAGCCGGTTCTGGGCGTGGCGCGGGCGCCCAGGTGCACGTACGGGGAGCCGTCGGGCAGCTCGTAGAACACGACCGGGGTCCAGGCGGGGTCGCCGGGCAGGCGTCCGACGAAGGTCGTCTCGTCGACGGGGACGAGGTCTGCCTCCTGTGGCGGCTTCAGCGCGGCGAGCGGGCCCGTGTTCTCCATGCGCAGCCGGAGCCCGCCGTCGCGCCCGGTGAACGTCAGGCGGGTGCCGACCCGTTCGTAACGGCCCTCGTACCTGGCGGCGTCGGCCTCGACGGGAGTCGCGGGCGGGCCGAGCGCGGGCGGCACGGTCAGGCCGTCGAGCTCGGCGAACAGCTCGGTGACCAGGGCGCGGGTGAACGCGGCGCTGTGGCCGCCGTTGGCCGTCACGCAGGCGATCGTGCCGGTGCCGGGGACGATCCAGAGCATGGCGTGCTGGCCGATGGTGTTGCCGCCGTGGGAGATGACGCGGTGGCCGTCCCACTCGTCGAGGATCCAGCCGATGCCCCACTGGCGGCCGAGTGTGTGGGGATTGGGGATGTCGACCTGCGGCTCCCACAGGGCGCGGGGATCGTCGAGCAGGCCGCCGTCGAGGTGGGCCCGGGCGAAGGCGACCACGTCGGCGGGCCGGGCGCAGATCAGCCCCGCGGGCCCGGCCGAGCGCATGAGGCCCCACATGGGGGCGGGCTCGCCGTCCAGGTGACCCATGGCCGGGCGGAAGCGCAGCACGTCCTCGGGCAGGGTCCAGGTGTGGGTGAGGCCGAGCGGCTCGATGATCCGCTCGCGTAACACGTCGTCCCAGCGCTTGCCGTCGAGCCGTTCCAGGATGCGGCCGGCGATCACGTAGCCCGAGTTGCAGTAGGACTGGGTCGCGCCCAGGGGGTGGTTCTGCGTCAGGTCGGCGCAGGCCGCGACGTACCTGCTCACGCAGTCGTCGCCGCGTCCCGTGTCGAGGAACAGGTCGCCGTCGATGCCACTGGTGTGGGTCAGCAGGTGCCGGATCGTGACGGCCTCGGTCACCTCGGGGTCCGCCACCCTGAACTCGGGCAGCACCTCCCGCACCGGGGTGTCCAGGGACGGGCCGCCCCGCTCGGCCAGTTGCATGAGCATGGTGGCGGTCCACACCTTGGTGACCGAGCCGATCTGGAAGAGGGAGTCGGGGGTGACCTCCACGCCGGTGGCCTTGTTGAGCACCCCGGCGGCGAACTCGTGCACCTTTCCGTCGTGCAGGTAGGCGAGGGCCGCGCCCGGCACCTCGTACTCGGCGATCAGCTCGGCGAGCCGGCGGCCCGTTGTTCCAGCCACGCGATGGTCCTCTCGTTGCGGTCGGCAATTCACACATATTGCCGGAATAATCCGTTGCCACCCGGTGCTGAGAGCCACATCATGGTCATCATGTTCCGGCACGCTCAGCTCTCGGCGCCCGCACGCGCGGGCGCGTTCGAGCGTGCCTTCGACGGCCTGGAGCGCTGACCTCTTCCCGTAAGTCCTGAGTGTGACCCGGCGGGGGGAGGTAGCCGACCCTGACGGGTCACCACGGATCCAGGCTTCGAAGGAAAGAGACCATGGCCAAGCAGGCCTACGCACGCAACAAGCCGCACCTCAACATCGGCACGATGGGCCACGTCGACCACGGCAAGACCACGCTGACCGCCGCGATCACGAAGGTGCTCGCGGAGCGCGGGCAGGCGACCTACACGCCGTTCGAGCGGATCGACCGCACCCCGGAGGAGCACTCCAGGGGCATCACGATCAACATCTCGCACGTCGAGTACGAGACCGCCGGCCGGCACTACGCCCACGTGGACATGCCGGGCCACGCCGACTACGTGAAGAACATGATCACGGGGGCGGCGCAGCTCGACGGGGCCATCCTCGTCGTGTCCGCGCAGGACGGCATCATGCCGCAGACCCGGGAGCACGTGCTGCTCGCCAGGCGGGTCGGCGTCGAGCACCTGGTCGTCGCGGTCAACAAGGCCGACGGCGCCGACCCGGAGCTGACCGACCTGGTCGAGCTGGAGCTGCAGGAGTTGCTCGCCGAGCACGGCTACGACGACGTCGCGATGGTCCGGGTGTCCGGGCTGCGCGCCCTCGCGGGCGACCCGGAGTGGACGGCGTCGATCGACGCCCTGCTGCGGGCGGTCGACGAGCGCATCCCCGTGCCGGTCCGGTACGTGGACGCGCCGTTCCTGATGCCCGTCGAGAACGTGCTCACGGTCACCGGCCGGGGCACGGTCGTCACCGGGGCCATCGAACGCGGCACGGTCCGCGTCGGAGACCAGGTGGAGGTCGTCGGGTTCGGCGACGGGTTCACCGCGGTGGTGACCGGGGTGGAGACGTTCGGCAAGACGATGGAGCGGGGCGAGGCGGGCGACAACGCCGCGGTCCTGCTGCGCGGTGTCCGCCGCGAGCAGGTGCGTCGCGGCATGGTGCTGGCGGCGCCCGGCAGTCAGCGGGCTCGCCGGACGTTCACCGCCAGGCTCTACCTCCTCACGCCGGAGGAGGGCGGGCGGCGGCGGCCGGTCGCGCCGGGATACCGGCCGCAGTTCTACCTGCGGACCACCGACGTGCCGGGGCAGCTGATCCTGGACGGGCCCGCCCAGCCGGGTGACACGGTCGAGGTGACGGTCGAGCTGGGCAAGGCCGTCGCGGTCGAGGCAGGGCTCGGCTTCGCGATCCGCGAGGGCGGTCTGACCGTCGGCGCGGGCACCGTCCTCACCGTCCCCGACTGACCATCGGGGAGGTCAGGCCGGGCTGAAGCGGAGGCGGAAGGTCGTCTCCCTGGCCTGGAGGTCGTACCCGGGCAGGGTGCCGGGGCCGCAGCTCGCGGTCCCGGCGCCCTGCTGGGCGAGGTCCAGGTTGACGTGTACGCGCTCACCCGGCACCAGGTCGGGACGGTGGCGGGCGCGTTCGAGGTCGGCCGTGCTCCAGCGCCGGGCGGTCAGCCCGAACACCGGGTCGCCGGTGACCCGAAGCCCCTGGCCAGGGCCGGTCAGCTCGGCCCAGCGGACGTCGGCCCGGTGCCCGTTCTCCTGGGGGTAGACGTACGGCGTCTGCAGTTCCTCGACGGTGGAGGACCACCTGCCGACCCTGGCGGCCAGGCCGGTGTCGGGGTACGCCTCGCCGGGGCCCCGTCCGAACCAGGTGACCCGGTCGAAGGAGGCGGGCAGCGCCATGACGACGCCGAGCCTTGGGACGGGCTCGGTCCACTCCCCCTCGGGCACGATGTGCACGGTCAGTCCGAGCCCGTCGTTCACCTCGGTCCACCGGTAGACGACGCGCAGGCCGAGGTCGGTGGCGGCGGGGGCGACCCTGGCGCGCACGACCAGGCCGTCACCGGTCTCGACGGCGTCCACCCGGTGGGTGAGCCGGTGCAGGCCGAGCCGTCGCCAGGTCCGTACGAGTCCGCCATAGCGGTCGTTGTCGATCGGCGCCCGCCACAGCTCCAGCCGCGGTCCCTCGGCCTCGATGCCGAACAGCCGCACCAGCCGCCCGGTGACGGGGTCGAAGTGCCCGCCACCGACGATCACCTCCCCCGCGACGACACCCGGCCCTCCGGCCCCCACGACCGGGGGCGGGGCCGGGGTTCCCGGCGCGGTGGCCGCTCCGCCCGACGTCGGCGCGGGGGCGGGAGGCGACAGGCGGGACTGGGCCCAGGCCACCTCGTGGCCCGCCTCGGCCCAGGGTTCGTCGGCCGCCAGCACGGCGCGGACGGTCAGCCAGAGCTCTCCGTCGTTCCCGCCGGGCAGGGCGGGCAGTCCGGCCTCGCCTCCGGTGGCCGGCACGTCGAACGTGAACTCGCTGACCGGCACCCCGTCCACCTCGACCACGCCGAGGAAGGCCAGGGATGAAAGGTCCCGGAACCCATACCGGTTGACGATCCGCACCGCGTCGCCGGTGAACTCGAACCGGACCGGCTCGAACACCTTCTTGAGGTCGAGCAGCCCGGGCGACGGTGTCCGGTCGGGCAGGACCAGCCCGTCGACCACGAAGTTCGAGTCGTGCAGCGGCTCGCCGTAGTCGCCGCCGTAGGCGTACTCCAGGTCCGGGTGCGCCAGGCCGTGGTCGATCCACTCCCAGACGAACCCGCCGGCCAGCCTCGGATGGCGTTCGAACAGCTCCTGGTACTCGGCCAGGCCGCCGGGCCCGTTGCCCATGGCGTGGGCGTACTCGCACTGCAGGAACGGCATCGCGCGGCGCCGCGCGTCGAGGGCGGGGTCGGCGAGCGGCTCCTCGGCGCCGCGCCCGATGGCCTCGACCTCGGCGTGGGTGGCGTACATCCGCGAATAGACGTCGGTGTCGGCGCAGGACCGGTCGCCCTCGTAGTGGATCGGCCGCGACGGGTCGCGCTCGCGGGTCCAGGCGGCCATGGCGGCGAGGTTGCGGCCCACGCCGGCCTCGTTGCCGAGCGACCACATGATCACGCTGGGATGGTTCTTGTCCCGTTCGACCATCCGGCGCATCCGGTCGAGGCACGCCTCGGCCCAGCGCGGGTCGTCGGCGGGGTTGCCGCGCCAGCCGACCTGGCCGAAGCCGTGCGTCTCCAGGTCGCACTCGTCGATCACCCACAGGCCGAGTTCGTCGCAGAGGTCGAGGAAGGCGGGGTGCGGCGGGTAGTGGCTGGTCCTGACCGCGTTGACGTTGTGCCGCTTCATCAGCAGCACGTCCTCGCGCATGGTCTCGTACGGCACCGCGCGGCCGTGCTCGGGGTGGAACTCGTGCCGGTTGACGCCCTTGAGCAGCAGAGGACGCCCATTGGCCAGCAGGACGCCGTCCTCGATGGAGACGGTGCGGAAGCCGACGCGCAGCCGTACGGACTCGTCGGGGAGGGTCACCACCGCGTCGTAGAGGCGGGGCGTCTCGGCCGTCCACGGCTCGACGTCGAGTGTGATCTCGGCGCCGGCCGGGAGGTCTGTGACGCCGAGCTCGGGGACGCTCAGCCGGCCGGAGCCGTCGAAGGAGAGCGTGCCGCGGCCGCCGGTGCAGGAGGCGCGGACGAAGACGTCGGCGGCCGAGCGGGTCAGCGTCACGTCGCGGAAGATGCCCGGTAACCACCACATGTCCTGGTCTTCCAGGTAGCTCGCGGCCGACCACTGGTGGACGCGCACGGCCAGCACGTTGCGTCCCGGCACCAGGAAGGGGCCCGCGTCGAACTCGACGGGCAGCCGGCTGCCGGTGGAGAAGCCCAGCTCGTGGCCGTTGAGCCAGACCCGGGCGCAGGAGTCGACGCCCTCGAAGCGCAGCCGGCCGCCGCTCCAGCCGTGGGGCAGGTCGAAGGCGCGCCGGTAGTCGCCGGTCGGGTTGTCGTCCGGCACGTGCGGCGGGTCGAGCGGGAAGGGATAGGAGACGTTCGTGTAGGCGGGGGCGCCGTGCCCGTGCAGCGGCCAGTGCGACGGCACCGGCAGATCGTGCCAGGCCGAGTCGTCGTAGCCGGGTTCGGCGAAGTCCTCGGGGACGTGCGCGGCCGGCGAGAGGCGAAACCGCCAGACGCCGTTGAGGCCGAGAGATGGAGCGTCGCTGCGCAGGGCCGCCCGGGGGGCGAGACGACCCGCGCCGGGGGTGAAATGTGCGAGGTTCATCCCGGCCGAGCCTAACCTTGCGATTTAAGCAGGTCTACCGCCGGCCCGCTCCGCTCACACCGTCCGCGCATCGGCGGGACGGCGCGGCGGCCTCACATCCGGCGAGCCGGCATCCTTTCCCGGCGGGAGGGCGTCCTCGGGAAGCCCGAGCCTTCTCGCGAGTTCCGCTGCGGCCGGGGAGCCCACCTCACGGTAGAGCCCGAACACCTCGACGAGGAGATCCCGCGCCGCCGGATCGCCCGCCCGCTCTGCGGCGGAGGCGAGAGCGAGCAGCGTACGCACCCGCAGCGCCGGAACGCGCTTATCCGTCCAGAACTGCAGGCATTGGCGGAGACGCCCGACGGCCTCGGGGACGCCCTGTCTGGCCTGCATCTCACCGAGACTCAGCTCGGTGAGGACGAGACCCCAGCTGTGCCCGCTTTCCTGGAACACAGCCGCCGCGGCGGTGAGCGCCTCCTCGGCCTCACCCGACCGATGATCCTCATGCGCGAGCGCCTCGCCGAGGGCCCGCAGGCTCTGGGCCACGCCGATGGGATCGCCGACCCGCGTGAACAACGCGGCAGCCCGCCGTGCGGCCTCCGCGGCCTGCGCGGTCCGGCCGTCGGCGCTGAGCGCACCTGACAGTCCTCGCAGGGCGTAGGCCTGGGCGAACCGATCGCCGCAGGCGCGGGCCCCGGCCAGAGCGGTCTGTATCACTTCGACGGCTTGGGCGGTGTCGCCGCGCTGCCGCAACACGAACCCGAGGCTGGTGAGCGCGATCGCCCTCGTCGCGTGCCTTCCGACGTCACCGAGCTCCTCGGCCGCGCCGCGCAGTGCGGCCTGCGCCTCGTCGAGGCGGCCGCTCAGGCTGAGGACGAAACCGAGGTCCTTGCGCGCCATGGCGGCACCGGCCGGATCCGCGAGCTCTTCGGCCAGTTCCCGGGCCGCCCGCAGTGTCGACACCGCCGCCTCCTGCTCGTCGAGTTCCACGAGACAGCTACCGAGGCTCCGCAGCATCGCCGCCTCGCCCGCCCGGTCTCCGCCGCGGCGGCACGCCTCCAGCGCGATCTCCGTGGCCCTGTGCCAGTCGTCGTAGTAGGCCCTCAGCTCGTAGAAGTCGGCGGCGCACGCGGCGAGGCTCCATGCCGTCCCGGTCAGCCCCGCCTCGGCGCATGCCCGTACCAGCGCACCCAGCGTCTCCCGCTCGGCCTCGAACCACTCGATCGGATGCCCGGCCGCGACGGCGAACGCGTTCGCGTCGTCCAAGAAGGCGGGATGGCTCCGGTCGTCGAGATGGAACCGTTCGCAGCGCAGTCGGTCTTGAGCGTGCCGGGCGAGGGCCAGCCACCCGCCGGCGGCCCGGGCGAGCGCGGCCCGCCAGTCCGATTCCCCGATCCGGGCCCGCCTGCACTCGCGCGCGTACAGCTTGGTCAGGTCGTGAAACCGATAACGTGGCTGGCCGGCCGGGTCGGGGCCGACGGCGTCCGCCAGCCGCGCGTCGAGCAGTTCCTCAAGCGCACCGCCTCCCGCTACGGAAGGGGTATCGAGCAGCATGGCCACCGCCCATTCAGGGAATGAGTGGACGTTCAGCTCACCGAGCAGCGCGAACGCCCGCGCGGCGTTGGGCGAGAGTTCTTGGAAGGCGAGGTGGAGTCCTGGGCGCACCGCGAGGTCGCCGTGGCGCAGCTCATCGAGCCGGACTCGCTCGTCGGCCAGCTTCGCGGTCAGCGTCGCCACCATCCAGGTCGGCCGCGCGGCCAGCCGTGCCGCGGCGATCCTGACGGCGAGGGGCAGCCCCCCGCACATGGAGACGAGCTCTTCGGCGGCGTCGGGCTCGGCCTGCACCCGCCGGTCGCCGGCCACACGACCGAGGAGGTCCACCGCCGCCTCCGTCGGCAAGGGGGACAGGTCGACGGCGGTCACACCGGGAAGCCCCGTCAGCGGGACACGGCTCGTGACCACCATCGCGCAACCTGCCGCAGGCAGGAGCGGCTCGACGTCGCCGTGACCGGTGGCATCGTCGATCACGAGTAAGATCCGCCGTTCGGCGAGTCGTGCCCGCAGCAGACCCGCTCGCTCGTCGACCGCGGCCGGCAGCGCCGCCCCGTCCAAACCGAGGGCGCGCAGCAGCTTGTCCAGCACCTCCCCCGCACCCGCCGGCTCACGTGACCCATCACCGAGCCGCGCGAACAGCTGGCCGTCCGGGAACAGCGGAGCGAGCCGGTGGGCGGCGTGCACCGCCAGCGCCGTCTTCCCGGCCCCCGGAGGGCCGGACACTGCCACCAGCCTGCCGCCTTGGGACTCTGTACCGAGCACCGCGCACATCTTCGCGATCTCGCAGTCGCGCCCCACGAAGTCAGGAAGGTCCGCAGGCAGGTTGCGCAACGGCTGCCGCCCCACGTCGTGACGACCGGCCGGCCGGTCGTCACCGGAATGCTCGTCCCGGCCCGGCTGGGTCATCCGGGTGGAAGGGCTGATCCGGTCTGACGCGCCCGCGCGGCCGGCCCAGGAAAGCGCGCGTGCGACCTGGACGAACTCCTCGCGTTCGCTGTTCGTGAGATTCAGGGCGAGTGCGAGCCGATCGACGGTGTGCGACCGCGGAGTGCGACCCCGGCCGCGCTCTATATCGCCGATGGAGCGCGCGCTGATCTCCGCCAGTTCGGCCAGCGCCTCTTGAGTGAGCCGACGCCGAAGCCGGTGGTGTTTCAGCAGAGCCGCGAATGTCTCGTTATCGTTAAGCTCTCTCATGATCGTATAAATCATCCGTCCTGTCGAACGTCGGGTCCAATGTCCTGGCATAACGACGCCGATCCGATATATCCGTTTAGGCCAGCTCTATATTGACTTCGGCTGGACAGGAGAACCATGACCCACGTGTTCAACCGAGCGTCAGGCCATCGTCACCGGACGCGGAGCCGGCGCGGGACGGCCCCGCTTCCGACGGGGGCCCGCCGCCACCGTACGTACCCAGGCCCATTCGCCCCGCCCCGCGGCGCGAGTGGCGCCCGCTCCCAGACGCGCATCCTCCACGCGACCGTGGGCCTGTGATGACCTACATCGCTCTGCTGTGCCAGGGGATGCTCACGGTCGTCTTCCTCGTATCAGCGGGGAGCAAACTACGGAGCCGGGCAAGGCTGCGCGCCTTCGCGATCTCGCTGAGCACGATGCGGCTGGTCCGGGATCGCCACGTACGACCGGTGGCGCTCGCCATCGCCGTCGGCGAAGCGGTCACCGGAGCGCTTCTCGCCGTCCCGGTCACCAGAGACGCCGGATTCGCCGCCGCCGCGGCGTTGCTCATGGTGCTGACCGCCGGTGTGGTGGTGGTCCTGCTGCGCGGGGACGCCCAGCCGTGCCGCTGCTTCGGCGAGTCCTCCACCCCGCTCGCTCCGCGTCATGCGGTCAGAAACGTGCTGCTCGGCGTCGGCGCGCTCGCCGGATTCACGGCGCCGGACGTCCTGCCCGCCGCGGCGTGGACGATCATCTGCCTGATCGCCGGTGCGGTGGCGGGACTCTTCATCACGATGCTGGACGATCTCGTCGACCTGTTCGCTGGGACGCCCGCCGCCGCTGAGGCGACGGGATCGCGGTCCCCCGCCACGGATCCTCCGCGTTCCCAGGGCGCACCAGACGGCACGCGCCGTCGACACGACCAGCCCTGACGCGCACCTGGCGTGTGACGCGCCTCGGCATGGCCGGCCGGATACGGGCATTGGATCAGGTCACTTCGCCGCAACCGCCTTGGCCGATCAGCATGCCCCTCGTCCGGAGCAACGTCCGGTCCGTCGTCCTGTTCATCCGATCGGCGCGGTTCTTGAATGTGCGAGACGTACACGTCCTTGCGTCGCCTGTAGGAGGATTCCATGACACGTACGATCACCGCCCTCGCCGACCGGCTCGCCGCGCTGGTGGCCCCCAAGGCGGAGGCCAGCGCGGCCTGTACCCCCAGGTGCGACCCCTACGACATCTTCTGTTACTGCTCGGGCGCCCACATGTATGCCAAGGCGGGCTGCATCACCGCCGATTGCAAGTACTACGTCACGAAGTGCAAGTACGTCGGCCTGGGCTGCTGACCACCGTCTGAGATCCGCCGCTGTCACGGGTTCACCCTGACAGCGGCACCTCTACGACCCGCTGTACCGCTCACATCGTTTGGAGACTCGATGACGTACACGGCCGTCGCCACAGCCCTGGTCGGGTTGCTGGCCGCCGCCAACCTCCTGCTCACCTTCGGCCTCGTCCGCCGGCTGCGTGAGCACACCACCGAACTCGCGAACCTGCGCGACGCCTCACGCGACGGATCCGACTCCGTCACGCTGCCCGCCGGCTCCCGGGTCCGTGACTTCCTCGCGGAGAGTGTCGACGGCCGGCCCGTCTCCCTCGACACGCTAGGCCCCCGGCCGCTCGTCGGGTTCTTCTCGATCACCTGTGCTCCGTGCAAGGAGCGGCTGCCGGGCTTCGTCGAGTACGCCGCCGCGAGGACCGCCGGCCCCGACGCCGTCCTCGCGGTGGTCGTCGGCGCGCCGGAGGACGCGGCGGACACCGTGGAGCTGCTGCGCCCGGTCGCGACGGTCGTCGTCGAGACCGACCGCGGTCCGATCCAGGAGTCCTTCGGCGTCGGCGGCTTCCCCGCCTTCCTACTGCTCCAGGACGGCGCCATCACCGCCACGAGCTTCGAACTGCCATCGATCACGCACCACGACGCGCCCATCCTCCCGTCCGTCGGGTGACCCGTTTCCATGATGCTCCGCACCGCGGGCCGTGCCCTGGCGACAGCCCGACGTGCCGCTCCTCTCCAGTTCGGCGGATACCTGGTCCTGGCAGTCGTCGCCGGCCTCGCTCCCCTGGCCCTCGCGTGGCTGACCAAGTCCATCCTCGACCGTCTGGCGGCCGGCTCGGCGCTGTGGACGGACATCACGGTGTCCGCCGCGAGCCTGGCCGCCGTCGGAATCCTCATCGCGATCCTTCCCCACGGGACCCGGTACCTCGAGAACGAGGCCGAGCGCCGGGTCTCCCTCGCGACCACGGAAGAGCTGTACGCGGCCGTGAACCGGTTCGTCGGACTGAGCCGACTCGAGGATCCGGCCTTCCAGAACCACGTCCAGATCGCGCAGTCCTCCGGGGCGGCGAGTTCCGGGATCGTGGTGCGATCGACGGTGGGCGCCGTCCAGGGGATACTCACCATCGGGGGCTTCTCCGGCGCGCTCCTCCTGCTCGGCCCCTGGGTGACAGCGGTGGTGCTGATCGGTGCCGTACCCACGATCATGGCCGAGATCGCGCTGAGCCGTCGCCGGGCGGCCATGGTCGCGCGCGTGAGCCAGGCGCAGCGTCGGGAGATCTTCTACGCCAGCCTCCTTCTCGACCCCGACGCGGCCAAGGAGATCCGGCTGTTCGGTGCGGGCGCGTTTCTCTGGGGCCGGATGGCCGCGGAAATCCGCAACGTCAACGCCGCCGGCCGCCAGATGGACCGCCGGGAGCTGGCCGTCCAAGCCGGGCTTGCCTTCCTCTCCGCGGGCATCGCCGGCGGGCTCCTGCTGTGGGCGGTGCGGTTGGCGGTCACAGGAACGTTGACGGTAGGAGACATCGCGCTGCTGGTGACCGCGATCGGCAGCGTGCAGAGCGCCCTCGGCGGACTGGTCACCGACATCGTGTCGGCGCATCAGGCGCTTCTGCTCTTCCAGCACTACACGACGGTGATCGACGCTACGCCCGACCTTCCCGTTCGGGAGGATCCCAGGAGCACCCCGCCGCTACGCCGAGGGATCGAACTGCGTGACGTCTGGTTCCGCTACGCGGACGATCAGCCGTGGGTGCTCCGCGGCGTGAACCTCTTCCTCCCCGCCGGCCGTACGACCGCCGTCGTCGGACTCAACGGCGCCGGCAAGTCCACGCTGGTGAAACTGCTCTGCCGGCTCTACGAGCCGGTCAAGGGCACCGTCCTCTGGGACGGGGTCGACATACGCGATCTCGACCCCACCGAGCTGCGCCGCCGGATCCGCGCCGTCTTCCAGGACGCGACCGCCTACGACCTGACCGCTTTTGAGAACATAGCCATCGGTGACCTCTCCTCGATGGACGACCGGGGGCGCGTCGAGGCCGCCGCACACACCGCCGACGTGCACAACGTCATCACCGCGCTGCCGCACGGATACGACACGTTGCTGACCCGGATCTTCTTCGCGGAGGATTCGCAGGACGACCCGCGGTCGGGCGTCGCCCTGTCCGGAGGCCAGTGGCAACGGCTCGGAATCGCGAGGGGCCTGCTTCTCGCGCGGCCCGATCTGCTGATCCTCGACGAACCGAGTGCCGCGTTGGACGCGGAGGCCGAGCATGAGATCCACTCGCGGTTCCGCGCGCACCGGCGGAGGCTGACCACTCTGCTGATCTCCCATCGGCTGGGAACGGTCCGTGAGGCGGACCTCATCGTGGTGCTGGCCGACGGAGTGATCATCGAACAGGGGACCCACGACGACCTCATGGCGATCGAGGGCGCCTACGCGCGGCTCTTCACCATCCAGGCCGCGGGGTACCGTTCAGCCGCCCCGGAGGCCCGGGCATGATCGGAGTCATCACCGCCACGGTCGCGCTTCTGGTCCTCGCCGTGCTCGCGATCAGACATCGCGTCCTCGTCGTATCCGTCGTCGGGCGCAGCATGTCCCCGACGCTGAGCGCTGGTGATCGCGTTCTGGTGCGCCGGACCCCGGTCGGCCGGGTACGCCGCGACGATGTCGTGCTGATCCGCCGGACCGGGCCCTGCCGGCCCGGGGACCCGGCGGGCACCCTGGAGGGAGCCCTGCTCGTCAAACGGGTCGCGGCCGTGGCGGGAGACCTGGAACCGGCCTGGCTTCCGGCCTGGTGCCGGAGTGGCGGGGGCGTGGCGCCAGGGACGATCGTGGTCCTCGGTGACAACCTGGAGGTCAGTCAGGACTCCCGGCATTTCGGCGCCGTGCCGGGCGACCAGGTGCTCGGCGTGGTCCTGCGGCGGCTCGGCGGCGACGCGTTGCCGCCTGGCCGGGCGAGCTCATAGGCACGGGCCGCCGGGTGCCGGCCCGGCGTATCCGCCGGGTCGCCACAGTGATCGTCCGGTGTCCGGCCTGACGATGTCGCCACCGGGCCGGGCCCCTATGGAGATGCGTGGCTTCAGGGTGGTGCGTTGATCTCGGCGCGCTCCTGGCGCAGCTCGCGGGCTGTGCGGGCGACGTACCTGAGCAGGTCGGTCCGGTCGGTGCCCGGGCGCAGCAGCGCGCGCAGCGTCCAGCCGGCCAGGCGGGGCGTGGTGAGCGCCTCCCCGGGCCGGACGATGCGCGAGTAGACGTCCAGGAAGCGCCGCATGAGGGCGGGGTCGGCGCGCAGCGCGCGGTGCATCTCGACGTCGAGCGGCCCGACCGGCTCGGCCCGGCCGGTGCGCTCGGTCCAGTAGAACGTCTCCAGGCACTCGTGGTCGCGCCGCCGCTCCCAGGCCGCGACCGCCGCGTCCACGCCGGCCGGTGCGCCGAGTGCTTCCTGGAGGGCTGGGTCCGCCGTGCCGGGTGCGGGATCTCCCGCCGTCGCGGGGCCGGTCTGCGCGGCGAGGGTCTCTCCCAGCAGGCGGCCGAAGCGCAGGGCGTCGCGGATGCCCTGCGCCGTGACCGGGTCCTTGAAGTGGCCGGCGTCGCCGGCCAGCGCCCAGCCGGGCCCGTTGGAGGCCCGGAAGTACGACTCCAGCGCGTGGGCTCCGAAGACCTTGGACCGCCGTACGCAGCCGCGCAGCCGCTCGCGCAGGCCGGGCAGCAGCTCGTCGATCGTCCGGTCGTACTCCTTCTCCGGATCCTGCTGGAAGTCGGCGGACCGGGCGTCGGGCGGCATGAGCAGCACCAGGGTGAGCCCGTCGTCGCACGGGAACGCCGTACCCAGCTCGGCCCCCTGCCGCCACTGCGCCGCCACCGGCCGCAGCTCCTCGCGCGGGTCGTCGAAGTAGGCGTAGTAGCAGGCCCGGCCGTCCCGCCTGCTCAGGTACGGCTGGGCGGCGCCGACCAGCCGGGCGACCGTGGAGCGACGGCCGTCGGCGCCGATGACGAACGGCGCGCGCAACGCGTAGGCGCGCCCGCCGCGCTCGCTCACCTCCACCCCGGCGACCCTGCCGTCCGACCAGATCAGGCCGGTCACCCGGGCGCCCTCGCGCACCTCGGCGCCCGCCGCCCGTGCCGTCTCGACGAGGGCCAGGTCCAGCCCGGTACGGCGCACGCACATGGCGTAGTCGATGCCGTCGACCGGGCTGTACCCGCCGGCGGCCCGGACACCGGGGATCTCGACGGACGCGGTCGGCAGCCGGGGCGCGCCCAGCGACTCGACCCGGTCCAGGGCGCCGAGCCGGGCGAGCTCGGCCAGCCCGCCCGGCCACATGAGGTGGGTGGAGATCGTCGGTGAGGGGAAGCGCGCGGAGTCGACCGCGATGACCCGGCGTCCCGCCCTGGCCAGGGCGGTGGCGGCGGCCGACCCCGCGCATCGAGCCCCGACGATCACGACGTCCGCGTCGGTCATGGCCATCGGGTGTCTTGGATGTCCCACTTGTTGGGCAGGCCGAGCCGGTAGCGCGCCTTGTCCTCTGCCTTTTCCAGCTCGAACAGCGGCGAGCGGTAGAGCTGGTGCACCGAGCACCGCGAGGCGTTGGAGCCGTACGCGTCGAGCAGGGCGTTGACGGCCTGGCGGGCGCCCTGGCAGGCGCCTTCCATGGTGGTGACGTTGATGGGAGTGCGCACCCAGTCGCCGGCCAGGAACAGGTTGGGGATGGCGGTCTTGGAGTCGGGCCGTTCCTTCCACGACCCGGGGTGCTGGATGAACAGCGGCTCGTCGTTGGTGCCGTTCTGGATGGCCGGGTCGAGGAACCAGGAGTGCAGCGCGCTGTCGGTGATCTCCGGCGTGTGGGCCTTGATCTCGGCCCAGGCCTCGGTGGCGATCTCCTGCGGGGTGCAGTCCTTGGCCTTCTTGCCGTTGAACGTGCCGGCGGTGAACCAGTCGGAGATGATCGCGGACAGGCAGTCCTTGACGGTGCCGTCGCCGTACGTGGTGAAGTCCCTCTTCCAGAACTGCGCCTGGCTGATCGAGGTCACGGCCCAGGCCGAGTCGACGTAGTTCACGTGGCCCGGCGTGAGCGGCACCTCCTTCTTGAGGAAGAACATCAGGCCGTTCATCCAGTCCTGCCGCAACCGGGGGATGCCGGCCAGCCTGGGGTCGGCGGCGACGAGGGCGGGCGTGACGAGCTTGGCGGCGCGTTCGGAGGGCATGGAGACGATGAACCAGTCGGCGCTGATCGTCCGGCCGGGCCCGGCCGTCGCGCCGGTGATCTTGCCGCTGGACAGCGTGAGCCCGTCGACGTTCCAGCCGACGTTGAAGACCACTCCCCGGGAGCGGAGGTAGGCGACCCACGGGTCGAGCCACATCTCGCTGGTGGAGCCGTTGAGCACCCGGTCGATGGAGGCGCCCGGCTCGTTGCCGAGCCCGAGGATGCTCCACAGCGTCGCCTCGCCGACCAGGCCGATCGAGTGGGTGCTGGCGTCCTTGGACTTGGTGGCCGCGAGGTTGCGGATGGTGCCGTCGGCGAAGAACTTGTTGTACTCGTCGGAGAACCAGCCGGACCTGATGTAGTCGGCCCAGGTGATGTTGTCCCACTGGCCGAGGCGGCGCTCGTCGGAGCTGGTGGCGTAGACGCCGATCTTCTGCGCGAAGAACGTCGCCTCGGTGAGCGAGAGCTTCAAGACCGTCTGCAGGCCGGAGATGATCGTGGAGATGAGGCTGCTGAGGGAGTAGATCTGGGGGTTCGGCGGCAGCGGGAACGGGAAGGGCGCGGTCAGGTCGGGGCGTCCCTGGCGTGACAGCAGGTAGGACGTGGCGCGGGTCAGGTTGCCCCAGCAGCCGTTGCTGTTGCCGGGGAACGGCGTGCGCCGCATCGTGTCGGTGAGGTCGAAGTAGAACCCGGGGAAGAAGCGGAAGCCGTGCTCACCGGGTAATCCGGTGGGCGTCATGATGCTGCGGGCCTTGCCGCCCAGGGCCTTGCGCTCGTAGACGGTGACCTCGAAACCCCGCTCGATGAGTTCGTGGGCCGCCGACAGGCCCGCCACCCCTCCCCCCAGGATGGCCACCCGCTTTCCGGGGGCCTGCGCGGCTCCGATGACGCTCACGGTGGCCGCCGCTCCCGTGATCTTGAGGAAGTCTCTGCGCGTCGCCTCACTCATGTCGCCTCCAAGGCGTGAGGTGCTTTGCACAGATTCGTAACACGTTGTTGGCGCTTCGCCAATAGAGATTGGCGTATCGATAGTTGGGGAGACAGCAGGTGTGGCACGCATGGATCCCGACGACCGCCGCCAGCAGATCCTCGCCCGCGCGCAGACGCTGTTCCGCGACCGGCCCTACGGCGAGGTGTCCAATACCGAGATCGCCGCCGCGGCGGGCGTCAGCCGCGGCTTGCTCAACCACTACTTCGGCACCAAGCGCGAGCTCTACCTGGCCGCCGTGGCCGAGATGCTGGACGTGCCGCCGGTGCCCGTGCCCGAGTACGTGGCCGGGGCCAGCGTCCGCGACCGGGTGTGCGAGAGCGTCAACGGCTGGCTCCAGCTGCTCGAGGACAACCAGGAGACCTGGCTGGCCGCGCTCGGCACGGGCGGCGACCCCGAGCTGGAGCAGGTGGTGGACCAGGCGAGGGAGGGGATCGTCGACCACATCATCGAGGTGGTCGGGCTCGGCCCGCTCGCCCGGTCACGGCCCGAGGTGCGCGGGATGCTGCGCGGCTTCAGCGGGATGGCCGAGGCCACCTCGGCCGAGTGGCTCAAGCGCGGCCGGCTGACCCGCCCTCAGGTGCACGAGTTCCTGGAGGAGACTCTGGTCAGGCTGCTGGAGGACGTCATACCCCGGGTTCTTGACGATCCGCCGCGGTGAGATAGCCGGCCAGCAGCGCCTCGGCCACGTCCGCGACGGCCGCCGGGCCGGGCAGGAACTCCGCACTGTGCAGCCCCGACACCGTGTCCACTCCGACGAACATCATCAGCGACGGCGCGACCGACGCGTAGTAGGCGAAGTCGTCGGCGCCGCACGACCGCAGCTCCTCGGTGACGGTCCTGCCGCCGTGCCGCAGCAGCTCCCCCGCCTGCATGGCCAGGTCCTCGTCGTTGGCGAGCACCGGCTCGCCCGGCAGCACCCGCACCTCCGCGTGGCAGCCGTACGCCCTCGCCACGTCCTCGACCAGCTGGGTGAAGCGGTCGTGCAACTCGAAGCGCCACCGCTCCGACATCGCCCGCAGGGTCCCCCGTGCCGTGGCCTTGGACGGGATGACGTTCGGCGCCGTTCCCGCGTTGATCGTGCCGAACGTGACCACGGTCGGCACCATGGGGTCGGCGACGCGGCTGACGAGCTGCTGCGCGGCCGCGATGACCTGGGCCAGGCCCACGACCGGGTCGCGGGCGAGGTGCGGGTAGGCGGCGTGCCCCGCCGAGCCCCTGATCGTCAGCTCGAACTCGTCGGCCGAGGCGTTGACCGGGCCGGGCGTGCAGGACACCATGCCGGCGGGCAGCACGGGCTGCACGTGCGCGCCGATCATGGCGCGGACCTGGTGGCGGTGGAGCACTCCCGACTCGACCACGTCGTAGGCGCCCGACGGGAAGCCCTCCTCCCGGGGCTGCAGCACGACGAGCAGCGGGGCCACCGTGGCCGGTCCCGGGCCCGCCACCGGGGACCTCCGCGGCCCCCAGGCCTCGCCGTTCTCGCCCGATCCGGGCCAGGACTCCCCGGCGGCCCGGACCTTGTCCACCGCGCGGGCCAGCGCGACGACGGCGGCCAGGTGCACGTCGTGCCCGCAGGCGTGCATGGCGCCGTTCGCGGAGGCCCACGTGACGCTCGTGCGCTCGGCGATGGGCAGCGCGTCCAGCTCGCCGCGCACGGCCACCGACGGGCCCGGACCGCCGATCCTGACGACGGCGCCGGTGTCGGCCACGTACTCGACGAGCCCGCCCGTCAGCGCGTCGAGCACCAGCTTGAGGCTGGGCCCCTCGCGCCCCGACAGGCACGGCTGCGCGTGCAGCTCCCGTCTCAGCCTCTCGGCGGCGGGCAGCTCGGCCCGCAGCGCCTCCCGCAACAGCGCCCCCGTACTCACGCACGCTCTCCCTTCTCTGGCCGGATCTCGCCCGCCCCTACCCCTGTGCGCGTCTGGATCACCCGTCGCCGGTGACGGGATCGCCGTCAGGTCAGGCGGCGGCCTTGGCCGCCACCGCGATCACCGCCTCGCGCTCCACGCCGCTGACCGTCACCGTGACCGTGACCTGGCCCACGCGCAGCGCGGTGAGCGTGCCGGTGTCCGGGTCGAGGACGGCGACGTGCCGGCTCCCGGCCGACGAACGCGAGCCGACGTGCAGGCCGGCCGAACCCGACCACCGCACGGACACGGGATAGGCCGCGGGCACCGTCCGGGCGTCCTGCCGCACCGTCGCCGTGACGGAGCCGGTGCCGCCCACGGGGAGCGAGGCGGGCGCCGTCAGCGTCAGCTCGTCCACGTGCGGGCGGGTCTGGGCGCCGATCCAGGTGGGCGCGTCCACGAACCAGTTGCGCCGGACGTGCTCGGCCTCCTGGGCGCTCACCGGGTCCACGCCCCACAGCGACCAGCCGGTGAACCCGCCGTCGTCCGCGGGCGTGGCCGGGTTCTTGCCCGAGTTGCCGTTGATGACGTACGGCACCGCGTCGACCCGCGCCGCGTGGAAGGTGCCGACGTGCGCCCCGATGAACGCGGCGCCCTTGCCGGTCGTCCGCTGGAAGTCGGCCAGCCACCCCTCGACCAGCGCGGCCTCCTTGCGGTCGCCGAGCTGGCTGCCCTTGCCGGGCGTGGGGTCGCGCGGCGGCACGTGGAAGACCACCGCCACCGAGCCGACCGACGCGTCACGGGCCGCCGCGTCGAGCTGCGAGCGCAGCAGCGCGACCTGCTCGTAGCCGCCGCCGCGCAGGTTGAGCCGCGAGGTGTCCAGCGTGACGAACCGGGTGCCCTTGTGGTCGAAGGTCCGGTAGGTGTCACCGAACACGGCCTTGAAGTTGTCGATCCTGCCGCCCATCACCTCGTGGTTGCCGGGCACGTAGTGGTAGGGCAGAGTCCCGCCCAGCTCCTCGTCGAGGATCGTCTTGGCCAGCGCGAAGTCCTCCGGCGACGCCTCGTCCACCAGGTCGCCGTTGATCAGCAGGAAGTCGGGCGCGGCGGCCTTGATCTCGCGCAGCGTGCGGCGCGCGTTGCGGACGATGTCGCTGTCCGGGTCGCGCGCGACGAACTGGGCGTCCGACATGACCGCGAACCGCCACGGCATCCTGGCCACCTCGGGCTGGACCACCGGGTCGGCCACCTTCGCCGCGGCCGGCGCGTCGATCGACGGCGGCACCTTGGCCACCAGCCCGTCGATCAGGATCTCGTTCGTGTACTTCTGGTCGGCCCTCGTCTCGGCCACGTAGAAGCGGCGCAGCCTGAGCGGATGGTTGACGCCCGCCGGCACGGCGAACTCGACGAACTGCCAGCCGGTCCACGTCATGTACGGGCCGCGCAGGATCTGCGACTGGCCGAGCGCGTCGTAGAACTCCAGGCTGGGCCACTCCCCCTTGCCGGTGGAGTGGATCCACATCCCGAACGCCTGCGGCTGGCCCGGGATCTCCAGCTGCCGGGGCGGGCCGGCGTAGGCGGCCCGCGTCGCCGTGGACTGGGTGAAGTCGTAGGCCAGCTTGAGCCCGCTCCCGCTCTGTCCAGGCGCCGCCGACAGCGAGCCGGTGGCCCGGGCCGCGGCGAACGCCCAGGAGCCGGCGTCCTCGAAGTCGGCCACCGGTTTGTCCTCGAAGCCCACGGTGACGGGCACGGCCGCGCTCACCTTGCCCACCTTGGCGGTGATCAGCCCCGAACCGGTGTCCCGCTTGGCCTTCACGGTGAAGTAGCCGTGTTCCGACGGCGTGACCTCGAACAGGTCGCGGTCGTAGGACAGGGTGAGGTCGCCGGGCTCGATGGGCGCGGAGTTGCCGTTGCGGTCGTAGCCGACCACGCCGAACGTGGCGGTGCCCGAGGCTCCGGGCAGGCCGACCCGGTCGGTGGTCATGCCGAGCCGTCGCAGGGGCTGGAGCACGGTGAGCTCCAGCGTGCCCTTGGCGCCGCCTCGAGAGGCGGTGACGGTCGTCTGGCCGGGCACCAGGGCGTGGAACCGCCCGTCGCGGATCACGCCGTGCGCGATCGGCGCGGCCTTCCAGGACGGCGTTCCGGCGGCGGGGCCGTACGTCTCGTCGTATCCGGCGGCGGTCAGCCGCCTCGTGAGCCCGGGGAAGACGCGGTCGGGGCGGCCGCCCGCGACGGGCGAGGCACCGGGCGCGCGGGCCGGGTCGGCGGCGGTCTCCAGCCAGAAGCCCTTCAGCTTGCCGCTGCCCTCAGGCGCGAACAGGGCCAGGCCGTTGGGGACGTGCCGCTCGCCGCCGTCGGACGGGCTGTTCTCGACCTGCACCTCGGCGGCGCCGGGCTCGCGGGCGAGCAGGGTCGAGGAGCCGCCGCCGTCGAGGTTGAGCGCGTTGGCGGCGCCCAGCTCGGCCATCAGCTCGGCCAGCTCGTTGAGCGTGACACCGCGGCTGTCGGCCTGGCGGCCGTCGACGGTCAGCAGGTGCATCGTCCGGCCGTCGGCGGAGAAGCCGACCGCGGTGCGCGGGTGCGCGGCCGGGTCGGCCGAATTCTGCACCACGCCGTCCTTGACCAGCACGTAGTTGCCGCCCACCGCAGCCTTGACGGTGCCGCCGTCGGACGCCTTCGGCCGGTACGTCACGTCGACGCGGTCACCGGCCTTCAGCGCGGCCAGCGCGGCGGCCCCGGCGTCGCGGCCGAGCAGGATCGTGGTGCCCGCGGGGATGGGGCCGCTGCCGGCGGCCTGGCGTACCTCGGTGATGACCCCGTCCACCAGCTCGACCTCGGTGACGGCGGCGGCGCCCTCGACGGCGCGGGCCCGCGAGTAGGAGCCCCACAGCGGTGTGAACAGGCCGATCCCGCCCGCCTGGACGAGCTGGTTGAACTGGGTGAGTGTGATCGGGGAGCCGCCCGCGGGGGTGGCGGTGCCCTCGAAGTACATCTTCAGCACCCGGCCCACGCCGTCGCCGGTGATCGCGACGGCGTTGTCGTGGCCGGCGACGGGCGACTGGACGAGGGAGCCGTTCTGGACGCCGATGCCCTGGGCGGCGCCGGAGTTGTTGATGTCGAAGAAGTCGCCGTTGACGGCGGCGACGGCGCGGGCGCGGTTGGCCGGGCCGGACAGCGGCTCGGTCTTCGACACCTCCCCCGAGTAGACGTAGTCGGCCTTGGCACTGCCAAGGTCGGCGGTGAGCGCGTCGGCGCGGAGCCAGCCGAGCGTGTCGTAGCGGTCGAACGAGGTGAGGGAGATGCCGGGGGCGACGGGCCTGGTCTTTCTGTCCGTCTCCAGCCGCTCCCCGGAGGCGGCGGCGAGCAGGGTCGAGGGGGGCGGGTAGGACGACGCGGTGAGGGCGTCCTCTGCGGGGGGCTGCGGATCGGCCAGCGCGGGCGCCGCGATGCCTAAGACGAGCGCGGCGGCCGCGGCCGCGTAACGGAGGGTCTGCACGACCGAACTCAATCGCCCATGGCTATTACTTTCAAGACTTGGCGATGAACTAAAGGAAAATTTCAGGCCTTGATCAGATTTGACCCGGCACGGGATCGGCCCGCGGCACGCGCCCACCGCGCCGGTCGGACTCACCGGCCCTGCCAGGCTCACCCAGCTCACCGGCGCTGCCAGGCTCCCCCGGCTCACCGGCCCTGTCAGGCTCCGCCGACTCGCCGGGCCCGGCCGCCTCACCGCCGAGCGGCTCCACCTGCTCCGGCAGGCGGAGCCCGGCGTAGAGGACCAGGGGCACGGACAGCGACACGGCCATCGACAGGACGGCCGTGCCCGAGTCGTTGACCAGCATCCCGATCACGCCGCTGACCAGAGCCCCGGTGAGACCGGCGCGCAGCATCGGGGCCCGCGTGAACGCCTGGGGCAGCAGGCCCGCGCTGGCCTGCCCGGGCCGCAGCAGCGCGAAGACCAGGAACGCCAGGCCGACGATCACGATCGGCATCAGGTTGGGCGAGAGCATGGTGTTGAGCATGGCGCCGAGCTTGCGGCCGATCATGGGCAGGAAGGTCCCTTCGATCACCTGCCCGACGAACCGGCCCAGGTGCGTCTGGGAGCCGGGCGGGCGCAGGTGGTCGAGCACCGCGATGACCGACACGGCCAGGCCGCCCAGCACGCAGAACCCGGCGAGTTTCACCAGCGAGACCCGCTTGCCCGCCACGAGCAGCGCGGTCACGGCGATGCCCGGGACGAACGCGATCACGCCGCCGAAGTCGCTGCCGATGCCCGGCCAGCCGGCCAGCAGCATGGCCACCACGCCCAGCGTCGCGACGATCGTCACCGCGAGCCGCCGCCGCCCGGCGCGCACCAGGTGGTCGGCGGCGAGCGCGGTCACCATGAGCACGGCCGTGGCCAGCAGCGCGAACGGGATGTTGGCCAGCCCGTGGTAGCGCCCGCCGACCACGGCGGTGTAGCCCATCAGGCTGTTGAACTGCAGGGTCGTGCCGGTGAGCAGGTCGCCGACCAGGACGGCGGCGGTGACTCCGGCTACCACGGCGGGCGGCCCCAGCGGGTGGCGCCGCCACGGCCCGGCCATGGCCACCAGCAGGATGAGCCCGGCCAGGCCGGCCACCCCGCCGACCAGCGCCACCGCGGGGTGGTCGCCCCGCGCCCAGGGCAGCAGGTTGACCAGGTACGTCGAGACGGGGATGGAGGCGAGCCCGAGCGCGACCACGCCCACGGCCACCGGCCGCCTGCGCCGCGCCAGCAAAAGGTAGGCGATCACGTAGAACGCGACCTGGCTGATGGCGAACGCGGTGAAGAACACGCCGGTGGTCAGTCGCACGGTCGTGCCGGCCAGGTCGGCCCTGCGCAGGTCGGCGGCGGCCTCGTCGAGACCGGTGGCGCGGCCGAGCGCCCACGGCGAGCCGACGACGGTCGGCGGGATGGCGATGCCGGCCGCGGTCAGCACGGTGGGCGTGATGTCGGGCAGGATCACGATGTCCTCGCGCCGCGTGGACGTGGTGCCGACGAACGCTCCGGCCGCTCCGGGCCGCTTCCACATGACGACCCGCAGGTGCGGCACCGAGCCGTGGTCGCCGATCCCGGCGAGCACCACCTCGGAGTCGGCGGGGATCCTGGCGAGCGCCGCCCCGACCTCGGCGTCGGCGGCGCGCACCGCCTGCTCGCGGCGGGCGGGGGCGAGGGCGTCGGGTTCCTTGGGCAGCCTGCCGTCGCTCAGGTAGGGGCTGATCAGCTCGTCCACGTCGACGGCGACGACCTTGCAGCGTGACCAGTCGGCCAGGCCGGCCGGGTCGGCGGCGTAGAGGTCGACGGAGCCCTTGCGGTCGGCCAGCGCCAGGGCCGCGCCCCGGCCGACCGCGGCGGTGCACTGGCCGGCCGCGTGCACGGCCTCGCCGAGGGTTCCGGCGTAGGTGCCGTCGCGCGCGGCGAGCAGGTCGGCGAAGCCGGGAACCGTCGCGCCCGCGCCCTGCGGGGCGGGCTCGGGCGGCAGGCCGCAGCCGTGGCCGACTGCGGACCGCACCCCGGCCGAGACGGTCAGCCAGCCGTCGTGGGGGCAGGTGACGGTGCCCAGGGTCTTGACCGAGACCGAGCCGAGCCCGCTCTGCCCGGCCAGCCGCCACAGGTTCGGGGTGATCGTCGGGTCGAGGTCGTCCCAGTGCAGGCCGGGCACGCCGATGAAGGCCACCCGTCCGTCGGCCTGGCCCGTGACCTGGCTCGTGGCCTGCCCTGCCACCTGGCCCGTGGCCTGGGCGGCGGCGTGCGCGCCCGAGGCGGGCAGCGCCCAGCACAGCGTCGCCGCGACCACGAGCAGTAGCGCCTTCCTCACCGTCAGCCCCCATGAAAGTGAGAAGCCCGCGGGGCGATCTCCGATGCGCCGCGCGGTGCTCCCGTCGAAAAGTCGTCGGCAACGTAGCACGGGGCCGTCCGCGATCGCGTCACCTTTTGATCAACGTTCCGCGCGCGTTATCGCGCCCGCCCTGCCGCGGTCCAGGTCGGACGTTTCGCCCGGTGCCGGGACCCCATCACTGGCGTCCGGGCGGCCGACGGCGCAGACTGGAAAGACGGCGATCCGTGGAAGTGGAGCACCCGTGGACAACAACCTAGATCACATGCCGGTTCTGTCCCGAGGTAGGCATCGAAACCCGAAACGGGGTGCCTGCTTCATGGAGCTGGCGTCCTACCTAGCCGGAGAACGGTGGAGCGATCACCCGGCCTGCACGCACCCGCTGCTGGCCGCTCTCGCCCGCCTGGTCAACGACAACGTCGGCGACGAGAGTCGCGCCGAGCTCGTCGAGCTGGTCCCGTCGATCATCGGCCTGACCGGCGGCGACCTTCGCGTGGACGCGCAGATCGCGTTGCGCTGCGCGACGACCGCGCTGCCGGTGGCGGCGGCCGAGCGCCAGCTCGCCCTGGCGGTGTCGGTTCTGGCCGCCGAGGAGATGCTGGCCAGGCTCGACGGCGCGCCGTCGGGGCGGATGAGCGAGCGCAGCAGGGAGGCGATGGCCCAGGTGCCGCACGCCGCCGAGCAGGCCAGGCGGTTCAGCCGGGCGGCGCGCATCACCGAGAAGGGCTTCCGCCGCTACGCCGCGCCCAACGCGGTCCAGCTCGCGGTGGTCGGGATCGTGCAGGCGTGCATCCCCGATCCGGACAAACTGCTGTGTGAGCTGCTGACGGGTGCGATCGGCGACTGCTCGGCGCTGATCCGCGGCGCGGACCCGGCCGCCGGGGCCGAGACCGCCCGTGAGGGGCGAGCCGTCCCCGCCCACGTCTGACGCGCCCGGCCGAGCCGGGAGTGACTCTGATCACCTCCGGCCGGTGACTCATGCCCTCCCGTGACGGCCTCCGGAAGGTGCTGATCAGCTGATCAGAGGCGGCCGACCTCCGTCATCATTCCCTCAAATTTTCGCGACATGGTGTCACGAAACCAATGGAAGCGCAGGTCAGGCTAGCCTCCCCTTCGTTGCGACACGTACGGAAATATGTCTAAATTTTCATACGAGTTGTCATCAGAAGGGGAAAGGTGTCATGACCATCGAGCTCGCCCAGCCGCACTCCCCGGAGCGGCACCACTCCCACCGGGACGTGTCCGGAGGGTGGTTGCGGCCGGCGGTGTTCGGCGCGATGGACGGGCTCGTCTCGAACTTCGCGTTGATCGCCGGAGTGGTGGGCGCGGCGGGCCCGGGTCAGGCGGCGGTGCTGGCGGGTTTCGCGGGGCTGGCCGCCGGGGCGTTCTCGATGGCGGCGGGCGAATACACGTCGGTGAAGTCGCAGACGGAGCTGATGCGCGCGGAGATCGCCGTGGAGCGCCGCGAGCTGGCCCGTAACCCCGTCGGCGAACAGGCGGAGCTGGCCGAGCTGTACCGGTCCCGCGGCCTGGACGCCGAGCTGGCCGAGCAGGTGGCCGCCGGGCTGTCGGCCGACCCGGAGCAGGCGTTGCGCGTGCACGTGCGCGAGGAGCTGGGCGTCGACCCGGACGACCTGCCCTCGCCCTACCTGGCCGCCGCGTCGTCCTTCGGCGCGTTCTCCGCCGGGGCGCTGGTGCCGCTGGTGCCGTTCCTGTTCGGGGCGTCGGGGCTGGGGGTGGCGGTGGTGCTGAGCGTGCTGGCGTTGTTCGGGTTCGGGGCGGTGGTCGCCCGGCTTACCGCCCGGCCGTGGTGGCTGGGCGGCCTGCGGCAGCTGGGGCTGGGCGTCGGCGCGGCGGCCGTCACGTACGGACTCGGCCACCTCCTCGGCGTCACGATCGCCTGACATTCCACGGGCACGCCCTAGGGACGGCTGGAGGCCGCCAGGTTGACGCCGAGCCCGATGAGGGCGGCGCCGGTCAGACCGTCGATGCTCCGGCGTACGGCCGGCCTGGCGAACACCTTGCGCAACGCCCCCACGATGTTGGCCACCACCATGAACCACGCCACCGTCCCCGCGAGCGCGATGACCGACAGCACCAGCGCATCGCCCAGCGCGGCGTCAGAGGCGACGAACTGCGGCACCAGGGCCACGAAGAACAGCGCCGCCTTGGGGTTGAGCACGTTCGTCAGCAGCCCTTCGGCGAACGCCGCCCACGAGCTCCGGCCACCCGGATCCGGCACGTCCAGGCTCAGCTCGCCGCCCGAGCGCAGGGCCGCCCGCAGCGCCTTGACGCCGAGGAACAGCAGGTAGGCGGCGCCGATCACCTTGACCACGCCGAACGCCACCGCCGAGGCCGCCAGCAGGGCCGCGATGCCCGTCGCCGCGGCCGCCACCCAGGCGAACACCCCAAGGGAGATGCCCGCCGCGGCCGCCATGCCGTGGCCGCGACCGGAGACCGCGGAGCGGCGGACGACGACCGCGAAGTCCGGCCCGGGAGACATCGCCCCGAGCATCACCACTCCGCCGAAGGCCACGATCTGCGTCACAGAGGTCATGACGCCCCACCCTACGGCGCGCGGGCGGGCCGAAGCCCTACGTCCGTCGCAACACCACCATCTCGCTGCGGTAGTCGGCGCCCGCGTACCGCCAGGTCGGCAGGATCAGCCCGTGGTGCATGAGCGTGGCGCCGTGCCGGTCGACGCCCTGGGCGTCCCGGTAGACGGCGTCCGGGTCGAGGCCGGCCAGCCGCAGCCGCCGGGGCTGCCGCGGGTCCAGCGTGTACGGGTTGTAGGCGAGCACGACGACCCGGTCACCGAGCGTGTACTGCACGGCCGAGGCGGTGCTGCCGGGCGTGCCGTCCAGCCGGTGCAGGACGCCGTGCTGGATGACCGGCCGCACCGCCTTGTAGTCGGCGACCAGTCGCCGTGCCTCCTCCAGCTCCTCGTCGCTCCACCGGGTCAGGTCGCCGCCGATGCCGAGCGTGCCGGCCATGGCGACGTGGAACCGGTAGCGCAGCGGCACCGCGCGGCCGGTGATCGGGTTGGGGCTGTCGGTGACCCAGCAGGACATGGCGCTCGCCGGGTAGAGGTAGGAGAAGCCCTGCTGGATCGGCTGCCGGTCGCGAGCGTCGGTGTTGTCGGAGGTCCACACCTGGTCCGTACGCCGCAGCACGCCGAAGTCGATCCGGCCGCCGCCACCGGAGCACGACTCGATCCTGAGCCGCGGATGCCTCCGGCGCAGCTCGTCCATGATCGCGTAAACGCCCCTGGTGTGCTCGATCCAGAGCAGGTCGCCGCCCTCGGCCCAGCCGGCCTGGCTGAAGCTGCGGTTCATGTCCCACTTGAGGTAGGCCAGGTCGTGCTCACCGACCAGGCCGTCGAGCCGGCCGAGCGCCCAGGCGCGCACGTCGTCGCGGGCGAAGTTGAGCACCAGCTGGTTGCGCATGGTGTCGCGGCGGCGTCCGGGATAGTGCAGCACCCAGTCGGGATGCTCACGGTAGAGGTCGCTGTCGGGGTTGACCATCTCGGGCTCGACCCAGAGCCCGGGCAGCATGCCCAGCTCGCGGACCCCGGCGAAGAGCGCGCCCAGGCCGCGCGGGAAGCGGTCTGGGTTCGGCCACCAGTCGCCGAGGCCGCGGGTGTCGTCGGTGCGCCTGCCGAACCAGCCGTCGTCCACGACGAACAGCTCCACACCCAGGCCGGCGGCCCTGCGGGCGAGGTCGAGCTGGCCCTGCTCGGTGACGTCGAACCAGGTGGCCTCCCACGAGTTGTAGAGCACCGGCCGTTCCTCGTCCGGGGTGGGCAGCACGTGCCGGCGAGCGTGCTCGTGCCAGGCCCGGCTGGCCGCGCCGTGGCCGCCGTCGGTGTGCAGGCCGAGCGCGGGCGGGGTGCTCAGGGTGGCGCCGGGGGCGAGTGGCCAGGACAGGCCCTCGTGGCCGAACCCGGCGCTGACCGCCACGTCGCCTTCGGGCCGCCGCTGGGTGGTGAGCCGCCACGAGCCGCTCCAGGCCAGCGCCACGCTCCAGACCCGGCCGCTGGTCTCGGTGGCGTCACCGATCATGATCCACGGGTTGGCCTTGTGGGAGGTGGTGCCGGTCCTGCTGGTGAACGTGGTCTCGCCGGGCGGCAGCTCGCCGTGGTGCAGGTGGGTCTCACTCCCCCATCCGCCCGCCACACCGGTGTAGCGGAATCCGGCCTGCTCGGGGATGACCCAGCTCCCGGAGTCGGCCCGCCGCAGCCGCACGGGCTCGGCCGACTCGTTGGTCAGGGTCACCCAGCGTTCGATGACGTCGCAGTCGTCGAAGACGCGGAACCGCAGGCTGACGCGCAGGCCGTAGGCGTGGTCGCGCAGCACGAGGTCGAGCTCGTTCTCGCCGTGGACGGCCTCCTCGAAA
The DNA here is from genome assembly GCF_040655715.1 of Nonomuraea cavernae. Classification (GTDB taxonomy): domain Bacteria; phylum Actinomycetota; class Actinomycetes; order Streptosporangiales; family Streptosporangiaceae; genus Nonomuraea; species Nonomuraea cavernae_A. The sequence goes on along the minus strand of NZ_JBFAKL010000019.1, from coordinate 16,731 downwards.
TGGAGCTCGACCGAACGCACGCCGCCCGGGTAGACGGCCTGCAGCGACGGCACGCCCCAGCGGCGGCCGCCGTCGACGGGCAGCAGCTCGGCGGCGTCCGCGGGGTCGAGGAAACCGGTGGGGATCCCGCCCGGCAACGGGTCGGTGAGCTGGCCGAGCGCCGCGACGGGCGGGCGCGGGCCCCAGTAGTGCTGGACGACGCGGGTCTCCCCGCCTGTCCAGGCGCGCGGCTCCGCACCTGTCCCGTCGTCTGGCTCGACGTCTGTCTCGATGGCTGGCTCGACGGCTGTCGCCGGATCTGTCTCGACGCTGAAGACGTACGCGGTGGCCGGGGTGAGCGCCGCCCAGGTGTGGTCGCGGCCGGGTACCGGGATGAGGGGCATGCTGAGATCGTCGGACGGCCGGGCACCGGCCGTCAACGCGGGCACACCCCCTGGAGCGCGATCAGGGACGCCGGCCGCGCAGCTCCCGGTAGGCGCGCACGAGCTGCTCGGTGGACGCGTCGGGGAAGGCGACCGGCGGCTCCTCGGAGGTGAGCGCGGGCGCCAGGTCGAGCGCCATCTTCTTGCCCAGCTCGACGCCCCACTGGTCGAAGGAGTCGATGCCCCAGATGGTGCCCTCTACGAACACGATGTGCTCGTAGAGCGCGACGAGCTGGCCCAGCGTGAAGGGGGTGAGCTTGGGCGCCAGGATCGTCGAGGTGGGCCGGTTACCTGGCATCACCTTGTGCGGGACGAGCCCGGCCGGCGCGCCCTCGCCCGCGATCTCCTCGGCGGTCTTGCCGAACGCGAGCGCCGAGGTCTGCGCGAACAGGTTGGCGTTGAGCAGGTCGTGCATGCCCTCGCGGTCCTCGAACGGCTCGGCGAAGCCGATGAAGTCGGCGGGCACCAGCCGGGTGCCCTGGTGGAGCAGCTGGTAGAAGGCGTGCTGGCCGTTGGTGCCGGGCTCGCCCCAGAAGATCTCGCCGGTGGCGGCGGTGACGGGCTCGCCGTCGGCGCGCACCGACTTGCCGTTGGACTCCATGGTCAGCTGCTGCAGGTAGGCCGGGAAGCGGTGCAGCCGCTGGCTGTAGGGCAGGACGGCCCTGGTCTCGGCACCGAAGAAGTCGGTGTACCAGATGCCGAGCAGCCCGAGTATCACGGGCATGTTGGCCCCGAACGGCGCGCCGCGGAAGTGCTCGTCGATGACGTGGAAACCGGCCAGCATCTCGCGGAAGCGCTCGGGCCCGATGGCGAGCATCAGCGACAGGCCGATGGCACCGTCGTAGGAGTAGCGCCCGCCCACCCAGTCCCAGAAGCCGAACATGTTCGCCGTGTCGATGCCGAACTCGGCGACCTTGGCGGCGTTGGTGGAGACGGCCACGAAGTGCCGGGCGACGGCGTCCTCGCCGAGCGCGCCGACCAGCCAGTCGCGGGCGACCTTGGCATTGGTGAGGGTCTCAAGCGTGGTGAACGTCTTGGAGCTGATCACGAACAGCGTGGTCGCGGGGTCGAGCCCGGCGAGGTTGCCGGCGATGTCGGCCGGGTCGATGTTGGAGACGAACCTGGCCTGGACGCCCGCGTCGGCGTAGTCGCGCAGCGCCTCGTAGGCCATGGCCGGGCCCAGGTCGGAGCCGCCGATGCCGATGTTGACCACCGTCGTGATCGGCTGCCCGGTGGCGCCGCGCCACTCGCGGGAGCGGACCCGGTCGGCGAAGGCGCTCATCCTGCCGAGCACCTCGTGCACGTCGGCGGTCACGTCCTGGCCGTCGACGACGAGCGCCGCGCCGGGCGGCGTCCGCAGCGCCACGTGCAGCACCGCCCGGTCCTCGCTGACGTTGATGTGGTCGCCGCGGAACATGGCCTCGACGCGCTCGCGCAGCCCGGCCCGCTCGGCCAGCGCCACCAGCAGGTCGATGGTCTCGGGTGTCGCCCGGTGCTTGGAGTAGTCGAGGAGGAGGTCACCGGCGGTCAGCGTCATCCGCCCGGCGCGGCCGGGGTCCTCGGCGAACAGCTCGCGAAGGTGCCTGCCCGTCAGCTCCTCGTGATGCTTGGCCAGTGCCGTCCACTCGTGGCTCTGGGTGATGTCGCCGCCCACGTCTTCCTCCTCGTACGGTCGAAAACCGATCACATGCTGCCGTAACCCCGTACCCGGCTGGGACGATTCCGCGCACGGCGGAGTGACTTTGCCGTCAGTGGGAGTCGCGTCCCACGCCGTCGCCGCTCGACCCGGTGAGGAAGTCGAGGTCGGCTCCCCGGTCGGCCTGGGTGACGTGGTCGACGTAGAGGCGTTCCCAGCCGCGTACGGGGCGGGCGTGGCCGGTCATGACCGGCTCGCGGGCGGCGAGTTCGCCGGCGGGCAGGTCCACGTCGAGGCGGCGGGCGGCCACGTCGAGCACGATGGGGTCGCCGGTGCGCACCCGGGCCAGCGGCCCGCCCGCGGCGGCCTCCGGCGCGACGTGCAGGACGACCGTGCCGTAGGCGGTGCCGCTCATCCGGGCGTCGCTGATCCGCACCATGTCGCGCACCCCCTTGGCCAGCAGTCTGGCGGGCAGCGGCAGGTTGCCGACCTCCGGCATGCCCGGGTAGCCCCTGGGCCCGCAGCCGCGCAGCACCAGCACGGACGTCTCGTCCACGTCGAGGTCGGGCGAGTCGAGCCGGGCGTGGACGTCCTCGACGCCGTCGAAGACGACGGCCCGGCCGCGGTGCCGGAGCAGCTCGGGCGAGGCGGCGGCGGGTTTGATCACGGCTCCGTCGGGGGCGAGGTTTCCGCGCAGGACCGCGATGCCCGCGTCGGGCAGCAGCGGGTCGGCACGCCGCCTGATGACGGTCTCGTCCCAGATGGCGGCGTCCGCGAGGTACTCGACGAGCGGCCGGCCGGTGACGGTCGGCGCGGCGGGGTCGAGCAGGTCCTCGACCTCCTTCAGCAGGGCGAGCAGCCCGCCCGCCCGGAACAGGTCGTCCATCAGGTGGCGGCCGGCGGGCTGGAGGTCGGCGAGCAGCGGCACCCCGGAGCCCGTGCGGTCGAAGTCGTCGAGGGTGAGCGGGACGCCCAGCCGGCCGGCGATGGCCAGCAGGTGGACGACCGCGTTGGTGGAGCCGCCGATCGCGGCGAGGGTCACGATCGCGTTCAGGAACGAGCCCCGGGTCATCACGTCGCTCGGGCGGCGGCCCTGGCGCACCAGGTCGACGGCGAGCCGGCCGGTCTCGTGGGAGCGCTGGAGCAGCCTGCTGTCGGGGGCGGGGGTGCCGGCCGTGCCGGGCAGGGTCATGCCGAGGGCCTCGGCCACGCAGGCCATGGTGGAGGCGGTGCCCATCGTGTTGCAGTGGCCGCGGCTGCGGATCATCGACGACTCCGAGCGCAGGAACGCCTCGCGGGACAGCGTGCCGGCGCGCACCTCCTCGCTGAGCCGCCACACGTCGGTGCCGCAGCCCAGGGGCACGCCGCGGAAGTGGCCGGTCAGCATCGGGCCGCCGGGCAGCACGACCGCGGGCAGGTCGACCGAGGCGGCGGCCATGAGCAGCGACGGGATCGTCTTGTCGCAGCCGCCGAGCAGCACCACGCCGTCGACGGGGTTGGCGCGCAGCATCTCCTCGGTGGCCATGGCGGCGAGGTTGCGCCAGAGCATCGCGGTAGGCCGGACGTTGGTCTCGCCGAGGGAGACGACCGGCAGGTTGAGCGGGATCCCACCGGCCGCCCACACGCCCTGCTTCACGCTTTCGGCGATCTCGTTCAGGTGGGAGTTGCAGGGGGTGAGGTCGGAGGCGGTGTTGGCGATCGCGATGTGCGGCCGCTCGCCGTCGAACGCCTCGTCCGGCAGGCCGCGGCGCATCCAGGCGCGGTGGATGTAGGAGTTTCGGTCGTCACCTGAGTACCAGCGCGCACTGCGAAGACCCATATCCGGCACCATATCGCGACCTGTCCGGATATCCAGGGGGACACCGGACGCCGGCCGGGGATCGAACCGGACGCCGGACGGCCGGGGACCGGCCGGCAAACGAACGGGGGGCCGGGAGCGAACGGGGCTCGGCCGGGAACGAGCGGCGGATGCCGGAGGCCGAGCGCCGGGGTCAGGCGCGGTCAGGCGCGGTCGGCGGACCCGCTGGCGGGCCGGAACCGCTCGGCGCGGCCTCCGGGCAGTTTCTTGGCGATGAGGACGGTGGTGCCGGCGGGCCCGGTCGCGAAGACGGCGCCGTCGGTGAGCCGGCGGATCAGCCAGATGCCGCGGCCGCCGAGCTGCGAGGGCTCCGGCAGCTCGGACTCGTCGAGGTAGCGCGAGGGGATGCCGCCGCCGGAGTCTCTGACCTCGCAGAGCAGGGTCTCGCCCTCGCGCCACAGGCGCAGCCGGCCCTGCCCGCCGCCGTGGGCCAGGACGTTGACCAGGCACTCGTTGACCGCCATGACGAAATCTTCGAGCCGCTCGCCGAGCAATCCCTGCTCGCGTGCGTGATGGTGGACCGCGGCGCGTGTGTCGGCCAGACTGCTCTCCGCGAAGAACGTGACGAGCAGCGGTGGGGGGTCCACATCACCAGAGTCCGCGTTCACCCGCCCGCCTACCAGAGCTGAATGGGGCCCTATGGCACAGCGCCCTCGCGTTCGGAGAGGTCCATGGCGATGTGTACGGCGGTGCCATCCGGGCCGGTCGTAAGGGCGACCTTATCGGCCAGGCGGCGGATCAGCCAAATGCCCCAGCCTCCCAGCGAGGACGGCGGCGGCGGATCGGTGCGGTCCAGCCGTCGCGCGGGGATGCCGGGCCCCCGGTCCTCGATCTCGCAGTGCAGGACGCCGCCCTGGCACCACGCGCGCAGCCGGCCGCGCCCGCCGCCGTGGGCGACGGCGTTGACCATGGCCTCGTTCACCACCAGCGCGAGGTCGATCACCCGCTCGGGCGGCATTCCCCGCGCCCGGGCCAGGCTCATCGTGGCGGCGCGCGCCCGCGGAATGTTCTTGCGGGTGAAGGGAATGGCGAACGCCTGCTCGTCTGCTCTCCTGGTCTCCATGACGCCTCGCTGCTCGACGGGTTCGCATCCTCTGCCCAGGAGAGGCGATCTAATCCGATTGAGCCGTCAGTTTGGAGGAATCAGCTAGTCATGGACCAAATCGACGCCTTCTGGCGTGCGGCGAACTACCTGTCCGTAGGCCAGATCTACCTGCTCGACAACCCGCTGCTGACCGAGCCCCTCCGGCCCGAGCAGATCAAGCCGCGCCTGCTCGGCCACTGGGGCACCACGCCGGGGCTGAACTTCTGCTTCGCCCACCTCAACCGGCTCATCAAGGAGCACGACCAGGACATGATCTACGTCGTCGGCCCCGGGCACGGGGGCCCGGCGGCCGTGGCGCTGTCCTGGCTGGAGGGCTCCTACTCCGAGAAGTACCCGAACGTGTCGCAGGACGCGCCGGGCATGCGGCGGCTCTTCCGCCAGTTCTCCTTCCCCGGCGGCATCCCGAGCCACGTCGCGCCCGAGACGCCGGGCTCCATCAATGAGGGCGGCGAGCTGGGCTACAGCCTGGCGCACGCGTTCGGCGCGGCGTTCGACAACCCCGATCTGATGGTGGCGTGCGTCATCGGCGACGGGGAGGCGGAGACCGGCCCGCTGGCCGCCAGCTGGCACTCCAACAAGCTGCTCAACCGCCGGCGCGACGGCGTGGTGCTGCCGATCCTGCACCTCAACGGATACAAGATCGCCAATCCCACCATCCTGGCCCGGATCCCGCTGGAAGAGCTGATCAAACTCATGGAGGGGTACGGCTACCGGCCCCACCTCGTGGGCCCGGACCACCTGGAGATGGCGACCACGCTCGACCAGGCCTACTCCGAGATCGCCGCCTACAAGGCCGGCCAGGCCGACCGGCTGCCGATGATCATCCTTCGGACGCCGAAGGGCTGGACCGGGCCCCGCGAGGTCGACGGCCTGCCCGTCGAGGGGACGTGGCGCTCGCACCAGGTGCCGCTCACCGACGTACGGAACCGGCCGGACCGGCTGGCCCAGCTGGAGGAGTGGATGCGCTCCTACCGGCCGGAGGAGCTGTTCGATACCGACGGCCGCCCGGTGCCCGAGATCCTGCGGTCGGTGCCGGTGGGTCCGCGCCGGATGAGCGCCAACCCGCACGCCAACGGCGGCGAGCTGCTGCAGCCGTTGCGGCTGCCCGACTTCCGGCCGTACGCGGTCGAGGTGAAGGCGCCGGCCACCCAGTCGACCGAACCGACCCGGGTGCTGGGCGGGCTGCTGCGCGACGTCATCGCCGCCAACCCGTCGATCTTCCGGCTCATGGGGCCCGACGAGACCGCCTCCAACCGGCTCTCGGACGTCTTCTCAGTCACCGACCGGGCCTGGGACGCGGCCATCGAGCCGACCGACGAGCACCTGGCCCCCGGCGGGCAGGTCATGGAGGTGCTGAGCGAGCACCTGTGCCAGGGCTGGCTGGAGGGCTACCTGCTGACCGGGCGGCACGGCCTGTTCAACTGCTACGAGGCGTTCATCCACATCGTCGACTCGATGTTCAACCAGCACGCCAAGTGGCTGGAGATCTCCCAGAAGATCCCGTGGCGGCTGCCGGTGGCCTCGCTCAACTATCTGCTGTCCTCGCACGTCTGGCGGCAGGACCACAACGGCTTCAGCCACCAGGACCCGGGCTTCCTGGACGTGGTGGTCAACAAGAAGGCCGAGGTCGTGCGCGTCTACCTGCCGCCGGACGCCAACACGCTGCTGTCGGTGGGCGACCACTGCCTGCGCTCGCGCAACTACGTGAACGTGATCGTGGCGGGCAAGCAGCCGGTGCTCGACCTGTTCACCATGGACGAGGCCATCGCCCACTGCACCCGAGGGCTGGGCATCCTGCCGTGGGCCTCGACCGACGCCGGGGACGACCCGGACGTGGTGCTGGCCTGCGCCGGCGACGTGCCCACCCTGGAGACGCTCGCCGCCGCCGCGCTGCTGCGCGAGCACCTGCCGCAGCTGAGGGTCCGCGTCGTCAACGTGGTCGACCTGATGCGCCTGCAGCCGCATACGGAGCACCCGCACGGCATGACGGACACCGAGTTCGACACGCTGTTCACCGCCGACCGGCCGGTCGTCTTCAACTTCCACGGCTACCCGTCGCTGATCCACCAGCTCACCTATCGCCGCAACGGGCACTCCAACCTGCACGTGCGCGGCTACAAGGAGGAGGGCACCACGACGACGCCGTTCGACATGGTCATGCTCAACGACATCGATCGCTTCCACCTGGTCATGGACGTGATCGACCGCGTCCCCGGCCTCGGCAGCACCCAGGCGCACCTGCGCCAGCACATGGTGGACACCCGGCTGCGGGCGCGCGCCTACACCCGTGAGCACGGCGAGGACCTTCCGGAGATCAGTGGATGGACATGGCCGAACGCATTCTCGTCGTGAACACCGGCTCCTCCTCGATCAAGTACGAGCTGATCGACGTCGAGACCCGCGGCCGCCCGGCCCGGGGCCTGGTCGAGCGGATCGGGGAGGAGCGGGGCCGGCTCACGCACCACTGCGGCGACGATCCGCCGTACGAGAGGGAGGGGCGCTTCCCCGGGCACACGGAGGGGCTGGCCGCGGTGCTGAAGGCGTTCGCCGAGAGGGGACCGGAGCTCGACCCGGTGGCGGTGGGGCACCGGGTGGTGCACGGCGGCACGTTGTTCCGGGATCCGGTGCTGGTCGACGACCGCGTGATCGCCGGGATCGAGGAGCTCGCGCCGCTCGCGCCGCTGCACAACCCGGTCAACCTGATCGGGATCCGGGCGGCGCAGGACGCCTTCCCGGGGGTGCCGCAGGTGGCGGTGTTCGACACGGCCTTCCACCAGACGCTGTCGCCGGCGGCGTACACGTACGCGGTCCCCGAGGAGTGGGGGGTGCGGCGATTCGGCTTCCACGGCACGTCCTGCGCGTACGTGTCGGAGCGGGCGGCGGCGATGCTGGGGCGCGAACCGGAGCGGACCAGCATGATCGTGCTGCACCTGGGCAACGGCGCGAGTGCCACCGCGATCATGGGCGGCCGGAGCGTGGACACCTCCATGGGGCTGACGCCGCTGGAGGGGCTCGTCATGGGCAGCCGCTCGGGCGACGTCGACCCCGCCCTGCCCGGCTACCTGCAGCGGGTGACCGGGATGGACGGCGAGGCCACCGAGCAGGCGCTGACCCGCCGCGGCGGCCTGCTCGCGCTCGCCGGTCACTCCGACATGCGGGAGGTACGGCGGCGCGCGGCCGGCGGCGACGAGCGGGCGCGCCTCGCCCTGGACGTCTACACGCGCCGGATCCGCAAGTACGTGGGCGCCTACTACGCGCTGCTCGGCCGGGTGGACGCGATCGTCTTCACCGGTGGCGTGGGCGAGCACGACGCCGCCACCCGCGCCGCCGCGACGGAGGGCCTGGAGCGGCTCGGCATCACCGTGGATCCGGCGCTCAACCAGGCCGAGTCCACCGGCGAACGCGCCGTGTCGCCCCCGGGCTCCGAGGTGACGGTGCTCGTCATCCCGACCGACGAGGAGTGGGAGATCGCCCGCCAGGCGCTGACCCTCTTGTGAACCCGACTTCTCACGAAGTATGACGACATGAGGTGAAGTTGTATGGCAGTCCCGGCATTGGGCCTACCATCTGTGCGTTGCCCGGAGATCAGGCCGCTTCCTACGGAACGGACAGATCTCCCAAACTGCTAAAGTAACCGCGAAATGCGTAAAACGGGTGGGTGGGATAGACGGTGGAGGTCGAGCAGACGGCGTTGCCCGGTATCGGGTTGCGTCACGAGTTCACTACGCGGTCAGGCCAGCGGATCGGTGTCATCTCACACCGGACCGGACGACGGGATCTGGTCATCTATGACAGCGAAGACCCTGACCGGGTGTGCGACTCGGTCAAGCTCAACGACGAAGAGGCCGACGCGCTGGCCGAGCTCCTCGGCGCTCCGCGCATCGTGCAGCGCCTCAACGCCCTCCACGAGCAGGTGGAGGGCCTGGTGAGTCTGCAGATTCCGATCCCGTCCGGCTCCCCGTACGTGGGGCGGCCGATGGCCGACGCGCGCGTGCGGACGCGCACCAGCGCCTCGATCGTCGCGGTGGTGCGGAGCGGGCGGGTCTTCGCCAGCCCCGCCCCCGACTTCGTGTTCGACGAGAACGACGTCGTCGTCGTCGTGGGCAGCGCGGACAGCACCTCCGAAGTGACCGACATCCTGGCGCACGGGTAGGGCCGAGGGTGCACCATACCGCCATCCTTTTCCTCGAATTCGGTGCTGTTCTGCTGGGATTGGGCGTGCTCGGCGCGCTCGCGCTGCGCGTCGGCATCTCGCCCATCCCGCTCTACCTGATCGCCGGCCTCGCCTTCGGCACCGGCGGAGTGCTCCCGCTGGCCACCAGCGAGGATTTCATCTCCGTCGGCGCCGAGATCGGCGTCGTGTTACTCCTGCTCACACTGGGCCTGGAGTACAACGCCGACGAACTCGTGGCGAGCCTCAAGGGCAACGCCCCCGCCGGCATCGTCGACCTGGTGCTCAACGCCGCGCCCGGCGCCATCTGCGCGCTGCTGCTCGGCTGGGGGCCGGTCGCCGCCGTGGCGATGGCCGGCGTCACCTATGCCACCTCCTCCGGCATCACCGCCAAAGTGCTGTCCGATCTGGGGTGGATAGGTAACCGCGAGACCCCGACCGTCCTGTCCTTGCTGGTCTTCGAAGACCTGACGATGGCGGTCTACCTGCCGGTGCTGACCGCCATGCTGGCCGGTCTGAGCCTGGCCGCCGGGGCCGTCACGGTGGCGATCGCGCTGGCCACGGTGAGCGCCGTCCTGCTGATCGCACTGCGCTTCGGCAAGTGGATCGAGGCGTTCGTCTCCAGCCCCAACAACGAGGTGCTGCTGCTGAAGATCGTCGGGCTCGCGCTGCTGGTGGCCGGGCTGGCGCAGCAGCTGCAGGTCTCGGCGGCCGTCGGCGCCTTCCTGGTCGGCATCGCGCTGTCGGGACAGCTGGCCCACGACGCGCAGGCGCTGCTGGCGCCCCTGCGCGACCTGTTCGCCGCGGTGTTCTTCGTCTTCTTCGGCCTGCAGACCGATCCCACCAAGATGCTCCCGGTGGCCGGGCTGGCCGCGCTGCTGGCCCTGATCAGCATGATCACCAAGCTGCTGACCGGCGCGTACGCGGCCCGCCGGGCGGGCATCGCGACGGCCGGCCGGGCCCGCGCGGGCATCGCGCTCATCCCGCGCGGTGAGTTCAACATCGTCATCGCCGGCCTGGCGGTGGCCGCCGGCGTGCATCCCGACCTGGGACCGCTGGCCGCCACGTACGTCCTCATCCTGGCGGCGTTCGGACCGCTCGCGGCCAAGGCCGTGCAGCCGCTGATCACGGCCATCGCCAAACGCGCCTGACCCGCTACCGCCGGCCCGGCCGGACGTCGTCGGTGATTTCTGTCGGTGGGGGGTGGCAGGCTGCTGGGGCGAGCCGGTGGCCGGCCCGCGGTGAGGAGATCCAGATGGAACAGCAGGAAGTCACGGACAGCCCGGTCGCCTGGGTGGCCGAGCACGTCCAGAAATATGTCGACAGCGACGGTGCTTCCGGGCAGCGCTACCAGGGCATAGACGCCCTGCTGCTCATCACCCGGGGCCGCCGGACGGGCATTCTGCGCCGCACCGCGCTCTTCTATGGCAGCGACGGCGACCGCTACGTCGTCGTCGGCTCCAACGGCGGGCTGGCCGAGCACCCCTCGTGGTTCCACAACATCGTGGCCGACCCTGACGTGCGGGTGCAGGTGGGCGCCGACAAGTTCGCCGCCCGCGCCCGCTTGGCGGAGGGAGCGGAGCGCGCCCGGCTGTGGGAGCTGATGCTGAAAGTCTTTCCCACCTACGCGAATATGCGGAAGAAGACCGAGCGCGAGCTGCCCGTGGTGGTGATCGAGCGATCAGCTCCGCCGGCCAGCTGATCGCGTGTGCCCGCTGACCCCGTATGGGCCGCTCAACCCGACACCGCGCGCAGACCGCCGGGACGGCGACCGGTCAGGCGGTCGAGTGCGAGCGCGGTCGCGTCGTCGGCCGGAAGGTAGACGACCAGGTGCTGCCCGTCTTTCACCGGTAGCTCCAGCGTCTCGTAGGCCAGGCGCAACTCCCCCGCCTCGGGGTGCGTCAGCCGCTCGACCCCGGTGGGTGACGGCGGCCCGGCCGGTGCGGCCAGGCGGTCGGCGAACGGGGCGCCCGCGACGATGGTCAGCTCGTCGGCGAGGTGCGACACGTGCGGGTCATCGCGGGACGATTCGAGCTTGAGCATCGCCACCAGCTCGTCGGCGACGCGCTCCCAGTCGGGGTAGAGGGCACGCGCACGGGAGTCGGTGAACACGAACCTGACCAGGCTGGGCGGGTCACCGTCGAGCAGGCCGAGGGGGCCCGCCAGGCGTTCGTAGCCGGACGTGCGGGCGAGCACCTCGCCGAGGCGGTTGAGCAGCAGAGCCGGTGCGGGCTCCAGCCGGTCGAGCAGCGCCCGCACCGTCGGCCGCACCGAACGGGCGGGCGGCACTCCGGCCGGGCAGAGGACGTCGCCGGCGGCTCCCTTGGTCAGGCGGCGCAGATGGATCCGCTCGTCCGGGTCCAGGCGCAGCGCGTCGGCGAGCGCGCCGAGGACCTGCGCCGACGGGTGGCGGTCGCGCCCCTGCTCCAGCCGTGCGAGGTATTCGACGCTCACCCCGGCCAGCGTCGCCAGCTCGGACCGGCGCAGCCCCGGTGTGCGCCGCCGGGCACCGGCGGGCAGCCCGACGTCGGCGGGGGTGACGGCTTCGCGGCGGTCGCGCAGGTAGGCGCCCAGCTCGTTGATGGTCACGGGTGGACACTACCGGCTGCCTGATCCCGGAGGGTGGCCCTGACAGTGCCCGTCTCGGCCCGGCCTTCCAGCCCCTCGCCGATCACCGCCAGCCTGATGGCAGCGGCGCCCGACCTGCGGACGCCGGCGAATCGACGGGAGTTCGGCATGTCCGATCAGAATCTCAAGCTCGTGGTGGTGCTCGGCAGCGTCAGGGAGGGCCGGTTCGGCGCGATGATCGCCGAGTGGTTCACCGGCGAGGTCCGGCGGCACGGCCGGTTCGACCTCGACGTCCTCGACCTGGCCGAGGTCACCCTGCCGGTCGCGCTGCCCGCCGACCCGGACGACCTGAAGGTCCCCGGCAGGCGCCCGGCCGAGCTGGCCGCCCTCGCCGGGCGGCTGGCCGGGGCCGACGCGTTCGTCGTGGTCACGCCCGAGTACAACCACAGCTTCCCCGCCTCGATCAAGCACCTGATCGACTGGCACTTCACCGAATGGCAGGCCAAGCCGGTGGGCTTCGTCTCCTACGGCGGCATGGGCGGGGGCCTGCGGGCGGTGGAGCACCTGCGCGGGGTGTTCGCGGAGATGCACGCGGTGACCGTGCGGCACACCGTGAGCTTCGACCGGCCCTGGGAGCGCTTCGGCGCCGACGAGCGCCCGGTGGACCCCGACGGGCCGGGCGGCGCCGCCAAGATGCTGCTCGACCAGCTCGGCTGGTGGGGCTCCGTGCTGCACGACGCGCGGCTCGCCACTCCCTACACGCATTGAACGGAGCCACCCCCCGGCCGGTCGTGAAAGGCTGGAGGCAGGACTGACAGCGGAGGCCGACGTGAGCGACGAGTTCGATGTGATCGTGGTGGGCGCCGGTCCCGCCGGTGAGAACGTGGCGGATCGGGTGGTGCGGGGCGGGCTCACGGCCGCCATCGTGGAGCCGCGGCTGGCCGGCGGCGAATGCTCCTACTGGGCGTGCGTGCCCAGCAAGGCGCTGCTGCGCCCGGTCGACCTGGTCGCCGAGGTCGGCAGGGTGCCCGGCCTGTCGATCGGGCCCATCGACGCGGGCGCGGTGCTGGCCAGGCGCGACGAGGCGGTGTCCCACTACGACGACGCCGGCCAGGTGCGGTGGATCGAGGGCGTGCCCGCTGAGTTCGTCCGCGGGCGCGGGCGGCTCGACGGCGCCCGGCGCGTACGGGTGAGCGTGCCGGACGGCTCCGAGCGGGTGCTGACCGCCCGGCACGCCGTGGTCCTGGCGACGGGCAGCACGGCCGCGGTCCCACCGGTGCCGGGGCTGCGCGAGGCGGCCCCCTGGACGAGTCACGAGGTCACCGCGGCCACGTCGGTGCCCGAGCGGCTGACCGTGATCGGCGGCGGCGTGGTGGCCTGCGAGATGGCCCAGGCCATGCACGGCCTCGGCGCGCGGCAGACCACCGTGCTGGTGCGCGGCGACAGGCTGCTGGACAGGATGGAGCCGTTCGCCGGCGAGTTGCTCGCCGAGTCGTTCGCCGACGCGGGCATCGAGGTGCGGACCCACACCGAGGCGGTCCGGGTGGAGCGGCCGGAGCCGGGCGGCAAGGTGACCGTGCACCTGCCGGACGGCCCGCCGATCGAGTCCGACGAGCTGCTGGTGGCGACCGGCCGCGTCCCCGCGACGACCGGGATCGGCCTGGAGACGATCGGCCTGCCCGGCAAGGGCACGGTCGAGGTGGACGACAGCATGCGGGCGACCGCCGTCGGGGACGGCTGGCTCTACGCGGTCGGCGACGTCAACGGGCGCGCTCTGCTGACGCACATGGGCAAGTACCAGGCGCGGCTCTGCGGCGACGTCATCGCCGCGCGGGCCCGGGGCGAGCGCGACGACCTGCCGTCCCTGCGTGACACGGCCGACGCGTACGGTCCGCCGCAGGTGGTGTTCACCGACCCGCAGATCTGCTCGGTGGGGCGCACCGAGGCCGCGGCCCGCGCGGCGGGCTTCCAGGTGCGGGCGGTGGAGTACGACCTGGGCTCGGTCACGGGCGCCTACCTCCTCGGCGACGGCTACCGGGGCCGGGCCAAGATGGTGGTGGACGAGGAGCGGCGGGTGCCGCTCGGGGTGACGTTCGCCGGGCCGGGCGTGGCGGAGCTGCTGCACTCGGCGACGATCGCGGTGACCGGCGAGGTGCCGCTGGACCGGCTGTGGCACGCGGTGCCGGCCTTCCCGACTGTCAGCGAGGTGTGGCTGCGGCTGCTGGAGGCCTACGGGCTCTGACGGGAGGTCAGTCCTTCCGGCTCTCGGCGGCGCGGCGGTTCTTCCGGTTCTCGGCGACGCGGCGGCCGGCGAAGATCAGCAGGCTGAGCACGACGAGCACGAGCACCACGTTGGAGGCGCCGCCCACGTAGGTCTGCACCAGCGACCACTGCTCGCCGAGCAGATACCCGGCCAGCACGAGCACGGTGTTCCAGATGAGGCTGCCCAGGGCGGTGAGCAGCGAGAAGGCGGCCAGCGGCATCCGCTCCAGGCCGGCCGGGATGGAGATCACACTGCGGAAGAACGGGACCATGCGGCCCAGGAAGACGGTCCGTCGGCCGTGGCGGGCGAACCAGTCCTCGGCCTTCTCCACGTCGGCGGGCTTGAGCAGCGGGATCTTGGCGGCGAGGGCGAGGGTGCGCCGCCTGCCGAGCAGCGCCCCGACGCCGTACAGGATGAGCGCCCCGGTCAGCGAGCCGATCGTGGTCCAGACCAGCACCTCCCACAGGGTCATCTCCCCCCGGGAGGCGGCGAAGCCGGCCAGCGGCAGGATGACCTCGCTGGGCAGCGGCGGGAACAGGTTCTCCAGCGCGACGAGGAACCCGGCGCCGGGCGCCCCGAGCGATTCCATGAGTCCGACCGCCCAGCCCGCGATGCCGTCAGGGGTCGTGGCGGGGTTCGTGGATGTCGTCAACGCCGCTCCTGGGGTTCTCGCGTGGCCGGAGCATGACTCCTAACCGCTGGGCGCCGTTGTATGCGTGGCCGTCGCCCGCGGCGGGCGAGATCAGCGGCGCAGGGGCTCTCCCACCGCGTGCAGGTGGCGCAGGGCCTGGCCCCACGACGCGAGCAGCCCGCACTCGGTGTAGTTCACGCCCAGCGCCGCGCAGTGCTCCCGCACGAGGGGTCGTGCCCGGCGCAGGTTGACGCTCGGCATGCTCGGGAACAGGTGGTGCTCGATCTGGTGGTTGAGCCCGCCCAGGGCGGTGTCGACCAGGAGTCCTCCGGTCACGTTGCGGGAGGTGAGGACCTGGCGGCGGAGGAAGTCCAGCCGGTCGCCGGCGGTGAGCACCGGCATGCCCTTGTGGTTGGGCGCGAACACGCACCCGAGGTAGACGCCGAAGAGCGCCTGGTGCACGATCATGAACACCACCGCCTTGCCCACCGGCAGCATCGCGAGGATCCCGCCGAGATAGAGGGCGAAGTGGGCGAACAACAGCAGCGCCTCGGCCCACCGGTTCCGCAGCGTGGGGCGGCGCAGCCCGCGCACGCTCGACACGTGCAGGTTGACGCCCTCCAGCGTCAGCAGCGGGAAGAACAGGAACGCCTGGCGGCGGCCGATGAACCTGGCCAGGCCGCTGCTGGCCTCGGCCTGCCTCACCGACCAGATCAGCACGTCGGGCGAGACGTCGGGGTCGTGGTCCTCGTGGTTGGGGTTGGCGTGGTGGCGGGTGTGCTTGTCCTGCCACCAGCCGTAGCCGAGGCCGATGCCGAGGTTGCCGACCAGCAGACCGGCCGTCGCGCTCGCCCGGCGGGTGCGGAAGACCTGACCGTGCGCCAGGTCGTGGGCCAGCAGCGCGACCTGCCCGAACATCACGGCCAGGAACACGGCGACGGCGAGCTGCCACCAGGAGTCGCCGATCAGGGCGAAGGCGACCCACCCCCCGGCGAACAGGCCGCCTACGACGGCGATCCGCGCCGCGTAGTAGCCGGGTCGGCGCTCCAGCAGGCCCGCCTCGGCGACGCGCCGCGACAACCGCGCGAAGTCGCTTCCCCTCTCGTCACGTTCGGCAGGAGGGCTCATGGCTCTCACGGATGTCACGGTTCCTCCGATGCGGGAGCGAGTGGTAGGCCCCCAGCATGGTCGCTCAGCGGAGGAAACGGAGCCCTGCGCGCACCCCGGCCCGTGGTAGTGCCAGCCTTACCATCCGGATCGTCCTGGAATGGCCCGTCCACCGGCTGACCGGGGGATAATGCCGGTTGTGAGCCGATAGGTTGGCCCGGGCGTCGGGAAGCTGGGTCGGTGTTCGTTCACCTCGGGAGGACCCCCATGCGTGCCATCGACCTCGTCACCGAGTTCCCCACCGTCACGGTCGACACCCCGGTGATCGACGCGGCTCGGCTGCTGGCCGATCAGGATCTGCCCGGCCTGATCGTGGTCGACGAGCGGGGCCGGCCGCTGAGCATCCTGCCGGGCACCCAGGTGCTGCGACTGGCCGTCCCCACCTACTGCATGGACGATCCCGCGCTGGCCCGCGTGGTCGACGAGGCGCACGCCGACCTGTTCCTGCGCTCTCTGGCCCACCGGACCGTTCGGGAGGCGCTGCCGGACAAGCCGCGCGAGCTGCCCGTGAGCGGGCCGGACGCCACGGTGCTGGAGCTCGCGGCGCTGATGGCGCGTACGCACAGCCCCCTGGTCGCCGTGGTCGAGGGCGGCTCGGTGCGCGGGGCCGTGACCCTGCAGGCGCTGGTGGATCGCCTGGTCCGGGGCTGAGGGAGCTCCCGCGTCGCGGAGCGGTAGATCACATATGCCGTCAACGCGACATGCCTGTTACGGTAGGCCACTGCCCCGGGGAAGCCGGCCGGCAGATCAGTGCTGAAGCCGTTTGACATCCTCCCCCGCCTGAAGACGGGGGATTCCAACGGCAACTACCCCACGAGGAGGAGGTCGCGTTGAGGTTCGCGGTTCATCGGCTCGCCCAATGGCGAGCCTCCCCGCGCAGCAACCGCATGCCCCGCGGCCGTGTCGCGTA
>NZ_JBFAKL010000018.1:0-176749 GCF_040655715.1 Nonomuraea cavernae | reverse complement strand
ACTGGCTTTTAACACACTGTTGAGTTCTCAAGAAACGGACGCGTACACCCTCACAAACCCGGAACCAACCGGACCCGCTCAGAGGCGTTCACTTCATGTTTCAAACTTTATCAGGTGCTTCGTCTGTGTCAAATCCGAAGATTTGTAAGAGACGAACCGAACCTGTCTAGAATTTTCGCGCCCCATTTCTGGGACAACCCTCTCAACTTACCGTGCCATCTTGAGCGTGTCGAATCAACCGATTTATCGGTGACCAGGACGTGCCCACGACGGCTCAGTCTGGACGCGTTGGAGCGTCTCGACCGAGTGGTTCGTTTCTCAAAGGGCTTGCCCTGGGGCCCGTCCGCCTGTGGCGTCCGGCTCACTCCCGGGGCGAACTGAAAGAGTAGGTCGCGATCCGCCAGCCGTCAAATCAGAGCGGACGCCCAGCGCGCACCGATACCCGCTACACACGACTCCACCTGCACAGAGGCCGCACGAGGCCCCGGCCTCGACCGCTCAGTCATGGCCACTGCATCCCGACAGCTCGACCGTGTCCCTGTCGCACGGCCATCGGCCCCTTGCTCGTACGGCTCCCGCAGACTCCTGGCCTGTCCCGGGCTGCTTCGAGTGATCGCCCGCAAGCGCCAAGGCGTTCATGGAGGGCTTAGCCCTTCGTCGTAGAACACGGGGATTCAGCCGTTTCGGTGCCCCGAGAAGCACGTCGAGCCCAGTCCGGCAGCCGGTCCGGCCTGCGGGCGTCCCAATGATGACGGGTCGTGAGACGGAGGGGGGCCGCCATGACGCGAGTGGCCCATGGGATTCGAGATGACCGCGCATGGGCGATGGTGCTGCGTGAGCGGGTCACGCCAGGCGCGTGTGGGCTGGACCCACTTCTCATAGCCACCGACAAAGGACGTACCCCTCGCGATAGGACCACAGGCCGAGGGCTGTGCGCGTGGCGAGCGACGGCATCGCCGTACGGGGCGGCGCTCGGTTTGCCGCAGCCCCCGGCCAGCCGTTACGACCAGACCGGACCGAGGGTCACTGTCGTAGCGCGAGGGCACGAACCTGAGCGGGTGAGGTGAACAGTTCCGCCACCATCCCCGCCTCCCGCGCCGCCAGGACGTTGGCCTCGTTGTCGTCGAAGAACAGCACGTCGGAGGAGGCCACCCCGATCCGCTCGGCGCAGATCTCGTACGCCCGGCGGTCCGGCTTGGCCACCCCGATCCGGCACGAGTACGTGAGCGAGGCGAACCGTCCCAGCCACGAGGCGTGCCGTGACTCCCACACGGGGACCAGATCTTCGATGATGTTCGACAGCAGGCCGAGCGTGTGTCCCTGGTCCGCCAGCTCGCACACCAACGACACCATCTCGTCGTCGACCCGGCAGTTGTCGAGGTCCGCCTTCATCAGCGCCGGCACATCCGGAAACGAGGTGCCCAGGCGTTCCGCCACGGTGGCCCAGTAGGCTACGCCGTCCTGACCCGCGTCGTAGGCCGGGCGGCAGAGCCAGTACGCCTGCCAGAAGCTGTCCCCCGGCACCCCGGCGAGATCGGCGAGACGCTGTCTGGCGTCGTCCGTCTGGGTCCGGGCGATGACTCCGTACAGGTCGAACACAATGACTTCAGTCATGTTCTGCAGCTTATGCGCGTATTCTGCCTCGATGATCACTACCGTCGCAGCAGCCTCACCTGCCCCGTTGGCCGCACCGAGGCGTGGGCGGAGCCACTGGTGGACGGGACCGCTGGCGGCGGTGGTGGCGCTCAGCGGGTCGGGCTCGGCCTCGTTGAACGGCGATGAGCTGGCGACGCTCAGCGCCGCCTCCCGCTCGCTGGCCGGGCTCTGGGAGTTGGCCCGGCACATCGACGGACATTTCTTGCCTTATTACCTGTTCATGCACCTCTGGACGAAGGTGGGGACGGCCGAGCTGTGGCTCCGGTTACCGTCGGCGCTGGCCATCGGGGTGGCCGCGTGGTTGCTGTGCGATCTCGGGCGGCGGCTGCACAGCACCCGGGCGGGGATCACCGCGGCGCTGTTGCTGGCGCTGCTGCCGTCGGTGTCGTACTACGGGGCCTATGCCCGTTCGTACGCCTTCGCGGCGGCGGCGGTCGTCCTGTCGTTCTGGGCCCTGCACCGGGCGGCGCGAGGGCGCGGCTGGGTGCTGTATGGGGTGTCGGTGGCGCTGGTGTGCTGCACGCACCTGTTCGCGGTGCTGGTGCTACCCGCGCACCTGCTGGCCGCCGCGACCGGGCGGATGCCGCTGGCGCGGATGATTCCCGCGATGGCCCTCGGCGGCATTCCGGCGGTCGTCCTGGGGCTGGTCGGGTACGGCGAGCGGCATGCGATCAGCTGGATCTCGCAGCGGGGGCCGGAGGTGCTGCTGAAGTTTCCCAAGATGCTGGCCGGAGCCGCCGAGGTGGGGGTGCCGCTGTTCGCGGTGGCGCTGGTGGGGGCGGTGCTGCTGCGTGACAGGGCATGGGCGGGTGCGCTGCTGGGATGGCTGGTGCTGCCGCCGCTGCTGTTGCTCGCCGTGTCCCACCTCGTCACGCCGGTCTACGTCGATCGCTACCTGTTCGTCGCCACGCCCGCCCTGGCGCTGCTGGCGGGCATCGCCGCCGCGAGCGTCCCCCGGATGACCGTCGTCCCCTGCTGCGTGCTGGTGGTCGGTGCCGGGGCCGCGGGGATCGCGCAGCACGTGGAGATACGCGAATTCAACGGGCGGTTCGAGGACTTTCCCGGCGCGGTCCAGAGAGTGGACGCACGGCCAGGGGACGCGATCGTGTTCGGGCAGAGCTCGGTTCGGGCTGGTTTCGACTACTACGCGACCCCGGGCGTGCCGGAGGACGTGCTCCGCCTGGGCCGCGAGCCCGACCTCCGGGGATTCGCCTATCCGGAGCGGCGGGACGTCGCCGAGGCGCTCGCCGACCGCGGCCGGGTCTGGGTCGCATGGCGGGGCACCAAGCAGGCGGGCCTGAAGCTGCCAAGGGTGAAGGCCGTCCGGGAGGCCGGCTTCGCGATGGTCACGTCCTGGCACTCGGCGGAGCTGCCCGGTCTCACCGTGGCGCTGTTCGCCAAGCGCTGACACAGGCACAGCACCGGCACGTCCCGCGCACCGACACAGGCCCAGCACCGACGCGAGCCCGGCACCGACGCGACACGAAGACCGGATGCGAGCCCGGCGCCGACGCGACACGAAAGCCGGATGCGAGCCCGGCTCTGAGCGGGCCTCTCCTCTCCCGGAAGAGACCCGCTCGCCCTTCAGCCGACCTCGACGCCGCCGATCGCCTTCTTGCCGCGCCGCAGCACCATGAACCGCCCGTGCAGCAGATCGTCGGTCACCGGCACGTACGACTCGTCAGTGATCTTGACGTTGTTGAGGTAGGCGCCGCCCTCCTTGACCGCCCGCCGGGCCGCCGACTTGGACTCCACCAGGCCGCTCTCGGCCATCAGGTCCACGAACGGCGCCCCGAGCGCGGCCACGGCCGCCTTCGGGACCTCGGCCAGCGCCGCATCCAGCGTCGAGGCGGGCAGCTCCTCCAGCGAGCCCTGTCCGAACAGCGCCTTGGACGCGGCGACCACCGCCGCCAGCTCGCCGGCGCCGTGCACGAGCGTGGTCAGGTCCTCGGCCAGGGTGCGCTGCGCCAGGCGGGCGAACGGCCGGTCGGCGACCGCCTTCTCCAACTCCTCGATCTCCTCGCGGCCGCGGAAGGTGAACACCTTCAGCAACCGGATCACGTCGCGGTCGTCGGAGTTGAGAAAGTACTGGTAGAACGCGTAAGGCGAGGTCAGAGCCGGGTCGAGCCAGACCGCGCCGCCCGCCGTCTTGCCGAACTTGGTGCCGTCGGCCTTGGTGATCAGCTTGCCGGTGAGGGCGTGCACGTGGGCGCCCTCGACCCGGCGGATCAGGTCGACCCCGGCGGTGATGTTGCCCCACTGGTCGCTGCCGCCGACCTGGAGCGTGCAGCCGTTGCGCCGGTAGAGCTCGAGGTAGTCGTTGGCCTGCAGGATCTGGTAGCTGAACTCGGTGTAGCTCAGCCCGTCACCGCCGAGGCGGGCGGACACCGACTCGCGGGCGAGCATGCGGTTGACCGGGAAGTGCTTGCCAATGTCGCGCAGGAAGTCGATGGCCGACATCTCGGCCGTCCAGTCGAGGTTGCTGACCAGCGTCGCGGCGGTGGGCCCCGGGTCGAAGGAGAGGAACCTCTCCACCTGGACCCGGATCTTCGCTACCCACTCGGCCACGACGTCGGAGGTGTTGAGCACCCGCTCGGTGCTGCGCCCACTCGGGTCGCCGATCAGGCCGGTCGCGCCGCCGACCAGGCCGATCGGCCGGTGGCCGGCCCGCTGGAACCGGGTGAGGATCAGCAGCGTGGCCAGGTTGCCCATGTGCAGCGACGGGGCGGTCGGGTCGAAGCCGGCATAGACCGTGATCGGACCCTCCGACAGCGCCCTGCGCAGGGCGTCGGCGTCGGTGGTCTGCGCGAGGACGTCGCGCCATTCGAGCTCATCCAGAATGTCGGTCACGGTGCTGGCTTTCCGATAGACGTCAGTGGTTACAGCCTGCCTGATCGCGCCTGATGACCGCTACTTGGATACTCTCGTGGTCCATGTGGAGGGTCCGTCGCAAGCTGGCCGTTTTCAAGATCTTAGGGGCTGTGGCCTGTGCCGGTCTCGCCGTGTTCTGGTACGTCGGCGACGACGTGCGCGGCGTGATCCTCGCCGTGCCCGCGGCAGCCCTGCTGGGCGGCATGGGGCTGCGCGATCTCCTCGTTCCGGTACGCCTGGCGGCCGACGAGAGCGGCATCACCGTGGTGCACGGTTTCGCCGGCCGGCGGCACGTGCCGTGGGAGCAGATCGAGGAGATCACGGTGGACATCCGCAGGAGGTACGGCGTACGCAGCGAGATGCTGGAGATCGACACCGGTGACGGCCTGCACATCTTCAGCGCTCACGACCTGGGCGGCGCCTCCCCCACCGAGGTGGCCGCGGCGTTGCGCCGGCGCGGCACGTGAGCGCGGTACGGCGACACGGTGGGGTCGCCGTCGATCCAGAACCTCCAGGGCGTGTCCTTGGCCGTCGAGATCCCGGTCCGCGGGCCCGACCTGATCGCTCCGGGGTCGGGCGGGCTGCCGCCGAGCACGATCGCGCCGCCGGCGGGCCGGCCGGTCAGGCGTCCGGGGGTCCCGGCCGGGGCGGTGCCCACGGCGTCGATCCCGTTGTGCTCGCGCCGCAGCCCGAGGGCCACCGCCAGCCTGGCCGGGCCCCGGGCGAGATCGCGCTCGGCCACGGGCTTGGCGCCGCCGGACCGGCGGGCGCGGGCCACGTCGGCGCCGGCCACGACCTGACCGGCTCGTAACAGGACGGCCGACCCGTGCCCCTCCGGCAGGCACACCAGGTTGGCGCAGAAGTGCATGCCGTAGGTGAAGTACACGTACAGGTGGCCCGGCGGCCCGAACATGACCGCGTTCCTGGGAGTCCTGCCCCGGTAGGTGTGGGCCGCGGGGTCCTCGCCGGGGCCGCCGTACGCCTCGACCTCGGTGAGGCGCACCGCGACCGGGCCGTGCACGAGCACCCGCCCGAGCAGGTCGGGCGCCACCTCGGGCGACGGCCGGTCGAAGAAGCCGCGCGGCAACGGCGCGGAGCTCAGGAGCCCGCTGCCCATGCCGCCTGGGCGTCGACCGCCTCGCGCAGCGCCACGAGCTGGTCGCGGACGCGGTCGGGGGCGGTGCCGCCGTGGGCCTTGCGGGCGGCGAGCGCACCCGGCACGTTGAGCACGTCGCGAACGTCGGGCGTCAGGTGCGGCGACACCTTGACCAGCTCGTCGTCACTCAGGTCGCCCAGGTCCTTGTCGTTGACCTGGCACCACACCACCAGATGACCGACCGCCTCGTGCGCGTCGCGGAACGGCACCCCACGGCGTACGAGCAGCTCGGCCAGGTCGGTGGCGAGCGCGAACCCGTCAGGGGCCGACGCCTGCAGCCGCGCGGTGTTGACCCGCATGGTCGCGACCAGGCCGGCCATCGCGGGCAGGACGAGCAGCAGCGTGTCGACGGTGTCGAACACCGGCTCCTTGTCCTCCTGCAGGTCGCGGTTGTAGGTGAGCGGCAGGCCCTTCAGCGTGGTGAGCATCGCCATGAGGTTGCCGATGAGGCGCCCGGACTTGCCGCGGGCCAACTCGGCGACGTCGGGGTTCTTCTTCTGCGGCATGATCGACGAGCCGGTGGAGTAGGCGTCGTCCATCTCGATCCAGCGGAACTCCTGCGAGGCCCAGAGCACGATCTCCTCGCCGAGCCTCGACAGGTGCACGCCGATGAGGGCCGCGTCGAACAGGAACTCCGCCGCGAAGTCGCGGTCGGCCACGGCGTCCATCGAGTTGGGCGCGGCGCTGTCGAACCCCAGCTCGGCGGCCACCGCCTGCGGGTCGAGCGGCAGCGACGAGCCCGCCAGCGCGCCGGCGCCGAGCGGCGAGACGGCCGCGCGCTTGTCCCAGTCGGTGAGCCGGTCGATGTCGCGGGCGAAGGCGTGCACGTGCGCGAGCAGCTGGTGGCCGAACGACACCGGCTGCGCGTGCTGCAGGTGCGTCATGCCGGGCGCGGCCGTGTCGGCGTGCTGCTCGGCCTGGGCCATCAGCGCCGTCTCCAGCTCGACCAGTCGCGAGACGATCGTGCGGGCGTGGTCGCGCAGGTAGAGGCGGAGATCGGTGGCGATCTGGTCGTTGCGGCTCCGCCCGGCGCGCAGCTTGCCGCCGAGCGAGCCGAGCCGCTCCAGCAGGCCGCGTTCCAGCGCGGTGTGCACGTCCTCGTCGGCGACGGTCGGCCGGAACTCGCCCGCCTTGCAGGCGCGCTCCAGGTCGTCGAGCGCGCCGATCATGCGTCCGAGCTCGTCCTCGCTGAGCAGCCCCGCCTTGTGCAGCACGCGGGCGTGCGCGCGTGACGCCGCCAGGTCGTACGGCACCAGTCGCCAGTCGAAGTGCACGCTCACCGACAGCCGCGTCAGCGCGTCGGCCGGGCCTCCCTCGAACCGCCCGCCCCACAGCCTCATCGGCTTGCCATCACTCACCAGTGTCTCCTTCACGTCGGCTTTCATGGTCGCGGCCACTCCGGTGCTCGTCGGCGTCGTGCGTCGCTCGCTGCTCCGAGTCCCCCGGGCGCGACCTTAGTGCACATCACCCGCGCTTCGCGTCGCGGGCCGCGGCGATCTTGGCCGGCAGACTGAACAGCTGGACGAAGCCCTTGGCCAGGGATTGGTCGAACGTGTCGCCGGTGTCGTAGGTGGCCAGGGAGAAGTCGTACAGCGACTCCTCGGAGCGGCGCCCGCTGACCGTGGCCCTCCCGCCGTGCAGCGTCATGCGGATGTCGCCCGAGACGTACTTCTGGGCGTCGGCGATGAGCGTGTCGAGGGCGTCCTTGAGCGGGGAGAACCACAGGCCGTCGTAGACGAGCTCGCTCCAGCGCTGGTCGACGCCGCGCTTGAAGCGGGCCAGGTCGCGCTCGACGGTGACGTTCTCCAGCTCCATGTGCGCGGTGATCAGCGCGATCGCGCCGGGCGCCTCGTACACCTCGCGTGACTTGATGCCGACCAGGCGGTCCTCGACCAGGTCGATCCGCCCGACGCCCTGCGCGCCGGCGCGCCGGTTGAGCTCCTCGATGACCTGGTACGGCGTGAGCGCGCGGCCGTCGATCTTGACCGGGACGCCCCGCTCGAAGGTGATGACGACCTCGTCGGGCTCGCGGGGCACGGACGGGTCGGCGGTGTAGGAGTAGACGTCCTCGGTGGGCCCGTTCCAGATGTCCTCGAGGAAGCCGGTCTCGACGGCCCGGCCCCACAGGTTCTGGTCGATCGAGAACGGGTTCTTCTTCGTCGTCTCGATCGGCAGGCCCTTCTGCTCGGCGAACTCGATCGCCTTGTCGCGGGTCCAGGCGAAGTCGCGGGCCGGTGCGATGACCTTCAGGTCGGGCGCGAGAGCCGCCAGGCCTGCCTCGAACCGCACCTGGTCGTTGCCCTTGCCGGTGCAGCCGTGGGACACGACCGTGCCGCCGAACCGCTTGGCCGCCGTCACCAGGTGCTTGACGATGAGCGGCCGCGACAGCGACGACAGCAGCGGGTAGCGGTCCATGTAAAGGGCGTTGGCCTGCAGGGCCGGCACGCAGAAGTCGGCGGCGAACTCCTCCTTGGCGTCGACGACGACGGACTCGACGGCGCCGCAGTCCATCGCGCGCTTCTGGATCGCCTCCATGTCCTCGCCGCCCTGGCCCAGGTCGACCGCGACCGCGATCACCTCGGCGTCCATCTTCTCGGCGAGGAACGGGATGGCGACGGACGTGTCGAGCCCGCCGGAGAAGGCGAGAACCACTCTCTCGGTCATTTCATGATCTCCATTGCTGAGTCCGTGGCGGCGGGCCGGCCGTCCGGCGTGTTCAGATCGTCGTTCTCTCGCCCGGCGGCGTCGGGTTTCGCTCCCTGCCGCCGAGCTCCTGTGCCGCGCGCCGGTCGGCAGCCTTAAGCAGCGACTCGGCGACCGCGGGACCCCCCTGCGGATCGCGGCTGATGACGAGGATGGTGTCGTCGCCGGCGACCGTGCCGAGGATCGACTCCCAGCCGGCGTGGTCGATGGCCGAGGCCAGGAACTGCGCGGCTCCCGGCGGGGTCCGGACGATGACGAGGTTGGCCGAGGCGTCCGCGGAGACCAGCAGCTCCTCCGCGATGCGGTGCAGCCGGGCGGCCGGCGACTCGCCGCCGATGCCGACTCGGGCCAGCGGGATCCGGCCGCCGCCCTCGCCGGGCAGCGCGTAGACGAGCGAGCCGTCCTCGGCCCGCAGCTTGAGCGCGCCCAGCTCGTCCAGGTCGCGCGAGAGCGTGGCCTGCGTGACCTCCACGCCGCTCTCGGCGAGCAGTTTGGCCAGCTCCGGCTGGGAGCGCACGGGCTGTCGCTGCAGCAGGTCAGTGATCTTCGCCTGCCGCGCGACCTTGGTCATCGGGATGCTCATGAGGACGTCACCAGCCAGTGGAGCAGCGCCTTCTGGGCGTGCAGGCGGTTCTCGGCCTGGTCCCACACCGCGCTGCGCGGGCCGTCGAGCACCTCGGCGGTGATCTCGTGGCCGCGGTAGGCGGGCAGGCAGTGGAGCACGATCGCGTCGTCCGCGGCGTGCTCCATCAGCTCGGAGCAGACCTGGTACGGCAGCAGCGCCGCCATCCGCTCGTCCTTGCCGTCCTGGCCCATGGACACCCAGGTGTCGGTGGCGACGATGTGCGCGCCCTGGGTGGCGGCGACCGGGTCGGACAGCGACACCACCGAACCACCGGTCCTCGCGGCGATCTCGGCGGCCCGGAGCAGGATGGTCGCGTCCGGCTGGTAGCCGATCGGGGCGCCGATCCGCACGTGCATCCCGGCGGTGGCGCAGCCCAGCAGGTAGGAGTGGGCCATGTTGTTGGCGCCGTCGCCGAGGTAGGTCAGCGTCAGCCCGGCCGTACCGCCGAAGCGTTCGCGCACGGTCTGCAGGTCGGCCAGGATCTGGCAGGGGTGGAACTCGTCCGTCAGCGCGTTGACCACGGGCACGGCGGTGCCCGCCGCCATGGCGTCGACGCGCTCCTGCCCGGCGGTGCGCCAGACGATGGCGGCCACCTGCCGTTCGAGCACCCGGGCGGTGTCCTCGATCGACTCGCCCCGGCCGAGCTGCGACGACCCGCCGTCGATGATCAGCGGCAGCCCGCCCAGCTCGCCGACGCCGACGGCGAAGGACACCCTGGTCCTGGTGGAGGGCTTGTCGAAGAGCACCGCGACGGTCTTCGGCCCCGCGAAGGGGTGGTAGCCGTGGCGATCCTTCTTCATCGCGTCGGCCAGGTCGAGCACCTCGGCCTGCTCGGCGGGCGAGAGGTCGTCGTCGCGCAGGAAATGTCTGGTCGTCACTTGGCCGCCTCCGTGAGAATCGCCGGGAAGGCCGCCACCAGCGCGTCGATCTCGCCGGCCGTGACGACCAGCGGCGGCGCCAGACGGACGGCGTCCGGCTGCAGGGCGTTGACCAGGAAGCCGGCGTCGGCGGCCGCTTGCTGCACCTCGGCCGAGCGCGGCTCGCTCAGCACGGTGGCCAGCCACAGGCCGCGCCCGCGCACCCCTTTGAGCAGCGGGTGGTCGATCGCCTCCAGGCCGGCGCGGAGCCGGGCGCCGGTCGTCTTGACGTGGTCGAGGTCGAGGGTGTCGAGCACGGCCAGCGCGGCGGCGCACGAGACCGGGTTGCCGCCGAACGTCGAGCCGTGGTCTCCCTTGTCGAACAGGGTGCCCGCGTCTCCGAAGCCGATGCAGGCCCCGATCGGCAGGCCGCCGCCGAGGCCCTTGGCCAGGGTGAGGATGTCGGGCAGGAAGCCGTCGGCCTGGTGGGCGAACCAGTGGCCGGTGCGGCCGATCGCCGACTGGATCTCGTCGGCGACCAGCAGCGCGCCGGTCGCGTCGCAGATCTCGCGGGCCGCCACGAGGTAGCCGTCGGGCGGAGGGACGACCCCTGCCTCGCCCTGAGTCGGCTCCAGGAAGACCGCGATACAGTCGCCGGTCACCGCCTCCTTGAGGGCGCCCGCGTCGCCGTAGGGGACAAATCGGACGTCCACCGGGAACGGCCCGAACTGGTCGCGGATGGACTGTTTGCCGGTCAGCGACAGCGCGCCGATCGTCCGGCCGTGGAATCCGTTCTCGGCGGCGACGAAGTAGCCCCGGCCCTCGCGCCGGCCGTACTTGAGCGCGAGCTTGTAGGCGGCCTCGTTGGCCTCGGTGCCGGAGTTGGCCAGGAAGACGCGACCGGAAACGCCCAGCAGGCCGAGAAGCCGCTCGGCGAGCAGCACCTCGGGCTCGTGCAGGAACAGGTTGCTGGTGTGGGCGATCGTGGCGACCTGCCGGGAGACCGCCTCGACCAGGGCCGGGTGGGCGTGGCCGAGCGAGCTGACGGCGATGCCGCCGACGAAGTCGAGGTACTGACGGCCGTCGACGTCCCACACCCGGGTGCCCTCGCCCCGCGCCAGCGCCACCGGCGGGACACCGTAGTTGGGCATGAAGGCCTGTTCGAACCTGTCCTTGAGGTCGCTGTTGTCACTCATTGGGCGTCACCATGGTTCCGATTCCCTCGTCGGTGAAGATCTCCAGGAGCAGCGAGTGGGGCACCCGGCCGTCGATCACGTGTGCCCCCGGGACGCCGCCCTGAACCGCGGTCAGGCACGCCTCCATCTTGGGGACCATGCCGCTGGACAGGGTGGGCATCAACTCGGCCAGCGCGTCGGCGTCAAGGTGGTCGATCACGTCGGTGTCGGCGGGCCAGTTGGCGTACAGGCCCTCGACGTCGGTGAGCACGATCAGCTTCTGCGCCTGGAGCGACACGGCGAGCGCGGCGGCCGCGGTGTCGGCGTTGACGTTGTAGATCTCGCCGTTCTCGCCGCGCGCGATGCCGGAGACGACGGGAATGCGGCCGTGCTCGATCAGGGTCCGCACGGAGCTCGCGTCGACCTTGACGATCTCGCCCACCTGGCCGATGTCGACCTGCTCGCCGTCGACCAGCGCGTGCTTGCGCTCGGCGGTGAACAGGTGGGCGTCCTCGCCCGACATGCCGACCGCGAACGGGCCGTGCCGGTTGATCAGACCCACCACGTCGCGGTTGACCTGGCCGACCAGCACCATCCGGACCACCTGCATGGCCTCGGGTGTGGTGACCCGCAGCCCCGCCGTGAACGTGGACTCGATGCCCAGTTTATCGAGGTGCTCGTTGATCTGGGGCCCACCGCCGTGCACGACGACCGGCCTGAGCCCGGCGTAGCGCAGGAAGACGATGTCCTCGGCGAAGCCCTCCTTGAGCGACTCCTCGGTCATCGCGTTGCCGCCGTACTTGATGACGACGGTGGCGCCGTGGAAGCGGGCCAGCCAGGGCAGCGCCTCGATCAGCGTGCCCGCCTTGGTGTGCGCGCTGGAGGTCCTCATGACGAGTACGCCGAGTTCTCGTGGATGTAGTCGGCCGTCAGGTCCGTGGTGTGGACGGTGGCCGAGGCGGCCCCTGCCGACAGGTCGATGGTGATCGTCACGTCGCGGGGACGCATGTCGACCTTGGACCGGTCGTCGCCGACCGCGCCGCCCCGGCAGACCCAGATGCCGTTGATGGCGACGTTGAGCCGTTCGGGTTCGAACTCGGCGTCGGTGGTGCCGACGGCGGACAGCACGCGACCCCAGTTGGGGTCCTCGCCGTGGATGGCGCACTTGAGCAGGTTGGACCGGGCGACGGCGCGGCCGGCCTTGACCGCGTCGTCCTCCGAGGCGGCGCCGACGACCTCGATCGCGATGGCCTTGGAGGCGCCCTCGGCGTCGACCAGCAGCTGCCGGGCCAGGTCGGCGCAGACCTCGGTGACCTTCTGCTCGAACTCCGCGAGATCGGGCGTCACCCCGGACGCGCCGCTGGCCAGCAGCAGCACCGTGTCGTTGGTCGACATGCAGCCGTCGGCGTCGAGCCGGTCGAATGTGCGGGACGTCGCGGCCCGCAGCACCGTGTCGAGCTGCTCGGCGGTCAGGTCGGCGTCGGTGGTGAGCACGCACAGCATGGTCGCCATGGCCGGCGCGAGCATGCCCGCTCCCTTGGCCATCCCTCCCACCATGTACGCGTCACCGCGCTTGAAGGAGATCTTGGAGACCGTGTCGGTGGTGCGGATGGCGTCGGCCGCTGCCAGCCCGCCGTCGCGGGCCAGTTGCGAGGCGGCCACCCGGACGCCGGGCAGCAGCAGGTCCATCGGCAGCCGCTCGCCGATCAGGCCGGTGGAGCAGACCGCGATCTCGCCCGCCGAGTCGCCGAGCGCGCCGGCGGCCTCCTCGGCGGTGGCGTGGGTGTCCTGGAAGCCTTCGGCGCCGGTGCAGGCGTTGGCTCCGCCCGAGTTGAGGACGACCGCCCGGACCCTCCCACCGCGCAGGACCTGCTGTGACCACAGCACGGGAGCGGCCTTCACCCGGTTGGCCGTGAAGACTCCGGCGGCGGCGCGGCTCGGCCCGTCGTTGACGACGAGGGCGAGGTCGCGGGCGTCGCCTGCCTTGATGCCGGCGGCGATGCCCGCGGCCCTGAAGCCGAGGGGGGCGGTAACGCTCATGGAGATACTCCTGTCAGGGGGAGGCCGAGCTCTTCCGGCAGGCCGAGGGCGAGGTTGGTGCTCTGGACGGCGCCTCCGGCGGTGCCCTTGGTCAGGTTGTCGATGGCGATGACGGCGATCAGGCGGCCCGCGCGCTCGTCGAGCGTCACCTGCACGGCGGCGGTGTTGGCCCCGTAGGTCATCGCGGTGGAGGGCCAGACGCCCTCGGGCAGCAGCCGCGTGAACGGCTCCGTGGCCAGCGCGCTCTCGTACGCCTCACGCACGGTCGCCCTCGTCAGCCCGGGCAGGGCGGGAGCGGTGCAGGTGGCGAGGATGCCGCGGCTCATCGGGGCCAGGGTCGGGGTGAACGACACGCGCACCGGCGTGCCGGCCACGGCCGAGAGCCCCTGCTCCATCTCGGGCGTGTGCCGGTGGACCCCGCCGACGCCGTAGGCGCTGACCGCGCCCATGACCTCGCTGCCGAGCAGGTGAAGCTTGAGCGACCGGCCGGCGCCGCTGGTGCCGCTGGCCGCCACGACGACCACGTCGGGCTCGGCCAGCCCGGCGGCGAACGCGGGCATCAGGGCGAGGAGGACGGAGGTCGGGTAGCAGCCGGGCACCGCGATGCGGCGGGCCTTCTTCAGCACCTCGCGCTGGCCGGGCAGCTCCGGCAGGCCGTACGGCCAGGTGCCGGCGTGCTCGCCGCCGTAGAACTCCTGCCAGGCGGCGGCATCGGCGAGCCGGTGGTCGGCGCCGCAGTCGACCACGACGACGTCCGGCGCGAGCCCGGCGGCGACGGCGGCGGAGTGGCCGTGCGGCAAGGCCAGGAAGACCACGTCGTGCCCGGACAGTGCCTCGGGGGTAGTGTCCTCGATGACCCGATCGGCGAGCGGGAGCAGGTGCGGCTGGTGGGCTCCGAGTGGGCTGCCCGCGCTGGAGGCCCCGGTCAGCGCGCCGATCTCGAACTCCGGGTGGCCGAGCAGCAGCCTGAGCAGCTCGCCTCCCGCGTAGCCGCTGGCTCCCGCCACCGCCGCTCTCATCCCAACCTCCTGTATGTTCATGCACTCACACTCATAAGTTTGCTTGTGAAGATGATGCACCGATCAAGATGGATATGCAAGCCGGGACCCGGCGTGTTCGCATGAGGAGACGGGCTCATCGCGGCCATCACTGCATGGTCACGCACTCGGAACGACGGTCTAGCGCGCGTACCGGCCGGTCGGTACTGTGATTTATCCAACAGCCGTCAAATTCGGGAGTTGTACGCATGACCGTCACTCATGCCGAGGTCCAGGCCCAGCTCACGGGACCGGGCCAGCTTTTCGAGATCGAAGAGATCGGCGACACCGGGGTGCGGACCTGGAAACATGCCCCCGGACACTTTCGCGCCCTGCTCGAAATGAGTCGCTTCCACGGCGACAAGGTCTTCCTCATCTACGAGGACGAGCACATCACCTTCGAGGAGCACTACCGCCGCGCCGCCACGCTGGCCAACCGGCTGGTCGACGAGTACGGCGTCACCAAGGGCGACCGGGTGGCCGTGGCGATGCGCAACTATCCCGAGTGGGTGATCTCCTTCTCGGCCGTGCTGGCCGCCGGGGGCATCGCCGTCCCGCTCAACGCGTGGTGGACGGAGCCTGAGCTGGCCTACGGCGTCAGCGACTCGGGGGCCAAGGTGCTGATCGCCGACGGCGAGCGGGCCGCCCGGCTGGCGGCGACGGGCGTGCCGCTCATCGTGGCCCGGGGCGAGGCGCCCGAGGGCGCGCGGGCGTTCGAGGACGTGCTGGGCGAGGTCGCCGCGGAGGTGGCCCTGCCCGAGGTCGACCTGTCCCCCAAGGACCCGGCCACGATCTTCTACACCTCCGGCACGACCGGGCAGCCCAAGGGCGCGCTGGGCAGCCACCGCAACCTCGGGCAGTCGCCGATGACCGTCGCCTACGGGCTGATGCGCGCGGTGGCGATGGCGGGCAAGGACCCCGGCGAGGTGGCCGGCGTGCGGCGCGTGACACTGCTGACCGTGCCGCTGTTCCACGTCACCGGCTGCTTCTCGGGGCTGACCACGACGATGTTCACCGGCGGCGGGCTGGCGCTCATGTACAAGTGGGACCCGGAGCAGGCGCTGCGCTTCATCGAGCGCGAGCGGATCACCACGATGATCGGCGTGCCGACCAACGCCTGGCAGTTGATGTCGCACCCCGACTTCGGCAAGTACGATCTGTCGTCGCTGACCACGCTCGGCTACGGCGGGGCGCCGGCGCCGCCCAAGCTGCTGGAGCGCATCACCCAGAACCTCCCCAACCGGGCGCCGTCCAACGGCTACGGCATGACTGAGACGACCGCGCTGGCCATCGGCAACGGCGGCGCCGACTACCACGCCAGGCCCGACAGCATCGGACTGCCCTCGGCGGTGGTGGACGTGCGGGTGGTCGATCCCATGGACACCGAGCTGCCCCCTGGCGAGGTGGGCGAACTGTGCGTCCGGGGACCGAACGTGATCCTTGGCTACTGGAACAAACCGGAGGCCACCGCGCAGACGTTCATCGACGGCTGGCTGCACACCGGCGACCTGGCCAAGATCGATGAGGACGGCTTCGTCTACATCGTGGACCGGGCCAAGGACATGGTGATCAGGGGTGGCGAGAACGTCTACTGCGCCGAGGTCGAGGCGGCGCTGTTCGAGCATCCGGCGGTGGACGACGCGGCGGTGATCGGCGTACCGCACGACGAACTCGGCGAGGAGGTCGGAGCCGTCGTCCGCCTCGCCCCCGGAACGTCGGTCGCCCCCGCCGAGCTCCAGGAGTTCCTGGCCGGCCAGATCGCCAAGTTCAAGATCCCGGCGCATGTCTGGTTCCGCGACGGTGAGCTGCCGCGCAACCCCGGCGGCAAGATTCTCAAGACCCACCTGCGCAGGGAGATCCTGGGCTCCTGACCCTCCCTGCCCCAAGGCCGCCGGATCCGTCCGGCGGCCTTTTCGTCGTAGCAGTTCCCGCGGAGGTCCCCCAGGTCGAGCCGGAGATAGGCGGGCTCATTACCTGAGGCGTAATCGCGCCGGCGACCGGCCGGATGGCACCTTTTCCCTTGTCGGAACGCCCGTACAAGGAGCTCGAAGATGACCGCTCTGACCATCACCACCGACCGCACCAGGTTCCTGCGCCTGGCGCTGGGCCTCGACGCCGTCGTCACCGGGGTCAACGGCCTCGGCTACCTCGCCGGCGCGGCTCTCCTCAGCGACCTGCTCGGCCCGGACGTGGCCCCGCTGCGCGGGATCGGCGCCTTCCTGCTCGTGTACGCCCTGGGGGTCGGCCTGCTGGCCGCCCGCGAGGCCGTCAACCCGGCGGCCACCATGACGGTGATCGCGCTGAACACCGTCTGGGCGATCGGCAGCATCCTGGCCGTGGTGACCGGGGTGATCGAGTTCACCACGATCGGCGCGCTGTGGGCGGTGGCCCAGGCGATGGTCGTGGGCCTGTTCGCCGCCGTACAGCTCGTCGGCCTGCGCAGGCTGCGCTCACAACACTCGTCCCAATAGCCGGATAAATCATTCAAAAGAACGGAACATCATGACCGCCGAAAACCTGGTCGAACGCTACCTCGCCGCCTGGAACGAGACCGGCGCCGACGCCCGCGCCAAGCTCGTGGCCGAGCTGTGGACCGAGGAGGCCACCTACACCGACCCGTTGGCCGACGTCGCCGGCCATGCCGGGATCGCCGCCGTCATCGAGGGCGCGCAGGGCATGTTCCCCGGCTTCGTCTTCACCCCGGGCGAGATGTACGAGGCCCACCACCGGATCGCCAGGTTCACCTGGCACCTGGGCCCGGCCGGCGAGGAGCCGGTGGTCGTCGGGTTCGACGTGGTGGAGCTGGCCGAGGACGGCCGGATCGCCAGGGTGCTGGGCTTCCTGGACAAGGTCCCCACCGCCTGACCTCTCCCCCGTGAAGGGGCCCCGGACGGGGCCCCTTTCTCCCCGTGCGAAAAGCTGTTGCTCAGCCCCGTCTCACCCGACAAGGTGAGCTCGTGCCCGACCGACTCAGACGCCTGATCCGTCACCTCGTGCCGGATCTGGGCCCGCTCCGCGACTCCCGCGACTACCGGCTGCTGATGGTGTCGGGTGTCGTCACCATGTTCGGCACGTTCATCACCCTCGTGGCCGTCCCCTACCAGATGAAGGAGCTCACCGGCTCCTACGTCGCGGTCGGCCTGGTGAGCCTGGCCGAGTTCGTGCCGATGGTGGTCTGCGGCCTGTGGGGCGGCGCGATCGCCGACGCCGTCGACCGGCGCAAGGTGATCCTGCTGAGCGAGGTCGGTCTGGCCGTCACCTCGGCGATGCTGATGGTCAACTCACTGCTGCCCGACCCTCAGGTCTGGGTGCTGTACGTGGTCGGCGCGCTGGCCACGGGCATCGCCTGCCTGCAACGGCCCAGCCTGGAGGCGATGATTCCGCAGGTCGTGCGGCACGACCAGCTCGCCGCCGCCGCCGTGCTCACCAGCCTGCGCTGGAACTTCGGCGCCATCGTCGCGCCCGCACTCGGCGGCCTGCTCGTCGTGTCGTTCGGCACCGCCCTGGCCTACGGACTCGACGCGGTCAGCTTCCTGCTGTCGCTGGCGCTGCTCTGGCGGATGAGCTCACTGCCGCCCGCCGAGGACGCCGTGCCCGCGTCGCTGCGGTCACTCGTCGAGGGCGTACGGTACGCCGTCGGGCGCCGCGACCTGATGGGCACCTACCTGGTCGACATCGCGGCCATGGTGTTCGCCATGTCAACGGCGCTCTTCCCGTTCCTGGCCGACCAGATGGGCGCGCCGCAGGCGCTCGGGCTGCTCTACTCGGCCGGCGCGGTCGGCTCCCTGCTGGCCTCGCTGACCGGCGGCTGGACCTCGCGGGTGCATCGGCAGGGGCTCGGCGTGATCGTGGCCGCCGTGCTCTGGGGCGTGTCGGTGGCGCTGGCCGCGCTGATGCCCACCATCTGGGGGGTGTTCGTCTGCCTGGCGCTGGCGGGCGCGGCCGACATGGTGAGCGGCATCTTCAGGATGACGATGTGGAACCAGACGATCCCCAACGAGCTGCGCGGCCGGCTGGCGGGCATCGAGCTGCTCTCCTACGCCAGCGGTCCGATGCTGGGCAACGCCCGAGCCGGGCTGATGGCGCAGACCGGCGGAGCCAGGTTCTCGCTGGGCGTGGGCGGGCTGTTGTGCGTGGCGGCCGTGGCCGCGCTGGCCGTGGCGCTGCCCGCGTTCAGGACCTACGACGCCCGCACCGACGAACACGCGCTGGCCGAGAAGGCTCGCCGCGCCGAGCAGGCGACCACCTGACCGCGTCGGCGACGGCTCAGCCCGGCTCGCGCCAGCCCGCGTAGCGCTCGACCAGCTCGTCCACCTCGGGCAGGATCTCCTCGTCGAGCCCTTCGGCCACGACCAGCCACTGCGCGTCGTCGGCGTCGTCCTCGCCCGCCAGCGTCTCCCGCACCACACGCGGGACCCCGAGCGCGGGAAACAGCTCGGCCAGCGTCTCCGCGACCTCCTGCGCGTCGTCCCGCTCAGCGAACACGAGTAGCTGCCTCATGCGGGCATTCTGCCAGCCCTGGGACAAGCACCCGATGCCCACATCCCGGTTCACAGAACGTGACCGCGGTAGCTTGCTACCGTAGAACCATGACGGCCGAAGCGGTGAGCCTGGATGAAGCGGTGAGCCCGGACATGGAGTCATCTTCGCTACCCGACTGGGTCTTTCCGCCACCTCAAGGTTTCGCTGCGGAGGACCTCGATCGCATTACGCAATTGCCTGCGCACACAGAGTTGATTGATGGAAGCTTGGTCTTCGTGAGCCCTCAAGCTTCCTTCCACACGCTCGCGGTGTCGCTGTTCGAGGTTGAGCTGCGCCGCATGGCGCCGGCCGATGTGCGCGTGCGGCGGGAGATGAGCGTCATCCTCGACGAGAGCCAGCGCCCGGAGCCCGACATCAGTGTCATCCGCGCCGACGCTGAGCACAGCCGCGAGCAGACCTTCTACCGGGCCAAGGACGTGACGCTCGTCGTCGAGGTCGTCTCACCCGAATCAAGGACGCGCGACCGTAAACGGAAGCCGACTCTCTACGCCGAAGCCTGCATCCCCCACTTCTGGCGCGTCGAGAACAACTCCGGCCAGCCGGTCGTCTACGTTTACGAGCTTGACTCCGTCACGAGGACGTACGTCCCTACCGAGATCTTCCATGACCGGCTCAAGGTGACGGTGCCGTTCGACATCGACATCGACCTCACCGAGATCGACCGGCTCTGAAACGACGAAAGGTCCGGTACGCCACACGTACCGGACCTTTCGTATGCTCAGACGCCCCGCAGGTGGGCGCCCACCCGGTCGGCGGCCAGCGCCACGGCGGCGTCCCGGGCCGCGGTCGTCTCCTCGGCCGTCAACGTACGGTCGGCGGCGCGGAAGCGCAGCGTGTAGGCGAGCGACTTGTTGCCCTCGCCCGCCTGCTCGCCGGTGTAGACGTCGAACAGCCGGATCGACTCCAGCAGCTCACCCGCGCCGTCGCGCAACGCCGCCTCCACGTCGGCGACGGGCGTGAAGTCGGGCACGATCAGCGCCACGTCCTGCGTCGCGACCGGATAGGCCGGCACC
Source organism: Nonomuraea cavernae (assembly GCF_040655715.1). Taxonomy (GTDB): domain Bacteria; phylum Actinomycetota; class Actinomycetes; order Streptosporangiales; family Streptosporangiaceae; genus Nonomuraea; species Nonomuraea cavernae_A. The sequence continues at coordinate 157,074 of NZ_JBFAKL010000018.1, read as the reverse complement.
CTGGGCGCCTCGACCGGGCCCGGCATGACGCGCTCGATCCTCGACAGCTCCAGCTCCATCGCCGAGGTGCGCGGCGGCAGACCGTAGGCCTCGATGACCCGCGGGTGCAACTCACCAGCATGGCCGACGAGCGTGTCACCGGAATAGAGGGCCGCGCATCGGCCGGGATGCCACGGCTCGTGCTGGTCGGCGGTGACGGACAGCTCGACGCCCGCCTCGGCGGCCACGAGCTGCGCGGCCCGCACCGCGTCGGCCCAGCACTCCTGCCGCCCCGCGCCCCACCAACCGGACCGGTCGAACTCGCCCGCGAGCACGACCGCGACGCGGTGCGGCTGGTCGGGCAGGGCCGCCTCGACCGAGGCCAGCTCGTCGCCGGTGGGCTCGCGCTCGACGCCGAGCACCGGCGCGGTGCGAGGGGCGCCCTCGCGCGGCCGGTAGACCGCACCCGACTCGAACAGCGCCACGTCGGGGAAACCGCGGCCGACATTGCGGACCAGGGTCTTGAGCAGGCCCGGCAGCAGCGTGGTGCGCATCAGCGGCTCGTCTTCGGCCAGCGGGTTGGCCAGCCGCATCGCCCGGCGGCGGGCGTCGTCGGCGGGCAGCTGCAGGTTGTCGAAGTCGGCTTCGCTGATGAACGGGTAGGCCAGCACCTCGACGTAGCCGGCGGCGGCGAGGGCTCGGCCGACGCGCCTGCGCAGCCGCTGCCCCTCGGTCAGCCCGGCCCCGGCCGGAGCCTTGGGCAGAACCGACGGCAGGCTTTCGTAGCCCTCCAGCCGGATGACCTCTTCGGCCAGGTCGTTGGGGTCGGTGAGGTCGGGCCGCCAGGACGGCGGCGTCACGGTGATCATGTCGTCACCGGCGACCGCCAGCTTGGCCGCCAGCTCGCCGCCCGTCACGACGCCGGTCGGGTCGACGCCGCCCGTGCGCACGGCCGGGTCGTCTCCGTCGGTCACCGCGCAGCCGACCTGCTCCAGCCGGTGGACGACGGTCTCCTTGGCGTAGGGGATGCCCGCGACGTCGCCCGGGTGGCTCGCCGGGATCGCGATGCGCGCGGGGCGCACGCCGACCTCGGCGTGGGTGACCCCGGGCTGCACGGTCGCGCCGCCCAGCTCGGCCAGCAGTCGCGCGGCCCGCCAGGATGCGGCCAGCGGCAGCTCCCGGTCGACGCCCCGCTCGAACCGCTTGGACGCCTCGGACACCAGGTTGTGCCTGCGCGACTCGCGGGAGATGCCGGTGGCCGAGAAGTGCGCCGCCTCGATGACGATGTCGGTCGAGGCGTCGGAGATCTCGGTCTCGAGCCCGCCCATCGTGCCGGCCATCGAGATCGGGCCCGACTGGTCAGTGATCAGGATGTCGTCGGGGTCGAGCTCGCGCACCACGTGGTCGAGCGTCTCGAGGGTCTCGCCCGGCCAGGCCCGGCGCACGACGATCTCGCCGGTCAGCCTGCCGCGGTCGAAGGCGTGCAGCGGCTGACCGAGCTCCAACATCAGGTAGTTGGTGATGTCGACGGCCAGCGACACCGGCCGCATCCCGGCCCGCGTCAGTCGTACGCGCATCCACAGCGGGCTCTGCGCGGACGGGTCGAAACCGCGGACCTCGCGCAGCACGAACCTGTCGCAGGCGGTCGGGTCGGCGATCGACGCCGGCCACGACGGCCCGGTCTCCTCGGGCAGCTCGACGTCGGCGGGGTCGTGGAACGGCACGCCGAACGCGGTCGCCGCCTCGCGCGCCACTCCCCTGATGGACAGCGCGTAGCCGATGTCGGGGGTGATCTCCAGCTCGATCACGTCGTCGCGCAGGCCGAGCAGCTCGACCACGTCGGCGCCGATCGGCGTGCCGGCCGGGAGCACCATGATGCCGTGGTGGTCGTCGCCCAGCCCGAGCTCGCGCTCGGAGCAGATCATGCCCTCGGACATGCGGCCGTAGGTCTTGCGCGCGCCCACCTCGAAGCCGCCGGGCAGCACGCCGCCCGGCAGCACGACCGGCACGCGGTCACCCACGGCGAAGTTGGTGGCGCCGCAGACGATCTCGCGTGGCGTGGCCTCACCGACCTCGACCTTGCAGTGCCTGATCGGCTTCTTGAAGCCGGTGAGCTCCTCGATCTCAAGGACCTCGCCGACGACGACGTTCTTGACGTCGTGGCCGTGCGAGGTGATCGACTCGAGCTTGAGCCCGGCCGCGGTGAGCCTGTCGGCCACCTCGTGCGCCGTGACCGCCGGGAGATCGACATACTCCCGCAGCCAGGAGAGCGGGACCCTCATCAGATCTCCATTCCGAACGGGAGCGTGAAGCGCACGTCACCCTCGACCATGTCGCGCATGTCCTCGGCGTTGTGGCGGAACATCAGTGTCCGCTCGATGCCCATGCCGAAGGCGAAGCCCGAATATCTCGACGGGTCGACCCCGCAGGCGATCAGCACGCGCGGGTTGACCATGCCGCAGCCGCCCCACTCGATCCAGCCCTCCGACTTGCAGGTGCGGCAGGAGGGGTTGCCGGGGACCGCCGAGGCGCCGCGGCAGACGAAGCACTTGAGGTCCATCTCGGCCGACGGCTCGGTGAACGGGAAGTAGTTGGGCCGGAACCGGGTGGAGATGCCCTCGCCGAACATCACCTCGGCGAACCGGTCGAGCGTGCCCTTGAGGTGAGCCATCGTCAGGCCCTCGTCGATGGCCAGCCCCTCGACCTGGTGGAACACCGGGGTGTGGGTGGCGTCGAGCTCGTCGGTGCGGAACACCTTGCCCGGAGAGATCACGTAGCACGGCACCCCGCGCTGCAGCAGCGCGCGGATCTGCACCGGCGAGGTCTGGGTGCGCAGCACCATGCCCGACTCGCCGGACTCGACGAAGAACGTGTCGTGCTCGGAGCGGGCGGGGTGGTCCGTGGCGATGTTGAGGGCGTCGAAGTTGAACCACTCGCCTTCGAGCTCGGGCCCCTCGGCCACCTCGTAGCCCATCGCCACGAACGTGTCGGCGATGCGCTCCTGCATGGTGGTCAGCGGGTGGCGGGCGCCGCGCGGCCGGCGGTCCCAGGGCAGGGTGACGTCGACGGCCTCCTCCACGAGCACCCGGGCGTCACGCTCGGCCTCCAGCTCGCCCTGCCGGGCGACGAGGGCCTCGTTGATCGCCCTGCGGGCGGTGCCGACACGTTTGCCGGCCTCGGCGCGGGCGGCGGGCGGCAGGGCGCCGATCTCGCGGTTGGCCAGCGCGATGGGCGAGCGGTCGCCCGCGTGCGCCAGGCGCGCCTGCTTGAGTGCGTCGAGGGTGTCGGCCGCCTTGATCGCCGCCAGGGCGCCGGCCTCCATGTGGGACACCTCGTCGGCATGCAACGGTGTCACCTCGACGGGGTCGTAGTCAGACAAGAGTGAGCTCCGTATCCAGGGCTTGAGCGGTCAAAGTCTAACGGTGGACGCCCACCGGCCGACTCGGGCTTCAGGCGAAGTCGGGCGTGCCAGTGGGCACGGTAAATCGGAACTCCGCCCCACCCTCGGGCGCCCGCTGCACGGTGATCGTGCCGCCGTGTGCCTCGACCAGGCCCTTGACGATGAACAGGCCAAGCCCGGTGCCGCCGCGCCTGCGGCTGTTGCCGCGCCAGAACTGCCTGAAGACGCGCGGAGCCAGCTCGGGCTCGATGCCCTCGCCCTCGTCGCGCACCGACACGGCAGCTCCCCACTCGACGGATTGGATGTCGATCGTCACGGTGCCACGGCCGTGACGCACCGCGTTCTCTATCAGGTTACCGAGGATCTGATCGACCTTGTCCTGGTCAAGCCACATCTCGGGCAGGTCGGGGCCGGCGACGAGGCGGAAGCGATCTTCCGGCTCACCGGCGGCCACGCGGCCCGCGATGATGCGGCGGGCTCTGGCGGGCACGTCGACGACCTGGCGGTGCAGCTCCAGCCGGCCGGACTCGATCCGGGACACGTCGAGCAGCTCGGTGATCAGCCTGGTCACGCGGTCGGCATCGTTGTTGACGGTCTCGAGCATGACGAGCTTCTGCTCGTCGGTGAAGCGGGGCCACCTGGCCAGCAGCGTCGCGGTGAAGCCCTTGACGCTGGTCAGCGGGGAGCGCAGCTCGTGGGCGACCGTGGAGACCAGGTCGGCGCGGCTGCGCTCCAGGCGGGCGCGGGCGCCGCCGTCGCGCAGCGTGATCGCCACCCGGGCGACGTCGCCGCCCCGGGCGGGCTCGCGGATCAGCCGGGCCGCGACGTAGACCTCCTGCCCGCCCGGCAGGTGGAGCGGCCGCTCCGGGACCCTGCTGCGGGTGCGCAGACCGCCGTCGGGGTCGAGGGCCTTCCACCAGTCGCGGCCATCGTGGTCGCGGAACGGGAACACCTCGTCCATGTCCTTGCCGACGGCTCGCTCGACGCTCACTCCGGTGAGCCGGACGGCGGCCCGGTTGACCGCCAGCACCCGGCCGAAACCATCGGTCACGATGAGGCCGTCGGGAAGCTCGTCGATGGGGATCACGCACGCGGAGGTGCGCTCTCGACCATCGTCTGCGCCGTGCACGACCTCGCCTCCTCCGCCTACAGGGCCGACAATATCGGGTTTCCCGCCGCCTAGGGCACTCGCTGAGACCTGGCGGAGGAGTAAAGACACACCGCCGCCGCGGTGGCCAGGTTGAGGCTTTCAGCCTGCCCGTAGATGGGCACCCTGACCACGTCGTCGGCCTCGGCCAGCACCTCCTCCGGCAGACCCCAGGCTTCGTTTCCGAAGATCCACGCGGTGGGTCCTGACAGGTCGACGTCGTCGAGCGTGTGCTTGCCCGCGCCGTCGGCCGCCAGCACCCGCAGCCCGCGCTCCCTGAGGTGACGCGCGGCGACCGCCGCGGGTGTACCGATGACGACCGGAAGGTGAAAAAGACTACCGGCGCTGGCGCGCACGCACTTGCCGTTGTACGGATCCACTGAGGCGTCGGTGAAGACCACGGCGTCGGCTCCGGCCGCGTCGGCGGTGCGCATGACGGTGCCGGCGTTGCCCGGGTCGCGCACGTGCGCGAGCACCGCGACCAGGCGCGGCGTGGCGGGCACCGCCTCCTCCAGCGGCACGTGCACGAGCCGGCAGACCGCCAGCAGGCCCTGCGGGGTGACGGTCTGCGACAGCTCGGCCATGATCTCGCCACTGGCCCGGTGGACCGGCACGCCCTGGAGCGTGGCCTCGGTGACGAGCTCGGGGTGGCGCAGCTCTGCCTCGGCGGTGGTGAACAACTCGAGCGTCACGCCGTCGAGCTTGAGCGCCTCGCGCACCGCCTGCGGGCCCTCGGCCAGGAATTTGCGGTCCTGGTCTCTGAAGGCGCGCTTGGTGAGCCTCCGGGCGGCCTTCACCCGGGGCGACTTGAGGTTGGTCAGCTCGGATCCCGCCATGCTTCCCCCTGGTTCGCGGGTACGGCACGGCGTACCCCTGCTGCTCGCCGTACATATGGCAAAGGGCCCACCGTCAGGTGGGCCCCTCGGCTAGAGCCCGGCCGGGCTCCTCAAGTGCTTCAGCCCGCGGCCGGCGCGTTCACGTCCGCCGGCAGCGCCTTCTTGGCGGCCTCGACGAGCGTGGCGAAGGTCTGGCTGTCGTGCACCGCGAGATCGGCGAGGATCTTGCGGTCGACCTCGATGTTGGCCAGCCGCAGCCCCTGGATCAGGCGGTTGTAGGTCATGCCGTTCTGACGGGCCGCGGCGTTGATCCGCTGGATCCACAGACGGCGGAACGTGCCCTTACGGTCCTTGCGGTCCCGATAGGCGTACGTCATCGAGTGGAGCATCTGCTCCTTGGCCTTGCGGTACAGCCGCGACCGCTGGCCTCGGTAACCGGATGCCCGATCGAGGACGACCTTGCGCTTCTTCTTGGCGTTGAGCGCCCGCTTCACGCGTGCCATAGTTCTTCTCCCCGGGGGTTCGCGCTACTTGGCGAGCAGCTTCTTGATCTTCTTGGAATCTGCTTCGGACAGGACGACTTCATTCTTGAGACGGCGCGTCAGCGTGGACGACTTCCACTCGTTGTAGTGCGCGCGGTTGGCACGGCGACGCTTGATCTTGCCGGTGCCGGTGATCCGGAACCGCTTCTTCGCACCGCTGTGCGTCTTCATCTTCGGCATTTCGCCGTCTCTCCTCAATTCGGTCGTGCCGGTGGCCGGGCCGGTGCTGGCCGGCCCGGACGCGACGTCTTCGTCTGCTGGTGGCTGTTCGGGGTGGTGTAAGGCTAACCCGAACCGGGGGTCACGCTTCCTGTTCGGAAGGCTCCTCGCTGCCACGCTGCGCCTTGGCGGCGGCCTTCTCGGCCTTGGCCTCGGCCTTCTTCTTGTGCGGACCGATCACCATGATCATGTTACGGCCGTCCTGCTTCGGCTGGGATTCGACGAACCCGAGCTCCTGGACGTCCTCCGCCAGCCGCTGCAGCAGCCGGAAGCCGAGCTCCGGCCGGGACTGCTCGCGACCACGGAACATGATCGTGACTTTGACCTTGTCTCCCGCCTTGAGGAACCGCACCACGTGACCCTTCTTGGTCTCGTAGTCGTGCGGGTCGATCTTCGGCCGGAGCTTGATCTCCTTGATGATCGTGTGCGCCTGATTCTTGCGCGCCTCGCGCGCCTTCATCGCGGACTCGTACTTGAATTTGCCGTAGTCCATGAGCTTGCACACGGGCGGTCGAGCCGTCGCCGCGACCTCGACGAGGTCAAGGTCGGCTTCCTGGGCGAGCTTCAGCGCATCGTGAATCGATACGATGCCCACCTGCTCACCGTTCGGGCCCACGAGGCGAACCTCGGGAACTCGGATACGCTCGTTGATGCGGGGCTCAGTGCTGATGGGGCCTCCTAGGTTGCGAATCCCTACGTGCTCGTCGTGCCGGGAAGCTCCGCGTAAAACGCGAAAGCCCCGCACGTCGCGCATGCGGGGCCACTGAGCTCTTCGGCATCGCGGCCTGAAGCTCCCCGGAGTAAGTCCGGCGTGATCCTGGACCCGGCCACCTCTCGGTGACTCAGGTGGGAGGAGACCTCCGCTTGCGCGTCCAGCAAGGCATGCCGGACCGATCAGAGAGCAACGTTACCACAACCACGCAGGATCCCCGAATCTTCCCCGCCCACCCGGAGCGGTGCCCGCCGAGGTCGCCTGAGGGCTCAATCCGGCGCGGCGTCAGCCCGAACGAACCACGTGGGCCGCCCGCCGGACGATCTCGGCCTCACCTGCCGCGCGCATGGCCTCGACCGGCACGTCGGCGCGGCCGGTCATCAGCTCCACCTGGCGCACCGCCTGGTGGAGCAGCATCGCGAAGCCGCCCACGACGGTGCCGCCCGCGGCCCGCACGGCCGTCGCCGCCGCCGTCGGCCATGGCGCGTAGACCACGTCGAACAGGGCGGGCACGGCGGCCAGTCGTTCGGCGTGCAGGTCGGCCGCGCCACCGGGCAGGGTGGAGACGACCAGATCCACCTGGAGCCGGGCGTCGAGCTTGTCGAACGTCTCCACCGCGAGCGCCAGCCCCAGCCGCTCGGCCACCTCGACGGTCTCCCCCGCCCTGGCGGGCTCGCGGACCAGCAGGGTGGCGGACGGAAGCCCCAGATCGCGCAGCGCCGCCAGCGTCGAGGCGGCCGTGGCGCCGCCGCCGAGCACCGTCGCCGAGCGGGGCGCGGGCACCCCGGCCTCGGCCAGCGCCTGCTTGATGCCGTGAACGTCGGTGTTGTCACCGTGGGCGGCACCGTCGCGGAACACCACGGTGTTGGCCCCGCCCACCTCCACGGCCAGCTCGGAGACGGTGTCGAGCAGGGGCAGCACGGCCCGCTTGAGCGGCATGGTCAGCGACAGGCCCGCCCAGGCGTCCGCGTCATCGGGGCCCTCGCCCCGCACCGGCCGGAGCCGCCCGAGCATGGCGGGCAGCCCGGCCTCGTCACACTCGAACACCTCGTAGCTCCACCCGGTCAGGCCCATCGCCGTGTAGGCGGCCCGGTGCAGGTGGGGCGAGAGTGAGTGCGCGATCGGCGACCCCAGCACGGCGGCCCGCATAGTCCCCCCAGCTCTGTTTCGACTGGCAGCACTCTACCGGCCGCGCTCTGGTCAGCCGCCGTTGCTGCGGAGCTCTTGGAGCAGCACGGCGAACTCCGCATCCGTGGAGGCGAACTTCGTGACGTTGCTCTTCGGGTCGGTGGCGACGAACCACAGCCAGTCGCCCTTGGCTGGGTTGAGGGCGGCCTCGATCGCGTGGTCGCCGGGGTTGCTGATGGGACCGGGCGGCAGGCCGTGGAACTTGTAGGTGTTGTACTTCGAGTTGCTCTCCAGCTGGGCGTGCGTGGCCTGCGTGCCGTAGGTGTTGAGCGCGTAGAACACCGTACTGTCCATCTTGAGCTGCATCGGCGGATTGTGATTGAGGCGGTTGTAGATGACACGGGAGATCTTGGGCATGTCCTCGTGCCGGCCCGCCTCGGCCTGGATGATGCTGGCGATCGTGATGATCTCGTGCGGCGTGTGGCCGAGCTTCTTCGCGCCCGCGACCAGGCCGGCCTTGTCCGCCGCCTGCTTGTACCGGTCGACCATCGCCTCCAGCATCTCGGACGGCGTGGTCTTCGGCTGGAACTCGTACGTGGCGGGGAAGGCGTAGCCTTCGAGCTTGCCCTTGGCGTAGGACGGGAGATCCAGCCCTCCGGTCTTCTTCGCCGCGGCGACGAAGTCCTTGCCGGGCTTGCCGGTCTTCTTCGCCAGCTGGGTCAGGGTGTCGGACAGCCGCAGGCCCTCCTCCAGGGTCACCCGGACGAGCATGCGGTTGCCGGAGTCGAGGAGCGTCACCGCGTTGGCGGCGGACATGCCCTTGCGCAAGGTGTACTGGCCGGGCTGGAGCGAGTCGCTCTTGCCCGCGTTGGTGATCGCGTTGGTGAAGGCCCTGGCGCTCGCGACGACCCCCTGCCGTTCGAGCTCCTGCGCGACGTCGGAGGCGTTCTGGCCCTCCTTGATCTCGATGACCACGTCGCCCTTGCCCTGACCGGTGAAGTCATCGGGGACGAGGGCGCCGCTGAGCCACTGGTAGCCGAAGTAGCCACCGCCGCCGAGGATGCCGGCGAGGATGATGAACGCGAGAAGCGGGGCGATGAATCCGCCCCGGTTGCGGCGTTTGCGCCGCCTGCGGTTTCCTCGTCTGCCGGAACCGCGGGTACGCCGCTGGTTACGACTGTCGTCGTCCTCGGCGCCAAGCAGAAAGTCCATGTCGAGCTCGTTCATAGGTGCGGTGGCCAATCTCCCGGTGCGGCACCGGCAGCTTCAGGTCCGGGAACCGAATCGCCGGGAGTAACCGAGTGGAATGGGGGGATCCGCCGGACATATACCCATGGCCAGCAATGATCACTCAGAGTAATCGTGGTGAGAAGCCGAGAGAGGACACGCGCCCCGCGGCGGGGGCTCTGCTTGGGGATCGTCACGATCCCCTGCGGGATGGGGGGGCTCCCGGCAAGCATCAGTCAGTCCCGAGGTATCGGTTCAACTCTTCCCGGTATCTCACGAACTCGCTCTCTTTGTCGGTGAATTTGGTGATTCTATGCGCCGGATCCGTGGTAACAAACCAGTACCAATCGCCCCTAGCTGGGCGCAAGGCCGCCATCAGCGCCTTCTCTCCCGGACTGGAGACCGGTCCGGGCGGTAGCCCCTTGTGCAGGTAGGTGTTGTACGGCGAGTCGATCTTCGTGTCACTCTCGGAGACCTTCAGCGTCCGCCTGCCCTGGGCGTACAGCACGGTCGTGTCGAGCTGGAGCGGCATGTTCGCATTGAGCCTGTTGTAGATCACCCGGGCGATCTTCGGGTAGTCGGCGTCACGGCCGCCCTCGGCCTGCACGATGCTGGCCACGATCACGACCTCCCGCGGGGTCAGGTGCACCCGTGCCGCCCGCGCCTCCAGGTTGACCTTGGCCGCCGCCACGCCGAACCGCTCGGCCATCGCGGCCAGCATGTCCACGGCCGAGGCCCCCGGCTCGACCTCGTACGTCGCCGGGAACAGGAAGCCCTCCAGCCCCCGCGCGTACGCGGGCAGGCCGACGAGAGCCGGGTCGGCCGAACGCAGCTCCTTCAGCGGCAGCCCGGACTGCGCTGCGACCCGCTCCAGCGTCTCGTCGATCCGCATGCCCTCGGGCACCATGACGCGCCTGACGATCCGGGAGCCCGGAGCGAGCAACAGGTCCAGCGCAGCTCCCGCGGCCATGCCCCTGCGCAGCCGGTAGTGGCCCGGCTTGAGCCGGTCGGCCACCGCGCGGGCCACGGTCTCGTTGACGAACGACCGGGCACTGGCCACCACACCCGTCTCGGCCAGCTGCGTGCCGACGTCGCTCGCGCTGGCGCCGGGCGCGATCCGCACGGTCACCTTGCCTCTGCCGCGCCCATCGAAATCGTCGGGCACGACGTACGGCTGCAGCACCGCGTAGGCGGCCGCCCCCAGCGCCACGACGGAGACGACCACGCCGGAGACCAGCGTCCCCGCCCTGCGCCGGGCCTTGGGCCGCCGGCCACTTCGGGACGGGGAATGTGCGGTCAAGCGACCACCCCTGGCGTGGTCCTGCCGTGCCGGATGCCGAGCCCGGTCATGAGGCCGGTCCGCCGGCCGCCGCGGAAGGCGGTTCGACGGGCCTGCCCGGTGGTCTGTCGGTGGCTCGCTCGACGTCGAGCGCGTCCTGGAGCAACACGACCGCGGCCGCCTGGTCGACGACATCGCGCTGCTTGCGGGCGCGCACACCGCTGGCGCGCAGCCCCTGCTGGGCCGCGACGGTGGTGAGCCGCTCGTCGAAAAGCCGCACGGGCGTGGGCGCGAGGCGCACGGCCAGCGCCGAGGCGAACGTGCGCGCCAGCGCGGCCGCCTGCCCCTCGCGGCCGGACAGCGAAGTGGGCAGGCCCACCACGACCTCGATCGCCTCGTGCTCCGCGACGATCACGGCGATGCGGTCGAGGTCGCCCTTGCCTCGCCTGACGGTCTCGACCGGCGTGGCCAGCATCCCCGAGGGGTCGCTGCGGGCCACGCCGATGCGGACGGATCCGACGTCGACACCGATCCGTGAACCGAACCGCATGTCAGCCGAGCTGCCCCTCGATGGCCTGCTCGACGAGCCGCAAGGCGTCGCCGATCGCCTCCGGCCGAGTGCCGCCCCCTTGCGCGACGTCGTCCTTGCCGCCACCGCCACCCCCAAGCGCCTTGGCGGCGACGCCGACCAGTCTCCCGGCCTTGAGCCCACGCTCGCGTCCCGCCTCATTGACCGCGGCGACGACCACGGGCCGGTCGGCGGGTACACCGGCGATCACGATGATCGCGGGCCGGTCGGCCGGGAATCTGCCACGCACATCAAGCGCGAGCTTACGCAGGTCGTCGGCGCCGGTGCCATCAGGCGCGCGGTGGGTCACCACCGAGACGCCCTGCTGGTCACGGGCCTGGGAGGCCAGCTCTCCGGCCACCTGGAGCACCTGCGCGGAACGGAGTCTCTCCAGCTCCTTCTCGGCGGTGCGCAGCCGGCCGACGATGCCCTCGACGCGCTCGGGAAGCTCCTCGCGGCGGGCCTTGAGCTGCTCGGTGAGCTGGGCGACCAGCACGCTCTCGCGCGCCAGGAACCGGAACGCGTCGATGCCGACGAGCGCCTCGACCCGGCGCACGCCCGCGCCGACCGACTGCTCGCCCAGCACCTTGACCAGGCCGAGCTGGCCGGAGCTGTGCACGTGGGTGCCGCCGCACAGCTCGCGGGAGTAGTCGCCGATCTCGACCACGCGGACCTCGTCGCCGTACTTCTCGCCGAACATCGCCAGCGCGCCCATCGCCCGGGCCTCCGTCTGGGAGGTGTAGAAGGCGTTGACCTTGAGGTCGTTGATGAGCACGGCGTTGACCTCGTCCTCGACGTCACGCAGCACGCTCGGCGGGACGGCGCCCGCGGCGGTGAAGTCGAAGCGGAAGCGGCCGGGCGAGTTTTCGGAGCCGGCCTGGGCCGCCGACTCACCCAGCGCGTTCTTGAAGCCGCGGTGGACGAGGTGGGTGGCGCTGTGGCTGCGCGAGATCGCGCGGCGACGCTCCAGGTCGATGGACGCCTGGGCCTCGTCGCCGGTCTTGAGCTCGCCGCTGCGGACGGTGCCGCGGTGCACGACGAGACCCGCGATCGGCGACTGCACGTCGAGGATCTCTACCTCGGCGCCACCGGAGCGGATCACGCCCTGGTCGGCGAGCTGGCCGCCGCCCTCGGCGTAGAACGGGGTGCGGGCGAGCACGATCTCGACGCTCGTGCCCGCGCCCGCCGCCGGCACCGGAACGCCGTCGACGAGGATGCCGAGCACGGTGGTCTCGGCCTCGGTCTGGTCGTAGCCGAGGAACTCGACCTTGCCGGCCTGCTCCAGGAGCTGCCCGAAGACGGAGATGTCGGCGTTGCCGGTCTTCTTCGCCGCCGCGTCGGCCTTGGCCCGCTGGCGCTGCTCCTTCATCAGGCGCCGGAAGCCCTCCTCGTCGACCTTGAGCCCGTGCTCGGAGGCCATCTCAAGGGTGAGGTCGATGGGGAAGCCGTAGGTGTCGTGCAGCTGGAACGCCTGGTCGCCGGAGATGGTCGAGCCGGACTTGCGCTTGGTCTCCTCGACCGCGACGTCGAAGATGGCCGTGCCGGTGCGGAGCGTGCCGAGGAACGACGCCTCCTCGGCGTCGATGACCCCGTGGATCTGCGGCGCGTCGGCCTTGAGCTCGGGATACTGCTCGCCCATCACGTCGATCGCGACGTCGGTCAGCTCGTGCATGTAGCGCTCGTCGCCGGAGCCGAGCAGCCGCAGGTTGCGCACGCTGCGGCGCAGGATGCGGCGCAGGACGTAGCCGCGGCCCTCGTTGCCGGGCATGACGCCGTCGGCCACGAGCATGGTGCCGGTGCGGACGTGGTCGGCGATGACGCGCAGGCTGACGTCGGCACGCTCGTCGCGGCCGTAGCGGGTCCTGGTGAGCTCGGCCGCCCGGTCGAGGATCTTGTAAGTGGTGTCGATCTCGTAGATGTTGTCGACGCCCTGCAGGATCGCCGCCATGCGCTCCAGGCCCATGCCGGTGTCGATGTTCTTGTTCGGCAGCTCGCCGGCGATGTCGAAGTCGACCTTGCTGCGGACCTCGCTGAGTTGGTACTGCATGAACACGAGGTTCCAGACCTCGAGGTAGCGGTCCTCGTCGGCGACCGGGCCGCCGTCGCGGCCGTACTCGGGGCCGCGGTCGTAGTAGATCTCCGAGCACGGGCCGCCGGGGCCGGGCACGCCCATGTGCCAGTAGTTGTCCTCCAGGCCGCGGCGCTGAATGCGCTCGGCGGGCAGCCCGACCTTGTTGTGCCAGATGTCGAACGCCTCGTCGTCCTCGAGGTAGACCGTCGCCCAGAGCCGGTCCTCGGGGAAGCCGAAGCCGCCCTCGGACTCGGGCTTGGTGAGCAGCTCCCAGGCGAACGGGATCACTTCGGCCTTGAAGTAGTCGCCGATGGAGAAGTTGCCGAGCATCTGGAAGAACGTGGCGTGCCGGGTCGTCTTGCCGACCTCGTCGATGTCAGGGGTGCGTACGCACTTCTGGGCGGTGGCCAGCCGTGACCCCGGAGGCTTGCGCTGCCCCAGGAAGTACGGCTTGAACGGCACCATACCCGCGTTGACCAGGAGAAGCGTAGGGTCCTCAGCGATCAGGCTGGCCGAGGGCACGATCTTGTGCCCACGCTCCTCGAAGAAGCGTAGGAAGCGGCGCGCTATCTCTGCCGACTCCATGATGGCCATCCTTTGCGTTAGTCGTTGGTTTCAGCGTTGTCGAGCCCGAACCGGGCCCGCAACTCGATTTCGCGGTCGGCGGCCTCGCCGAGCGCGTCGGAAGTAAAGTCTCTCACCTGCGCGAGCATGCCCGCGGCGCCCTTGGCCGTGCGGCGGGCGACGTGCTGGGGGTGCAGGGCCTGCAGCCTGCGCACCACCCACAGCGTGAGGAACGCGCCCAGCGAGATGTAGAACAGCCGCCTGATCATGGCCGCCGCCTGCCCCTGGGCTGCTTGCGGGCCTCGATGGCCCGGCGGACGCCGTAGCCGATCGACGACACCTTGATCAGCGGCCCGGTGAAGACCGTCTGGGTCACCGCGCTCAGCTTGGCCGCGTGCCCGCTGACCTGCTTGACGTCTCTGGCGATGGCCTCGACCGCGACGAGCTGCCTGTTGGTCTCGCTGACCGTGACGCCCATGTCGTCGAGCAGCGGCGTCATGCGGCTGGTCAGGTCGGAGACGGCCCTGGCCGTCTCGGTGAGCAGTCTCGCGAGCTTGATCAGCACCATGGTGAGCACGCAGACCAGGACTATCCAGCCCGTGGCCGCGATCAGCGCCGCGACCTCTCCAGCGGTAAGCATCCGCTCATCTCCCTCGTACGCCACGCCGGAACGGCAAGACCCTATCGCGTTCGAGCACCCAGGCTACTGGGCTCGAACACCCTGATCATGCCGCCACGTCGGCCACGGGGCTTTCCCGGCCCACTCGTGTGCCCCCTCGATCCGCCCTCCCCCGGCGCGGCGGGCGCCCCGGGCGGCGTCGAACGAGGCGCCGTGGCCGGTCAAGAGGTGATGTGCTCCGATGCGAGCCGGGGCCGGAGGTCAGGAGCCCCGGAGGAAGTCGCGGATCCGGGCCCAGCGGTCGGCCACCGGGGCCTCGGCGCCGTGCTTGGTGGGCTGGTAGTAGCGCCGGTCGCGGATCTGCTCGGGCGCGTAGTCCTGGCGGACCAGGCCGTGGTCGAAGTCGTGGGGATACTGGTAGCCCTCGCCGTGGCCGAGCTTGGCGGCGCCCGGGTAGTGGCCGTCGCGCAGGTGGCCGGGCACCTGGCCGATGAGGCCGCGCCGCACGTCGCCGATCGCCTCTCCGATCGCCTTGACGACGGCGTTGGACTTGGGCGCCAGCGCGCAGTGGATGACCGCGTGGGCGAGGTTGATCTGCCCCTCGGGCAGCCCGATGAGCTGCACGGCCTGCGCCGCGGCGACCGCGGTCTGCAGGCAGGTGGGGTCGGCCATGCCGACGTCCTCGGAGGCGAAGATGACGATGCGCCGGGCGAGGAAGCGGGGATCCTCGCCGGCCTCGATCATGCGGGCGAGGTAGTGGAGCGCGGCGTCGGCGTCGGAGCCGCGCATCGACTTGATGAACGCGCTGATCACGTCGTAGTGCTGGTCGCCCTGCCGGTCGTAGCGGACGGCCGCCTTGTCGACGGCCTTCTCCACCACCTCGACCGTGATGGCGCCCTCGCCGGAGTCGGTCAGCAGCGCGGCGGCCTCAAGGTAGGTCAGCGAGCGGCGGGCGTCGCCGCCGGCCAGGCGTACGAGATGGTCGAGGGCCTGGGGGGCGATGGTGGCGCGGCCGCCGAGGCCGCGCTCGTCGGACACCGCGCGCTCCAGGACCACCCGGACGTCGTCGTCGGACAGGGACTCCAGCGTGAGCAGCAGCGAGCGCGACAGCAGCGGAGAGATGACCGAGAAGAACGGGTTTTCGGTGGTGGCGCCGATGAAGGTGACCCAGCGGTTCTCGACGGCGGGCAGCAGCGCGTCCTGCTGGGCCTTGTTGAAGCGGTGCACCTCGTCGACGAAGAGCACCGTCTGGCGGCCGGTCATGCCCAGCTCGCGGCGGGCGGTGTCGATGGCGGCGCGGACGTCCTTGACCCCGGCCGAGACGGCGGAGATCTCGACGAAGCGGCGCTTGGTGACATTGGACACGACGTAGGCCAGCGTGGTCTTGCCGGTGCCGGGCGGCCCCCACAGGAAGAGCGACATCGGCGCCTCGCTCTCGACGAGCCGGCGCAGCGGGGTGCCGGGACCGAGCAGGTGACGCTGGCCGATCACCTCGTCGAGCGTGCGCGGCCGCATCCGGACCGCCAGGGGCTGGGGTGTGGCCTCCTCAGCAGCCGAATCGAACAGACTCTCCACAACGCGAGATTACACGGCCCATACCGCTCTCGCTCCCGAGTCCCCGGCGCGGAAGACGTAGTAGCCGACGACCGCGGCCAGTGCCACGGTCACGGCCGACACGACGATGGTGGCGGTGCGGCCGAACCTCTCGCCGACCGTGTCGCGCGAGGACGTGGTGCCGTAGACCAGCAGCAGCGCGGCGACGGACAACCCGGCGACGGACAGCAGCAGCGGGGTGGCGAAGCTCTGGTGGCTGGCGATCCGCTCGCCCAGCACGCCGTCCGCGGTGGCGAAACGGGCCTGCTTGAGCGCCTCGCCGCTCACCTTGGCCGTGAAGACCGCGGCGGGGGCGGCCAGGGAGAGCAGCACCACCGCCCACGACAGCACGGGACGCCGGCGGGGCAGCAGCGCGTAGGCCACGGCGACGGCGGCGAGCAGGGGCGTCAGCACGACGGCGAAGTGGATGATCAGCGGATGTGCGGGCAGGCCGAGGATCTCGTCGAACATGCGCGGGCTCCTTAGTTCTCATTTCAACTACGTCTGCCAGAACGATATGGTTCGCGCCCGACCCGTGCTATTCGTAGCCCGCTGGCACCACTGATCGGTTTTCGTCACTTACGTCCAGCACATTCAAGGGCCGGTAGCATTCGCGGAGTTGTTTGGTCATGTGTAGGCAAAAATGGAGGACATACCCGTGAGCGCCGACGACCGCCAGAGCGACCTGGCGCGCGAGCACAAGGAGCGGCAGGCGCAGCGTGCGGCCGAGCAGTCCGCCAAGTCCAAGCGAAACACCTTCATCGGCGCGGGACTGGCCGTCGTCGTGGTGGCCGGCGGCATCTTCGCCGCGACCACTCTGGTCGGCAAGGACTCGAGCACCCCTGTGGCGTCCGAGAGCACGCCGTCGCCCTCAGGCCTGCTGGGGGAGCCGTCCGCCACTCCCACCGCGACCGGCCCCGTCACCTGCACCTACAAGCGGGACACCTCCGACGTCCCGATGAAGTACGTGGGCATGCCGGGCGCCAAGCCCAACATGAAGCTGAAGACGATGACCATCGCCACCAACCACGGCAACATCGTCATCGACATCGACCCGGCCGTGACGCCCTGCTCCGTCAACTCGATGGCCTTCCTGGCCAAGAAGAACTTCTACAACGACACCAAGTGCCACCGGCTGGTGACGCCCGAGGTGTCGGGGCTGTTCCTGCTGCAGTGCGGCGACCCGAAGGCCAAGGCCGACGGTAAGAACCCGACGGACGGCCAGGGCACGGCGGGCTACGTCTTCCAGGACGAGGCCGTCGGCGCGATGCCCTACGGGCGCGGCGTGGTGTTCCTCACGCAGCCGCAGGACGCGGCCGGCCAGAACAGCAGCCAGTTCGCCATCTCGTTGTCGGACGAGAACGCGCAGCTCGAGCCGCAGTTCTCGGTGCTCGGCGTGGTGAGCTCCGGCCTGGAGATCATCGACAAGGTGGCCAAGGACGGCGTCATCGTCAACGACGACGACATCACCGGCGACGGCGGCTCCACCGCGCCGAAGAACCCCATCATCATCAAGAAGGTCACGGTTCGCTGACCTCCTTGGCAGGACGACGGCCGCCTCCCCTTTCGGCAGGGAGGCGGCCGTCGTCGCGCCGAGGGCGGGAGGCTAGACCTCCGCCTTCGGCTGGGCGTCGATGCCCGCCTCCTTGCGCTGCTCGGCGGTGATGGGCGTCGGGGCGCCGGTGAGCGGGTCGAAGCCGGAGGCCGTCTTGGGGAAGGCGATCACGTCGCGGATCGACTCGCCGCCGCACAGCAGCATGCAGATGCGGTCCCAGCCGTAGGCGATGCCTCCGTGCGGGGGCGGGCCGAACTTGAACGCCTCCAGCAGGAAGCCGAACTTGCTCTCGGCCTCCTCCTTGGAGATGCCGAGCACGTCGAAGACGCGCTGCTGCATCTCGGCGCGGTGGATCCGGATCGAGCCGCCACCGATCTCCATGCCGTTGCAGACCATGTCGTAGGCGTAGGCCAGGGCCTCGCCGGGGTGGTCCTGGAAGGTGTCGGCCCACTCGGGCTTGGGCCCGGTGAACGGGTGGTGCACGGCGGTCCAGCCGCCCTCGCCGTCCTCCTCGAACATGGGCGCGTCGACGACCCACAGGAACGACCACAGGGACTCGTCGATCAGCCCGCGGCGGCGGCCGATCTCCAGCCGGGCGGCTCCCAGCAGCTCGCGGGAGGCGTGCCGGGCCCCCGCGGCGAAGAAGACGGCGTCGCCCGGCTTCGCGCCCACGAACTCGGCCAGGCCGGACAGCTCCTCGTCCGACAGGTTCTTGGCGACCGGGCCGCCGAGGGTGCCGTCGTCCTGCACGAGCACGTAGGCCAGGCCCCTGGCGCCGCGGGAGCGGGCCCACTCCTGCCAGCCGTCGAGCTCCTTGCGGGTCTGCGAGGCCCCCTGGGGCATGACGACCGCGCCCACGTAGTCGGCCTGGAACACCCGGAACGAGGTGCCGGCGAAGTAGTCGGTCATCTCGACGAGCTCCTGGCCGAAGCGCAGGTCGGGCTTGTCGGAACCGTAGCGGGCCATCGCGTCGGCGTAGGTCATGCGCGGCAGCGGCATCGGGATCTCGACGCCGAGGATGTCGCGCCAGAGGCGTTCGATCAGCTTCTCGCCGACCGCGATGACGTCCTCCTGGTCGACGAACGACATCTCGACGTCGATCTGGGTGAACTCCGGCTGCCGGTCGGCGCGCAGGTCCTCGTCGCGGTAGCACCGGGCCAGCTGGTAGTAACGCTCCAGCCCGCCCACCTGGAGCAGTTGCTTGAACAGCTGCGGCGACTGCGGCAGGGCGTACCAGCTGCCGGGCTGCAGCCGCACCGGAACCAGGAAGTCACGGGCGCCCTCGGGCGTGGACCGGGTCATCGTCGGCGTGTCGACGTAGACGAAGCCGAGCTCGTTCATCACCTCGTTGGCCAGGAAGGTGGCCTTGGAGCGGATCCGCAGCGACTGGGCCACCTGCTGGCGGCGGATGTCGAGGTAGCGGTACTTGAGTCTGGCCTCCTCGGACACGCCCACGTTGCCCTCGATCGGGAACGGCAGCGGCGCCGACTCGCTGAGCACCTCGACCGTGTCGGCCACGACCTCGATCGCGCCGGTGGGCAGGTCGGGGTTGGCGTTGCCCTCGGGCCTGACCCTGACCTCGCCGACCACCTTCACGCAGTATTCGGCGCGCAGGTCGTGGGCGTGGTCCTCCTCGCGGAAGACCACCTGCGCCGAGCCGGAGGCGTCACGCAGGTCGATGAAGACCACGCCACCGTGATCACGGCGCCGGGCCACCCATCCCGCGAGCGTCACCTGCTGCCCGGCGTGCTCCTCCCGGAGCGACCCTGCCGTATGCGTGCGGATCACTGCACTTTCCCCTTCAGAATGTCGGCGACCTGGGCCAGCGGCACCTCGGTCTGCTCAGCGGTGGTCAGGTCCTTCAGTTGTACGGCCTGCGCGGCCAGGTCACGCTTGCCCAGGATCAGCGCGAAGCGGGCGCCCGAGCGGTCGGCCCCCTTCATGCTGCCCTTCAGGCCCTTGCCGCCGAAGGCCATGTCGGCGCTGACGCCGGCCTGGCGCAGCTCGTCGACGAGCAGGAACATCCGCCGGCGCGCGTCGTCGCCCAGCGGGACACCGTACACCTGGACGCGGCCCTGCTCGGTGTCGGTGAGCAGCCCCTCGGCCTCCATGGCGAGGTAGGTGCGGTCGACTCCGAGCGCCCAGCCGACGCTGGGCAGCGGCGGGCCGCCGAGCATCTCGCTCAGCCCGTCGTAGCGGCCGCCGCCTCCGACGGCGGACTGCGAGCCGAGTCCGTCGTGCACGAACTCGAACGTGGTGCGGGTGTAGTAGTCGAGCCCGCGCACCAGCCGGGGGTCGTCGTCGAACGCGATGCCCGCGGCGCCCAGCAGCGACCGGACCTCCTCGTGGTAGGCCTTGCAGGCCGGGCACAGGTGGTCGACGACCAGGGGCGCGCCGGTCAGCTGCGCCCGCACCTCGGGCCGCTTGTCGTCGAGCACCCGCAGTGGGTTGATCTCGACGCGCGACCGGGTGTCCTCGTCGAGGTCGAGACCGCGCAGGAATGCCTGCAGCGCGGCCCGGTAGGCGGGCCGGCACGTCTGGTCGCCGAGCGAGTTGACCAGCAGCCGGACGCCCGTCAGGCCGAGCGAGGAGTAGCCCCGCGCGGCGAGGACGATCAGCTCGGCGTCGAGCGCCGGGTCCTCCGCGCCGAGGGCTTCAGCTCCGACCTGCCAGAAGTGGCGATAACGCCCCTTCTGCGAGCGTTCATAGCGGAACTGGCTGCCGGAATACCACACCTTCACCGGCAGCCGGCCGTTGTGCAGGCCGTGCTGCAGCACCGCGCGCACGACCGAGGCGGTGCCCTCGGGGCGCAGCGTCAGCGAGCGGCCCGCCTTGTCGGGGAAGGTGTACATCTCCTTGGAGACGATGTCGGTCGACTCGCCTACGCCCCTGGCGAACAGCTGGGTGTCCTCGAACACGGGCGTCTCGACATAGCCGTAGCCCGCCAGCCGCGCCGGGGCGGCGAGCGCCTCGCGGATCGCGAGAACCTGCTCGGAGCGGGGTGGCAGCCAGTCGAAGGTGCCCTTGGGTGCTTGGAAACTCATTAGATCCCTCGTGTGGGACCGGCGTGCGGCGCGGCCTCCTTGAGATAAGGGTTGGTGGCGCGCTCGCGGCCGATCGTGGTCTGTGGTCCATGGCCCGGCAGGACGACCGTATCGTCCGGCAGCGGCAGGCACTTGGAGGCCAGGCTGCGCAGGATCGTCGGATAGTCGCCGCCCGGGAGGTCGGTGCGGCCGATGGAGCCGGCGAACAACAGGTCACCCGAGAAGAGGATCTCGTCGCCGGGCGCCCGGAAGCTCACCGACCCCCTGGTATGGCCGGGTGTGTGGTCGACCACGAGCTCGAGGCCCGCCAGCCGCAGCTCGGCCCCGTCGGCCAGCTCCCTGACGTCGTCGGGCTCGCTCAGCGTCAGACCGCCGAACACCTGCTTGGTGCCCGGCGACAGCCCGGCCGCCGGGTCGCTCAGCAGGTGACGGTCGTCGGGATGGATCCAGGCGGGCACGTCGCGCGCGCCGCAGACCGGCGCCACCGACCAGACGTGGTCGAGGTGACCGTGGGTGAGCAGGACCGCGACCGGCTTCAGCCGGTGCTCGCGCAGCAGCTCGTCGACCCCGTCGACGGCGTCCTGACCAGGGTCGATGATCACGCACTCCTCGCCCGAGGCGGGCGCGACGACGTAACAATTGGTCTGGAAGGCCCCTGCGGGGAAGCCGGCGATGAGCATCTGCCTCAGCTGATCTCGTCAAAAAAGCCAATGGGAATGTAACCGAAGGGTACCGGTGCGGGTCGCCGGGCTGCGAATCATTACCCATTGGCCGATACGATTCGCCCACCTCAGTTGATTCACTATGGGAGGCAAAGCGGTGGCCACGGGGAAGGACCGGCAGAAGCAGCTGGCACGCGAGCACTACGAGCGGCAGCTGAAGAACCGTCACGAGCGCGAGCAGCGTGCCAAGCGCACCGCGATCATCGGCTCCACCGTGGGAGTCGTGGTGGTGGTGGGCGGCATCGTGGCGGCGGTCGCGCTCATGGGCGGTGACGCCGGCACAGAGGCCGCGGCGACGCCCACGCAGCCGCCGACCGAGACGGCTCCGGCGTCGCCCGCCGCGCAGCCCAAGCCGTACGACGCCACGAGCGGCACCTGCGGCTACGTCGCCGACACGGCGGGCGGCAACGTCAAGGACGTGGGCATGCCGCCGGCGAAGGTGAAGCTCACGCCCGCCACGAAGACCATGACGCTCAAGACCAACCTGGGCGACATCGTGGTCAAGCTCGACAACGCCAAGGCGCCCTGCACGGTCAACTCGCTGGAGTTCCTGGCGGGAAAGAAGTACTACGACGGCAGCAAGTGCCACCGTCTGGGCGGCGACAAGTTCCCGATGCTGCAGTGCGGCGACCCCTCGGCCAAGGCCGACGGCAAGAGCATGGACGGCGCGGGCGGCCCCGGCTACGTCATGGCCGAGGAGAACCTGGAGGGCGCGACCTACAAGCGCGGCGTGATGGCGATGGCCAAGACGCAGGCGCCGGGCAGCACGGGCAGCCAGTTCTTCCTGGTCTACGGCGACATCGGTCTCACCCCGGATTACACCCCGGTGGGTACGATCACCAAGGGACTCGACATCCTGGACAAGGTGAACAAGGCGGGCGTCCTAGGCGATGCGGGCGACGGCACCGGAGCACCCAAGGAAACCATCGAAATCAAAGACGTGACAATCGCGGGCAAGAGCTGACGTAATACAAACTAGGGACGAGTACGTCCCGAAGGGTCTGATGGAAAGTGCGGGAGGACACGGTGAGCACCGACCCGTGGGGCCGGGTAGACGACGACGGCACCGTCTACGTGCGTACGGCTGAGGGAGAGCGGGCCGTCGGCTCCTGGCAGGCCGGTGAGCCCGAGGAGGCACTGGCATACTTCCATCGCAAGTTCGACGAGCTGGCCGGCCAGGTCGCGCTGCTCGAACAGCGGGTCAAGGGCACCGACCTGGCCCCGGCGCAGGCCGAGGCGAGCATCGCCAAGCTGCGCGAGGCGGTCGCCGACGCCCACGCCGTCGGCGATCTCGCCGCGCTGACCGCCCGTCTCGACGGGCTGTCGGAGCTGGTCGGGCATCGCCGCGAGGAGGTCAAGGCGGCCCGTGAGCAGGCGCGCGCCGAGGCCAAGGCGATCAAGGAGCGCATCGTCGCCGAGGCCGAGCGCATCGCCGACGAGACCACCCACTGGAAGTCGGGCGGCGAGCGCCTGCGCCAGCTGGTCGAGGAGTGGAAGGCCGCCGACCGCATCGACCGGGTCACCGAGGCCGGGCTGTGGAAGCGGCTGTCGGCCGCCCGCACCGCCTTCGCCAAGCGGCGCAAGGTCTACTTCGCGGGTCTCGACGAGCAGCGCGAGGGCGTGCGCTCGGCCAAGGAGCGCATCGTCGAGGAGGCCGAGGCCATGGCCGGCTCCACCGACTGGGGCGCCACGGCGGCCGTCTACCGCGACCTGATGCAGCGCTGGAAGAGCGCCGGCCGGGCCTCGCGCGAGGCCGAGGACGAGCTGTGGGCCCGTTTCAAGGGCGCCCAGGACCACTTCTTCCAGGCGCGTTCGGCGGTGTTCGCCGAACGCGACGCCTCGCTCGCGGCCAACGCCGAGGTCAAGGAGCAGCTGCTGGCCGAGGCCGAGAAGATCCTGCCGGTCACCGACGTGCGCACCGCCCGGTCGGCGTTGCGCCACATCGTCGAGCGCTGGGAGGCCGCCGGGCCGGTGCCTCGCGAGCAGCGCGACCGGCTCGAGGGCGGGCTGCGCAAGGTGGACGACGCCGTGCGCAAGGCCGAGGACAACGAGTGGAAGCGGTCCAACCCCGAGGCCCGCGCCCGCGCCCAGAGCACGGTCGACCAGCTGCGCACCTCCATCGAGCAGTTGGAGAAGCGGCTGGCCAAGGCCGAGGCCGCCGGCCGCGCCAAGGACGTCAAGGAGGCCGAGGAGGCCCTCACGGCCCGCCGCTCGTGGCTGGAGGAGGCCGAGCGCACCCTGGCGGAGTTCAGCTGACCACAGGCGTCTCAGGGCCGGTTCCGCGATACGCGGGGCCGGCCCACGCCTTTCGCGTGCCGTCTCCTGGACGCGCGGCGGGCAAACCTACGGGAAAATCTCGGTCACCCGGCGCGAGCGGAGAGCGTCAGGCTCCGGCGCCGCTCACGCGGTAGACGTCGAAGACGCCCTGGATGCCGCGGACGGCCTTGAGCACGTGGCCGAGGTGTTTGGGGTCGCCCATCTCGAACGTGAACTTGCTGATCGCCACCCGGTCGCGTGAGGTGGTGACGGACGCGCTCAGGATGTTGACGTGCTGGTCGGACAGGGTGCGGGTGACGTCGGACAGCAGCCGGGGCCGGTCGAGGGCCTCCACCTGGATGGCGACGAGGAACACCGAGTCGTCGCTCGGCGACCAGCTCACCTCGACCAGGCGGTCGGGCTGCTCCTTGAGCTGCTGGACGTTGGTGCAGTCGGCCCGGTGCACCGAGACGCCGTGGCCGCGCGTGACGAAACCGACGATCTCGTCGCCCGGCACCGGCGTGCAGCACTTCGACAGGCGCACCCACACGTCGGCGTCGCCGGCCACGACCACGCCCGCGCCGCCACCGCCCCGGGGACGGCCCTTGAGGCGCGTCGGGAGCGACGTCTCGGCGATGTCCTCCTCGGCGCTGTCGACCCCGCCGATGGAGGCCACGAGCTTCTGCACGACCGACTGGGCGGCCACATGGCCCTCACCGACGGCCGCGTAGAGGGCGGAGACGTCGGGGTAGCGCAGGTCGCGGGCTAGAGCCAGCAGCGACTCACCGGACATCAGGCGCTGCAGCGGCAGGCCCTGCTTGCGCATGGCCCGGCCGATGGCCTCCTTGCCCGCCTCGATCGCGGTCTCCCGGCGCTCCTTGGAGAACCACTGCCGGATCTTGTTGCGGGCGCGGCCGGACTTGACGAACTTCAGCCAGTCGCGCGAAGGACCGGCGTCGGGCGACTTGGAGGTGAAGATCTCCACCGTGTCGCCATTGCCCAGCCTCGACTCCAGCGGCACCAACCGGCCGTTGACCCGGGCGCCGATGCAGCGATGGCCCACCTCGGTGTGGACGGCGTAGGCGAAGTCGACCGGTGTCGCGCCCTCCGGCAGGGCCACCACCTGGCCGCGCGGCGTGAAGACGTAGACCTCGGACACCGACAGGTCGAAGCGCAGCGACTCGAGGAACTCTCCCGGGTCCGCCGTCTCCTTCTGCCAGTCGAGGAGCTGCCGCAGCCAGGCCATGTCGCTGCCCGGCTTGACCTTGCCCACCGGGCCGGGCGCGCCGACCTCCTCCTTGTACTTCCAGTGGGCGGCCACGCCGTACTCGGCCCGGTGGTGCATCGCGTGGGTGCGGATCTGCAGCTCCACCGGCTTGCCCTCGGGACCGATCACCGTCGTGTGCAGCGACTGGTACATGTTGAACTTGGGCATCGCGATGTAGTCCTTGAACCGGCCGGGCACGGGGTTCCATCGCGCGTGGATCGTTCCGAGAGCCGCGTAGCAGTCGCGCACGCTGTCGACGAGGACCCGGATGCCCACCAGGTCGTAGATGTCGTCGAAGGCCACGTCGCGGGCGATCATCTTCTGGTAGACGGAGTAGTAGTGCTTCGGCCTGCCCTTGACGACCGCGCGGATCTTGGCCTCGCGCAGGTCGCCGGAGACCTTCTCGATGACCTCCTGCAGGAACAGGTCACGGCGCGGCGCCCGCTCCGACACCATGCGCGCGATCTCGTCGTAGCGCTTGGGGTAGAGCATGGCGAAGGCGAGGTCTTCGAGCTCCCACTTGATCGTGTTCATGCCCAGGCGGTGGGCCAGCGGCGCGAAGATCTCCAGCGTCTCGCGGGACTTCTGGTGGCGCTTGTGCTCGGGCAGATAGCGCATCGTGCGCATGTTGTGCAGCCGGTCGGCCAGCTTGATGATCAGCACCCGGATGTCGCGCGACATGGCGACGACCATCTTGCGCACGGTCTCGGCCTGGGCGGCGTCGCCGAACTTGACCTTGTCGAGCTTGGTGACGCCGTCGACCAGCGAGCCGATCGTGTCGCCGAAGTCGGTCCGGAGCTCGTCGAGGCCGTAGGCGGTGTCCTCGACCGTGTCGTGCAGCAGCGCGGCGCAGAGCGTCTCGTCATCGGTGCCGAGCTCGGCCAGGATCGTCGCCACCGCCAGCGGATGGGTGATGTAGGGGTCACCGGACTTACGTTTCTGGTCACGGTGGTGGTAGGCGGCGACGTCGTAGGCGCGCTCGATGAGCCGCAGGTCGGCCTTAGGGTGAGTGGCGCGAACGGTACGGAACAGCGGCTCCAGCACCGGATTCATGGCCCCACCCCCAAACCGCCGTCGACGTGCCGCGGGCGCGCCGCCAGCGGGCTCGGCGGTCCCGGCGTCGGTTACGTCAGGCACGACCACATCACGGGGCACTCAGACTCCTCACGTTCGAGTCCAGGTCCCCAGTGTATCCAGGTGAGAAACCCGGCTCGCCGGGGGTCCCGGCTCAGACGATCACCAGGGAGTGCGCCTCCACTCCCACGAGGCGCTCACGCCCCTTCAGAAATGCCAGCTCCATCAGCACGGCGACGCCGACGACGTCGGCTCCGGCCCTGCGCACCAGCTCCACCGTCGCCTCGGCCGTGCCGCCCGTGGCCAGCACGTCATCGACGATGAGAACCCGGTCACCTTCGGCGAAGGCGTCACGGTGCACCTCGATGGTCGCGGAACCGTACTCCAGATCGTAGGACTCTTCGAGCGTCTCAGAAGGCAGTTTGCCCTTCTTGCGTACGGGAACGAAGCCGGCACCGGCGTGGAGAGCCACGGGCGCTGCCAGAATGAACCCCCTGGCCTCGATCCCGACGATCTTGTCGACCGCGTGCAACCCGGCCAGTTCGCGCACCACGGCCGAGAACGCCTCGTGGTCGGCGAGCAACGGGGTGATGTCCTTGAACAGCACACCCGGCTTGGGGTAGTCGGGCACGTCCCTGATGTGCTCGAGGATCAACTTCTGCAGGTCGCTCATCCAGCCACTCCTCCGACGGTCCCTGCCCACGACTGACGGCCTCCATGATGACGCATCCGGCGGCATATCCGGACCATATGGACGGAGGCCTGGCCACGCATGCCACAGGGCGGGCCGGTCGGCCCGCCCTGTGGGACAACCTCAGCCCTTGGCTACGGCGGTGCTTTTGGAACCACCCTTCGACCCCTTGCCTCCCGTGGAGGCGAGACGCCGGGCGATGGCCTGGTACTTCGGCTCCCGCTCCTTGAGCGTCACCAGCAGTGGCGTGGCCACGCACAGCGAGGAGTAGGTGCCGACGATCATGCCGACGAACAGGGCCAGCGAAAGGTCCTTCAGCGTGCCCGCGCCGAGCAGCGTGGTGCCGATGAACAGGATCGCGGCCACCGGCAGGATCGCGACCAGCGAGGTGTTGAGCGACCGGATCAGCGTGTGGTTGAGCGCGTTGTTGGCCGCCATCGAGTAGGTCTGCTTGGACGTGGTGCCCAGCTTGGCCGTGACCTCCTTGATCATGTCGAACACCACGACCGCGTCGTAGAGCGAGTAACCGAGGATGGTCAGGAAGCCCAGCAGCGTCGCGGGCGTGACCTCGAAGCCCGACCAGGCGTAGACGCCGGCCGTGATGACCAGGTCGTGGATGAGCGCCACGATGGCGGCCAGCGCCATCTTGGGCTCGAACGCCATCGACAGGTAGAGGATGATCGCGAGCATGAAGACGCCCAGGCCGACCCAGGCCTTCTGCGACACCTCACCGCCCCACGAGGCGCCGATCGACTGGATGTCGACCTGGTCGACCGGGACCCCGTAGTCCTTGGAGATCGCCGTCTGCACCTGGGTCATGGTGGATTCGGGCAGGGTCTCGGTGGTGACCCGCCAGCGGTCGCCGGCCGTCTGCACGATCGGCTGGTGCACGCCCTCTTCCTGGAAGCCCTCGCGGACCTGCTCGATGGTGGCGGCAGGCGCCTTGAAGGAGAACACCGAGCCGCCGGTGAACTCGACGCCCAGGTTGAGGCCGTTGACCAGGATCCCCGACAGGGACACGATCAGCAGCAGGCCGGACAGGCTGTACCAGAGCTTCCAGCGGCCGACGAAGTCGACGTTGATCTCGCCACGGTAGAGGCGACGCGCGAGTCCCATCTCAGGCCTCCAGCGGGTTGTTCGTGCGGCCGGTGGTGCCGGTCGAGACGGCGCTCATGCGTTCGGCGTCGATCCCGGACAGCGGATGCCCCTTGGCGAAGAACTTGAGCCTGGCCAGCAAGGCGATGAACGGCTTGGTGAACAGGAACACCACCACCACGTCGATCAGCGTGGTCAGGCCCATCGCGAAGGCGAACCCCGCCACACCGCCGACGGCCAGCAGGTAAAGCACGACCGCGGCGATGAACATGACGGCGTCGGCGATCAGGATCGTGCGCCGGGCGCGGACCCAGGCCACCTCGACGGCCGCGCGCAGCGAGCGCCGTCCTTCCTTCATCTCGTCACGTATGCGTTCGAAGTAGACGATGAAGGAGTCGGCGGTGATGCCGATCGAGACCACCAGGCCGATGATGTGCGGCAGCGACAGCCGGAATCCGGCGTTGTGGCCGAGCACCACCACCGCGGTGTAGGTGAGGATCGAGGCGACGATGAGGCTCAGCACGGCGACGAGCCCGAGGCCGCGGTAGTAGAACATCGAGTAGAGGACCACCAGCACGAGGCCGATGAGGCCGGCGATCAGACCGCCCTCCAACTGGTCCTGGCCCAGGGTCGAGGAGACCGTGTCGATCGAGCTGCGCTCGAACTTCAGCGGCAGCGCGCCGTACTTGAGCTGCTCGGCGAGGTCAGTGGCGCTCTGCTGGTTGAAACCGCCGGTGATCTCGGCTCGGCCGCCGGGGATCGGGCTGATGATGTTGGGGGCGGTGATCACCACACCGTCGAGGACGACGGCGACCTTGTTGCGCGGCTCCTGCGAGTTGTAGGCGGTGGAGGTGAGCTTGCTCCACTCGCCCGCTCCCTTGCTCTTGAAGTCGAGCTGGACGACCCACTCGGTCGTGCCCTGGCGGACGCCCGCGGAGGCGGTGCTGATGTCGGTGCCGACGACCTTGGCCACATCGAGGATGTACTTGTAGCTGCCGTCGCTCTCGCAGGCGGAGTACTGCTTGTTCGGGTCGTCCTGGACACCCTGGCCGCGGTTCTTCGGGTCGGCGCAGTCGAGGCTGTTGTACTGCTTCCAGGCGGCGGGTTCGATGCCCTTCGGGGGGGCGCCGGCGTTTTGGTCACCCTCCTTAGTGGGGCTCGGCGTCGGCGTGGCCTTCGCGTTCTGCCCGCTCTTGCGCTCGCGCGGGGTGGGGCTGGTCTCCGGCGTTGGACTGCGTGTCGGCGTCGTCAGGGCCGATGACAGACCCTTGCCCGTCGGGGACGCCGCGGGCGTCGCCACCCCGGCCGACCGCGAGGCGGTCGGCTGGGGCTTGGCCGAGGGCTGCGTGGACGAGGGCGAGGAGCTCGGAGCCGGGGGCTCGGTGGCGAGCTCCTGCGGGAGCTGCGTGGCCTCCATGGTGAGCACCTGGCGGAAGCGCAGCTCCGCAGTGGTCGCGACCAGCTTGATGGCCTCGCTCTGCCCGACGCCGGGGATGGAGATGATGATGTTGTCGCCTGACTTGGCGACCTCCGCGTCGGAGATGCCGGTGCCGTTGACTCGGTCACGAATGATGTTGACCGCGCGGTCGAGGATCTCCTCGGGTGGAGCCGCACCGTTCTGCGTAACCGGAGATAGAGTCACGGTCGTGCCGCCGGCGAGGTCAAGTCCCAGCTTGGGCGTGAATGCCTTCTGCAAGAACATCGTCCCGCCCAGGGCGAGGATGAGCGCCACGAGCACCAGGAGCGTACGCCCCGGCTTGCTGTGGCTGCTGGTCGGTCGGGCCACTGGTCGTCTGTCTTTCAGATAGGGGTTTGTCGCAGAGCCTGGTCAGGCCTGCTTCGAATTGGAGTCCTGGCCGCCGTCGCGCTCCACGGGCTCGTCATGCGTGCTGTCGTCGCTGTCGCTCTCGGCGGAAGCGTCGCCAGGTGTCACGACGCGGCCGATGGCCGCCTTCACCCAGCGGGTCTCGATCCCGGGGGCGACCTCAAGGATCACGTCGTCATTGTCCACCGCGACCACGGTGCCGAACAGCCCGGTCGTGGTCATCACTCTGGCACCCGGCGCGAGGCTGTTCTGCATCTTGACCGCTTCCTGCTGACGCTTGCGCTGCGGGCGAATCAGCAGGAAGTAGAACACCACCACCAGCAGGATCAGCGGCAGGATACTTCCGAGTTGTCCCATGTCCATAAGGGGCGACCTTCCATTGTCGTACAAGGAGTTGACACCGGCCTCGCGCCGGAAATTCCGTGCGTTGCTCGGGCCGCGCCGCTCAGCCCGTCAGCCTACACAGCCAGCCAAGCCACGGAGTGTAGGCGGTTGTTGCGAAACGCGGCAACGAAGCAGCGTTTCGGCGCGCGGGGAAGTTCCCGATTCGAAACGGTTGCAACCGTTCTGTAATCAGTCGAAAAGCGAGGCTCCGAACGCATCTGGGGGTGGAGTCATGCCCAGGTGGTGCCAGGCAGCGGCGGTGGCGACCCGGCCGCGCGGGGTCCTGGCCAGCAGGCCCTGGCGTACGAGGAACGGCTCGGCCACCACTTCGACGGTCTCGGGCTCCTCGCCCACGGCCACGGCCAGCGTGGACAGGCCCACCGGGCCGCCGCCGAACTTGCGCAGCAGCGCGCCGAGCACGGCCCGGTCGAGCCGGTCGAGCCCTTCGGCGTCGACCTCGTAGAGATTGAGGGCGGCGGAGGCGATGTCGCGGTCGATGACGCCGCCGGCCCGCACGTCGGCGAAGTCGCGCACCCGGCGCAGCAGCCGGTTGGCGATGCGCGGTGTGCCGCGCGAGCGCCGGGCGATCTCGTGCGCGCCCTCGTCGGGCAGCGTCACCCCGAGCAGCCGGGACGAGCGGTGGAGCACCTGCTCGAGCTCCTCGACCTGGTAGAAGTCCATGTGGGCGGTGAAGCCGAACCGGTCACGCAGCGGCGCGGGCAGCAGCCCGGCCCTGGTAGTGGCGCCGACCAGCGTGAACGTCGCGATGTCGAGCGGGATGGCGGTGGCCCCGGGGCCCTTGCCGACCACGATGTCGACCCGGAAGTCCTCCATCGCGAGGTAGAGCATCTCCTCGGCGGGCCGCGCCATCCGGTGGATCTCGTCGATGAACAGCACCTCGCCCTCGGCCAGGGTGGACAGGATGGCCGCGAGGTCGCCGGCCCGTTCCAGGGCCGGCCCCGACGTGATGCGGAGCGGGGCGCTCAACTCGGCTGCGATGATCATAGCCAGAGTCGTCTTGCCCAGCCCGGGTGATCCGCTCATCAGCATGTGGTCGGGCGACCGGCCGCGCCGCAGCGCGCTCTCGAGCACCAGCGACAACTGCTCGCGCACGCGCGCCTGGCCGATGAACTCGTCGAGCCGCTTGGGCCGCAGGGCCGCCTCGATCTGCGACTCCTCGCCCTCGGCGTCGGGCGACACGAGGTCTCGCTCCAGGCTCACTGCCGCACCTCCCTGACGGGGCTCCCTGCGAGGGTAGGGCACCGGCCCGCCCACGCCGTCATCGGACGCTCAGCGCCCGCAGCGCCGCCTTCAGCAGGGCGGCCACCTGGGGGGTGCGGCCGGCGGCCAGATCGGCGTCGGCCTCCGGCTCGACGGCCGCGACGGCCTCGTCGGCGTCCTTGCTCGAATAGCCCAGCCCCACGAGCCCGGAGTGCACCTGGTCGCGCCAGAGCGCGACGCGGCGGCCGCCGTTGAGCGCGGCGTCGAGGGTCGCCTCGGGGGTGCCGAGGCGGTCCTTCAGCTCCAGGACGATGCGCTGGGCGCCCTTCTGGCCGATGCCCGGCACCTGGGTGAGCGCCTTGAGGTCGGCTCCGGCGACGGCGACGCGCAGCGCGTTGGGCGAGTGGACGGCGAGCATGGACAGCGCCAGCTTGGGGCCCACGCCGCTGGCCGTCTGGAGCAGCTCGAAGACGGCCCGCTCGTCGTCGGTGGCGAAGCCGTAGAGGGTGAGGGACTCCTCGCGCACCACCAGCGAGGTGGCCAGCCGGGCCTGCTCACCGGTGTGGAGCGTGGCCAGGGTGCCGGGCGTGCAGTGGACCAGGACGCCGACGCCGCCGACCTCGATCACCGCGCCGTCGGGCGCGACGGTCGTCACCCGGCCGGCCACCGAGGCGATCACAGCTTCACGTCCCTGCGCGGCGCGCGGGCCTGCGCCCGCGCGACCGCCTCCGCGACGCGGTGCTGGGCGCCGCCGCGCCAGACATGGCAGATGGCCAGCGCGAGCGCGTCGGCGGCGTCGGCCGGCTTGGGCATCTCGGTGAGCCTCAGCAGCCGGGTCACCATGAGCCCGATCTGCTTCTTGTCGGCGCTGCCGCTGCCGGTGACGGCCGCCTTGACCTCGGAGGGCGTGTGCAGGGCGACGGGCAGCCCGCGCCTGGCCGCGCAGAGGACCGCGATGCCCGCGGCCTGTGCGGTGCCCATGACGGTGCGGACGTTGTGCTGGCTGAAGACCCGCTCGACCGCCACTGCGTCGGGGCGCACCTCGTCGAGCCACTGCTCGATGCCGGCCTCGATGCCCACCAGCCGTGCGCCCAGCTCCTCGTCGGCTCCGGTGCGCACCACCCCGACGGCCACCAGGGACAGCGGCGCGCCGGGCCGGCCCTCGACCGCTCCCAGGCCGCACCGGGTCAGCCCCGGATCGACGCCCATCACCCGCACCGGCCTGCCTCCCCGCGCCGCCGAACACCTGTTCGGCACGAGACTCTACCCCGGCCGACGTGGCCGCGCACCGCGAAACGCCCGCCGGACGCCCATCAGAACCGTCAGAAGTAGTCGAGCATGTACGGCCGGGCGGCGAAGGCCGCGTCCAGGGCGTCGTCGTGGCGGTCGTCGCCGGACATGAGCCCGGCACGGCGCAGCGTGGTGGTGGGAACGCCGGCGTAGAGGGCCGACAGGGCGTTGACCGTGAGCCGGGGCCCGTCTCCCGCCTCCACGCGGGTGGCCGTGCCGCGGCCCTCGGCGATCTCCAGCCGCCACCGGCCGGTGTTGCCGGGCCGCAGCGGGTCGTCCACCTCGACGGCGGCGCTCAGGGTCACCCCGCCCGGATAGCCCCGGCGTTCGACGGCCGCGGCCAGGTCGATCACCCGGAACATCCACCGCACCAGGGTGACCTTCTCCTTCGAGCGTTCGCGCAACAGCCACAGCACGGGGTCGTCGGGCGCCACGGCGGCGGTGACGTGCTCGGCCACCGAGGAGGAGGTGCCCACCAGCGACCACAGCGCCCTGGCGGTCGCCTCGGACCCGGCGACCTGGTTGTCGACCCGGATGTTCTCGCCGTCCCAGCGGTAGACGACGTAACCGTCGTCGGCGAGGTAGAGGAAGTCGTCGGGCTCGGCGAGCCAGAGCGCCCAGGTGCGCTCGTCCCACGAGATCGGGCCGGAGGCACGGCCCGCGCCGTGCACGCGGTGCAGCACGGCGACGACCTCGGCCGCGTCGGCCGGGCCCATCCGGCGCAGCTTGACCTCGCCGGACGGCCGGATCGTGCGCAGCGCCTCGGCCGGGATGGTGGCCAGGTGCTGGGCCCCGGCGTGCTCGTACCCGACGGAGCGGTAGAGCGGCGTCGTCGCCGGATAGAGCGCGGAGACGGCGTCGCCGAGCTCGGCCGCCCGGGCGACGATCGCGCGCATGATCTGCCCGCCCACTCCCCTGCCACGGTCCTCGGGGTTGACCGTGACGCCGGCGATCCCGGCCATCGGCTGCGGCCTGCCGTGCCACCACTGGGTGAAGCCGCGCAGCCGGGCCGCGGCCGTGAGCCTGGTGCCGTCGAACGCGCCCAGGTAGCGGCCCTCGGCCAGGACGGGCCGTATGGCCATGCGCCAGCTTTCGCCTTGGGAGGCCGACAGCAGGCCGAAGGAGCGCTTGCGCATGTCGAACACGGCGTCGAGGTCATCGGGGGTGAGGTAACGAATTTCCACAATGCGCAACCTATGCGGCGGGTGTTCGGGAGCGCGAACCTTTTCCGGCGGTGACGGCCAGCCGGTCGAGGTAGAGCAACTGCGCCGCGACCAGGGCGGCGAAGGCGACGAGCAGCATGGCGAGCGGCGTGGTGACCCCGGCGTCGAGGGCGGCCGCGCGGAAGTCGCTCAGCCGGTTCAGCAGGGCGACGGGGGCGGTGGCGAGGCCGGGATCGTGCGCGGTCAGCAGCGGCCAGAGCAGTTCCTGGGCGTTGGCCAGGGCGACCGCGCCGGCCAGGATGCCCGCCATCGGCAGGGACGGCAGCACGACGCCGCCGAGGAAGTCGCCTCCGGCGCGCTCGGCCAGCCCCTTGCAGAGCAACGTCAGCACCAGGAGCGCAGGCACAGACACCAAGAAAGGCGGAAAAATCGCGATAAAAGTATCGATGAGGCCCATGTCAGTCACCGTCTGCCAATCGGCGACACTGAGCGGCCCGATGCCGACGAACAACCATGGCCCGAACAGCAGCAGCAGCCACTCGCTGCGCCGTCCCAGCGGGCGCAGCCCGCCGATGCCGAGCGCCGCCAGGTAGGCGACGCCGACGGAGACCAGCGCCCCCACGACGGCGGGCACCCAGGTGTTCACCTGCGTCCGCGGCCCGGCGCCCGGCGTCTCACCGCCCGCGACCAGGGCGGACAGCCACGGCCAGGCCCAGACCACCGCGATCAGGGTCACGAGGGCCAGCGCCACCGCTCCGATCACCTTGCCCGCCACGGACGCGCCCCGCGTGCGGCTCTGAGCGGCCCGCTGCGCCGCGCGCGACCCCAGGGCCTGTCCGTGTGCACCCTCCGGCCGTTCGGCGCCCTGACCGTACACGGGAGCCTGGTACGGGGCTTTCTGTCCGTCCGCGGGCTCTGACCGGTGATCAAGCCCATCCGCGGGCCCCGAGCGAGGTATGAGCGAGATGCGCAGGTCGGCGGCCACCGCGAGGATCGTCGCGACGAGCCCCAGCACGCCGAGCAGGACGCCCACGATGGTCGCCAGCGAGGCGCCCAGCCCCGGCCTGAACAGCCGGAAGGCGTAGTCGTACTGCAACGTCGCCAGCGTCTGCGCGGAACGCCCCGGCCCGCCCGCCATCAGCGCCAGCCCCATCGAGAACGTCTGGAGGGCGGCGGCGATCATGGCCAGCGCGACGAGCCCGCCCACCACGAGCATGGCCGCCGTCACGGTGCCGCCGCGCAACGCGGGCAGGAACGCCATCACCGCCAGGGCGCACACCAGCCCGAACGTGGTGGCGGCGAAGATCAAACCGAAGGTCACCGGCGCGGTGGCCTGATCGCGCAGCCCCTCGGCCAGCGTGACCACGCCCGTGGCCTCGGAGCGCAGGCCCCGCAGCCAGGCGGCGGCGACCCCCAACGGCGAGAAGGTGACGATGGCCAGGGACAGCACGACCCTGCCGGTGCGCCTGAGCGGCCCGCCCGCCCGGTCGAGGGCCAGCGCGAGCGACGGCCCCACCACCACGGCCACCAGGAGCGGCACCACCGCCAGCGAGAGCGTGAAGCCGAGCGCCCGCCAGAACGCGTCGTCACCCAGGTTGCCGGCGTAGTTGTCGAGCCCGACGAACTGGCTCGGCCCGGCGATCCGGCCCGACTCGAAGCCGAGCAGGATGGTCCTGATCGTCGGAAAGAGCAGCGAGATCGCGGTGCCGACCAGCGCGGGAAGCAGGAGCAGCCAGCCGAGCGCGGGAGAAGCCTGTTGGGAGGGGTTGGGGGAGGTCACGACGCGACACCCTACGCCGCCCCCGGGCACCGTGCCACGACGATGCCGATCATCACCTCGATCCGCCGGGATCAGGCGTCGAGCTTCTCCATGATCTCGTCGGAGACGTCGAAGTTGGCGAACACGTTCTGCACGTCGTCGCTGTCCTCCAGCGCGTCGATGAGCCGGAACACCTTCTTGGCGCCCTCCTCGTCGAGCGGCACGCTCATCGTCGGCAGGAAGCTGGACTCGGCGGAGTCGTAGTCGATGCCCGCGTCCTGCAGCGCCTTGCGCACCGGCACCAGGTCACCGGCCTCGGAGACGACCTCGAACGCCTCGCCCAGGTCGTTGACCTCCTCGGCCCCCGCGTCGAGCACGGCCATGAGCACCGTGTCCTCGTCGAGGTCGCTCTTGGGCACGATCACGACGCCCTTGCGGTTGAACATGTAGGACACCGACCCGGGGTCGGCCAGCGAGCCGCCGTTGCGGGTCAGCGCGACACGCACCTCGGAGGCCGCTCGGTTGCGGTTGTCGGTGAGGCACTCGATGAGGACCGCGACCCCGCCGGGGGCGTAGCCCTCGTAGGTGATGGTCTGCCAGTCGGCGCCGCCGGCCTCCAGGCCGCCACCCCGCTTGCGGGCCCGCTCGATGTTGTCGTTGGGCACCGAGTTCTTCTTCGCCTTGAAGATGGCGTCGAAGAGCGTGGGGTTGGCATCCGGATCAGGCCCACCCGTCCTGGCCGCCACCTCGATGTTCTTGATGAGCTTCGCGAACAGCTTGCCGCGCTTGGCGTCGAGCGCGGCCTTCTTGTGCTTCGTCGTCGCCCATTTGGAGTGGCCGGACATCTACCTATAGCTCCCTCAGCATGTCTACGAAGTATCGGTGCACGCGAGCGTCCCCGGTCAGCTCGGGATGGAACGAGGTCGCGAGCAGCGGCCCTTGGCGGACCGCGACGATCCTATCCCCCGGTTCGGCCCGGCCCAGCACATCAACGTCGGGCCCGACCGATTCGACCCACGGCGCTCGGATGAACACGGCGTGCACCGGCTGGCCCGCGAAGTCGAGATCGGCCTCGAACGAGTCGACCTGGCGGCCGAAGGCGTTGCGCCTGACCACCATGTCGATGCCGCCGATGGTGCGCTGCCCTTCGGCGCCGTCCTCGATCCGGTCGGCCAGCATGATCATGCCGGCGCAGGAGCCGTAGGCGGGCATGCCGTCCTTGACCCGCAGCCGCAGGGGTTCCAGCAGGTCGAAGGTCTCGGCGAGCTTCCACATCGTGGTGGACTCCCCGCCGGGGATGACCAGCCCGTCGACGGCCTCCAACTCGGCGGGCCGGCGCACGGTCATGGCCGAGGCGCCTGCCTCCTGGAGCATGCGCACATGCTCGCGCACGTCTCCTTGCAGAGCGAGTACACCGATCGTGGGCACGGGCGTCCTTCCCTCGGGGTCGTGGGGTCCGGTTGATTCAACACCAAGCCCGTACGACATCTTCCTACAGAGTGGCTAAAAGAGGGCGGCGGCACCCGCGCGTGACCGGGCTGTGGACGTCCTGTAGCTTGACCGAGCTCCATGACGCCCCGGCGAACGCCACACAACACGAATAAGGCGACACCCTTCGCGGATATCGCCTTATTCGGAAATCAGTGCCACCGCCGGGCAGCTCATCCGGCCCTACGGGGCCGTGGTCACCAGCCGCGCTCGGCCAGGCGGTGCGGCTGCGGGATCTCCTCGACGTTGATGCCGACCATGGCCTCGCCCAGGCCACGAGAGACCTTGGCGATGACGTCGGGGTCGTCGTAGAACGTGGTGGCCTTGACGATGGCGGCGGCGCGCCTGGCCGGGTCACCCGACTTGAAGATGCCGGAGCCGACGAACACGCCCTCGGCACCGAGGTGCATCATCATCGCGGCGTCGGCCGGGGTGGCGATGCCACCCGCGGTGAACAGCACGACCGGCAGCTTGCCCGCCCTCGCGACCTCGGCCACCAGCTCGTACGGCGCCTGCAGCTCCTTGGCGGCGACGTACAGCTCGTCCTCGGGCAGCGAGCCGAGGCGCTTGAGCTCGCCCCGGATCGTGCGCATGTGGGTGACCGCGTTGGAGACGTCGCCGGTGCCGGCCTCGCCCTTGGAGCGGATCATCGCGGCGCCCTCGGTGATGCGGCGCAGCGCCTCGCCCAGGTTGGTCGCCCCGCACACGAACGGCACGGTGAACTGCCACTTGTCGATGTGGTTGGCGTAGTCGGCCGGGGTGAGCACCTCGGACTCGTCGACGTAGTCGACACCGAGCGCCTGCAGCACGCGGGCCTCGGTGAAGTGGCCGATGCGGGCCTTGGCCATGACGGGAATCGACACGGCGGCGATGATGCCGTCGATCATGTCGGGGTCGCTCATCCGCGACACACCGCCCTGAGCGCGGATGTCGGCGGGCACACGCTCCAGGGCCATCACGGCGACCGCCCCGGCATCCTCGGCGATCTTCGCCTGCTCCGGGGTGACGACGTCCATGATGACGCCGCCCTTGAGCATCTCGGCCATGCCTCGCTTCACACGGGCGGTGCCGGTGACGGGGCCAGGGGTGGACGGGGCTTCGGGCGTGCTGGACACGGTCTTCCTCACAAAGGCGAACGGTAAGTTATCAAGCCCATGGTAGGTCCTTAACGGTCTTTTCCCCGACCCGCCATCATGTCAAGACTTGCGGTGGTTCTTGTACGTCAAGGAGTCACGGGCTTGCGGCTGGCGAGTGCCACCCAGACCTGACCTGGGGCGAAGTTCATCGGCTCGCCGCTCTCCGTGGTGAACGTCGTACCCCCCTCCTCGGATTCCCGCTCCCAGCGAGCCTTGTACGCCTTGCCGTCGCGCAGCACGATCGCCGAGCCCTTGCCGACGCTGTGCACGAGCGGCGTGTAGCTCTGGTTCTTGTCGTGGAACTCGGAGCGTTCGGTCTTGGTGTACTGGATGACGATCGTCGGAGCGCCGAGCTGGCCGCCCTCGGCCGCCATGTCCTTCTTGCCGTCCTGCCAGATCAGCCACTGCTTCCTGGCCTCGGACCAGGCGAAGGTCAAGCGCGCCGCGGGCCATTTGACCGTGTAGGACGTGCGGTCCACGCCTCCCTCGGCCGGAGCATCACCGAAGGTGAAGCCGATGTCCTTGGCCTTGCTCGCCTTGGGGGCGCCGGCCAGCAGCTGCTTGGAAGTGGCGAACAGGTTGTAGGGGGCGTAGCGGCCGGGCTGGCGGAAGTAGGCGCCGGGCGCCCGGCTGTCGGAGACGTCGAACAGGGACGCCTCCGCGATGAACGGCAGCATCTTGGTCTGCGCGCCCGAGTAGGCGAAGGCGGGCTTGCCGAACTGCGGCACGATGTGCAGGTCGGAGATGCGGGCGCTGCGGACGGGGCCGACCTTCGCCGGAAGCTTGGACGAGAAGATCGCCATCAGCCGGGTCAGACCGGCCTCGACCTGCTCGACGTAGACGATGTCCGCGCTCTTCAGGCCGAGCTGGGGCTTGCCCGCGGCGGTGTTCTCGATCTTCACCGCGAGCACCGGCTTGAGGGTCTCGGTGGGCTGCCCGGTGAACGGGTGGGTCTTGCCCGCGTCGGGCGTCTCCTCCTCGGCGGGCGTGGTGACCGACGCCTCCGGCGCCTGCCCCGCGGCGGGCTCATCCGACGAACATGCCGCGACGGGCAGCAGAACCGCCGCTCCGGCCAGCGTCACGGTGATCATCCGGAATAGCCGCACCTGTACACTCCTCCGCTTTGCCGCAAAATCGGAAGAAGCTTACCGGCCCTGACGAATCGGGTCATTCAGTTGCCATCGCCTCAGGCGGATTGTCATCAATCTCGAAGAATTGAGGGTATTCGGTGCGCCCAGCCAGGCGGAGAACCCTGGCCAGCCAGCGCCGCTGGGCGGTGCGCGTCACCCCGACGGCGTTGTTGTAGAAGCGGCGGGAGTAGACGACCTTGGCCACGGCCGCCTCCAGCTCCTCCAGGAGCGCCTGCCCTCCCGGCGACTCCGACAGCTTCTCCCCGAACCGCTCCTGGTCGACGACGGCCCGCAGGGTGCGCGACAGGTCGCTCTCGGCGCGCTCGCGTTCGTCGGGCCCGGCCATCCTGGCCTCGTGCGCCGACGCCGCGAGCACCAGCGAGGTCGCCGGGTCGAGCAGCCGGGAGCCCGCCAGCTCCAGCGCCACGGCCCGGCGTCGCATGAGCGCGGCCGACAGCGACTCTCCGGCCAGTTCGAGCCGGATGTGCAGCCGGTCGAGCCGGCCCGCCCGCCAGGAGATGTAGACGGCCGTGAGCACCACCACGATGCCCACGATCAGCACGACCATGATCGAGGTCACAGGTCTTCCTCCACCCGGCCCGCGCCGCCCATGGTGACGGTCTCGTAGACCCTGACCACGTCACGCGCCACCGTCGACCAGTCGTACTTGTGGACCGCCACCAGCGCCTCGGCCGCCAGCTTGGCCCGCCGTTCGGGCGCGTCGAGTAACGCCGCGGCCTCCCGGGCGAGCGAGGCCGGGTCGCCGTTGGAGAACAGCGCGCCCGCCTGCCCCTCGCCCAGCACCTTGCGGAACGCCGGGATGTCGCTGGCCAGCACGGTCGCGCCGGAGGCCATGGCCTCGGCCAGCACGATGCCGAAGCTCTCACCCCGGGTGTTGGGCGCGCAGAACACGTCGACCGAGTGGTAGGCGCGGATCTTGTCGGCCTCGCTCACCATGCCGAGCACGGTGACCCGGTCGTGGAACGCCCTGGTCACCCGGTCGTAGACGTCCTTGGCGTCGCCGGGGCCAGCGATCAGCAGCCTGAGCTCCGGCCGCTCCCCGGCCAGCAGGTTGAAGGCGTCGAGCAGGATGGGCAGGCCCTTGCGTTCCTCGTCCATCCGCCCGAGGAAGCCGATCGTCGCGCCGTCGGGCCCCCACCCGTCGAGCGGCTCGGCCTCGGTATAGCGGGCCACGGTCACCCCGTTGGGGATCAGCACGGTGTCACCGCCGAACTGCTCGACCAGGCTCTTGCGGGCGGCGTCGGAGACCGCGATGCGGCCGCTCAGCTTCTCCAGGGCGCTGCGCAGCAGCGGCTCGGCCACCGCGATCGCGCGCGAGCGCGCCCACGAGGCGTGGAAGGTGGCCACGATCGGGCCCTTGGCCGCCCAGCAGGCCAGCACCCCCAGACTGGGCACCAGCGGCTCGTGGATGTGCAGCACGTCGAAGTCACCGTCGCCGATCCAGCGCCGCACCCGCGCCGCCGACAGGAACCCGAACGACATCCTGGCCACCGACCCGTTGTAGGGGACGGGGATCGCACGGCCCGCGCCGACCACGTAGGGCGGCAGGTCGTCGTCGTCGGCCGCGGGCGCGATCACCGAGACGTCGTGCCCCTGCGCGATCAGGGCCTGGGCCAGGTCGTCGATGTGCTGCTTGACCCCGCCGGGCATGTCCCAGGAATAGGGGCAGACGATGCCGACCTTCATCGCCGCAGGTCCTCCAGCCACAGACGCTGCAGCATGTGCCAGTCTTCGGGATGCTCGGCGATGCCCTTCTCGAAGACGTGGCTGAGGCTCTGCGCCACCGCCGCGACCTTCTCCTGGCGGGTGCCCTCCTCGGGCACCGGGATCTCCTCGTGGATGTCGATGCCCCAGTCGTCGCCCGCGAAGAAGACCGTGGCGGGCAGCAGCGCGGCGCCCGTCTGCACCGCCAGCAGCGGCGGCCCCGCGGGCACCTTGGTCGTCGCGCCGAAGAACTCGACCTCGACGCCGCTCTTGGTGAGGTCGCGCTCGGCGGGCAGGCAGACGACCCCGCCCCTGCGCACGCGCATCGCCAGGGCGGCGAAGTTGTGGCCGTCGCCGCCGGTGAGCGGCAGCACCTCCATGCCGAGCCCCTCGCGGAAGGCGACGTAGCGGCGGAACAGCGACTCGGGCCGCAGCCGCTCGGCCACCGTGGCGAACGGATGGCCGACGCCGACCAGCCAGGCGCCCGCCTGGTCCCAGTTGCCCATGTGGGGCAGCGCGAGCACCACGCCGCGCCCGGCGGCGACGGTGTCGTGGATGTGCTCGGCGCCGGTCACGTGGGTGCGCCGGACGATCTCGTCGCGCGACATGGACGGCAGCCGGAAGATCTCCTCGAAGTAGCGGAAGTAGGAGCGCATGCCCGCCCGGCCGAGCTCGCGCAGCTCAGGACTGCCGGGAGCGAGCCCGGTCACCCTGGCCAGGTTGGACTCCAGGCGGCGTACCGACTTGCCCTGGCCGCGCCACAGCCGGTCGGCGGCGTAGCGGAAGGCCCCGGCGGTGAGCCGCTTGGGCAGCAGCGGCACGATCGTCCAGCCCGCCGCGAACCCCGCGGCGACGACCCGATCGGTGACGGACGGCTTCTCGCTCATCTCTCCCTCGTCTGCCGGTGAACGTGGACCACGCGCTGCACCACCGTGACAGCGCTCGCCCCCGCGAGCAACCACATGCCGGCGGGCAGCAGGTAGGGGACGCCGAGCCCGGCGAAGAACGTGGCCACCAGCACCACCACCAGCCGCTCGGGCCGCTCGGCCAGGCCCACGTCACAAGTGAGCCCGAGCCCCTCGGCCCGGGCCTTGGTATAGGACACCACGGCCCCGGCCACCAGGCAGAACAGCGTGACGCCCACCATCAGCGGGTCGTCCTGGGAGGCGAAGTAGAGGACCAGCCCGCAGAAGATGGCGGCGTCGGCCACCCGGTCGAGCGTGGAGTCGAGGAAGGCCCCCCAGGTGCTGCCCCCTCCCCCGCCGAGCCGGGCCACCACCCCGTCGAGCAGGTCGAACAGCACGAAAACGGTGATCACCAGGACGCCCACGCTGAGCATCCCCGCAGGAAAGAAGATCAGGGCGGCGGCCACCGTGCCGAGGGTGCCGATCGCCGTGACGACGTTGGGGCCGATCCCCCGGCGGACCAGGGCCCGGCCCAGCGGGGTGAGTATCCGGGTCATGGCCGGGCGCAGGAGTTTGAGCATCGCGCTCCGATCGTAGGCCATCGCGGGAGCGGCGACTTTCTTTGCCTCACCCCCCTTGTGATATCCGCCACACGGGTATTTGGTGAACACACCGCGTCCATGCGGTCCTGCGACCCCCCGCACGGGCGCGGCGTTGCGAACCTCATCCGAACGAGACGGGAGAGGGAGCCGAGCCGGACACCTGGCGTCGCGATGCCGGGCGTTCGACGGCGAGGCCGCCTCGTCCCAGGAGACCGGAGGCGATGTGGCGGAGAAGAACCCCGGAGGGGCCTTGGGAGCCGCGGGCAGGGCACCAGCGGCCGACAGGGCGGACGCGATACGCAATGTCGTGCTGGTCGGCCACTCAGGAGCGGGCAAGACGACCCTCGTGGAGCAGCTGCTGGCGACGACCGGCACCATCCAGCGGGCCGGCCGGGTGGAGGACGGCAACACGGTCAGCGACTTCGACGAGGTCGAGGTGCGGCAGCAGCGCTCGGTCAACCTGTCGCTCGCGCCACTGACGCACAACGGCATCAAGATCAATCTTCTCGACACCCCCGGTTACGCCGACTTCACGGGCGACCTGCGGGCCGGTCTGCGGGCCGCCGACGCCGCGCTCTTCGTCGTGTCGGCCGCAGAGGGCATCGACGGGCTGACCCAGCTGCTGTGGGAGGAGTGCGCGCGGGTCGCGATGCCCAGGGCGGTCGTGATCACCAAGATCGACCACCAGCGGGCCGACTTCGACGAGGTGCTCACGAGCTGCCAGGAGATCTTCGGCGACGGCGTCGCCCCGCTCTACCTCCCGGTGATCACCAACGGTCACGTCAACGGCCTGATCGGGCTGCTGACCCAGAAGTTCTACAACTACGCCACCGGCGGCCGCACCGAGAAGGAGCCGGGCGCCGAGTACGAGGCGCAGATCGAGGAGCACCGCGACACCCTGATCGAGAGCATCATCCAGGAGAGCGAGGACGAGTCGCTCATGGAGCGCTACCTCGCCGGCGACGCGATCGACACCGAGGTGCTCATCGACGACCTGGAGAAGGCGGTGGCCCGGGGCAGCTTCTTCCCGGTGCTCTGCTCCGGGCTCGGCGTCGGGACGACCGAGGTGCTGGAGCTGATCACGCAGGGCTTCCCGTCGCCGCTCGAACACCCGATGCCCGAGATCACCACCCTCGACGGCAAACCGGTCAAGGGCATCACCTGCGACCCCGACGGGCCCCTGGTGGCCGAGATCGTCAAGACCACCAGCGACCCCTACGTCGGCCGCATCAGCCTGGTCCGCGTCTTCTCCGGCACGCTGCGCCCCGACATGACCGTGCACGTCTCCGGGCATGGCCTGGCCGACCGCGGCCACGAGGACCACGACGTCGACGAGCGCATCGGCACCCTGACCAGCCCACTGGGCAAGCAGCAGCGCGGCACCGCCAGGGGCATCGCGGGCGACATCATCGCGGTGGCCAAACTGTCGCGGGCCGAGACGGGCGACACGCTGTCCGAGGTCGACAGACCGCTGCTGATGACGGCGTGGCAGATGCCCGACCCGCTGCTGCCGGTCGCGATCCAGGCCAGGTCCAAGGCCGACGAGGACAAAC
The DNA here is from genome assembly GCF_040655715.1 of Nonomuraea cavernae. GTDB lineage: Bacteria > Actinomycetota > Actinomycetes > Streptosporangiales > Streptosporangiaceae > Nonomuraea > Nonomuraea cavernae_A. Next base: position 113,305 of record NZ_JBFAKL010000018.1, on the reverse strand, counting down.
TGTCGCAGGCGCTCGGCCGCCTGGTGGCCGAAGACCCGACGCTGCGGCTGGAGAACAACGCCGAGACCCGGCAGCTCGTGCTGTGGTGCATGGGCGAGGCCCACACCGACGTGCTGCTCGACCGCCTGTCCAAGCGCCACGGCGTCGAGGTGGAGCGCATCGAGCTGCGGGTGCCGCTGCGCGAGACGTTCGGCGGCAAGTGCCAGGCGATGGGCCGCAACGTCAAGCAGACCGGCGGTCACGGCCAGTTCGCCATCTGCCACCTCGAGGTCGAGCCGCTGCCGTCCGGCGGCGGGTTCGAGTTCGTGGACAAGATCGTCGGCGGTGTGGTGCCCCGGCAGTTCATCCCGTCAGTGGAGAAGGGCGTGCGGGCCCAGATGGAGCGGGGTGTGGTCGCCGGCTATCCGATGGTGGACGTCCGGGTCACGCTCTACGACGGCAAGGCGCACTCCGTCGACTCCTCCGACATGGCCTTCCAGATCGCGGGGCAACTGGCGCTGAAGGAGGCCGCCTCGAAGGTGTCGACCCTGCTGCTGGAGCCGGTGGACGAGCTGTCGGTGCTGGTGGCCGACGACCACGTGGGCTCGGTGATGTCCGACCTGTCGTCACGGCGCGGGCGGGTGCTCGGCACCGAGCCGGTGGGCACCGGACGCACGCTGGTGAAGGCCGAGGTGCCCGAGCTGGAGATCACCCGGTACGCGATCGACCTGCGATCCATGTCACACGGCACCGGAAGCTTCCACCGCGCGTTCCTGCGCTACGAGCCGTTGCCTCCGCACCTGGCGGACAAGCTCGCGGCGAGCGGCTGAGCGCAGGTCAAGACCAGGCGTAGACCGGGCCGATGCCGGGTGGGACACCGTCCTTCCCGGCCCATCGGTTTACTCTCGCCACAAATACATCACGAATTCATTTCTTTTCTTCGGGACTAAGCGGGTGTGCCCCAATGCCACACTGGGGCATTATGCGAACCGGACGACCTCTCGCCGCAGCCGCCGCCCTGGCCGCCGTCACCACCGGCGCCGCCTACCTCTTCGGCCCCGGAGCCGGGGAGAGCCCAGCGGCCCGCACCGAGAAGAAGACCCCCGGCACCGCCACGGTCGCGGCCGCCGACTGCACCCCCGACGCCCGCTACCCCAAGCGCCAGATGCGCGGCGTCTGGATCGCCACGGTCCAGAACATCGACTGGCCCTCGCGCGCCGGGCTCTCGGCCGACAAGCAGCGAGCCGAATACGTCAAGCTCCTCGACACCGCCGCCAAGTTCAATTTCAACGCCGTCTTCGTCCAGGTGCGCCCCGCCGCCGACGCGATCTACAAGTCGCCGCTGGAGCCGTGGTCACGCTTCCTGACCGGCACCCCGGGCAAGGACCCGGGCTGGGACCCGATGCCGTTCCTGGTGAGCGAGGCCCACAAGCGCGGCCTGGAGTTTCACGCGTGGTTCAACCCCTACCGCGCGTCCTACGACGGCGACGTGTCCAAGCTGCCGGCCAATCACCTGGCCCGCCGGCACCCCGGCTGGACGGTCAAGTACGGCGACCGCCTCTACTTCAACCCCGGCCTGCCACAGGTGCGTGACCACGTGACCGAGGTCGTCACCGACGTGGTGAAGCGCTATGACATCGACGGGGTGCACTTCGACGACTACTTCTACCCCTATCCGAGCGGCAACGCCACGTTCAACGACTCCGCCACCTTTACAAAGTACGGCAAGGGCAAGCGGCTGGCCGACTGGCGGCGCGACAACGTCAACACGCTGGTCGCCCAGGTCGACAAGGCCGTTCACGAGATCAAGCCGTACATCAAGTTCGGCATCAGTCCGTTCGGCATCTGGCGCAACACGTCCAACGACCCGACCGGCTCCCGCACGGCGGGGATGTCGGCCTACGACTCGATCTACGCCGACGCCCGGGCCTGGATCAAGGCGGGCACCGTCGACTACGTGCTGCCGCAGCTGTACTGGCCGCGCGGGTTCAAGGCCGCCGACTACAACGTCCTGGTGCCGTGGTGGGCGAACGAGGTCAAGGGCACCGGCGTCGACCTCTACATCGGCCAGGCGCTCTACCGGGTCGGGGCCACCGACGACAAGGCGTGGACCAGGCCGGGCGAGCTGTCCGCGCACCTGACGTTCAACCGCAAGTACAAGCAGGTCGAGGGCGACGTCTACTTCAGCGCCAAGCAGTTGCTGACCAACCCGCTGGGCGCCCTCGACCGGATCTTCAAGGAGCACTACAGCCGCCCGGCCCTGCTGCCCCTGATCAAGAGCCTCGGCGGGGAGGCCCCGCCCGAGCCCACCGGCGTCAAGGCCGCGGGGAGGTCGCTGTCGTGGGAGCCGTCGCCGGGCGCCCGCTCCTACGCCGTCTACAAGCTGCCGAAGTCGGGCGAGGACTGCCACACGACCGACGCGCGCGACCTGGTCGCCGTGGTCGAGCGGCCGGCGTACACCGCCCCCTCCGACGGCACCTACCTGGTGACGGCGCTGGACCGGCTGGACCACGAGAGCAAGGCCGTCAGGGTCGAGGTCACGAAGTAGCCGCCGATCCCCGGCCGATGATCTTATGACTGGTCTCTGCCGTGTGGACACTGAGGGTTCCAGAGCGGACCCGAGCCCTCAGCGGCCTCAAGAATCGTGCTCTCCTCGCCCTCGGCCTGATCGTGGCCTTCGCCGTGGTCCCCGCGCCCGGCTCGGGGGCCGCGGCCGGGTCAGGACCAGGCGTCGGCGAGTGCCTGGCGGGTGTCGCGCAGCAGCTCCGGCAGCACCTTGGTGCGGGCGACCACCGGCATGAAGTTGGTGTCGCCGCCCCATCTCGGCACCACGTGCTGGTGCAGATGGGCGGCGATGCCCGCGCCTGCCACGTGGCCGAGGTTCATGCCGACGTTGAATCCCTGCGCGCCGCCGGACTTGCGCAGCGCCCGCAGCGAACGCTGGGTGAACTGGCCCAGCTCCACGAGCTCCGCGGGGTCGAGTTCGTCGTAGTCGGACACGTGGCGGTAGGGCACGACCATCAGGTGGCCGGAGTTGTAGGGGTAGAGGTTGAGCACCGCGTACACGAGCTCGCCCCTGGCGACGATGAGGCCCTCCTCGTCGCTCATCTTGGGGATGACGTCGAACGGGCAGCCGTCATCGGGGCCTGTCCCGGTCGGTTTGTTCTCGCCCTTGATGTAGGCCATCCGATGCGGGGTCCACAGCCGCTGGAAGTTGTCGGGCTCCCCCGCTCCTGCCTGATCGTGCATATCTAGCAGCATAGGGCCCTGGCTTTCCGGACAAACGGGGTGCCCTTCCGGCACAATGCTCGGCATCGTCACGAGGAGGCAGCGATGTCCGACACCGTAGCCGAGCACTCCGCCCCAGCCGACGCGAACGCCCCGGACGTGGCCGATGTGGCCGACGGTGACGGCGAGACGACCGGCTCCTACGACCAGCCCGTCCCTCGCACCGCCCCGGCCCCCTTCCCGCTCTCCGCCGGGCAGTCCACCACCGATGCCCCGGTCGTCAAGGGCCGGATCAAGGTGGCCGACGAAGTGGTGGAGAAGGTGGCGGCGCTCGCCGCGCTGGAGGTGGCCGGGGTCGCCGACATGGGCGGCGACCTGGCCCGCGTTTTCGAGGCCGTACGCGATCGCATCGGCGTCGGCTCCCGGCGCGGCACCCAGGGCGTGAGCGCCGACATCCAGGACCGCCAGGTGGCCGTCGACCTCACCATCGTGGTCGAGTACGGCCACGTGGTGATGGAGGTGGCCTCGGAGGTCAAGAGCAACGTGGCCAGGAGCGTCAGCCGCATGCTGGGCATGCGGGTCACCGAGGTCAACGTCACGGTCGACGACGTCCGCCTGCCCGGCGAGGCCCGTCCCGTCGCGGAGCCGCCCGAACAGGACCCCTTCTAGACAAGGCCCTCCAGGGACGGCCTGCCCAGGGACGGCCTGCCCAGGGACGAGGTGCCCACGGACGACGGCCTCAGGGACCACGTGCTCAGGGAGGGCAGCTTCCAGGGAGGACGGCTCCATGGGATGACCGGCCTTTCCAGGAAGACAAAGCTGGCAGACGTCGCATTTCGCCTATCTAGCCACCGAGATCACGTTTAGCGATATTGGACGCATTGTCCAGACATAGCGCCGAATTGCTGACGAGCATGCCGGCGGGTTGCTAGGTTCAGGCGCTGCGGTGATCACCCCCGCAGTCCAAGCCGGCCGGGCGGCTTATGCGCGTCGCCCGGCCCACCTCCCGAAATCGAAAGGATCATTCCATGGCCAAGTCATGGCTCGTTGCCGTCTTGCTCTGCTTCTTCCTGGGCGCGCTCGGCGTGCACCGGTTCTACGTGGGCAAGATCGGCACCGGCATCCTGATGATCGTCACCCTGGGCGGCCTCGGCGTCTGGGTGCTGATCGACTTCATCATGATCCTGATCGGCAAGTTCAACGACAAGCAGGGACAGCCCCTGGCGAAGTGACGCGAGGTGCCGCGGAGCGGAACCCCCGCTCCGCGGCACGCGCGGGAAGGTCAGACCTGCGTACGGCGCTCGACCGCGTCGACGATCTCGGAGATCGCCTGGTCGACCGGCACGCCGTTCTTCTGATCGCCGCTGCGGTAGCGGAACGACACCGCGCCGTTGGCGATGTCGTCGTCGCCGGCCAGCAGCATGAAGGGGACCTTGGACTTCTGCGCGTTGCGGATCTTCTTCTGCATGCGGTCGTCGGCCGTGTCGACCTCGACCCTGATGCCGCGCTCGCGCAGCCGCTTGGCCACGTCCTGCAGGTAGGGGGCGTGGGCGTCGGCGATCGGGATGCCGACCACCTGCACCGGGGCCAGCCAGGGCGGGAAGGCGCCGGCGTAGTGCTCGGTGAGCACCCCGAGGAAGCGCTCGATCGAGCCGAACAACGCCCGGTGGATCATGACGGGCGTCTGGCGGCTGCCGTCGGCCGCCTGGTATTCGAGCTCGAACCGCTTGGGCTGGTTGAGGTCGAGCTGAATGGTGGACAGCTGCCAGGTGCGGCCGATGGCGTCCTTGGCCTGGACCGAGATCTTCGGCCCGTAGAAGGCGGCGCCGCCCGGGTCGTGCACCAGCTCCAGCCCGGACTCCTCGGCCGCCTGGCGCAGCGCCTCGGTGGCTTCGTCCCAGTCGGCCGGATCGCCGATGAACTTCTCGGACTCGTCGCGGGTGGACAGCTCCAGGTAGAACTCCGACAGGCCGAAGTCGCGCAGCACGCTCAGCACGAAGGCGAGCAGGCTCTTCAGCTCGCCGCCCATCTGCTCCCTGGTGCAGTAGATGTGCGAGTCGTCCTGCGTCATGCCGCGCACGCGGGTCAGGCCGTGCACCACGCCGGACTTCTCGTAGCGGTAGACGGAGCCGAACTCGCACAGCCGCAGCGGCAGCTCGCGGTAGGAGCGCCCGCGCGCCCGGAAGATCAGGTTGTGCATCGGGCAGTTCATCGGCTTGACGCGGTATTCGATGCCCTCCAGCTCGAAGGGCGGGAACATGTCCTCGGCGTACCACGGCAGGTGCCCGGAGGTCTCGAACAGCTGCGACTTGGTGATGTGCGGGGTGTTGACGAACTCGTAGCCCGCCTCGCCCTGCCGGCGGCGCATGTAGTCTTCCATCTCCTTGCGGATGATCCCGCCCTTGGGATGGAAGACCGGCAGCCCGCTGCCCAGCTCGGGCGGAAAGCTGAACAGGTCGAGCTCGGCGCCCAGCTTGCGGTGGTCGCGCTTCTCGGCCTCCTCCAGTAGCTTGAGGTATTCGTCCTGCTTGTCGCGCGACTCCCAGGCGGTGCCGTAGATGCGTTGCAGCTGGGGGTTCTTCTCGCTGCCGCGCCAGTAGGCGCCGCCGGTGCGCATCAGCTTGAACGCCGGGATGGACCGGGTGGACGGCACGTGCGGGCCGCGGCACAGGTCCTTCCAGCACAGCTCGCCGGACTTGGGGTCGAGGTTGTCGTAGATGGTCAGCTGACCCTCGCCGACCTCCACGCTCTCCTCGGCGTCGGCGCCACCGCCCTTGAGCCCGATCAGCTCCAGTTTGTACGGCTCGCCGGCCAGCTCCTCGCGGGCCTCGTCGTCGCTGACGGCCCGGCGGGAGAACAGCTGCCCCTGCTTGACGATCTCGCGCATGCGCTTCTCGACCCGCTTGAGATCGTCGGGGTGGAACGGCTGCGCCACGTCGAAGTCGTAGTAGAAGCCGTTGTCGACCGGCGGGCCGATGCCCAGCCTGGCCTCGGGGAACAGCTCCTGCACCGCCTGCGCCATGACGTGGGCGGTGGAGTGGCGGACGATCGCCCTGCCCTCGTCGCTGGAGACCTCGATCGGCTCCACCACGTCGCCGTCGGCGAGCGGGGCGGCCAGGTCGCGCGGCTCGCCGTTGACCCGGGCGGCGATGACGGAGCGGCCGTCGGCCTGGAGCGCGTCACCGGCCGTCGTGCCGGCCGCCACCACACGCTCGGCTCCGGCGAGGGTGATGCGTAGCTCGGCTGACACGGTGACTCCCTGGGGTCGATTCGTCGATGGTGGTTATCGATGCTATCGCTTGTGAAACCCCAACCTGGTCAGTGCTTGGCGGGTCCCGTCGAAGACGTTGCGGTCGACGGGCCTGTTGGAATATTGGTGGATCGTCCACTCGGTCCACGGCCCCGGCACCATGGGGTCGCCGCCTGGCTGGTCGGGGCTCGCGATCCACAGCGGATACTCGCCGAGGCCCGCGCAGGCGCCCGATCGGGCGAAGGACTGGTAGGTGTAGACGAGCGGCCGCAGTCCGCCGTGCCGCTCGACGTAGTGGCACCAGCGGCGGGCGTGCCGGGCGACCTGTTCGGGCCGCAGCCCGTCGGTCGTCTCCAGGTCGATCGCGACCAGGTCGCCGCGGCGCAGCCCGCCGGCCAGGGTGATCGTGCGCAGGAAGTTGCGCGCTCCCTCGACGGGGTCTCCCTTGGGGCGGGCGAAGTGGTAGGCGCCGCAGACGATCCAGTTCGCCCGCATGCCCTCCCAGTTGCGGGCGAAGAAGCGATCGACGTAGTCGCCGCCCTCGGTCGCCTTGGCGAAGGCGAAGGCGACCCCGGCCCGGGCGTGCGCCGACCAGTCAACGGAGCCCTGCCAGTTGGACACGTCTATGCCTTGCAGCAAGCGCTTCACCTTGCGGGAGTTTATTCGGATGCCTCCCGGTCAGGCCCCCGACTCGCCGGTCAGAGCAGTTGCTTCAGCAGCTCCCTGGTGCGCTCCCGCTTGGAGTAGGGGGCGGCCACGAAGTCGGTGACCCCGGCCTTGGCCAGCGTGTCGATCTGGGCGCGCACGCTCTCCTCGTCGCCGACGATCGCCACGTCCCCGGGGCCGGCCGCGCCCTCCCGGTCGAGCATGGCCCGGTAGGAGGGCAGCTGCCCGTACATCGCGAAGACCTCCGCGGCGCGCGCCCTGGCGGCGGCAGGGTCGTCGGTGACGCAGATCGGCAGCGTGCAGACGATGCGCGGCCGGCCGCGCCCGGCCTCCTCGGCGGCGGCGGTGATGGCGGGCGCGATGTGCTCGGCGACCGTCCTGGGGCCGGTCATCCAGAGGATGGTGCCGTCGGCCTTGGCGCCGGCCAGCTTGAGCATGCGCGGGGCCAGGGCGGCGATCAGCACCTGCGGGCCGGCGCCGGGCGTGCTGAGCCGGATGTCGGCCTTGAGGGTCTCGCCCTCGGCTCGGACGTGCTCGCCGCGGATCGCGGGCAGCAGGATGTCGAGGTATTCCTTCATGTGCCTGGCGGGCCGGTCGAAGCTGTAGCCGAACATGTTCTCGATCACGATCTGGTGGGACAGGCCGATGCCGAGCGTGAGCCGCCCGCCGAGCGCCGCGTTGACCGTCATCGCCTGCTGGGCGAGCGCGGCCGGGTGGCGCGGGTAGGTCGGGACGACGCCGGTGCCGAGCTCGATCCCCGGCGCCTGGCTGCCGGCGACGGCCAGCGCGGTGAGGGCGTCGAGACCGAAGATGTGCGACATCCAGCCGGACGCGAAGCCGTCGGCGTGCGCGGCGGCGATGGCGTCGCGCAGTTCGCTGAACGGCTCGGAGCCCGTGGGCTCGTTGAGCATCAGTCCGATTCGCATGGCCACCGAACTCCATTCTAATTTTGGGGTCACGGTGAGTCTAACCACGGCCAGGGTGGTAACCCCAGCCCGACACGGCGATCTCCGTCGGGCCTCGCGAAACGCGCTTTGTAGGGTGGGACCCATGAGCAACGAGCGCGCCGGACAGCCGGCCCGGCCAGCCGACCTGGTCGACGTCCCCAGGCTGGTCACGGCCTACTACGCGCTCCACCCCGATCCGGGCGAGGTGGGCCAGCGGGTGGCGTTCGGCACCTCCGGGCACCGGGGGTCGTCGCTCGACACCGCGTTCAACGAGGACCACATCCTGGCCACGAGCCAGGCGATCTGCGAATACCGCGCCGCGCGGGGCACCGACGGGCCGCTGTTCCTGGGCGCCGACACGCACGCGCTGTCCGAGCCCGCCCGCGTGTCGGCGCTGGAGGTGTTCGCGGCCAACGACGTGAGCGTGGTCGTCGACTCGCGTGACGGCTACACGCCGACCCCGGCCGTCTCGCACGCCATCCTCACCCACAACCGCGGCCGCGAGTCCGGGCTCGCCGACGGCGTGGTGGTCACGCCCTCGCACAACCCGCCGCGTGACGGGGGCTTCAAGTACAACCCGCCGGACGGCGGACCGGCCGGCACCGAGGCCACGACGTGGATCCAGGACCGCGCCAACGAGCTGCTGGCGGCCGGCCTCGCGGGCGTGCGCCGCGTCCCCTACGCCAGGGCGCTGCGGGCTGCGGGCCGCCACGACTTCCTCGGCCGTTACGTCGACGATCTGCCCTCGGTGGTCGATCTCGACGCGATCCGGTCGGCCGGGGTGCGCATCGGGGCCGACCCGCTGGGCGGGGCCGCTGTGGCCTACTGGGGGGAGATCGCCGAGCGGCACCGGCTCGACCTGACCGTGGTCAACCCGTTGGTGGACCCGACGTGGCGGTTCATGACGCTCGACTGGGACGGCAAGATCCGGATGGACTGCTCGTCGCCGTACGCGATGGCCTCCCTGATCTCCGGCCGCGACACCTATGACATCGCCACGGGCAACGACGCCGACTCCGACCGGCACGGCATCGTGACGCCCGACGGGCTGATGAACCCCAACCACTACCTGGCCGTGGCGATCTCCTACCTCTACGCGCACCGTGACGGCTGGCCCGCCGGGGCCGGGGTGGGCAAGACGATGGTCAGCAGCCGGATCATCGACCTGGTGACCGAGTCGCTGGGCCGTCGGCTGTACGAGGTGCCGGTCGGGTTCAAGTGGTTCGTGCCCGGGCTGCTCGACGGCTCGCTGGGCTTCGGCGGCGAGGAGAGCGCCGGGGCGTCGTTCCTGCGCCGCGACGGCTCGGTGTGGACCACCGACAAGGACGGCATCATCCTGGCGCTGCTGGCCTCGGAGATCCTGGCCGTCACGGGCGAGTCGCCGAGCGCCCGCTACCGCGACCTGACGGCCCGCTTCGGCGAGCCCGCCTACGCCCGGGTCGACGCGCCGGCCAGTCGCGAGGAGAAGGCGGTGCTCGCGCGCCTGTCGGCCGAGCAGGTGACCGCGACCAGCCTGGCGGGCGAGCCGATCACCTCGGTCCTGACGTCGGCGCCGGGCAACGGGGCTCCGCTGGGCGGGGTCAGGGTGTCCACGCGCAGCGCCTGGTTCGCGGCCCGGCCGTCGGGGACCGAGGACGTGTACAAGATCTACGCCGAGTCGTTCCGGGGTCCGGAGCATCTGGCGAAGGTGCAGGAGGAGGCGCGGTCCCTCGTTTCAGCCGCCTTGGGATGAAAAACGAGTGCGATAAAGCTGGGCAAAACGGGGCTGGAGCGGCTGTTTGGCATACAAGATGCCAACATTCTGCAATGATCTCGTCGTTATACAGCCGGAGTTCGATCCTCACGGATAGTGACTGATGCCCACATTCGACGAAATAGCCGCCTTCGTCACCGAGAAGCCGTTCGCCACCGCTGTCATCGCCCTGCTGGGCCTGGCCTCGCTCGTGCTCGCGTTCCTGTTGCTCAGGGTCACCTGGCGGGCCGGGGCCTTCCTGTTCACCCGCTACGTCGCCCCCCGTCCCATCGAGGACGTGCTCACCATCGTGGCCGCGTCCATCGCTACGGGCGTGTCCGCGCAGGGCATGTGGCGCTTCTCCGGCGACGTGCTCGGGCTCGACGGCCCGCTGCGGCTGCTGCTGTTCGCGTTCATCGAGGTCGCGATCATCACCTCGGCCGTACGGGCCCGCCGCAACATGCGGGAGAACTTCTCCGCCGGCATCGACGGCATCGCCGTGTGGGCGCTGACCTGCCTGACCGCGGTGCTGTCCAGCATGGACGCGCGCAGCCTGCCCGAGGCGCTGTTCCGGCTCGCGGCGCCGCTCGTGGCCGCCTGGCTGTGGGAGCGCGGCATGGCCATCGAGCGCCACCGCATCAGGGGCACCGGCCGCATCAACTGGAGGCTCACCCCCGAGCGGCTGATGGTGCGGATGGGCCTGGCCGAGGTGAGCGACCGCACCGCGAGCGAGGTCGACGCGCACCGGCGGCTCACCCGTGTCGCGCTGGCCGCCAAGAAGGCCAAGGCGCTGCGCGAGGGCGGCGCCCCCGAGCGCAAGATGCGCGCCGCGCTGGCCCGGCTGGACAAGGCCATGGACCAGGCGGTCGAGCACACCGGCCTGGCCGTCGACCCGGGCCGCCAGGAGGCGCTGCTGGCCCAGATCGCCGCCCTCTACAACACCTCCGCGCTCATCGACGCCGACCCGCGCGTGCCCTGGGAGCCCCACGCCGACCACCACCCGGTGCCGGCCCGCCCGGCGCTGCCCCCGGCACTCGCCGAGCTGGTGGACGACGAGGACGAGGACGTCGAGGTGCTCGACACGACCCCGCAGGTCGTCGACACCGCCCAGCGGGCGGCGCTGATGCGGGCCGCGCGCGACTACTGGGACCGGCAGATCGCCAAGGGCATCGTGCCGCGCACGGTCGACATCGCCCAGGAGATCGGCCTCTCGCTGTCCGCGGCCCGCGAGTATCGCGCGCTGTGGAAGCTGGAGCCCGCCGCCCACGCCCTCATCGAGGCCCTGTACCACCAGCACGGCATCGTCGACACCGGCGCCTTCCCGGCCATCGCCGACGACGGGCGGGTGCTGACCAAGTCCCGATGAGGGAGCGCACACTCGAACGGGTCAGGAAACTGCTGGCCAAGGCCGAGCGCACCGACAACGAGCATGAGCGGGCCACGTTCATGGCGGCGGCGTCGGCCCTGATGGCCAAGCACGGCATCGACACCCTCGACCCCGGCCCCGGCTCGGGCCGTCAGGTCCCCGGCGACCGGATCGTGACGCTGAGCGCCCCCTGGGCCAGGGAGAAGGCCCGGCTGGTGAGCCTGGTGGCGCAGGCGGTGCGCTGCCGTCCGCTGCTCATCGGCGCGCTCCCTGGAGACGGCGGCGGGCAGCGGGTGCACGTCTTCGGCTTCGCCGCCGACCTGGAACGCGCCGACGTCCTGGCGACGTCGCTGCTGCTGCAGATGGCCTCCGGCCTGGCCGGGGTACGCCCGCCGCGGGACGCGGCCTCGGCCCGGGCCTACCGACGGTCGTGGCTGCTCGGCTTCGCGGACGAGGTGTACCGGCTGCTGTGCGACGCCGAGAGGCGAGCGGAGGCCGAGGCGCCCGTGGCGGGTACCGCGCTGGTGCTGGCCGACCGGCGGGCGGAGGTGGAGCGGGCGGTGACGGCCCGCTATCCGAGGGTGCGGATGAGCGTCCCGCGCACCAGCGGCACCGGCTACCGGGACGGGGTGTCCGCGGGGCGGCGGGCCGACCTCGGACGCACCAGGATGGGCCCGGCGCAGGACGCTCCGGAGGCGCTGGCCGGCAGCTCGTGAAGACGGCGCCCGCAAGGGCGCCCCGGCGGTGCTCCAAACGCGGGCGGACCAGGTCGGGGCCGAGGTCAACGCAAGCGGACCAGGTCGGGGCCGAGGTCAACGCAAGCGGACCAGGTCGGGGCCGAGGTCGCCGACGCCGCCCGCGCCCAGCAGCCGCAACGTTCGGACGAGCTCGGCGCGAAGCAGCGACAGCACCCGGTCGACGCCCGCCTCGCCGCCGGCCATCAGGCCGTACAGGTAGGCCCTGCCGACGAAGCAGGCCCGCGCGCCGAGCGCTACCGCGGCCGCCACGTCGGCGCCGCTGCGCACGCCGCCGTCGAGGAACACCTCGGTGCGGTCGCCGACCGCATCCACGACACCGGGCAGCAGTTCCAGCGGGGTCGCGGCGCGGTCGAGCTGGCGTCCGCCGTGGTTGGAGACGACCAGGCCGTCGACGCCGGCGGTGGCCAGGTCCTTGGCGTCGTCGATCCGCTGCACGCCCTTGACCAGCAGCGGCCCCGGCCAGACGGAGCGGACCCACTCCAGGTCGCGCAGCGTCACCGTGGGGTCGAACATCAGGTTGGTGATCCCGGCCAGGTCGTCGGGGGCGCCCTCGACGGTGGCGAAACTGAGCGGCTCGCTGGTGAGGAAGTCGAACCACCAGGCCGGGCGGAGCGCCGCCTGCAGGACGCCGCGCCAGCGCAGCGACGGCGGCATCGTCATGCCGTGACGCACGTCGCGCAGCCGCGCCCCGGCGACCGGCACGTCGACGGTGACGACGAGCACGTCCATGCCGGCCTCGCGGGCCGCGTCGAGCGTCTCACGGCTGCGCCCGCGGTCACGGACCACGTAGAGCTGGAACCAGTTCCAGCCGCTGGGCGCCGCCCCCGTGACGTCGCGAGCGCTCGTGGTGCCCATCGTGGACAGGGTGTACGGCACGCCCGCCCTGGCCGCCGCCCGCGCGACGGCGCGCTCCCCCTCGCGGTGCATCATCCGGGTGAACCCGGTCGGCGCGAGGACCACCGGCATGGCGACGCGCCTGCCCAGGAGCTCGGTTCCGGTGGGAGCCTCGGCCACATCGCGCAGCACGCGGGGCCGGAACTCCACCCTGGCGAACGCCTCGACCGACCTGGCCAGCGACAGCTCCGACTCGGCCGCGCCGTCCACGTAGTCGAACACCACGCGCGGGGCCCGCCGCCGGGCCAGCCGCCGGATGTCGCCCAGGTCGGCGGCCGCCGCGAGCCGCCGCTCGCGCGACGGGAGCAGGTGCGGGCGGGCGGGCAGCACGGCCCGCAGTTCCCGCCAGCGAGGCAGGCGCCGAGGGTCGTCCGATTCATGCTCGATGACCTTCACGCTAGCAACCCATGACCCCCGCGTCGCGCTGCGGCTCTATCGTGGGGGCCATGCTGACGAGCTGGCGCGCGGTCGCGGGGCGGTCGCGGGCGGCCGAGGCGGTGGGGGCCGAGCTGGTCGCCCGCTGGTCGGAGCCGCACCGGCGCTACCACACGCTGGAGCACCTGGCCGCCGTGCTCACCGCGATCGACCGGCTGGCGGGCGCCGCCGGCGACCCGGCGGCGGTGCGGCTGGCCGCCTGGTTCCACGACGCCGTCTACGACGGCCGGCCCGGCCGCGACGAGGAGCGCAGCGCCCAGCTGGCCGAGTCGGCACTCCCCCGCTGCGGCGTGCCGGCCGCCCGGGTCGCCGAGGTGGCCCGGCTGGTGCGGCTGACGGCCGCGCACGACCGGCTGGTCCCGGGCGACCACGACGGCGAGGTGCTGTGCGACGCCGACCTGGCGGTGCTGGCCGGGCCCGGCTACGACGACTACGCGGCCAGGATCCGGCAGGAGTACGCGCACGTGCCCGCCGAGCTGTTCAGGCGGGGGCGGGCCGAGGTGCTGCGCAGGCTGCTGGCCACGCCGCGGCTCTACCGCACCCCCGAGGCGTACACGCTGTGGGAGGCGGCGGCCCGGGCCAACCTGGGCGGCGAGCTAGCGGCGCTTGCGGCGCCGCAGCCCGGCGGCGATCAGGCGGTGCAATAGTTCGCGCGAGCTGACCGCCTCTGCCCCCAGGTCGACCGCCATCCGGTGGACGGTCTCGGGCACGTCGTAGTGGTCGCGGTCGAAGGCCCGCACCGGCATGCCGAGCCGCCCGGCGAAGGCGTGCAGCTCGTCCAGGGAGTGGTCGCTGACCAGGTGCGACCACATGAGATCGCGCGGCCCCGGCCAGTGCGGAGGATCGATGAGCACCGTCACGATGTCAAGGGTAGGACCCTGCCGCGCACGGCGAGCTCGCCGAGATCGGTGACCACCAGGTCGGCGCCGTGTTCGCGCAGCTCCGCGGCGGCGCCGTCCTTGTCGACGGCGATCACCAGGCCGAAGCCGCCCTTCCGCCCGGCCTCGATGCCCGGCAGGGCCGCCTCCACCACGGCCGCCCTGGCCGCGGGCAGGGCCAGCCGGCGGACCGCCTCCAGGAACAGCGCCGGGTCGGGTTTGCCCGGCAGCCGCATCAGGGCCGCGTCGTTGCCGTCGACCAGCAGGTCGAACAGGTGGGCCACGCCCGCCGAGGTGACCAGTCTGCGGGCGTGCAGGCTGGCCGAGACACCGGCGACGCGCGCGCCCCGGCGGCGCAGTTCGTAGAGGAGCGCCACGGTGGCCGGGAACGCCGCCACGCCGTACTTGTCCACCTGGGCCATGAAGACGCGGTCCTTGGCCAGGCCGAGGCCGTGGACGGTGGGCGCGCCCGGCTCGTCGTCGGGGCCGCCCTCGGGCAGGTCGATGCCGCGTGAGGCCAGGAAGGTGCGGACACCGTCGAGGCGTGGCCGCCCGTCGACATGCTGGAGGTAGTCGGCCCTGATGTCGAAGGCGGCGGCGGAGCGGCCGCGCAGGAAGGCGTCGAACACGTGTTTCCAGGCGGCCGCATGCCCTCGGGCGGTATCGGTCACCACACCGTCGGTGTCGAACACGACGGCGCTGATCGTGGTCAGGTCGATGGCGGGCTCGTTCACACTTGTGAACGTAGCCGGATTACCAGGCGACGGGTAGCTTCTCGACGCCGTAGACGATGGACAGCGGCCGGAACGGCACCTCGCCCGCGACGTGGAGGTCGGGGAAACGGCGCAGCAGCGCGGGGAAGGCGATGCGCATCTCCATCTGGGCCAGCGGCGCGCCGACACACCGGTGGATCCCGTGGCCGAACGACAGGTGCGAGCCCACCGTGGCGCGATAGGGCTTGACCTCGTCCATGTCGTCGCCCAGGCTGGGGTCGCGGTTGGCGGCGGCGAGCGAGCAGAGCACCAACTCGCCCTTCCTGATGGGCTGCCCCTCCAGCTCCAGGTCCTCGCGGGCGAAGCGCGGGAACGCCACCTGCACGACCGTCATGTAGCGCAGTAGCTCCTCGACCACCTCGACGACGTAGCCGTCGACCTCGCGGACCTTGGCCGCCTGCTCGGGGTTCTCCAACATCCAGAGGGTGCCGAGCGCGAGCATGCTGGTGCTGGTGTCGTGGCCGCCGGTCAGGATGCCGTCGGCCATGCTGGCCAGGATCCGGTCGTCGAGCTCGTCACCGTGGTCGCGCAGCAGCTGGCCGAGCAGCCCGTCGCCAGGGTTCAGCCGCTCGCGGGCGACGAGGTCGATGAGGTAGGTCGTCGCGTCGTTGATCGCCTGCAGCGACGCCTCGGGCCCGGCCGTGAAGTCGAAGCGGTCGACGCTGAGCTTCATGAAGTCGGCCCGCTCCTCGTACGGCACGCCGAGCAGTTCGCAGACCACGAGCGACGGGATGGGCAGCGCGAACGACTCCACCAGGTCGGCCGGGGGGCCCTTGGCCTCCATCTTGTCCAGATATTCCTCGACCATGGCCTCGATGCGCGGCTCCAGCCTGCGCAGCCTGCGCATGGTGAACTCGGGCGTGAGGTACTTGCGCAGCCTGGTGTGCTCGGGCGGGTCGCGGAAGCCGAGGCCGCCCGGGTCATCCTGGTTGGAGCCCAACCCGATCACGTTGCCGAAGTCGTTGCTGAAGCGCTCGTGGTCGCCGAGCACGGCCCGCACATCGTGGTAGCGGGTGACCAGATAGGCCGTTTGGCCTCCGGGGATCGGCATCGGGAAGATCGGCTGCTCGGTTCGGATGCGAGCGAGCTCCGCCACCGGATCGAAGCCCTCCCGCATGAACTGGACGAGGGGGAACTCTGAATCTGACATCACAATCCGTCCTGCTGAGGTACAGCACACCTAACGGGATAAATCCCTCCACAGATGGTCCCATCTGGACGGACGAGCTCTGGCCAGTGTCAGCCGGGCACGGGCGTCCTGGTCACCTTGCCGGGCGGCGGGACCGGGGGGCTCTCCCGGGCCGAAGCCGGGGGGCCGGCCCATGGTGAGCATGCGTCGCCCGCGCGATCGCTTGCTCACAGGAGCCTCCTAGGCCGACCGGGTCCATTGTGCGCCACCACGGCCTTCGCCGCGATGCCTCACGGACACCGAATCCTCCGGCGCCCGGCCGACGGCGTCAGCGGGGCCGCCTCCCGCACGCCTTGCGGATGATCATTTCTGTACGCTGAGGACAATGACCATCATTCGATGCGCTGGGCTCCTGGTAGTCGGGGTGTCCCTGCTGGTCGCGTGCGTCACCGTCCCAGGGGCTCCCGCACCGAGCCAGAAGGGCGGCACGAGTGCTCCTCTGCCGGACTCGCCGGCGACGAACCCTACGGCCCGTACCGCACCGACCCGCCCGGCCACTGCTTCGGCGGCATGGAAGCGCATCGCGAGCCCCGAACCGGGCGACCGTGACACGGGACTGGTCGGCATCTCCGCGAGTGGACCTCGCGAGGCCTGGGCCGTGGGCTTCGAGGACGCCGCCGAGAACCGCATCGGTGAAACCGTGCTGCTGCGCTGGGACGGAAGCCGCTGGCGCAGGGCACCGAGACCGCGGGCAGCCAAGAATCCCGATGCCCTCCTGCACTCTGTCAGCGCCGAGCATCCGGACGACGTGTGGGTGACCGGCAGGGACCACACCGGTTCTGATCGTGCGTTCGTCTCGCACTGGGACGGGCGGCGCTGGATCGATCGACGCCCCTTCGGCGTGAGCGGGGAGCAGTTCTTGAGTGACGTGACAGCGACGGACGGCAGGGCGTGGTTCGCCGGGAGCGGCTCCACGGGAGCGATCGTCGTGGAGTGGGACGGTGACGAGTTCCATCTCCTTGACAGCGGCCTGGGTGATGAGGGAGCCGTCCTGAACTCGATCAGTGTCAAGGACGGGCACCTGTGGGCGGCCGGATTGGTGGGAGACGGTGAAAACCACCCACGCAAGCCGCTGATCTACCACCGCGTTCTCGGCAGAGAATCGACGGAGCAGCCCGAAACGCCGGAAATCCCGCTGGGAGCGCTGAATGGGATCTCGCAGGTCTCATCATCCGACGTGTGGGCGGTAGGCACCATCCACTCCCATGGCGACCACGGAAATCGCCCCTTGGTGATGCGCTGGGATGGCTCGAAGTGGTCTCGCGTGCAGGTGCCGATCACACGCGGAGAGTTGTACGACGTCGTCGCCTCCGGCACCGGCGACGTGTGGGTCGGCGGGATCGACGCCGACCATGCGGGCCAGGCGCTTTTCCTGCACTTCGACGGAACCGGCTGGACTCGGGAGTACAGCCCGCCGATGCGGACCGGAGCGTCCGTGGAAGACGAGGAAGACAATCGGATCAACCGGCTGGGCATCACCCGCGTCCCCGGTACGACCACCTTGTGGGCGGTCGGTTCGGCCGGCCCAGGAGTCTCCGACGGCCTCTCCGAGCAGCACTTCGTGCTTCGCCGCTGATCTGGGCGGTTCTTGCGCGCCGCCGTGAACCGCTCCGGCCGGTGCCGCGTATCTCCTGGTGACCACCAGTGGCTGGCTGGCCGCATCCGACCATCCGGAAGGGGCTGACGGCAGTGCGACCTCCACGTGGCCGTCCCGTTCTCATCACCGCCTGCGCCGCGCTCGTGGCCGTGGGCGCCTGCGGGCTCGGTCACCAGCCCACCGGCACGGCGAACGTCGTCACCGTGGGGACCGCCCCGCCCGCGACCAGCCTCCCGGACCTGGACCTCGACCCTCCCGCGGAGTCGGCGACGCCCACGGCCGGCGCCGAGGCCGACGACAGCACCTGGCAGTCCAAGTGGGGCCCGCTGTCGGCCGCCGACCGCGACCTGGTCAAGAAGGTACGGCTCGCCACCCTGTGGGAGATGACCATCGCCCAGCAGGCCATGCAACGCGGCGACAGCGCCCGGATCAGGACGATCAGTGAGGAGATCGCCGAGCAGCACCACGGGCTGGACGAGCAGGCCCGCGCCCTGGCCACCAAGCTGGAGATCCAGCTGCCGGTCAGGCCGACCGACACCCAGCAGGAATGGATGGCCGACATCTCCGGCCGGTCGGGCAGGTCGTACGACGTCACGTACGTGAAGTGGCTGCGGCTGGCGCACGGGCAGATCTTCGCGCTGATCGGCGCGGTGCGCGGCAGCACCCAGAACACGCTGATCCGGCGCTTCGCCGAAGCCTGCAACGCGGCGGTGCTGAACCATCAGCGCCTGCTGGAGAGCACCGGCCTGGCCGGCCCCGAGGCCTTCCCCACGCCCCCCAAGGTGTAGCCGGGTGGTTCGACCCCATTCCGCCACCTGGACCCGAGAGACATAGGCCCTATCACGGACCGTACGATATGGTCGTCCGAAATATGGCAAATCAGGTTGTTCCTGTCGGAAATGTGGAGATATACTCACCCACCAGGATGGACAGCCCCGGTGGTACACGCCCCCTCCGGCAGACAGAACCAGGAACCATGCGAATCACTCCAGCGCTCACCGCTGCCGCCGCGCTCCTCGCCCTCGCCGCGTGCGGCGGTCAGGATGCGGACAGCTCAGGCAGTTCCGCCGCCTCCGCCTCCTCCGACAAGTCGATCATCCTGATCACGCCCAACCCGGTGGGCACCAACAGCTTCCTCCTGCTCGGCGTCAAGGGCGCCGAGGCTGCCGCCAAGGAGATCGGCGCGTCCTTCAAGCTCTACGAGAGCAAGGACCCGACCAGCATCGCGCAGAACGTCGACGCGGCGGTCCGCGCCAAGCCGACCGTCATCGTGGGCATCAGCTTCTCCTTCGACGATGTGTTCAACACCGTGCCCAAGCAGCATCCGGAGCAGCAGTTCCTGCAGGTGGACTCCTGCGCCAAGGACCAGGCGGCCAACCTGGCGTGCGTGTCGTTCAAGGAGCACGAGGCGGCCTACCTCGCCGGCATCGAGGCGGGGTTGCTCACCAAGAGCGACAAGATCGGCGTCGTGGCGGCCATCGACTCGCCGTTCGTGCACCGGTGGATCGACCCGTTCTTCGCCGGCGCCACCTCGGTCAAGGCGAGCGTCACCGGCACCCCGCTCTACGTGGGCGGCAACAACCCGTTCAGCGACCCGGCGCGGGCCAAGTCGCAGACGCAGACGCTCACCGGGCGCGGCGCCGACATCGTCTCGGCCGCGGCCTCGGGCGGCAACCAGGGCGTCTTCGAGGCGGTCGCGGCCTCGGGCGCGAAGGCGTTCGGCGTGGACGTCAACCAGTGCGCGTCGAGCGCGGGCAACATCATCGACAACGTGCTCAAGCACGTGGACGTGGCCACGGTCGCCGCGATCAAGGAGATCGCCGAGGGCAAGACCGGCGGCGTCAAGGTCTACGGCCTAGCCGAGGGCGGCGTGGGCGTCAACGCGCTGGACGACGACGTGGCCTCCTCGGGATGCACCATCGCCGACAGCCCCGAGGTGATCTCCAAGGTCAAGCAGGCGCGTGACGACATCGTGGCCGGCAAGATCACCGTGGCCGACCCGCTCAAGGGCTAGGCATGAGCGTCACCGCCACCGGCGACGGCTCGGCGGCGCCCGCCGCCGAGCTCGTCGGCGTCACCAAACGGTTCGGTCCCGTGCTCGCCAACGACGGGATCGACCTGGCGGTCGCCCGAGGGGAGATCCACGCCGTCGTCGGTGAGAACGGCGCCGGCAAGTCCACCCTGATGTCCGTGCTCTACGGCCTGCACCGGCCGGACGCCGGGCACGTGCTGCGCGACGGGAAACGCATCCGGCTGCGCTCGCCCGCCGACGCCATCGCGCACGGGCTCGGCATGGTGCACCAGCGCTTCCGGCTGTTCCCCGAGTTGACCGTCGCGGAGAACGTCGTGCTCGGCGCGGAACCGGTCCATCGCGGCGCGGTCGACCGGGCCGCGGCGCGGCGCGCGGTGGAGGAACTGGGCGAACGGTACGGCCTGCGGGCCGATCCGGCGGCCCAGGTCGGCACGCTGCCGGTCGGCGTGCGCCAGCGGGTGGAGATCCTCAGAGCGCTCTACCGGGGCGCCGAAGTGCTGATCCTGGACGAACCGACCTCCGTGCTCACCCCCGGCGAGGCGACCCGGCTGTTCGAGGTCCTGCGCACGGTCACCGGCACCGGCGCGTCCGTGCTGCTCGTGACGCACAAGCTCAGCGAGGTGCTGACCGCCGGCGACCGCGTCACCGTCCTTCGCCAGGGCCGCGTCACGGGGCGATTCGACACGGCCGGCACCACCGCCGCCGAGCTCGTCCAGGCGATGATCGGCCGCGCCCTCGGCTCCACCGGACCCGCCCGGCCCACGACCGGGCCCCGCGAGGAGGCGTACGCGCTGGAGGTGCGCGACCTCAGCGTGAGCGACCGCGACGGCGTGGCGCGGCTGTCGGGCGTGTCGTTCGGCGTGCGGCCGGGCGAGATCGTCGGCATCGCCGGCGTGGCCGGAAGCGGGCAGCGCGAGCTCATCGACGCGGTGACCGGCCTGAACGTCCCCGGGCAGCACGACTCCGGGCAGGTCCTGCTCGGCGACGCGCCCGTGCGACGCGGCAGGGACCCGGAGGTCGCCTACGTGCCCGAGGACCGCCACGGCCGGGGCACCGCGTCCGAGATGTCGCTGGCGGAGAACCTGCTGATGGGCGACCAGCGCCGGCCGGGCGGCCACGCCGGGCGGATCGGCCTGTCCAGGGCGGCCGTCCGGGCCCGGGCGCGCGACCTGGTCGAGAGGTTCTCGATCAGCGCGGCGTCGGTGGACGTGCCCATCGGCGCGCTGTCCGGCGGCAACGCGCAGAAGGCGGTGCTGGCCCGCGAG
The DNA here is from genome assembly GCF_040655715.1 of Nonomuraea cavernae. Classification (GTDB taxonomy): domain Bacteria; phylum Actinomycetota; class Actinomycetes; order Streptosporangiales; family Streptosporangiaceae; genus Nonomuraea; species Nonomuraea cavernae_A. The sequence goes on along the minus strand of NZ_JBFAKL010000018.1, from coordinate 92,316 downwards.
CTGTCCAGGCGGACTCCCGTGATCGTGGTCGAGGAGCCGACACAGGGCGTGGACGTGGGCGCGCAGGAACGGATCCACACGCTGCTGGCCGAGGCCCGCGACCGGGGCCAGGCGGTGCTGGTGCAGTCGAGTGAGCTGTCGGAGCTGCGCGCGCTGTCGGACCGGATCCTGGTGATGTTCGAGGGCCGGGTGGTCGCCGAGTACAGCGGCGACGAGGCCACCGAGTCCCTCCTCGGCCAGGCGATGACCGGCGCCCCGGTCAAAACCACGGCCGGAGACACGACCGGAGACACGACCGGAGACACGACCGGAAACACGACCGTGGCCACGAGTGGAGACCCGGCATGACCGCGCCCGCGCCCGGCACGACCGTCGCCCCGGGCGGACAGCCGCCAGGCGGCGGGCCGGAGCCGGGAGGGCGCGTCCTCGGATGGGCGCGCCGGATCGTCCTGTCGACGCCGGTGCTCGCCATCGGCGGCGCGCTGGTTCTGACCACGCTGGTGATGCTGGCGGTCGGGGTGGACCCGTCGCTCGCCTATCCGGCGCTGCTGCGGGGCGCCCTGGCCGACGGCAACCTGGAGTACACGATCGCCGCGTTCGTGCCGACGCTCGGCATGGCGCTGGCGTTCGCGATCCCGCTGCGGGCCGGTGAGTTCAACCTCGGCGGCGACGGCCAGATGGCGATCGGCGGCGTCACCGCCGCCGCGATCGCGCTGCACCTGCCGATGGTGGCCGGGGTCGCGGTCGTGCTGCCGCTGGCCGCCGCCGCGCTGGCCGGCGGGCTGGTCGCGGGGCTGTCCGCGCCGCTGCGCACCCGGCTCGGCATTCCCGCCATCGTGACCACGCTGCTGATCAGCACCCCGGCCGTGGCGTTCGCCTCCTACCTGGTCCGCTTCCCGCTGGGCGAGCAGGGCACCGGCATCGCCCAGACCCCGCCGCTGCCCGACGCGACGCACCTGCCCGCGCTGGCCGGCAGCTCGTACGTCACGATCGGGCTGCCGCTCATCGTGCTGCTCACCGTCGCCTGGTTGTACGCCGACTCGCGGACCGTTCTCGGCTACGAGATCCGCGCGACCGGGCAGAACCGCGACTTCGCCCGCTACGGCGGCGTGGCCGTGAACCGCCTGGCCGCCGTCACCCTGGCGGGCGGTGGCGCGTTCGCCGGCCTGGTCGGCGCGCTGATCGTGCTCGGCCCGCCCTACAGGTACGTGGACGGCGCGCTCACCGCCCCGGGCTACACCTTCACCGCCGTGGCCGCGGTGCTGCTGGCGACCGCGCGGCCGATCGCCGTGCCGTTCGCCGTGGCGCTGCTGACCGTGTTGCAGGTGGGCGGCCAGGGAATGGAACGCGAGGCCGGGGTGCCCAGCCAGCTCACGCAGATCGTACAGGGGCTCATCATCGTGATCGTCGCCGTGTTCGCGACCGTCCGGCACCTGAGGGCGCGGCGGGGGGCGGGCGCGTGAACATCTTCGAGGCGTCGTTCCTGGCCGCCGTGCTCACCGCCACGACGCCGGTCGTGCTCGCCGCGCTCGGCGGGCTGATCTGCCAGGTGGCCGGCGTGTTCAACATCGCGCTGGAGGGCCAGCTGCTGTGGGGCGCGTTCACCGCGGTCGTCTTCAGTCACCTGACCGGCAGCGCCTGGGCGGGCGTCCTGGGCGCGATGATCGCCACCCTGCTCTACGCGGCGGTGCTCTCGATCGCCTCGGTGACCTTCCGGGCCGACCCGATCGTGGTGGCCGTGGGCACCAACCTGCTGGCCCTCGGGCTGACCGCGTTCCTGATGCGGCAGATCTTCGGCAGCGGCGGCACCTACAGCTCGCCCGACCTGGCCGGGCTGCCAACGCTCGCCGAGCTGGGGCTCGACGTGCCGGTGCTCGGATCGCAGTCGGCACTGGTGCTGCTCGCGTTCGCGCTGGTGGCCGTCGTCGCGTGGTGGCTGCGCCGGACCCGCTCCGGGCTGCGGCTGCGCGGCATCGGCCAGCACCAGGCGGCCGCCGCCGCGCTCGGCCTGAAGGTCGGCGGCTACCGGCACGGCGTCGTGCTGGCGGCCGGCGCGCTGTGCGGGCTCGCCGGCGCCCAGCTCGCGCTCGGCAACGTGACGCTGTTCAGCGAGGGCATGAGCGCGGGGCGCGGCTGGGTGGCGGTGGTCGCCGTCATGCTGGGCGGCGTGCTCCCCTGGCGGGTACTGCTCGCCTGCCTGCTGTTCGGCGTCGCCGAGGCGGTGGGCTTCCGGCTCCAGGGTGTGGGGCTGCCGCAACAGGCGGCCGACTCCGCACCGTACGTGATCACGTTGTTCGCGCTGATCCTGGCCGGTGTGGCGGCCAGGCGGCGCCCGAAGGAGATCTCTTGACCGGATCTGGGGCGGGAACCCCCGTGCTGGCCGACTCCGTCCGCTTCGCGGGTGACGCGGTGGAGATCCTCGACCGCCGCGTCTATCCGTTCGAGCGGCGGTGGGTGCGCTGCGCCACCAGCGAGGACGTCGCGGTGGCCATCGAGCAGATGGTCACGCAGAGCTCGGGCCCGCTGTACGCGACCACGGCCGGCATGGTCCTGGCCGCCCGGGAGGCGCGGCGCGAGCCGCCGGGCGCGGCGGCCGAGCGGCTGCGGGCGGCGGGCGCCCGCCTGATCGCGACCCGGCCGACGAACAACCACATCCGTGACGCCGTGCGCGCGATTTTGGACGACACGGCCGACGGGCCGCTCGCGGAGGCGTCCGGCGAGGAGCTGGCCGGCGCGGTCGAGGCGGCGGCGGCCGGGCACGACGCGGCCTACCGGGCGCGCAGCGCGGCGCTCGGCCGGCACGCCGCGGGCCTGCTCCACGACGGCGCGCGGGTGCTGACCCACTGCTGGGCCGACGCCTACCTGATCGCGACCGTCCAGGCGGCCCGCGAGGCGGGCAAGCGGCTGGAGTTCGTCTGCACCGAGACCCGCCCCTACCTGCAGGGTGCCAGGCTCACGGCGGCGACGCTGGTGGAAATGGGCTACCGGCCCACGCTGATCACCGACGGCATGGTCGCCGCCGCCCTGGCCGACGGGCTCGCCGACGTGGCGCTGGTCGCCGCCGACCGGGTGACGCTCGACGGGCACGTGGTCAACAAGGTCGGCACGCTGGGCGTGGCGCTCGCCGCGCGGGAGTTCGGGGTGCCGTTCTACGTGCTGGTGCAGGCGCCCGACCCGCTCGCGCCCGGCGCGGCCGACGTCGAGATCGAGCACCGCGACGGCGACGAGGTGCTGAGCGTGCTCGGCGCCCGGACCGCCGCCGAGGGCGTCTCCGGCTACTACCCCGCCTTCGACACCACCCCGCCGCGCCTGGTCACGCGCATCGTGACCGAACGCGGCGTCTACCGTCCCGAACACGTGAAAGAGGCAGTATGACCGAGACACGACGGATTGTCGTGGACACCGACACCGGCATCGACGACGCCCACACCCTGCTCTACCTCGCCGGGCGGCCCGACGCCGAGATCGTCGCGGTCACCTCGGTGTTCGGCAACTGCGTCGAGGAGGACGCGGTGCGCAACATCGGCTACGTGAACGGGCTGCTCGGCCTGGACGTGCCGGTGGCGCGCGGCGCGGCCGAGCCGCTGGCCGGAGTCGCGCGCATCGCCGGCTACGTGCACGGCAAGGACGGCCTCGGCGACCTCGGCTACGACCGGCCGATGCCCGAGGTCACCGGCGAGAGCGCCGCCGAGCTGCTGGTACGGCTGGCGGCCGAGCAGCCGGGCGAGCTGGACCTGCTGGCCCTCGGGCCGCTGACCAACCTGGGTGAGGCGCTGCGCCTCGACCCGGACCTGCTCACGAGGTATCGGTCGGTGGTGCTGATGGGCGGGTCGGGGCCGTACGCTCCGCCCGGCACGGTGCTGATGGTCGACGCGAACATCGCCAACGACCCGGTCGCGGCCGCCGCGGTGTTCGCCGCGCCGCGCGCCGAGCTGGTGATGGTCGGCGTCAACGTCACCGGGACGACCATCCTGCACGAGCGGGCCATCGCCGCGCTGCGGGCCACGGACACGCCGAAGGCGAGGTTCGCCGTGCGGATCCTGGACGCCTACATGGACTTCTACCAGAACGAGTGGGGCCGCCGGATCATCCCGCTGCACGACCCGCTGGCCGCCGGCATCCTGCTGGACCGGGGCTTCGCCACCGCCTGGGCCGACGGGCCTGTCAACATCATGAGTGACGGCTTCATGTCGAGGGCGCGGCTGATGCGCACCCACGACGGCCTGCCGCCGTCCTTCCCGTACGAGCCGGCGCCCGACACGCGGGTGATCACCGCGGTCGACGCGCCGCGCTTCGTCGCCGATTTCGTGGAGGTGCTGACCAGATGAGCAACCCGCCCAGCTGGATCGTGCTGGACATCGAGGGCACGACGAGCTCGACCGAGTCCGTCCACGTGGGGCTGTACGCCTATGCCCGTCCTCGGCTCGGCCCGTGGATCGACGCGCACCGCGACGATCCCGACGTGGCCGCGGCGGTGGCGGAGACCGGCGGCGCCACGACGGAGGAGACCGTGGCGATCCTGCACGGCTGGATGGACGGCGACGTCAAGGCGACGCCGCTGAAGACGCTGCAGGGGCAGATCTGGGCGGCCGGGTTCGCCGCCGGGGAGCTCACCGCGCACTTCTTCCCCGACGTGCCACCCGTCCTGCGCCGGTGGCACGAGGAGGGGCGCCGGCTCGCGGTGTTCTCGTCGGGGTCGGTCGCGAGCCAGCGGCCGTGGTTCAGGCACACGACGGCCGGCGACCTGTCACTGCTGGTCGAGCGGCACTTCGACACGGTCAACGCGGGGCCGAAGCGGGAGCCGGACTCCTACCTGAAGATCGCCGAGGCCCTCGGGACGCCGCCGGGCGAGCTGCTGTTCCTGTCGGACATACCGGCCGAGCTGGACGCGGCGGCGGCGGCCGGCTGGCGGACGACCGGCGTGCGCCGGCCGGGAGAGCCGAGCGAGCAGGCCGGCTTCGGCGCCCATCCCGTGGTCGCGTCATTCAAGGAGATCGAGGAGATCAAGTGAACGTCCCCACCAGGCAGGGCGTGCTCGACGCGGGCGCCCGGCTCGCCGTCGAGGCCGCCCGCTTCACCTCGTTCGGCTGGATGCGCGGCACCTCGGGCAATCTGTCGGAGGTGGTGACCCGCGATCCGCTGCGGCTCGCGGTCACCGCCAGCGGCCTGGACAAGGGTGAGCTCACCGCCTCCGACGTCGCCGTGGTCGGGCCGGACGGCGCGCCGGTCGAGGTCGGCGGCATCGCCCCGCTGACGCCCTCGGCCGAGGCCGGGCTGCACGCCCGGATCGCCGGGCTGACCGGCGCCGACGCGATCGTGCACGTGCACGCGCTGAACGCGGTGCTGGCCGGCCACCACTGGCCCGAGGGCGTGCGGCTGCGCGACGTCGAAACCCTCAAAGGCATCGGCCGCCTCGCCCACGATGACGAGGTGGTCATCCCGGTGATCACCAACAGCCAGGACATGACCGAGCTGGGCGACCGCTTCGAGGCCGCCTACGACCCGCGCACCCCTGGGGTGATCGTCGCCGACCACGGCCTCTACACCTGGGCGCCGACGCTGAAGCGGGCCCGCCACATCACCGAGTGCGTGGAGTGGCTGCTGGCCTACGCCATCGCCATCCGCTGATCCGCCATCCGCTGATCCGCCATCCGCTAAGTCGCCATCCGCTAAGTCGCGTCGGCCAGGAGGGCGCCGACGCGGTCGAACAGCGGCCCGGGCCGGTCGGCGGCCTGGGTGAGCAGGTGGCGGGCGGCGTGCAGGACGCCGCGGATGGCCTTGACGCGCCGCTCCTCCGGGAGGGTCTCGATGTCGGTGACACGGGAGAAGCCGATCACCCGGCGGGCCGCCTTGGCCGCGCCGAACGCCGCAGCGTCGGCGTGGACCTTGGCGAGGTAGGCGGCGAGGACGCCGTCGCCGTAGACGCGCGGGTCGGCGCGGTCCGGCCACAGGGCGGTGAACTCGGCCTCGAACGCCTCCCATGTCCGCGCGGCCAGCCCGAGCGCCCACGCCGCGTGCTCGTCGTCGCCGAGCGCGAAGCCGCGCGCCGCGGCCAGCACGTAGTTGCCCCACAGCGCCCCGATGTCGAACCCGACCGGCCCGTAGAAGGCGAACTCGACGTCGAACGCGCGCGTCGAGCGGGTGACGCCGGGCTCCTCGGCCCGGACGAGAACGGACCCGGTGTGCAGGTCGCCGTGGATGAGCGCCTCGGCGTGCGTCATGAACGCCAGCTTGGCCAGCCCGATGGCGGTGCGCACCCCGGGATCCCCCGTGTAGGCCGCCACGTCCGGCTCGTTGGCGGGCAGGATCCGGTTGTGCTCGTGCTCGATGTACGGCTCGGTGAAGACGAGGTCCTCGGTGATCTCGCACAGCTCCGGATTGACCGACGCGGCCAGCCCCGCCTTGTGCGCCTCGGCGCCGAGGCCGAACACCGACGTGCCGAAGCCCACCCGTGCCACGTAGCGCCCGAGGTCGCCGGCCACTCCCTCGTCGCGCAGGCCCTCGTTGAGCCGTCCGCGCCACACCTGGTGGTCGGACAGGTTCTCCAGTGCCACCACGTGCCTGGCCTCGTCGACGTCGTACAGCGCGGGCACCAGCCCGGGCGCCGCCGCGCCGTGCGCCGCGAGCACGGCGGCCTCGATCCGGTTGCGGTCGGGGGTCATGGGCCAGTCGGGGTCGACGCGCACGTACGGCATCGACTGCTTGAGCACCACGCCCGGGCCGTCCTCGGCCTCGACGGCGAACACGAGGTTCATGTTGCCGTCGCCGACCTCGCGGACCCGCGTGATCCGCGCCGGGTCGACGAGCCGGGCCAGCGCGGGCCGGCCGGCGATGTAGGCGGGCACGTTCTCGACGCTGAGCAGTTCGTAGGACTGCCCCGCGTCCGCCACCAGGGTCAACGGATGCTCCTCTCTCCACGTCCGGGTGTCAGGGTGTAGCTGACGACGAGCGCGCTCACGAGCAGCGCTCCCTGGACGAAGGTCTGTGCGTAGTAAGGGGCGTTGAGCATCGTCATGCCGTTGATCATCACACCGATGAACAGCGCCCCCACGACGGTACCCAGCGCGTTGGGCCGGTTGGCGCCCAGCACGGCGAAGCCGATGAGCGCCGCGGCCACCGACTGGAGCAGGTACGGGTCGCCCGCTCCCACGTCTCCCCGGCCCAGCCGGGCGGACAGCATGATCCCGGCGACCGCCGCGCACAGCCCGGACACGACGTAGGCGAGCGCCCGGTAGCGGGCGACCCGGATGCCGGCGAGCCTGGCCGCCTCGGCGTTGCCGCCGATCGCGTAGAGCGCGCGGCCCCAGCGGGTGTGGTTGAGCAGCACGTACACGGCGACGGCGAGCAGCGCGAAGATCACCACGGGCACCGGGACAGGCCCGATCCTGCCGCCGCCGAGCCAGGCGAAGCCCTCGGTGTAGCGGCCGGGCGCCGGCGCGCCGTCGACGGTCATGCCCGCCGAGACCGACTGGCCGGAGGTGATGATCAGCGCGAGCCCCTGGAAGAGGAACATCGTGCCGAGCGTGGCCACCAGGTCGGGCACCCGCGCCACCACCGTGAGCAGCGCGTTGACCCCGGCCACGAGCAGCCCCGTCACCAGGCCGGCGACGATCGCGGTGGCGCCGGTGAGGTTGAACCTGACCATGGCGAGCGCGGTCACCATCACGACCGCGCCGACGCAGGCGCCGGCGGACAGGTCGAAGCCGCCGGTGGTCATCGAGACGGTGACGCCGAGCGCGACCACGCCGACGACCGCCACCGACTGCAGCACGATCAGCGCGTTGGCGAACGTGCCGAACGCGGGCCGGAGCGCCGCGAAGATCACCAGCATCGCGACGAGCACCACGACCAGCCCGTACCGGTAGGCCACCGACGCCACCTTCGCGCCCCGCGCGTTCGTCGGGCGAGCGGCGCCGTCGACGTCCTCGGTCCGCTGCGCCGCCGCCGTCATGCCGTTCCTCCCGTCGACGTCTCGGTCCCCGGCAGGGTCGTCGGCGCCTCGGTCCCCGGCGGGGTCGTCGACGTCTCGGTCCCCGGCGGGGTCGTCGACGTCTCGGTCCCCGACATGAGGGCCGCCAGGCGCTCGGGGGTGGCCTCGGCGACGGCCAGTTCGCCGGTCGGCGTGCCGTCGTGCAGCACCAGGACCCGGTCGGCCAGCTCGACGATCTCCTGGGGGTCGGACGAGGCGACCACCACCACCATGCCGGCGGCCTCGCGGACCACCCGGCCGATGTCGGCGCGGGCGCCCACGTCGACGCCGCGGAACGGCTCGTCGAGCAGCAGGACGCGCGGCGCGGCCTCCAGCCAGCGGCCGACCACGACCTTCTGCTGGTTGCCGCCGGACAGCGTCTCGATAGGAGCCTCGATCCCGTGGCCGCGCCGGCCGGACGTCCCGCCGCGACTCCTTCCGGACATCCCGCCCTGATCGCCCCCGGACGTCCCGGTTCCGGGCACGCCCGACGTCCCGGTGGCACCCGCGGCGGGCCTCCCGCTCTCGGTCGCGCCGGACCTGCCGGGTTCGGCGGTGGCGGACAGGCCTGGTCCGCGTACGCCGAAGCGGCCGGCCACGCGGCGCGCCGCGGCGGCCTCCGAGCGGCGGCGGAGCAGGCCGCCGCGGCTGTGCGCGCGGAGCATGGGCAGCGACACGTGCGCGCGCACGGACCAGCCGGGCACGATCGCCTGGGCGGAGCGCTCCTCCGCGGCGAACGCGACGCCGGCCGCGATCGCCGCGTGCGGATCCCGGGGGCGGTACGGCGCGCCGTCGAGCCGCAGTTCGCCGGAGACGAGCGGCCGGGCGCCGCCGAGCTGTTCGAGCAGCTCGGTCTTGCCCGCTCCGACCAGTCCGGTGACGCCGAGCACCTCGCCCTCGCGCACCTCCAGGTCGAACGCCTCCCTGCCGGGAGCGACCCGGATTCCGGTGGCGGCCAGCACGACCGCTCCCCTGTCGCCCGGCGTCGCGGTCTCGGCGGCGGTGGCGGAAGCGGTGGCGGTGGCGGAGGCGGTGGCCGATTCCGCCACGGACGTCGTGGCCGAGGCTGTGGCGGGCGCCGCGAACTCGCCGAGCATGGCCCCGACGATGGCCGCGCCGGTGAGCGGGGCGGTGAAGGTCCGGCTCACCCGGCCGTCGCGCAGGACGATCACGCGGTCGCACAGGGACTCGATCTCGGCCAGGCGGTGCGACACGTACAGGACGGCGACCCCCGACGCGGCGGCCTCGCGGACCTTGACGGCGAGGGCGTCGGCCTCTCTCGTGGAGAGCGTCGAGGTGGGCTCGTCCAGGATGAGCAGGCGCGCCTGGCGCGACAGGGCGCGGGCGAGCACGATCTGCTGGCGCGCGCTGGCGGGCAGTGTCTCGACCGGCGCGTCGAGCGGGAGCGGGAGCCGGGCCGCCTCGGCGATCGACCGGGCCCGCGCCACGATGGAGCGGCGCGTGGTGAACCAGCCGCCGCCTTGGGCGATGGAGTCGAGCGTGAGGTTCTCGGCCACCGTGGTGCCGAAGACGACGCCGTCGTCGATGTTCTGGTGCACGGTCTGCACACCGGCCGCCTGGGCGTCGAGCGGGCTGTTGGGCGCGAAACGGCGCCCGCCGAGCGTGAGCGTGCCCGCGCTCGGCCGGGTGGCGCCGGAGAGCACCTTGATCAGGGTGGACTTGCCCGCGCCGTTGGTGCCGATCAGCCCGGCGATCTCTCCGGGCCGCACGTCCAGCGTGACCCCGTCGAGTGCCCGGGTCGCGCCATAGGTCTTGGACAGCCCGGACACCGCGATCGCGGGCTCGGTCACGACGCCGCCCAGGGGACGCGGGCCACGTCCGGCGTGTTGAGGGCGGGGATGGCCTGGGTGAGCTGCTCGATGTTGGTGATCGCGCCGTCGCGCAGCTGCTTCTGGGTGACCAGGGCCGGCGGCACCTTCAGCTCGGGGTCCACCTTCTCACCGGCGACGAGCAGGGCGGCGGCGCGAACGGCGACGCGGCCCACGTTGGACGGGTCGGTGGTGGAGGTGGCCACCCAAGGGCTGTTCGGCTCGGTGATGACGCCGATGTCGGCGGTCGAGATGTCCGCGCCGTAGACCTTGATCTTGTCCTGGAGGCCGAGCTCCTTGATCGCGAGCGTGGCGCCCTTGGCGAACTCGTCGTACGGGGCGAAGATCGCCTTCACGTCCGGGTTGGCCTGGAGCGCGGCCTTGGCCTGGTCGGCGACGGCGGACGCGGTGGAGCTGTTGACCACGCCGATCTGCGCGACCTGCTTGATGCCCGGGTTGTCCTTCTTGAACTGGGTCCAGGTCTCGTCGCGCCGGTCGAGCGGGGCGAACCCGGCGACGTACACGTAGAGGACCTCACCACTGCCGCCGGTGTCGGCCTTGAGCGCTCCGAGCGCCTGCTCGGCGATCTGGTGGTCGTCCTGGGAGAGCACGACGGCCTTGGGGGTGCCGGGATCGACGTCGAAGGCGACCAGCGGGATGCCCGCGTCGGCGGCCTTCTTGACGGCGGGCTGCACCGTCTGGGCGAAGCCGTGGTCGACGATGATCGCGTCGGCCTTCTGGTTGACGGCCTGCTCCAGGTTGAGGGCCTGCTTGTCGTTGTTGCCGTCGCCGCTGGAGATCTCCAGCTTCACGTTCAGCGCCTTGGCCTCGGCCTCGGCTCCGGCCAGCCACTGCTCGAAGTAGTCACCCGAGGAGAGTTGCCTGACCAGCGCGATCCGCACGTCGCCGGACGCGAACTCGGTGGGGACGGCGGCCGTGGGGGCCGTCTGGGGGCTCGGCGGGGGTTCGGAGGAGACGGGGGCGGCGCCTGAGTTGGTCGTTCCCTGGGAGCAGCCGGCGAGCGCGAGAACGCTCAGCGCGAAAGCGGCTCCGATATGTCTTGCACGGATCACATGCGGATGCTAAGCGCAGGTCACCGCGATTGTCCACTTTTCCTGTAGGATTTGTACCACTGTCCGGTTGGTAGCACAATCAGGGTATGACATACCTGACCGTGTACACGGACGCCGACACCCCCGAGACACTCCTGCGCACCGAGGACCCGGCCGAGATCTCCGCCGCGCTCAAGGAGATCGACGTCCTGCTGCGCCACTGGGACGTCGTGGACGATCTGCCCCCCGGCGCCGGGCAGGACGAGATCCTCGAGGCCTACCGCGAGCAGGTGGCCAAGGTCGTCGCCGAGGAGGGCTACACGTTCGTCGACGTCGCCCAGCTCCACCCTGACGACACCGCCGACTGGGCCGAGCGCGCCGCCGCGGCCCGCGCCAAGTTCCTCAACGAGCACACCCACGACGACGACGAGGTGCGCTTCTTCGTCAGCGGCTCCGGCATCTTCTACCTGCACGTGGACGACAAGGTGCACGCCGTGCTGTGCGAGCCCGGCGACCTGCTCAGCGTGCCCGCGAAGACCACGCACTGGTTCGACATGGGCACCACGCCCGACTTCACCGCGATCAGGTTCTTCCACGACGACGACGGCTGGGTCGGCGACTTCACCGGCGCCTCCATCGCCTCGCGTATCCCCGACTACGACACCATCGCCGCCGGCCGCTCCTGACCCGGCCGGCGCGCGACCCGGGTCACGTGCCGGGCCATCGCTCATGTCCCAGTGCGATCCGCGGATCGGTGAGGATCGCGTACACGTACGAGGGGCCGAAGATGTCAGCGATCCGCTCCGGGCCCGGGCTGACGGCTCGCGCCCCCCGGCCCGTCTACGCACGATTGCCACGCTAATATATATATAATAATATAGATGGCATCATAGAGGGCGGACTGAGCGGCGGGAACGGATCGATGCGCGTCGGCGGGATCGAGAGGGTGCACTGCTACGGCGGGTTCGCCAGCGGCGCCCTGGAGGCCGCGAAGGAGGCCCTGGGCGGTCGTGAGCTGGTCGCCTGCCGGACGGCGCCGGAGTTCGCCGGAGAGCTCCATCGCGTCGAGGCCGTCCTCGGCTTCGGCATGCCGGTGGAGGACTGGTCCGTGGCCGGGCGGCTCCGGCTCGTCCATCTCATCGGCTCGGGCGTCGACAGCCTGCTCCCCGCGAAGGGGCTGTCGCCGGACGTGCGGGTGGCCAACGCGCGGGGCCTGTCCGCGCCGGCCATGGCCGAGTTCGCCGTCGCGATGCTCCTCGCCCTGGCGAAGCGGGTGCCCGACGTGCTGGCCAGCCAGCGGGCCCGCGAGTGGCGGCGGCACCCGCCGATGACGGTCTCGGGCGCGACCCTCCTCGTGGTGGGCGCCGGGCCGGTGGGGCGTGAGGTGGCCAAGCGCGGCAGGGCGCTCGGCATGCGGGTGATCGGGGTGCGCCGGACCACGGGCCGGGTCGCGGAGTTCGACGAGACGCACGGCGCCGAGCGCTTCGCGGAGCTGGCCGCGCGGGCCGACGCCATCGTCATGGCGGTCCCCGCGACGGCGCGGACGCGGCGTCTCCTGGACGCCGCTGTCCTCGGCAGATGCCGTCCCGGCTGCCTGATCGTCAACGTCTCGCGCGGCGAGGTCGTCGACGAGGAGGCGCTGGCCGCCAGGCTGCGCGCGGGCTCCTTGGGCGGCGCCGCGCTCGACGTGTTCGAACGCGAGCCGCTGCCGGTCACCAGCCCGCTGTGGGGCGCGCCCAACACCATCCTCACGCCGCACGTGTCGTGGAGCTCCCCGGACTACCCGGCGCGCTTGGCCCATCTGTTCGCCGAGAACGTCCGGCGCGTCGAGTCCGGCGAACCGGTCATCAATCCCGTCGACCCCGCACAGGGGTACTAGATCATGCGCGCTGCTCCCTCCTGGTTCCGCGACGCGCTGGCGTGTCCGGCGGACGAGGGCGACGTGGTCGTCGCCGGGACCCGGATCCGTTACCGGGCCTGGGGCCGGAAGGGCCGGCCGGGCATCGTGTTCGTGCACGGCGGGGCCGCCCACGCGCGGTGGTGGGACCACGTCGCCCCCCAGTTCGCCGGCGAGCACCGCGTCGTGGCGCTGGATCTGTCCGGGCACGGCGACAGCGACCACGCCGAGCGCTACAGCCACGAGAGCTGGGCCGAGCAGGTCCGCCACGTCGCGGGCGACGCGGGGATCGCCGGCCGCCCGATCCTCGTCGGCCACAGCATGGGCGGCCTGGTCTCGCTGCGGGCGGCGCTCTCGTTCGGCGAGCGGCTCGCCGGGGTCGTCTGCGTCGACTCCGCGGTGCGCGACGTCACGAATGAGGAGATGTTCATCCGGCGGCAGCGGGCCCTGCGGCAGCCTCGCCTCTACCCGACCCGCGAGGCGGCGATGGCGAGGTTCCACCCCATCCCCGAGGTCGGACGGGCTCTCCAGTACGTCGTGGACCACCTCGCCGAGACGTCCGTACGGGAGACCGAAGCGGGCTGGACCTGGAAGTTCGACCCCCGTCTCTTCGGCCAGAGCTCGCTGACCCCCGGTCAGCTGTTCCCGCCGCGGTGCGAGGTGGCGTTCATCCGCGCCGAGCACGGCCTGCCGAGCGCCGAGGCGGTCCGCCTGATGCACGAGCGGGTGGGCAGCTCGCTGCCGGTCATCGAGATCGCCGACTCGGGACATCACGTCATGCTCGACCAGCCGCTCCCGCTCGTCGCCGCGCTGCGCTCGGTGTTCGCGCGCTGGGACGCGTCTGTCGCGCTGGAGAACGACGCGTTCGCGAAGGAGGCCTCAGCGCAGGAGTCCTCACTGCGGGAAGCCTCAGCGCGGGAAGCCTCAGCGCGGGAAGAAGGACGGATGTCCGCTGGGAACGGCGCGGCGGGCTTCGACCTGCCCTCACGGCTGAGAGCCGTCCTGGAGGTGGACCCCACGGCCCCGGCGCTCGAACTGGACGGCCGATGGCACACATGGGGCGACCTGGCCGCGACCGCCGGCGCCGTCGAGTCGCACCTGCGGCGCGCCGGGGCTCCCGAGGGCGCCAAGGTGGGCATCGTGATGCGGAACCGGCCCGGCGTGGTCGGCGCGGTGACGGGCGCGCTGGTGTCGCGCCGCAGCATCGTCTCGCTCAGCCACCTGCAGCCGGGGGCCGCCCTGGCCGGGGACGTCGCGGCCCTCGATCTGGTGGCCGTGGTGGCCGACGAGGAGGACTGGGCGGACGAGGGCCTGCGGGCCGCGGCCGGCGCGGCCGGCGTGCTCGGGCTGTCGGTACGGGCGGATGATCCGCGCCAGGTCGAGGTGGTCACCGAGTGCTCGCTGACGCCCGCCGAGATCGGCACGCGGGCGCTGCCGGGAGTCGCGGTGAGCATGCTGACCAGCGGCACGACCGGCCCGCCGAAGCGGGTCCCGGTCGGCTTCCGCAATCTGGCGGCCAGCTTCGCCGGCGCGGCGCACTACGAGTCGGGGCGGCCTTGGCAGGCGCGGCTCCGCTCCGGGGTCGCGATCCTCGTGGCGCCCCTCCTGCACACCAGCGGGCTGTTCCGGCTGCTGCTCAACCTGCTCGACGGCCGCGGCGTGGCGATGCTGGAGAAGTTCACGGTCGACGGGCTGGTGCGGCTGGTCAGCGCGTACGACTCGCACGTGCTGGCCCTCACCCCGGCGTCGCTGGCGATGATCCTGGACGCGGACGTCGCCCCGGAGGTGTTCACGCACGTCCGCGTCGTCATCTGCGGGACCGCGCCGCTCAGCCCGGACGTGGCGGAGCGGTTCGAGGAGAGGTACGACGTCGCCGTCCTGGTCGTGTACGGAGCGACCGAGTTCGCCGGCGGGATCGCGGGATGGACGCTCAAGGACCGGCAGGCGTTCCGTGAGACGAAGCGCGGCAGCGTCGGCCGCGTGCACCCGGGCGTCGAGGTCCGGGTCAGGAACCCGGAGACCGGCGAGTCCGTGCCGGCCGGCGAGGTCGGCCGGCTGGACGTCCGCTCCCCGCAGTCGGGCACGGATCCCGGCACATGGCAGGAGACGACCGACCTCGCGCGCGTCGACGGGGACGGCTTCGTCTGGGTCGTCGGCCGGACCGACGACGTCATCATCCGCGGCGGGTTCAAGGTCTCGACCGGAAGGGTCGCCGAGGTCGTCAAGGAGCATCCGTCGGTGCGTGACGCGGCGGTCGTCGGCCTGCCGGATCGGCGGCTCGGGGAGGTGCCCGTGGCGGCGGTCGAGGTCGCGCGCGGGGCGGCGTTCGACCCGGAGTCCCTGACCGCGTGGGTTCGTGGCCGGCTGGCCGCCTACCAGGTGCCGACGGCGTTCGTCGTGGTCGACGCCCTGCCCCGGACGCCGTCGCTCAAGGTGAGCCAGGACCGCCTCAAGGCCCTGCTCGCCGCCGAGCTCGGCGGCGCCGGCCACCCCACCGGCTGACCGGCCGAGGTCAGGGCAGGCAGACGGTCAGCCCGCCCGGCACGGCTCTGGCCTTGAGCCGGTCGGTGGCCTCGCGCTCGCCGCCGTCCAGCTCGTACAGCAGCGGCCTGCCGAAGCGGGCGGAGACCTTGCGGGCACGGGTGATCCGGACCAGCGGCGAGTCCTCGGAGCGGCCGGTGGCCATGCGGCCGAGCACCCGGGCCCACTGGACCGGCCCCTGGGCGGTGGAGACGCCCACCTCCAGCCAGCCGTCGTCGGGCCGGGCGTCGTCGAACGCCTCGATGCCGCCGGCGATCGTGCCCACGTTGCCCAGCAGCAGGCAGCTCGCGTCACCGTCGAACCAGGTCTCCCCGTCGATCTTGATCCGCATCGGCACCAGTGGCCCGCCCACGTGCCGGACGGCCGCCTTGACGTAGCTCATCTTGCCGAGCCGCCGCTTGGCCTGCCCGTCGGCGTCGGCGATCATCTCGGCCTCGAACCCGGCCCCGGCCATCACCGCGAAGTGCTCGCCGTTCACCACCCCGAGGTCCAGCCGCTCGCGCCGGCCCTCGAAGCCGATCCGGACCGCCTCCTCCAGGTCGGCGGGGATGCCGAGGTTGCCGGCGAACAGGTTGCCGGTGCCCGCCGGGAGGATCGCCATCGGCACGCCGGAGCCGGCCAGCACGTCGGAGCACCGCTGCACCATGCCGTCACCGCCCCAGACGAACACCAGCTCGGCGCCCTCCTTCAGCGCCCTGCGAACCTTCTTCGGCGCCTTCCTGCTCTTCGGCACCTCGTACCAGAGCAGGTCACCGACATCCTGCTCACTGATCAGGACGCGCAGCCTGTCCAGGCCCGCGCCGAGCGTCTTCTTACGATGCGCGACGACCGCGATGGTGGGAGACATGCACCGGGACTACCCTCCGCCGCGGCTTTCACCGGATCTTCTTCGGCGTGTCGGATGAGGACTCACCGGCGTCCTTCCGGGTAGCGATGTGCGAATGCGGAACGAGGACCGGTCTTCATCAGACATCAGAGCCGACCGCGGCCTGGGGGTGCGCCTGGGGGTCGCGAGCGTCGCGATCATGCTGGCCATGATCCCGTTCACGCTGCTGCTCGTCGTCGCCAAGATGCCCATGAACCGGCTGGACGCCCAGGTCGCCGAGAACCTGCACGCGTACGCGCTCGACCATCCCGTGATGACCAACGTGCTCATCGTGTGGACCGACCTGTTCGGGCCCTGGCCGTGGCGGATCGCGGTGGCCGTGTACGCCGGCTGGCTGGTCTACAAGGGCGCCCCGAGGCTGGCCCTTTGGGCGGTCACCACGCTGACCGTGGGCGGCCTGCTCGGCCTCGCCCTCAAGGTCATCGTCGCGCGGGCCCGGCCGCACCTGCCCGATCCCGTGGCGCTGGCGCCCGGTGACTCCTTTCCCTCGGGCCACGCGGTGAACGTGACCCTGGGCGTGGGGGTGATCATGCTGCTCGTCCTGCCCTCGCTGCCCCGATGGGGGCGGTACGTCGCCTGGGCTGTCGGCGTCTTCGTGGTGCTCTCGGTCGGCTACACCAGGATCGCCCTCGGCGTGCACTGGGTGAGCGACGTGGCCGCGGGGACCGTGCTGGGCGTGGCCGTGGTGGCCGCCACGGCGGCGGCGTTCGAGACGTGGCGGCGCGAGCAGGGCCGCAGGCCCGCGACACCGCTGACCGAAGGAGTGGAACCCGAATCCGTGAAGGTGACCCATGACCAGAACTGAGCACGCGAAGTACTACGCGCTGGCCGTCGTCTTACCGCTGCTGCTGATGCTCGGCGTGACGTACGGAGTGGGCAGGCTGATCCTCGCGCTGCGCACCGGTGAGGCATCCGCCAACGGCGACCTGGCCGCCGAGCGGACCTCGCTGTGGAACACCCTGACCGACTTCGGCAGCAGCCTGTCCGACACCCCGTACATCGTGGGGTTCACCGCGATCGCCGCGATCGTCTTCAGGCTCGTCCACAAGCGCTGGCGGGAGTCGATCTTCCTGATCGTGGCCGTCTGGAGCCAGTCGCTCGTCTTCCTCGCCACCACCGTGCTCATCCAGCGGAGCCGCCCGCCGGTGCCGCACCTCGACCCCGCCCCGCCCACCTCCAGTTTTCCCTCGGGGCACACCAGCGCCGCCGTGGCCTTCTACTGCGGGCTCGCGCTCGTCCTGACCACGCACCTCCGTAACCGGACGCTCCGGGTGGTGATCTGGACGCTCGGCCTCGCCGCGCCGCTCATGGTCGCCTTCTCCCGCCTGTACCGGGGCATGCACTTCCCCACCGACGTCGCCTGGGGCCTGCTGCTGGGCGCCTTCTGTGTCTTCGTGGCCGCCCGCGCCATCCTGTTCCGCGGCGACGAGGACCGGCTCCCCCGGGCGTCACGCGGCAGGCCCAAGCGGGTCGCCACCGGCCGCGGCACACCCCGATGACCCGCCCGCGGGTGCCGGGAGAGTTCCAAGCCCCACTCTCCCGGCACCCGCGCGGCGACTTCTCGCCCCTTCGACCGGCCTGCGGTCTCAGCGCTCCGGCGGCGGTTCCCGGCCGATCCAGTCGCGCCGGCGCCGTTGGGGCTCCAGCCGGGGAGTCCTTATCCGGACTTCGCCGGCCAGGGCGACCTCGTCAGGCGGCGCCTGAGGCCGTGATGCCGGCGAGCTCATCACTTAGATGGGCGGCGAGTTCGTCCAGGTCGGGGACGCCCTCGGGATCGGCGATGAGAGTGATCGTGACCGTGCCCGCGTAGGACAGGATCTCGAAGGTCACCGTCACGTTGCCGTTCTCGGCGACCGCCACGGGGATCAGCCGGCGGATGGTCGCGCCGGCGAAGGTCAAGGGCTGGTCGGGGCCGCGCACGTTGCTGACCAGGGTGTGGATGCGTCGCTGTCGGCGTAGGTACCAGCGGTAGAGCCCGATCGCCGCCAGCACCCGGAACAGCGGGCCGAACAGGCCGGCCGCGGAGCCGTCGGCGGCCTGCTTCTTGCGCTCCGCGAGCAGGGCGCCGATCTTCACCAGCCGCTCTTCAGGGGGACCGGTGACGGGCAGGCTGGCGATCAACGCGCCGAACCGGTTGCCGAGGTCGGTGGAGGTGGTGGTGCGCCGGACCGACACCGGCACCGAGACCGTCAGCGCTCCGACGTGCTCGCCACGCCGTTCCAGCAGTCTGCGGAGCGCTCCGGTGACAGCCGTCAGTAGAGCGTCGTTCACGGTGCAACCGTGACGATGCGCCGCGGCTCGCACCGCCGCCAGGTCGGCTCGTACGAGGGCGAACGTGCGCCGCGCGCCGGTCGGCCGCAGCAACGAGCAGCGGGCGGTGGGCTCCGGCCACATCCCGCCCGTCGCGGCGGTGGCGGCCTTGGCGCCCCGCCAGAAAGGCCGCATCCGGCCGAGGGCCCGCAGGCGTTCGGCGAGGGCGTCGGCGGCGAGGCGCTGTAAGGGCGGCGGGCGCTGGGGGAAGCCCGCAGGAGCGGGCCGTGCGGACTCGTCGACGAGCGCCGCGAGCACGGCGAGTCCGCCGATCCCGTCGGCCAGCACGTGGTCGAGGGCCACGATCAACGCGACCGCGCCATCGTTCAGCCCCGTGACGAAGATCGCCGTCCACCGCGAGGGCGGCAGGGGGCCGGTCAGTACGGCGGCGGCCATGTCCAGCAACGCCCGCTCGTCCCCCGGCGAGGGGCAGGTGAGCTGCCGCACGTGCAGCCGGATGTCGAATCCGGGGTCGTCCACCCACACCGGCCGGCCGCAGCCCAGGGGCACGGACACCAGTCGCTGCCTCAGCCGCGGCACGGACCGGATCCGGTCGGCGAGCACCGCCGTCGCCTCTGCCACCTCGAACTCCGGTCCCGTCTCCAGCATGAGGACCGCGCCGGCTCGCTGGGACATCGACGTGCCCACCCCCATGGCCAGAATGGCCATGTCCGATGCGCTGGCGCGGTCGATCATCAGCCCTCTCCTCCGACGGCATGGGCTCGCTCGCGAGCGGGGATGGTTCTCATCCCGTGTCCAGCATCGGGCTCCCGCCTCGGGGGGCGGCAGTGCCGTAGGTCTTCGAAGCGAGGGGACCTTCGTCCCGGTGTCGACGCGCGTCCCGGTGAGCGGGATCGCGGTCGAGAAGGCCGGAGCCGGCTTGCTCTGCTGTCCAGCGAGGCGGCGGTGTGCGCCCCGTACCACGAGGAGAGGACCGTGCCAGAGGTGAGCAGCCGTGAGGATTCCGTGGGCGCGCTGACGGACGACCGTCCGGCGAGCCAGGTCACGTTCGCGGAGCTGATCGAGGCGCGGGCGGAGGACGACCGGGCCGGGCTGAGGTTCGAGGACCGGTGCTGGACCTGGCGGGAGGTCGTGGCGGAGGCGCGGTCGCGGGCCGGGCTCGCCAGCGACCTGCGCCGCCCCGGCCCCTGGCACGTCGGGCTGCTCCTGGACAACACCCCCGAGCACCTGTTCTGGCTGCTCGGGGCGGCGCTGGCCGGGGCGGCCGTCGTCGGGATCAACCCCACCCGCCGGGGCGCCGAGCTGGCCGCCGACATCGACTTCACCGACTGCGGGCTGATCGTCACCGAGCCCGCGCGGCGGCCGCTGCTGGACGGGCTCGACCTGGACCGCCCGGCTGGCCGCGTGCTGGTCACCGGGACCGATGAGTACGCGCGGACGCTCGCTGCCGCCTCTCCCCTGGGCGCCGGCGACCCGCGGCCCGAGCCCGCCACGATCTTCTCGCTGGTCTTCACCTCCGGCACCACCTCCGCGCCCAAGGCGGTGATCTGCAGCCAGGGCCGGATCGGCCGGATCGCCGTGCAGCAGCGGGAGCGCAGGAGCCTCGGCCGCGACGACGTCTTCTACGTCGTGATGCCGATGTTCCACTCGAACGCGATCATGGCCGGCATCGCCCCCGCCGTCAGCTCCGGTGGCTGCGTGGTGCTGCGCCGCAGGTTCTCCGCCTCGGCGTTCCTGCCCGACGTACGCCGCCACGGCGTGACCTTCTTCAACTACGTCGGCAAGCCGTTGCACTACGTCCTGGCCGTGCCGGAACGGGAGGACGACGCCGACAACCCGCTGCGGATCGCGTTCGGCAACGAGGCGTCCGAGCGGGACATCGCGGAGTTCGGCCGGCGGTTCGGCTGCGCCGTGATCGACGCGTACGGCTCCAGCGAGGGCGAGATCCGGATCAGCCGGGTGCCGGGGACGCCGCCCGGCTCGCTCGGGGTGGCCGAGGAGGGCACGGTGGTGGTGAACCCGCAGACGCGACAGGAGTGCCCGCGCGCGGTGTTCGACGAGCACGGCGCGCTGCTCAACGCCGACGAGGCCATCGGGGAGATCGTCAACAAGGCGGGGGCGGCGGTGTTCGAGGGCTACTACCGCAATCCGGAGGCGACGGCGCGGCGGATCCGGGGCGGCTGGTCGTGGTCGGGTGACCTCGCCTACCGCGACGCCGCGGGGTTCTGGTACTTCGCCGGTCGCGACAGCGACTGGCTGCGGGTGGACGGGGAGAACGTCGCCGCCGCGCCGATCGAGCGGCTGCTGTCGCGGTTCGGGGCGTTCGCCGACGTGGCGGTCTACGCGGTGCCGGATCCGGACGTCGGCGACCAGGTGATGGCGGCGGTGGTGCTGGCGGAGGGGCGGGAGTTCGACCCGGGCGCCTTCGGCGCGTTTCTGGCCGGTCAGCCGGATCTCGGCACGAAGTGGCCGCCGCGGTATGTCCGGGTCACCGCCGAGTTGCCGCGCACGGCCACGAGCAAGGTGCTCAGGCGCTCGCTGCGGGAGGCGGGCTGGCACACCGCCGACCCGGTGTTCGTCCGGCCCGGCGCGGCTCTCACCTACAAGCCGCTCGCCCCTGGCGCGACGGCCTGAGGAGGTTGTGCGAGCCGTACGGGCGGGTGGCCCGGACGGCCCGCGTGCGAAGGAGTCAGAGGCGCTCGATGACGGTGACGTTGGCCTGGCCGCCGCCCTCGCACATGGTCTGCAGGCCGTAGCGGCCACCGGTGCGCTCCAGCTCGTGCAGCAGGGTGATCATCAGGCGGGCGCCGGTGGCGCCGAGCGGGTGGCCGAGCGCGATGGCGCCGCCGTTCGGGTTGACCTTCGCCGGGTCGGCCCCGGTCTCCTTCAGCCAGGCCAGCACGACCGAGGCGAACGCCTCGTTGATCTCGACCGCCGCCATGTCGTCGATGGACATGCCGCTCTTCTTCAGCGCGTACGCCGTGGCCGGGATCGGGGCGGACAGCATCCGGATGGGGTCCTCTCCGCGCGCGGACAGGTGGTGGACGCGGGCACGGGGGCGCAGTCCGTGCGCCTTCACCGCGGCCTCGGAGGCGATCAGCAGGGCGGCGGCGCCGTCGGAGATCTGCGAGGCGACGGCGGCGGTGAGCCGGCCGCCCTCCTCCAGGGTCTTCAGTTTCGCCATCTTCTCCAGGGAGGTGTCGCGGCGCGGCCCCTCGTCGGTGGTGACGCCCTCGAACGGCGTGATCTCCCGGTCGAAGCGGCCCTCGTCGATCGCGCGGATGGCGCGCTGGTGCGACTCGAAGGCGAACGCCTCCATGTCCTCGCGGGAGATGTCCCAGTCGTGGGCGATCATCTCGGCGCCGCGGAACTGGGAGACGTCCTGGCCGCCGTAGCGGGCCTGCCAGCCGCGCGAGCCGGCGTACGGCCCCTCGGTGAGGCCGAGCGCGTCGGTGGCGCCGCGCGAGGCGTAGGCGATCGGGATCATCGACATGTTCTGCACGCCGCCGGCCACCACCAGGTCGCTGGTGCCCGACATCACGGCCTGGGCCGCGAAGTGCAGCGCCTGCTGGGAGGAGCCGCACTGCCGGTCGACGGTGACGCCCGGCACCTCCTCGGGCAGCCCTGCGGCCAGCCAGCAGGTGCGGGCGATGTCACCGGCCTGCGGGCCGACCGCGTCGAGGCAGCCGAACACCACGTCCTCCACCGCCGCCGGATCGACTCCGGAGCGGGCCATCAGCTGGGTCAGCGCGTGCGCGCCGAGGTCGGCCGGGTGCACGCCGGAAAGCCCGCCGCCGCGCCTGCCCACAGGGGTGCGCACCGCTTCGACGATGTATGCCTCCGCCATCGGAAACTCCTCAGGTTGTCAGGATCCCTTCCAGGACCATCGCTATGTACTGCCTGGCGATCTCTTCGGCGGGCAGTGGGCCGTCGGTTCGGTACCAGCTCGCGGCCACCCACACGGTGTCGCGGATGAAGCGGTAGATGAGTCCGGTGTCGAGGTCGGCACGCAGGATCCCGTCCGTGACCCCTCGATCCAGCACCGACAGCCACATCTCGCGGAACCGCTGCTGGGAGTCGACCAAGTACGAGAAACGCGGATTTGTCGCCAGATGCTTGGATTCGTTCTGATAGATCACCACGGCCGGCCGGTAGCGCTCGATGCACCGGAACGACTCGGTGATCAGCGCCTCGAACGTCTCCCGGGCGCCCAGGCCGGAGGCGATCACCTTGTCGTAGGCGGACCACATGTCGGCGAGGAAGACGGACAGGATCTCGTCGACCATCGCCTCCTTGGAGTCGAAGTGGTAGTAGAGGCTGCCGCCGAGGATGTCGGCGGCGTCGGCCACCTCGCGAACCGTCGTGGCCGCGTATCCCCGTGACGCGAACACCTCGGCGGCGGTCGCGAGCAGCTCCGCCCGCCGCCCGGCCCGGGCGGCGGCGGTGCTCTGGGAATCTCGGCGTCGTGCGCTCATCGGAAGGCGACCTCTCAGGGATGCTGGCTGGAGACCGAGACGACCTCTCCGGTCATGTAGGAGGAGTAGTCGCTCGCGAGGAAGACGATAACGTTGGCGACCTCCCACGGCTCCGCGTAGCGGCCGAACGCCTCCCTGCCGGTGAGCTCGGTCAGCAACTCCTCGGTCGTGACCTTGGCCAGGTGCGGGTGCATGGCCAGCGAGGGGGCCACCGCGTTGATCCGCACCCCGTACGGCGCGGCCTCGATCGCCGCGCACCGGGTCAGCGCCATGACGCCGGCCTTGGCCGCGGCGTAGTGGGCCTGGCCCTCCTGCGCCCGCCAGCCGATCACCGACGCGTTGTTGACGATCACGCCGCGACCTCGGGGCTGCATGCGCGCCAGCGCGGCCCGGGTGCAGCGCATCGTGCCGCCCAGGGTCACGTCCAGCACCCGGCTCCACTGCTCGTCGGTCATCTCGACGAGCTTGGCCGTGCCACCGAGCCCGGCGTTGTTGACCACCACGTCCACCGGGCCGAACCGCTCCTCGGCGGTCGCGAACAGGTGCTGGACCTGCTCCTCGGAGGTGACGTCGCACGGCACCGCGGTCACCGCGGCGCCGTACTCGCCCTCCAGGACCGCCAGGCTCTCCCCGAGCCGGCGCTCGTGGGCGTCGCTGATCACCACCCGCGCGCCCTCCTCCAGCATGCGGCGGGCGCACGCGCCCCCGATGCCGGTGCCGGCGGCGGCCGTGACCACGGCCACCCGGCCGCGCAGCAGACCGTGACCGGGAACATAGGCCGGCGGACCGGCAGGGACCCGAGCCGGGTCCTCCTCCTCGCTGAGCTTCACGTGGTTTACTCTACCAAATAGTTGTTAGAAAGAATGCGAGGGCCCCATGACCGTGGTGAACTACGAACGGCGCGGACCCGTGGCGGTGGTCACCATGAACCGCCCCGACTACCGCAACGCCCAGAACTCGGCGATGACCTACGCGCTCGACGAGGCCTTCTACCGGGCCGCCGCCGACGACGAGGTCAAGGTGATCGTGCTGGCCGGAGCGGGCAAGCACTTCTCCGCCGGCCACGACATCGGCACCCCCGAGCGCGACGCGCACGTCTCGTTCGAGCGTAAGGCGGGGCTGTGGTGGGACCACGTGGGCAAGGACGGCGCGGAGAGCCGGTTCGCCCGCGAGTCGGAGGTCTACCTCGGGATGTGCCGGCGGTGGCGGGAGATCCCCAAGCCGACGATCGCGATGGTGCAGGGCGCGTGCATCGCGGGCGGGCTCATGCTGGCCTGGGTGTGCGACCTGATCGTCGCCTCGGAGGACGCGTTCTTCGCCGACCCGGTGGTGCGGATGGGCATCCCGGGGGTCGAGTACTTCGCCCACCCGTGGGCGATGCCGCCGCGGATCGCCAAGGAGTTCCTCTACACCGGCGACCGGATGCCCGCGCGGCGCGCGTACGAGGTGGGGATGGTCAACCGGCTGGTGCCCCGTGAGGAACTGGAGGCGCAGACCCTGGCGCTGGCCGAGCGGATCGCGGCCATGCCGCGGATGGGCCTCGCGCTCACCAAGAAGGCGGTCAACCAGGCCGAGGACCTGCAGGGGATGCACGCCGGCATGGACTCCGTCTTCGGCCTGCACCACCTCGCCCACGCGCACAACGCCGAGACCGCCGCCGACTCCCTGGCCGGGATGGACCCCAAGAGCATGAAGGCGGCCGCCGATGGATCTTGACCTGTCGTCCGTGGAACCGTTCCGCGCGGAGGTGCGCGCGTGGCTGCGCGCCCACGTGCCCGCCGCTCCCCTGCCGTCGCTGGAGACCGAGGAGGGCTTCGCCGCCCACCGCGCCTGGGAGCGCGAGCTGCACGCGGCCGGCCTGTCGGTGGTGTCCTGGCCGGAGGAGTACGGCGGCCGGAACGCGACGCCGCTGGAGTGGCTGGTCTTCGAGGAGGAGTACTACGCGGCCGGGGCGCCGGGCCGGGTCGGCCAGAACGGCATCAACCTGCTCGCGCCCACCCTGTTCCAGCACGGCACGCCCGAGCAGCTCGCCCGCGTGCTGCCGCCGATGGCCTCGGGTGAGGTCATCTGGGCGCAGGCCTGGTCGGAGCCGGGCGCGGGCAGCGACCTGGCGTCCCTGCGGGCCACCGCGACCCGGGTCGCCGGCGGCTGGCGGCTGAACGGCCAGAAGACGTGGAGCTCGCGCGCCGCCTTCGCCGACCGCGGCTTCGGCCCGTTCCGCTCCGACCCCGAGGCCGGGCGGCACCACGGCCTGACCTACCTGATGTTCGCGCTGGACGCCGAGGGCCTCACCCGCAGGCCGATCGGCCGGATCGACGGCAAGCCCGCCTTCGCCGAGCTGTTCTTCGACGACGTGTTCGTGCCCGACCACGACGTCATCGGCGAGCCGGGCTCGGGCTGGCGGGTCGCGATGAGCACCACGGGCAACGAGCGCGGGCTCACGCTGCGCAGCCCGGGCCGGTTCCTGGCCGCCGCCGACCGGCTGGTGGAGCTCTGGCACGCGTACGGCGATCCCGCCGACACCGCGCTGCGCGACCGGGTGGCCGACGCGTGGATCAGAGCCCGCGCCTACCGGCTCAAGGGGTTCGAGACGATCTCCCGCACCGAGGACGCCGGTGCGGAGTCCAGCGTCAACAAGATCTTCTGGTCGGAGCTGGACGTGGCGCTGCACGAGACGGCCCTCGACCTGCTCGGCCCGGACGGCGAGCTGGCGGGCGAGTGGCTGGAGGGCTACGTCTTCTCCCTGGCCGGCCCGATCTACGCCGGGACCAACGAGATTCAGCGCAACGTCATCGCCGAGCGCGTGCTCGGCCTGCCGAGAGCGGGGCGGCCGTGAAGTTCATCCTCGACGCCGAGCAGCGGCTGTTCGGCGAGACCTTGGACAAGCTGCTGGCCCAGGCGGGCACGCCCGCCGTGGCCCGCGACTGGGCGGCCGGCCGGCCGGAGCCGGGCCTGGCCCTGTGGCGGTCACTGGCCGAGGCCGGGCTGTTCGCGGTCGCCGTGCCCGAGCGGGCGGGCGGCGCGGGCGTGCTGCCCGTCGAGCTGGTGACCGCGTTCCACGAGCTCGGCAGACACGGCGTGCCCGGCCCCTACGCCGAGACCGTCGCCACCGCGGTGCTGCTCGACCGGCTGTCCATCCTCGCCGAAGGTCCCGCCGAAGGCGCCGCCGCCGTCCGGAGGTCCGGCGCCGCCGAGGGTACGCCCGACGCCCCGTCGTCCTTCCTCGCCGAGGGAACGGCCGAGGCGTGGCTGCCCGGTATCGCCGAAGGCACGGTCGTGGCGTCGCTCGCGCTGCCTCCGCTCGTGCCGTACGCGCTGGACGCGGACGTCGCGAGCGTGGTGCTGACCGTCGAGGGCGACGAGCTGCGGACCGCCGCTCCGGGCCAGGTCCGGGAGTCGCTGGACCCGGCCCGGCGGCTGTCCCCGGTCGTGCCGGGCGACGTGCTGGCCGCGGGTCCCGAGGTGGCGGCGGCCGCCGGGGAGGCACGCGACCTGGGCACGCTGGCCTGCGCCGCCCAGCTCGTCGGCGTCGGGCGCCGGCTGCTGGAGGTGTCGGTGGACTACGCCGGGACCAGGCGGCAGTTCGGGCGGCCGATCGGCGAGTTCCAGGCGGTCAAGCATCATCTGGCGAACGCGCTGGTCGAGCTGGAGTACGCCCGGCCGCTGGTGCACGGCGCGGCCCTCGCGTACGGGTCGCCGGACTTCTCCCGCGAGGTGTCGGCGGCCAAGGCGATGGCGTCGGACGCGGCGTACGGGGCGGCCCGGATCGCGCTGCAGGTGCACGGCGCGATCGGCTACACCGACGAATACGACCCGAGCCTGCTGATCCGCAAGGCCCGGGCGCTGCGCGCGGCCTGGGGCTCCCCCGCCGACCACCGCGCCCGCGTGATGTCGGCCCTCACCGGCCCCTGACCCGACCGGCCGGCCCTGATGTGGGGCCGGCCGGGCGAAGCGTTCGTTCCGTTCGGCCGTGGAGCCGTCGCGGTCAGCTCGCCAGGTTGGCGTCGAGGCCGCGGATCACGCCGGCGGCCTGGGCGACGATCCCGTCGATCAGTTCCGCGCAGGAGGGCAGGTCGTCGATGAGCGCCACGACCTGGCCGGAGGCGAGCACGCCGAGGTCGGGGCGGCCGTCCACCATGGCCGCCTTCAGCAGCATCGGGGTGTTGGCCGCCATCAGGACCTGCGACCAGGTGAGCTCCTTGCCGTGCTTCATGGCCAGCCCGTCGCGGATCATCGCGGGCCACGACATCCCGGAGATCTTCTTGAACCGCGCCGCGTTGCGCACCGCGCGGACCATCCCGGACACCGGGCCCGACCGTTCCAGCCCGTCGACCAGCTTGGTCCGCAGCACCCGATGCGGCATGCCGTCCACCTGGCGGGTGACCACGGTCTCGGACATGCCGAGGTAGGTCCGCTTGACCGCCTCGGGCACCGAGCTGTCGGAGGTGAGCAGGAACCGGGTGCCCATCGCGATGCCCGCGGCGCCGTACGAGAGAGCCGCCGCGAGCCCGCGCCCGTCGAAGAAACCGCCGGCCGCGATGACCGGGATGTCGACGGCGTCGACCACCTGGGGCAGCAGCAGCGTGGTGGCGACCGCGCCGGTGTGGCCGCCGCCCTCGCCGCCCTGCACCAGCACGGCGTCGGCGCCCCAGGCCGCCACCTTCTCGGCGTGCCGCCGCGCGCCGACGGACGGGATCACCACGACCCCGGCGTCCTTCAACTTGGCGATCAGCTCCTGGCGCGGGGCCAGCGCGAACGAGGCGACCTTCACCTGGTTCCGGATCAGCAGGTCGATGCGGCCGGCCGCGTCGGAGGCGTCAGCGCGCAGGTTGACTCCGAACGGGGCGTCGGTGCGGGAGCGAACCTCCTTGATCGCGGCGGCGAGCTCGTCGAGGGTCATGGTGGCCGAGCCGAGGATGCCGAGCCCTCCGGCGGCGGCCACGGCGGAGACGAGCCGCGGGCCCGCCACCCAGCCCATGCCGGTCTGCACCACCGGATGGCGGACGCCGGTGAGCCGGGTCAGCGGCGTGTCCAGACCCTGCCCCGTCACGAGCGGACCTCGCGGTCGCGCAGGGAGCGCGGGTCGAGCACCTCGCGGATCAGGCGCAGCTCCTCGGCGGACGGCTGCCGGGTCTCGGGCACGTCGCCCTCGATGACCGGCTCGAACCCGGTGGCGGCCAGGATCTGCTCGACCTCGACCCCGGGGTGCGCCGAGAGCAGCCGCATCGCCCCGTCGGGGGCGCCGAAGTCGAACACCGCGAGGTCGGTCACCACGCGGCGCAGGTCGTGGAACCGCGCCGCCCCGGCGCCCAGCTCGGCGGCCCGGTCGGTGCCGACTCCGCTGACCACGTCGACCTTCGGCACGAAGACGCGGGCCGAGTGGCGGGGGATCCAGTAGCTGGTCGGGTTGCAGATCGTGTTGCCCGGCGCGCCGCGCACACCCAGGAGCTGCGATTTCGGCCGCGCCCAGTCGCCGACGGCGGAGATGTTGGTGTTGCCGTGCCGGTCGATCTGCGAGGCGCCCATCATCACGTGCCGGCGGCCGTTCTGCACCAGCCACAGGTGCTCACGGAATGGCAGCCACCCCTCGACCGGTCCGGCCGGCGCACCGAACGGCACGGGCTCGGCGGTGAGCAGCGCGCCGCCGTCGGTGGTCAGCAGGCCGGGCTCGAACGTGAGCCGGGCCAGCCGGGCGCCCAGGATCGAGCAGGTGCCCATCGCCGCGGCCAGGATCTCGCCGTCGCCCCGCCACGCCTCGGCGCAGGCCACCACGCAGATCTCCGCTCGGGTCGCGCTCATCGTCCCGCCCCTTCCTGCCGCTGCTCCTCGCGCCACTGCCGTACGGCCTGCCGGTAGGCGTCCTCGTCACCGGACAGGAATCGGTCCTCGAAGGCGGCCCACTCCTTCGGGTCGGCCGCCGAGGCGGCGTAGTGCCGCTGGAACGCCTCGTCCCGGCCGGAGCCGAGGTCGGTGAAGTGGCCGCCGTCCGGTGTCTCCACCACGCCCGTGACGTGCATGCGGCTGACCAGCAACGTCTGCGGCGGGCCGGTCAGCTCTCCGGGGCCCACCATCCGCTCGCAGGACAGGTAGCAGCGGGAGGCGGCCTTGGCGAACAGGTCGTCCATGTAGGGGTCGGGGCCGAGGTAGCGGCCGTTGCCCCGGGTGTCGGCCAGATCGAGGTGCACGAGCGCCGCGTCCATGGTGAGCGCGGGCATCGCGACCAGCTCCTCCTGGTCCTCGTACGGCGAGCGGACGGTGCGCAGGCCGGGGTTGACCCGCATGACGTCGGAGCCGAGCCCGGCCCGCGTCGGCAGGAACGGCAGCCGGTGCGCCCCGGCCAGCAGGCCGAACATGAACATGCCCTCGTCGTACTCGGTGAACTCGATCGCTCCGCTCTGCCGGGCGGCCCGGAAGTGCGGTTCGAGGGCGACGGAGTCGAGCGTCACGAACGGGGCGACGACCCGGCGGACCTTGCCGGCGGCGCACAGCAGGCCCACGTCGGGCCCGCCGTACGAGACGAGGGTCAGGTTCTTGAGCGAGGACCGGTGGATCGCCCGGACCAGGGCCATCGGCTTGCGCCGCGAGCCCCAGCCGCCGATCCCGATCGTCATGCCGCTCTCCAGCGAGCCGACGATCTCCTCCACGGACATCACGGCGCCCATCAGCTGCCCCCTTCGGCGACGAAGGCGTCCCGGTGCCGGTCACCGGCGCCCATCAGGTTGAGCTCGTAGGTGAGGCCCTGCTCGAAGCGGTAGCTGCGCTTGACGTCAACGGGGTCGATGCCGTTGAGGGACTCCTTGGCGCGCCGGATCACGTACGGGTCCTTGTCGGCGATCCGGGCCGCCACCTCCAGCGCGGCGTCGCGCAGCCCGTCGCGGGGCGCGATCTCCAGCACCGAGCCGAACGCGTGCAGCTCGGCGGCCGTGACGTTGCGGCAGGTGTAGACCATCGCGCGCATCAGGTGCTGGGGCACCAGCCGGGCCAGGTGGGTGGCCGCGCCGAGCGCGCCCCGCTCGACCTCGGGCAGCCCGAAGTAGGCGTCGTCGGAGGCCACCACGATGTCGGCGTTGCCGGCCAGGCCGACCCCGCCGCCCAGGCAGAACCCGTGCACGGCGGCGATCACGGGAACCTCGCACTCGTAGACCGCCTCGAAGGCCGCGTAGCACCCCCGGTTGGCCCCGACCAGGGCTTCGAAGCCGCTGGTGGCCTGCATCTCCTTGATGTCGACGCCGGCGTTGAAGCCCCGGCCCTCGGCGCGCAGCACCACCACGCGGGTCCCGGGGTCACGTCCGGCCTCTCGTACGGCGTCGGCCAGGTCGAACCAGCCCCGCACGGTCAGCGCGTTGACCGGCGGCACGTCCATCACGACCTCGGCGATGCCCTCGCCGTGGGTGCTGGTGGAGATTCCCATAAGCTACCTTTCGACCTAACATTTGTTAGAAACTAAGCTAGCAGAGCGGCCCGTTTTCCTCGACGCCGCCCGATTTCTCCGCAAGACCGCACGACCGCAAGACCGCAAGGACCGCACGGCCGCACGCGGCTCGGTGAGCACGCTGCTCCGCAGGACCGCACGTCGCTTCGTAAGACCGCAAGGAGACCCGAGAAATGATCTGCGAAGACCGAGTCGTCATCGTGACCGGCGCCGGGCGCGGCCTCGGCCGCGCGCACGCGCTGGAGTTCGCCCGGCAGGGCGCCCGGGTCGTGGTCAACGACCTCGGGGTCGGCCCCTCCGGCGAGGGCGGGTCGGACGGCCCGGCCCAGATGGTGGCCGAGGAGATCCGCGCGCTGGGCGGCGAGGCGGTGGCCGACCGCTCCGACATCGCCACCGAGGAGGGGGCGCGGCGGCTGGTGGCGAGCGCGCTGGAGCACTTCGGGCGGCTCGACACGCTGGTCAACAACGCCGGGTTCGTCCGCGACCGGATGCTGGTCAACCTGTCCGAGGAGGAGTGGGACGCGGTGACGCGGGTCCACCTGAAGGGGCACTTCCTGCCGCTGAAGCACGCCGGGCTGCACTGGCGGGCCGAGTCCAAGGCCGGCCGGCCGGTGGACGCCCGCGTGATCAACACCTCCTCCGGGGCGGGGCTGCTGGGCAGCGTCGGGCAGGGCAACTACTCGGCCGCCAAGGCGGGCATCGTGGGGCTCACCCTGGTCGCGGCGGCCGAGCTGGGCCGCTACGGCGTGACCGTCAACGCCATCGCGCCCGCCGCCCGCACCCGGATGACCGAGGAGGTCTTCGCGCGGACGATGGCGGCCCCCGAGGAGGGCACGTTCGACGCCATGGCGCCCGAGAACGTGTCGCCGCTGGTCGTCTGGCTCGGCTCCGCCGAGTCCAAAGATGTGACGGGCCGGGTCTTCGAGGTCGAGGGCGGCCGGATCTGCGTGATGGAGGGCTTCCGTCATGGCCCGGCCACCGACAAGGGCGACCGCTGGGAGCCGGCCGAGCTGGGCCCCCGGATCTCCGCCCTCCTCGCCGACGCCACCCCGCCGGAGCCCGTCTACGGCGCCTGACCGAACGCCCCGCGCGCGCCCGCCCTACCGGGACTCTGGGGCGAGGGCGGGCAGACCCGCCTTGTCGATCTTGCCGGCCGCGTTGCGGGGCAGGCGGTCGACGAGGACGACCTCGCGGGGCACCTTGAAGTTGGCCAGCCGGTCCCGGCAGTAGGCGATCAGCGCGTCGGGGGCGAGGTCCGCGCCGGGCCGGGCCGCGACGTACGCTCGGCCCACCTCCCCCATCCGGGCGTCCGGCACGCCGACCACCGCCGCCTCGGCGACGCCCTCGGCGGCGGCCAGCACCTGCTCGACCTCGGCGGGGTAGACGTTGAAGCCGCCCACCACGTACATGTCCTTGGAGCGGCCGGTGATGGTCAGGTTGCCGCGGTCGTCGAGCCGGCCCCGGTCGCCGGTCACCAGCCAGCCGTCCCTGACCGTCGCGGCGGTCGCCTCCTCGTCGTCGAGGTAGCCCAGCATCACGTTGTGGCCCCGGACCAGCACCTCGCCGTCCGCCCCCGTCGGCACAGGCTCGCCCGCGGCGTCCGCCACGCGCACCTCCACGCCCTCGATGGCCCGCCCGGCGCTGCCGGCCACGGTCTCGTCGTCGTCGTCGAGCGAGCAGGCGGTGACCGTGCCGGACGCCTCCGTCAGCCCGTACGCGGTGATGACCTCGGGGAAGAGCTCGGCCCGCATCCGCTGGACCAGGGCGACCGGCACCACCGCCGCACCGGTCACCGCGAGCCGCAGCGACGACAGGTCGTAGCGGTCGCGTTCGGGCGCGTCCAGCATGGTGATGTAAATGGTCGGCGCCCCGGGCAGCACGGTGATCCGCTCGGCCTCGATCAGCCGCATCGTCTCCCCCGCCTCGAACACCGGCTGGAGCACCATCGTGGCGGCCCGCAGCACGCAGGCGAACACCCCGGCCTTGAACCCGAAGGTGTGGAAGAGCGGGTTGACGATCAGGTAGCGGTCGGCGTGGTGCAGCCCGTTGCGCTCGCTCCAGGCCAGGTAGGTGCGGACGTTCTGGCGATGGGTGCACATGACGCCCTTGGGCCGGCCGGTGGTGCCGGAGGTGAACAGGATGTCGGCCACGTCGTCGGGACGCACCGCGGCGGCGCGGGCGACCGCCTCCTCCTCGGGGATGCCGGCCGCCCCGGCCACGAAGTCCGCCCAGGAGGTCGCTCCCGGCCGTGCCCCGTCGTCGTACGTCACCACCGCCGACAGATCGGGCAGCCCGGCCGCGCCGTTCCCCTCGGCCGAAGGGAGGCCGAGCATCGCGAGGTAGGAGTTGCCGAGGAAACCGTCCTCGACGAACAGGAACCGGGCCCGGCTGCGGCCGAGCAGCCAGCGCGCCTCCTCACCCTTGTACCTGGTGTTGATCGGCACCACGACCGCGCCGACGCTCATCGCGCCCAGCGCGGTGATGATCCAGGGCAGGCCGTTCGGCGCCCAGATCGCGACGCGGTCCCCCGGCCGGGCGCCGAGCGCGAGGAACCCACGGGCCGCCTCGCGCACCCGGTCCAGCAGCCGCCCATAGGTCAGCCGGGACGCGCCGTCCACCACCGCCTCGGTGCCGGGGAACTCGCGGGCCGCCCGCGCAAGGACGCCGGGAATCGTCAGTGCCTCGTTGTCGCTCACAACATCCCTGCCTTCTCAGTCCGGACGCGGCCCGTCGCGGCGGCGTCGGTGTCGCGCCACGCGTGCGTCACGGCCCCATGGTGGCAAGTGACCGGGGCTTGATGGAACAGCCGTCCCGCTGGCCGGTATCCGCTCCCCGCGTCCGGCCGTGCGGCCCGTACCCTCCGAGGGATCGTCCGGGGATCGTTCGGGTGGACGGTGCGAGTGGACTGTGCGGGAGGACTTCGGTGGATGTGACGCTGGACTTCGGCGGCCGGGCGGTGCTGGTCACCGGCGGCACCAAGGGCATCGGCTTCGAGATCGCGCGGGCGTTCCTCGCCGCGGGGGCCGACGTGGTGGTGTGCGGCCGCGGCGAGCCGGAGACGCTGCCGAGCGCGGGCGGCAGGACGGCCCGGTTCGTCGCGGCCGACGTCCGCGACGCGGGCGCCGCCGTCCAGTTGGTGGAGCGTACGGTCGAGCTGCTCGGACGGCTCGACGTGCTGGTCAACAACGCCGGAGGCTCCCCCGACGCCGACGCCGCGACGGTCTCGCCGAGGTTCGTCGCCCGGATCGTGGACCTGAACCTGCTCGCCCCCTTCTACGTGGCCCAGCCCGCCAACCTGGTCATGCGCGCCCAGGAGACGGGCGGCTCGATCATCAACATCGGCAGCGTCTCCGGCGTGGACCCCCAGCCGGGCACCGCCGCCTACTCTGCCGCCAAGGCCGGCCTGCTCATGCTCACCAAGGCGCTGGCGCTGGAGTGGTCGCCGAAGGTGCGGGTCAACCACATCACCACCGGCCTGACCCGTACGGAGGCGGCGGCGGCGGTCTACGGCGAGGACGGTGGCGCGGCGGTCGCCGCGGTCGTCCCGATGAAGCGGATGGCGGTGCCGGCCGACGTCGCCGGTGCCTGCCTCTACCTGGCCAGCGATCTCGCGTCCTACGTGACGGGCGCGGACCTCGCGGTGCACGGCGGAGGCGAGTTCCCGGCCCGCTACACGGCCACGCGGACCTGACCGGGCCGCCCGCCTCGCGCGGCTCGACCGTCCGCGCGGCTCGACCGTCCGCGCGGCTCGACCGTCCGCGCGGCTCGACCGTCCGCGCGGCTCAGCCGTCCGCGCCCAGGACGAGGCCGCTGGTGGGTACGCCGGTGCCCGCCGTGACCATCACGTGGCTCACCCCCTCCGGCTGGTTGACCGAGGTGCCGCGGACCAGCCGGACGGCCTCGGCGACGCCGTTCATGCCGTGCAGGTACGCCTCGCCGAGCTGACCGCCGTGCGTGTTGAACGGCAGCCGCCCGCCCAGTTCGAGGTGGCCGTCGGCGACGAAGTCCCTGGCCTCTCCCCTGCCGCAGAAGCCGAGCTCCTCCAGTTGCGGGAGCACCAGCGGCGTGAAGTGGTCGTACAGGATGGCCGCGTCCATGTCGCCAGGGCCGAGGCCGCTCTGCCCGTACAATTGCCGGCCCACCAGCCCCATCTCCGGGATGCCGCTGATCGTGGGGCGGTAGTAGCTGGTCATCATGTGCTGGTCGGCGCCCGAGCCCTGGGCGGCGGCGCGGATGACGGCGGGCGGGTGCCGCAGGTCGCGGGCCCGCTCGGCCGAGACCACGACCAGCGCCTGCCCGCCGTCGGTCTCCTGGCAGCAGTCCAGCAGGCGCAGCGGCTCGGCGATCCAGCGCGACGCCTGGTGCTCCTCCAGGATGATGGGCCGCTGGTAGAACCAGGCCGCCGGGTTGGTGGCGGCGTGCCGGCGGTCCACGACCGCGACCCGGCCGAAGTCCTCGCTGGTGGCGCCGTACTCGTGCATGTAGCGCCGGGCGAACATGGCGACCCACTGCGCCGGCGTCGCCAGGCCGAACGGCGTCATCCAGGAGTAGGCGGCGCGGTCGGCGCTGGTGTCCATCGGCCGGTCCGCCTGGCCGAGGCCGTAACGCTCGCCCGAGCGCTCGTTGAACGCCCGGTAGCAGACGACGACCTCGGCGACGCCGGTCGCGACGGCCATGGCCGCCTGCTGGAGCGTGCCGCAGGCCGCGCCGCCGCCGTGACCGATGCGGGAGAAGAAGGTCAGCTCGCCGATCCCGGTGTTGCGGGCGATGTGGATCTCGGAGCTGCTGTCGGCGGTGAACGTGACCATCCCGTCGACGTCGGACGGCTTCAGCCCGGCGTCGGCGACGGCGGCGAGCACGGCCTCGCAGGCGAGCCGCAGCTCGCTGCGGCCGGAGTTCTTGGAGAACTCCGTGGCGCCGATACCCGCGACGGCCGCGGCGCCGCTGAGCGGATGGGGGCGGCTGCTCATGTCCCCTTCTTCGGGTCTGCGGCCTTGAGATCTGCGGCCTTCGGGTCTGCGGCTTTCGGGTCTGCGGCCGGCAACCGTACGGCGACGGTGCCGGAGACGTGGACGCCCCGGTCGTTCACGCCGCGTACGGCGATCTCGACCCGGTGGTCCTCGTCGTGCTTGGCGGTGACGGCGCCGGTCAGCACCATCGTGTCGCCGGGGTAGTTGGGCGCGCCGAGCCTGATCCTGATCGCCTTGACGGTGGCGGCGGGACCCGCCCATTCGGTGACATAGCGGTCGACCAGGCCGTTGGTGGTCAGGATGTTCATGAAGACGTCCTCGGAGCCCCGCTCGACGGCCAGGCCGGGGTCGTGGTGGACGTCCTGGTAGTCGCGGCTGGCGATGGCGGTAGCGACGATCAGGGTGCGGGTCAGCGGGATCGCCAGCTCCGGGAGCGGGTCGCCCACCGCCACCTCCCCGTACGTCCTGGAGGTCGGGTTCACGGCGTCACCGGACCGGTGGCGAGTACGCCGCCGAGGCGGGCCAGGTCGGCGCTCGGCCCGCCCAGGGTCCCGGCGATCTGCCTGGCCCACAGGAAGTGCCGGTGCACGGGGTACTCGACGTCGACGCCGATGCCGCCGTGCACGTGCTGCACCCGGTGGGCCACGGTCAGCCCGGCGTCGCCGGCCCACCACTTCGCGACCAGCACGGCGGCCGGCGCGGGGCCCTCCTCCAGCGCGGTCACGGCCTGCCAGAGGCACACCCGCAGGGCGTCGATGTCGATGTAGCAGTCGGCGAGTTGGTGCTGCACCGCCTGGAAGCCGCCCAGCGGGCGGCCGAACTGCCTGCGTTCGGTGAGGTAGGTCACGGCGTGCCGTAGCGCGCCCTGAGTGACGCCGAGTTGGAGGGCCGCCAGGGCGACGGCGGCGTGTTCGAGGGTCCAGGCGAGGGCTCCGCCGCCGGGCGTCCCGACCGCCTGCGCGGGCGCGCCGGTCAGGGTGAGGTTGCCGGCCAGGTCATGCGTGGTGGTCTCGGCCTGTTCCCAGACGACGCCCTCGGCGCCGGAGTCGACCAGGAACAGCCCCGGCCCGTGCTCGGTGGCGGCCGAGACCAGCACGTGGCTCGCGCCGAACGGCGACGGGACCACGGCCTTCGTCCCGGTCAGCCGCCACCCACCACCGCCTTGACCGGCGGCGTCCCGGTCGGCCTGACCGGCGTCGTCCCGGTGGGCGGCGCAGGTGGGGTGGGCCGGGTCGGCGGGGCCGAACTCCTCCAGCGCGAGAGTGAGCCGGAAGGCGCCGTCCACCGCACCGGGCAGCAGGGTCGCGCGCTGCGCGGGCGTGCCGTGCCCGGCGATCGCGAGGGCCGCGACGGCGGCCGACCATAGCGGGACCGGCGCCACGAACCGGCCCTGCTCCTCCAGCAGGACGCAGAGCCCGGCCAGGCCGAGCCCGGCCCCGCCCGCCTCCTCCGGCGCCGCGATGCCGAGCAGGCCCGCCTTGCCCAGTTCCGTCCACAGCGCCTCGTCGAGGTGGCTCTCGGAGCTCTCGGCGGCACGGACCCGATCGGTGGTGGCGCGGTCGGTGAAGATCTCGTGCGCCAGAGCGCGAACCTCTTCGAGCTCTTCGTCCAGGGTGAAGTCCATCAGTGTTGTTGCTCCTCCTGCGCGAACGGCCGGAACACGGGAAGTGAGAGGCCAGGGTCCGCGTCGAGCCAGTCGAGCGTGACCGGCATGTCGATCTCGACCTCGTCCGGGGTGACGCCGGCCAGGTTGGTGATGAGCCGGGTGCCTTCCGCGAGCTCCACGACCGCGACGACCAGCGGGTACTCGAACGCCGGATGGCGTGGGTGGTGGCTGACCACGAAGCTGTGGACGTGCCCGTGGCCGGACGCCTCCACGGTGTCCCAGTCGAACGAGCCGCACTCCGGGCAGCAGGGTCCGGGTGGATGGCGCAGCGCCCCGCATCCGGCGCAGCGCTGGATGACCAGCCGGTGCTCGCGCGCCGCCTCGAACCAGAACGCGTTGTCCCGGTTCACCGCCGGCCGCGGCCTGAGCACCTCCGGCTCGTCCGCCCGCGAACCGCCCGTGTCCGAAGACGCGCCCGCCTGTGTGGTGGCCGCCCGTGAGGTGGCCGTGTCCGAGGGCGTGGCCTGCGCTGTCTCCGGGGTGTCCGCCGGAGGTGGCGGCGTGGGGCGCTTTAGGGGGCGGAAGCGCAGGGTGCGCCAGCGTTGCACCGCGACCGTCTCGCCGTTCTGGTCCGTATAGGTCCGTACGGTGGTCACGAACCGGCCGGGGCCGAGGGCGGTGACCTTCTCGGGGGAGATCGACTCGACGATCTCCCGCACGCTGACGTGGTCGCCGGGCACCAGCTCGCGGTGGAACTCGAACTCCGAGTCGGTCGCCACGACCGAGGTGTAGCCGCCCTCGCCGAGCAGGGCGCCGAGTTCCTCGGAGCCCGGGCCGCCGCTCCGGCCCGCCACGGTGGCGGCGTACCCGCGCATCGTCCATGCCTGCGTCATCGACGCGGGCGCGACGATCCCCGGCCGGCCGGTCGCGCGCGCGGCCGTCTCGTCCCGGTAGACGGGGTTGCCGTCGCCCATGGCCTCGGCCCAGTGCCGGATCATCGGCGCGTTGACCGGGTCGGGACCGGGCCTGGGCGGCACGATCTCGCGGCCGGCGAAGGCCAGCAGCCGCTCCTCGTACCCGTCAACGGCCACCGGCCCGGACGAGCTGACGTCGTCGACCACCTGCTCGGACGCGCTGCCGCCACCGGCCGCCGCCCCGGGCGTGCCGCGGTCGTCGCTCACCGGCTGGGGCGCGCTCATACGCCACGTCCCATCCGGGGCAGGCCGAGCCCCTGGGTGGCGACCATGTCGCGCAGGACCTCGTTCACGCCGCCGCCGAAGGTGTTGACGATCCCCTGCCGGGACAACTGCTCGATCTGGCCGGCGAGCACGGCGCCCGGCGAGCCGGGCCGGATCCGGCCGGCCGCGCCGAGGATCTGCGACAGCGTCCGCTGCACGTCGATGTGCGTCTCGGTGCCGTAGACCTTGGCCGCGCCCGCGTCGGCGCCGGACAGCGCGTCGCGCGCGACGGCCGCGGTCATCTTCCAGTTCATCAGCCGCATCGCCTCCAGCCGCGCGTACGTGCGCGCGAGATCGCGCCGCACCCAGGGCAGCTCGAGGGCGCCGTTGTCGCGGGCCCAGTCGAGAACCTGCTCCCAGAGCTGGATCATCCGGCCGCCGAGCGCGGCCAGGCCGACCCGCTCGTGGTTGAGCTGGTGGGTGATGAGTTTCCAGCCGCCGTTCACCTCGCCGACGAGGTTGCCCGCCGGCACCCGTACGCCGCCGTAGTAGGTGGCCGTGACGACCATGCCGCCGACGCACTGGATGGGGCTCCAGGAGAATCCGGGGGCGTCGGTGGGGACGATCAGGATCGAGATGCCCCGGTGCTTGGGCGCGTCCTGGTCGGTACGGCAGGCCAGCCACACGTAGTCGGCGGTGTTGGCGCCGCTGGTGAAGATCTTGCTGCCGTCGATGACCCACTCGTCGCCGTCCCTGACCGCGCGGGTGGTGAGGGAGGCCAGGTCGGTCCCGGCGTCCGGCTCGGTGTAGCCGATGGCGAAGACGATGTCGCCGGACAGCATGCCGGGCAGGAACCTGTCGCGCTGCTCGGCCGAGCCGTGGCTCATCAGGGTCGGGCCTACGGTGTTGACGGTGACGAACGGAAAGGGCAGCCCGGCCCGCTGGACCTCGTCGAAGAAGACGTACTGATCCTCGATCGAGCGGCCCTGCCCGCCGTACTCGGCCGGCCAGCCGATGCCGAGCCAGCCGTCGGCACCGAGGCGGCTGGCCACCTCGCGGAAGCGGGGACCTCCCACGCCCTCCTCACCGGCCCGGCGCCGCTCGTCCTCGGTCAGCAGGCCCGCGAAGTACTCCCGCAGCTCGGTGCGCAGCCGCCGTTGCGCGGGGGTCTCGCGCAGATCCATGTTCTGTTCTCCTCCTGAGTTCGCCAAGGCCGTGGGTGGCTAGGGCAGGAACCGCTGTCGTCCGTTGGCCGCGAACTCGGCGCGCAGCGCGGCCTTGTCCTCGCCGGTCATCGGGACATAGTCGGGAGCGCCGCGCCCGGTCCAGCGGTGGACCTGGTCGCCGGTCCGCCAGCCGTCGTGCTGGATCTCCTTCTTGCGCAGCTTGCCGGAGCCGGTGGCCGGCAGCGCGTGGGAGACCCGGACGAAGCGCGGCGCCCCCTTGGTGCCGAGGTCTGCCTGCTCCGCCAGGAAGGCGGGCAGGGCGAGGTCCTCGAAGGCGGTGCCTTCGGGGATCTCGATCGCGGCCATCACCTGGTCGCCGGAGCGCGGGTCGGGCACGGCGAAGGCGGCCGCCGCCACGATCCGCGGGTGCCGGCGCAGGACGCGTTCGGTGAGCAGGGCGGAGATGTTCTCGCCGTCCACCCGGATCCAGTCGCCGGACCGCCCGGCGAAGTGGAGGTAGCCGGCCTCGTCGAGGTAGCCGAGGTCGCCGGTCCAGTACCAGCCGTGGCGGACCCGTTCGGCGTCGGCGGCGGCGTTCTTGTAGTAGCCCTCGAACCTGGCCGCGCCGTCGACGTCCACGATCTCGCCGATGGCCGCTTCGGCGTTGGTCACCCAGCCGTGCTCGTCGAGCAGCGCGGGCGGGCAGATCTCCCGGGTCTCCGGGCAGACCACGTTGACCCCGGCGTGCGCGGGCCTGCCCAGCGCGCCCGGCGGCCCCTCCGGCGCCAGCTTGATCATGCCGGAGCCCTCGCTCGACCCGTAGGCCTCGATGAGCCGGCAGCCGAAGCGGCGCAGGAACTCGGCCTGGTCCTCCGGCGACGCCTCGGTGCCGAAGGCGTGGGTGAGCGCGTTGGCGGCGTCGCCGGGGGTCTCCGGCGTGGCCAGGACGTACGCGACGGCCTTGCCGACGTAGGTGAAGAACGTGGCGCCGTAGAAGCGGACGTCGGGCAGGAACCGGGAGGCGGAGAACTTCGGCGCGAGGGTGACGGTCGCGCCCGCGACGAGCGACGGCGCCCACAGGCCCATCACCGCGTTGCCGTGGAAGAGCGGCATGCAGCAGTAGGTCACGTCGTGCCGCCGGACGTCGTACTTGCCGGAGTTGGCGTGTCCGAGCCTGGCGAGCCGGCCCTGGGAGCATCGGGCCGCCTTGGAGGCCCCGGTGGTGCCGGAGGTGAACAGCAGCAGCAACTGGGTCTCGGGCGTGATGTCCGGCTCGCGGTACGGCTCGCGGGGCTGGGCGGCGAGCCGCGCCGCGTAGTCGTCGCCGTCGACGATCAGGAACCGGTCTCGGGGGACGCCGAGGTCGAGACCGTCGAGCAGTTTCAGGCCGGCCTCGTCGGTGACGACGAGCATCGGGTCGGTGTGCCTGACCTCCCGCTCCAGGGTGGAGCCGCGCCGGGTGGGGTTGATGCCGATGATCGTGGCGCCGCCGAGGGCCGCCGCGCCGAGCCAGAAGACGTACTCGGGCACGTTGTCGAGCAGGACCCCGATGTGGAACGGCCCGTCGGCGCGCAGGTCGCGCGCCAGGCGGGCCCGGGCCGCGCTCTCGCGCACCACCTCGTCCCAGGTCCAGGTGCGCTCGCGGGTCCGCAGCCCGGGGTGGTCGTCTCCGGCCCGATCGAGCAGCAGGTCGGCGATGGTGTCTCGTCGCACGGTGGTGGCTCTCCTCAGGCCCGCTCGGCCTGCCTGATCAGCGGCCCGGTCAGCACGCAGTGGGTGCCGCCGTAGATCGCGGTCATGCACTTGTTGCAGTGGATGCACAGGGACTTCACGTCCGCGTCGGCCCGCATCCGGTTGATCAGGTCGGGCTCGCGCAGCAGCGCCCGGGCCATCGCGACGAACTCGAAGCCCTCGCTCATCGCCTGGTCCATCACCTTCTTGTCGGTGATCCCGCCGAGCAGGATGAGCGGCATCTTGACCGCGGCGCGGATCTGCCGGGCGTCCTTGAGCAGGTAGGCGTCCTGGTAGGGGTAGGAGTGCAGCAGCCGCTTGCCGACGAGCTTGATCCCGAGCCTGATCGGCTGGGGCATGGCCGCCGCGAACTCACGCAGCGGCGCCTCCCCCTTGAACAGGTACATGGGGTTGAGCAGCGAGCTGCCCGCGGTGAGCTCCAGGGCGTCGACGGAGCCGTCCTGCTCCAGCCACTGGGCGACCTGGATCGACTCGTCGAGCCAGAAGCCGCCGGGCACGCCGTCGTCCATGTTGAACTTGGCGGTGATCGCGATCCGGTCGCCGACGGCGTCGCGGACCGCGCGGGCGATGTCCCTGGACAGGCGGGCCCGGTTCTCCAGGCTGCCGCCGTACTCGTCCTTGCGGTGGTTGAGCCTGGGGCTGAGGAACGAGCTGGCGAGGTAGTTGTGCCCGAGGTGGATCTCGACGGCGTCGAAGCCGGCCTCGATCGCCATCGTGCCGGCGTGCCCGTGGGCCTGGACGATCCGCCGCAGGTCGGCGCGGCTGGCCGCGCGGGTGAAGCTGGTCGTCGTGGCGTGGAAGTGCCGGTTCGGCGCCAGCGCGGGCAGCCGGTTGGACTTGGGGTTGGCGACCGGGCCGGCGTGGCCGATCTGCGCGGCGACGGCCGCGCCCTCGGCGTGCACGGCGTCGGTCAGCTTACGCATGCCCGGCAGGGCCTCGGGCGTCCACAGGAGCTGCCGCGAGCTCGTACGCCCCTCGGGGGCGACGGCGCAGTAGGCCACGGTGGTCATGCCGACGCCGCCCGCCGCGTGGCGCACGTGGAACTCGATGAGCTCGTCGGTGACGAGGCTCTTGCGGCTCAGCCCTTCGTAGGTGGCCGCCTTGATGACACGGTTGCGCAGGGTCACCGGGCCGAGCTTCGCCGGGGCGAGCACGTCCGGCACGTCCTTGGCCGGGGGTGTCGTCTGAGTCAAGGGGATCCTCCGTCCGGACTCCGGATTGGAGCAAGGTTGACGTTAGTCAGCGGGATCCGCCGGGGATCGGCGAATCCCGCTGACCGGGAGGGCGTGCGGCGCGCGGGTCAGTCCCGGCGCTCGCGCAGGGCCTCGGCGAGTTGGTCCGCCTGTGCCTGCCCTTCCACGAGCTGGCGGAGCAGCCACAGCCGCAGCACTCCGGCCACGGACGCGGCGAGGTAGAGGGCGGCGCCCAGCACGGTGACGGAGACGCACGCCGTGGCGAGGATCTGGAAGGAGGCGATGTCGCGCGCGTCGTCCTGGCTGAGGGAGTTGTTGTAGGCGATGAGGGCGCCGGCCACTCCGGCGATCATCAGCAGCGCGCCCAGCAGGCGTGCCTTGCCGTCGTGGCGGGAGCGGTCGGTCTTGAGTCTCATCCGTGCCACCTCCGACCTGAACTGCTCACGTCGTTCCTCGGTCAGCATGGGTTCAACCTCCTAGGTAGCCGCTGGACAGGTGGTCCTCGATCTCGCCGGGTGTGCCGACCGAGACGACGCGTCCGTTCAGCATCAGGGCCGCGGTGTCGGCGATGGGCAGCACGGCGCGGGCGAACTGCTCGGCCACGAGGACGGACAGTCCCTCGGCGACGAGCTGCGCCACGGTGTCGTACATCTGCGTCACGATCATGGGGGCGAGGCCCAT
Organism: Nonomuraea cavernae; assembly: GCF_040655715.1. Lineage (GTDB taxonomy): Bacteria > Actinomycetota > Actinomycetes > Streptosporangiales > Streptosporangiaceae > Nonomuraea > Nonomuraea cavernae_A. The sequence continues at coordinate 49,418 of NZ_JBFAKL010000018.1, read as the reverse complement.
GGACAGCTCGTCGAGCAGCAGGATCGCGGGAGCGGTGCCGAGGGCGCGCGACAGCGCGAGCATCTGCTGCTGGCCGCCGGACAGCGACCCGGCGAGCTGGTCGCGCCGCTCGCCGAGCATCGGGAAGCGGGTGTAGGCGGCCTCCTCCATGTCCCGCAGCCGGGTGCCGGTGCCGGTGGCGACCCACAGGTTCTCGCGGACGGTCAGGTTGGGGAAGATGCCCCGGCCCTCGGGGATGGAGCAGACCCCGAGCCGCGCCGCGTCCTCGGCGGCCAGGCCGTTGACCCGCCGGCCGGCCAGCCTGAGCTCGCCTCCGGTGAGCGGCAGCAGGCCCGCGCAGACCTTCATGGTGGTCGACTTGCCGCCGCCGTTGGGGCCGAGCAGCGCGACCACGGAACCGGCCTCGACCGTGAGGTCCACCCCGCGCAGCACCTCGATCGGGCCGTAGGCGGCGCGGGCGCCGGCCAGTTCCAGCAGCGGCGCCGGTACGTCCTTCATGCCGAGACCTCCTCGGTGCCGATGTAGGCGGCGATGACCTCGGGCGACTCCTGGATCTCGCGGGGCGTGCCCGAGGCGATGACCGCGCCGTAGTCGAGGACGTGGATGGTGGAGCAGAGCCGCATCACCAGCGGCAGGTCGTGCTCGACCAGGCAGATCGCCAGCCCGTCGGCGGCGAGGCCGGTCAGCAGCCGGGCGAAGGCGTCGGTCTCGGCCTCGGTCTGGCCGGAGGCGGGCTCGTCCAGCAGCAGCACCCGGGGCGAGGTCATCAGGGCGCGGGCGACCTCGACGACGCGGGCCCGGCCGGTCGGGATGCCGGAGACGTCGAGGTCGGCGATGTCGCTCAGGCCGGTCAGCTCCAGGACGCGGTCGGTCTCCTTGCCGACGTCGGCGCGATGCCCGCCGGCCCGCCGGATGTCTCCGGCGACCCTGACGTTGTCGCGCACCGACAGCGACAGGAACAGTTCGAGCCGCTGGAACGTGCGGGCCAGGCCGAGCCGGGCCCGTCTGGCCGGTGGCAGCCGGGTGATGTCGGCGCCGTCGAGCAGCACCTGTCCCGAGTCGGGCCGCAGCAGGCCGGTGACCGTGTTGAACAGCGTGGTCTTCCCGGCGCCGTTCGGCCCGATCAGCCCGGTGATCCGGCCCGGCTCGATGCCGACGCTCACCTCGTCGACGGCGATGTTGCCGCCGAAGCGGACGGTGATGCCCCGGGTCTCAAGCAATGGCATGGACGTCTCCCTCCTCGACGGCCGGCCTGGCGCGCGGCCCGCCGCGGCCCTCGCGGACGGGCAGGCCGAGCTCCCGGTCGAGCCGGTCGCGCAAGTCGTCGGTGTACGGCTCGTCGATGCCCGCGAGCTCGGGCGGGACGGTCCGGCGCCGGGCGAACTCCTCCTCGCTGAGCACGGCCCGCGGCATGAGCGCCCTGCCGAACGCCGGGAGCGTCGTGACCAGCAGGACGGTCAGGATGGCGAACCACCAGTTGCCGATGACGCCGGTCAGCGCGAGCAGGTAGAGCACGGCTCCGGCGGCGGCGCCCCCGGCCAGCACGGGCCGGGCGCCGCGCAGCGTCCGGTAGCCGTCGAACAGGTCGTGGACGAGGCCGCTGGGGTTCTTGCCCACGCCCATGCCGATCAGCGCGGTGGCGACGAGCACGACCTGGCCGAGCGTCTTGTAGATGCCCGCCATCTCGGGGGTGGCCATCGCCAGGTCGTTGAAGGTGCCGATGATGATGACGAAGCCGACGCCGGACATCAGGCCGCCGAACAGGGCACCGCTGACGTATCCGATGCCGCCGACGACGGTGAGCATCACCAGGGACAGGCCGGCCGTGATGGCGAAGTTCTCGCCCGCGACCGATCCGGAGGCGGTCGACATCAGGACGCCGCCGAGCCCGGCGATGGCGGCCGACAGCATGAAGACGCCGAACTTCAGCCTTACCAGGTCCTGGCCCAGCATCGCCGTGGCGGCGGGGCTGTCCTTCATGGCCGCCAGGCGCCTGCCGTACCCGCTGCCGCGCAGGGCGACCAGGCCGACGGCGATCGCCGCGAACAGCGCGGTGGCGGTGATCAGCAGCGTGCCGGGGTCGCGCAGGTCGAGCGGGCCGATCTGGAGCGGTGGGACGATCAGCGTGCCGTTCGGGAAGAGCGAGAACGTGACGCCGAAGAGGGTGTGCTCGACGGTGTCGCGCAGCACCATGTTCGACAGGAACACACCGAAGGCCATCGTGGCGAGCGCCAGGTAGAGCCCGCGCAGCCGGAGCGCGGGCAGCGCGACCAGGCCGCCCACGACGGCGGCGACGAGCACCGCGAGCAGGATGCCCCACAGGGTGAGGCGGGCGGCCAGCCCGGTGCCGGTGATGCCGAAGTGGAAGGCGACGATGGTGGCGACCGCGCCGAAGGCGAGCGGCGCGAGGTTCAGCTCTCCCGCGTAGCCGGTCAGCAGGGTGAGCGAGAGCGCGATGATCGCGAACGTCATGCCCAGCCCGAACGTGGTGATCGAGGTGTCCTCCATGAGCGGCATGAGGAGGACGACGGCCGCCACCAGGACGGCGCCCCAGACCACGGCCCGGCGCACGGTCGGGACCCGGTAGCGTTCGCGGGTCCGGATGGCGGCGCCGCGCAGCCGGTCCTGGGGCAGCAGGACGAGCACCACGAACAGGATGATCATCGGGAGTGAGACGCGGAGGTTGCCGGCCCAGGTCCAGTCGGTCGGGAAGTAGGCGGTGACGTACGTCGCGGCCAGGCCGAGCACCATCGCGCCGACGAAGGTGCGCGGGATGCTGCGCAGCCGGCCGAACATCGCGGCGGCGAACGCGTCGATGACGAGCAGCGTGAGCGCGTTGGCCTCCAGCGCGCCGCCGCCGATCGGCGTGATGAGGATGCCCGCCAGCACGGCGAGGGTCGAGCCCATCGCCCAGGAGAGCGCGGCCACCCGGTCGGGGTTGTGCCCGTTGAGCCGGATCAGGTCGGGGTCGTCGACGGTGCCCCGCATGACGAGGCCGACACGGCTGCGGGTGAAGAGCATGCGCAGGCCCACGGCGATGGCGGCCGCCACGAGCAGGCAGATGATCTCGTGGACCCGGACGACGACGCCGAGGAACTCGACCTTGGCGTTGGCGCCGAAGAACATCTCGACGACCCTGGCCTCCTCCGGGTGCCAGAGCCACTGCGACAGGAACACCATGCCGAGCATGATCGCGACGGTGACCACGATCCTGGTCACGTCCGCGGTGTCCCGCAGTCCCTTCATGATCACGGCATGGAGCGCGGCGCCCATGAGGGGCCCGACGACGCCCACCACGACGATCAGCGCCAGCCAGACCGGCCAGCCCCAGCCGTGGGCGAGCTGCCAGTAGAGGAACGTGCCGAGCATGGCCTGGGCGCCATGGGCGAAGTTGAAGATCCCGGAGGTGTTGTACGTCAGGACCAGCCCGGAGGCCGCGATGGCGTACACCGCCCCGAGGACGAGCCCCAGGAGGGTGAAGGTCAGGAACGTGGTCATGCGCTGCCCTTGCTCTGGACGGCTGGAAGGCCGCGGACCGGCGGGCGGGCCGGTCCGCGGCGCGGGGAGGTGATCAGCCCTGCGGCTTGATCACGTCGGCGGTCAGGAAGGTGGTGGCGATCCGGTCCTCACCGAGCTTGGTGCCCCACGTGGACGGGTCCGTCTTGATCACGTTGCTCGGGTCACAGTCGAACTCGCCGACGGTCGCCGGGGCGACCTGCTTGTACGTCGAGCCGGTGAGCTTCACCATCAGCGAGCAGGAGGCCGGCAGGTTGCCGCCCGGGTCGGTCGGGGCGTGCAGGCCGCCGCCGGTCCACTCGTGCACCTGGCTGAGCTTGTTGACCATGCACTGGCGGGTCAGGTCGGAGCCGCAGTCCTTGGCCGCCGTGGCCCAGAGCAGGAACGCCGAGGTCGCCTGCATGCCGAGCAGCGCGGTCTTGCCGCTCTCGGCGTTGACCAGGTCGAGATACTTCTTGACCGCCGGCACCTGGCCGGCGTTCTCGAACGGCTGGAAGATCAGGCCGGCGTGCAGGTTGTCGCCCTGGCCGGCGGCGTTCCACTTGGCGACGGTCTGGCTGTACCAGGTCGCCTCGAAGACCAGCGTCGGGTCTGCGCCGACCCGGTCCAGCGCCTCCAGCAGGCTGAAGGAGGCGGGGTCGGGCGACTTGGAGGTCCACAGCGCCTTGACGCCGCACGACTTGAACTTCTCGGCGAACGGCACGTAGCTGGGGTCGCCCTCGTTGTTGAGCTGGACGCCGCACTTCTTGGGCGTGACGCCGATGCTCTTCATGGCGGCTTCGATCTTCTTGCTGCCCGCCATGACCGCCGGCGAGGTGGAGGTGATCAGGTCGACGTCGCTGGAGAAGCCGGGGAACGTCTTGGCGGCCACGCGCAGCGGCGCGGCGTTGAAGTGGTCCACCGGGTAGGGGACGGGCTCGAACTTCATCGGGCCCATGGCGGCGTTCGGGCCGACGGTGTAGCCGGCGACCATGGGCAGCTTGCAGCCGACGCGATACTGCTCGGCCGCCTCGTCCAGCGCGAAGCCGTGCCCGACCAGCATGAAGTCCTGCTTGCAGGCCTTCTGCATGACGGTGGCGGCCTGCATGTAGGCGGCGTCGTACTGGTTGCCGGTGATCTTACGGCCGTTGATGCCGCCCTGGCCGTTGCACCACTTGATCATGGCACCGACCGCGTCGCCCATCTCCTTGGACAGGCCGGGCGCCTTGGGGAAGCCCCGGTCGTCGCCGAAGCCGATGGTGATGCCGGTGTCGGTGACGCCCTGGTCGGTCGCCCCCTTGGCGCTGCCCGGCCCGCAGGGTGACTGCAGCGTGCCGAACGTCTCCTGGCTCGCGGCGGCCGACGGCTGCCCGGCGGCGGCCGTGGCCTCCGGCGCGGCCCCGCGTTCGCTCGCGCAGGCCGCGAGCGTCACCAGTGCCAGGGCACCGGCCGCCAAACGGGTGATCGCCTTCACTTCCATGCGATCTCTCTCCTTTCATGACCGCCCGACCGCGGCGGTGTCTGGGGGATGTGCGGGTCAGCCGAAGTTGGCCTGACCACCGTCGAGCGGCACGGTCGCGCCGGTCAGATATCGCAGGTCCGGGCCCACCAGCGCGACCACGGCCCGGCCGATGTCGGCCTCGCAGTCGCCGATGCGGCCGAGCGGGATCGTGCTGCGGAACTCCTCCGCCTCTTCGGGGTTGGTCTCCGTCCACCACTTCAGGCCCGGGGACAGGGCGTGCGGGGCGATGTTGTTGGCGCGGATGCCGTCGCGGCCCCACTCGGCCGCAGCCGTACGGGTCAGCGAGCGCAGCGCCTGCTTGGCCGCGGCGTAGGCGCCGTAGGTGGACGGGTCCCACCGGACCATGGCCGAGGTCACCAGGTTGACGATGCTGCCGCCGCCGCGCCGCTTCAGGTGCGGGTGACACGCCTTCATGAACGCGAAGGCGGCGAACGGGCCGCTGCGAAAGCCCTTCTGGAACGCGTCGTCGCTCATCGACAGCAACGGGCCGTAGGAGCCGGAGTAGGCGTTGTTGACGAGGATGTCCACCCCGCCGAACCGCGCCACCACGTCGTCGACCACGGCCGGGATCGCCTCGGTGCCGGTCACGTCGCACAGGAACGGCTCCGCCGTCCCGCCCCGCTCGCGGACGAGCGCGCAGGTCGATTCGAGCTTGTCCATCGTGCGTCCGAGCACCGCGACGGCCGCGCCCTCACCGGCGAGAGCGAGGGCGATGCCCTGTCCCACTCCCTGGCCGGCTCCTGTGACGATCGCGACTTTCGCGGCGAGAATTCCCATGGCGTGTCCCGTTCCATCGGCGATGGCCGCCATAGTGATGTGACCTCGCTCTCCCGGAGATGGGCTGTCCCGCTCACCGGGAGTCCCTTGACAATCACGAAAAGGACACGGTGCGATGTGGTCCCCGTCACACGATCCCGCTGAGCGGGAGCCGCGCCCCGCAGTGACCGCGGGTGGACAGAATGAGCGGCCAGAAGGCACACCGGCGTAGCGACGCGCCGGTGGGAGAGGGAGCTGATGGGCACGCCGACAGATCCGAGAACCGCGGCGATGGAGATCATGACACGCCTCACCGGACCGGGCGGCGAGTTCGAACTCGCCGAGGAGGAGGTGCTCGGCGCCCGCATGACGGTGTTCGCGAACCGCCGGCGCAACCTCGGGGAGGTGCTGGCGGAGTCCGTCCGGTTCGGCGAGCGCGACTACATCGTGACCGCCGACGGCCGGCTGAGCTTCGCCGGGCACGCGCGTCAGGTCGCCTCGCTGGCCAGGGCGCTGCGCGAGGACCACGGCGTCCGGCCGGGTGACCGGGTCGCCATCGACGCGGCCAACTCCCCCGGCTGGATCCTGTCCTTCTGGGCGACGGTGGCCGTCGGCGCGATCGCGGTGGGCTACAACGCCTGGTGGTCTCCCCGGGAGACCGAGTTCGCCCTGGGCCACACCACGCCCAAGCTGGTCATCGCCGACGCCAAGCGGGCGGCGGCGGTCGGCGACCGCGCCACGGTCCTGACGCTGGAGGAGGACATCCCCCGGCTGGCCCGCCTGCACCCGGACGAGCCGCTGGCCCCGTACGACGCCGGCGACGACGACCCGGCGGTCATCCTCTACACGAGCGGCACCTCGGGCCGGCCGAAGGGCGCCACGCACTCGCATCGCAACCTGACGTCGGTCGTCGAGTACCACCGCATGAACGACGCGCTGCTCCGCGCGTTCGGCGACCCGACCGACCCGATGGACCGGCGCTACCTGCTGGTCCTGCCGCTGTTCCACATCGCGAGCCTGCACAACCTGGCCGTGCCGCGGCTGGCGAACGGCAGCGCCGTCATCCTGCACGAGGGCGCCTTCGACGTGGACCGGGTGCTGCGCCTGATCGAGAAGGAGCGGGTCACCAACTGGGGCGCGGTGCCCACGATGGCCAAGCGGCTGATCGAGCACGGCGACCTGAGCACGTACGACCTGTCCTCGCTGACCTCCTTCGCGCTGGCGTCCGCGCCGTCGTCACCCGCCTTCAAGGAGCGGCTGCGCGCGGCGTTCCCGGTGGCGCGGCAGGCCCTGGTCGACAGCTACGGCCTGACGGAGACGTCGACCGCGGTGGCCGCCGCGAGCCCCATGGACCTGGCGGAGGCGCCGGGCACGCTGGGCCGGCCGATCACGACCGTACGGGTGGAGGTCCGCGACCCCGAGGGCAAGGCGCTGCCCGAGGGCGAGGAGGGCGAGATCTGCGTCCGCAGCCCGTTCGTCATGCTCGGCTACTGGGAGGATCCGGAGGCCACGGCGCGGGCCATCCGCGAGGACCGCTGGCTGCACACCGGCGACATCGGCGTGATCGAGCAGGGCCGGTTGCGGCTCACCACCCGCCGCTCCGACCTGATCCTGCGCGGCGGGGAGAACGTCTACCCGGCCGAGGTGGAGAACGTCCTGGCCGAGCACCCCGGCGTGCTGGAGTGCGTCGTCATCGGCACCCCCCACGCCGACCTGGGGCAGGAGGTCACGGCCGTCGTCGTCACCGCCGCCGGGCGGCCCACCGGCGAGGAGGAGCTGGCCGCGTACACGCGGGAGCGGCTGGCCTACTTCAAGGTCCCGTCCCGGTGGCGCATCACCACCGAACCACTCCCCCGCAACCCGACGGGCAAGGTGATCCGGGGCGAGGTCGAGCGCTCCGTCGCGTCGGACTGACCCGCCGCCGCCACGCGAAGAGCCCAGGCCGTCCGGGACGGCCTGGGCTCTTCCGGGCCCGACAGCGGGCCCGACAGCGGGCCCGACAGCGAGTCCGTCAGCGCGGACGCGGTAGCTGCTTGTCGATGAACAGGCCCTCGGCGCTGACGACGACCTCCCCGCCCGCGCTGATCGTGCCGGCGGTCCTGATCTTGCGCCCGTCCACGGAGACCTGCCGTCCCGTCACGGTCAGCGACTCGAACAGGGGGGTCGGCCGGTGGTAGCGCAACGTCAGCTCCGCCGTCATCCCGGACGGCCCCGCCCAGTGGTTGGCCACGCCCAGCGTGTGGTCGAGCAGCAGCGCCGAGACGCCGCCGTGCACGTAGCCGGGCGGCCCCTGGTAGGGCATGCCCAGGACGACGACGCCCTCGATGGAGCCATCCTCCCTGCCGTGCAGGTGCAGCGGCGGGGCGAGCGCGTTCTCCGGCCCGGTCACGGGGTCGTGCCGGGTCACGCCCTCGCCCCGCCACATGTCGACCATCCGCTCCTCCACGGCGGGCGCGTGCTCCTCCAGATGGTCGGCGACGGCGTTCAACCGCTCCGCCATCGTCGACATCTCGGCGGCTGAGCGATCGCCCGCGTGCAGCAGCGCGGCGATCACCCGCCGGGCCGCGGCCACCGCCTCGTCCACGCCCTTGTTGCGCGGCGTCGCGGTGAGCTCGGGCCGTTCGGGGGGCATTTCCCGGCTCATGACGCGGTCCCGGCCGGCGCGACCGGCTCCGGGTCTCGGGGCAGGCCGAGCAGCCGTTCGCCGATGATGTTCAGCTGCACGTCGGTGGTGCCACCGGCGATCGACATGCACCGGGCGTTGAGGAACCGCCAGGCCGCGCCGGGGAGCTCACCGCGCTCACCCGTGATGGAGGCCGTGCCGAGCCAGTCCATCGCGGTCTCCCAGACCTCCTGTACGTGCTCGACGCCGATGAACTTGGCCACGCTGGACTCCGCGCCGGGCTGCTGCCCGGTCAGCGACCGCATCGTGGTGCGCAGGCCGAGGAGCCCGCCCGACTGGGCGTCGCACAGGATGGCGCCGAGTCGCGTCAGCCGCTCGTCGTCCATCTCGTGCGGCGCGGCCGCCGCGAGGTCGAGCAGGGCCTCTCCCCCGCTGCCGAGCGAGGAGTCGTGCGACAGGGAGACCCGCTCATTGGCCAGGGTGGTGCGGGCCAGCTTCCAGCCGTCGCCCGGCCGGGCGACGAGCATCTCGTCCGGGATGAACACCTCGTCCAGGAACACCTCGTTGAACAGCGTGTCACCGGTCAGCTCGCGCAGCGGCCGGATGTCGAGGCCGGGGCTGCGCATGTCGAGCAGGAAGTACGACAGGCCCCGGTGCTTCGGCACGGACGGGTCGGTCCTGGCCAGCAGGATGCCCCAGTGCGCCTCGCGGGCCATGGAGGTCCAGACCTTCTGGCCGGTGACCTTCCAGCCGCCTTCGACCTTCTCGGCGCGGGTGGTGAGCGCGGCCAGGTCGGAGCCGGCGCCCGGCTCGCTGAACAGCTGGCACCAGACGAGGTCACCGCGCATCGTCGCGGGCAGGAACCTCTCCTGCTGCGCGGCGTCCCCGTGCGCGATCAGGGTCGGCGCCACCCAGGCGCCGATGATCAGGGCGGCGGCCTGGAGCCCGGCCGAGCGCATCTCCTCGGCGATCACCAGCTGGGTGACCGCGTCGGCGCCCTTGCCCCAGGGGGCGGGCAGGTGCGGGGCCGCGTAGCCGTGCTCGCCGAGGTAGGCCAGCCGCTCCTGGCCGGTGAGGTCCAGCGCGGGCCGCAGCTCGGCGCGGATCCGGGCGCGGACGTCCTCGGCCTCGGGCGGCAGTTCGACGCCGAGGCCGCGGCGCACGCCGTCCAGGGTGAGGCGGGCCACCCGGCGCAGCCACCACGGCGTGGGGCCGAGCAGGATGCGCAGGGTCTGGGCGCGCCGCAGGTAGAGGCTCGCGTCGTGCTCCCAGGTGAAGCCGATGCCACCGAGCGTCTGGATGCAGTCCTTGGCGGTGGCGAAGGCGGCCTCGACGCTGGTCGCGCCCGCGACGGCGGCGGCTAGCGAAGCCTCCGCCCGGCCCGTGCCGTCAACGGCGTCAGCGGTGCCGGTCGCGGCGCCCTCCCCGTGGCCGATGCGGTCGGCGGCGCGGGCGGCGTCCCAGGCGCAGACCCTGGCCTGCTCGGCGCGCACCAGCATCCGGGCGCAGCGGTGCTTGACGCCCTGGAACTGGCCGATCGGGCGGCCGAACTGGTGGCGCACCTTGGCGTAGTCGGCGGCGGTCGCGGTGGCCCGGTCGGCGATGCCGGAGGCCTCGGCCGCGAACAGAACCGCTGCCAGGTCGGACACGTCGTCGGGAGTGAGGCCGGTCAGCACGTCGCCGGGGGCGACGGTGAGGTCCGCGGCGGTGACCCGCGACAGCCTGCGGGTCAGATCGTGGCCGGGCAGATCCTCGACCTCGACCGAGGCACGGGCCACCACCACCCACACCGTCGCGATACCGCCCGACCCGCCCGGGCGGTCCAGGTCACCCGAGCCGCCCGGGGCCTCCAGGGCACCCGAGGCATCCCGGCCGTCCAGGGCGTCCGGGTCCTCCTGACGGTCCCGGGCGTCCCGGGCGTCCTTGGCGGGGAGCACGAACAGGTCGGCGACGTGGCCGCCCATGACGGGCTCGGAGCCGCCGGAGAGGGACAGCCGCCCCGTGTCGTCCCGGCTGAGCGTGAGCCCGCCCGGCCGCAGGCCGACCGCGCCGATCGTGGTGCCCGAGGCCAGCTCGGCCAGGTGGGCCCGGTGTCCGGCGCGGTACAGCACGGCTCCGGCCAGCGCGGTGGGCAGGAAGGGCCCGGGGGCGACCCAGCGGCCCAGTTCCTCGGCGACGACGGCGAGTTCGAGCAGGCCGTAGCCCGCTCCCCCGTCGGCCTCGGGCAGGTGCAGGCCGAGCAGCCCCTGCTCGGCGAGCGCCGGCCAGAAGGCCGGGAGCTCCTCGCGCTTGGCGTCGACCGCCGCGCGTACCACCTCCGGTGTGATCTCACGGGTGGCGAAGGCGCGCACCGCGTCGCGCAGGTCGCGATGCTCCTCGGTCAGTCCGATGGTCATGCGGGTCAGATCCGTTCGATGATGGTGGCGGTGGCGTGGGCGCCGCCGGCGCACATGGTGATCAGGGCGGTCGCCTTGCCGGACCGTTCGAGCTCGTCCACTGCCTGGGTGATCAGGCGGGCGCCGGTGGAGCCGACCGCGTGCCCGAGGGCGATGGCACCGCCGTTGACGTTGACCTTGTCCAGGTCGGCGTCGTGCGCCTGCGCCCAGGAGAGCACGACCGAGGCGAAGGCCTCGTTGATCTCGACCAGGTCGATGTCGGCGAGCGACATGCCGGCCTTGCGGAGCACGTGCTCGGTCGCGTCGACCGGCCCGTCGAGGTGGTAGTAGGGGTCGGAGCCGACCATGCCGGAGGCCACGATCCGGGCCCGCGGCCGCAGGCCGAGCGCCTGGGCCCGGTCCGCCGACATCAGCAGCACGGCCGCCGCGCCGTCGCTGATCTGCGAGGTGTTGCCGGGGGTGTGGATGCCGTCGGGGAGGACGGGGTTGAGCTTGGCCAGGCCCTCGGCGGTCGTCTCGCGCAGCCCCTGGTCGCGGGTGATCACGGCGGTCTCGCCGGTCGGGCCCTCGGCGCCCATCACGGGCGCCTCGACCTCGATGATCTGCCCGTCGAAGCGTCCCTCGGCCCACGCCCGCGCGGCGAGCCGCTGCGAGCGCAGGCCCAGCGCGTCGACGTCGGCGCGGGTCAGGCCCCGCTTGCGGGCGATCCGCTCCGCCGCGGTGAACTGGTCGGGCAGGTCGATGGACCACGAGTCCGGGCGGGGGCTGCCGGTCTCGGGGGTGAGCGCCTGACCGAGGAAGACCCGGCTCATCGACTCGACGCCGCAGCCGATGCCGGCGTCGATGGCGCCGGACGCGATCAGCCCCGCGACGAGGTGCACCGCCTGCTGCGAGGATCCGCAGGCGCAGTCGACGCTGGTGCACGCGGTCGTGTACGGCAGGCCGGCGTGCAACCAGGCCTGCCGGGTCACGTTGTTCGACTGTTCGCCCGCCTGGGTGACGCAGCCGCCGATCACCTGCCCGATCGCGTCGGGCGCGATCCCGGTGCGCGCCAGCAGCCCTTTCTGGGCGATGCCGAGCAGTTCGGCGGGGTGCAGCCCCGACAGCACGCCATAGCGCTTGCCCACCGGCGTCCGTGCCGCGTCGACGATGACGGCCTCAGCCATTGTTTCTCCTCGTTAGCGGGGGTGGCCACGATCAACCTTGGTGCGGCCGAGGCTAGAATAAATTTCTATTTTTCCCTTGCACGAGTCCCGCTGAGTGGTCCGCGCGACCTCCACGCCCGCCCCTCCGGCGGCGAGTCTGGAGTGCTACCGCCCGCGTCCACTCAACGGGACGCCCACTTGGGAAAAAACAGAATGAATACTAGTTTCGCCTGGCCAGACGAGCCGACCGAGCAGGAGCCACAGAATGAGTTCGAACACCGGCCTGGAGGGCAGGACCGCCGTCGTCACCGGCGCGGGCGCGGGCCTGGGACGCAGCGAGGCGCTGGCACTCGCCGCGCACGGCGCGAACGTCGTCGTCAACGACATGGGCCCGGCCGCCGACGAGGTCGCCGACGAGATCAGGGCGCTCGGCAGGGAGGCCGTCGCGGTGCGCGGCGACGTCGGCGACTGGTCCCTGGGCGACAAACTGGTCGGCACGGCGGTCGAGACCTTCGGCGGCCTCGACATCCTGGTCAACAACGCGGGCGTGCTCCGCGACAAGATGCTGTTCAACCTGACCGAGTCCGACTGGGACGACGTCGTCCGCGTCCACCTCAAGGGGCACGCCTCGGTCTCCCGGGCCGCGGCCGTCCACTGGCGGGCGGCGAGCAAGGCGGCGGGCGGCCCGGTCTACGGCCGGGTGATCAACACCTCCTCCGAGGCGTTCCTCTTCGGCTCCGCCGGACAGCCCAACTACTCCGCCGCCAAGGCCGGCATCGTCGCGCTGACCCTGTCGACCGCCCAGGGCCTGTCGAGGTACGGGGTGCGGGCCAACGCGATCTGCCCCCGGGCCCGCACCGGCATGACGGCGGACGTGTTCGGCGACGGCCGCGCGGCGGGCGCGCTGGACATCCTCGCCCCCGAGCGGGTGGGCACGTTCGTGAGCTACCTCGCCTCCCCCGCCGCCGAGGAGATCAACGGCCAGGTCTTCGTCGTGTACGGCGACATGGTCGCGCTGATGGCCGCCCCAGTCGTGGAGCAGAAGTTCACCGCGGCCGACGGGGTCTTCTCCACGCGCGAGCTGGACGCGCTGCTCACGCCGTACTTCAGCGGGCGCGACCCGTACCGGACCTATGCCGCCTACGGCGTGGCCGCGCTGGACACCACGGAGACCCAGCGCTGACCGGACGGGCGCCCCTGTCGGGGGGCGCCCGTCGCGGGACGGCCGGACCTGATCCGGCCCGCGCGGGGTCGCCCCCGCGCGTTCGCGGGACGGTCAGAACTGATCCGGCCGCGCAGGGTCGCCCCGCGCCGTAGCGGGACGGTCAGAACTGATCCGGCCCGCGCAGGGTCGCCTCCGCACCGCCGTCGACGAAGATGATCTGCCCGGTGATGTGGGAGTTCTCCGGGCCGATCAGCCAGCGCAGCGCGTCGGCGATCACCTCGGGCTCGGCGTGGCCGTTCAGCGGCATGGGCACCGCCTCGTCCATGACCTTGCGCATCGCCTCGTCCTCGAACAGGGGCGCCGACATCGGCGTGAGCACGATGCCGGGCGCCACCGCGTTGAGCGGGATGCCGCACCCGGCCCAGTCGGGGGTGACGGCCCGCCCGCGCAGCCAGCGGGCCAGCGCGGACTTCGACGACGGATACAGCCGCCAGCCGTCGCCGCGCTCCATGGCGCGCTCGGCCAGCGTCACCGCCTCCGGCTCGGCGTCGTCGAGACAGGCGCGCACCACCTCCGGATCGACCGGCTGGACGGCGGCGATGGAGGCGACCACCGCCGCCCGCGGCCTGGGGGCCTGGGCGAGCGCCGGGCGCAGACCTTCCAGAAGCGCGGTCACGCCGAAGAAGTTGACCCTTACCGTCTGCACGGTCATCCCGGCCACTCCGGCGCAGGCGGCCACGCCGTCCAGCACGCCACCGGTCAGGCCCAGCACGGACTCGACGGCCTTCCCGCGGCCTTCCGGGGTGGACAGGTCGGCGCACACGTCGGCGTCCTTGAGATCGACGCCGATCACCTCGTCGCCCCGCTCCCGCAGGGAGGTGGCCAGCGCCTTGCCGATGCCCGAGGCCGACCCCGTCACCACGATCTTGCGTCGCACGTCGTTCACTCCTTGATGTTCACTCCTTGACGTCACTCCTTGACGTCACTCCTGGACGTTTTGGACGAGCTCGTCAGGCCCTCAGGTGCCGGACCCGCCGTCCACCAGGATCTCGGCCCCGGTCAGGTAGCCGGCGTCCGTCGAGGCGGCGAACGCGATGACCCCCGCGATCTGCTCCGGGCCGGCGCTGCCGAACAGCGAGCGGATCCTGCCGAAGTAACGGAGGTCGAGCCCCTCGGGGAACTCGAGACCGCTGGTCAGCGGGGTCGCCACGGTGCCGGGCGAGATCGGGACCACCCGGATCCCGCGCCCTGCCAGCTCGGCCGCCAGGCTCAGCGAGAAGCTCAGCACGGCGCCCTTGGACGCCGAGTAGGCCGTCATGTACGGAGTGCCCTGCGTGGCGGCCGACGAGGCGACGTTCACGATGACGCCGGTCCGGTCGGGCAGGTGACGCAGCGCCTCGCGGCACAGCAGCGCGGTGCCGACCAGGTTGACCGAGAACAGCAGATTGAGGTCGGCGACCGTCAGCGTCTCGATCGGCGTCGTCCGGTGGATCCCCGCGACGTTGACCAGGACGTCGATCCCGCCCAGCTCGGCGGACGCCGCCGCCACGGCCTCGACGACCGCCTGCTCGTCGGTCACGTCGGCGACGTACGGGACGAACCGGCCAGGCCCGGCCACCAGCCCCGCGGTCTCCGCCAGGCCCTCCTTGCCCCGGTCGAGCGCGAAGATCGACGCGCCCTCCGCGGCGAGCCGGATCGCGGCGGCTCGCCCGATGCCCGATCCGGCGCCCGTGAGCAGGAACTTCACCCCGTCGAATCGGTTCACTACCAGCCCTCCGTCGTCGCGTCACGGCACGCTATCCGCGCGAGAACCGCGACGACGGCGGCATCCCGTTCAGCGGGAGGGCACGTTCAACGGGAGGGCACGTTCAGTGGGAGGGCACGTTCAGTGGGAGGGCACGTTCAGTGGGAGGGCACGTTCAGTGGGAGGGCACGTTCAACGAGAAGGCGTGTTCAGCGAGAAGGCGCGGCGGCGTTCGAACGCGAGGCGAGCAGCAGCCGGCAGGCGATCCGGATGTCGCTCTCGGCGTCGGGGATCGAGTTCCGGCCGTTGAGCGTCGACTGCAGCACGCCGTACCAGCACTGCATGAGCAACCGCACCAGTGTGATGTCCATGACGGTCGGGTCGTCGATGCCGAGCGAGCGCAGCACGATCTGGCGGAAGCTCGCGTCGATCCGGCCGGCGTCGGCGACCGCGGCGGCGTTGGCCACGTTGGCGGAGGTGAGCATCGCGAGCGCGAGCGCGGGCCTGCGCAGGAACTGCCTGCTGGCCAGCACGAGCACGTCGCCGATGGTGTCCTCCGGGCTGGCGCCCGGCTTGGGGCGCCCCACGGCGTCGCCGAACCGGTCGACGTGCTCGGCCATGACGGCGGTGAACAGGTGGGTCTTGGAGGGGAAGTAGCGGTAGAGCGTGGCGATGGCCACGCCGGCGGCCTTGGCCACCTCCTGCATCTGAACCCGGTCGAGCCCCTTCTCGGCCCCGATGTGGGCGGCGGCCCGCAGAATGCGCACGTGCCGGGCCCGCTGCTCCGGCGAGCTGGGCTCCGCCGGCGCTCTGACCTCGGCGATTCGTGGCACATTTCCCCCTGGTTCGTCTGGTGTCGGAACGACGATACACACGGCCACCGGCCCCACCGCCAATCGTCCATACCGGTGAGTGGGACGGAGCCGCCGCCACCCCCTGCGCTGCGCTTGCCTGGGGGCAGCGTGATCAGCGATCGGCAGGAGGACGGTCATGACGGGCGCCGAGCCGTGGGATGACGAGTACGACGTGGTGGTGGCCGGGTCCGGCGCCGGGGCTCTGACCGGCGCGCTCGCCGCGGCGGGGCGTGGGCTGCGCACGGCTGTGCTGGAGAAGACGGCGCTGGTGGGCGGCACGTCCGCCTATGCGGGCGCGGCCGTGTGGCTGCCGGGCAGCCAGGTGCAGGAGCGGGCCGGCATCGGCGACTCGACGGATTCGGCACGCGCCTACCTCACGGCGCTGCTGGGCGAGGCGGAGGCCGAGCGGCGCGAGGCGTTCCTGGAGAGCGCGCCGGAGGTCGTCGCGTTCCTGGAGCGCGACCCGGCCATCGAGTTCGCGTTCCGGCCGTTCCCCGACTACTTCGCCGCGCCGGGCCGGTCGGCCGCCGGACGCTCCTTCGTGCCGCTCGACCTGCCCGCCGAGCAAATCGGCGAGCTCGCCGGGCTGGTCCGCCCGCCGGTGGAACGCGACCGCGCGGGCCTCGGCCACCCCGAGGGGCCGCTGTCGGCCGGCCGGGCACTCATCGGCCGGCTGCTGCTCGCCCTGGTCACCACGGGGAACGGCATTGTGCGCACCGGCACCTCCGTCACCCGCCTGATCGTCGAGGACGGCCGGGTGACCGGGGTCGAGGCTGACACGGCCGACGGTCCGGTACGGCTGCGCGCCGCCCGGGGCGTCCTGCTGGCCGCCGGCGGCTTCGAGGGCAACGACACGATGCGCGAGAAGAACGGCGTCCCCGGCGCCGCCGGATGGACGATGGCCCCGCGCGGCGCCAACACCGGCGAGCCGCTCCTGGCCGCCACCGCGATCGGCGCCGCGACCGGCCTGATGGACGAGGCATGGTGGTGCCCCGGCGTCGCCCAGCCGGACGGCGGGGCCGCCTTCACGCTGGGCTTCCACGGCGGGCTCATGGTGGACGCGTCGGGCCGAAGGTTCGCCAACGAGTCACTGCCGTACGACCGGATGGGCCGCGAGATGGCCGCCGGGCCCGGCCGCGTGCCCGCGTACCTGATCTTCGACTCCCGTGCCGGCGGGCGGCTGCCGGCCATCACGGTGCCCGGACGTCCGGCGGAGGAGCACCTCGCGGCGGGCACCTGGGTGCGGGCCGGCAGCCTGGCCGAGCTGGCCGAGCTGATCGGCGTGCCGGGCGACGCCCTGACGGCCACCGTCGGACGCTTCAACGGCTTCGCCGCCGCCGGCGTCGACGAGGACTTCCACCGGGGCGAGGACCCCTACGACCGGTTCTTCACCGGCGCCTCGCCGGACGCCAACCCGTGCCTGGTCCCGGTGGACCGGCCGCCCTTCTACGCCGCGCGCATGGTCCTCAGCGACCTCGGCACCAAGGGCGGCCTGCGCACCGACCCGGACGCCAGAGTGCTCGACCGGGACGACCGGCCGATCCCCGGCCTGTACGCCGCGGGCAACACCAGCGCGTCGTTCGCCGGCCGCTGCTACCCCGGCCCGGGCATCCCCATCGGCTCGGCCATGGTGTTCGCCTATCGGGCGGTGCACGACATGGCCGGGACCGGCACCCCTCGGAAGGATCATCAATGAAATCCCCCCGTACCACCGCGTTACTGCGACGCGCGACGGCGGTGGCCCTGGCCACCCTGACCGTGGCGGCGGCCACGACACCCGCGGCCTCGGCGACGTCGACCGGCACCGCAGCCGCCCCCACCGGCGCGACCACCGCCCTCGGCGGTGCCGGGAACGCCGCCGAGGGCGCGCGGGTCCCGGCGGTCTCCGGCCCGCGTGGCAAGCTGCTGACCGCCCGCCCGCTGAAGGGCGGGGCGGCGCTGCCGAGCGCGGCGCGCACCTGGTCCGTCACCTACCTCTCCGAGGGCGCCACCGGCAGGCGCGTCGTGGTCTCCGGCACGGTGTCGGTGCCGAAGACGGCGCCGCCGCGCGGCGGCTGGCCGGTGATCAGCTGGGCGCACGGCACGACCGGGACGGCCGACGTCTGCGCCCCCTCGAAGGACGACGAGAACGGGCCGGCGCACGCCTACGTGTCCGCGATGCGGCCCACGCTCGACGCCTGGGTCGCCCGTGGCTTCGCCGTGGTGCAGACCGACTACGAAGGGCTCGGCACGCCGGGCGAGCACCCGTACATGAACAGCCGCAGCGCCGCCAACACCGTGATCGACATCGTGCGCGCGGCGCGCGGGGTGGACCATCGGGTCGGGCGTGACTGGTTCACGGTGGGGCACAGCCAGGGCGGGCACGCCGCGCTGTTCACGGCCGCCGCGAACGACACGGGCAAGGGGACGCGGCTGCGCGGCGCGGTGTCGATCGCCCCGGGCGGGTGGGGGCTCAGCCAGACGGTGCCCTACTTCCGGGACAACCTGCCCGCGCCGGTGGACGCCCTGGCCTTCCTGCCCACGATCCTCATCGGCGCCTCGGCCGCCGAGCCGGCCGTCAAGCCCGAGGAGATCCTGACGGACGAGATGCGGCCCCTGCTCGCGGCCGCCCGCACGGCCTGCGTGGCCCAGGTACGCGAGGTGGCCGCGGTCACCCCCGTCGACCAGGTGATCAGGACGGGCGCCGACCTGGCCCCGCTCACCGCCTATCTGCGGGCGCAGGAACCCGTCGGCCTCCGGGTCGCGGTGCCGACCCTGGTCGCCCAGGGCACGCACGACGGCCTGGTGCCCAAGCAGACGACGGACCTGATCGTGGCCGACCTGTGCGGGCGGGCACCGAAGATCACCTACCGGGTGTACGACGGCGCCGACCACCGGGGCGCGGTTCCGAGATCCTTCGACGACGCCCTGGCCTTCACCAGGACGATCCTCGCCGGACAGACCCCGCCCACCACCTGCTGACTCTCCTCCGGTCTCCCGGCGCGACGCGGTCCGGCCTCACCAGGCGGGACCGGGTCGCGCCGGACCGCTGCCCGGGCCACCGGATCCCCGGCGAACCCGTCAGACCAGGTCGGCCTCGATGGACAGGCCGAACTCGCCCTTGCCGTACATCGCGAGGGCCCGCTCGACGTCGTTGGCGACGTGCACGCTGCCCGCGTGCGCGTCGCGCCAGGCGCGCTCGATGGGGTTGCCGCGGCTGAGCGAGCTCCCGCCGGCGGTCTTGAACAGGATGTCGATCGCCTCCAGTGCCCGCTCGGTGGCGCGGACCTGGTCCCTGCGCGCGCGCAGCCGCAGCTCCATGGGGATCGGCTCGCCCCTGACGGTGTGCTCGTACAGCTCGCGGATGTTGCGGTCGGTCTGCAGGACGGCAGCGTCGATCTCCGACGCGGCCCGCGCCACCGCGACCTGCGCGAACGGGTCCTCGGCGAACCGGCCGCCGCCCAGGCTGAGGCGGACCCGGTCGCGCATCGCGGTGACGTACGACCGGTAGCAGCCGGCCGCCATGCCGATCACGGGGGCGGTGATCGTGGTCGTGAACATGCTGCCGAACGGCATCCGGTAGAGCGGCCCGGTGTTGACCTTCTGGCCGGGGCCGCGCAGCTGCGCCTGCTCGTAGTTGCGCATGGCGCGGTGGTCGGGCACGAACACGTCCTCCACGAGGATGTCGTTGCTGGCCGTCCCGCGCAGCCCGATGACGTCCCAGACGTCCTCGATCACGTATTCGGCACGGGGCACCAGCACGGTCATGAAGTCCACCGGCCTGCCCTGCTCGCCCACGACCAGGCCGCCGATCAGCGCCCAGGAGGCGTGCTCGCACCCGGAGGAGAACCGCCACCGGCCGGATACCCGGTAACCGCCCTCCACGGGCGTCAACCGGCCGACGGGCGCGTACGACGACGACACCAGCACGTCCGGGTCGTCCCCCCAGACCTCGTCCTGCGCCGCCTCGGCGAACAGGCCGAGCTGCCAGGCGTGCACCCCGAGCACGGAGACCAGCCAGCCGGTGGACCCGCACACCGCGGAGATCTCCCGGACGACCGTGAAGAACTCCACCGGGTCGCTCTCCGCGCCGGAGTGACGCTTGGGCTGCAGCATCCGGAAGACCCCGGCGTCGACGAGCTCCCTGATCGTCTCCTCCGGGACCCGCCGCTCCTCGTCGGTGGACCGGGCACGCTCGGCGAACCTCGGCAGTAGCGTGCGAACCAAGTCCAGGACCTCGTCACTCATCGTGTTGACGCTCCGTGTCGCGCTCGTCGGCCAGGTGACGTCCATGATGGTGCGTCGCGCCGGGCTCCGCGTGTCCGGGGCATCCCGCCCAATGGGACTCATCGTCCGGCCGCGCTTTCCAGCTCCTACGTTGACGAACGGAGACAAGTGCGTCCTGAAGGGTTGGATAGACGTGACTGCAGCAGAAGCCGGCACCGACGGCGTCCGTGCGATCGAGGCGGAAGCGGTGCCCACGCGATTCGCCAGAGGCTGGCACTGCCTCGGCCTGTCGGAGACGTTCAAGGACGGCAGACCGCACACCGTCAACGCCTTCGGCCAGAAGCTCGTGATCTTCCAGAGCGGCGACGGCAGGCTCAACGTGCTCGACGCCTACTGCCGGCACATGGGCGCCGACCTGTCCCAGGGCACGATCAAGGGTGACGAGATCGCCTGCCCGTTCCACGACTGGCGCTGGGGCGGCGACGGCCGCTGCAAGAAGATCCCCTACTCGCGCCGCGTCCCGCTGCGCGCCCGCACCTCCGCGTGGACCACGATGGACCAGGACGGCATGCTGTTCGTCTGGAACGACCCGGAGGGCAACCCGCCGCCGCCCGAGGTGACGATCCCCCGCATCGAGGGCGCCACCAGCGACGAGTGGACGACGTGGGTCTGGAAAGAGATCGTGGTCGACACCAACTGCCGCGAGGTCGTGGACAACATCGTCGACATGGCGCACTTCTTCTACGTGCACTACTCGTTCCCGACGTACTTCAAGAACATCTTCGAGGGCCCGGTCGCCACGCAGATCATGAAGGGCGTGGGGCGTCCCGACGCGCGCCCGCCCGCCAAGAACGGCGAGCCGCAGATGCGCGGCAACACCTCGGTCGCGTCCTACCACGGGCCGTCGTTCATGATCGACGACCTGACCTACCACTACGACGACATGGACCTCCATTCCGTCCTGATCAACGCCCACTACCCGATCGACGCCAACTCGTTCGTCCTGCACTCGGGCATCATCGTGCGGCGCAGCGACAAGCTCCCGGCGGGCGCGGCCGATGCCATGGCCGTCAAACTGGGCGACTTCATCCTGCGGGGCTTCGACCAGGACGTGCAGATCTGGAAGCACAAGACGCGCATCGACAACCCGCTGCTGTGCGAGGAGGACGGGCCGGTCTACCAGCTCCGCCGCTGGTACGAGCAGTTCTACGTGGACGTGGCCGACGTCCGGCCGGAGATGGTGGAGCGCTTCGAGTTCGAGCTCGACACCACCCGGCCGACCGAGGTGTGGAAGCAGGAGGTCGAGGCGAACCTGGCGCGGCGGGCCGCGGAGAGCCGGACACCATGACGATCCGCACGGACAACAGGCTGCTCGACGGCGCCCCCATGCAGCCGCTGAGCTGCCTCCAGTGCGGCGCCACCGTGGGAGTGCGGAAGGCGAGCTGGCACCAGACCAGCATCCAGTGGGACTCCGAGTCCGTGAACGCCTGCCTGGAACGGCGTGCCGTCGCTCCGGGTGACGGGCCGAACGGCGAGGCGTTCACGGGGTGCGCGGCGCTGTCCGACTCGATCAGGCGAGCGGTGCTGGACGGCGCGGTCACGGTGCCCGACGCCGGGACGGAGAACGGGGAACAGTGATCGACAAGAACGGGTACGGCCCGTGGGCCGTGATCGCCGGCGGTTCCGAAGGGGTGGGCGCGTCGTTCGCGCACCTGCTGGCGGAGGCCGGGTTCAATCTGGTGCTGATCGCCCGCAAGCCCGGACCGCTCGACGAGACCGCGGCGAAGGTACGGGCGACGGGCGTCGAGGTCCGCACCGTCCAGCTCGACCTGCTCGACCCGGACGCCCTGGAGACGCTCCGCGCGGTGACCGACGAGCTGGAGGTCGGCCTGCTGATCTACAACGCGGGCGCCAACAGCTACGGCCACGAGTTCGTGACCGGCGACCTGGACCGGTTCCGCGACGTGATCGACCTCAACATCACGGCGCAGCTCGCCCTGGTCCATCACTTCGGCGCGCTGATGAGGGAACGCGGCCGGGGCGGCGTCCTGCTGGTCGGCTCGATGGCCGGCTATCTGGGGCAGCCGCAGATCAGCGTCTACTCGGCGGTCAAGGCGTTCTGCCGGATCTTCGCCGAGGGGCTCTGGCAGGAGCTCGGCGAGCACGGCGTGCACGTGCTCGAACTCGTCCTCGGCATCACCCGCACCCCGGCCATGGAACGTGCCGGGCTGCGGATGGACATCCCCGGGCTGAACGTCGCGGACCCCGACGACGTGGCACGCGAGGGCCTGGAACATCTCGCCGACGGCCCGGTCTGGGTCGCGGGCGGCAACCACGCCGCCACCGTGAAGCGCAGCGGCCCGGCCCGCGCCGACCTGGTGCGCGGCGCGTACGAGGCCACCAGGCGCCTCATCCCGCCCGCGAGCTGAGCCCCGCGCCCCGCGCCCCGCGCCCCGGGCCTCGCGGGCGGGTCCTTCCACGCGAAGAAGGCGGCCACCGGATAGGTGGCCGCCTTCTCGTGTGTCGCGCCTTCCGCCGTGGCTATTCGGCGCCGCGACTACTGGGACGCCGTCGCGGCGTGCCGGCCCGCGCGGCGGCCGAAGAAGGTGCCGTCGCCGAGTGAGGTGCCGCTGACGTACCCCTGGCCGTGGATGCCGGCCCCGGCCCGGCCCGCCGCGTACAGGCCGGGGATGGGCAGGCCCGAGTGGTTCAGCACGGCGCCGTCGACGGTGGTGTGCAGCCCGCCGAGGGTGAAACCGGCGACGCCGGTCCCCTGCCCCTCCCCGCCACCGGCGCCGAAGCCGCCGCGCGGGTCGGCGGCGGCGAACGGCGGACGGAGCGGACGGAGCCACTTCAGGTCCTTGTGGAAGTACGGGTCCTGTTTGTGCTCGGCGTGGCGGTTGTAGGCGGCGACGGTGGCCTCCAGCGCGCCGGGCGGCATGCCGAGCGACTCCTCCAGCTCGGCGAGGGTCTCCACGACGTAGCGCGGCCGCACGCCCCACAGGTCGCGTGCGGGGATGTCCTCGAAGCCCTCCTCGTCGATGATCGCCCAGTACGGTCCTGGCTGGTGCACCACGGCGGCGTGGCTGAACAGGCCGGGGTAGACGTCCTCGTTGATGAAGCGCTGGCCGAGCCCGTTGACGAGCACGCCGCGCACCAGCATCGCGGGCAGCGCCGTCAGCGCGACCTCCACGGAGGCCATCCGCCGGGTGGCCGCGCCGAGCGCCGTGGCCATCCGGATGCCGCTCCCGTCGTCGAGGCCGGCGCTGACCTTGCCGTGGCCGAGGAGCACCGGGGCGTGGTGGGCGAGCATCTCCTCGTTGTCGACGAAGCCGCCGGTGGTGAGCACGACCGCCCTGCGGGCGCGGTAGGTGACCGGCTCGCCGTAGCGCTGCGCCACGACTCCGGTGACCCGG
Source organism: Nonomuraea cavernae (assembly GCF_040655715.1). Classification (GTDB taxonomy): domain Bacteria; phylum Actinomycetota; class Actinomycetes; order Streptosporangiales; family Streptosporangiaceae; genus Nonomuraea; species Nonomuraea cavernae_A. The sequence continues at coordinate 26,096 of NZ_JBFAKL010000018.1, read as the reverse complement.
CCGTCGTCGTCCACGACCAGGTTGGTGGCACGCGTGTCCTCATGGGAGACCACGCCGGCCGCCCTGGCGGCGGCGACCAGCCTCTCCATGATCAGCCAGCCGCCGAAGGACTCGGTCGCCGGCCGGTGGCCGCGCGGCACCGGGCGGGCGAGCGTGTTGTAGGGGTGGGCGTTCTCCCCCAGCCACATGAGGCCGTCCGTCGTCGGCGGCATCCAGCTCGGCGCGTCGTACAGCGACTCGTTGAACGTCAGGCCCCGGCCGCGGAACCACTCGAAGTGCTCGACGCTGCCGTCGCAGTAGAGCCGCAGCTTCTCCTCGTCGGCGTGCGGCCCGAGGGCCGCCCTGAGGTAGGCGAACATGTTGTCCGGGTCGTCGTCGAACCCGCAGGCCGTCTGCAGCGCCGTACCGCCGCCGAGGTAGAGCTCGCCGCCGGACATCGCGGACGAGCCGCCGGGCCCGCCCGCGCGCTCCAGCACGAGCACGTCGGCGCCCGCCGTCGCGGCCTCGAAGGCGGCGGCGGCCCCGGCGCACCCGAAACCGACGACGAGCACGTCACATTCATGGTCGAAACCCGCCAGCGAGCCGGCGCTCACGGGCTCGACCGAGGGCGCGGCGGTCACGCGACGCCCCTCCCTCGCGGCACATGCTTCATGGGGATCCCGTTCAGGACGTGGTGGGGACAGACTTGGGGACGAAGGCGGCGAGCGGCTCGGACCCGGACCAGTCGTGGCCCCAGTAGCTGTCGGCCGTGATCTCCTCTGCCGTGTAGTAGCGCTCGTCGACGAGCATGCCGTCGGTGCCGTACTCGATGTCCCAGCCGCCGGGGGCGCGGACATAGAAGGAGACCATCTTGTCGTTGGTGTGCCGGCCCAGCGTGGAGGAGATGGAGAAGCCGCTCTTGCCCACCCGGTCGAGCGCCATCCCGACCGCGTCGAGGCTGTCGACCTCGACCATCAGGTGCACCAGCCCCGGGTCGCCGGCGAAGGGCGCGGGGCAGATGGCCAGGCTGTGGTGGCGCTGGTTGATCCCAAGGAAGCGGACCCGCCGCACGGGCGGCCGGCCGCCGCCGACCTTCATGGCGCCGCGCGGCAGGAAGCCCAGCACCTCGGTGTAGAAGGAGACGGTCTCGTCCATGGCGGTGGTGGGCAGCACGACGTGCCCCATCCCCTGCGGCCCGGTGACGAACTTCTGCGCCATCCCGGTGACCACGGGGCTGTGGTCGAGCACGGGGCCGAAGAAGATCTCGACCGGGACGCCGGCCGGGTCGGTGAACGTGATGACCTGCTCCACCGCGCGTTCGGCGGCCTGCTGCTCGTCGAGCATCTTGACCGGCGTGCCGGACGCCTCGACGGCCCGGCCGACGGTGGCGAGCGCGAACTGGTCACGCACCTCCCAGCCGACGGCGAGCACCCGGTCGGTGTCGCCGGGCACCACGATGAGGCGGGCCTGACGCTCGTCCATCCGGAGATACAGGGTGTCCGGGTCGGGCCCGGATCCCTCCGCGAATCCGAGCCCGTCGATCACGAGCTCGCGCCAGCGGTCGATGTCCCGCGTCTGGACCTTGAGATAGCCAAGTCCTCGGATCTGCGTCACGTTCCCCCATCCAATCTGCCGGTGTAGAGGTCGAGCATCGAGCCCTCCGGTCCGTGGCGGCCTCATGTCCACCCCAAGGTGGCAGAGACCGCCCGGGACCGCCCCCGGCCTCCCGCTGAGTGAGAGTCACCGCCCGCCGGGCCGGCCGGCTCCAGTACGGGATCACGAGGCCCCCTGAGTGGAATCCCATTGATCGGAATCGACGCGAGGCGTCCCCCGGCGCGGCGCTAGGTTCCACCCGATCCGAGTTTTCGACGAGCGGGAGGCAGGGCTCATGGGCTCCGGGCGGCTGGACGGGCGGACGGCGATCATCACCGGTGGCGGCGACGGGATCGGCAGGGGCGTGGCCCGCCGCTTCGCCGCCGAGGGCGCGCGGATCCTCGTGGCCGAGATCGACGAGGTGACCGGACGGCGCACCGCCCTGGAGCTGACCGATGAGTTCGGGGCCGATGCCCGGTTCCTGGCCACGGACGTCACCGACCGGGCGCGGGTGGAGGCCATGGTGGACTTCGCCGTGGAGACGTGGGGCGGGGTCGACATCCTGGTCAACAACGCCTGGGGCAGCGCGGGCGGGCTCGGCCGGGTCGAGAACAAGACGGACGAGCAACTCGGCCGGGGCTTCGCCATGGGCTACTACGGGCCGTTCTGGGCGATGCGGGCGGCGTTCCCGCACATGAAGAGGCAAGGCTGGGGCCGCGTCGTCAACATGTGCTCCCTCAACGGCGTCAACGCCCACATGGGCTCCCTGGAGTACAACTCGGCCAAGGAGGCGCTGCGGGCGCTCACCCGCACCGCGGCCCGGGAGTGGGCGCCCACCGGGGTCGTGGTCAACGCGGTCTGCCCCGGCGCCAAGAGCGCGGCGTTCAACCGGAGGATGGCGGCCAACCCCGAGCTCGCCGCGGCGGCCGACCGGTCCAACCCGATGGGGCGGATGGGCGACCCGGAGCAGGACATCGCGCCCGTCGTGCTGTTCCTGTCCAGTGAGGACGCCCGCTACCTCACCGGCAACACGCTGTTCGTGGACGGCGGATCGCACATCAACGGCGTCGCCTGGGCTCCCGACCTGGACGCCTCCTGACGACCAGCACGGCTGGTCAGTGGCCGGTGGACCCGTCGATCTGTTCGCGGAGAATGTCGGCGTGGCCGGCGTGCCGGCCGGTCTCCTCGATCATGTGCGCCAGGACCCATCGCATCGATGGCGCCGGCCCTGGGCGTGGCGGTCGCGGGGCGGGAAGGGCCAGATCCGGGCAGGCGTCGATGACCTGGTTCGCTCGCTCGACGCTCTTGCGGTAGTCGGCGAGCACGCCGTCGATGGTGTCCTCCTCCGACGGCCGCATGGTCGCGCGCCAGTCGCCGGCGTCCTCGCCGAGGAAGTAGAACCGTTCGACGAACGCCAGATGCCTGATCAGCCCGAGAAGGTTGGTGCCTGAGGGCACTGCGCCCGTTCGGACCTGCGGTTCCGGCACGCCCGTGACCTTGTCCGCGACGGCGTTCCGCAGATGGTCGAGGATGCCCCGCAGGGTGGCCTTCTCGTCGGCGCCGGTCCGCGGGGGCGTGCTGTCCGTCGCCCGCGTCCTGGATCGCCGCGCGCGGTTTCCTGGCATCTCGGCGAGCAGCGGGTTGACGCGCGCGTCCCAGGTACGCCGGGTGCGGTAGTGCCGCTCCCAGAACAGTTCGGCGTCCTCATCCGCGGCGTCGGCTGCGGGTCGCCGGCTTCGGGTGGAATCCATCTGAGCGGGCCCTTTCGTCGGCCGGCGTGCCGAGCGTGATCCGATCCGTGCCTTCGACGCCGGCGATGTACCGACAGCATCGCCACCACCGTTTCCGAGTTGCAAGAAAAGTTGCGGATCCGCATTAATAGGGCATGGACCACCCCGCAGGAGGCGTTCTGGCCGGAGTCGGGCCGCGCCTGCGTGCCCTGCGCCGGGCGCGGGGCACGACGCTGGCGGCGCTGGCGACCGAAACCAGCCTCACAGCGAGCACCCTGTCCCGCCTCGAGAACGGCAAGCTTCGCCCCACGCTGGAGCAGCTCCTGCCCCTGGCCCGGGCGCACGGCGTCCCGCTCGATGATCTCGTCGCGGCGCCGCCCACCGGCGACCCGCGCATCCACCTGCGACCAGTGCGGCGAGCCGGGCTGGTGGTGGTGCCACTGACCCGGCGGGCCGGCGGTGTCCAGGCCTACAAGGTGATCTATCCCCCCGCCGGCCGAGCATCCACGATGAGCCTGTGGACGCACGAGGGATACGAGTGGTTCTACGTTCTCAACGGACACGTCAGGTTCGTGCTCGGCGAGCAGGAGTTCCGGCTCGGCGTCGGCGAGGCCGCGGAGTTCGACACCCGCATACCGCACTGGATCGGCAGCGCCGACGGCCGGCCCGCGGAGCTGCTCACCCTGTTCGGCGCGCAGGGCGAGCGCGCCCATCTGACACCGTCCAGGCACTGACCGTCTCGGGCCGCCGCCGGCCGAGTCAACGCCCAGCTCAGCCTGGACGGCCACCCGGTGACCCGCTGCGGGGTGTGGTCAGCTCTCGCGGTAGAGCACCAGGTGCTCGTGGTAGAGCACGCCGTCTCGAACGTCGCCGGTGGCGGTGAAGCCCAGGTCGTCGTAGTAGTCGATGTGGGTGCCCGTCACGGTGTAGCGGCCGGTGTAGGCGCGTTTGCGGCCGTCGCGTTCCTCTTCGTAACGAGCGGTGGCGAGAAGTTCCTGGCGGATGCGGCCGTCGGCGGTGACCCACATGCCGACGTACGGATGGGGAGCGGGGGTCGATGGGTCACCGCCGGGGGCGGCGCAGGCGAGCAGCGTGGTGAACAGTCCGATGAGATGCAGAGTGCTTCTGAACATGGGCGAGGTTCCTTCGATCAGGACGATGGTGCGGCCGGTCATGACCGGCGGCCGCCGAATGCGGAGTCGTCCAGGGTGACGTTCATGATGCTTCCTTTGACGTGAGGGTTCGTCGTGCGTGTCCCGCATCCGATCCGGCTTCCACTGAACCAGCCCTGAGCGGCGAAAACAGGCGACAAAAGGGCCCAAGCCATCGGGGGACAAACTGGGCCACCCTCACCAGACGCCACCCCGGGGGAAGGAGCGACACTGGATGTCATGCACCGTGACCACACCAGCACTCCGCTGGCGGAGTTCCTGCGCTCAGCCCGCGCCCGGCTCAGCCCGCACGAGGCCGGACTTGACGAGCCGATCCTGGGCCGGCGCCGCGTGTCCGGACTACGACGCGAAGAGCTGGCCCAGCTGGCCGGGGTGAGCGTGGATTACTACACCCGCCTGGAACAAGGCCGCAGCCGCAGCGCCTCACCCGAGGTCCTCGACGCGCTCGCCACCGCCCTCCGGCTCGACGACGCCGAACGCGAGCACTTGCACACCGTCGCGCGTCCCATGCCCGCTCAGCGCAGGCGCCGCCCGCGCCCGCAACGGGTCCACCCGGCCACCTGGCGACTCCTGGACATCCTGGAAACGGCACACCGGCCCGCCTTCGTCCTCGGTCGCCGCCTTGACGTCCTGGCGCACAACCGGCTCGCCGGACGCCTGATCACCGACTTCCTGGCTCAGCCCGCGGCCGAGCGCAACCTGGCCCGTTTCGTCTTCCTCGACCCGCACGCCCGCGAGTTGTACAGAAACTGGACCGCCGTCGCCACCGACACCGCCGACATGCTTCGCCGTGACACCGGCCGCCACCCCGACGATCCCGCCCTCAGCGCCCTCATCGGAGACCTGTCCATCCACAGCGAGGAATTCCGCCGCTACTGGTCCGCCAACAAGGTCCACCAGCGCACCACCGGCAGCAAGGACTACCACCATCCCCTGGTCGGTGACCTCACCTTCACCTACCAGGCCCTCACACCCGCCGACGACCCCGACCAGACGCTGATCATCTACGACACCGAGCCCGGCAGCCCGTCGGAGAACTCGCTGCACCTGCTCGCTCAGTGGAACGAGCGGGCAGCCGATCACCGCATCCCCGCGAACAGGGCCGAAGCCCGCTCAAGATGACGCAGGATCAGGGACGCGCCGGACGTGAATCAGCACCCGCGCGGCCTCACTCCCGGCGCTCGGGTGCGCTCAGGACGTCCGCGAGGTCGTGTGCTCCGAGGCGGCCACGCCGGCCCGCCCCAGCTTGACCTTGCCGGTTCCGCGCAACCCCATGCCGCTCCCGATGACGGTGCGCCTGCCGTTGCTGAGCTGCACCTGCCGCGTCAGGTCCGTGGAGAACTGCCCGTAGAACTCGGTCGTCGCGCCGGCGCCGCGGGCGAGCAGCGAACGCACGCCCGCCATGGGGTCGGGTTCGGCGGTTTGGGCGTGTGCGGTGGCGGGGGCGACGAGGACCACGGCCACGATGAGGGGGTGCATGCCGTCCATCCAGATGATGAGTGAAGATCAAGTGTGGATGGAGCGAATCTAGCGGGTGAACCGCCGCCGATGGCGGCGCCGTCGTCGACCTCCACGACGGCCGCCCCGTGGGCTGGCTGCGAGGCAGGGCCTGTCGGGCCGGCTGATCCCCGGACGTGTCGTACTCACGGCCCGATCTGGGTGAGCAGGACGATGAGCTGAAGCAGGCCGTAGGCGGCCGCCATCGTCTCGGTGTCGAACGCCACGGTGCGCCCGTTCTTCCGTACGACGCCGGGAATGAGGGCGGCGAGGTCCGCCGAGCGCGGCTGGTGCAGGTCAACCTCGACGTGGAGCGGGTCGGGCACTGAGAGCGGCGGATTGCCGGCGTGCAGCCGGATCGCCTGGCCGGCGCCCTGCCGAAGGCGGTCTCGCGCCTCCTCCGGGTGCAGGGTGTCGGCCGCGAGCTGGCCGAGTCCTCGTTTGACCGGCACGGTGACGACCTCGGGCACCAGTGCGCTGAACTCGTCGCACGCGGCGACGTCTCCGCTGGCCAGCACGACAGGCACTCCGTACGAGCCCGCCAGCAACGTGTTGATCCCGATCTCGCCGTGCGAACAGCCGTTGACGCGGACGTCGAGGATGGCATCGGCGATGGTGTGCGCGAGCACGGCGCCGCCCGCGCCCGCGCGGGCGTGGTAGCCCACGAACATCGCCACCTGGGCACCGGCCTGCAAGCCTCCCAGCATGCCCAGTTCGCGGGGTTTGCCGCGGATCAGCCGGGCTCGCCGGTCGAGTTCCTCGGGCAGAAGGTTGCGGTAGGGGCCGTGGGAATCGGCCACCAGCACCTCGGCGGCCGGCTCGGCTTCGAACGTCCCCTCCACCACGGCGTTGGCCGCCGCCGTCATCAACCTCCGGCCACGCTCGTACTCGTACCGCTCCGGGTTGATCTCCGCCGGATGAACGATGCCGGCGATGCCCTCCATGTCCACCGAAATCAGCACTTTGATCCCCACGCCCACAACCTAGCGCGCTCTTCCGAGCCTCACGCCGAGTCAGATCATCGAGCGCATCGGCCCCTGCGGCGGTTCGATGTCGAGCTCGGTCAGCGCGGAGACGTGGAAGACCGAGCCGGGCACGTGGATGGCGTGCGTCAGGCCCACGTGCGCGTCGCGCCAGAAGCGCTGGATCGGGTTGTCCACGCGCATGGCGTTGCCGCCGGAGCGCGCCACGATCTCGTCCACCGCGCGGACCGCCCGCCAAACCGCCTGGACCTGGGTGCGGCGGCCCACCGCCCGCTCGCCGAAGGTGACCTCGCGGCCGGTGGCCACGATGTCGTACATGCGCGAGACGTTGTCGAGCAGCGCCGAGCGCGCCGCCGCGATGTCCGCCGCCGCCTCGCTGATCGCGTAGAGCACGTACGGGTCGTCCTTGATCTTGGTGCCGGTGATCTGCACCCGGCCCTTCTGGTACGCCAGGTGGTGCGCGAGCGCGCCCTCGGCGATGCCGATCACCGAGGCGCTGATGCCGAGCGGGAACGCGGCGGAGAACGGCAGGTGGTAGGTCGGGTTGGTGAGCCCGGCCTCCCTGGCGGCGGTGCCGTCCACCACCTTAGAGAACGGGATCACCCGGTAGTCGGGGACGAACGCGTCCTTGACGATGATGTCCTTGCTGCCGGTGCCGCGCAGGCCGACGACGTCCCAGGAGTCGTCGACGATCTCGTAGTCGGAGCGCGGCAGGATCAGGTGCAGCGAGGTCGGGGGCTTGGCCATGTTGCCCTCGGCGTCGCCGAGCATGCCGCCGAGGAAGATCCAGTCGCAGTGGTCGGTGCCGGAGGAGAACTGCCAGCGGCCGTTGAAGACGTATCCGCCGTCGACCGGCCGGGCGATGCCCATCGGCGCGTACGGGGAGGCGATCCAGGTGTCCTGGTTCTCGCCCCAGATCTCCTGCTGCACCTTGGGGTCGGCGAACGCCATCTCCCAGGGGTGCACGCCGACCACGCCGGTGACCCAGCCGGTCGAGCCGTCCAGGCCGGCGATCTTCATGACGGTCTCGGCGAACTCGCGCGGGTGCAGTTCGAGGCCGCCGTGCCCGGCCGGTTGCAGCATCCGGATGGCGCCCGATTCGCGCAGCACCTTGGCCGCCTGGTCGTCCAGTCTGCCCAGTGCCTCGTTCGCGGGGCCGAGCGCGCTGATCTCCTCGGCCCGCTGGGTGACCGCTTCGAGTACCGGATTGGCCATGGCTTCACTCACTTCTTCGCCGCGAGGGCGACTGCGATTTCGATGAGCTGGTCTTCCTGGCCGCCGACGAGGTTGCGGCGCCCGGCCTCGATGAGGATCTCGGCGCCGGACACGCCGTACTTGGTGGCCTGGCGGTCGGCGTGCTTGAGGAAGCTGGAATAGACGCCGGCGTAGCCCATGGTGAGCGTCAGCCGGTCGAGCTGGCACTCGCCGTCCATGATCGGGCGTACGACGTCCTCGGCGGCGTCGATGATCTTGAGGGTGTCGATGCCGGTGCGGATGCCGAGCCGCTCGGTGACGGCGGCGAACGCCTCGACGGGCGTGTTGCCCGCGCCCGCGCCGAACCGGCGGGTGGAGCCGTCGATCTGCAGGGCGCCCGCGCGCACGGCGATGACCGAGTTGGCGACGCCGAGGCCGAGGTTCTCGTGCCCGTGGAAGCCCACCTGCGCGTCGGATCCGAGCTCGGTCACCAGCGCGGCGATCCGGTCGCCGGTCTGCTCCATGATCAGCGCGCCGGCCGAGTCGACGACGTACACGCACTGGCAGCCCGCGTCGGCCATGATCCGGGCCTGTTTGGCGAGCACCTCCGGCGGCTGACTGTGCGCCATCATCAGGAACCCGACCGTCTCCAGCCCCAGCTCTCTGGCCAGGCCGAAGTGCTGGACCGAGATGTCGGCCTCGGTGCAGTGGGTGGCGATCCGGCAGATGCTCGCGCCGTTGTCGGCCGCCTCGCGGATGTCGTCCTGGATGCCGAGGCCGGGCAGCATCAGGAACGCGATCCGGGCCCGCTTCGCGGTCGCCACCGCGGCCTTGATCAGCTCCTGCTCGGGGGTGTGGCTGAAGCCGTAGTTGAACGACGAGCCGCCCAGGCCGTCGCCGTGCGTGACCTCGATGACCGGCACGCCCGCCTCGTCGAGCGCGGCCACGATGGAGCGCACATGCTCGACCGTGAACTGGTGCTGCTTGGCGTGCGAGCCGTCGCGCAGCGACGAGTCGGTGACCCGGATGTCGAGGTCGGCGCTGTAAGGCATGGATGATCTCCCTGTGCTAGGAGCGCTCGGCGAGGAGCCGCTGCGCGAAGCCCTCACCGACCTTGGTGGCGGCTGCGGTCATGATGTCGAGGTTGCCGGAGTACGGCGGCAGGTAGTCGCCCGCGCCCTCGACCTCGACGAACACGGCGACCCGGGCGAGCCCGCCGCTCACCGGCGTGGGGTCGTCGAACTGCGGCTCGGCGCGCAGCCGGTAGCCGGGCACGTACGACGCCACGGCGGCCACCATCTCCTTGACGGAGGAGGCGACGGCCTCGCGGTCGGCGTCCTCGGGGATCGAGCAGAAGATCGTGTCCTGCATGAGCATCGGCGGCTCGGCCGGGTTCAGGATGATGATCGCCTTGCCCTTGGCGGCGCCGCCGATCGTCTCGATGCCCCGGCCGGTGGTGCGGGTGAACTCGTCGATGTTGGCCCGCGTGCCGGGACCGGCCGACGGCGAGGCCACACTGGCCACGATCTCGGCGTAGGCCACCTCGGTGATCCGCGAGACGGCGTGCACGATCGGGATCGTCGCCTGCCCGCCGCAGGTGATCAGGCTGACGTTGGGCGCGTCGAGGTGCGCGCCGAGGTTCACGGCGGGCACCACGGCGGGGCCGAGCGCGGCCGGGGTGAGGTCGACCGCCTGGATGCCGAGCGCCGCGTACTTCGGCGCGTTCTCCTTGTGCACGTACGCCGAGGTGGCCTCGAAGACGAGGTCGGGCCGCTCGTCCTGGGCGAGCAGCCAGCCGGCCCCCTCGGCGGAGGCGGTCAGGCCCTCCGCCCCCGCGCGCTTGAGCCCGGGGCTGTCCGGCTCGACGCCGATCATCCAGCGCGGCTCGATCAGCTCGGAGCGCAGCAGCTTGTACATCAGGTCGGTCCCGATGTTGCCAGAGCCGACGATCGCGGCGGTCGCCTTGGTCACAGTCCCAACCTCATTTCGTCTGACTCAGTCCAACTCATGCGAACTCACGCGAACTCATGCGAATCGAGCGGTCACGGAGCCGAGCCTGGCGAACTCGGCGCGGAAGGTGTCGCCAGGGCGTACGTCGATCGCCCTGGTGCAGGAGCCGGGCAGGATGACGTGCCCGGCTTCGAGCTTCACCCCGAACGAGGCGACCTTCCTGGCCAGCCAGGCCACGGCGGTGGTCGGGTTGCCCAGGACGGCGCTGGTGTTGCCCCGGGCGACCTCCTGACCGTCCTGGTAGAGCACGGCCTCGACGTCGGCCGGGTTCAGCTCGGCCGGGCTCAGCCGGGCGGCGCCGAGGAGCACGCCGGCCGAGGACGCGTTGTCGGCGATCGTGTCGGCCAGGCCGATCTTCCAGTCGCGGATCCGGCTGTCGATCAGCTCGATGCTCGGCACCACGTACTCGGTCGCGGCCAGCACGTCCGCCTCGGTGCACCCCTCGCCGGGCAGGCTCGCCCCGAGCACGTAGCCGATCTCGACCTCGATCCGCGGATGGCAGTAGCGATCCGCCTGGATCGGGACGTCCTCCGACAGCACCATGTCGTCGAGCAGGTGCCCGTAGTCGGGCTCGTCGACGCCCATCATCTGCTGCATCACCAGGGAGGACAGCCCCACCTTGTGCCCGAAGACCCGGGCGCCCGCGGCGAGCCGCCCGCGGATGCCGGCGAGCTGGATCTCGTACGCGTCCACCACGTCGATGTCCGGGAAGGACTCGGTCAGCGGCCCGATCGGGGCCCGGTCCCGCTCGGCCGCCCGCAGCCGCTCGGCCGCGGCGGCCCGCTGCGCCTCTTCCAGCATCCAGTCCTCCGCAGATGTCGACGTCGGGGTAAGGGTTCCAGTCATGGCCGCCACACCGGCGCGCGCTTCCCGCTCAGTGGGAGCGGCCGGTGGCGCGGGCGGGTTCAGCCGTCGTAGGTGACCTTGACGCGTTCGCTGACCGGGATCGCCTGGCAGGACAGGATCAGCCCGTCGGCCAGGTCGCGTTCGTCCAGCACGGTGTTGTGCTCCAGCGTGACCTCTCCTTCCAGCAGCACGCAGGCGCACGCGCTGCACGATCCCTCGCGGCACGAGTACGGCGCGTCCAGACCGGCGGCCAGCAGCACGTCGAGCAGCTTGGCGCCGCCCGGCCAGGCCACCGTCGTCGTCCGGCCGTCCAGCTCGACCTCGACCGTGCCGCCGGGGGCAGCCTCGTCGATCACGACGCCGGACTCGGCGAACGGGTCGCCCGCCAGCGACTCGAACCGCTCGACGTGGACGCGGGGCACGTGCATCCCGGCGAGGATCCGCGTGACGACGTCCATGAACGGCTCCGGCCCGCACACGAACGCCTCCCGGCCCGCGTACGGCCTGGCCAGGGCGGCCAGCCCGGCCGCGGTCGGCAGGCCCTGCACCGACTCCAGCCAGTGCACGACCGTCAGCCGCTCGCCGTGCTCGGCGGCCAGCGCGACCAGCTCGTCACGGAAGATCACCGACTGTTCGTCCCGGTTGGCGTAGACGAGGGTGACGACGCCCGTCCCGCCGCGCAGGCACGACTTGAGAATCGACATCACCGGCGTGATGCCGCTGCCGCCCGCGAAGAGCAGCAGGTCGTCGTCGAGCGAGGACGGCGTGAACGTGCCGGAGGGCCGCAGCACCTCCAGCACGTCGCCCTCGGTGACGTTGTCACAGATCCAGTTGGACCCGTAGCCGTCGCGGGTGCGTTTGACGGTCACCTTGAGCCTGTCGTCGCAGACGGGCGAGCTGCTGAGCGAGTAGCAGCGCGCCGCGCCCTCCGGCCGGCTGGTCGGCACCCGTACGGTGAGGAACTGGCCGGGCCGGTAGCCGAGCCGGGAGTCGTCGCCGTCGGCGGGCTCCAGCACGAGCGAGTGCGCGTCCGGTGTCTCGCGGATCACCTCGACGACTCGCACCTTGAGCGATGCCGGTCGCGTCATGGCTGTCCCCGTCCCCGCCGTCACGCCGAGTGGGGCAGGGTGACCTGCCCGCCCGAGCGCGCTCTGGCGGCGGCGTGCCGCGCGGCGATGTACCCGAAGACGATCGACGGGCCGATCGTCGCGCCGGGTCCGGCGTACTCGTTGCCCATGACCGACGCCGAGGTGTTGCCCGTGGCGTAGAGGCCGTCGATCACCGAGCCGTCGCCGCGCAGCACCCGGCTGTGCTCGTCACACACCAGGCCGCCCTTGGTGCCGAGGTCGCCGACCTCGATCCGGAACGCGTAGAAGGGGGCCCTGTCGATGACGTCGAGGTTCGGGTTCGGCAGGGTCGGGTCGCCGTAGTAGCGGTCGTAGGCGCTGTCGCCGCGGCCGAAGTCCTCGTCCCTGCCAGCCTCGGCGAACCCGTTGAACCGGGCCACGGTCTCGGCCAGCGCCTCGGCCCGGACGCCGATCTTCCCGGCCAGCTCGTCGAGCGTGGCGGCGGTGAACGCGATGCCCTGCTCGTAGAACTCCTTCGGGATCGGCATCCCGGGCAGGATCTGCGCGAACGGGTAGCGGGTGCGGGCCTTGGCGTCCATCACGAACCAGGCCGGTACGTGCCCGCCCGCGAGCTGGTCGTGCACGAAGTTCACGTACGGCGACGATTCGTTGGTGAACCGGGCGCCCTGGGCCGACACGATGATCGACGGCGGGATGCACCGCTCCGACACCAGCGGGATGGTCGCCCCGGCGGGGTGCCGCACGGCGGGCATCCACCAGGCGTCGTCCATCAGGTCGAGCGCGGCGCCGAGCCGCTCGCCGGCCAGGATGCCGTCGCCGGTGTTCTCCCGGGCGCCCATGCCGAAGTCGGCCCGGCCGCCCTCGGGCAGGTACCTCGCCCGCAGCTCCGGGTTGTGGTCGAAGCCGCCGGTCGCCAGGAGCACGCCGAGCCGGCCGCGGATCCGCACGGTCTCGCCGTCGCGCTCGGCGACGATCCCGGTGACGGCGCCGTCGTCGCCGGTGACGAGGTCCTTCATGGGCGTCTTCAGCCAGAGCGGGACGCCCGCGTCCTTGAGCGCCATCCGCAGCCGGGCGACGAGCGCCCGCCCGCCGGTGGCCATGTGCCGGCGGCGGACCACGTTCGAGGAGACCCGCCAGGCGGCGACGACGGAGGCCCACCGGCCGCGCCAGGTGCGCTTGGCCATCGCCAGGTCGTGGTAGTCCTTGCCGGTGATCCACAGGCCCAGCGGGCCCTTCATGCTGTTGGGCCGCTGGTACCTCTCGTCCTCGCCGAGCGCGCGGGTGTCGAACGGCACCGCCTCGATCGACCGGCCGAGCGGGCGGCCGCCGTCGAGCTCGGGGTGGTAGTCGGCGTAGCCCTTGGTCCAGAAGAAGCGCATCCACCTGCTCGTGCCGAGCAGCTCCATCACGGCCGGGCCGTGGTCGACGTACGCGTCGAGCCGGGCGGCCGGGACCCGCCCGCCGGTCAGCAGGTCGAGGTAGCGGCGGATCGACTCGCGGCTGTCGTCGTGCCCCCTGGCGCGCAGGGTGGGGTTGTTCGGGATCCAGACGCCGCCGCCGGAGATCGCGGTGCTGCCGCCGTACTTCGAGCCCTTCTCGACCACCACCACCGACAGGCCGCTGTCGTGCGCGGTCAGCGCGGCGGCCATGCCACCGCCGCCGCTCCCGACGATGACGAGGTCGAACTCGTGGTCCCAGCCGGTCACCGGCCGTCCTTCCTGGTCAGGAAGGCCAGCACGACGCTCTCCCAGGCGGCCTTCTGCTCGATCATCACCCAGTGGCCGCAGTCGGGGAAGACGTGCAGCTCGGCGTCCGGGATGGTGCGCATCGGGATGAGGGCCATGTCGAGCGGGCTGACCCGGTCGTCACGGCCCCACGTGATCAGCGTCCTGGCCTTCAGCTTGTGCAGCATCGCCCAGTACGGCGGCGCGTCGGAGGCTGCGGCGTGGGCCCGCTGGGCGGCGAACGCGGCCCTGCCGTACATCCGGCGGGCGGCGGCCAGCGTGGCCGGGTCGGTGGCCTGGGTCCAGCGCTCCTCGATGAGCTCCTCGGTGACGAGCGCCGGGTCGTACACCATGGAGTGCAGCCACTGGATCAGCGCCTGCCGGGTGGGGTTCTCGGTGAACTCCATGAGCAGGTTGATGCCTTCGCCGGGGCCCGGGCTGAACAGGTTGCGGCCGACGCCCCCGATGGTGACGAGCCGGCGCACCCGGTCGGGGTTGGCGATGGCCACCTGCGTGGCCACGATGCCGCCCATGGAGTTGCCGATCACGTCCACCTGCTGGAGCCCGAGGCCGTCGAGGAAGCGGATCACCGCGCCGCCCGCCGCCACCATGGGGTGCCGGTCGGTCGGGTCGCTGACCCCGAACCCGGGGAACTCCAGGACCAGGCAGCGGAACCGCTCGGACAGGGCGGTCAGGTTGTCGCGGTAGTTGCGCCAGCCCGTGACGCCGGGGCCCGAACCGTGCAGGAGCAGCAGCGGCGGGCCCTCACCTGCCTCGTGGTAGCGCAGCACCCCCTGCTCGGTGGCGAGCTCGCGCAAGGTCGACTCGTGGGTCAGCTCCGTGGTCATCATCCGTCCATAGGTAGGCTTCGTCGAAGGTAATCGGACAGAACGGGCGCGCCCCGAGATCATCCCAATCAGCGAGACCGGGACCGGGACGCCGGGCGGCCGGGGTCCGGGGCGGGCCGGAGCGGAAAGCCCTTCCACTCAACGGGATCCCGCCGTCTGGCCGCCGTACGGGCTTTTGTACGTTCGTCATCCGAGCCCCCCCGGTACGCGAGGTGAATTGATGACAGCCGCATCCCCCGACTCGCCGTTCCCGCCGGACCCCGGCGCGCCGACCCCGGCGGAGTTCCGGCGGGCGATGGGGATGTTCGCGAGCGGCGTGACGGTGATCAGCGGCCTGGACGGCGAGGAGCCGGTGGGCTTCGCGTGCCAGTCGTTCGCCTCGGTGTCGCTGGAGCCGCCGCTGATCCTCTTCTGCGCCGACCACAACGGCCGCACCTGGCCCCGGATCCGCGACTCGGGCCGCTTCTGCGTGAACGTGCTGGGTGAGGAGCAGGTCGACATCTGCGGCCGGTTCGGCTCCAGCAAGGGCAGGAAGTACGACGGGCTCGACTGGGACCTGTCCCGATGGGGCACGC
This sequence comes from Nonomuraea cavernae, assembly GCF_040655715.1. Taxonomy (GTDB): domain Bacteria; phylum Actinomycetota; class Actinomycetes; order Streptosporangiales; family Streptosporangiaceae; genus Nonomuraea; species Nonomuraea cavernae_A. The sequence continues at coordinate 10,857 of NZ_JBFAKL010000018.1, read as the reverse complement.
CGGCGCTGCGCGACGTACTGCTGCGCGTGCACGCCGAGGTGCACGACGTGCACGTGGCGGGCGACCACGACGTGGTGATCGGCCGGGTCGTGGAGCTGGAGCCGGTCCGCGAGCAGCGCCCGATGCTGTTCTTCCGCGGCAGGTTCGGCGTCGAGCAGCCGCTGCCCGCCGATCAGGCTCCGCCCGGGCCCAACCTGTGGGGCTGGGGCGACCACTGGGGGTGATCGGCCTCGCGCCTCACAGCCAGTCGCCGTTCTGGCCGACGGCGAGCATCTGGTTCATCGTCTCGGCGGACCAGGTGGCATCGGGCGTCCGCGCGGCGGCGCGGGCGCGCCTCGGAGTCTCCAGGCCGGGGAAGAGCGTCAGCGCGGCCTGCCGCGCGGCGTCGACCACGAGCGGGGCGACCTTCTCCAGCGGCGTACGGCTCTCGCCCACCAGGGAGATGCTCGCCACCGGCCCCTCGTGGCCGCGGATCGCCGCCGCCACGCAGGAGATCTGGGGGAAGCACTCCCCTCGCTCGAAGGCCAGGCCGTGGCGCTGCCGGATCCGGTTGAGCTCCTGGTGCAGGGTGCCGATGTCGCCGATCGTCCGGTTGGTCAGCCGGCTGATGGGGCCGCCGATCAGCGCGTCGACCTGCTCCGGCTCCAGCCAGGCGAGGATCGCCTTGCCCAGCGCGGTGCAGTGGGCCGGCGCCCGGCCGCCCACCCGCGAGGGCACCGACAGGGCGAACCTGCCGCCGACCTTGTCCAGGTAGAAGACCTCCGCGCCGTCGAGGACCGCGAGGTGGACGACCATCCCCGTCTTGATCTGCAGCTCGTGCAGCAGCGGCGCCGCCGCCTCGCGAATCTCGCCGTGGCTCCCGTCGCGACCGCCGAGGCCGAGCGCGCGCTTGCCCAGGCGGTAGCCGAAGGACGTGTGGTCGAGCCAGTTCAGCTGGACGAGCTGGTCGAGGATCCGGTGTGCCGTGGAGCGTGGGAGATGGGTACGGCGGGCGACGTCCTCAAGAGTGAGCCGGGTGGAACGGCCGGTGAACGCGTCCATGATCAACGTCATCCGCTCGACCATCGACGGCGGCAGGTCACGTCGCGGAGCTGCCGCCGAAGCCTGCTCAGTGCTGAGAGCGGTCATCACACCCCCCAAAACTGAAATGAATTCTTGTCTGGACCATAGCAACGCACCGCGCCGGTGGGAAGACGTCGAACGACCTGTACGCTCCGACCTGTCCGATTCCGTTCAGTGAGACCGGCAGGTCAGCCCAGCGACCGGTTGAGTAGAAAGAATTCCGCGAACCGGGGTCCAGAGACGACGTGAGGTGAAGCCGGTGCGGATCGGCATAGTGAGTCCCATCGTGGTGCGCTTTCCGGGCACCCACTCGGAATGGGAGGCCACGGCGGGCGCCGACGACCTGGGCCGCGTCGCCGAGACCGCCGACCGGCTGGGCTACCACCACCTCACCTGCAGCGAGCACGTCGCCGTCCCTGCCGAGGCGGCCCGGCAGCGCGGCGGCGCCTACTGGGATCCGCTCGCCACGCTGGGCTATCTCGCCGCCCGCACCCGCCGCATCCGGCTGGCCACCCACGTGCTCGTGCTCGGCTACCACCACCCCCTGGAGATCGCCAAGAGGTACGGCACGCTCGACCTGATCAGCGGCGGGCGGCTCACCCTCGGCCTGGGCGTGGGCAGCCTGGAGGAGGAGTTCGAGCTGCTCGGCGTGCCGTTCGAGGATCGCGGCCCGCGCGCCGACGAGGCGCTCGCCGCGCTGCGCTCCTCCCTCTCGCGGCGGGAGCCGGAGTTCCACGGCCGCTACTACGACTACTCCGGATTCGTGGTGGAGCCGCACGCGGTGCAACCGCGGGTCCCGCTGTGGATCGGCGGCCAGACCCGGCGCTCGCTGCGCCGCGCGACGACCCACGGCGACGGCTGGGCGCCGTTCGGGCTTCCGCTGGACGCGCTCGCCACGATGCTCCGCGAGACCGACCTGCCCGCCGCCTTCGACGTCGTGCTCGGCATCAGCCGCCCGGTGGACCCGACCGGCTCTCCCGACAGCGCGACGCGCGCCCTGGAACGGGTCCGCGAGGCGGGCGCCACGGTGGCGGCCGTCTACGTGGCCGCCACCTCGGCCGCCCACTACTGCGACCAACTGGAGGCGCTGCACGCCCTCGGGGGCGAGATCGGCCTCGACTTCAGCCCACCGGCCCCGGCCACGGGACCAGGCGCGGAACCGGCCACGGGACCCGGCACAGGACCAACCGTGGCACCAGCCGAAAGACCGGCCACGAAACCGGCCACGGAGCTGGCTCGTCTCGGGGAGGACGGTTGACCGGCGTCGAGGAGCGGCTCGCCCTGCTGGAGGAGCGCACCCGCAGGCTGGAGGACGAGCTGGAGGTGACCCGCCTCGTCCTGTCCTACGGCCCGCTGGTCGACAGCGGCAGCGCCGACGCCGTCGCCGCGCTGTGGGAGCCCGGCGGCGTGTACGACGTGGACGAGCTGCTGATGAACGGCCGGGCCGAGATCGCCGCCATGGTCCGCTCCGACGCGCACCAGGGCTGGATCGCCCGCGGCTGCGCCCACGTCATCGGCGCCCCGCACGTCACGGTGACCGGTGACGAGGCGGTCGCCCGCGGCTACTCCCTGATGATCGTCAGGGACCGCTCCGGCGACGGTTTCAGGGTCCGCCGCGCCACCGCCAACCACTGGACGCTGCGCCGGGGCCCGGACGGCTGGCGCGTCGTCACCCGCGTCAACCGCGTCCTCGACGGCCGCTCCGAGTCGCCCGAACTCCTGGCCGGCGATCTCCCGGCCCCGTCCTGAAAGGGGGCGTCGCCATGGCGGCCGCCGACGACCGCGTCCAGATCATCGAACGCCCGGCCGACCTCGCTCTCCTTCGGACCGGCGGCGTCCGCCGGGGATCGGCGTCCATCAGGGCGTCAGCCCGAGGCGGGCGGCGCAGGCGGAGAGCTCGTCCATGGCCGCCGCCAGGTCGGCCGTCGGCGTCCCCGACAGCAGGATCCGGTCGGCGCCGAGGGCGGCCAGGGCATCGGCCTTCTCAGGCGTGACGCGGGAGACGAGGTGCCCGAGGGTGAGTTCGAGCGCGAGCGGATCGCGCCCCGCCCGATCGGCCGCGGCGCGCATCTCGCCGAGCAGCCGCCGTAGCTCCTCCCCCGCGACGCCGAGCGGCTGGAAGCCGTCGCCGAGCCGGCCCGCGCGGCGCGCGGCCGCGACGCTGTGGCCGCCGACGTGGATCGGCACACCGCCGCGCACCGGCTTGGGGTACGTCATGGCCCCGTCGAAACCGAAGAACTCCCCGTGGTGGCTGACCCCGTCCGGCGACTCACCGGACCACAGGGCGCGCATCACCCGGATCTGCTCGTCGGCCCGCCGCCCGCGCGTGGCGAAGTCGGTGCCGCAGGCCTCGATCTCCTCCTTCATCCACCCCATGCCGACGCCCAGGCGCAGCCGTCCGCCGGAGAGCGCGTCGAGGGTGGCGGCGCGCTTGGCCAGGACGACGGGGTGGTGGTTGGGCAGGACCAGGACGCCCGTGGCCAGCCCGATCCGGGTCGTCCGGCCGGCCAGGAAGCCGAGCAGGTCGAGCGGGTCGGGGATGGCGCAGTCGTCGGCGAGCTCCATCCGCCCCGACCGGTCGTACGGGTAGACGCTGGAGTATCTGCTCATCACCACGGTGTGCTCGACCACCACGATGGACTCGAACCCGCACGCCTCGGCGTGCCGGGCGAAGCCGCCGATCCACTCGGGGTCGGCTGTGGTGTTCGCGGCGACCGGCGCCAGCACCGCGTATTTCATCGCCCGCTCCCCCTGCATCGCCTACTCCTCTTCATCGCCCGCTCCCGGGACGCGCCTCGCGGGGCAGCCCGAGCACGCGCTCGGCGATGATGTTGCGCTGGATCTCGTTCGAGCCGGCATAGATCGTGTCTGACCGGGAGAACAGGTAGAGCCGCTGCGCGTCGCTCAGGTCGTACGGCGGCCCGTCCGCGATCATCCCGGCGGCGCCGAGCACGTCCATGGCCAGTTCGCCCAGCTCCCGGTGCCAGACCCCCCAGACCAGCTTGGAGATGGACGACTCGGGCCCCGGCGCGCCCGCCGCGATGCCCGCCATGGTGCGGACCGCGTTGAGCCGCATGACCCGCAGGCCCATCCAGGAGCGGACGAGCCGGTCGCGCAGCAGCGGGTCGTCGATCGCGCCGGTGCGCCGGGCGACCTCGATGACGGCCTCCAGCTCGTGACGGAATCCCACCTGCTGGCCGAGCGTGGCCACGCCGCGCTCGAAGCCGAGCGTGGCCATGGCGATCTTCCAGCCGTCGCCGGGCGCGCCCACGAGGTTGGCGGCGTCGGTCACCGCGTCGTCGAAGAAGACCTCGTTGAACTCACTGGTGCCGGTCATCTGCACGATCGGCCTGATCTCCACGCCGTCCTGGCGCATCGGCACCAGCAGGTACGACAGCCCGTGGTGGCGGGTGGAGCCAGGCTCGGTGCGGCAGATCACGAAGCACCAGTCGGCCTCCAGGGCGAGGGAGGTCCACACCTTCTGCCCGCTGACGCGCCACCGGTCGCCGTCGAGCTCGGCGCGGGTCTGCACGCCGGCCAGGTCGGAGCCGGCGCCGGGCTCGGAGTAGCCCTGGCACCACAGCTCCTCGACGTCCACGATCGGCGGCAGGAACCGCCGCCGCTGCTCGTCGGTGCCGAACGCGATGATGGTCGGGCCGAGCAGGTTCTCGCCGATGTGGCCGACCCGGGCGGGCGCGCGGGCCAGGGCGTACTCCTCGTGGAAGGCGACCTGGTCCTCGACGCTCGCGCCGCGTCCGCCATACTGCTCGGGCCAGCCCAGGCAGGTCCAGCCGGCCGCCGCCAGGTGCCGCTCCCAGGCCAGCCGGACATCGAACGCCTCGTGCTCGCGGCCGGGTCCGCCCAGCCCGCGGGCTCCGGCGAACTCGCCCGACAGGTTGTCCTCCAGCCAGGCGCGCACCTCGGCTCTGAAGGTTTCGCTCCGGTTCACAGGTGGCACTCTACCAAACAGTTGTTAGAATAAGGATCCCCGACCGTTGACCCTGGGACGAACATGATCACCACCGACGAGCAGGAAGAGCTGCGGCGCACCGTGCGCGCCCTTCTCGCGCGCAACCCTCCGTCCCGGCCCGAGCCGGACGCCGACGCGGGCTACGACGAGACCGTGTGGCGGCTGCTCGCCGACCAGGTGGGCGCCTTCGGGCTGGCCGTTCCCGTGGAGCACGGCGGTGCGGGCTGCACGGCGGCCGAGACGCAGGTGGTGTGCGAGGAGCTGGGCCGCACCCTGGCCACGCTCCCCTACCTTGGCTCCGCCGTGCTCGCGACCGAGGCGCTGCTCGCCTGCGGGGCCACCGACCCCTTGCCCGGCCTCGCCGACGGCAGCCGGGTCGGCACGGTCGCCTGGGCCGAGAACGGCAGCTGGGACCCGGCGGCCATCCGGGCGCGGACGCGCGACGGCCTGCTCACCGGGGTGAAGGAGCACGTCCTCGACGGCGCGCGCGCCGACCTGCTCATCGTGCCCGCGCTCACGCCAGACGGCGACCTCGCCGTCTACACCGTCGAGCCCACCGCTCCCGGCGTGCAGGTGGAGCCGCTGACCACGCTCGACCGCACCAGGCCGCAGGCACGCGTGACGTTCGACGGGGCGCCCGCCCGGCTGATCGGCGCCGACGGGCACCGGGTCCTCGACCGGCTGCTCGCGGTCGCCGCCACCGCCCTCAGCGCCGAACAGCTCGGCGGCAGCGCCCGCTGCCTGGAGATGACGCTCGACTACGTGAAGGTCAGGGAGCAGTTCGGCCGGCCGATCGGCTCGTTCCAGGCGGTCAAGCACCGGCTGGCCGACCTGTACGTGCTGGTCGAGTCGGCCCGCTCCGTCAGCCACGACGCCGCCCTGGCGCTCGCCGAGAACGCTCCCGACCTGGGCGTACGCGCCGCGACCGCCCAGGCGTACTGCGCCGAGGCGTTCTCCGCCGTGACCGCCGAGACGATCCAGCTGCACGGCGGCATCGGCTTCACCTGGGAGCACGAGGCCCACCTCTACTTCAAGCGGGCCCACTCCGCCGCCAGGCTGTTCGGCGACGCCGCCTGGCACCGCGCCCGCCTCGCCTCCCACGTCCTGGACGGCTGACCCTGCGCCGAGGACGCCACCACCGGTACAGCCCCGTTCCATGGTCCGCGCGGACCCGAGGAGCGCGTAGGGCCGGAGGTCCTTTGGACATGGTCTTTCTCCTCTACCCGCGACCTGCGGTTCAACGATTGGCTGTGATCGCAGGGAACGGCAGAAGGAGGCACGACATGAGACGCCGGAACGCGCCGGTCGCCATAGAACCCGCCGACGTTCGCGTCGAGACACGCGGCCCGGTCCGCCAGGGAGCCGTCGAGCACGCCCGGCAGGCCATCGCCGCGCTGGCCCGGCTGGCCCACGAGCCCGTACTGTACGCGCGGATCAAGCTGACGGCCCCGGCCGCCCCCGACGTGAAGCGGCCGTACACGGCGCAGGCCAACCTCGACGTCAGCGGACGCCTCATCCGCGCCCAGGCCTCGGGCTCGTCCATGTACCAGGCGCTCGACCTGCTGGAGGAGCGGGTACGCACCCGGTTGCGGCGCACCGCCAGGCACTGGGGGGAGCTGCGCGGACGCCACTGGCCAGAGCGGGAAGCCTCGCTGCCGGTCCTGCCGCGCCCGCGGCGCGAGCCGGACGTCGAGCGGGAGATCGTCCGGCACAAGACGCTGGGCGCCTACCGCGCCACCCCGGAGGAGGCCGCCTTCGACATGGAGCAGCTCGACTTCGACTTCTACCTGTTCACCGAGGCCGGCAGCGGTCAGGACAGCGTCCTGTACCGTGCCGGTGACGGCTACCTGCTGGCCCAGGTGGAGCCGCGGCCGGAGGCGCTCGGCGAGGTGATGATGCCGCTCACGGTCGATCCCGGCCCGGCGCCCCGGCTGACCACCGCCGAGGCGGTGGACCGGCTGGGGGCCGGCGGCCGGGCGTTCGAGTTCTTTGCCGACGCGGAGACCGGCCGCGGCCGGCTGATCTACCACCGGTACGACGGCGGCTACGGGCTGATCACGATCGGCTGACCGGGGCCGCGCGCCGGGCGGCGCCGGGACCTCCGCCCCGAGGTCCCGGCGCCTTCTCCGCTCCGCGCTGGGCACGAACTCCCGTACAAAAGGAACAGTCGGGGCAGGATCGACACTTGGGATCTTCCTCGCGTTAGGCTCTGTCGTGCCCAGCCCCTTCCTGGAAGGCACGACGATGACCGACGGTCCGCTCAGCCGTGTGAACACCGAGATCCCGAGTCCGGCCCGGATCTATGACCTGTGGCTGGGCGGCAAGGACAACTACGAGATCGACCGCGTCGTGAGCGCGCAGATCCTCCAGGCGGTTCCCGAGCTGCCCATCCTGGCCAGGACGAACCGCGAGTTCCTCGGCCGGGCGGTGCGCCACATGGCCGCCGAGGCGGGGGTCCGGCAGTTCCTCGACATCGGCACCGGGATCCCCACGGCGGACAACACTCACCAGGTCGCCCAGTCCGTCTCGGCCGACTGCAAGGTCGTGTACGTGGACAACGACCCAGTGGTGCTGGCCCACGCGCGGGCGCTGCTGCGCACCTCGGGGCAGAGCCACACCTGGTTCATCGACAGCGACCTGCGCGACCCCGACAAGATCATCGCTGCGGCGGGCGAGCATCTGGACTTCTCCCAGCCGATCGGGCTGGTGCTGCTCGGCGTGGTGGAGTTCCTGCCCGACAGCGACCGGCCCAAGGAGATCATCCAGCGGCTGATGGAGCCCATGGCCCCGGGCAGCCACCTGGCCATCTCCCACGGCCTGGTCGGCAAGCAGCTGGAGGAGGGGGTGCGCAGCTGGAACGAGAGCGGCGCCGTCCCGATCACGCTGCGCACCCACGAGGAGCTGACCGGCTTCTTCGATGGGCTGGAGCTGCTGGAGCCGGGCGTGGTGGCGCTGCCGCGCTGGCGGCCCACGCCGGAGACGCTCTACGCCGACCGCGAGGCCGTCTACTACGCGGGCGTGGGCCGCAAGCCCTAGCCAGGAGAACGCCGCGGCGTTCTCCCCGATTCACTCACGGAAGCGGCAGGTGACGGGACGGGGGCGCCCACCGGCAACTGCGGTCGTGGATGCGGCGGACAAAGTACTCCGCCACCTCTCACCGTTTGTTTCGTAAATCCCATTCGTCGCACGAGGATCCCCTCCATGTTATGGAAACATGTACCGGAGAGCCTCAGAATCCATATCAGGAAAGATGCAGTCCGCACACACTCCCTAACTCAACTTGATCTTCCAGCGACCTGGAGCCCAAGTTAGGCTGCGATGATCCACGCGTATTTCAGACCAGCGCAGCTCTGCCGGTCAGCGATACGCCCATCGCCCCAGGGAGAAGGTGTTGCGACGTTGGCAAAGCTGCGCCTTATCCATCTCGATCGCAGCCACATCGATCATGGTGACCTCCACTCCTGCCCACGCCGTAGAACGCTGCGTGAGCAACACATGGGCCCTAGGCTGCTATGACGAGATTGGCTACACGATCGAAGCCTGTGACAAGAACGCGGACGGCAGGCGATCCGGAACATCCATCGACTCTTGTGACGGCTAGTCTAGACACCGACACTTTCCACAGAACCAATGACAAAGACGTCGCCATTCGGAGCATGAGTGAGACAGCCGATGTCACCGTCTACCCTGTATCCGAACGGTACATCTTTTCCCCATTTCTCATACCCGCCCACCAGGTCTAACGATGCGCCTTGAAGGATATTGCCGACATTAGGGACAGTCACCCCGCGTTTGCTGTTGATCCATGCTGGGATCGTGCCCTTCGGCCAGACAAGCCCAACAGGTCTCGAGCCAGCCATCATCAGTTCCAAGCACCTGTTCGCGGAGTTATAGCTCAGTTCCCCTTTTACTGCGACGAGAAAGTTAAGCGTTGAGGTGCGGACGACGATCTTCGGATCGTGGCCAACCGTACGTACATGGTCAACGCCTTCGGCGTCAGATGGTTGGTCAGCCTGACGTGCTGTTGCCGTTACCCCACCGTCCGATGGAGAGCAGGCAGCAAGCGGGATCAGCAGAGCCAGGATGACTGTGCCGAAAGATCGGGGACGACAGCGCAACTGTCTCATGGATTCATCCAACCATCAGGAGATGAGGATGAGGACCTTCTTCGCAAGTCTGGGCATCAAGACCAGGCTGCCGGGCAAACTCCTGCTGTTGAGTACCGCGAGGTGAACGGCTTCAACAGCAGGAGGCAACAGGCCGCTCAGCAGGTAGGACAGGTCCATACCTTCCATGTGGTCCCGAAGCCGTCCGCGGCTGAGTAGCCCTTGGCCGAAGCCAAGACCGTCTCGCCGCTGCTTTGAAGTATTCCGCTTGATACTCCGATCGCTGTGGACCCCCAATACCCCGGGCCTCCACTGTCCCCCGACCGCATGAGGTAGTTCGTGACGATGCCGCGAGGGCCAGCAGCACCTACGGCGATGAACCTGGTGATTTTTCCGCATTGGGCGGGCCGTTCGGCTCCGGCGGTTGCTCTCCCGAATGAGCAAATGGGCTGATTTATCTCCGCGGTGTTGAGGACGTCTCTGGCGTACCGGGGCAGATTCAGGTCGTAGTAGAAGGTCCGGGTGTATGTAAGGCTGCCGCCTCCATAGCGAGCCAGGTCATATGGGTCGCCGTTGCCCGTCCGCCCTAACGTTGTTCCCTGGGTGTAGTAATCCGGGTGATTCCGGTACCAGAAATAGAGAGGACCTGCGCAGTGCCGAGCGGTTACTGCGTTCTTCTCGCCGGAAGTGGAGATCGCATTGAAGGCGGCTGTGCATTGTGTCGTTCCGGGCGCACCCTCCTCCAGGAATCCTCCGCCTCTGAGGTAGTCGTCGATGGGCTGGAACCCTATTGAGTCCGCAATGTTGAGACTCACATTGATCTTGTCGTTGGGTGGAGGTTCCGGCTGGAGGGTGGCCTGCAGCGTTGCCCCGTCCGTGGCAAGCCCCCTCTTGAGCTCGGCTGTGAGGGTGACGGCCCCGGTCTCGAAGTCTGTTGTGGCCTGCGCCTGGGCCACTTCCGGGTGGGCGCTAAGTGCGTCGTAACGCGACCGGGCGATCTGATCGAGCTCCTTTTCAGAGAATCCCTTGTTGCCGACAAGCACGACCTCTACGGGAAGCTGCTTGGCGAGGTTGACAGCTTCCAATGGGACCTGGCCTTTGAAGGCGATGAGAGCGCCGCGACCATCGTCGGCGATCTTCAGCCCTGCAAGGTCGTCAGGGAATTTGGATCGGAGCGAGGCGGCGAAGGGGTTGATGCGCGGAGTCCAGGCGTAGCGATCGATCGATTCCTCGAAGCTGATCCCCTCCGCGGCCGCGAGGCGATTGAGGTCGATGAGCTCGGCAAAGGGGATGCCATCGACGTCGATCGTGGGATCAGGAACAGGCCCGTCTGGCATGGCGCGTTGAGCGGACGGGGTTTTGGCGATGACGTCCACTGCATATCTGTCGAGAGCCTGCTTGAGCGTGATTCCCTTACTCTGCGCTTCCTTCGACAGCATCTCCAGCGTGGGTCGTTTTAGAGTGGGCTGGGTGTCTGCCGTGAGTGTGACGGCCTCCGCGCTCACGGTCGGCTCTGGGGGTGGGACTGTCGGCAGAGGCAGAAGGTAAAGGTAAGCCAGCTATCGGGATCGCTACACAGGTTGAATTCGTAGAGCCGGTCATGTGGCCACGGTGGTCTCCTCGACCTCGATGACTCACGAGGTGGTCGTCCCTCCTGATCAGTTTCGACTGATGGAGATTTCCGCCTGATCGTCCGGTTCATCTCCGGCGAGTGACACG
>NZ_JBFAKL010000017.1:0-182902 GCF_040655715.1 Nonomuraea cavernae | reverse complement strand
GCAGACGCGCACGAACAGACGTGGGGACTTAAAACTGGCCACCAGCGGTGACCTCAACCCGGCCACCTGCGGCTACTTTTGCACGGCCACGGACAGTGGTCAGGTATGACCAAGTCGCGTTGAAGCCGATCGGGTGGTAGCAGCTGACTGCGCACCTCAGCGCGCGGAAGCGCCCCCCGAAAGGAAGATCACGGTCGCGAACGCGTCTGGCGTATGTCCCGAAGCCCACAGCACGATCATCTCTTACCCGAGGCCTTGGCACGCTTCCACTTCGGGTGGGCCGAGGGCAGACGGGATGATCTCAGACGGGCGAGATGCGCGCGTCGCGCGAGAAACACCAGGTCACAAGTTGATCGCCGGGCCATTAGGAGGCGAGGCACGACATCGGCCAGCGCGAAGACCTCCGAGACGGTCAGCACCGGGCGTTCCTCGGGACGCTCCACCCCGGCGTTCTTGATCCGACACGAGTTCTTCTTGATCAGGTCGTCCTCCACAGCCGTGTTCAGGATGCCCCGCAGCAGTCGATACGCCTTGGCCACGGGCGACGCGCCGGGACCGCTCTCCAGGAGCTTGGTGTGCCACTGCCGAACGTGACGTGAGGTGATCTCCGTCAGCGGCTTCTCGCCGAAGGTCGGCATGATGTGCCGCCGAAGTAGGCCCTCGTAGAGCTGCGCCGTCTTGGGAAGGAGCGTCCTCTCCGTCATCCACGAGGCCGCGTAACTCCGGAAAGGGACCTCGCCCGCGTCCGGATCGGTCCACTCCTGGTCGTGGATCTCGCCCTCTTTCCGAGCAAGCCAGACATCAGCATCGGTCTTGCTCGGAAAAGTCTCCGGTGCCGTACGCTCCACGTCGTCAGGCCCCGTGTAGCGAGCCTGGAAACGTCCCGATGGCAGCTTGCGCACGGCCCCGGGCCGCCCGCCGCACCATCCGGCCGCCATACCAGCCCATCGGCCACCGTACCGAGGCCGCACCGCCGCACCGCCGCACCGAGAATCGACCGCCCGCGTCGACCTTCGCTTCCCAACTTCTTGCCCCCTGAAGTCGCCGGAGTCGTGCGAGAGGATGAACATGTGACTTCCACCCCCGCATCTGATGATGCGGCGAGCGCGCGAGACCGGGAAGCCGTCGAGCACCTCCTCGGCCGTCCACTGAATCGGTCATGGCCGACAGATGCCCTGGCCCCAGGAAATCGGGTCATATTGCTGCGTGACCCGATCCTGAACGGGCCGTGGCAGAGCGAGTTTCTAGGAACGATCGACGCCATGGGCGCGCCTGAGCCCGTTCAGCATCCGCACGCATCTCCTGGGGAGTTGACGTACTGGGTCACCTTCGATGCGCCTCAATACGACAGCGACGGGTGCGGACCCTATCGCAAAGCCCAGATCTGGGGCCGATATCTCCGAGCTGAAGCGGAGCCCGAGACATAGTCCAGCCTGCTCCGCTGTGTCTCCTCATCGGTGCCAGGGATAGTCCGCCGACAACGCACGAGTCAAAGATCAAACTCAGGTCTGAGATGGTTGTGCTCGACGATCACCTGATGACGGTTGGTCTCCGATCAAGGCTGGGGGCGATCGACGGTGTCGGCGTCGATCGCGTTCGGCGAGGTGTGCGGTCGTCGCGACCGGGGCTCGAACGCGGCCTCGCCCTCGGCCCGATAACGCGTGAGGAGCTTGCACACCCAGCCCTTGGAGACTCCACTGGTTGACCTCATGATCGTCATGCCAGATTCGTGCCAGATGCAGCGGGCAATCATGGTGAATCACGGGGAACAGCGGGGAATCACACCGCCCCTAGGGCGTGTTTCAGAAGTGGATCACATGGTGATCCCACTTTTGGATGATCTTTGCGTGGGTCGTGGTGATTTGACCGCCGCGCAGTGGGCGCCGCTGGAGCCGTTGCTGCCGGTTCTGCAAGATCGACTACCGCGAGCGGCGCGTCGTGGAGACCGGCATCAACCGACTCAAACGCCACCGGGCCGTCACGACCAGGTACGACAAGCTCGCCGTCCGCTATGAAGCCACCGTGACCATCGCCGCCATCAACGAATGGCTGTGACCTCACCGCTTGCGGGCCAGAAGTTGCACCGCCTGTGATCGGTGGCCATTCATCGTGACAATGTCGATCTGGCGCTCGTCTACCACGTCGAAGCCCAGCAGCAGAGCGCGCAGCTCGGCGATGTCGTGGTGTCGGCACACCGCACCGTCGTCAGTAGCGAACACCCCGTATGGAGTGCCAAACTGCTGGGCATGCGCGGCGTAGCGGCCCTGGTTTCGCTCGTCGTCCTGCAGGATCATGTCGCTGACGTAGAGCAGCCCGCCGGGCGCCAGGACACGGCTCAGCTCGGCGACCAACGCCCGCTGGGCGTCATCGTCGGGGACACACGTCAGCACCGCAAATAGCAGAACCATGTCGAAACTCGCCGGTGGGTAAGCCAGTTCCGGCGGAGACTCCAGGACCGCGAAGCGCAGGTCAGGCATCAACTGGCGGCCCCGCGCGATCAGCCCGGGAGACAGGTCCACGCCGGACACATCGGTGAAGCCGTGTTCGCCCAGCTCAGCCATGACACGGCCGTACCCGCAGCCGTAGTCCAAAATCCGAGTGGTCCGGCTCACCCCTTCCAGCCAGTCGGGGTTCACCGGGTGGGTGAATGTCTTCGTGACGCCGACGCTATCCCAGTACGCGACCTGACTACCAAGATCCTTCATGCGAGTGCAGCATACGGCCCTCCAGAATCCCGCACGCCATTGCTCAACCCCACTTTCGAAACACGCCCTAGTAGGACCTATGATTCCGCAGGTCAGCGCACGAAGATCAGTGGCCGCTTCCCAAGCTGAGAGCGGCGGCCGCGACAGAGCCTGCTCGGCCAGAGCGTTGCCATCGCGCATGCGCATCCCGGCGATGAAGTGCCCGCCGGCCCGGCGCAGACAGGCGAGGTTGTCGACGCTGGAGAAACCGCGGTCGACCACGGTGATCACGCGGCCGAGCTTCCAGTCCCGCATGTCGTCCTTCACCTCGGACAGGATCTGCTGGTCGTTGGTGCTGCCGGGCCGGCACCACACCCGCACGGGGATGCCACCCTGTCCCCTGCCAGTGCCCGGAAACTCGGGACGACTCGACCCACATGTCACACACCGTCGTGACCCCCGAGGGCTCCGGCGTAAGCACTCTAACTCCGTGATAATCGGGTGTACGCAGGCGCGCGATCCATGTCACCCTGCGCCTATGCTCACTGTCCGCCAACTCGTCGATTACCTCATCTGCCTGCCCGACGAAACTCCCGTTGTGATCGACGTTCACGACAGCGACAGCTGGCATCTCCGCGTCGAGGAGGTCAGCGTCACGACCGCGCAGGACGCGACCAAGGGCGGAGACCCCCACGAGGGCACCGAAGTCGAGATCTTCTGGGAACCCGGTCAGCACGGTTGGACCATGAACGGCCCCTCCAAGACGCTCTTCACTCTGGACGATGTAGAGAAGCTGATCGCCGAACGGGATGCCTTCCGCCGAGAGCTGGAAGAGCTGCGCTCCGGGCTCTGCTTCTCCCTTGGCAACATCGCCGAAAGGTGAGCGGCGTTCTCAGGCCAGATCGAGCAGGTGACGCGAGCCAGGTCCGTATCTGATCTGCCAGTCCGCGCAGCAGCCGAGGATACCGTCCTCGACGCAACGGATGCCGATGCTGACCCAGCGGACTTCAGCGTCTCCGTCACGGAAGCTGAATCCACCGGTGCACTCGAAATGCTCTGAACCGCATGGACAAGCGATCTTCTCCGGCCCGTCCCCTTCATCGCCGTGCATCCAGTACTCGTCACTGTCGAGCATGTAGGCGAGCAGGTCGCAGGCGACGCAAGTACGGCGTGCGCAAACGCCCCCTGCATCAAGTTCGATCCGGAAGACCTTGCCAGAACAGTCCTTGCCCCTCGATGGCGTAACGGCATGCACCGGGTAGCCGCCGGGCGCGAGTTCTTCGAGGTAGTCGGCAATGTCGTCCGAGGCGTCGCCCCGCCACCATTCGCCCGTGATGTCGATCGCCATTCCGGGAACCTAGTACGGCAGCCGCCATTCGTTAGTTGACCTGGATATAGGCGGTGGTCAGACGGGCTCGGTGATGGAACCAGCGGGCGCGGGCTTGATGGCGGCGTCGCCAGGTCGACCAGTGGACGGTGTGTTCCAGTGTCGGTGGATGTCCAGTGACCGCGTTGAACAGGCGCTTGACCTCGGCGACCGTCAGCGGGATCAGGCCAGGGTCGGCAGGCGGCGCTTCATCGGGATGTGTGGGGCGGCCGGCCTGGGTGTCGGTTCCATGCCGGGCTGCGGCGGCGGTGACCGCGCAGACGGCCAGGGCGGCCATGACCAGCACGAGGTGCCGCAGTAGTGCCTCATAGAGGCGGACCTGGGACTCGTCCAGGCCGAACAGGTCCTTGCCGGCCTGGAAGCTCTCCTCCACCGGCCATCTCAACCCGGCGGCTGAGACGAGGCTGGCCAGGGTGGCCGGCTGACCGGCGGGCACGTAGCAGTAGTGAAAGGCCAGCTCACCGGTGGTGCGATGCTTGCGGACCAGCAGGAAGTGGGCAGGGCTGGCGGTGGCGATCCACGCCCAGGCGTAGGTGCGTTCGCCCTTGGAACCGTGCCCGGCTGAGCGGATGGTCCACCGGCGTTTGGGCCGCAGGTGCTTGGCCACGGCTTGTTCACAGGTCAGGCAGGTGCCGCCGCCGAGGGTGAGGGTGAAGGTGGCGCGGATGCGCAGCACGTAGGCCTGGCCGTGGTTCTCCAGATAGGTGCGCAGCTTGGTGCAGGCGCCGTAGACCTCGTCCCCGGTCACGAAGTCCAGGCGCACGCCGTCGGCGTAGGCCTCGCGCAGCAGGCCGATGGCCAGTTCGCCCTTGGTCGCGAAGCTGAGGTCCAGCGGCAGGCCGGTGGTGATGGCGGTGACCGGGTCGCTGATCTGCTCGGCGGGGATCCATTGCCGGGCGCCGATCAGCGTGTGCCCTGCCCCGGCGCGCACGTAGGCCAGGTAGACGGTGTTGATGCCGTTGTCGATGCCGCCGGCGCAGCCCATGTGCTGGCGTTTGACGCCTGCTGTGGCGGTGCCCTTCTTCTCCTGGCCGGACTCGTCCAGCACGCCGACGGTCAGGCTGCCCGGCCGGGCGGCGGCGTCCAGCCGGGTGACGGCGAAGCGGCGGACAGTGCTCATCGCACCTGCGGTGTCCCATCGGGCCCGGTTGAGCAGGCGCTGGGTGGCGTCCGGACGGCGGTCACCGATCCACTCGGCGATCGTCCAGCCGTTGCGCCGGGGCAGCTCGGACATCACGGCCCGGACGTACTTGGCGGCCTGCATCCGCGGTTCGATCCGGGGAAACATCGGGGCCAGCGCGCCCATGAGGTCGTCGAGGTTCCGTTGCACCCGCCTGGCCTCTACGATGAGGGCAGCAGCCGCTTTGGATCTTGTTCTCGTCACACAGACATGATCACGAGCGGCTGCTCTCGTGTTACGGGGATCCCGCCAGAAACTCACGCCGGCCCAGCACCGCGTCGTCCCAGCTCATACAGCAAATGGCGGCTGCCGTACTAGCTCATCGGGAGGGTTGCCGATACCGCCCTACGATCGCCACGTCGGGGCCGAGGTGAGCGCAGCGCGGGTTGTCGGGGGCGATCGCTGCCGTGCGGCTTCCGGCGCTTGGCCGCATCCGAAGTTCGCCACTACAGGACCATCAGCACGCTCCAGTGGGACCAACGGCCCTGCCGGTCATTGTCACCGTCGTGACATGTTCGAACGGAGACCTCCTGAAAGGAGGGCTGGGGGCAATGATGTGGGGTTATGGGACCGGCTATTGGCTGGTCATGGGGATAACCATGATCCTGTTCTGGGGATTGATCATCGCTGGGATCGTGGCGCTGGTCCGCTACATCGGCGGCTCGCGGAAGACGGAAGGGCCTTGGGTCCAAGGCCCACAGCGGCCAGAGGACATGCTGGCTGAGCGACTCGCCCGAGGCGAGATCGACGTCGACGAATACAAACGTCGTCTGGAGTTGCTACAGGGGCGCAGGTGAGTGTCCTGCGGCAGAGAGGACGGCTGGCCGCTGGTGCGTTGGCCGCAGTCGTGCTAGGCACCACGTCCACGGCGGCCTTGGCGGGACTGGTGGCGGAGCAGGAGAGTGCGGGATCAGTCTCCCCGCAGGTCAGCGAGTGCCAGGTACCGGCATTGCCCGGCACCGTGGTGGACGTCGACCTGAGCGATATGGGGAGCATGATGGGCACAGGCAGCCCGGGTGAGGCGTCGCAGACCTGCGGCCCAGGAACGGGTGAACCGATGGGTGTCGCCCCCGGCTCCATGGGCTGGACGACTTTGACGCTCAAACCGGGCCGTACGAGTTGATCTGCAATCTGCCTGGTCACTACGGCGCCGGCATGTACGCGGAGCTGGACGTCACAGCGTAGGGCGCCGGAAGATTGCTGACCGGCCTCGGGACCGGTCCCGGCGGATGGCAGCTCGGCCACGCGAAATTCGTTCGCTCCGAACCGGACGCCGCTGACATACTCCACCAGCGTGACAGCAGACTCTGCCTCGACCTTGGTCGTCGGCGACGACGACCCCGAGTTGAGCAAGCAACTCGACGATGCACTGACGGCGTTCAACGAAGCCGCCACCAGCACGGCCTACGGTGACTCCTTCTCCATTAAGGTCACCGATGGAAACAGCGAGTTGGTCGGCGGCCTGACCGCCTGGACCTGGGGCGGGCTCTGCGGGATCTCAATGCTGTGGGTCCGCGGGGACAGTCGCGAGCAGGGATGGGGCAGCAAGATCCTGCAAGCCGCCGAGGCGGAAGCCATACGACGAGGGTGTGACCGGGTCGCCGTCTCCTCCTTCACCTTCCAGGCTCCCGGCTTCTACCAGCGGCACGGCTACGTCGAAACCGGTCGGATGCTCGGTATTCCCGACGGTCACGAAGACGTGCACATGTTCAAGCGGCTGACCGCCTGAAAGGGCGCCTCCGGCGGGGGCGCTCCGACTCCAGGATGATCACCAAGGACGTGCTCATCACCGTCGGCCTGTAATGGCTGAGGCAGGGGCCTGCCCATCCTTCGGTCGCGGAGCTACCGGGGAAGGTCATGCCCGCTCAGCTATTCCTTCAGGTAACCGGTGGCGGGGTCGATCTCAGCGAGGAAGCCGCGGATGGCCTCCTCCATCTCAGGCAGCGTCATCGCGGTGCCGGCAGCTTGGGTGATCCCGAAGCCGTACTCGTGCGGCCCGCTGAGCCAGTCGAAGTCGTACTCGCCGGGCCTCCCAGCACGCTCACGAATGCGAAAGTCCTGCCCGTCGACCGTCATCATGATCGGCTCATTCTTGGTATAGCGGGGTCTCGTGTGCTCGGGCGCGAGGCCCGGCTCCGGTTCGGTCGACATGCCTGCTCCTTTCCTCGGCCACCCACCGGGCGCGCCACGGTCGGTATTTCACGAGGACGGGTGTAGGCCACCACCTCGACTACGCGCACCTCGGTCGAGGGAAACAGCTCAGGTTCAAGACATCATTCGTCTGCCTGCCTTGCCGCGCCTCGTACAAGCAGCCTTACCCGCTCCCTGGGCACAACGTGCCCGCGCTGCGACAAGCCACTGATTCATGTTGGTTCCGCCTTCGCAGCCCCGCGTCGGCGGGACGTCGCGGCCTGGCGGGTGCTCTCGCTGTTACTGCACGCGGTGTCCGCTTTCATAAAAATTGTTGCGGCGGCCTCGGCTACCGCCCGCGCACACTCAGCGAAGCACGCGCGCGGATGGCATACGCACGGGCCACCGGAGAGCCGTTCGCCAGAGCTCTAGTGCGCCACGAGGTGCCCTGATGCAGCGGTGGTCATGCTCTGGTGGGTTGCGTAGATGACCACGATGATCCATGGGATGGACCCTAGGGGTGGTGGTCATCTAATGGGAACCAGCAGGCCGAGCGGGTTGTCGTCGTCATCGTCGCGTGCCCGTTCGTGCCCGATCAGGTGCTTGTCGATGGCTTGGGTGATCAGCTTGTCGGCTCCTCGGACGGCGTGCTGATAGATCATCGCGGCGCGGACGTTGTCGTGTCCCATGCGTGCCATGAGGTCCCTGAGTCCCGCGCCAGCCCTACCGACCCCTGCGCCACGCCGCCGCACGGATACAGCCCTACGATCGCCCCGTGTCGGCTGATCTTCGTCGTTGGTCTGAACGGAGCTCACGACATCGGTCGTGGCGTTCTGCACAAAACGTATACACGAGCACGGCGGAATCGCCACGAGCGGCAGTTACGATCACGCGGTGGACACGACCAGCGATCTTTCTAACGCGTCCCGCCAGCGTGCTCCCATGAACGTCAGCGGCAGGACGTGGGGGGCGGTCGCTGTATTGCTGGGGGTCGGAACGATTTATGCGACGAGTGTTCCCGGGTGGCACTTCACATGGCTCATGCCCGTCGGCGCCGGCTGGCTGTTGTTCGGCGTCGGCTGGCTGATCATGCTCGGTGTCGTCCTTATCAGGCGGGAGAGGCTGATCGCATTGCGTCGTAACTGGCAGTTCTGGGCCGTGCCACCCCTGGTGGTGGCGTTGGCCGGCTCACTGGTCTATATCGGTGCACCGGTCAGGATGCGTTTCGAGTTGTCGCGCGGCAGCCTCGATCACTTCGCGAAGACGGTGTCAGAGGGGACGCCGCCGGGGAAGCGGAATTGGATCGGCCTCTATCCCGTCGAATACCTTGAAGGATCCCGCCGGGCCTTCGGCTTCATGATCGAGGACACGGGCTTCTTCGGAAGCTACGGCTTCGCCTGGAGCCCGAATGGCGAGCCGGACATCGACGCGCCAGGCTACTACCGCCACTTCGACGGACCGTGGTACATCTGGATCGACGATTGAAAAACGAGTCGTTCGTCCCGACACCAAGGACTTACCAGGGCCAGGGTAACTTGGCGGGGTGATCCATTGGCCTTGCCGGGAGCCACTTTGGGAGCCACCCGAATGGACGATCATGATTGGAAGGCTTCCCAAGCTGACAGCGCGGGTTCGATTCCGTCGCCTGCTCTCAAAGCGATAGTTCAGGTAGACCGGTGGATTCGGTGCCTGGGCTTGGATGTCGTCCAGGGTCGTTGATCTCTGCGTTCCATGAGGCCGGATGATCAGTCTGTCGGAATCAGCAGGCCAGGGGCATGACTCAGACCTTGATGACGGTGACGCGTACGCCGCACAGGGCGGCGAGGTCCTCGGGGTCGGAGGTGAGGACCGTGACGGGACCTGGAGCGGCGAGGGCGGTGGCGCTGAGCATCGCATCGATGGCGTACTTGTGCCCGTGCAGGCCGGCGTCGGACAAGAGCGTGGCGGCGTGGCGGGCGATCGGTTCGGTGACTGGCTCGACGACAAGGCGCGACAGCGTCCACTCCAGGGCCGGCCGGTTGACGTGGGGGTGGACCACCTCGACGAGGGTGGCGGCAGAGGTGATGACGCGGAGATCGTCGGCACGGGCAAGAGCGAGCCATGCGGTGACCGTACGGTCGCGCAGGACGGCCTTGGCCAGCCCCTCGCTGTCGAGAACGAGGGTGCCGCCAGGAGTGGCGGAAGAACGGGTCACGCGGCCGCCCCGCCGCCGGCCTGTCCCCGCCGGGCCTGGTGGAGCTGGTCGCGCAGCGCCTGGATCTCGTCGTCGGTGATGGGGCCGTGCTCGGCCTCGGCGACCTGGATGAGTTCGCTGAGGTTGTCGCGTTCGATCTGGCGGGCCACGGCGGCGGCGACGTAGGCGGACAGGCCAGAAGGTCCACTCCGGGTCCGGGCGGCCTCGGCGATGTCACGCGGCATGGTGATCGAATACTTACCAGTAGGCTCACTCATGCTCTCTATCCTACCTCTCATCCTCCTCCGCTTCGTGACCGCTTTGCTGAGGTCGAGAGGGCCGCCGCCGGTGAGTTGCCGCACGGTCGAGAACTCAGCGGTCTCCTCGTATTCACTCTGGTGGCGTTCGGCACCTGGTCCTCGAAGTCGTCGCCTACGCAGCCGACGAGGCGGAGTGCAACAACGGAGCAAGCTGTACCGTCACGCTCCACCGCGATGGCTCAGTGTCCGTGGCGGATGACGGGCGAGGCACAGACACCCGCCTCGACCATCACGATCGGACCGTGAAGAGGCCGATCATGGCGTCGAAGGACCTCCGGTTTGGCGAGCCTCTGCCCGCAGCCAGCGGCCTGTCGGCCTGTCGGCCGACGAGCTGGTACGGTTCGCCACGTCATGGCCATCCCTGTCGGTCGAGGTCGACGATCGGCGCGCGGGCTGATCCAATGCCGCCCCGGTCGATGCGACTTCAGGAAGTCGGCGCGTCGCTCTTCTTGCCTCGCTTTTTCGCGTGACCCGCCCAGAACGCGACCACGGCGACACCAACGAAGACAGCGGGAAACAGCAACACGGCACCCACGACCCATAGGCCGCTGTCGTCCGACGTAGCGGCGTCGATCGACCAGGACAACCACGTCACACCCGCGATGCTGAGCGTGCCGATGACCGGGTGACCGCGCCGACCGGCGAGAACGGCGAGGATTCCCAGGACGATCACCAAGCCCGCCACCTGCCACGGCTGGTAGGGGCCGCTGAGGCTGCCGTCCGGCTCCACATCCCGTTCCTGGTCCCACCCCAGCCAGGCAAGGTAGTTCGCCAGAGACGCCACTGCCAGGATCAGGCCGATCCAGACGCGCGCCATGACGCGATGGGTACGGGACGCTTCGGCTTCTACCACGATCTCCATGCTTCCGTCGGCGACGATCATTCACCACGGTATGCGCTGCCGAACTGCCGGCACGCATCGGGCTGCCACCTGGGGCCCGGTCTCGCGCCGCCTCCTATAGGCGGTTGCCGGGCCCGTCCTGGACCTCATGCGGGTAGTGGCCATAGTGCCGTTGACGCCAGCGTTCGTAGTAGCCCAAGCCCATCATGAACACCCCCACGAAGGCCGCAACGCCGAGGCAAACGAATAAGGACGTCAGCGTGAGAGCGTTCTTCGCTCCGGCCATGGCGCCGAACAACGCCAGGACGCCCATGAAACCGCCTAGGCCAGAACCGAAGAGCAGCCCGAGGCGCACAGGATGAGCCGCGGAGAACCGCTGACCCTGTTGTGGCGTGGAATCGCCGTCCAAGAACGCGTCCATTCGCCAGTAGCAGTCCGCGAGAAGTCTCAGCAGGCGCATGGACAACCCCTTTCATGCCTCCGGCTCCGGGATGCCATCCGAGGGTGGAGCGATGACTGAAGGTCCGTGAAATGACCGAGGTGGAAACCTGATCA
This sequence comes from Nonomuraea cavernae, assembly GCF_040655715.1. Classification (GTDB taxonomy): domain Bacteria; phylum Actinomycetota; class Actinomycetes; order Streptosporangiales; family Streptosporangiaceae; genus Nonomuraea; species Nonomuraea cavernae_A. Next base: position 171,632 of record NZ_JBFAKL010000017.1, on the reverse strand, counting down.
TCCCGCCCGCCGGTCCCCGAACAAGCCGCGCAGATCGGGCCGTGGGGGATCGCCTGCCAGGGGGCAGGTGATCGCGCCCGCCCACAGCGTTGTGCCCGACGCCGGCATGCCACCGGTCCGTCGTGGCGGTGAACACGCCGGCGGCCTTCCGCTAATTGGTTATCTCGTGACCGACGGTTCAGCTGGCCTAGATCGTCTCACCGTGCGGGCGCTTGCTACTCTTTGCTATGAATCAATCACTTTGAGTAGCTGGAGCGGTATTGTGAAGGTCGCGTGCGTCGGCGGTGGGCCCGCCAGCCTGTACTTCTCGATCCTGATGAAGCGGGTGGACCAGTCCCATGACATCACCATCTACGAACGAAACCCGGTCAATTCGACGTACGGCTGGGGTGTGACCTTCGGGGACGAACTGCTCAACTATCTCCACGTCGCCGACCCCGAGTCGGCGCGCGCCATCAGCGAGAGCCTGGTCTCCTGGGACAGCTGGGTCACGCACGTCGACGACCGCGCGACGGTGACGGAACAGGCGGAGCAGGGTTTCGGCATCAGCCGCCACCGGCTGCTGGCCATCCTCGCCGAACGGGCCCGCGCCCTCGGCGTGCGCGTCGAGTACCAGCGTGAGATCGCCGGCGAGGCCGAGCTGGCCGACGCGGACCTCGTCGTGGCCGGTGACGGTGTCAACAGTGTGCTGCGCGAGCGCCACGCCGACCACTTCGGCACCGAGGTCTCGGCCGAGCGGAACGTCTACATCTGGCTCGGCACCACCAAGGTCTTCGACTCCTTCATCTTCGCCTTCGTGGAGACCGAGCATGGCTGGCTCTGGTGCTATGGCTACCGGTTCAGCGAGGACCAGAGCACCTGCATCATCGAGTGCGCCCCCGCGACCTGGAGGGGACTCGGGCTCGACCAGACGAACGAGGCCGACAGCCTGGCCCTGCTGGAGAAGCTGTTCGCCGGGATACTGGACGGGCATCCGCTGATCGGCCGGTCGCAGGCCGGCGGCAGCGCGCACTGGCTCAACTTCCGCACCCTCACCAACCGCCGGTGGTATCGCGACAATCTCGTGATGCTCGGGGACGCCGCGCACACCACGCACTTCTCCATCGGCGCGGGCACCGCCCTCGCGCTGGAGGACGCCGCCTTCCTGGTCAACGCGCTGCACGGGGACACGCGACTCCAGCCCGCCCTCGCCCGCTACGAGCGGCAACGCAGATCCGCGATCCGGAAACTGCAGAGAGCGGCCCGCTACAGCGCCCAGTGGTACGAGAACCTTCCGCGCTACATCGACCTTCCGCCGCTGGAGCTGATCGCTCTACAGGCCTGCCGGGAGTCCGCGCTGCTCGCGCACGTCCCGCCGCGGCTGTACTACCGGATGGGGCAGACCGTCGAATCGTTGTACGGCTTCACGCATTGGCTCGGCTCGAAGCTCGGCCGAACCAGGCACACCGATTGAGAGCACGTACGCGTCTGCCAGCGGCAGACTTCGGGACTATGGGGAAGAGGCAGCACGCGTCAGCCGAAGCTGGCCGATCTCTGCTCCGTTCTTCATCAGTTCGGCATTCACCCAGGCGACCATGTGGGCCACCGTGTGCTCGGAGTCCTTCGGCCACGGGAACGGGGCCGCGGCGTCCAGCTCGGCGTCGGAGAGGCGATCCAGCACCGCCAGCCATTCCACGCGAAGGCCGCGCAGCCACTCGACGGCGATCGTCCCGTCACCCGGCCAGGTGATCTCGGTCCTCTCGCGGGGTGGCCGTCCCTGGGCGTGATCGATCGTCACGCTCCACCACCAGCCGATGTGCCAGCTCAGCCAGCCGATCGTAGGGACTGGAACAGGGTCGGGCTCGGTCTCCGCCCAGTCCGGCACCCACTTCCCGTCCATGTCGGGACGCACCGTCCAGCAGTGGGCCGCCGGCTCCCACAGGAAGTCGTCAGGCTCCAGGCGCTCCAGGTGATATTCGAAGAGCGACCACGTCAGGTCGAACTGCCAACGCAACACGTCACATCGGGTCAGGCGCATCGAGTGATGCTGACACACTGTCGCTCCTCCTTGAAAGCGATTTGCCGCCCTCCGCTTCGGCCAAGCCGCTCACGCCCGGATGACGATCAGCAAAATCGTAATCGACTCAAAAAATATAGTACGCTCCAAAAATGCCAGAAGGACTGCGGGAGCGGAAGAAGCGGCAGACTCGCCGGCGCGTCTCCGACGTGGCCATCGGCCTCTTCGTGGCGCGCGGCTTCGACAGGGTCACCATCGCCGAGGTCGCCGAGGCCGCCGACGTGTCGGTCAACACCGTTTACAACTACTTCACGTGCAAGGAGGATCTCGTCCTGCCGCCGGAAGAGGCGTCTCCGCAGCGGCTGGCCGACATCGTCCGGCAGCGGCCGGCCGGGCAGTCCGCGCTGGGCGCGGTGCTGGCTCGGCTTCGGGACGAGATACGCGGGCGCGACCGCGCGGTCGGGTTGAGCGCGGGATTCGGGCGGGTGCTGGAGATGATGCGGGCCGCCCCCACGCTGACCGCCCGCCTGGAAGACCTCGGCCGTGAGATGACGGAGGCTCTCGGCCTCGTACTGGCCGAGGAGACCGGGGCGAAGCAGGATGATCCGCTGCCGCGTGCGGTGGCCTGGCAGATCGGAAGCCTGCACGCGCTGGTCTACTCCGAGGTCGGACGGCGAACGGCCGCGGGTGAGTCCGCCGACGCGATCGCCGTCGCGTTGCTGGAACTGCTGGACACCGTCGAGACACTGCTCGGCGAGCGCATCCTCACCTATGCCGTACGAAAGGACGACTCATGTTCAGGGTGACGATCAGTGGCACGTTCAACGGGCTCGACGAGGCCGGCCGAGCCGCCGTGCGGGCGGCGAGCGAGATCGCCTACACGGAGGCCGGGACGTTCACCCATGACCAGAGCGTGTCCGCCTTCACCTTCCGCTGCCAGGTGCCCGCGGGACCGGACGACGGGGAGGAGGAGGCGTTCCTGGGAGCGATGGAGGCGCTGGACGCCCACGGCCACCCGCACAAGGTTCTGAAGGTCGCGGTGACGGACATGCGCGACATCAAGATCCGCCGCAAGGCGCGGACCGACTGAGCGCCCCCTGTCACGGGAGGACGACGATGCGGCCGCGGGGGCGGTGCGGCTCCGCGCCTTCTTGGAGGCGGTGGGACCGGGCGGCCTCGGTGAGGGGCAGCCGGGCCCCGATCCGGGAGACCAGGGCGCCACGGGCCAGGAGGTGGTTGATCGCCGTGGCCGCCGCGGTGAGCTCGGCGCCGGTGGCGTTGCTGATCGCGAAGCCCCGGAGGCTCGCGTCACGCGTGTAGAGCTCGCCGACCGGCAACACCGGAGTGGCGCCGAGACCGGCCATGATGATCATCCGGCCGCCGAGGGCGAGCAAGGGAATGGTCTGCTCCAGGTGGTATCGGCCGGCGTTGTCCCAGAACACGTTCACCCCGTCGGGGGCGAGTTCGGCGATCTCCGGGTACATGTCCGGGTCGTGGTAGTCGACGACCTCGTCGGCGCCGCACCGCCGGCACCAGTCGAAGTCGTCCGGACGCGCGGTCGCGATCACCCGCGCCCCATAGGCTGCGGCGAGCTGAACGGTGGCCGAACCGACCCCGCCGCCCGCGCCGGTCACGACGACCGTCTCCCCGATCCGCAGGGCCGCCTCCCTGAACAGGCCGAGATAGGCGGTGGCGGCGGTGTGCAGGGAGGCGACCGCGTTCTCCGGATCGACGCCGCGGGGCAGGTGATAGAGCCGGTCGGCGGGCACCGCGGCGTACTCGGAGAAGGACCCCTGCCGCCCGTCGAACCCCAGGCTGTCGCACCACACCGGGTCACCGGGGGCGAACCCCGGCGCCGCCGTCGTCACGGTCCCCACCAGGTCGCGGCCGATGACGAACGGGTACGGCAGGCACGTCCGGTAGGCACCGGAGCGGACGAAGGTGTCGACGTGGTTGACGGCGAGCGCCCGCACCTTCACCAGGACCTCCGACGGGCCGGGCTCGGGCACGGGCAGCCGGCCGATCCGTATCTCGTCCGCCGGGCCGGGCCGCGTGATGTACGCCGCGGTCATGGTCTCCTGGTCGCTCATCGTTCCTCCGGGGCGGCTTCCGGGTGAGCTTCCAGGTCGGCTTCCAGGTCTGCGAGGTACGTACGCGCCCACGCCTGCCTGAGATCACCCTCGTGGGCGCCGCCGAAGGTGTAGGCCGGAGACAGGATCGGCAGCGCCCTCTCCACATGCACCAGAATCGCGCGATTGGCGGGGTAGCCGGGACCGTTCAGGTCGAGCAGCCAGGCGTGCAGCCACTCGTACACCGGGTCGCCGGGCTCGCGGAACTCCGCGGTGCCCTTGAACCGGTAGCCCCGCCTGCGGAGGAAGTCGATCGAGTTGATCTCGATCCGCGGATCGCGTTCGAGGTTGCCGACCGTGTTCGGGGACGCGATGTCCATGAAGGCGATGTGCTCGTCGTCGTACACCCGCATCGATCCCTTGGGCGACAGATTGGGCGAGCCGTCGGCGCACACCGTGGCCACGAAGGACAGCCGCGCGGTCTCCACGATCAGCCGCATGTCGTCGTCGATCGTCATCGTCATCATCTCCCTCCAGTGAGGTACCCCTGCTTCGGCCTCCGGGAGGGGTCAGAGTTTCCACGCTTGCGTGCGGGTCACGCCTTGATCACGGCGAAGCTCTCGGCCCCGCCCTACCGGCCCCAGCCGCGCTCGCCCGGTACGGAACTAACGGTTCGATCACGAGATCGGCCGTTCTGGTGACATTCCGAACACGAAGCGTGAAATCTGGGAACCTTGCTGCCACGGGACGCGGGAGTCACATGGGCAATCTGGGAGATCCCCGATGGCAGGGCATCGGGGTGATAGTCAGCACCATCATGGGGATGGTCGGGATCGTCAGCACGGTCTGGGTGTCTCGGAAAACGGTGGAGCGAGAGAAGGCCGCCACCTCGCACGCCGTTCCGGGCGCCGCGCTGGGCATGGCGAAGATCCCGTGGGTGCGGCAGATCGCCGCGCGGGTGGCCGGAGCGCTCCTGGTCTGGGTGATGACCTGGGCATTGTTCGCGGGAATCTGGGCCGTTCTCGCCGCCTCGATGGGGTTCGCGCCGGCAATGGTCTTCACGCCGCTGTTCTTCCTCCTCGGGTCGCCGCCCGCCATCTGCGCTCTGATCGCCAAGTCGGCCATGCTGGGCGGGTTTCTCGGTGGCGGGTTCCCCCTCGGGCTCTACGCGCTGGAGGTGGCAGCGGCACAGCGGACGGTCCAGGCCACGCCGCTCGCCTGGTTCGTGGTCTTCTTCATTCTGGGCGGAATGCTCGGCGCGCTCGCCGCCACGATCGCCGTGACCACGGCTCGCAGGCTGCGTGTCCCCTTGCCGCGAAACTGAGGACGGCCACGTCCGGTTCGGAGGCGAAGTGGATCTCAAGTTTGATTGCCTCCGGCAGGCCCGCCGCTTGCGACTGCCGCCTCCGCTCGGCGTCCGGAGAGCATGAATGTCGAGGAGATCTTTGCGATGATGACCTGGTAACCCGTTCCGCATGCTCGGCATGGAGGAGGTGAAGCGGATGTCCTACAGTCCGCAGCTCGCTGCGGCGCTGTCGGGTGCCACGCTTCGCCAGCTCGCCCACTGGCGTAAGGCTGGTTCGGGCCGTGGAGCCGTGCTGGTTCCCGAGATTTCCGCCTTCCGTCCCGTTCTGTACTCATTCCGTGACGTGATGGCACTGCGAACATGCGTCAAGCTGCGTAATGACGCTTCCCTGCAGAAGATCAGAAAGGCGTTGGACACGCTCCGCGATGATCTGGGAGAGCGCGATCATCTCTCGGAATACCGCCTGGTGGCCGATGGCAGCAGCATCTACCTGGCGGGGCCCGATCAGGCGATCGATCTGGTTCACAGTAAGGCGAACGTCGTGATCCACGAGATGGTGGACGTCCTGCGGCCCTTCTATCGTGACGGACGCCATATCCCTGACCTCCTGCGACCACGTGATCATGTGACGGTCGATCCGGCGGTCCGGGGTGGGATTCCGGTGATAGAGGGCACACGCGTGCCCTATGACGAGGTCGCCGCGCTTCTCCGAGACGGTGTTCCCGCTGATCGGATCCCCGATTACTACCCGAGTGTCACGGCGACGGCCGCACGGGAGGCCGCGGATTTCGCCGACTATGTCGACAGCTATGCCCCACAGAGGACCGCGTGAAGCTGCTGCTGGATGAGAACGTCCCCAAGCCGCTCCGCCAAGCTCTCGCCGCCTTCATCGTGCATCACGAGATTGTTCATTTGCTCGACCTGCCCGGCTGGTCTGGGACGCGTGACGAGAGCCTCTACCCTCTGGCGGCTGCCCAGGGATTCCATGCGGTCGTGACCAACGACGGACGGCAGATGCAGCGCCCGCGTGAGGTCGCAGCCATCGCGGCCTCGGGCCTGCACCGGATCGAGTATCCACACAAACACCAGGGCCTGGTGGGGATGGATCTTGCCATCGCGACAGTCGCTGCGGGGCTGCCCGGCGCCTGACCGTGCTGGAGGATGCGGATGGCCAGAGGCTGATCACGCTGCGGAGCATCGACCCCACATCGGCGGCTCGGTTACGTGTGATCGATCCGGTGGTGGATCCGCCCAAGTTCTGGATCTCCTCTGCGGGCTGAATATAGCCCGGCCTGTAGCCATGGAGTTAACGCGGGCTGGGCCGGCCTGGCGATCGACGGCGGCTCAGGCCGAGGTGGCGGCGACGCAGAACTCGTTGCCCTCCGGGTCGGCCATCACGATGTGGTGCTCGTCGACCTCCTCCAGCACGCGCCCGCCCGCCCGCACCAGCCGCTCGGCCTCCGCCCTGATCCGCTGCCACCGCTCCTGGGGAGCGCAGCCGTGGGCCGGCACCCTGATGTCGAGGTGCAGCCGGTTCTTCGCCGTCTTGGGCTCGGGGACCTTGAGGATGGAGAGCCGGGGACCGACTCCGTCGGGATCGCAGAGCCACTCGCCGTCGTCGACGGAGTCGTCCTCCGGCAGGTCGAACTGGGCGAGCCACTCCTCGCGCGTCTTGAACGGAGCGGGCGGGGGCTCGTCGACATAGCCCAGCGCCGTTTTCCAGAACTCCGCGAGGAGTTGCGCGTTCGTGCAGTCGAGGGTCAGGTCGATCTTGATGGCCATGGCAGGACCGTACAGGGCGCCTGTGACATATCAACCGATCTGAGGCTGTCACCCGGAGGTAGGCGTACGTGCGCGGGCCGCTGGCACGCCTCGTGGTCAGGCGGGTGTCTCGCGGAGCACCAGGCAGACAAAGCCCCAGATGTCCCGGTAGACGCGTAGCCAGTCGGAACGGTTGGTGGTGGCGACCCTGAGTGCCTGCGCGCTGTCCGGGTCGGACTGATGATCCAGCGCCCAGGAGGCCAGGGACCCCCAGCAAGCCCACTCGTAGTCGTCCAGCTCCTGGCGGGTGCTGATGTGCCCGTGGACAGGGGTCCATCCGTCGGCGACGACCCGGTCCAGGGTGGTGGACAGGTCGGCGAGGTCTCCGAGCATCTCGATGGCCTCCGGAGTGGGATCGCCGGTCCAGAATCCGTCACCGATCAGGACGCGTCCGCCGGGTGCCAGGTGCTTGCGCGCCGCCGCGAGAGTGGGCGGCAGCCCGCCGAAGGCCTGCGTGGCTCCGACGCTGAGCACCAGGTCGTACGGGTGCGAAGAGGTGAAGGTCGCGGCCTCCTGGTCATGCAGGACGAGCCGGTCGTGGACGCCGAGATCTCGCGCGGCGGCACGAGCCTGGGCCAGCGCCTCCTGGGAGACGTCGACACCGTCGGCGCGCAGGCGCGGACGCGTGGCCAGCGCGCGCAGCAGCCATTCGCCGCCGCCGCACCCGAGGTCGAGCACGCGCTCATCGCCGCGTGGAAGGCCGTGCTCCAGCAGACGGCGCACCGAGTCCTCGCCGAGCGGGGCTTTGATCGGGTGATCAGTGTGAGCAATCCTGGACATCTGTTCATGATTCATCCGCGCAGCTTGGCAGCGGCAGAGATCTTGCGCATCTCGTTCAGGACTTACCGACCTGGCAGCGGGGGTGACACTCCAAGTGGGGCTCACGGATCAGGTCGACGTGGACGACGATCAGCCCGCCGCAAGGACATTCCTATTTAAAACGTTTGTTCTAAAGGGAGAGCTGATGCGAGACTTACCCAGTTTACGACGGTGACATCAACCCCCTGGAGGAATCGTGCGCCGAGCCGCCATGACTTTACTCGCGCTGGTCGCCGCGACCGCCGCTACCATCGCGACGACTCAGCCGGTCAACGCTCAGGTCACCCACACCTGCCGCCCCGACTACTGGACGAACAAGTGCGCCAGCGGCCACACGCCCGCGAACCGCACCCTTGACCGCGTATGGATCGGGATCGACAGCACTAGCATCGTGGACTGGGAGGTGTGGGACAGGGAGACGGGGGCTCGCGTCGGATCAGGACGGGTGTCGCCGGACAAGCAATTCCGTCACGGGATCTACGGACTGTACGGCAGCAAGTACCAGCTGGTCATGAAGGGGTCCTGGGGCAACTACGGCTTCATCTGCGACTGCTAGCGCGATTACCGGAAAACTTCGCGGTCGCGGGAGTCGCGTTGGCAGTGCCCCTACTCTGCGGTTCCTGTCGTAGCCGGCTGCCGCGCCTGCGGGGTCTCGTTACTCCTGACCGCGCTGTTCCGGAAAGCCGGACGGTCGCATCTTTCCGTCCTGGTCGAAGCACTGGCCCTCGGTTGCCTCGCGACCCGATGATGAGGCCACTGCCGGTACGCGGCTGAACGCGAACCACGACGGGGACCGGCGGCGTGAGGAAGGATCTGCGATGAGCGAGCCGAACGCAGCCGGTGAGTGCGAGTACCTGACCGACGTCGAGGACGTCTACGTCGCCAGGGGGACCAAGCCCGTTGTGGCGACGCTGGGCCGGCTGGCCGCCAGAAGGGCCGTGCTGGAACTGAGCGCCGGTTCCGACGCGGTGGGCCTCGCCCTGGCCGTAGCCGGGTTGGACGTCACCGCGATCGATTCCTCCGCGCAGGTGCTCGATTCGCTGGAGGGTGGGGCCAGGGAAGCCGGAGTCGTGATCTCGACGTTGCTGGGGAGTATCCACGACTTCCAGGGCGGCCCCTACGGCCTCATCTACCTTCTCGGCAACAGGATCTCCCGTCTGCTCAGCCAGGACGACCAGGTGGCCTGCTTCGCCAATGTCAGCCAGGCACTGGGCGAGAACGGCCTGTTCGTCCTCGAGACCACGCTGTCGCCCGGGTGTCCCGACGGGCGGCTCTCGGTGGGGGTCGCGGACGACAGGGTCGTCCTGCACACGGAGAGCTATGACCACCTGACCCAGATCAGGTCCATGATCACGCTGGTGGGGCAGGAGCAGGCGACCCGGATCCTGCCCAGCCGGCTGCGTCACACCTCGCTCGCGGAGCTCGACCTGATGGCGCGCCTCGCCGGGCTCGACCTGAAGGAGCGCTGGGGCACGTGGACGGGTGATCCCGCCACCCGGTTCAGCCCGTACGTGATCTCCGTCTACGCCCTGCAGACGGTGCTGTGGTGACCGGTCGGCGGCGTCACATGGCGTCGTCCAGTTCCCCGGCGGCCAGCGTACGAAATCGGCAACAGCAGGCGAGGACGGCTTTCCCGCGCGGCGTGAGCATGTAGTAAACGCGTATCGGCGGAGACGCCTCATGAACTTTGCGATGCACCAGGTGTTTGCTCACCAGTGGGCGCAGCACCCGTGCCAGCTGCTGATGATTGGCATCAATGGCGCGCGCCAGGTCGTTGTGCGACCGCGCTCCTCTCGCCAGCTCGTCCAGGACCGGAAGCGTCCACTGCCGTCCGACGAGATTAAGCAATTCAATGACATTCTTCTCGTCCACGTGTCCCCGTTTCTGTGGTCTATTCCGCGCGTGCTCTGATATTCCTCCACACGAATTTCGAAGGGATCCTGCCGGTCACACGTGCGTGATCGGCGAAATGTCCTCGCCGGCCTTCCGGCCGGGCAGCAGGTGGCGCCTGAGCAGCAGACCGGCGGCGATCACGAGAGCTCCGAACACCGCTATCGACAGGCCCGCGCCGACGAGCCCGGTCAGCGCGCCGACGGCGACGGCGCCGAGTGCCTGACCGGACATCAGGCCGGTGCTGACCAGGCCGAACGCCTGACCGCGGGCGTGCTCGGGGAGCGCCTGCAGGAAGCGCCGCTGGAGCCCGATCTCGTAGCCCAGCCCGGCCGAACTGGCCGCGGCTAGCGCGACGGCCACCGGCAGGCTGGGCTGCAGGGCGAACACGACCAGGCCGCCGCCGGTCAGGTAGATCAGCGGGAGCACCAGTCGTTCGGCCGTCTCGGCGCTGGCGAACCGGCCTATCAGCACGTTGCTGAGCAGCATGCCGCCGGCCATGGCGGACAGCAGTAAACCGGCCGGGGCCTGTCCCATGTCGGCGGTGTAGGGGACCACCGCGCCCTCGGCCCCGACGGCCAGCGAGGTCGGCACCAGAATCGCCAGCAGCAGCCCGCGAATGTGCCGGTCGGCGAGCAGCGCCTTGTTGACCTGCCAGGTCGAGGCGGCCGCCCCGGTCCGGAACAGCCGTTTCAGCGGAGAGGCACCCGGCTCGGGCGCGGGCCGGTCGGCGCGTCCGGCCCGGCGCCGCGGGCAGTCGCGCAGGCCGAACCAGGTCACCACGGCGGCGACCAGGCAGAAGGCCGACGCGGTGGCGAGCACGCCGTAGGCGCTCATCGTGATGAGCAGTAACCCGCTGATTCCATGACCGATGACCTGCGAGGCGGCCGCGGCCGCGGTCATCAGCGATCTCCCCGTTATGTAGCTCCGGTCGCGGAGCACGTCGGCCAGCAGAGCCGTCGCGTTGCCTTCGGCGACCGGACCGAACAGGCCGACGAACGCGGCCAGGATCAGCATGATCGGCACCGGCAGGACGACGAAGGCCAGCAGCCCGATGACGCCGAAACGGACCAGGTGGAAAGTGACCAGAAGCGGCCGGGTGGAGATCCGGTCCGCGAGCGACAGCAACATCGTCCCGCCGACGATGTAGGCGAGCATGCCCGCCATGTACGCCACCGCCGCCATCAGCGGCGACCCCGTGCGGGCGAAGACCAGCAGCGACAGGGCGAGCATCTTCATCGCCTCGCTGATGACCATCAACGTCTGGCCGACGAACAGAGCGCGGAACACTCCCACGGCGAAGACGTCGCGGTACGGCACCGGCGAACCCGTGTTCGTTGTCATGCAACTATTGTTCGAAAGTCACTGTCTCCCGGCCATGCCTTCGACGATGATGGAAACGTGCTCGAATTTGATGTTGACCCGCAGGATTTGGCGGCCAGCAGATTCGCCATCTCGCCGATCAACGAGACCGGCAGGGCGCTGGACATCCTCAGTGGATACCGCGGCGATGTCTCGTTGCGCCCATGGGCCGACCGCGCGCGGGAACGTTTCACCGACCTCTGCCGTCAGGTCCCGCCGGTGCGCGCCCTGGTGACGCTCGGGCACACCAACGGCTACCAGCCCGACTTCATCTCCCCGCCGCCGACCGGGCCCCGCGAGACCATGGCCAACCAACTGGAGATCGTCCGGGCGACCCCCTTCGACCAGGCGCGGCAGGAGCTCCATCGCACGGTCGCCGAACGACGCAGGCCGGTGCCCGAGGAGGTGCGGGCCACGCTCCAGGCGCCCGACGTGGTCGCGCGGCTGGCCGTCGGCCTCGAAGCCGTGTGGCACGAGCTGATCGAGCCGGACTGGCCGGCCATCCACGCCATCCTCGAACAGGACCTCCTGCACCGGGCGGGGCTCCTGCTGGCGTACGGCTGGGCCGAGGCGCTGACGGACCTGTCGGCGCACGTCGGCTGGCGCTCCCATGAGAACGGCGGCTCGATCACGGCGGACGTGCCATGGGACGAGCGGTGCCCGCCTGACAGCGACGGCCTGCTGTTCGTGCCCACGATCTTCGGCCCGCTGGCCTTCTGCACGGACCCGCCGTGGCGCCGCGCCATCCTCTACCCCGCCCGCGGCCGGGCGACGCTCACCCACCGGCACGTCCAGGAGGACCACGGCGACGCCCTCAGCGAGCTCGTCACCCGGACCCGGGCCCTGCTGCTCAGGGCGATGCGCCAGCCGGTGACCACCACCCAGCTCACCCGGCAGCACGGGATGAGCCTCGGCACGACGGGCCACCACCTGTCCATCCTTCGCCGGAGCGGCCTGATCATCAGCACCCGGTCGGGGAAGTTCGTGCTCTACCGTCGTACGGCGCTCGGAGACGCCCTGGTCGCGGCCAACACGTCGGCGGACACCTTGGCGGGCACCTCGACCGGAAGCGGGACCGGCCAGGAGGCGTCCGGGCTGCCCAGGACCGTGGAGGGTTAGCGACCGGGCGGTGGCGGGCGGCCGCGCACCGCGCCGATGAGCGGCCGCCGTGTTCTCTAACCCCCGGCAGGGGCGCTCGGCTTGATCACCGGCTTGGGCCTGGGCCGGATCCGAAACTCGGTCGTCACGATATGACGCATGAGTTCACCTCCTCTCGCGCGTGGCGATGCGGCCTGCCCGGTCAACTGCCTCGCGCAGGCGCTCCTCGGCGATGACCGGGTCGTCCACGAGCAGGCAGGTCCCGAGCGGGGTGGCGGCGAGATCGAAATCGTGGCTCCGGTGCACCTCGACCCGCCTGCGCTCGTACGGGACGGTGTCCAGCGGGAACCCGTACCGGAGCCGCGGCACTCCGGGCCGCCCGGCTCGTCTCCGCCGCTTCTCGAGCGCGGCGAGAGATCCCAGCTCGTCCAGGACCTTCTGCCAGCAGCTGGAGAGCGTCACCCGGCGGGCCGCCTTCCTGACGAGCGCGCGAAGCTCGGGCGCGAGGCAGAGAGCGTCGGCACGCGCGCCGACCACGTCGGCGGTCGCGTCCCCGAGGCGCTCCTCCACCACGTCCGACAGAACCAGGAAGTCGAGCAGGTCCTTCACGCGGAACCTGCGCTGGAATCTCTCTTCCGCCACCGCGAACAGGCCGCAGAGGTCGTCTTCCGGAGGAGCCTCGGCGCGGCACGGCACGCTCGTCAGGTCGCCGGCGAAGGCGACGGTGGAGACGTCGGCGCCCAGCGGCCGGTCGAGGTGCGGCTCGGCCGCGGGCCACTTCATCGTCACGCAGACCTGCATGTCCAGGGGGCCGGACAGGACGCTGACCCCCTGGGCCACGGCACCGTAACGGCCGGCCAGGTCCAGGACGCAGTCCCACAGGGACTCCTCGTCCGGAGCCACCAGATCGACGTCGCCCGACTGGCGGAGCACTCCCGGCGGGAAGTAGCGGGCGATCCTTGGCCCCTTGATGATCGTGAGCCCGTGAGCGTCCGCCTGTTCGGCGCCCACCCGGTGCAGTTCCAGGACCCGGTCGCGGACCCGATCCAGCTGGCTCCGCGCCGCGGGGCTCAGCTCCACCCCGCGAAGGGAGGCGGTCGAAAGCCAGGTCGGCAGGATCCCGGCCCGGCCGGCCAGGTCGGCCACGCGCCACGAGGGATATCCGGGGGGAACCCCGAGCAGCCGCTCGACCAGGTCCGCACGCATTCGACCGCCCTCCCCTCCCGGCGCTCGCCCGTGCGCGGGAAACGCCGTCAGGGCAGGCACGACCAGCGGCCGGTGAGCTCGGTCTCGGCCACCAGCCGGCTGCCCTCCCGGAAGCGCCAGACGATGGCCGGAGGGTTGCCGACGGCGCGGCCGATGGTCAGCGTGTGGGTGTCGGTCCAGCCGAGATATCTGAACGTGTCGTCGCCGACGTGCACGAGCGTCGCCTGGAAGCCGTCGCTGGTCGAAAGGGCCAGCCGCCCGTCGGGCGCCGGGGTGAGCGTGACCACGCAGTCGTCTCCGGGCGACGACCGCCACGGCTCGATGGTGGTCAGGCACTCCCCCGCGGGCACCCTGAAGACGCAGTTGAGTCCGTGGCCGGCGGGCAGGGGCACTTCCGGCCTGTTGTGCAGGATCCGGTCATCTCCCAGCGCCCTGAGGAACGAGTCGGGGAAGATCCGCACCATCTCCGGCGAGACCTCCACGTCGATGACCAGATGCACGCGCGTCGTGTCGCTCTCGTTCGCGACATGGTGGGGCTGCGAGACGTCGCCGTACCAGAGGGTGCCCGGCTCCCAGTAGTGGCGGTTGCCGTTGATGGTGATGCTGCACTGCGGGTTCGTGATGATAGGCACGTGCAGCCGCACCCAGCCGAAGGCGAATCCGCTCGGATAGTCGGTGTGCACGGGCGAGCACGCGCCCGGCGCCAGCGCGAGGAACTCGATCGCCCGATGGTTTCCCGGCACCTCGCGAATGACGCTCTGGACGTACGGCAGATGATCGATGATCGGCGTGTAGACGAAGTCCACGGTGCCGGGGCCGCCCGGATCCGTCCGTGACACGTCTCCACCGGGGCTCCGCACGGGAAGGCATTTCCAGCCGGGTGCGGCCGGGGCTCCCGGACCGTCCTCGGACGAATACCACGTCTTGACGCCCCAGGTGAGGCGAGAGGCCTTTTCCAGATCGCGTTCCAGGCGCTCGACGTCGTAGCCGGAGCGCAACTGGACGGCGTCCAGGGCAGCGACCATGCTCATTGACCGACCCTCCCTTCGTCTCGCCGAAATCCCCGGCGAATTCGCTTACTGCTGCTGACCCCTGCTCGTTTCGATCCGGCAGGATCGTTCGTAGTCCTCCCTGGCCTTGGCCACCTCACGGGCGATCACGCCGCAGCAGTCGCCGTCGATGTCCTGGTCGTCGATGTCGTCGTCGAGGATCGGCGGATGTTCCTCGGTGGCGTACCTGGCCAGGTCATGGGTTTCGATCACCGTGTCGTGGTCCACCGTGATCGTCGCGTTCGGCGCGATGAGGTCCAGGTGGATGTCGCACATGTACGAGACGGCGTCGATCTTCTGGCCGTGCTGCCCGAGGCCGAGGTGCACTCCGGGGTGCCGCTCGTTGATGTGGGAGTTCATCCGGATGAAGCCGGAGACGCCGATGTTGGTGCCGAATCCCAGCTCGCCGATCCGGTCGGCGTTGGGCCGCTCCAGGCACCGGTCGATCAGTTTCGACACGGCCGGGCTGTCACAGGTGTAGGCGACGACCCGGCCTTTCTCTATCTGCAGGGTGACCGGGTTGTCGTGCAGTCTGGCGTCCGTCTCGGTGTAGGCCGTCACGTTGAACGCGCCGTCCGCGACGAGCACCCCGTTGATGTCGGCCGGATACGTGCTGACCTCTCCGGAGGGCGTGATCACGAAGGTGCCCTGCCGCCACAGGCCGCGGTTGCTCAGCCACCTGTAGCGTTCGGTGTCGGTCGACACCTCGAGGTCGGTGCCGCTCGGCGTCTGGATGCGCAGGTGACTGGCCGGCATCATCCGGTTGAGGAGCGCGCCGTTGATCGCGGAGAGCACCTGGGGCGTGGCGTTGACCGCGCGCTCGAAGAAGTCGCTCGACGCGTTGATCAGCCGGTAGACCGCGACGGACGCCTCGTCGTAGGGCGCGAGCGCCCTGCGCAGCTTCAGGGAGTGCGACATCGAGTCTCTTTCGACGGTGAGCACCACCAGCCGCGAGCTCAGGTCGCGCGGATCGGGGAGCGCGTCGCGCAGTCTGGCCTCGAGCCCGTCGTCATCGACCGGGTTCATCCCGCCGACGCCCGATGTGATGCCCCGCGTCGTCAGCTCCGCGGCGAGCCAGGCCGCCGGCGCCCGCGCGTCGAGCGTGTAGAGAATGAACACCTTGTCGTCGGCGCGAATCGCGGGGTAGTCGTCGAGGAAACGAGAAACTCCCTGCCAGGTGCTGTCGGACGGTGTTTCGATATGGGAATCCCGAACGGTGGCCTCGGTCATATCGCTCTGCTTTCTGGTCGCCCGGACGCGCCGGACCGCACCCATAATGCGGTCCGGCGCGGGTCTCCGTATGGTGATTAGGACTGGAGAATGTTCCACGGAGCCTGGGTGTGGCCGTCGGTCACGATGTCGCCCGAAACCTGGGCGAACGACATCAGGCCATCGGTGGGCATGTTCGCCAGAGCCGCGACCAGAGCTTCCTCACGTGCCATGATGTGACCTCCCGTTGATGAGAAGCGGCCGGTTGAGCCGCCGGGGACGACGCTAAACGCCGCCCGCCGGGCCGTCCAGATTTCAATTGGTGGACCAGATGACACCACCGGCAGGTAGTTACGCCGGCGTCACCGCACTAACCCGTCCAGGCGATTCACCGGCATTCCCCAGACCCTCCGGCACATTATGGTGACCGGGGCCGTACGGAACCGTTCCGGCAATCTGGACAACCGAACACCGGTCATTTAGTGTCATGAACGCCACACCGCGTCCCGCCCGATTTCCGGCCGGTGGAATCGTGTTTCCGGGTGCTTCCGCATTCGCCGATCCCATCGATATCGAGTGCGATCTCCATGGCGAATACGAGCCAGCCCGCGTGTTTCCCGTCCCACGTTCCGGAGGCACCCATGACCGTACGGCAAGCCGTGGCTTGCGTGACGCTCGCGCTTCTCGCACTCGCACCGGCCCCAGCGGCGGCGGCCTCGCCCCCCGGTGACCTCGCCGGCCTGCTCGAACGACAGGTCGACGTGGACGCGGTGATGGCGCACCTCCGGCACTGGGAGAGGGCGGCCGACCGCCACGAGGGCAACCGCTCCAGCGGCACCGAGGCACTCGCCGAGTCGGCCGGCCACCTCGTACGACGCCTGACCGGAGCCGGCTACCGGGTCACCAGGCAGCCGGTGCCGTACGAGGACTTCGCGTTCGACGCCGAGCGCGCCTCCCAGACCGCGCCCGCGACCCGCGAGCTACGGGTGCTGATGGCCAGATGGTCGCCCTCCCTGCCGCCGGGCGGGCTCGACGCGGGAGTCGCAGCACCGGGTGCCGGCTCAAGCCACGGGTGCTCCGCTGCCGACTACGCGGGCCAGGACCTGACCGGCGCGGTGGTGCTCCTCCGGTGGGGCGACTGCGCGATCGACGGGAAGATCCGGACGGCGGCCGGGCTCGGTGCGAAGGCGGCGCTGCTCTACTATCCGTCGCCGAGCCCGGACAACGTCTGGCGGATCGCGGTCGTCCCCCACTACCAGGTCGAGCTGCCGGTCGCCTCCGTCTCCGAGGCTGCGGCCCGGCGCCTGATCGGCGAGTTGACCGGAGGTGCCGCGCGCATGCGGCTCGACCTGCGCGGCCACCCCGTCACGGGCACGGCGGAGAACATCCTGGCCGAGACCTCGGCAGGCGACCCTGGACGCGTCCTCATGGCCGGGGCCCATCTCGACAGCGTCACCGAGGGGCCTGGCGTCAACGACAACGGCAGCAGCGCGGCGGCCCTGCTGGAGACCGCGCTGAAGCTCGCCCCTCACCAGTCCCGCCTGAAGAAGCAGGTCCGGTTCGCCTGGTGGGGCGCCGAGGAGCTGTTCGGTGTGGGCTCCGCCCACTACGTGGCGGGCCTCGACGAACCAGGACGCCGGGCCATCGCCGGCTACCTCAACTACGAGCTGATCGCCTCGCCCAACCACGCCCGGTTCGTCCTGGACGGAGACGACAGCGACCACCCTGGCGAGGGAAGCGGGCCGGGCCCCGACGGCTCGGCCGAGATCGAGGCGGTGTTCGCCGGCTACTTCCGGCAGCGCGGGCTGCCATTCCGGACCCACGACCTGCTCACCGTCCGGTCGGACCACGAGGCGTTCATGGCGGGCGGCATCCCGGTCGGCGGGCTCGACGGAGGCGACGGGCTGGGCGTCAAGACCGCCGACGAGGCGCGCGTCTTCGGCGGCCGGGCCGGGGCCCTGTACGACCCCTGCTACCACCAGCCCTGCGACCGGACCAACGGCCTGGACACCAGGGCCCTGCACGAGAACTCCCGCGCGATCGCCTGGGTCCTGGGCCGGATCGCGAGCGGCTGACGCCGCCGTGCGCCACGCAGGCGACCGGCTCCCGGTCAGTTGCCGTCCTTCTTGTTCGGCGTGATGTTGATCTGGCCGCTGTCGGAGACGATGATCTCGATGCGGCCGTCCTTGACGGCCTGCCACATGACCGCGCCCTGCGCGCCGAGCACGTCCTTCAGCGCCTTGATGGCCTCCAGCTCGGTGCGGGCCTTCTCGTTCTTCGCCTTCTGCGCGGTGTTCTCCTCCTGGGCCTGCTGGACGGCGGCTATCGCCTCGCGCACGTTCAGCGGCGGCTGTGGCTGCTGGAGCGTGACCGAGAACTTGTCGAAGAACTCGGCGCCGCCCTGTTCGCGCAGGAACTGGCCCATGTACTGGGCGACCTTCGCCTCCCAGTCCTGCTTGGACTGCGGCTTGAGGTAGGCCAGGTCGCGCCAGGCGAACTCCTTGCTGGCCGCGTCGAGGGCCCGGTCGAGCGGCTGGCCGATGTAGACGCTGAGCAGCTTGTTCCAGCCGCTGTCGGTGTAGGCCTCGTACTTCAGCCCGATCTGCTCGTGGAAGAGCCGCAGCGTCTTGCAGTCACTGGTGAGGGAGAACGTGACGACGCCCGTCACGCGCATCTCCAGCGGGTCCTTCGTCCACATCGTGAGCGGCCCGGCCTCGGCCCCCGGCTTCGTCTGGACCCCCTCCGGGTCGTTGGGGTCGGCCGCGAACTCGAAGGTGCGCTGCCCTGCCGGGTAGACGTAGCCCATGTCGCCCCAGCCGGACACGTCGCGCACACCGGGGTTGACGCAGTTCTGGAAGGTGGTGTCGGAGAACATCCCCGCGTCGTAGACGATGCCCTTCTCGTCGGGCTCGGGGGTGGTGATCGAGCAGCCGGTCACCAGGACAGAGGCGACCAGTAACGCTAGAACTGCCTTCTGGCTCATCGAATCTCCCTCTACACGAACCGGATGGTCTGGCGCATGCGGGGAGCGTAGCGGCGGGAGGTTACGCGGAGGGGCCGTAGATCGCGAACACCTTGTTGGAGTTGAACACCGCGGTCTCCACGAACTCCGACCAGACCGGCGTGGGGTGGCCGAGCTCCTCCATGGCGGCCACCAGCGGGAACCAGTTGAGGAGCTCCTGCTGGCCGGCCGCCTCGATCTCCTGGAGCGGGGTGGCCCGCCATTCCTCCAGGTCGCCGTCGGCCAGGGCCTGGTAGAGCCGTACGTCGCCCGGGGTGTCGGGGCGCAGCCGCCAGGTGCGGTCGCAGAGGAACGCGTGCGACCAGCTCGACGAGGCGACCAGGGCGATCCGCCACGGCGACTCGGCGCACAGCCGGGCCACCTCCGCCCCCATGCGCATGAGCCGGCGGGGCGACGGCGACGGCGGGTCGAGCTCGCGCACGTCGCCGAACTCGCTCATGAACCCCCGGTAGCTGACGACCCGCCTGCCGTAGCAGTTGATGGGGAAGGGCACCACGGGGTAGTCGAAGCCGGTGCGGTGGTAGTCGAGGTAGAGGACGGCGTTCAGGAAGGCGTGCGGCAGGCCGGGGTGGTGCGCCGGCCGGTAGGCGTAGGAGACGTCGATCTCTCGCTCCAGCAGCCCGGAGGCCAGGTACTTCGCGATGTCCGGACGGCCGCGGACGCGGAACGTGGTGCTGTGGTCCTCGCCCCAGATGTTGGGCCGGTCGCGCATGTCCGACGAGTGGTCGGCGTGCGCCCAGGGCTTGATGTCCATGGTCGGGTACGCCAGCACGGCGTAGGGCGGGATGATGTCCTCTTTGAAG
This sequence comes from Nonomuraea cavernae, assembly GCF_040655715.1. Classification (GTDB taxonomy): domain Bacteria; phylum Actinomycetota; class Actinomycetes; order Streptosporangiales; family Streptosporangiaceae; genus Nonomuraea; species Nonomuraea cavernae_A. Next base: position 151,982 of record NZ_JBFAKL010000017.1, on the reverse strand, counting down.
TTCTCATACTGGTCGTCGCCCCAGATGACCAGCGCGTCGGGGTTGAAGTCGTCGATGGCGGCACGGACCCGCTCGAACCCCTTGATCAGGGCGGCGCGGTGTTCCTTGGCCGCCGCCCGGCCCTCGTCGTCGGCCCATTCCCGGCGGGCGAGCTCAGGCCAGTTGGCCACGTTTTTCGCCTCGGCGGGGATGCCGGGGTCGGCGAGGGTGCGCTGGAGGAGGCTGGCCATGTTCTCGTCCAGCCCGCCGAAGAGGGGATAGTGGGACAGGCCGACGCCCAGTACTTCCGCCATGACCGCTTCCTTCGCTGGAGACGCTGAAGACGCTGCGCCGTCGGCATCGGCGCCCGGCGCGGAGCCCCAAAATAGTTCCGATCTTGTATTATCGTCAACCATAAATATCTTCGTTCCAAGTAATCGGCCGTGTCGCCACCGGGTGCCGACCGCGCCGACAACGAGCTGGAGGCGGGCGTGTCCCACGACACCGATCCGGAGGAGTCGACGGTCGAGTGGCAGGTCGCGCGGGCGCAGGCCGAGCACGGGCCCGGCTTCGACCCCGACCTGCTGACGCTGACCCTCACCCTCTACCGCGCCATGTCGGCGTTCGACCGCGCCGGGGCCGCCGAGCTCTCCGGGCACGGGCTGTCGGTCAGCCAGTTCAACATCCTCAACGTGCTGCACCGGGCGGACCGGCCGCTGAACATGGGTGAACTGGCACTGGCCATCTCCATCCGGCCGGCCAACCTGACGAGCGTCATCGACGGGCTCGTGCAGCGGTCCTTCGTGGAGCGGCGGATCAACCCCGACGACCGCCGCTCCTACCTGATCGCCAACACCGCCACCGGCGAGCGGTTCCTGGCGGACTTCCTGCCGTCGCACTGGCGCTATCTGGAGGCGCTCACCTGGCGGCTCGACGGCGAGGACCGCCGCGCTCTAACGGCGCTGCTGGAGAAGCTGCGTGGGTCCATCGAGACCGCCCGGGTCGACAAGGGCCAGATCATCTCGACGTGAGCGGCACCGCCGGCCTCCGCGGGCCGTCCGGCGTGGCGACATCTTGATGTCCCCGGCGCGCCGCAACTAGTATCCGATCATAAATATTTCGGTCCGGGATAGTCATGTGCCATGGCTTTCGGGTCCGCTCACGTACGTACGGGTATGGAGGGAATGTGGACCCTGGACGACGTGCGTCCGTCGCGGGTCTGCTGCTGGACGCGTACGCCTCCGGCCAGCCGATCGAGCCGTTGACCGAGACCCACCAGGACCTGACGCTGGAGGACGCGTACGCGATCCAGCTGCTCCAGATCCAGAGCCGGCTCGCCGCGGGCGCCACCGTCAAGGGCCACAAGGTCGGCCTGACCAGCACGGCGATGCAGCGTCAGATGGGCGTCGACCAGCCCGACTACGGCCACCTGCTCGACGACATGTTCCACCAGGAGCACGAGCCCATCCCGATCGGCGCCTACCTGCAGCCCCGCGTGGAGCCCGAGATCGCGTTCGTGCTCAAGAGCCCGCTGAAGGGGCCCGGCGTCACGACCGCCCAGGCCGCCGCGGCCGTCGACTTCGTGCTGCCGGCCATCGAGCTGATCGACAGCCGGATCCGCGACTGGCGGATCGGCCTGCTCGACACGATCGCGGACAACGCCTCCTCGGGCGGCGTCGTCCTGGGCTCGACCCCCACCCCGTTGGGCGCGGTCGACCTGCGGCTGAGCGGGTGCACGGTGCACGTCAACTCCCGGCTGGCCGCGACCGGGGCCGGTGGCGCGGCGCTGGGCTCCCCGCTCAACAGTCTGGTGTGGCTGGCCAACACCGTGGGGGCGCTCGGCGTCACCCTCGAAGCCGGCCACGTCATCCTTCCCGGGTCGGTCACCACGGCTCTCCCGGTGGCGGCGTCCGACGTCGTCACCGTGCGGTTCGCCGGGCTGGGATCGGTCAGCGCGCGCTTCAGCGCGGGACACGGCACGAACGAGGTGACGCGATGAGCGCCTGGACCGTCGAGCGGGCGGCCACCGAGCTGCTCAGGTGCGAGGACGAGCGGACCGACCGGGGGCCGATCACCGACGAGTGGCCGGCGCTCGACGTCGCGACCGCGTACGCCGTCCAGGACGCGACGCTGCGGCTCCGCCTCCAGCGCGGCGAACGCCTGACCGGCATCAAGCTGGGGCTGACCAGCCGGGCCAAGCAACAACGAATGGGCATCTCCTCGCCCCTGGTCGCCTGGCTGACCGACGCCATGGAGTTGCCTCCCGGCGAGCCGGTGCCGCAGGACAGGCTGATCCATCCGCGCGTGGAGCCGGAGATCGTCTTCGTCATGGGCCGGCGGCTGGCGGGCCCCGGCGTGACCACCGCGACCGCGCTGGCCGCAGTGGAGTCGGTCATGGGCGGGGCCGAGGTCATCGACAGCCGCTTCCGCGACTTCCGGTTCCAGCTGCCCGACGTGATCGCCGACAACGCCTCGTCGGCGGCGTACCTGACCGGGTCCGTCGCGATGGACCCCCGTGAGCTGGACCTGGGCCTGGAGGCGGTGCTGGTGGAGGTCGACGGCCAGGTGGTCGACTCCGCCACCGGGGCCGCGGTCCAGGGACACCCCGCGAGCGCGCTCGCGCTCGCCGCGAACGAGCTCGGAGCGCGCGGGCTCGCCATCGAACCCGGCTGGATCGTGCTGACCGGCGGCATGACCGACGCCGTGTTCGCCCCGCCCGGCACGTCCATCGCGTGCCACTTCACACATCTCGGTCCCGTGTTCGTCTCAGGTGGTGCGCATGCCTCTCGTTGAAGTCACCCTCACCCAGGGCCGGACCGCCGAGGACATCCGGGCGCTGATCTCCGGCCTCACCGAGGCGGTGGTCACCTCCATCGGCGCTCCCAAGGAGAGCGTTCGCGTCGTCGTCCGGGAGATCCCGGCCACCCACTGGGCCGCCGGCGACGTCACGATCGCGGAAAGGCCGGCCACGCGATGACCGATTACCACGGCCACATCATCGACGGCCGCGAAGTCGACTCGCTCGACGGCAGGCGGTTCGCCAGCGTCGACCCGTGGACGCGGGAGCCCTGGGCGGAGGCGGCCCTGGGCGACCCGGCCGACGCCGCCGTGGCGGTGGCCGCGGCCCGGCGGGCCTTCGACGAGGGGCCGTGGCCCCGGATGGGGTTCGCCGAACGCGGCCGGATCCTGCACCGGCTGGCCGACCTGCTGGCGGAACGCCAGACCGAGATCAGGCTGGCCGACACCCGCGACATGGGCAAACCGGTCACCCAGAGCGGCCACGACGTGCAGCGGGCCGCCGCCAACTTCCGGTTCTTCGCCGACCACGCCCGCCTGTCGACCGGCCAGCTCCTCCCGATGGACTCCGGGCACCACGCCTACACGCGCTTCGAGCCGTCGGGGGTGACGGCGGCGATCGCGCCCTGGAACTTCCCGCTGATGCTGGAGAGCTGGAAGATCGCTCCCGCGCTGGCCTGGGGCAACACGGTCGTCCTCAAGCCGGCCGAGGACACTCCCGTGTCGGCGACGCTGCTCGCCCGGCTCGCCCTCGAAGCCGGTATGCCGCCCGGCGTGCTGAACGTGGTGCACGGCTACGGCCCCGGCTCCGTGGGCCAGGCGCTCACCGAGGACCCCCGAGTCGACCGCATCACCTTCACCGGGGAGTCGGCGACCGGCCGGGCCATCGCCAGGGCCGCGGCGGCCAACCTCACCCCGGTCAGCCTGGAGCTCGGCGGCAAGGGGGCGAACATCGTCTTCGCCGACGCCGAGCTGGACAACGCCGTGCACTGGTCGGTGGAGGCCATCTTCCGCAACGCCGGGCAGGTGTGCCTGGCCGGCAGCCGGCTGTTCGTGCAACGCGCCGTCTACGACGAGTTCCTGAGCCGCTTCGTCAAGAAGGCCGAGGCACTGGTCGCCGGTGACCCGTCCGATCCGGCCACCGAGCTCGGCCCGCTGGCCAGTGAGACGCACTTCGCCAAGGTCAGCTCGTACGTGACGGACGTCGGCGCGGGCACGATCCTCACCGGCGGGCTCGGCGAGGGCTGGGCGGTCCGGCCCACCGTGATCGTCGGCCTGGAGCCGTCCGCCCGGCACTGCCGGGAGGAGATCTTCGGGCCGGTCGTCGTCGTGCGGCCCTTCGACACCGAGGAGGAGGCCGTGGCCCTGGCCAACGGCACCCCCTACGGCCTCAACGCCATGCTCTTCACCGAGAACGTCAACCGGGCGCACCGCGTCTCGGCCGCCCTCAGGGCCGGCACGGTCTGGCTCAACTGCTTCTTCATCCGCGACCTGCGCGCGCCCTTCGGCGGGGTCGGCGACTCGGGCATCGGCCGGGAGGGCGGCGACTTCGGCCGGGAGTTCTTCACCGAGCCGAAGGCGGTCGTCATGCAGATCTCGCGGGATCAGCCGGCCGCACGCTGAAGCCGGCCGCGCCCCCCGTGAGCCCCCCCGTGAGCCCGCCCCCGTGAGCCCGCTCCCTGCGAGTCCGCTTTTTACGGGCCCGCTCCCCATGGGCTCGCGGGGAGCGGCTTTTTTCTCGGTCAGGTACGGGTCGTCTCCTGGTTCGCGGAGACGACCGCCTCGCCGGTCGTGGGAGCGGGCTTCAGGTCGACGCTGTCGCGCAGCCGCGTCGGCTTGAGGAACAGGGTGGCGATGACGCCGAGGGCGGCGATGCCGGTGGAGACGAGGAAGATGTGCCCGGTGGCGTCGCCGTAGGCGGCGCGCACGATGGTCTTGAGCGGCTCCGGCATCTGCGCGATGTTGAGGGAACCGCTTCCCCCCGCGGCGTCGGCCTTGATGCCGGCCTTGCCCAGTCCTTCGACGATGCTGGTCGCGACCTGGTTGGCCAGGATCGCGCCGAGCACCGAGACGCCGATGGTGCCGCCGAGCGAGCGGAAGAAGGTGATCGCGCCGCTGGCCGCGCCGAGTTCGTTCAGCGGGACGGTGTTCTGGATGGCCAGCACGAGGTTCTGCATGGACATGCCGACCCCGGCGCCGACCAGCAGCATCGCGGCGCTGACGAAGACCAGCGACGTCTCGTGGTCCAGCGTGGACAGCCCGAGGAAGCCGATGGTGAGGAGGATGCCGCCGGTGACGATGTACGGCTTGACGTTGCCGCTCTTGGAGATCATGCGGCCGGAGATCGTCGAGGAGAGCAGCACGCCGAGCATCATGGGGATGGTGAGCAGGCCCGCCTCGGTCGGACTGTAGCCGCGCCCGATCTGGAAGTACTGGCCGAGGAAGACCGAGCCGCCGAACATGGCCATGCCGACCGCGAGGCTGGCCAGGATGGCCAGGGCCGGGGTGCGCTGGCGGATGACGTGCAGCGGCACGACCGGCTCGGCGACCCTCGTCTCCACCCAGGTGGCCAGCACGAGGATCAGCACGCCGCCGCCGGCCATGGCCGCGGTCTGCCAGGACAGCCAGTCGAAGGAGTTGCCGACGAAGGTCACCCAGATGAGCAGGACGCTGACGCCCAGGGCGATCAGGGTGGCGCCGACGTAGTCGATCTTGACGTCGGGACGGCGCACGGTGGCCACGCGCAGCGTCTTCTGCAGCAGCCCGAAGGCGATCACGGTGAACGGCACCGAGATGAAGAAGCACCAGCGCCAGCCGAGCCAGGAGGTGTCGGCGATCAGGCCGCCGATCAGCGGCCCGCCCACGGTGGCCACGGCCATGACGCCGCCGAGGTAGCCGTTGTACCTGCCGCGCTCCCTGGGGCTGATCATCGCCGCGATGATGACCTGTACGAGCACCTGCAGGGCCCCCATCCCCAGCCCCTGCAGCGCCCGGAAGGCGATCAGCTGGCCGGTGTTCTGCGCGAACCCGCAGGCCACCGAGCTGACGATGAAGATGACGATGGCCACTTGGAGCAGCAGCTTCTTGCTGAACAGATCGGCCAGCTTGCCCCAGATCGGCGTGGAGGCCGTCGAGGCGAGCAGCGAGGCGGTGACCACCCAGGTGTACTGCGACTGGGTGCCGTCGAGCGCGCCGATGATCTGCGGCAGCGCGACCGAGACGATCGTGGCGCTGATCATCGCCACGAACAACACGAGCAGCAGTCCGCTGAGCGCTTCGAGCACTTGCCGATGGGTCATCGGCGCAGATGGTGCGGCCGTGGCTGTAGGTGCGCTCACGCGCGTCCTCCCCCTGGAGATCTATCTGCGACAGGGGGTCAGCATATATGCCCAATGGGCAATTTTGCGCATTGGGCATATATGTCTGACTCGCGGTACGCTTGGCGGAACATGGACATCCAGGTGGGGCTGCGCGAGCGCAAGAAGGCCGAGACCCGGCAGGCCGTGCACGAGGCGGCGCTGCGGCTGACGGTCGAGTACGGCTTCGACGCCGTGACCGTCGAGGCCATCGCCGACGCGGCCAACATCTCCCGGCGCACCTTCTCCAACTACTTCGCCGGCAAGGAGGACGCGGTCCTCTACGGCGAGGAGGAGCGCGTCCGGCTACTGGTCGAGCGGATCCGCGCCCGGCCGGCCATGGAATCTCCCTGGCGGGCCATGCGCGCCGCCATCCACGACGTCTACCGCGAAGTCGGGACCCCCGATCACGAGTGGGCCGCGCGCACCCGGCTGGCCCGCAAACACCCCGCACTCCTGGCCAGGCAACTGGCCAACCACGCCGCGCTCGAACGCGAGCTGGCCGAGGCCATCACCGAACGTGCGGGGCAAGACGACGCCGCCGTGATCGAGCCGCGCCTCATGGCCGCCGCCTTCCTGGTCACGTTGCGCATCGGCACCCATCTCTGGGTCGAGGAGCAACGCACGTTTCCCCTGCACGAAGTCATCGACGGATACCTCGCCCAGATGGCCCAGCCGTTCAGCTGACGGCCGACCGCGACGCGCGTCGCGCCGCTCGTACGCGGGCCGAGGTCAGCCCACCCGCTTGACGATCTCGGCGATCGTCGCCCGCTGCCCGGCGATCAGCTCGCCGGCGAGGTCGACGGTCGGCTTGTGGCTGCCCATGATCTGCACGGTCTGGGCCATCTCGACGCCGGCGTCGAGATGCTTGGCCAGCAGCGTCAGCCACGTACGGTCGAACTCCGCGCCCGACTGCTTCTCCAGCACCGAGATCTGCGCGGCGGAGATCATGCCGGGCATGGCGTGGCCGTCGTCAGCGCCCTCCGGCGGCAGCTGCGCCTTCCACGACCGCAGCCACGACTCCATCAGCTCGATGTCGGCGCGCTCGTCGGCGATCAGCTTCTCGCTGAGCCTCCGTACGTACGCGTTGGTGGTCCGGTCCGCGACCAGCTCGGCGATCCGGATGGTCTGCCGGTGATGCGGGATCATCTCCTGGGAGAACTGGACGTCCGGGTTCACGTCGGCCACCACACCGGCGGCGGCGACGGGCTCTCCGCCGGCCGGCGCGCACGCGCCCAGCAACGGGACACACAGCGCCATGGCCACCACGGCCGATCGGACCCCCGACACCCGCCGCGCGCACAACCGCATGATCGCTCCTCTCCGGCCGGCAAAAGGTTGACGGTTACCCGGGGATACGCGGCCGGATCCGGGAAGGTTCAGAGTCCGGCACCACGGGACAACCGGAAAACCCATGGAAGATCCGTACGGAACGGACGATGATGCTGCGCAGGCGGACCACGGGGAGGGCATCTCCTGACGCGTGCTCCCCGCTGGGAGACAGGGCATTGACGGGTCATCGCGAAGACAGCGCGCACGCGGGCGGGGTCCTCGAGATCGCCTGCGACGAGTCGGGCTCCGAAGGTGACAAGCTCATCGGGGGCAACACCGACGTCTTCGCCCATGCCAGCGTGCGCCTGAGCGCCGACCTCGCGGCCCGGTGCATCCAGGAGACGCGCGACCGGGCACCGTCGCCGACCACGGAGTACAAGTTCAGCATCCTCCGGCGCTCCAAGCACCGCGAGGCGCTCATCTGGCTGCTCGGCCCGCACGGGCCGCTGCTCGGGCACGCTCACGTGCACCTGACCGACAAGGCGTTCTTCGTCATCGGCCGGGTCGTCGACCTCCTGGTGGAGGAGACGCCCTACCCGCCCGCCATCGGCCTGCGCCAGGACCGCCGGGCGCGGGCCATGACCGCCACCCTGCGCCGCGAGGGTCCGCACGCGTACGGGGCCGAGCGGTGGGAGGCCTTTCTGGCGGCGTTCAACGGCCTGCTGCGGGCCCCCAACCACCGGAGCGCGCCCGCGTCCGTCGACGCGTTCTTCGACCTGGTCGACGACCTGCGCCGGTCCGGCGCGCCAAGCCCGGCCGGCGAGGCGATGGAGTTGCTGTGGCGGGCCAGACCGCGCGTGGCCGCCTTCCGCGAGCGCCTGCTCGTCGACCCGGGAGTGATCCCCGCCCTCGACACCCTGATCCCGGCCATCGTCGGAGCGGTCGCCTACTGGGGCGCGGGCGGCAGGCCCGTCGCGGTCGTGCACGACAGGCAGACGCTGCTGACGGACGAGCGGATCGGCCGGCTCAAGGAGCTGTTCCACGCCCACGAGCCCGCCGGCCGGTTGACGGGCGTGACGCTCGTCGACTCGCGCCGCGACCCCCGGATCCAGGTGGCCGACCTGCTGGCGGGCGCGGCGCGGAAGATCTCCTCGGACGAGCTCAACGGCCGGGGCGACGCCGAGCTCACCGCGCTGCTGCGGCCGTACGTGGACACGTCCTCGATCTGGAGCGACGACCGCCGCGGCCGCTGAGGCGGGCGTCAGCGGCGCGGGTCCACGTGGACCTTGGGAGCGTCGCCCCACTCGGCCGGACGGCGGCCGGCCAGGACGGCGGCGACCTCGTCCAGCGCCACCGTCGCGGCGACGAGCGGGCGCGGATCGACCGTGCCCGAGGCGTAGAGCTCGACGGTCTCGGCCAGCCCGGCGGAGGCGCCGAGCACGCCGACCGCGGTGACGTCCTTGAGGGCGACGGCACGGGTGTCGACCGGGCTCGGTGTCCCGGCCAGCCCCACGAAGACCACCCGGCGGCCCGGTTCGACCAGGTCGACGGCGAGCGCGGGCAGGCCGGGCGCGTTGGAGGCGTCCACGACGGCGTCGTAGCGCAGGGCGGGCAGCGTCTCCCGGGTCCACACCTGCTCGAAGCCGACCGAGCGGGCGAAGGCCAGGGAGCTCGCGGTCTGCCCGAGCAGGTGCACCTCGGCGCCGCGCGCCGCGGCGATCTGGGCGACGAGCAGCCCGATGGTGCCGGGGCCGAGCACCAGCAGCCGTTCGCCGGGCGCCAGGCCGGCGCCCCGCACGGCGCGCATCGCGTTGCCTCCCGGCTCGACGAGCGCGCCGAGTGCCGGATCCACGGTGCCGGGCAGCGGGTGCAGCGCGGTCACGGGCACGGGCAGCCGCTCGGCCAGCGCCCCGGGCCAGCCGCCCCGGATGCCGATCTCGTACCGGTCGGCGCACACGTGCCCGCGCCCGGCGGCACACCGCGCGCAACGACCGCAGCCGAGCATGGTGTCGCCGGTGACGCGGCGGCCGAGCCAGGACGGGTCCACGCCGTCGCCGACCGCACGCACCGCGCCGGACCACTCGTGGCCGATCCGCAGCGGGTAGGCGGCCTGGCCGGTGTGCAGGTAGGGCAAGGTGCCGGTGAAGAGCTCCACGTCGGTGCCGCACACCCCGACCCGCTCGACGTCGACGACCACCTCGCCGGGGCCCGCCTCGGGCGGCTCGACCTCCCGCACGCCGGCCTGCCCGGGCCCGGTGATCACTAAGGCGCGCATCCGGCCAATCTATCCACTGCGGGCTCCGGTCACAGGGTCGAGCGGACGGCCTCCTCGGTGCGCGCCACGACGGACGGCCCGTCGGCCGCGGTGATGATCGGGCGCTGGATCAGGATCGGATGGGCGGCCAGCGCCCGGACCCAGCGGTCACGGTCGGCCGGGGTGCGCGACCAGCCGGCCAGGCCGAGTTCGGCCGCGGCCGGCTCGCCGAGCCGGGTGACGTCCCAGGGTTCGAGCCCCAGCCTGGCCAGCACCTCGCGCAGCTCGTGCTCGTCGGGCGGGTCGTCGAGATAGCGGCGCACGGTGTAGTCGGCCTGCTCGGCGTCCAGGATCGACAGCGCGGAACGGCACTTCGAACACTCGGGATTGATCCAGATCTCCATGAGGGTCCTTCCAGCGGTGCGGGCGTCCGGTGAGGACGCGCGAACGTGTGCCGTTCCGGCGGGTCCTCAGCAGCGTAGAGGTGACCGTACGGGACTCCGGGGGGCTGAACACAGCGCAGGAGCGATGTGGTCGGCTTCGACAGGGTTACGATGCGCCCGCCGGGAAGGTAGCCGACGTGAGCGACGTCCGTGAAAAGGCAGCAGGTGATGCTCGCGCGTCGAGCCCGGCATCTACCCGACAGGAGTCTGAATCATGACATTCGTGATCGCGGGTGGCGGCCTGGCCGCCGCCAAGACCGCCGAGGCCCTGCGCGAGCAGGGGTACGACGGCCGGCTCGTGCTGGCCTGCGCGGAGCCCCACCTGCCCTACGAACGACCACCGCTGTCCAAGGACTACCTGCAGGGGAAGTCCGAGCGGGACAAGGTCTTCGTCCACGACGCGGCGTGGTACCAGAGCCAGGACGTCGACCTGCGCCGGGACACCCAGGTGACCGCCATCGACCGCCCCGGCCACGCGCTCGACCTGTCCGGCGGCGAACGCGTCGGCTACGACAAGCTGCTGCTGGCCACCGGCGCCACCCCCCGCCGCCTGCCCGTCCCCGGCGCCGACCTCGACGGCGTCCTCTACCTGCGCACCGTCGACGACAGCGAGCGGCTGCGCGACACCCTGGCCGCCGTCTCCAGCGTCGCGATCGTCGGCGCAGGCTGGATCGGCCTGGAGGTGGCCGCCGCCGCCCGCGCCGCCGGTGTGCGGGTCAGCGTGCTGGAGGCCGAGCGGCAGCCGCTGCTGCGCGTGCTCGGCTCCCGGATCGCCGCCGTCTTCGCCGCGCTGCACCGCGAGCACGACGTCGACCTGCGGCTCGGGGTGCAGGTCAGCGAGATCACCGGCGAACACGGCCGGGCGACGGGGGTGCGACTGGCCGACGGCGCCCATGTCGCGGCCGACGCCGTCATCGTCGGCATCGGCGCAGCCCCCGACACCGGCCTCGCGGCCGCCGCCGGGCTCAGGGTGGACGACGGGATCGTGGTGGACGCCGGGCTGCGCACCTCCGACCCCGACATCTTCGCCGCCGGCGACGTGGCCAACGCCTATCACCCGCTGTACGACACCCATGTCCGCGTCGAGCACTGGGCCAACGCCCTCAACCAGCCAGCCGTCGCCGCCCGCTCCATGCTCGGCCAGGACGCCGTCTACGACCGGCTGCCGTACTTCTACACCGACCAGTACGACCTGGGCATGGAATACACCGGCCTCACCCGGCCCGGCCACAACGACGACGTCGTCGTACGAGGCGACCTCGGCTCCCGGGAGTTCATCGCCTTCTGGCTCGACGGCGACCGGGTCGTGGTCGGCATGAACGTCAACGTCTGGGACGTCACGAGCCCCATCCAGGAGCTGATCCGCTCCGGCCGCCCGGTCGACCGCGCCCGGCTCGCCGACCCGGCCACCCCACTCCCCGAAACCACTCTCTGACAACGAACGACCGCGTCCGCCCCTGCCGTGATCCGTCCGCCAACGACGAGCCACCTCAAACGGGCCCGTACCGGCCACGAGCAGGCCGGGACGTCCGGGGGTGGCCCTCAGGCGTCGGCGATGGGGCGGCCGTAGGTGACGGCGTCGAGGACGGCCGCCGGGGTGGTGGCGCGCAGTTCGGCGTCAGGGCGCGCCCCGAGCGCCGCGTTGACCGTCGAGAACGCGACGCGCAGCGCGACGAACACCGTCATCGCGAAGATCTGGGCGTCATCGAACCCGGCCTCGCGCAACCTCTCGACGTCCGCCGCGTTCGTACCGCTGGGATCGCGCGCCACCTTGCGCGCCCAGTCGGCCATCGCCCGCTCACCCGCCGTCAGGCCACCACCGCCCGTCAAAGCATCACTGTCCGGCGGGACGGCGTCGGGCGCCTGGGGGATGGTGTCGCGGAGGACCGCCGCCGCGGTGAGGGCGTCGGACTGCGTGGCCAACCGGCCGCCCCACACCAGCGAGCAGTACGAGTCGCCGAGCGCCGAGGCGCAGGCGGCGACGAGGACGCCGCGTCCCCGCAGGTCCAGCCCGTGCACCACGCCGGTCTCCGTCATCAGGTCGAACAGCCCGTTGAGGACGTCCGGCTGGTAGGCCCAGAGCCGGGACAGGTTCATCACGTAGCCGACCTCGGCGACGTCCTCGTCGAACACCTTCCGCCCCTCGGCCGTGACAGGCGGGACGGCGAGGAAACCGTTCACGACGGGTCACCGGCCTGGAAGGTCACCGGGCGGCCGTCGGCCTTCCAGGCGGCCAGCCCGCCGTCGAGATGCGAGACGTCGGTGTAGCCGAGCGCCTGCAGGGTGCTGGCGGCGAGGGCGGACCGGCCGCCGGAGGCGCAGTAGAGGATGGTCGGCGCGGACGGGTCGAACTCGGCGCGGTGGTAGGGGCTGCCGGGGTCGGCCCAGAACTCCAGCATCCCGCGCGGCGCCCGCACCGCCTCGGGGATCGTGCCCTCGCGCTGGACCTCGTCGGGCTCGCGCAGGTCGACCAGCGTCACGGTGCCGGTTTCGAGGGCTTCGGCCACCTCGGCCACCGACAGGTTGCGGACCTGGTCGCGGGCGCGGGCCACCAGTTGCTTGACGGAATCGCTCATCAGACCTGCCTTCCGGTAAAGGGAGTCGCCCGGTCATTGGACACCGGGCACGCGATCACCCACATCCGTGCTCAGTACGGAAATAGCGGATACTCCGTTCCATGGATGCCGATCCGCTGCGGGCGGCCGGGGTGACGCCGCGCGAGCTCCAGATCTTCTGGCTCGTGGGTGACCGCCTGCACAACCGGGAGATCGCCGACAGCCTCCAGGTGTCGGAGCGGACCGTGGAGAGCCACGTGTCGTCCCTGCTGCGCAAGCTCGGCGGGTCGAGCCGGCTGGCGCTGGTCGGCACGGCGGTGCGGCTGCGGGCCCGCCGGGAGCCCGGCACCGTGCTGCCCAGGCCGCTGTCGTCGTTCGTGGGTCGTGACCGGGAGACCGGCGACCTGGCCGGGCTGCTCGACGCCCACCGGCTGCTGACGCTGACCGGCCCGGCGGGCACCGGCAAGACACGGCTGGCGTTGCGGCTGGCGCAGTCGGTGTCCACGCTGCCGCCCGCCGTGCTGGTCGATCTCGCCTCCGTACCTCCCGGGGACGACGTGGAGCGCGCGTTCGCCGATGCTCTCGGCGTGTCCGGGGAGGAGCGGAGGCTACGGTCCCTGATCCGCGAGGCGCTCGCCGACGGCCGCCACTGGCTGCTGGTCGACAACTGCGAACACGTCACCGGCACCGCGGCGGCGCTGCTCGCCGACCTGCTGGCCACCACGGAGCGGCTGCACGTGCTGGCCACCGGCCACGGCCCGCTCGGCGTCGCCGGGGAGGTGGTCTACGAGATCGCGCCCCTGCCGGTGCCGGAGGAGGCCGACGACCCGGCCGCCGTGCTCGAAGCCGCCGCCGGACGGCTGTTCGCGGACCGCGCGACCGCCGTCTCCCCCGGCTTCGAGGTCACCCCGGGCAACGCCCGGCACGTCGCGATGGTCTGCCGCCGGCTGGACGGCCTGCCGCTGGCCATCGAGCTGGCCGCGGCGCGGATCCGGTTCTTCTCGCCGGCCGAGCTGCTGGGCCGGTTGGACGACCGGTTCGCGCTGCTGACGGACGGGGCGCAGGGGCGGCACCGGACCCTGGAGCAGGCCCTCCGGTGGAGCTACGACCTGCTGGGCGACGGCGAGCGGGTGCTGTTCGAGCGGTGCTCGGTGTTCCCCGGGGAGTTCGACTACGACACGGCGGCGCAGATCCTGGCCTACCCGCCGCTGAGCTCCGCCGACCTCGTCCGGCTCTTCCCTCGCCTGCTGGACCGCTCGCTGATCTCCCGCCGCCGCCGCGACGAGACCACCGAGTACCGCCTGCTCGACAGCGTCCGCCAGTTCGCGCACCGGCGGCTGGTGTCACGCGGCGCCGCCGAGACGGCCCGCGAGCAGCATGCCCGCCACCACCTCCGGCACGGCGTGGGCCTCCTGCCCGACCTGCGCGGGCGGGACCAGGCCGGCGCGATGCGCTGGTTCGACCGCCACTGGGGTGATCTGCGGACCGCGATGCGCTGGGCCCTCGACCGGCCGGACACCGTGCCCGCGTGGGAGTTCCTGGCCGGTGTCGGGACGGGCTGGGAGATCCTCGGCGCCCGTGGCGAGCTGTTCGGCTGGATCGACCGGCTGCTCGAACGCCCCCTGCCGGAAGGTTCGCTCGGGGTCCGGGCGGCCGTCACCTGCTCCGTACTGCTGGCGTACCAGGACACCGGGCGCGCCCTGACGTTCGCCGAGCAGGCGTACGAGCGCGCGGGCGACGGCGCCGGGCCGGACCAGGCGCTCGCGCTGCTCGCCCTCGGCTGGGTGAAGATGTACGGCGAGCACCGCGCGGCCGCCGCCGGTCACCTGGAACACGCGGCGGCCCGTTTCGAGGCCCTGGGCGACGACTGGCACCGAGCCCTGACGATGTCCGCGCTCGGGCACGCCAGTAGCGGCACCGCGACCGCCCTGGCCCGTGCGGCCGAGGCCGCCGACCTGTTCGGACGGCTGCGCGACCAGGTGAAACGGGCCAACTGCCTCAGTCAGCTGGCCGTCCGCGCGATCGAGGACCACACCCGCCTCGACGACGCCGCGACCTGGCTGGCCGAGGCCGGACGGCTGGCCCGGCTCAGCGGCAACGAGCACGAGCGGTTGCACGCCGAGGTCTTCCGGGCCCACCTCGACCAGCAGCGGGGCGACCACGCGACCGCCGCGACGAGCTACGCCGCGCTCCTCGGGCAGTTCCGGCGGATCGGCGACCGCCGCTGCACGGCCCGCTGCCTGCTCGGCCTCGGCCGCGCCGCGACCTCGGGCGGCGAGCACGACCTGGCCCGCCGCCGGCTCACCGAGGGCCTGGAACTCGCGCTCGGCGTCGGCGACCTGCGCGCCACGATGACGGGCCTGTGCCTGCTCGCCGAGTGCGAGCACGCGGCCGGCCGCTTCGAACGCGCCGCCGTCCTGCTCGGCGCCGCCGAACGCCTCGACCCGGAGCTGCGCGCCCACCTGTTCCCCGGCCACGCCCTGCACGCGGCCCTCGGGGACCGGCTCGGCGCCGCCGGCCTGGCCGCCGCTCTCGCCGCGGGCGGCCGGACGCCGCTCCCCGGCCTCCTCTCTCCCTGAGCCGCCGACCTGCTCGCCCGCCGAGCGGATGGGAGCCTGCCGGATCTCACGGGCCGGGAGACCGTGCGCGCGGCGCGACGGAGGTGGGCGGGCGAGGAGGAGACCATGGAGGCGGTCGTGAAGCGGGTCGCGAGCTGGGTGGGGCTGGCCGGTCACCTCTGTACGCTGCCGTTCTACCTCGCGAGCGGGCTGGTGGCGCCACTGTGGGCGATCGTCGTGCTTGCTCGCGCTCTGGCTGGCGCTGCTGGGCGTCTCCGTCTGGGCCGTACGAGCGCGCTCGCCGTGGGGGCTGCTGGTCCCGGTCGCGGCGGTGGGTGTCTGGCTGGGCGGCGTCTCGGCCGGCGAGGCGATTCGCCGCCAGGCGGACCGCCGTCAAAACGCCGCACGACACCGCACGGTTCGGTAGTGTGTTCGACGGTGGCGATGACCAAGTCACCGGACGAACGATCGGAATCACCCTCGCCGCAGGGCTTGCGGAGAGGCGAAACGCCTGTGGAGCCGGTGTAAGACCTCAACGAGAGTCCTCTCGGGCGGGCGACCGGCGGTGAAGCAGGAAGCCCAACCGGCGACGGTTGGAATCCCGGTTCTTCAGAGCCGGGAGGATGTCAAGCAGAAGAACGTCCCCAAGTACGCGCCTTCCTGGGTGCGTACGGTGTCCGTCTGGGCGGAGGCGTCGCACCGGCAGGTCTCCTACGCGCTGTGCGACGACCGCCGGACCCTGCTGTGGTTCGCCAACCAGCGGGCGGTCGAATACCACCCGGCGTTGTTCCGCGGTGAGCACGCCACCCACCTCGTGCTCGACCTCGACCCGCCGGTGGACGACGCGTTCCCGCTGGCCGTGCGAGCCGCCCGGCTGGTGCGGCAGGCGCTGGACGACGCCGGGCGAGCTGCTCGGCGACGGCGATCCCTGGGCAGAGCGGATGCCCGAGCCGCAGCTCCTGCCGGCCGACCTGGTCGAGCAGGGGCACACGATCCCGATCGCCCGGGTCCAGGCCATGCACGAGGGCAAACGCCGCGCCCGCGCCCGCCGCGAGGGATGAGCGCGCGCCGGAGAGCGGCGTCAGCGGAGTCGTTCGAACCAGCGCAGCACGATCGGGAACGAGCGGAACACGGACGTCTGGTGGTCGACGTCGCCCACGTCGGTGAGTGAGGCGGTGGCGCCGCCGGCGCGCAGGTCGCGCAGGCAGTTGCGCGAGTTGAGAATCGTCACGTCCCGGTCGCCCCGCCCGGCGAACAACCGCACCGGCGCCTCGGGACGCCAGTCGGAGCAGGTGGTGTCGTTCAGGTCGAGCGCCTTCGCCAGCGGACCGGAGGGGCGTTGGAGCCGCTTCCAGAAGGCGGGCGTGATGAGCTCGCGCGGTGAGGCGGGCAGCCCGGCCGCGATCTCGTCGAAGTCGTGGTGGCCGTCGAAGAGCCGCTCGACCGCCGGGTCGCGGAACGCCTGGGCGGGCGTCCGGTAGAAGCCGTGCAGCCGGTTCATCGACACGGTCCAGTACGCCAGGTAGAACGTCGCGCTGTGCGGGTCGAGCCGCCCGGCCAGCAGCTCGGGCAGCTCGGCGCCCCGCACGTCGTACGGCCCGGCGATCGGGGCGAGCCCGCGCAGCCGGAAACCGAGGGAGCGGTCGCGCTGCAGTTCGCGGCCGAGGGCCATGGTGGCCTGGCCGCCCTGCGAGAAGCCGGTGACCAGCACGTCCCCGCTCAGCGTGCGGTCCTTGGCGGCGGCCAGCTCGCGGGCGGCGCGCAACAGGTCGACCGAGGCGGACGCCTCCGTCGCGGTGTCCATGTAGGGGTGGAAGCCGGGCCCCATGCCGAGGCCGAGGTAGTCGGGCGCCACGGCGGCGAATCCGGTGGCGGCGAACATCATGGGGACGGCCCGCCCGTCGCCGTCGGCCACCGATCCGGCGTACCTCTTGGTGGCCATGGTGCCGTGCTCGTAGCTGACCGTCCACAGCCCGTCCCGGGCGTCGTGCGGCAGCGCCACGACACCGCTGGCCGTGGTCCGGCGGCCGGTCACGCCGACCGTGCGGTAGACGACCGCGTACAGGTCGACTCCCTGCACCTGGGACGGCACGGGCAACTTCGCCTGGCCGAGATACTCCTCGACCTGTCGCGGCGACAGGCTCGCCAGCAGGCCGGCCGACACGATCTCGCCGCGGTCCAGGTCAGAAGCGGTGGTGACGGTCGCCTTGCGGGCGGGGGTGGCGACCGCGGCCGCCGCCGGGGAGGCCGCGGCGGCCAGCATGAGACCGGCACAGGCGAGGGCGAGCAGCCGGTTCTTCCGGGGGATGTTCATGATCGAAACGGTACGGATCAGCCGCTACGCGCCCCAGCCTGCACGCCGCCCAACCCGGGTGGTGCCCGCCCTACCCGGGATGGGCCCGCCGCCCCCCGGCGGCGTGGTCTACCGGATCGCGCCGATCGCCGGCAGGAGGCGGTCGGAGTAGTCGAACAGGGCCTGGTTCTCCCATCCGTTGCCCGTGGACGGGTCGGCCGGGTCCCAGCCGTTGCCGGGGACTCCCGTCCAGGTGGCCTCCCAGTAGAAGACGCCGAGGCCGAGACCGCCGGGGACGGCGCGGACGAGGTCGCTGACCTTGCGGATCAGCGCCGCCTGGCCGGCGGGGGTGGCGGGGTGGCCGGGGTACGGCTCGGCGGAGGTGATGATGTTCTCCCAGCCGTCCTTGTCGGCCGTGGTGAACGGGTAGGCGGTCTCGGCCACGATCAGCGGCTTGCCGTACCTGGTGGCGACGTCGTTCAGGTTGGCCTGGAAGGCGTCCAGCGTGCCGTGCCAGTAGGGGTAGTAGGACAGGCCGATCACGTCGTAGCGGATGCCGTGCTGGGCGGCCGTGTCGAACCACCACCGGTAGAGGCCGTTGTCGCCGCCGTTGGCCAGGTGGATCACCACCTTGGTCCGCGAGGAGACCGCCTTGACCGCGTCGTGAGCGGCACCGAGCAGCCCGGCCATGCCCGGCCAGTCGTCATAGCGGCCGTCGGGCCAGAGCAGCCCGCCGTTGAGCTCGTTGCCGGTCTGCACCAGGTCGGCCGTGGTGCCCTGCCGGCGCAGCGCGTCGAGCACGTCGAAGGTGTGGTCGTAGACGGCCTGCTTGAGCTGCTCGTACGTCAGCCCGGCCCAGGCGGCGGGCTTGTTCTGCTTGCCGGGGTCGGCCCAGGCGTCGGAGTAGTGGAAGTCGACCAGCAGGCCCATGCCGAGCGCCTTGGCCCGCTTGGCGATGGCGAGGACCCGCGCCTTGTCGTTGTAGCCGTCGGCGGGGTCGACCCAGACCTTGAGCCGGACGTAGTTGAGCCCGCCGTCGCGCAGGATGCGCAGGGCGTCGCCGGGACGTCCCTTGCGGTCGCGGTAGACGCCGCCGAGCGCCTCCGACTTGGCCAGGCTGGAGATGTCGGCGCCGCGGATCGCGAGGGGGCGTCCGCCGCCTTCGGCCTGCGCCGGTTGCCCGGTGGTCAGCAGGGCGAGACAGAGCAGCAGGGGTAACAGCGATCGTTTCAAGGGGTCCTCCTGTCGAGTTCGACGACGGCGACGCCTCCGGCCGGCACCTGGCCGGGGAAGGGGGCGCCGGTCAGCAGGTCCGTTCCGGTCATTGCGGGCACGTTCGCCGGGGTGGGGCCGTGGTTGATGAGGAAGGCGTACCTGTCCCGCCGTACGAGTTCGAGGGTGTCGGGCAGGTCGCGCGGCCGGGAGACGCCCGCGCGGTCGAGCAGGTCGGTGAGCACGGCGCGCAGGCCGGCGCCGTGGAGCGCGGCGGCCAGGTAGGAGGCGGTGCCGGCGCCGAACGGGTGGACGGTGAGCGCCGGGTGCCCGGCGTCGGGCCCGTCGGCGAAGCACTGCAGGGCCCGGGCCTGGCCGAGGTGGACGCGCTCCGACCAGATCCGGCCGGTGGCCCCGCCGGTGAGGGTGACGGTCTCCCGTTCGCGCAGCGGGTGGAACTCCTCCACCGACAGCCCGAGCACGTCGCGCAGCGCCCCCGGGCACGGGCCTTCGTGGACGGTGTCGTTCTCGTCGACCACGCCGGAGAAGAACGACACCAGCAGGTGCCCGCCCGCTTCGACGTAGCGCCGCAGGTTCTTCGCCGACGTCTCGGTGAGCAGGTACGAGCTGGGCGCCAGCACCACCCGATACCCCGAAATATCGGCGGAAGGGTGTACGAAGTCCACCGTCACGTGCTCCCGCCACAACGCCTCGTAGAAGGCGTCCACCCGCTCCCGGAACGCGAGGTCACCCGACGGCCGCCACTCCAGCTCCAGCGCCCAGTACGACTCCCAGTCCCAGACGATCGCCACCTCGGCCGCCACCCGGCCGCCCCGGACCGGCGCGAGCCGCCGCACGTCCGCGCCCAGCGCCACGACGTCCCGCCAGAGCCGGGAGCCGGTCCCCGCGTGCGGGACCATCGCCGAATGCCACTTCTCGGCGCCGTACCTCGACGCCCGCCACTGGAAGAACAGCACCGAGTCGGAGCCCCGGGCGACGTGCGCGAGGCTGTTGCGGCGCATCTCGCCCGGCCGCTTGGCGATGCCGCGCGCCTGCCAGCTGATCGCGCCCGTCGAGTGCTCCATGAGCATCCACGGCTGACCGCCCGCCAGCGACCGGCTCAGGTCGGCCGACATGGCGAGCTGGATGTGGTTGTCGGGCTGCTCGCCGTTCAGGTAGTGGTCGTTGGCGATCACGTCCAGCTCGGGAGCCCACCGCCACAGGTCCATCGACTTGCAGCTGACGGTGCCGGCGAAGTTGGTGGTCACCGGCTTGCCGGTGCGCCGCAGGATGTCGCGTTGCGCCCGGTAGTGCGACAGGTGCTCCTCGTTGGCGAAGCGGGCGTAGTCGAGCCGCTGGGCGGGGTTGACCACGGTGTGGCTCCACCTCGGCGCGTCGATCTCCTCCCATTCGCCGTAGTGCTGCCCCCAGAACGCGGTGCCCCAGGCGGTGTTGAGCGCCTCCAGGCTGCCGTGGCGGTGCCGCAGCCAGCTCCGCCAGGCGGCCGTGCTCGACGGGCAGTAGCACTCGCCGAGCGGGGCCCCGTACTCGTTGTGCACGTGCCACATCACCACGGCCGGATGGTCACCGTAGCGCTCGGCCAGCCGCTCGGCCAGCCGGGCACTGGCCGCGCGGAACGCGGGATGACTGGAGCAGGCGTGCTGGCGCGCGCCCGCGCCCACCCGCACGCCCTCGCGGGTGACGGGGAACGCGTCGGGGTACGCCCGCGAGAACCAGGCGGGCGGCACCGTGGTCGGCGTGCCCAGGTTGACCGAGATGCCCGCCCCGTGCAGCCGGTCCACGATCGTGTCCAGCCAGTCGAACTCGTAGCCGCCCTCGCGCGGCTCCATTAGCGCCCAGGCGAAGATGCCCAGGCTGACCAGGTTGACCCCGGCCTCGCGCATCAGCCGTACGTCCTCTTCCTGGACCTCGCGCGGCCACTGCTCGGGGTTGTAGTCCCCGCCGAACGCGATGCCCTCCGGCACGGCCGGATATCCACTCACGGATCCCCCAAGAGAAGTGCTCGATGTGGTCATGCCTTGACGGCGCCGCCGCTCAGGTCGGTACGCCAGAACCGCTGCATCGTGAGGAAGAGCGCGATCAGCGGGATGAGCGCCAGGAAGGTGCCGATGAGGATCAGGTTGTAGAGGCTCGGGTTGTTGGCCCCGGCCGCCAGCATCGTGTAGAGCCCCACCGTCAGCGGGAACTTGCCGTCGTCGCCGAGCATGATGAACGGCAGCAGGAAGTTGTTCCAGATGGCCACGAACTGGAACAGGAAGATCGTCACCAGGCCGGGCCCCATCAGCGGCATCGCGACCCGGGTCAACAGCGTCCAGTGCGAGGCTCCGTCGATGCGCCCGGCCTCCAGCAGCGCGTCGGGGATCGCCGCGCCGGCGTACACCCGGGCGAGATAGATGCTGTAGGGGCTCAGCAGCTGCGGCAGCAGGACCGACCAGTAGGTGTCGGCCAGTCCCACCTTGGCGAACAGCAGATACTGCGGGATCGCCAGCACCACCGCGGGCACCAGGATGCCGCCGATCAGCAGGTTGAAGATCAGGTCGCGGCCGGCGAAGCGGTACTTCGCCAGGGTGTAGCCCGACACGGCCGCGATCGCGGTGGCCAGGAGCGCGCCGCCCCCGGCGTACAGCAGGGTGTTGAGCATCCACATCCAGAACACGCCCTCGCGGTAGGCGGCGAGGTCGGCCAGGTTCTGGAAGAAGCCGGTGCCCAGGGCGAACGTCGAGGTGGAGAAGAGCTCGCCCGACGTCTTGGTGGCGGCGACCACCACCCAGCTCACCGGGAACAGGCAGTAGACCGCGCCGAGCAGCAGCACCCCGGTCGGCACGAGGCCGAGCGGCCTGCGGGAGCCGTTCGCGCGATGAGACGAGCGGGCCGTGGACGTGGCCATTCACGCCTCCCCGAACGCGCGGTTCCTCACCACGCGCAGGAAGCCGAAGGACAGCACCACCGAGATGCCGGCGATCACCATGGCGGTCGCGGCGGCGGAGTACAGGTCGCCTGTCACGAAGGCGTCCCGGTAGACCTTCATCAGAGGACTCCAGGTCGAGCTGAGGGTGTTGGTCAGCGGCCGCAGGGCGGTCGGCTCGGTGAAGACCTGCACCGTGGCGATGATGGAGAAGACGGTGGTCAGGATGATCCCCGGCACCAGGATCGGGATCTTGACGCGCAGCGCGATCTGCAGCTCCGACGCCCCGTCGATGCGGGCCGCCTGATAGAGGTCCTGGGGCACGGCGCGCAGGTTGGTGTAGAGGACCAGCATGTTGAAGCCGGTGCCGCCCCAGACGGCGATGTTGGCCATCGAGTAGGTGACGGCGCTCTGGCCCAGCAGGTCGACGCCGAACAGCGCGTCGAACGGGCTGAGGCTCGGCAGGTAGAGGAAGCCCCACATCAGGCTGGCCGCGACCCCGGGCACCGCGTACGGCAGGTAGATGGCGATGCGCGAGAACCTGGCCAGCCGCACCCGGGCGGTGTCCAGCATGAGCGCGAACACCAGGGCCAGCCCCAGCATCACGGCCAGCACCAGCGCCGCGTAGCCGAACACCCGCAGCCAGCCCATCCACAGCTCACCGTCGCCGACCGCCGCCGCGTAGTTGTCCAGCCCGACGAAGACCTCCTTCCTGGAGCCCTTGCCGAGGCCGAGGCCCGAGACCAGGGTCCGGCGCAGGCTCAGGTAGACGGTGTAGCCGATCGGCACGGCCATGAACAGCGTGAACAACGTCACGGCGGGGGCCAGGAGCAGGTACGGCGCGAGGCTCCCCCGAGCTCGGGGGTTCACTGGGCGAGCCGGAAGCCGGACTTCGTCATGTCCGCGACGGTCGCGTCGTGGATCGTCTTCAGGGCGTCGCCGAACGACGACTTGTTCAGCGCGGCCTTGTCGAAGGCGTCCTTGAAGGAGTTGTACGCGACGTTCACGTTCGGGCCGAAGGTGAAGCCGCGCGCTCCCGCGCCGTACTCGGCCGCCTGCTTCCAGAAGTCGGGCACGTTGGAGAAGTACTCGGGCGCCTCGGTGAGCAGGGACGTGCCCTTGGTCGCCGCCGGGTAGACGGCGCCCTCCTTGACCAGCAGGGCGAGCGCCTCGGGGTCGGTGTTGAGCCAGGCGGCGAACTTCGCCGCGGCCTCCTTGTGCTTGGAGCCGGCCGCGACGGCCACGGACGAGCCGCCCCAGAAGCCGCTGTGGTTCTCGCCGGCGTTCCACTGCGGCAACTGGGCGATCTCCCACTTGCCCTTGGACTTGGGCGCGTTGCTGGCCAGCGGGCCGGGCGCCCAGATCGCGGACGGCCAGGTCAGCAGCTTGCCGTCGTTGAGCGCCTTGTTCCACTCGGGGGTGAAGTAGGGCATGTCGTCGATCACGCCCTCCTTGACCAGACCGCCCCAGTAGTCGGCGAGTTTCCTGCTCGGCTCGTCGTCGATGGCGACCTTCCAGGCGTCACCGCTGATCGACCACCACTGCGCCCCGGCCTGCTGGGCGAGGCCGGCGAAGCTGCCGGGGTCCTTGCTGGAGAACGTGCCGAGGAACACCTTCGGGTCCTTCTGGTGCACGGTCCTGGCCGCCTCGGCGTACTCGTCCCAGGTCTTCGGTACGGCGATGCCGTACTTCTTGAACAGGTCGGCCCGGTAGTAGAAGAGCATGGGGCCGCTGTCCTGCGGGATGCCGTAGACCGCGTCGGTGCCGAGCGTGACGAGCCCCCAGATGCCGTCGCCGAACTCCGCCTTGACCGGGTCCGCCTGGGCCTTGATGTCGGCCACGGCCTCGGCGGCCACGAACGAGGGCAGCGCCTGGTACTCCGCCTGGATGAGGTCGGGCGGGTTGCCGGCCTTGGCGGCCGTGAGGAACTTGGTGGCCGCGTCGTCGCCGCCGGCCTGGGTGCTGGAGGTGACCTTGATGTTGGGGTTCGCCGCGTTCCAGGCGGCGACGACCTTCTCCATGCCGGGCACCCAGTTCCAGTAGGTCAGCTCGACCTTCTCGGTGGGGGCGCTCGACGGCGCGGCGCTGTCCCGGGCGCCGCTCTCCGGGGCGCCTCCGGAGCAGCCTGCCACGAGGGCGACGGCGAGGGCGGCGACGGCGAGCCTGTTCATGTGCATGAGGGCCTCGGCTGGGGGTGTCGGTGGTCTGTGAACGTTCACAGCGTGTTTTGTGACGCAGATTACTGTCAAGACCCCGTTACACTCTCGTTAACCCGCCCAAATCCGGCTGCAAGCACCTGTGTACGCTCACAGAGCTTGCGCAGCCGCCCATGAGATGCTGAGGGACGTGAAAAGGCCGACCATCCACGACGTGGCCGCCGCGGCCGGGATCTCCCGCGGCACCGTCTCACGCGTGCTCAACGGCGACCGCTACGTGAGCCCGGCGGCCCGCATCGCCATCGAGCGGGCCATCGCCGAGACCGGCTACGTGGTCAACCGCAACGCCCGCAACCTGGTCAGGCAGCGAGCCGGCTCCGTGGTCATGGTGCTCTCCGAGCCCAACGAGAAGATCTTCGAAGACCCCAACTACAGCACCACGATCCGCACCGCCATCCGCCGGCTCGGCGAGCGCGACCTGTCGCTGGTCATGATGATCGCCGGCGACGACCGCGACCGCGAGCAGGTGCTGCGCTACGTGCGCGGCGGCCACGCCGACGGCGTGCTACTGGTCTCCACCCACGCGGGCGACCCCCTGGTCGACGCGTTGCGGAGCAGCCACCTGCCGGCGGTCTCCTGCGGCGCCGTCATCGGCCGGGAGTCGGTGATCCCCTACGCGGCCTGCGACGAGCGCGGCGGCGCCCGCCAGATGGCCGAATACCTCGTGTCGCGGGGCCGCCGGAAGATCGCGATGATCACCGGGCCGCTCGACACTCCGGGCGGCATCCAGCGCCTGGAGGGCTTCGCCGACGTTCTCGGCCGCAAGGCGTCCAAGAAGCTGATCGAGCACGGCGACTGGACCCACGCGAGCGGCGAGAGCGCCATGGCCCGGTTGCTGGAGCGGGTGCCCGACCTCGACGCGGTGTTCGCGGCCTCCGACGTCATGGCGTCGGGCGCGCTCCACACGCTGCGGCAGACGGGGCGGCGGGTGCCCGACGACGTGGCGGTGGGCGGGTTCGACGACTCCTCGGTGGCGCTCTCCACCCATCCACCGCTCACCACGATCCGCCAGCCGCTCGGCGACGTCGCCCTTGAGACCGTGCGCCTGCTGCTCGCCCTCATCGACGGGGCGGACCATCTCGACCCGGTGACGCTGCCCACGGAGCTGATCGTCCGCGACTCGGCCTGATCACCCATCCTGGCGCATGGGCAGCCGGAGCACGAATTGCGCGCCCGGATGGTGGTCGGTGAGGGTCAGAGTGCCGCCGTGGGCGGTGGCGATCTCCCGCGAGAGCGACAGGCCGAGGCCGCTGCCTGACTTGTCCTTGAGACGGCCCTCCTTGAGGCGGGTGAAGCGCTCGAAGACGCGTTCATGGTCCTTCGGTGCGATGCCCGCGCCGTCGTCCGTGACCGTGAGCACGACCTCTCCGTCGTCGACCGTCATCGTCACGTCGATCCTGCTCCTGGCGTGCCTGGCCGCGTTGTCCAGGAGGTTGGTCAGCAGCCGGTCGAACTGCACGGCCGACCCCACGGCGGGCGCCGACTCGCAGAGGTCGGGGTAGATCGGCACGCGACCGCCGGCGCGCCGCTTCACCTGCTCCCTGACCACGTCGCAGAGGTCGACGACCTGGCGGGCGGCCGTGACTCCGGCGTCGAGCCGGGCCAGGATGAGCAGATCGTCGATGATGCCCGTGAGGCGCTCGGCGGCGGCGAGGGCGCGCGAGCCGGTGACCCTCCAATCGGTCTCCTCGGGATAGGCGTTCGCGTACTCCAGCTGGGCGCGCAGCCCGGCGATGGGGCTGCGCAGCTCGTGCGAGGCGTCGGCCACGAACCTGCGCTGGGTCTCCGCCGAGCGTTCGAGCCGGTCGAGCGTGTGGTTGGTGGTCGTCGCAAGCTGGGTGATCTCGTCGCCGCTCTCAGGGACGGACACCCGGCGGGCCAGGTCCTTGCCGGTGATCTCGGCCAGCTCCGCCCGGATGCGCTCGACCGGTCGCAGCGCCTGGCCGACCATGAGCCAGGTCAGCCCGCCCACGATCAGCACCACCAGCGGGGTCCCCGCGAAGACCAGGACGTACAGCCAGAGCAGGGCCCGCTGGACGTCGGCGAGCGAGGCGACCCCGTACACCGTGGTCTCGCCGCGCGGGCTCCGCACCCGCATGGCCATTACCAGGTAGTCGCCCCGGGGCTCTGTGTCGGGCGCGAAGGTGCGTTCGGTCTCGTAGACGGTCTCGTTGGCGGGCGGTTTGACGGCCGCCAGGCTCGGCTCGGGGCGCCGCCCCTCGCTGACCGCGAGGATTCTGCCGTCGGCGGAGACGACCTGGAGCAGTTGCACCTGTGACGGCGTCTGCAGGGTGCTGCTGAGCTGGCCCATACGGACGTCGCTCGCCACCCTGCGCACGGCCAGCTCCAGCCTGCTCTGTTCAACCCCGCGCAGGTTGGCCGGCACCGTGGACAGCGTTACGACGGCGGTCAGGCAGAAGAGCACGGCCGCGACGAGCATCGCGATCATGGTCAGGCGCGCCCTGATCGAGCGCGGAAAGATCCTTTTCACCAGCCCCTAGCCCCCAGCGTTACCCTCCGTGACACGTACCCCATGGAAGCGGTTTCGACCTGCCCATATGTCCGGAGGGAGCCATGGCGGCGGTGACGTTCCGCAAGGGGAGGCATGCTTACGCTTTGGGCGATTCCGCTGAGGGCGTGCGTCCCTGGCGAGCCCCCGGCCGGTAGGCCAGGGTGAGGGCATGAGGCTGCTGGTGCTGGGCGGGTCCGAGTTCGTGGGCCGGGCGTTCGTCGACGAGGCGCTGTCCCTCGGCCACGACGTGAGCATGTTCAACCGGGGCACCCACGAGCCACCCGCTGGGGTGACGGCGTTGCGCGGCGACCGGACGGCGCCCGGCGGGCTGACCGCGATCGAGCGGGGCGAGTGGGATGTCGTCGTCGACACCTGGGCCTGGGCGCCGTCCGCCGTGCGCGACGCCGCGCGCCTGCTGGCGGACCGGGCGGGCCACTTCGTCTACGTTTCCTCCCGTTCGGTCTACCACTTCCCCATGCCGGCGGGCGCCGACGAGACCGCGCCCCTGGTCGAGGGCTCCCCCGACGACGAGGTCGCGGTCGAGTACGCCCGGGTCAAGATGGGCGGCGAGCTGGCGGCCGTGGCGGCGTTCGGCGACCGGGCGCTGCTGGCCCGGGCGGGGCTGATCCTCGGGCCGCACGAGAACATCGGCCGGCTGCCGTGGTGGCTGCACCGCGTCGCCCGGGGTGGTCCAGTGCTCGCCCCCGGCCCCGCCGACCTCGGCCTGCAGTACATCGACACCCGCGACCTGGCTCTGTGGTGCCTGTCCGCCGCCGAGCGCGGCCTGAGCGGGCCCTACAACATGGTCAGCCCGCCCGCCTTCACCACCATGGGCGAGTTGCTGGAGGCCTGTGTCCAGGTGACCGGCTCCGACGCCCGGCTCCGATGGGCCGAGCCCGAGACGATTCTCGCGGCCGGCGTGCAGCCGTGGATCGATCTGCCGATCTGGCTGACCGGCGAGGACCATGACGCTCTGCACCAGGGCGACGTGTCCAAGGCCGTGGCGGCGGGGCTGCGCTGCCGTCCGGTCGAGGAGACCGTGGCCGACACCTGGGCCTGGCTGCGCGGCCTGCCCGGTCCGCCGCCCACGCGGGCCGACCGCCCTCCCCTCGGGCTCGACCCCGAGGTGGAGGCCAAGCTCCTGGAGCAAGTGCGGCCGTAGGCCGTCGTTCGGGCCGTATGCGCGGGTCCGTGTGGAGCGGCCCCCGTGCGGGCCCCCGTGCGGGCCCCCGTGCGGGCCGCGGAGGCGGGTGGGCGTTCCGGCCGACCGCGATTGCCCGGGGTCTGGTGATTTTCGCCTTCGGCCTTACTTCGGGCGCGGGGGTACTTGGCACGGTCTTAAGTCGGCCGGAACGCCCACCCGCCTCCGCTTCACGGTGTCCGGGCCGCTCGGCTTGCCCGCCGTAGAGTGGGCCCGGCTTCGTCGCCATTCTGCTCGTCGATGCTGAAGCGGATGTTTCCGTCTTTGCGGTTTATCGCCGTAGCTGAAGCCCGATCTTTCCGGCACAGTGCGGGTCGGGCGCCGTAGTGCCCTCCGCGTGGCAGTTCGTCGATCAGTTCCGGCTCCCTGCTCTCTGGACGCGCTCGCGGGCCAGGTCGTAGAGGGCGGCGACCAGCGCGATCACCACGAACATCACCACCACCATCAGGCCATGCCTGAACCCCGTCGCCCACCCCTCGCCGAGGCCCCTGAAGAAGGTCGAGCCCACGGCGGCGATCCCGATCGACGAGCCCAGCCGCTGCCCGGTCTGCAACACGCCCGCCGCGCTTCCTCCACCGGCGGGGGGCACCTCCGACAGCGCGATCGCCTGGTTGGGCGCGATCACCAGTCCGCTGCCGATGCCCGCGAGGAGCAGCGGCAGCGCGGTCGCCATCCCCACGCCCTGCCCCGGCACGAGTTCGGTGGCCAACATGGTCAGGGCCAGGCCGACGACCACCGTGCCCAGCCCGAGCGCCACCAGCAGCCGGCCCATCTTCGTCACCAGCCGGCCGCCGACCGCCGACGCCCCCGCCGACCCCAGCGCGAACGGCGTGATCGCCAGCCCGGCCAGCAGCGCGCTGTAGTCGTGGCCGTTCTGCAGGTACAGGGTGAAGATGAAGAAGATCCCGGTGAATCCCGCGAAGTAGAGCAACGCGATGATCGTCCCCAGACTGTACGTACGCAGCCGGAACAAGGCCAGGTCGATCAGCGGCTCCCGGCGGTAGGCCCGCTCCCACGCCACGAACCCGGCCAGCACGGCCAGCGACGCCGGGATCAGCAGCCACTTGGCGTTGCCCGGCCACCGCTGCTCCTGGATGAAGGGCAACAGCAGCCCCGTCACGCCCAGGCCCAGCAGCAGCACGCCGATCGGGTCGAGGCTCTCCCGCCGCCGGTCGGCCGCCCCGGTGACCGGCAGCACCTTCCAGGCCAGCGGCAGCAGCACGGCCCCGATCGGCAGGTTCACCAGGAACACCCACCGCCAGCCCTCCTCGTGACCGACCGCCGTGACCAGCGCGCCGCCGATCAGCGGCCCGGCCGCCGTGGACAGCCCGATGACGGCGCCGAGCGCGCCGAACGCCCGCCCCCGCTCGTCCCCCCGGAACATCTGCTGGATCAGCCCTGACACCTGCGGGTTGATCAGCCCCGCCGCCATGCCCTGGACCAGTCGCGACACGATCAGGACGGTCATGTCCGAGGCCAGGCCGCAGGTGGCACTGGCGAGGGTGAAGAGCGCGACACCGACCAGGAAGATGGTCTTGCGACCGCGCGCGTCGCCCAGCCGCCCGGCCGGGACGAGCAGCAGCCCGAACGTGAGCGCGTAGCCCGACACGATCCACTGCAGCCCGTCCTCCGAGGCGTGCAGCCCATCGCGGATCGAGGGGAGCGCCACGTTGACGATGCTCACGTCCAGCCCGGACATGAACGCCGCCACCAGGCAGATGCCGAGAGCCCGCTTGCGCTGATCCAGGCCGGTCATGCGGGTCAGGGCGTGACAACGGCGAAGTCGGGCAACGGCCCGTCGAGGACGGCCACCAGCCGTCGCAGCACCCCGATGTCGCCCTCCCGGTCGACCCCCTCGACGCCCCGGCCGGCCAGCAGGCCGATGAGCTGCGCCCGGGTCAGCCGCAAGGTCAGGTCGACGGGTCCGTCCGGCGGGTCGAGCTGCTGCGTGAACGCGCCGTTGGACAGCGTCGTACGGTAACACTCACCGAGATCGGTGAGATGCCAGTCGATGGCCAGGCACTCGTTCCACGCCTTCGGGCCGTGGATCCGGATGGCGATCGAGTCGAAGATCTGCTCGACGCCCAGCGCCACCGCCAGGTGCGGCCAGGCGGCGCGCGAACCGGCCGGCACGATGCCCTCGGTCAGCTCCAGCGCGCCCATCAGGTAGAAGTTGCGCCACGTGCCGTTCTCCGCGCCGTACGCGAGCCGGGTGTAGACCTCGGCGAGCAGGTCGCGCGCCTCCTTGTTGCCCTCGTCGGCGAAGACGGCGTGGTTGAGCAGCTGCGCGGCGAAGCGCAGGTCACCCTCCTCGAGGTAGCCCTTGGCGTAGGCCACCACGGCCGCCCCTCCGCCCAGGCACTCCACGTAGCGGATGGCGCTCTCGCGCGGCGGGTGCTCCCAAAGGTGCGCGGGGTTGCCATCGAACCAGCCCAGATACCGCTGGTAGATGGCCTTGACGTTGTGGCTGACCGAGCCGGAGTAGCCGTGGGCGTGCCAGACCCGTTCGAGGCCCGGGGGCATCCGCACGGCTTCGGCGATCTCGGGCCCGGTCAGGCCCTTGTTCATCAGGCGCAGGGTCTGGTCGTGCAGGTAGGCGTACAGGTCGCGCTGCTGGGACAGGAAGCGCACGATGTCCTCGCCGCCCCAGGTGGGCCAGTGGTGCGAGGCGAAGGCCACGTCGGCGTGACCGGCGAACATCCCCAGGGTGCCGGTCAGGTAGCGGGCCCAGCCGCGGGCGTCGCGTACGGGGCCGCCGCTGAGCGGCAGGATGCTGTGCTGGTTGTGGGTGGCGCTCTCGGCCAGGCAGAGGGCGCGGCGGCCGGGGAAGAGGAAGTTCATCTCCGCCGACGCCTCGGTGAGCTGGAACACCATCCGCACGCCGTCGACGACCTCCTCCTGCCCGGTGCGCGTGACGACGACCGAGGGCGCGATCAGCGAGACCGTGCCCGTGGAGAGGGTCATGCCGACGCCCGAGCCGAGCTGGCCCGTCGGCGAGCGCTCCAGCGCGGGCCCGTACAGGTAGGCGGTCCGGCGCCTCGTCGCCGGGCCGGCGTAGACGTGCTCGGTCACCACCCGCTCCAGGAACCCGGCGGGCGCCAGGATCGGCACCCCGCCGTCGGTAACGCCCCGCACGCCGCCGAAGTGGTCGGCGTGCGGGGTGGTGTAGACGACGCCGGTGACCGGCCGGTCTCCCCGGTGGCTCCGGTAGAGACGGAGCGCCGCCGCGGCGCACTCGGTGGACAGCAGCGGGTCCACGATGACGACCCCGGTGTCGCCCTCGACGATCGTCATGTTCGACAGGTCCAGCCCGCGGACCTGGTAGACGCCGTCGGTCACCTCGTACAGGCCCTGCCTGGCGCACAGCTGCCCCTGCCGCCAGAGGCTCGGGTGCGCCGTGTCCGGACACTCCTCCTGGAGGAATCCGTAGGAGTCGTTGTCCCAGATGACCCTGCCGTCCTCGGTCCTGATGACCGCCGGGGTGAGCTTCGCGATGAAGCCGCGGGCCGCGTCATCGAAATCGCGGCGGTCGTGAAATGGAAGGTCAGCCATACTCAACTGCATGCCCGCAGGCCAGTACCGACATGGTCATGCGAGCCCCTTCTTATCCGGCAAATACGGACAAAACTCCCGGCGGTGCGTCGCGGTCGACCGACCGGCCCGCGCGCACTAGCGTCGGCCACATGAGGTTGACAAGTGATCGTCATGAGACTTGACGGCGCCCGCGTCCTGATCACGGGCGCTTCTTCGGGCATCGGCGCGGCGACCGCGCGGGCGATGGCCGACGCCGGCGCGCTGCTGGTGCTGGCGGGACGTGACCGGAAGCGGCTGGAGGCGGTCGCGGCCGAGACCGGCGGGCGGGCCGTGGTCGCCGACATCACGACCGGCGCCCGCGCCCTCGCCCGGCTGGCCGGCTCCATCGACATCCTGGTCAACAACGCCGGGGCGGGATGGGCCGGCGCCTTCGCGCGGATGCCTCCGGACAGGATCGAAGGGCTGGTCACGGTCAACCTGACCGCCCCGATCGAGCTGACCCGGCTGCTCCTGCCCGGCATGGTCGAGGCGGGTCGCGGCCACGTCGTCTTCGTCGCCTCGATCGCCGGCGCGATCGGCGTGGGACGCGAGGCGGTCTACTCCGCGGCCAAGGCGGGGCTCGTCGCCTTCGCGGACGCGCTCCGCGACGAGCTGCGCGAGAGCCCGGGGATCGGCGTGTCGGTGGTGCTGCCCGGCGTGGTGGACACACCGTTCTTCGAGCGGCGGGGCGCTCCCTACGATCGCCCCTGGCCGCTGCCCATGCCGCCGGAGCGGGTGGCGCGCGGCATCATGGCCGCGATCCGGAACGAGCGGTCCGAGTCGTACGTGCCGGCCTGGCTCCGCCTGCCGGCGCGGCTGCGCGGCGCCGCTCCCGGCCCGTTCCGCCGCCTCATGCGGCGCTTCGGGTGACGGCCGGAGCGGTCAGCGGCTCCGCACCGCCCGGAGCGTCTCCTTGAGCGAGCCCAGCGTGGCGAACATCGCCGTGGGCTCGTATCCGCAGTGCGCCATGCAGTTGGCGCACCGGGCGTCACGGCCACGGCCGTAGGAGTCCCAGTCGGTCTCCTCCACCAACTCCCGGTACGTCCGGGCGTAGCCGTCCGCCATCAGGTAGCACGGCCGCTGCCAGCCGTACAACGAGTACGACGGGATCGCCCAGGCCGTGCAGGGGAAGTCGACCTTGCCCTCCAGGAAGTCGAGGAAGAGGGGCGAGTGGTTGAACCGCCACCTGCCGCGGTTGCCCCCGGCGAAGGCCTTGCGGAACAGCTCGCGGATCTCCCGCACACCGAGGAAGTGGTCCTGGTCCGGCGCCTTCTCGTAGGCGTACGCGGGAGAGATCATCATCTGGTCCACGGCCAGGTCGTCGTTGAGGTAGTTGAGCACGTCGACGACCGTCTGCGGACTGTCGGTGCTGAAGAAGGTGGTGTTCGTGGTGACGCGGAAACCCCGCCGGCGGCACTCACGGACGGCGGCGACCGCCTCGTCGAACACGCCCTCCTTGCACACCGACGCGTCGTGGCGCTCGCGCAGGCCGTCGATGTGCACCGTCCACGCGAAGTACCGGGACGGCGCGAACTGGTCGATCTTCTTCGGGATCAGCAGCGCGTTGGTGCAGAGATAGACGTACTTCTTGCGTGCGACGAGCTCCCGGACGATGTCCCCGATCTGCGGATGCATGAGCGGCTCGCCGCCCGCGATCGACACCATCGGCGCGCCGCTCTCCTCGATCGCGGCCACGGCCTGGTCCACGGGCATGCGCTGCCGCAGGACGTCGGCGGGATGCTGAATCTTGCCGCAACCGGCGCAGCCGAGATTGCAGGCGAACAACGGCTCCAACTCGACCAGCAACGGGAACTTCGACTGGCGCCGCAGCTTGTTGCGCAGGATGTAACCGCCGACACGCAGGCTCTGGCGGACCGGAATCGTCATCACAGCACCTCCTTGGGAAGCGTGAACCTGGTGGTCTCCTGGGCGACCCGCCGCTCCTCGACCGTGACCGCGCCCAGGCCGCGCAGTGCCGTCACGACGGCGTCGACGAGCGGAGGTGGAGCGGAGGCCCCGGCGGTCAGCCCGATGGTCCCGGCGCCGTCGAGCCAGGCCAGCGCGATGTCACCCGGGTCGTCGACGAGGTAGGCGGGTGTCCGGCGGCCGGCGACCTCCACCAGCCGCTGGGAGTTGGAGGAGTTGGCGGACCCGACGACGAGCACGAGGTCGGCCTCGTCGGCGACCACGCGCACGGCCGCCTGCCGGTTGGTCGTCGCGTAACAGATGTCCTCCTGCGCCGGGCCCTCCGCGCCGGGGAACCGCGCCCGGATCGCCGCGGCGACCTCCTCCGCCTCGTCGGCGGCGAGCGTCGTCTGCGTCAGGTAGGCCACCGGCCGGTCGGCGCTCAGCTCCGCGACCTGGCTCGCGTCCTCGACCAGCAGCGAGTCCGGGACCTCTCCCAGCGTCCCCTCGACCTCCTCGTGCCCGGCGTGCCCGATGAGGACGACCTGACGACCGCGCCCGGCGAACCTGCGGGCCTCGGCGTGCACCTTGGCGACCAGCGGGCAGGTGGCGTCGATCACGCGCAGGTCCTTGCTCCCGGCCTCCTCCCGCACGCTCGGCGCCACGCCGTGGGCGGAGAAGACGGTGACGGCGCCGGTCGGGACCTCGTCGAGCTCGTCGACGAAGACGGCCCCGCGCTGCTCCAGCTCCCGGACGACGTGCTCGTTGTGCACGATCTGCTTGCGCACGTAGACCGGCGGGCCGTTGCGGTCCAGGGCCCGCTCCACGATCTCGATGGCGCGTTCCACTCCGGCGCAGAACGACCGGGGGGCGGCCAGCAGCACGGTCCGGGGCGCGGCGGCCGCCGCCCAGCGCGTCAGGACCGGGCCGACCCGGGTCAGCGCGCGGCGGGCCAGGTTCGAGCCGCGCAGGGTGGCCGCGCTCAGCAGCGGCACGCGCGGGGTGTCGACCACGACCCGCACCACGGCCAGCGGCCGGCCGTCCGCCACCGCGGCCAGCGGGCCGGTCTCCATGTCGACGGCGAGCGCTCCCGTCCCGGCGAGCCGCCGGCGCTCGACCCCGGTCACCACGTGGTCGCAGGTCAGCAGCGGGCCGGTGCGTACGGACAGGCCGGCGCGAGTCAGCTCCCCGGCGAGCAGCGGCGCCGACGGGCACGGGAACACCTGCCCGCCGAAGCGCACCTCGCTCGCCACCACGACGTCCCCCGGCCGCAGGGTCGCGTCGAGCGCGCCCGCGAACCCGGCCACGGCCAGCGCGCCGGACTCCGGCAGGGCCGCCGCCGCTTGGGCCGCCCGGCGCGGCCCCACCCCCGTCCGGATCACCCGTACGCCCGTCGCGGAGGCGTCGAGGCCGCGCCGGACGGCCCACGCCTCCAGGCCCAGGGCGGTGCAGATCAGCAGCGCTGTCACGATGTCTCCCCCAGTGCCGGCTCTTCCGGCGCCTGTCTCTCCCCTGCCGTGGCGGCTGTCGCGCGGGCGCGCAGGTAACGGCCGAGGGCGCTGATCGGGAAGACGAGCCGGTACAGGTGGTAGTTGATGTAGAAGTCGCCGGGGAAGCCGGTGCCGGTGAAGTGGGGCTCGTCCCAGGTCCCGTCCGGGCGCTGCTGCTCGACCAGCCACCGCACGCCCCGCTCCACCACAGGCGAGCTCTCCCCGGCGGCGAGCAGGGCCAGCAGCGCCCAGGCCGTCTGCGACGGCGTCGACGCCCCGCGCCCGATCCATTCAGGATCGTCGTAGGAACGCAGGTCCTCGCCCCAGCCGCCGTCCTCGTTCTGGTGGCGCGCGAGCCAGGCGACCGCGCGCCGTACGCACCGCGCCTCGGTGCGCACCCCGGCCGCGACCAGGGCGGGCACCACGGCGCCGGTCCCGTAGACGTGGTTGGCCCCCCAGCGGCCGAACCATGACCCGTCCGCCTCCTGCGCCTTCAGCAGCCAGATGACGGCACGCCGCAGCTCCGGCGAACCGGCCGGCCACTCGTAGGCCAGCGCCTCGACGACATGGGCGGTCACGTCGGCCGACGGCGGGTCGATCACCGCGCCGAAGTCGCAGAACGGCAGCTTGGTGCACAGCGTGCGGGTGTTGTCCGCGTCGAACGCCGCGAAGCCGCCGTCACGGGACGCCATTCCGGTCATCCAGCGCACGCCGCGGTCGATCGCCGGCCGCGCGTCCGGGTGGAGCGTGCGGCGCAGCGCGAGAACGACTTCCGCCGTGTCGTCGACGTCGGGATAGCCGTCGTTGTCGAACTCGAACGCCCAGCCGCCAGGCGCCAGCGAGGGCCGGCGCACCGTCCAGTCGCCCGGCCCTCTGATCTCCTCGCCGAGCAGCCAGCCGGCGGCCTCGTCGACGGCGGGATGGGCGGGCGGGACGCCGGCGTCGAGGAGCGCGTTGACCGCGAGCGCGGTGTCCCAGACGGGCGACTGGCAGGCCTCCAGCCTGCGGCCCCCGCCGTCCCGGATGGTGAAACGGTCGAGCCCCTGGATCCCCCTGCGCATGACGGGATGGTCGACGTCGTACCCGGACAGGTTGAGCGCGATCAGCGAATACACCCAGGGAGGCTGGATGCCGCCCCAGGAGCCGTCGAGCTCCTGCCGGGCCACGATCCACTCGGCGGCGCGCCGGAGCGCCGCCGCGCGCACGCCCTTCACGGGCCGCCGTTCGTAGTGGTGCAGCAGCCGGTCGAGGCCGCCGAACACCCCCTCCCATCCCGTACGCGCGCCGCGCCGCGCCCGGCGGCCGGTGCGCAGCTCGGCCAGGTCGAACGGGAGCGGGCGCACGGGCCGGTGCGCGCTGACCACGGTGAGCGGGACGATCGTCTGCCGGGCCCAGCACGCCCAGTCGTAGACGTTGAGCGGCATCCACGGCGGCAGGTACATCAGCTCGGGCGGCAGGACGGGCAGGTCCTCCCACGACCACTCGCCGAACAGCGCCAGCCAGATCCGGGTGAAGACCCGGGTCGCCTCGATGCCGCCGGCCTGCCGGACGTGTTCGGCGGCGGCCCGCAGGTGCGGGGCGTCGACCGGGTCGCCGGCCAGCCGAAGCGCGACATAGGCCTCGACGGTGGTGGACAGGTCGGGCGGCCCGCCGTGGAAGTTGGCCCACGTCCCGTCCGCCCGCTGCTCGGAGCGGATCCAGCGGGCCGCCGCGGCCGTGTCGTCCGCGGACCGGATGCCGAGGAACTCCCGCAGCAGCAGGTCCTCGGCGTCCATCGTCACGTTGGTCTGCAGCTCGCCCTTCCACCACCCCTGCGGGGACCGGAGGCCGATCAGGTGGTCGCACGCGGCGTCGAGGGCCAGCTGGGCGCTGGACGCGGACGGAAGGGTGTCGACTGTGGTCATGGTCAGTGATCCCGGGCTGTGATGAATCTGGCGATGTCCAGGAATTCCTCCCGGACGGCTGCGGGCATCTCCACTCCGGCGAGATGGCGACCGGCGGTGTCGAGCCGGTGTTTGGCCTCGGTCTCGGCCCAGGTACGCCCGCCCGCCTCGGCCACCAGCCGGGCCGCCTCCACCAGGTCCGGCTCCGACAGCGGCGCCAGCTGCGCCAGGAGGCGGG
This sequence comes from Nonomuraea cavernae, assembly GCF_040655715.1. Lineage (GTDB taxonomy): Bacteria > Actinomycetota > Actinomycetes > Streptosporangiales > Streptosporangiaceae > Nonomuraea > Nonomuraea cavernae_A. The sequence continues at coordinate 115,320 of NZ_JBFAKL010000017.1, read as the reverse complement.
CCAGGCGCTCGCCCGCCGCGCCACCGCCGGTGATGGCGGCGACGATCGGCAGGCTCTTCTTACGGGCGCGCAGGTCCGACCGCACCGGCTTCCCGGTCGTCTCCGGGCTGCCCCAGATGCCGAGCAGGTCGTCGGCCAGCTGGAAGGCGAGACCGGCCTCGGCCCCGAACGCCGCCAGCGCCTCGACCAGCTCCGCGGACCCGCCGGCCGTCATCGCGCCGATCGAGCAGGCGCACGCGAGCAGGTCACCGGTCTTGCGCGCCGACATCCGCAGGCACTCGTCGAGGCTCACGTCGTCGCGCCGCTCGAATTCCAGGTCCATCCCCTGGCCCGCGATGAGCCCTCGTACGGCCAGGCTCAGCGAGCGCGCCGCGTCCAGGTGGCCGGAGCCGTCGCGCTCGACCAGCAGCTCCCCGGCCAGCGCCAGCAGGGCGTCGCCCGCCAGGATGGCCTCGGAGCCGCCGAACACCGTCCAGGCGGCCGGCCGGTGCCGGCGCATCCGGTCACCGTCCATGATGTCGTCGTGGAGCAGCGAGAACGCGTGCACGAGCTCCACCGCGGCGGCGGCCGGCGAGCACCGCGCGACGTCGCCTCCGGCCGCCCTGGCCGAGAGCAGCACCAGCGCGGGCCGCAGCGCCTTGCCGCCTCCTGAGGAACCGCCTGAGGAGCGGCCTGAGGAGGCGCCGCCCGGCGAACCGCCACCCGGCGAAGCTCCGCCCGGCTCCTCGGTCCAGCCGAAGTGATAACCGGCCACCCGGGCCGTGATCGGGTCGAGCCGGGCGACCGCCTCACGCAGGACGGGGTCGACCAGCTGTCTGGCCGCCGCCACCACGGCGGGGACGACCGGAGTCATGAGGCCGCCCGTCCCAGCAGGTGCCGCCTGACCAGTCCGGCCGCCTTGAGTCCGCTGCGCACCGCACCCTCCATCGTGTCGGGCCAGCCCGTGTCGGTCCACGCGCCGGCGAGGTAGAGCCCGGACCACCGGGTGGCGGCCCCGGGCCGGAGCGCGCCGCTGCCCGGCCCCTGGCGGAAGGTGGCGCGCCGTTCTCGGGTGACGAAGAAGTCGGTCAGCCGCGCCCGCCGCCCCTCGGGAAACAGCCGCTCGATCGCGGGCACGAACGCGGTCTGGATCTTCGCGGTCGGCAGGTCGATCCACCGGTCGGCGGCCGACACGGAGATGGTGAGGTACTGGCCCCTGGTCAGCCCGGCCACGCGGGTCTTGTCGAAGACCCACTGCACGGGCGAGCCCACGACGGCGGCGAACGGCAGGTCGGTGATCGGACGGTCGTAGACGACGTGCACGTTGACGATCGGGCTCGCGGCCAGCCCCTGCCACCGGTCCCGGTCGGGTGCCGCCTCTACGGGGACGATCCTGGCGGCCTGTTCGTGGGGCGTCGCCACGATCACCGCGGACAGCGGGATCCGGTCGCCGTCCACGACGATCATCGGGCCCGGCTCGATGGCCGTGACCTTCGCCGACAGCCGCACCTCGCCGCCGCGCCGTTTGACCGCGTCCTGGGCGGCGGTGCCGTGCAGCTCTCCGAGGGGCGCGGCCGGAATGCCGAGGTCGGCGGCGTCGGCCCGGCCGAGCAGGGCGGTCTTGAACACCTTCACCGCCGGCCCGAGCGCCGCCTCCTCGCCTCCGATGTTCAGTGCCGCCATCGAGAAGAGCTCCCAGAGCGCCTCCCGCGCTGGGTCGCGCTGACCGTGGGACGCCAGCCAGCTCGCCAGGTCGACCTGGTCGAGCGCCGGGTCCGCCGGGTCGAGCCGGGCCAGCGCGAGCGACGCGCGGACCGCGCGCAACCGGTCGGCCGGCCGCAGAAGGGAGTAGGTCGCGAGCGCGGGCATCAGATGGAACGGCCCGGGCAGCACGGTCCGGCGCAGGCGTCCCGTCCGGCCCTGCGGCGTGAGGACCCGGACGTCGAACCGGTCCTGCAGCCGCACCCTGCCTGCGCCGCCGATCCGGTCGAGCAGCCCCCGGTAGGCCGTGCAGCAGCGCAGGAACACATGCTGGCCGTTGTCCACGACCAGCCCGTCACGCTCGAACGAATGGGTGGCGCCGCCCAGTCGCGGGCGGGCCTCGTACAGGGTGACCGTGTGCCCGGCCTCTCCCAGGGCGACGGCCGCGGCGATGCCCGCGAGCCCGCCCCCCACGACCGCGACGGGAGCCGGCGGTGCGCCGTTCACCCGCCTCCTCCCATCAGGGCGCGGGCGGCGATCGTCGTCTTCCGCCACGTCGGCAGCGACGATCTGGCGGCCAGCGCCTCGACGGGGTGCGCGGCGATGCGGTCGAGCAGGGACCGGTAGATGCCGGCCATCGCCGCGGTGCACGCGGCGCTGCGCCGGTCGAGCAGGGGCACCAGGCGGATCCCCTCCTGATACCACTCGCGGGCCCGTTCGGCCTCGTAGCGGACGAGCGCGGCCAGCCGCTGCGGCGCGTCGGTGAACCGGCCGGAGGAGTCGACGTCCAGCGTGCAGCCGAACCGTTCCAGGTCCTCCGCCGGCAGGTAGACGCGCCCGGCCAGCCGGTCCTCGCGCACGTCGCGCAGGATGTTGGTGATCTGCAGCGCCACGCCCAGCGCGTCGGCCAGCGGCGCGGCCGCCTTGGGGTCGTCGGCGCCGAAGACGCCGAGCGACAGCCGCCCGACCGAGCCGGCGACGCACCGGCAGTAGAACAGCAGGTCCTCGAAGTTCTGGTACGTGGTGCCGCGCACGTCCGCCGCGCAGCCGTCGATCAGCTCCTCGAACGCCTCCAGCGGGATGGGGTAGCGGCGGGCCGCGTCGGTCAGGGCGTACATCACGAGGTTGCCCTCGTCGGGCCGCGACCCGCGCAGCGCGGCACGGGCCTCCGACAGGCGGGCGAGCCGCTGCTCGGCGGGCCCGTCGGTGTCCCCGATGTCGTCGATCCGGCGGGCGAAGGCGTACACGGCGCTGAGCGCCCGGCGCTTCGGCGCCGGTAGCAGCCGGATCCCGTAGGAGAAGTTCCTCGCCCGCGTGCGGACGATCTGCTCGCAGCGCCGGTATGCGTGGGACGCGGTCACCGGTTCGTCACCTCCATGTCGCGAGAATGCGGAGCCACGTGGCCAGCGAACGGCTGCGGCGGGGGCGGATGGCGGTTCCCAGGACGTCATGAGCCGACCGTTCGAGCGCCGCGACGGTGCCGAGGCCCCCCGCGACGTATCCGGCGACCGCGAGCCGGGCGTACCCGGACAGCGAGGCGACGAGCGGGCGCCCGTCCTTCAGCATCCGCGCGGCCCGTCCGGTCTGCAGGGCCACCACCCGGCGCAGCGCCTCCGGCGTGGTCTCGCCGGCCAGGTCGGTCTCGGCGCAACCGAACCGGCGCAGTTCCTGGCCGGGCAGGTAGACCCGGCCCCTCGCGTAGTCCTCACCCACGTCCTGGCAGTGCTCGATGATCTGCAACGCAGAGCACACCCGATCCGACAGGGTCAGCCGCCGGGGAGCCGCCGCGCCGAACACGTGCAGGACCAGGTGCCCGACGGGGTTCGCCGACAGTTCGCAGTAGCCGAGCAGGTCATCGAAGGTGTCGTAACGGGTGACCGTCTGGTCGAGCCGGTTCGCCTCCACCAGCCGGTGGAAGGGCTCGGCCGGAATCGAACAGGTCTCGACGGTTCGCGCCAGCGCTCGGACGGGCGGCAGGCGCGGGCTCGATCCGGCGTACAGGCGTGCCAGGTCCGACTCGACGTCGCCGAGCAACCGCAACCGGTCGTCCGGCGCGGCCTCGTCGCCCAGGTCGTCGACGAATCGCGCGAACCCGTATACGGCGAGCAGGTGCCGCCGGTAGGCACGCGGCAGCACCCGCAAGGCCACGGGGAAATTCTCCCGCTTGGCCTTCGATATGAAATTGTGCATGCAGTCCTGCTGCGATGCCATTGCTACGGAATCTCCACCGAGTGGTGCCACAAAACTACACAGTCGCCATTCATCGGCATCTATTACGCGGCCTCGGTGTCGAATTTACGCATTCATGCGACTTCTCTTCGTACCTTCCATCCGAAATCGCCCATAAGCCAAATAATTCCGAAATCGCGGTTTTAACCGTACGGGCCTGCGGACACGTGATCCCCGCACAGCACGGAGGAGGACCGCATGCCCAGCCCACCACCGCGCCACCGCACCGGGGGGACGCGGTGCTAGACGGCGCCGGACACCGCGCCCGCCCCGGCGACACCGTGCTCGCGCAGCGGCCCCACCCGCAGCCCCAGCTGACGGCACCGGTCCACCACCTCGGGCAGCGCGCCGAGCGCCGACCGCCAGCACCCCGGGGCCGCCGTGTGATCGGAGTCGTGGAGCAGGACGGTCGCGCCGCCGCGCAGACCGGGCAGCAGAGTCGTCATGACCGACGCCGGGCTCGCCTCGGCCGTCCAGTCCTTGCCCCACACGGTCCACAGCACCGGACGCAGCACGCACAGCCGGGCCGCGACCAGCGCCTCGGCGCTCAGCACACCGTACGGCGGGCGATACCAGACAGGGCGGAAACCGGTGACCTCCTGGACCAGGTCCACCGCCCGGCCCATCTCCACGGCGACCTCTCCCGGCCGGGTGAGGAGGGCATTGACGTGCCGCCAGCCGTGCACGCCCACCTCGTGCCCCTCGGCGACGATGCGGCGCGCCACCTCGGGATGACGCGCCAGCATCTCACCGAGGACGAAGAACGTCGCCCGGCAGCCGAGCCGCCCGAGCTCGTCCAGAAACCGCGGGGTGGACCGCGGATCGGGGCCGTCGTCGAAGGTCAGCGCCACGTGCCCGGCGTTTCCCGCTCCGGCCAGGCCCGGCAGCACGCGCCGCACCGAGGGCAGCCAGGTGACGGCCGGGCCGGCGTGGACCAGCGCCAGCCCCGCCAGCGCCACCGGGAGGGACGCCCGACGCGCCATCTCACGCCCCCGTGGAGCGCAGCGTGAAGACGGCCGGCCGGCGCCTGCTGATCATCAGCGCCGCCATGGGCACCGGCCACGACCAGGTGGCCGCGGAACTCGCCCGGCGGCTCGCCGCGCAGGGCGCCGAGGTGGAGATCATCGATGTCCTCCGGTTGCTTCCCATGGGGCTGGGCCCGCTGCTGCGCCACTGGTATCACTGGATGATCACGCGCGCGCCATGGCTGTACGAAGTCATCTACCGGGTCTTCTTCGTCGGCAAACGCGCCCCGTCGACCTCGCCGCTGACCGTCCTGGCCGGGGCCCGCCTGCGCCGCCTGGTCTCCCACCGGCAGCCGGACGAGGTGATCTCGGCCTTCCACCTGGCGGCCCAGGTGACCGGGAGGCTGAGAGGGCGGGGCGAACTGCCGGCTCCCAGCACCGTGCTGGTGACCGACTTCGCCGTGCACCGGCTCTGGCTGCATCCGGGCAACGACCGGTATCTGTGCCCGAACCCGGCCGTGATCCCACACCTCGCCGCCGTGACCGGGCGGCCCTCGTTCCACCACGCCCCCGTCGTACGCCCTGAGTTCCTCCGCCTCTCCCCCGACCCACCGCGTACACCCGACCCATCGCGTACACCCGAGGCACGTCCACCTGAGGCATCGCGTACACCCGAGGCACGTCCACCCGAGACGCGTCCACCCGAGAGGTGGACACCGGGAGCAGGGACATCCACCGCCGATCGGGCGAGGATCCGCGCCCGGGTCGGCGACCGGATCGGCGCGGCGCCCGGCGAGCGACTGGTGCTGGTCTCGGCCGGATCCTGGGGCGTGGGCGAGGTGGCGCGGACCGCCCGGATCCTCGCGCGTTCCGGCAGGTACACGCCGGTCATCCTGTGCGGGCGCAATGACGGGCTGCGCCGCCGGCTGACCGCCACCCGGACGGGGCCGGTCCTCGGCTGGCAGGAGGACATGCCGGAGCTCATGTCGGCGGCCTACGCGCTGGTGGACAACGCCGCCGGGCTGACCTGTGAGGAGGCGTTCGCCGCGGGACTGCCCGTCGTCTCCTACCGGCCCATCCCGGGCCACGGCCGCGACGGCGCGCTGGCGATGGCACGGGCGGGCGTGAGCGCGCACGCGCGAACCGGCGCGGAGCTCCTCGACGCGCTCGACCGGCTGACGGAGCCGCGTCGGCGCCAGGCCCAGACCACCCGGGCGTCGGCTCTCTTCCTGTCGCCGCCCGCCGAATCGCGCCTGATCTCAGCCCCGCTGACCCTTGGGCCTCGTGTCGGCTAGCAGCTGTGCCCTGACCTGGGGCGATTTGGCGAGCAGGAAGCTGCCGAAGAAGATCGCGCCGATGCCGATCGCCTCCAGGATGATCCACGGGCCCGTCCGGACGTCCTCGCCGAACATCATGGTGCCGTAGAGGATGCTCGCGACCGGATCGCTGATGGTCAGCGCCGGTTGCGCGGCCACCAAGGTCCCGCTCTGCAACGTGTTCTGCAGCAGGAACAGGCTGCACAGTCCCGCCACCACCATCGCGTACGGCTGCCAGGAGGCCGCCAGAACGACCAAGCCCTCCTCCAGGATGGTGGTGCTCTGCTTCATGAGCGCGGCGGTGAAGGCGAACCCGATGCCCGTCGCCACCCCCAGCAGAACGGCCCGGCCGTCGCCCTCGATCAGTCGCGCCAGCAGGCAGAGTCCGAGCATCACCCCGACCGTCACGATCGCCGCCAGGATCCACACCTTCGTACCGGGCGGCTCGTGTCCTGCGCTGGGCGCGGCGCTGAGCAGGAAGACCGCCAGCCCCACGGTCATCGTCACCACCGCCAGCCATATCCGCCCCTCCAGCCTCATCCTGAAGATCAACGAGAGGAACACCATCGTGAACGGCAGCTCGGTGGCGAGAACCGGCTGCACCAGGGCCAGTGGCCCCGTCGACAGCGCCGCGGCCTGGAAGCCGAACCCGGCCATGAGAGCGACGATCCCGCCCAGCCAGATCGGACTCCGGATCAGATCCAGAATGAGAGCCGGCCGGAACGCCTTGCTCTCGGGCACCGTTCGCGCCGCCATCCGCTGAAGGTTCGAGGCCACCGCGTTGGAGATGGCGGCGCACAACGCCAGCACTACCGAGATCATCGTTCCGGCTCCTCCGGGCGTTGGGCAGCGTCCTGCTCCGATTTGGCGAGAAAGGGGGACCGCCCGAGGATGACGATCCCCGTCACCATCGCGATCAGACCGATCACTTCCGCCGCGAGCGCCGCCGGCGTGACCCGCAACTTCTCGGCGAAGATCGCGACACCCAGCACGATCGCGACGATCGGCTCGGCGGCGGTGGTGGCCGGCAACGAGATCCGGAGCGGTGCGGCGTCGAACGCGCTCTGGTTGAGCAGCAGCCCGACCAGGGCGACGCAGGGCAGCAGATACGGCTGCCAGGTCATGAGCGCGGCGCCCGGCCCCTCGCTGAGCGAGATCACCGTGCTGCGCGTCAGCACGTCCTGGAGTCCGTACAGCACTCCGGCCGCGGCCGCCAGCAACATGGCCTTGGTCGCCAGAGCGCAGCGCAGCCCGGCGAAAACGAGCACGGCCGCGACCACGAGCACGAGAAGCACCACGAGCCACCGCGAGGAGTTGTGCGCCGGCGGATGACCCCCCTGCGGTTCCCCGAAGAACAGGAACAGCGTCACCCCGCCGCTCACCAGCACCGCCCCCAGCCACTCCATGAGAGCGAAGTGCTCCTTGTAGACGACATGGGCGGCGGTCAGCGCGAACAGCAGACTCGTCGCGAGAATCGGCTGGACCCGCGCCACGCTGGCCTGCCAGAGCGCGAACGCGCCGAGGAGCTGCCCGCAGATCATCAGGCCGATCCCCATGAGCCACAGCGGCGCGCGCGCGAGGTCCAGCAGCAGGCGCGGATGCAGCATCTCACCCAGAGGCAGGTTGTAGGCGGCATGCTGCTGGGCTACGAACCCCAGGCCCAGAAGGCACGCCGCCCCCAGGCAAACAGCGATGACCACGCGTGACGCCTCTTCCTGATGCCCGGATTCGACGGGACGGGTGCCGAAGCAGCCACTCCCCGTATCTTGATCACCGGTGCTCGGAGTCTCGGTTCGCTCCGTCCGGCGAACCTGCACTGAACAGTCCCCCAGGGCACCCTTCCCTCCGGCCGCGGACTCCATGCCTGGCCTGCGCCGACGGTGTCCGTGCAGGTCGGCCGCCCTGCGCGACGCCGCGCACCCACTGGAGAGGACTCCGCGAGCCCGTACGGATATCCTCTGTGAATCGTGCGAGACATCACGGTTTTCAGCGGCTCCGCCCATCCCGAGCTCGCCGAGGAGATCTGCGCCCACCTCGGCACGCCGCTCCACCCAGTCCATATCAACCGCTTCGCCAACGACGTCCTCGAGGTCCAGCTGCAGGCCAACTGCAGGGAACGCGACGTCTTCCTGATCCAGCCACTGGTCCCGCCCACGCAGGAGCACCTGGTCGAGCTCCTTCTCATGCTCGACGCCGCGCGGGGAGCGTCGGCCGCCCGGACGACCGTGGTGCTGCCGCACTACGCCTACGCGCGCTCCGACAAGAAGGACGCGCCTCGCATCTCGATCGGCGCACGGTTGGTCGCCGACCTGATGGTGGCCGCCGGAGCCAGCCGGGTGCTCGCGATGACGCTGCACTCACCCCAGGTCCACGGCTTCTTCAGCGTGCCCGTCGACCACCTGCACGCGCTGCGCGAGCTGGCCGCCCACTTCAGGCGGTACGACCTGTCCAACACGGTCGTCGTCTCGCCCGACCTGGGCAACGCCAAGGAGGCCGCGGCCTTCGCCCGGCTGCTCGGCACCGAGGTGGCGATGGGCGCCAAGCAGCGCTTCGCCGACGACCGGGTGGTGATCGGCTCGGTGATCGGAGACGTCACCGGCAAGGACGTGATCATCCTGGACGACGAGATCGCCAAGGGCAGCACGGTCATCGAGCTGCTCGACCGGCTCCGCGAGCGCGGCGTCAACTCGGTGCGGATCGCCTGCACGCACGGTCTCTTCGCGGCCGACGCGATCGACCGGCTCAGCGCGCTGCCCGAGGTCGCCGAGATCGTCTGCACCAACACGGTGCCGCCGCCCAAAAAGAGCGACAAGCTGACCGTCCTGTCCATCGCTCCCGCGCTGGCCGAGGCCATGCGACGGATCCACGACGGCGAATCCGTCAGCGCCCTGTTCGACACTCCCTGACACCCTCTGCGCGAGTCCGCCACCCCCTGACAACCCTTTGCCCGGTTGATCGTCCGACCGGTGACTCGCCATGCTCACGTCATGGTCGACACGAAACTGGCGGGCCGCACCGTACTCGTGACCGGTGCGAGCGGAGGGATCGGCGCGGCGATCGCGCGCGCGTTCTCGGCCGAAGGGGCGCGCGTCGCGGTGCATCACTTCACCGGCACGCCCGCTCCGCCGGGCGTCACGTGGGAACACGCCGCCATCGCCGCCGGCACTGCCGGCGAGCTCGCCGCCGAGCTGGGCGACGCGGTGGCCGTGCACGGCGACCTGCGCGAGCCGGACGCGGACCGGCGGCTGTTCGACCAGGTCGAACGCCATCTCGGGCCGGTCGACGTGCTGGTCAACAACGCCGCGCACTGTGAGTCACCCGACACCTTCGAAGCCCTCACCGCCGACGGCCTGCGCCGCCACTACGAGGTCAACGCGATCGCCCCTGCCCTGCTCATCGCCGAGCTGGCGAGACGGCGACAGCCCGGCGCCACCCCGTGCGTGGTGAACATCTCCACCGACGCCGCCCGCGCCTTCCCCGGCCAGATCGGCTACGGCACCTCCAAGGCGGCCCTCGAAGCCCTCACCCGGGCGGCCGCCCTCGACCTCGCCGCGGCCGGTGTCCGCGTCAACGCGGTTGCCCCCGGCCCCGTGCAGACCGGCTGGATGGACGCCGCCATGGTCGGACACGTCCGCTCCATCGTGCCCCTGCGGCGCGCGGGCGAGCCGGCCGACATCGCCGACGCCGTTGTGTTTCTGGCCTCACACCAGGCCCGCTGGATCACCGGCCAGGTGATCCAGGTGGCCGGTGGGCACGCGCTCTGATGCCGCTGCAGATGACCTTCCGTCCCGGCACCGCATCGGCCAAGGTGGGATCTTGACATCCTCCCGGCTCTGAAGAACCGGGATTCCAACCGTCGCCGGTCGGGCTTCCTGCTTCACCGCCGGTCGCCCGCCCGAGAGAGGACTCTCGTTGAGGTCTTACACCGGCTCCACAGGCGTTTCGCCTCTCCGCAAGCCCTGCGGCGAGGGTGTTTCCGATCGTTCGTCCGGTGGCTTGGGTGTCGCCACCGTCGAACACACTACCGAACCGCGCGGTGTCGTGCGGCGCTTTGACGGCGGTCCGCCTGGCGGCGAATCGCCTGCCCCTGTCCTGCTCCGCAGGGGTCCGATTCCTCCCTCGCCTGAAGGCGGGGGTCTCCTCGGAGGTTCCCGATGAGCGCTCCCACGCATTTACTGCTGACGCGGTTTCTGGACGACCTGCGGCCCGTGGTCCCTCTCGTGGCGCTCTGGGCGCACGGCTCGCTGGCTAGAGGTGACTACCAGCCGGGGCGCAGTGACCTGGACCTGATAGCGGTCGTCGAGACGCCGCTCACGGACGAGCAGCGCGACCGCCTGGAGCGGCTGCACCAAGCCCTGGACCTGCCCCTCGCCGAGCACCTGCACTGCTCCTACCTGGCCCAGGACGAGCTCTCCGACCCCGCGACCGAGCACGTGACGTGGGCGATGCGGGAGCTCTTCGAACGCCCGGTCACCGCCGTCACGCGCCGCGAGCTGCACGAGGGAGCCCTGGAACTGTACGGCCCGCCGCCCGCCGGCCTGCTCCCGCCGGTCTCCGACCAGGAACTGGCCGACTTCATCCGGGCTGACCTGCGAGGGTTCTGGCTGGTCAAGACGCGTGGCCGGCGGCGCTGGCTCCAGGATGTCTGGGTCGATCTGGGCCTGGTGACCGTGGCTCGGGCGACGGTCACGCTGCGAGACGGCCGGTTGATCAGCAAGCGGGAGGCGCTCGGCGTCCTGCTCGACCTGGGCGCCCCCGCCAAGGTGGTCGCCGACATCCGGGCCCGGAGGTACGGCCTGCCGCGCCCCAGGATCAGCCGCTTCCGCCGGGCCAGACTGGCCCGCGCCTTCCTCGGGAAAACGATCAGACAGACCTTGCGCACCCATGGAGAAGCACCCCCGGCAAGGCGCTGATGAGGAGCCTGCCACCGACACTTTCGGCTTCGGCCTCACACCAGGCGCCCGCTGGATCACCGGTCAGGATCTCCAGGTGGCCGGCGGCCACGCATCAGACGAACCTCGCGCACGTACGGACACTTCAAGAGGCTCAGTTCACTCGCAGGATGCCGGCGAGTCTGGTCAGCGCTTCGGCGATCTGTGCCGGGGTGAGACCGAGGCCGGAGCGCTGGTAGGCGTACACCTCGGGGGCTAGGGGCGCGAGCAGCACGTCCACCAGGGCGTCAGGCGCGGGGGCACGGGCGGCGGCGAGCAGCGAGCGGACGTGCGCGCGCCAGAAGCCGTATGCGCCGGTCTCGAAGCGTGAGCGGCCCACTTCGCTGCCGAGCACCAGGTGAACGTGATCCTCGAGCAGACACACCATGGCCGCGTAGAAGGCGGCCAGCCGCTCGGCTGGAGGCGCGCCGGGACCGAGGGGCGGGTCACCGCGCAGCAGTTGCTCCTGCAGTGCCCGCTCGTGCTCGTCGAGCAGGGCGACGGCGATCGAGGCCCGGTCGGGATAGCGGCGGTAGAGAGTCCCGCGCCCCACACCCGCCGCCTTGGCGATGTCGTCCATGGTCACGTCCTGCGGAGGTCTGTCCGCGAACAGCCGGGCGGCGGCGTCGAGAATCCTCGCCCGGTTGCGGGCGGCGTCGGCTCTCTCCATGCGTTCCACCCTATCTGGACATGGCGTCCGGTTATGGTTAACTGGACGCTATGTCCGCTTAGGAGGAGAGACCATGCTGTTACACCTGGACGCCAGCGCGCGCCGCGCCTCGTACTCGCGGAGGCTTTCCGGCATGTACGCCGAGAGGTGGCGCGCCGCCCACCCCGGCGACGGGTACGTTCACCGCGATCTGGCCGCCGACCCCGTGCCGCACATCGGCGAAGCGTGGACCGAACTCTGCGATTACGTCCTAGAACACGAAATATCGGAAATCTCCCGCTACAAGGAGGCTGTCCGCACCCCCGCCCAGCAGGACGCCTGGGCCATCGTCGAACCGCTCCTCGACGAGGTGGTGGCGGCGGACGTGGTGCTGATCGGCACCCCGATGTACAACTATTCGATCCCGTCGTCCCTGAAGGCCTGGCTCGATCAGATCACCTTCCCGAGGATGTCGCTGCGCGGGCGATCCTTCGTCGTGACGAGCGCCAGGGGCGGCGCCTACGGCCCGGGCTCCCCGCGCGAGCCGCTCGACCACCAGGAGCGCTACCTGCGCGACTTCTTCCGTGGCCATTTCGGGATCGAGGACGTGACGTTCGTGCACGCGGAGCTGGTCAACGCGCTCCTGGACCCGGCTCTCAGGCACCGCCGAGCCGAGCACGACAGATCGCTGGCGGCGGCGATCGAGGCGGTGACCGCATGAGCTGGGCCGTCCTGCTGCTGGCCGGGCTGGTCGAGGTGGCCTGGTCGCAGAGCATCAAGCCGACGCAGAACTTCACCAAGCCGATCCCCACGCTGATCTGCCTCGTGCTGATGGCCGCCGCCGTGTGGCTGCTGTCCCAGGCGATGAACACGTTGCCGGTCGGCACGGCCTACGCGGTGTTCACCGGCATCGGCGCGGTGGGGGCGATCACACTGGGCGTCGTGCTCAACGACGACCCTCTGTCGGGGGGCAGAATGGCGGCGCTCGCTTTGATCGTCGGCGGGATAGTGTTGGCCCGAGTCACCACATAAGGGGAAAGGTCCGCCATGAGGGAGTCCTATCTGGTCGCAGCGCGGTCGGCGGTGGACCTGCTCGGGGACCCTGCCGTGGCCGCGGCGTGGGACAAGCCGAGCGCGCTCACCGAGTTCAGCGTCGCGGGCCTTGCCGGGCACCTGGCCCACCAGCTCGTCCGGGTGGACGCCGTGCTCGGCCAGCGGCCCGAGGAGGCACAGGAGCCGGTCTCCCTGCTGGAGCACTACTCCATGTCGCCGTGGGTGCAGGCGGGCCTCGACCACGAGAGCAACATCGGCATCAGGCGGGGCGGCGAGGCCGCCGCCGCCGAAGGGCCCGTCGCGCTCGCCGCCAGGACGGGCACGCTGCTGGAGCGCCAGCGGGCCGCGCTCCCCACCGAGCCGGCCGACAGCGTGGTGTCCCTGCCCTGGTCGGGCTGGTCGCTGCTGCTGGACGACTTCCTGCTGACCCGGCTGATCGAGCTGGTGGTGCACTCCGACGACCTGGCCGCCAGCGTGGGAGTGGAGACGCCGGAGCTGCCGTCCGAGGTCGTCGACCCGGTCGTCGACATGCTGGCGCGGCTGGCCGTGCACCGCCACGGGGCGACAGCGGTCATCCGCACCCTGAGCAGGGCCGAGCGCGCGCCGGCCACGATCAGCGCCTTCTAGACCAGCGCCAAGAAGAGCCGGGATCCGCCTCACCGACGAGGCGAATCCCGGCGCGGGTCCGAGCACCGCTCCAAGCACGGGTCCCGGGCAGGGCCGTCAGCCCGCGACCTCCGCGTAGTGGCACGCCACCTGGGCGCCGGAAACGGCCGGCAGCACGGTGAGCGACTCCGACCGGCACCTGCCGTCGACCCCCGCCTCGGCCGCCCGTCCGGAGGCCAGCACCTGACAGCGGGCGTGGAAGCGGCAACCGCCGGGAATCCGCGTCGGGTCCGGCGGCTCGCCGGTCAGCACCACCCGCTCGGGCGACTCCGGCAGCACCGAGAGCAGCGCCTGCGTGTAGGGGTGACGGGGAGCGGTCAGCACCTGCTCCACCGGCCCCGACTCGACGATCCGGCCGAGGTACATGACCGCCACCCGGTCGGCGATGTTCCAGGCCAGCCCGAGGTCGTGGGTGACGACCAGCGCCGACAGCCCGAGGTCGTCACGGAGCCCCAGCATCAGCGCGAGGATCTCGCCCCGGACGGAGGCGTCGAGCGAGGCCACCGGCTCGTCGGCGATCAGCACCTTCGGGTCAAGCGCCAGCGCTCCGGCGATCACCACCCGCTGCCGCTGCCCGCCGGACAGCTCGTGCGGGTAGCGCAGGAAGAACCGCTCCGGCGGTCGCAGCCCCGCCTTCGCCAGCGCGGCTGCCACGACCTCCTGCTCGTCGGGCAGGCCGTGGATGCGCGGCCCCTCGGCCACCGCCTCGTAGACGGTGTGCCTCGGATTGAGCGAGCCCGTCGGGTCCTGCAGGACGAGCTGCACCTCCCTCCGGTACGTCTTGAGGGACCTGGAGCCGTAGTCGAGCGGGGTGCCGCCATACACGACGGAGCCGGAGGTCGGGCGTTCGAGGCCGAGCAGCGTGCGCGCGAGCGTCGTCTTGCCGCAGCCGGACTCGCCGACCAGCGCCACGATCTCGCCTTCGGCGACCGCGAGGTTGACCCCGTCGACCGCGCGGGCGCGGCGCCCCCGTGAGGGGAACTCCACATGCAGGTCGCGTGCCTCCAGCAGCGTGCCGCGCGTGGTGGTCGCGGTCTCCGCGGCGGGAGAAGCCTCCTCGGGCGCGCGGGGTTCGCCCTCCGCGGTGGCAGGAGCCTCCTCGGGCGCGCGGGACTCGCCCCCCGCGGCTTGCGTCTCGGTCATGAGATCTCCTCCTTCGCCCGTACGTGCACGCAGGCGGCCGAACGCACTTCGCCGGCGGGCCAGAGCTCGACGTCGAGGGTCGAGCACTCGTCCAGCGCCACCGGGCAGCGCGGGTGGAACGAACAGCCGGTCGGAAGCTGCATGGGGTCGGGCGGGTCGCCGCCGAGGCCCTTGGGCGCCAGCCGGGAGACCGGGTCGCCCACGGTCGGGAACGCCGCCGCCAGCGCCCGGCCGTAGGGGTGCCTGGCGTCGTGGAACACCTCCCGGGACGGGCCGTTCTCGACCACGCGGCCCGCGTACATGATGGCCAGCCGGTCGCACACGTCGGCGAGCACCGAGAGGTCATGAGAGATCATGATCAGTGAGATGCCGTGCTCGGCGATCAGCTGTTTGATCAGCGTGAGCACCTGCGCCTGGACCATCACGTCGAGGGCCGTGGTCGGCTCGTCGGCGATGATCAGCCGGGGCGAGCAGGCCAGCGCCATCGCGATCATCACCCGCTGCCGCTGCCCGCCGGACAGCTCGTGCGGATAGCTGCCGGCCCGCCAGGCGGGTAGCCCGACCTGTTCGAGCAGCTCGGCGACGCGCTTGCGGGCGCCGTCGGGCTTGACCAGGTTGTGCACCAGCAGCGGCTCGGCGATCTGGTCGCCGATCCGCTGCACCGGGTTGAGCCCGTGCTGCGCGCCCTGGAACACGATGGACGCCTGGGCCCATCGGACGGCGCGCAGCCTGCCCCACTTCATGGTGAGCACGTCCTCGCCGTCGAGCAGGATCCGGCCGCCGACGCGGGCGTCGCGCGGCAGCAGCCGCAGCAGCGCCATGGCCAGCGTCGACTTGCCGGATCCCGACTCTCCGGCGACCCCGAGCGCCGCCCCCGAGTCCAGGCTCAGCGACACCCCGCGTACGGCGGGCACCTCGCCCGCCGCGATGCGGTAGGTCACCGAGAGATCGTCCAGTTCGAGAAGGGCCGTCATGCGCCCGCCTTCCGCAGTCGCGGGTTGAGCACCGACTCCAGCGCCCTGCCGCACAGGGTGAACGCCATGACGACGGCGACGATGCAGAGGCCGGGGATGAGGATGTACCACCAGGCGCCCTGGTTGACCGCGCCCCAGTCGTAGGAGCCCCGCAGCATGGTGCCCCACGAGGTCTTGTTGGCGCTGACGCCGAGGAAGGCCAGGGTCGACTCGGTGACGATCGCGCTGGCCACCTCCAGCGTGGTGCTGGCCAGCAGCAGCGGCGCCACGTTGGGCAGCACGTGCCTGGTGGTGATGTGCCAGTGACCGCCGCCGAGCGCCTTGGACCGCTCGATGTACGGTCTGGCCTCCACGGCGAGGGTCTGGGCCCTGATCAGCCGGGCGGTCGACGGCCACGAGGTGACCCCGATCGCGATGATGATCGTCATGGTGCTGCCGCCCAGGATGGCCGCCAGCACCAGGGCCGTCACCAGCGACGGCAGCACCAGGAACCAGTCGGTGACGCGCATCAGCACGGCGCCGATCCAGCCGCGGAAGTGGCCGGCCGCGATGCCGATCACGGTGCCGATGCCGATGGTGAGCAGCGCGGCCAGGAAGCCGATGAGCAGCGAGGTGCGTGCCCCCCACCAGACCATCAGCAGGATCGACCGGCCGGACTCGTCGGTGCCGAACGGGTAGTCGAGGCTGGGCGCGGCCATCCGCTCGCCCGTGCCGCTCACGACGTTGGTCACGCTCTCGTCGATGAACAGCGGAGCCACCAGCGCGAGCACGACGGCCGCGACCAGCACGGCCAGCCCGATCACGCCGGGCCGCTCGTGGCGGAAGGTGTCCCAGAAGCGGCCGAGCGCCCGCCGTCTCCGGGTCCAGGTGACACTGGTCACGCCGACCTCACCCTCGGGTCGAGGACGTGGTAGACCACGTCGGCCAGTGTGTTCATGAGGATGACCGCCACGGTGAGCAGCATGAACGTGCCCTGCATGAGCGTGAAGTCAGGCACCCTGATCGCCTCGTAGAAGAGCTGTCCGAGCCCGGGCCAGCTGAAGACGGCCTCGACGGTGACCGCGCCGCCGACGACGAAGCCGATGCGCATGAAGATCAGCGTCACCGTGGGCAGCAGCGCGTTGGGCACCGCGTGGTGGCGGCGTACGTCGTCGTCGCGCAGGCCCTTGGCCCGCGCGGTGGTCACGTAGTCCTGGCTCACCTCGTCGAGCAGCGACGAGCGCATGACCATCAGATACTGGGCGTAGATCACGGCGGCCAGGGTGAGGCAGGGCAGCACCATGTGCATGCCCACGTCGAGGACGTAGGCGAAGCCGTCGGGGGCGTCGACGCTCTCGATGCCCCGGGTGGGGAAGAGGCCCGGGATCGGGCCGATGCCGGCCGCGAAGGTCATCAGCAGCAGCAGTCCCAGCCAGAACGTCGGCACGGACCAGAGCACCAGCGAGACGCCGGTGGAGAAGCGGTCGAAGCGGCTGCCGGGCCGCCAGCCGGCCCGGATGCCCTGCCAGAGGCCGAAGCTCACCGCGATGACCAGGCCCGTTCCGGCGAGCAGCAGCGTGGCGCCGAGCCGATCCCCGATGAGGTCGAGGACCGGCCGCTTGTACTCGTAGGAGGTGCCGAGGTCCAGGCGGAGCGTCTTGCCGACGAAGTCGAAGAACTGCTCGATCAGCGGCTTGTCCAGCCCCAGCCGGTGCCGCTCCAGGTCGAGCTGGGCCGGGGTCATGTTGCGGCCCTGCGCGAGGGCGCGTACCGGGTCGCCGGGCAGCAGGCGGAACGCGAAGAACGTCCCGACGATCACCATGGCGATGCTGAGCAACGCCCCGCCTGCCTTCGACAGCGCGTATCTCAGCGTGCCTCGGTAGGCGGGGCGCCCGTCACCGGAGCCCGCCGCCTGGACGGCGGGCTCCGCTGCGTCGAGCGGTGTTGTCATTCGCGCTCGTCCGCGACGCTCTTGCGCCGCCTGGTCAGGAAGAACGCCCCGAGGCCGATGACGACCACGGCGCCGACCACGCCGGCGATGAGGCCGGTGTTGGAGCCGCTTTCGGCGGATCCGGCGGCCGGGGCGGCGACGGCGTCCAGCGTGTAGAACGGCCAGAAGCCGCTGCCGCCGTAGAGGATGCCGTTGTTCTCGGGGATCGGGGTGATGCTGGTGATCCGGTCCTTGCGGTAGCCCTCAAGGTCGTTCGGGTAGTAGATGGCGATCACCGGAGCGTCGGTGTAGAGGCGCTCCTGCATCTGCTTGATGATCTCGGCGCGCTTGGGCCGGTCGAGCTCCTTGAGCTGCTCCTGGTAGAGCTTCTCGTAGGTCTCGTCGCAGTAGAACGACTCGGTGCCGCCGCCCTCGCCCGACGCGGTGGGCCTGCGGCTGCACAGGTGCGTCGCCAGGACCTCCTCGGGGTCGGGGTTGACCGACCAGCCGCTGATCGCGATGTCGAACAGGGCGGTGGTGCCCGTCTCCTCGGTGAACTTGCTGGAGTCGAGCTTCTTGGTGGTCAGCGTGACGCCGATCTCCTTGAAGAAGCCGGTCAGGTATTCGGCGAGCTTGTCCTCGATCGGGGTGTCGGTGTGGATGCTGAAGCGGAACTCCAGCTTCTGCTTGCCGTCGGGCATCGTACGGACGCCGTCGGAGCCCTTCTTGTAGCCGGCGTCGTCGAGGATCTGGTTGGCCTTGGCGACGTCGTGGCCGACCTTGGTGTCGCCGTTCGCCTCCCAGAAGAAGTCGGTGTACATGGGCGGCACGATCGAGCCGTCGGCGGGCTTGGCCAGGCCGTTCTGCACCTCGTCGGCGAGCTTCTGCTTGTCGATCGCGTAGTGCAGCGCCTGGCGCACCTTCGGGTCCTTCAGCGCGGGGTGGCCGTCGCCGATGGGCTTGTCGTCGGAGGTGGTCGCGCCGTGGTTGATCTGCAGGTAGGCGGCCCGGCGGCCCTGCTGGTTCCACTCCACGATGTTGGGGTCGCCCTTGAGCGCCTCGAAGTCGGGCGGCGCGAGACGGCCGATCAGGTCGATCTCGCCCTTCTTCAGGCCGACGATCGAGGCCGCGGGGTTGTCGTAGAAGATGACCTGCAGCTCGTCGATCTTGGGCGCGCCCCGCCAGTAGTCGGGGTTGGCCTTCAGCTTGACGTACTGGTCCTTCTTGTGCTCGATCGCGATGTACGCCCCGCTACCCACCGCCGGGTAGACCTCGGCGTCGTAATTGGCCATGTCGGTGACCTTCTCCCAGACATGCTTGGGCATGATCGGGATCGGGTTCTCCAGCATCGACGCCTGCGGGGCCTTGGTCTTGATGACCAGGTCCTGGCCGTTGGCCGTGACGCTCTCGAAGTTCTCGGCGGCCGGGCCGTTGGCGGTCTTGGCCGCGTCATCGGTCATGACCTTGTTGAACGTCCAGGCGGCGTCCTCGGCCGTGATCGGCTTGCCGTCGGACCACTTGGCCTGGCGGATCTTGAACGTCCAGGTGAGCCCGTCGTCGGAGGTCGTCCACGACTCTGCCAGGTCAGGGCTCGGCTGCAGCGTCTTGGGGTCGGGGACGGTGAGGAAGCCGTACATCAAGCGGTGGATGGACGACGACACCAGCCGGACCGCGAGGAACGGGTTCATCGAGTCGACCGCCTGAGTCGCTCCGACGCGGACGATCTTCTTCCCCGCGGCGGGCTCCTGAGCGTGGGCGATCTGGCCCTGTGCTGCTACTAACAGCGCGACGCCCAGCACAGCCAGACGCGCGAACATTTTCTTCATGGTGCCTCACCTTCAGGCGGGGGAATCCTGCTGTAGAGAAAGGCACACCATAGGAAGAGTCCATGTCAACGAGCTACGGAAAATTGTTTCATCTTCGTTTCCTGATCCGGTGTAAATTTTCAGGCGAGCTGGACGACCCTGCCCGCGTCGACCCTGAGCCGCCGATCGACCTGGACGGCGTCGAGCATTCTGCGGTCGTGCGTGACCAGCAGCAGCGTGCCCGGATAGCTCGCCAGGGCCGACTCCAGCTGCTCGATGGCCGGCAGGTCGAGATGGTTGGTCGGCTCGTCGAGCACCAGCAGGTTGACCCCTCTGGCCTGCAGCAACGCCAGGGCCGCGCGGGTCCGCTCGCCGGGTGACAGGGTCGAGGCGGGCCGCAGCACATGGCCGGCCTTCAGCCCGTACTTCGCCAGCAGTGTCCGCACGTCGGCGGGCGCCAGCTCGGGCGTGTGCCGCGCGAACGCCTCCAGCAACGGCTCGTCGCCCTCGAACAGCCGCCTCGCCTGGTCGACCTCGCCGACCACCACGCCGGGCCCGAGCGCGGCGTGCCCCTCGTCCAGCGGGGTGCGGCCCAGCAGCGCGCCCAGCAGCGTGGTCTTGCCCGAGCCGTTGGCGCCCGTGATCGCCACCCGGTCGGCCCAGCCGATCTCGAGGTCGACCGGGCCCAGCGTGAACGTGCCGCGCCTGACCACCGCGCCGCGCAGCGTCGCCACGACCGCCCCCGAGCGTGGCGCGGCGGCGATCTCCATCCGCAGCTCCCACTCCTTGCGCGGCTCGTCGACGACCTCCATCCGCTCGATCAGCCGCTCGGTCTGGCGGGCTTTGGCTGCCTGCTTCTCGGTGGTCTCGACGCGCAGGTTGCGGCCGATCTTGTCGTTGTCGGTGGCCTTGCGGCGGGCGTTCTTCACGCCCTTCTCCATCCAGGCGCGCTGGGTGCGGGCGCGGGTCTCCAACTGGGCGCGGGTGCCGGCGTACTCCTCGTACTGCTCGCGGGCGTGCCTCCTGGCCACCTCCCGTTCCTCCAGGTAGGCCTGGTAGCCGCCGCCGAACAGGCTGACGCGCTGCTGCGCCAGGTCGAGCTCCAGCACCTTGGTGACGGTCCTGGCCAGGAACTCGCGGTCGTGGCTGACCAGCACGGTGCCGGCCCGCAGGCCGTTGACGAAGCCCTCCAGCCGGTCGAGCCCGTCGAGGTCGAGGTCGTTGGTCGGCTCGTCGAGCAGGAAGAGGTCGTAGCGGCTGAGCAGCAGTGAGGCAAGCCCGGCGCGGGCCGCCTGGCCGCCGGACAGCGAGGTCATCGGCTGGTCGAGGCCCACGGCCAGGCCGATCTCCTCCGACCGCTCCTCCAGGTCGGCGCCGCCCAGCGAGAGCCAGCGTTCGAGCGCCAGGCTGTAGGCGTCGTCGGCGCCCGGCCGCTCCTCCACCAGCGCCTGGGTGGCCTCGTCGAGGTCGCGCTGCGCCCGCGCGACACCGGTGCGCCTGGCCAGGAACTCCCTGACGCTCTCGCCCGGCCGGCGGTCGGGCTCCTGCGGGAGGTGGCCCACCGTGGCGGTCGGCGGGCTCAGGCGTACGGTGCCGTGCTCGGGCCGGTCGAGACCGGCCAGCAGGCGCAACAGGGTGGACTTGCCCGCGCCGTTGGCCCCCACGAGCCCGATCACGTCGCCGGGGCTCACCACCAGATCGAGGCCGGAGAACAGGACCCGCTCGCCGTGACCTGCCGCGAGATCCTTCACCACCATGGTCGCGCTCATGGTCTCCGATGCTAGGTCACCTTGCCGTTAGGGTTGGCCGATGTCCCGCCTGCCAGTCGCCGCCGCCGCCGTCCTCACGATCGTGGCCGGGCTCGGCGTGCGGGCCCTGTGGGACGGGCCCGTCGTGAAGTACGCGGGCGACGCGCTCTACACATTCCTGATTTATGCCCTTATCGTGCTCGTCTGGCGACATATTCGGCCGATTGTCGCCGCGCTAGCGTCGACCGGGCTGAGCTGGGCGATCGAGTTCGCCCAGCTCGCCGAGATCCCCTCGATCCTGCGGCCGATCCTCGGCAGCACGTTCAACCCACCCGACCTGTTCTGGTACGCCGTGGGAGCCGCCGCGGCGTGGGCCGGACACACCCTGCATACAACGCGACCCCCCGGAAAGGGGGAGGAGGACATCCATCCCACAAGGGGGAATCCAGATGATGCAGGGAAAGACGATCGCGTTCCTCGTCGCCCCTGAAGGCGTCGAGCAGGTGGAGCTCACCGAGCCGTGGAAGGCGATCAAGCAGGCCGGCGGCACGCCCAAGCTGATCTCCACCAGCTCCGGCCGGATCCGCGGCTTCAACCACCTCGACCGCGGCGACACCTTCGCCGTGGACGCCACGGTCGACGAGGTGTCGGCGGCCGAGTTCGACGGCCTGGTCCTGCCGGGCGGGGTGGCCAACCCCGACTTCCTGCGGACGGTGCCCGAGGCGGTGCGGTTCGTGGGTGACTTCTTCGAGGCGGGCAAGCCGGTGGCCGCGATCTGCCACGCGCCGTGGACCCTGATCGAGGCCGACGTGGTGCGCGACCGCATGGTCACCTCCTGGCCGAGCCTCCAGACCGACCTGCGCAACGCGGGCGCCAACTGGGTGGACCGGGAGATCGTCGTGTGCACGGCGGGCCTCAACGTCCTGGTCACCAGCCGAAAGCCGGACGACCTCAAGGCGTTCTGCCAGGGGGCGATCGACGCGTTCAGCCAGTGACCGCTCCGGGGCCCCTCACCGGCCCCGGATATCCCCTCATTTCAGATGATGTATCGCAGGTCGCAGGAAACCCGCTTGTAACGCCTTGCTCTTAGGATCGGAAAGGTCTAGATGTAGACCAAATAGTGAGTTCTCCACGCCCCCCAGGGAGCCTCATGACCACCGAAGAGGATTCCAGGCGACTCGCCGAGCTCGGCTACAAGCAAGAGCTGGCCCGCACCTGGAGCGGATTCTCCAACTTCGCGATCTCCTTCTCCATCATCTCGATCCTCGCCGGGTGCTTCACCACCTTCGGTCAGGCCTGGAACAACGGCGGCCCCATCGCCATCTCATGGGGCTGGCCGCTGATCTCCGTCTTCATCCTGATCATCGGTTTCTGCATGTCGGAGCTGGTCTCCGCCTACCCGACCGCCGGCGGCATCTACTGGTGGGCCGCCAAGCTGGGCAAGCCGATCCACGGCTGGTTCACCGGCTGGCTCAACCTGATCGGCCTCATCGCGGTCACCGCGTCCGTCGACTACGGCTGCGCGACGTTCCTCAACATCACGCTCTCCCGGCTGACCGGCGGCGCCTGGGAGGGCACGCTGCCCCAGGCGTTCCTGCTGTTCGTGATCGTGCTGGGGCTCCACGCGCTGATCAACATCTTCAGCCACCGGCTCATCTCGTTACTGCAGAACATCTCGGTCTGGTGGCACGTGGCCGGTGCCACGGCCATCGTGGGCATCCTGATCTTCGCGCCCAGCGACCACCAGTCGCTCGGGTTCGTCTTCACCGAGACGATCAACAACTCCGGGTTCGGCGACGGTGACGGCGGCCTGCCGTTCTGGCTGTACGTGCTGCCCCTCGGCTTCCTGCTGACGCAGTACACGATCACCGGCTTCGACGCGTGCGCGCACGTGTCGGAGGAGACCCAGGGAGCCGCCACCTCGGCGGCCCGCGGGCTCTGGCAGTCGATCTTCTACTCGGCCATCGGCGGCTGGATCCTGCTGCTCGCGTTCCTGTTCGCCGCGACGAACGTCGACGCGATCAACGAACAGGGGGGCTTCGTCGGCGCGATCTTCGAGACGGCGCTCTCCTCTCCGCTGGCGACCGCGGTCTTCGCGATCTCCACGATCGGCCAGTTCTTCTGCGGCATGAGCTGCGTGACCTCGATGTCGCGGATGACGTACGCGTTCTCCCGTGACGGGGCCGTGCCCGGCTGGCGGATCTGGTCGAAGATCGACCGTAACCGGACCCCGGTCAACGCCATCCTCGCGGGCTGCGCGGTGGCGGCGCTGATCACCCTGCCCGCGCTCTACGCCCCGGCCGGGACGACCACCCCGGTCGCCTTCTACGCCGTGGTGTCGATGGCGGTCATCGGCCTCTACCTGGCCTTCCTCATCCCGATCTGGCTCAGGCTGAAGATGGGCGACGACTTCGTCCCCGGCCCGTGGACGCTGGGCAAGAAATATCGCGTGCTGTGCTGGATCGCGTGCGTGGAGATCGTGATCGTCTCGGTCTACTTCGTCATGCCGTTCTCGCCCGCCGGTGTCCCCGGCAACGAGGACTTCACCTGGACCTCGGTCAACTACGCGCCGATCGCGGTGGGGGTGGTGCTGATCGGCATCGCCCTGTGGTGGGCGCTGTCGGCCCGCCACTGGTTCACCGGTCCCCGCCGCACGATCGACGACGCGCCCGTCCCCTGACGACCGCCAAGCAGAGGGGTACGCCTCCCGTACCCCTCTGCTGGCAAACTGCTAGCGCGGGGGCATGGCAACGCTCTATCGCCCTCGCCGAAGCACTCGAGTGTCCCCTCTACACCTGCGACGGCAAGCTGACCGGCAGCGCGCACGATGCCGAAGTGCGGGTGTTTCCGCGCGACTAGGTCAGGACGCCTCGAAGGAGGCGGCCACGGCGACGCGGACGGAGTCCAGCGCGGCTTCGCCGACCTCCCGCTTGAGCGAGGTCATGTCGACGTCGGGCATGCCGCACGCCACCGCCCACTGCCAGGGGTCCAGGTCGCCGTCGACGTTGAGCGCGAAGCCGTGGCTGGTGACGCCGCGGCTCTGGCGCATCCCGATCGACACGATCTTGCGCCCGCTCCCGGTGGTCCAGACGCCGGTCAGCAGCTCGGAGCCGGGCGGGGTGTCGCGGCGCTCGGCGGCGAGGCCGAGCGCGCCCAGCGCCTCGATCAGCCGGAGCTCCACCTCACGCACGTAGTCGACGATCCGCTCCTCATCACCCAGCTTCACGATCAGGTAGCCGACCAGCTGGCCGGGACCGTGGTAGGTGAGCTGGCCCCCGCGGCCGGTCTCGACCACGGGGATGCCGCGCGACGGGTCGGGCAGGTGCGCCTGCGGTGTGCGGCGCCCGATGGTGTAGACCGACGGGTGGCTGAGCAGCCAGAGGGTGTCCGGCCGTTCGTCTCGCTGGCGCTCGCCGACGAGGTCGGCCATGCGCTCCATCGCCTTGTCGTAATCGACCAGCTCATCCTGGATGAGCGTCAGCGGCCTTGCCTTCATGCTTCGAGGATAGAACGCGTCAGTACTTCTTCGGCTCCTCGGGGACGAGGACCCACATGACGACGTAGACGACCCACATCGGGCCGGGGAACAGGGAGAGGATCAGCCAGAGGATCCGGACGAGGGTCGGCGGCAGGCCCATCTTGTCGGCGAGGCCGCCGCAGACGCCGGCCAACATCCTGTGCTCGCGAGAGCGGTACATCGTTTCCTCCGTGTGGTTCGCAGCTACCTGAACAACGGGCGGGCTGACCACACCTATCCCGCTAGGAACCCTGAGAAAACCCCGACAGGGTCAGCCAGTCACGGGCCGCCACGAGGTGTTCGCTGGTCAGGCCGCGGTTGGGCTCGATGGGAATGAGCAGAAAATCGCTCAAACCCTGACACTCCCTGAGATACTTCTCATCCTCCCAGCGCACCTGATCGTCGAACCAGACGAACGGCCTGTCGCCGACGTACGCCCCCACGTGCCGGGTCTTGAACATCTCGCCCAGCTCGCTGCCGTCGTCGGACCCCAGGGGCACGACCGGGAGCTCCGGCAGGCCGACGCGGGGCGCGATCCACTCGTTGGCGTGGTGCTCCCAGGTGGTGGCCCAGGCCAGCTCGGCTCCCGTGAGCAGGGCCAGCTCCAGCAGCCTGACGCCGTGCCTGGAGTTGAGGTGGACGGTGTAGCCGACGCCGTCGACCGTGCATCTGTAGCGCCTGAAGCCAGGACCGGGCGATCCGAAGGGGTTGAGCACCCCGTCGACGTCCACCAGCAGCAACGGCTTCACCTGTCGGCTCCCGCCCGGTGCTCCCGCGGGCTGATCCCGCGCACCCTCTTGAAGGCGGCACTGAGCGCGAACGGACTGCCGTAACCCACCTTCCTGGCCACCGAGCCTATCGTGGCGCCCGGTTCGCGCAGCAGGTCGGCGGCCAGAGCCAGCCGCCAGTCGGTGAGGAACGCCATCGGCGGCTCGCCCACCAGCTCGGTGAAACGCCGGGCCAGCGAGGCCCGCGAGACTCCCACCTCGGCGGCCAGCGCGGCGACCGTCCACGGGTGGGCGGGATTGTTGTGCAGCATCCGCATGGCCCTGCCCACCATCGGATCGCTCATCGCGTGATACCAGCCGGGCGCCTCGCGGGCGGCGAACCACGACCGGAGCACGGTGATGAGCAGCAGGTCGAGCAGCCGGTCGAGGACCGCCTCCTGTCCCGGCTCATCCCTGACCACCTCGGCGCCGAGCAGCGAGATGACCGGGCCGCCCGGCTCGACCAGCAGCGCCGGCAGGGCCTCCAGCAACCGCCGGGTGATCTCCCCTTCCAGCTGGTAGGTGCCGGTGATCATCACCGTGCCGCCGTCGGAGGAGTTGCCCCAGGTGCGCACGCCGAGGTCCATCGCCTGGTACAGCGACTCGCCGTCGAGCGTGGTGCAGCGCTCGCCGGGGTGGATGACGATCTGCGGCGGCGTGGCGGGGTCGTCGGCGACGACGTACGGCTCGGGTCCACGCATGATCGCGACGTCGCCCTGACCGACGCGCACCGGGTCACCGGAGCCGGGCGTCACCCAGGCGACGCCCCGGGTCATCGCCACCAGCGTCAGCGGCGCCTCGTCCTGGATCCGCAGCGACCAGGGCGGATCCAGGATCGAACGCAGCAGGAAGGCGCCACGGGCGCGGGGCCCGTCGAGGAGTGCGGCCAACCGGTCCATGGGTTAGACGATTGCATATGGCATTGCGCTTCTCAACCATGGATAGTCTCGCGGCCGTCCGGCTTACTGGGGACATGACAACTTTGGTGCTGGGCGGCACGGGCAAGACCGGCCGCCGGGTGACTGACCGGCTCACCGCTCTCGGCCTGCCCGTACGGGTGGGTTCGCGCTCCGCCGAGCCGCCCTTCGACTGGGCCGACCGCGACGGCTGGGCGGCGGTCCTGCGCGACGTCGACGCGGCCTACCTGACCTACTATCCCGACCTGACCTTCCCCGGCGCGCTCGACGACATCCGCGCGTTCGCCTCGCTCGCCGTCCGGAGCGGGGTCAGGCGGCTGGTCCTGCTCTCCGGCCGGGGTGAGTCGCTGGCCGAGGCCGCCGAGCAGGCCGTCCGGGAGTCGGGGGCCGAGTGGACGATCGTCCGGTGCGGCTGGTTCATGCAGAACTTCAACGAGGGCTACCTGCTGGAGCCCGTGCTCGACGGCGTCATCGCGCTGCCCGCCGGCGACGTCGCCGAGCCGTTCGTGGACGTGGACGACATCGCGGACGTCGCCGTGGCCGCGCTCACCGGGCCGGAGCACGCGGGCCGGCTCTACGAGCTGACCGGGCCGCGGCTGATGACGTTCGCCGACGTGGCGGACGAGCTGTCGAAGGCGACCGGCAGGCAGATCGCCTACCTGCCGGTGACGGCCGGAGAGTACGCGGCGGCGGCGGCCGAGCACGGCGTGCCCGAGGCCGAGATCGGCCCGCTGACCACGCTCTTCACCGAGATCCTCGACGGCCGCAACGCCTACCTGGCCGACGGCGTGCGCGAAGCGCTCGGCCGCCCCGCACGGGACTTCGCCGACTTCGCCCGCGACGCCGCGGGGGCCTGGACCGTGGCCGCGCGCGACGTGTCAGGCGGCGACCGCGCCTAGCGATACCCGGCTGTCCCCTCCGCGTTCACTTTCCGGCCCCCTGAGTCCGCTACCCTCACCTCGTCACTTCAGGGCTCGTGGAAGGTGCGCTCGTGATCGGCTGGTTCGAAGCGGTGATCCTGGGGCTCGTCCAAGGGCTCACGGAGTTCCTGCCGATCTCCTCCAGCGCCCACATCCGGGTCGTCTCGGCGTTCTTCGGCTGGCAGGACCCGGGCGCCGCCTTCACGGCGGTCATCCAGCTCGGCACCGAGACGGCCGTGCTGATCTACTTCCGCCGCGAGATCTGGGAGATCCTCTCCACCTGGACCCGCTCCCTGTGGACTCCCGCGCTGCGTTCCCACCACGCGGCCCGCATGGGCTGGTACGTCATCGTCGGCAGCCTGCCCATCGGCGTCCTCGGTCTGGTGTTCAAGGACCAGATCGAGGGTGTCTTCCGCGACCTGCGCCTGGTCGGCACCACGCTCGTGGTGTTCGCCCTGATCCTCTGGTTCGCCGACCGCAGGGCCCGCGACACGCTCACGCTGGAGAAGCACCTCGGCTTCAAGCACGCCATCGGGTACGGCTTCGCGCAGTCGCTCGCCCTCATCCCCGGTGTCTCCCGCTCGGGCGGCACCATCACGGCCGGCCTGCTGCTCGGCTACCGCCGGCAGGACGCGGCCAGATACTCGTTCCTGCTGGCCATTCCCGCCGTGCTGCTGTCGGGCCTGCTGGAGCTCAGCCAGATCGGTGAGGGCCCGGCCCCGGCGTGGGGGCCGACGATCGTGGCCACGGTCATCTCGTTCGTCGTCGGCTACGCGGCCGTCGCCTGGTTCCTGAAGTACATCAGCACCCACCGGTTCACCGGCTTCGTGTTCTACCGCATCGCCCTCGGCCTCTTCGTCATCCTCGCGGTGACCCTGGGCTGGATCCCGGCCCAGGGCTGACGCGGGCTATCCGATCGGCGACGGGGCCGGGACCGCTCGTGCGGGCGCCGCCTCCCGCCGGTAGGTCGCCAGCGTGAAGAGCAGCGCGACCAGGCAGAACCCGGTGGACAGCGCGATCACGCCCGCCCTGCCGTACCAGTCGAGGGCCAAGCCTCCGGCGACGCCCGCCACGAACAGCCCGACGTACTGCGCGGAGGAGAGCAACCCGAGCCCGACGGGGACGTTGCCGGGCACGGCCGCGACGGTCCGATACTGCTGGGCCGGGGCGATCAGCCAGCCGAGCACGCCCCACAGGAACGCCCACACCAGCCCGACGGGCAGCGCCAGGTTCGCGACGGGGATCAGTGCCGTGGCCATGGTGCCCGCGGCCAGCCCGATCAGCACCATCCGCCGCGGCCCGAACCTGTCGGTGAGCCTCCCGCCCACCTGGTTGCCGACGACGCCGCCGAGCCCCCAGGCCCACAGGATGGCGGTCAGCGGCAGGTCCAGCAGCGACCCGATGTAGGTGTAGGCGGTGAAGGCGCCCGCGAACACCAGCAGCTGGGTGCCCAGCACCAGCAGCACCTTCCGATCCCCCAGCGGCATGAACCGCTCACGCAGCCGTGCCGTGGCGGCGGTCGCGACGTCGGGCACCACGGCCGCGACCCCCGCGAAGCCGAGCACGCCGAGCCCGGCGACCAGCCAGAGCGTGGCCCGCCAGCCCGACACGTCGCCCAGCCAGGTGCCGAGCGGCACCCCGATCGCGGACGAGACGGCCAGTCCGCCCATCACCAGGGCCAGCGCGCGTCCCCGCCGCTCGGGCGGGCTCAGCGCGGTCGCCACTCCGGACGCCGTCGGCGTGAACATCGCCGCTCCCGCCGCCGCGATCACCCTGGTGGCCAGAACCAGCGGGTACGTGGGCGCGAGCGCGGACAGGACGTTGCCCACCACGAAGACCGCGAGCGCGATCAGCAACAGCCTCCGGCGCGACAGGCGGGCGGTCAGCGCGGCCAGCAACGGCGACAACACCGCGTACGCCAGGGCGAAGACGGTCATCAACTGGCCCGCGGCCGACAGCGAGATGCCAAGGTCGCCGGAGATCGGCGTGAGGAGTCCGGCAGTGACGAACATGCCGGTACCGATGGCGAAATTTCCTAGCGCAAGCGGATAGAGCCGGGGATTCACGTAGCCTCCGGAAATAAAGTTGGATATGCATCAAACTGACGTATAGTTGGATGCATGTCAAACAGTTAGACGGAGGTATCGTCGAACCATGCGCCTGCTCCCGCATCCGGCCACGGAGGACATCCAGCTCACCGAGGTGCTCAAGGCGCTGTCCGATCCCGTACGCCTGCTGGTCGTCGGCAGACTGGCCGCGCACGGCGAGATGACGTGCTCCACCGCCGGCGACGATCTGGGCGTCCACAAGTCGACCGCGTCCCACCACTACCGCATGCTCCGGGAGGCCGGAGTGATCATGTCCAAGCAGGAGGGCCGGAAGAAGTACATCAGCCTGCGCCGCGACGACCTCGACGCGCGCTTCCCCGGCCTGCTCGACTCGGTGCTGACCGCGGCGCATGAGCCCGTCTGACCGCCCGCCCATCCGTCCGCCCGTCGGTCCACCCATCCGCCCGCCCGTGGGTCCGCCCGACCGGCTGCCCATCCACGACGTCCTGCCGCGGCTGCTCGCCGAGCTCGACCGGCACGGCACCGCGGTGCTGACCGCCCCGCCGGGCACGGGCAAGACGACGGTCGTGCCGCTCGCCCTGGCCGAGGCGGGCCTGCGGGTGCTGGTCGCCGAGCCGCGCCGGCTGGCCGTACGGGCCGCGGCCAAGCGGATGGGCGTCAGCTACACGATCAGGGGCGAGCGCCGGGTGGGCGCCAACCCCTTGGTCGAGGTCGTCACCACCGGCGTCCTGCTCCAGCGGCTGCAGCGGGATCAGGAGCTGGCCGGGGTGGACGTGGTGCTGCTCGACGAATGCCACGAACGCCATCTCGACGCCGACACCGCGCTCGCGTTCCTGCTGGACGTCCGTGACACGCTCCGGCCCGACCTGCGCCTCCTCGCCACCTCGGCCACCGCCGACGCCCTCCCCTGGGCCCGCCTCCTCGGCGCCAACGCCGCCAGCCGGCCGCCCGCGTCCGAGGCCGGCGTGGCGCCGATCGTCAGTGCGACGGGAGCGACGCATCCCGTCGAGGTCGTGTGGGCGCCGCCCGCCCGGCCGGTCGCGCCCCCGCACGGGCTGCGCGTCGATCCCGCGCTGCTGTCCCACGTCGCCCAGGTCGTCCGCCGGGCGCTCGCCGAGCGGCAGGGCGACGTGCTGTGCTTCCTGCCCGGCGTCGGAGAGATCGCCAGGGTGGCCGGGATGCTCGGCGACGTCGAGGTCCTCCAGGTGCATGGCCAGGCCCCGGCCCGAGTCCAGGACGCCGTGCTGTCCCCCGGCTCGGCGCGCCGGGTGGTGCTGGCCACGTCGGTGGCCGAGTCGAGCCTGACCGTGCCCGGCGTCCGGGTGGTCGTCGACTCGGGACTGGCCAGGGAACCGCGCACCGACCACGCCCGCGGGCTCGGCTCACTCACCACGGTCCGCGTCTCCAAGTCGTCCGCCACCCAGCGCGCCGGCCGGGCCGGCCGCGAGGCACCCGGGACCGTCTACCGCTGCTGGCCGGAAGCCGAGCACGAGCGCCTGGCCGACCACGCGCGACCGGAGATCGCGCTCGCCGACCTGACCGGGTTCGCGCTCCAGGCGGCCTGCTGGGGCGTCCCCGGCGCCGAGGGTCTCGCCCTGCTCGACCCGCCCCCACCCGCCGCTCTCGCCGCCGCCACCCGCACCCTGCACGCTCTGGGCGCCCTGGAAGACACCTCCAGCGGAGGCGCCCGCGTGACCGGGCGCGGCCGGCGTATGGCACGGGCCGGGGTCCATCCCCGCCTGGCCAGGGCACTCATCGACGCCGGGCCGCGCGCCGCCGAGGTGGTCGCCCTGCTGTCCGAACCCCTGCCCCGCGAGGCCGGCGACGACCTCGTCGAGATCTGGCGCGCGGCCCGCCGGGGCAACGACGCCTTCGCCGCCCGCTGGCGCCAGGAGGTCACCCGGCTGCGGCGTACGGCACCCATACCTGACACCCGGCCGACAGGCGCGGACGTACGGACGAAGGCGGCGGAAGCCACCGGCACGACAGGCGCGACGCCGGGCCCGGCGGCCGGGACGACCGGAACGGCGGGCGAGCGGTCGGCGGATGACACGCTGGCCGGGCTGGTCGTGGCGCTGGCCTTCCCCGAGCGGGTGGCGCGCAGGCGCGGCGGCGGATATCTGATGGCGTCGGGCACCGAGGCGCAGCTCGCCCAGGGGTCGAGGCTGGGGTCGGCGCGCTGGCTGGCCGTCGCGGTCGCCGACCGGCCCACGGGCTCGGCGTCGGCCCGCGTCCGGCAGGCCGTGGAGATCGACGAGGAGACCGCGCGGCAGGTCCTACCGGTCACCGTCGAGGAGGAGGTGGCCTGGCGGGTCCCGCCGGGCGAGCGGCGCGGCGACGTCTCGGCCCGCGTGGTGGAGCGGCTCGGCGCGATCGAGCTGTCGTCCGCCCCGCTGAAGGACGCCGACGTGCGCGAGGCCGTCCTGACCGGCCTGCGCACCGAGGACGTGCTGACCTGGACGAAGGAGGCGCTGGCCGTGAGGGACCGGCTGGCGTTCTGCCATCGCGCGCTCGGCGACCCGTGGCCCCCGATGGACTCACTCGCCGGCCTGGCCGACCGCTGGCTCGAACCCGAGCTGTCCCGGGCCCGCCGCCGGGCCGACCTGGAGCGCATCGACGTGGCGTCGGCGCTGCGGCGGCTGGTCCCCTGGAGCGAACGCCTGGAGGAGGTCGCGCCGGAGCGCGTCGAGGTCCCGACCGGCTCCCGGATCCGCGTCGACTACTCGGGCGAGCAGCCGGTGCTGGCGGTGAAGCTGCAGGAGCTGTTCGGCTGGGACGAGGCGCCGCGGATCGCCGGGGTGCCGCTGCTGATCCATCTGCTCTCCCCAGCGGGGCGCCCGGTGGCGGTCACGGCCGACCTCGCGTCGTTCTGGCGCGACGGCTACCGTTCGGTCCGCGCGGAACTGCGTGGCCGCTACCCCAAGCATCCCTGGCCGGAGGACCCCCTCACCGCCGTACCCACCCGGCGCGTGAAGCGGGCCCTCCGCTGAGGTTCGCGCACCACCTCGCCACCGAACGGAACGGACCGTATGAGCGTCGTCGAGGCCGCCCGCAACAACGCCGAGTGGTGCGAGGCGGTGTGCCGGACACACGGGATCGCGGGCACCTTCGGCTCGCGTGCCTGGACCAGCCCGGTCAGGACGCCCCTTTACTACCCGGACGCCGTCACCCTGTCCCCTGACGCGACGGCGGGCGACGTGCTCGACGCCGTCGACCAGGGCCCCGGCGCGTCGGTGAAGGACAGCTTCGCCACGCTCGACCTGCGCCCGGCGGGGTTCGAGGTGCTGTTCGAGGCCCAATGGATCCACCGCCCCGCTCCCCACCGGAAGGCCACGGACGGCCGCACGGAGCGCAGGCCCGGCCAGGAGACCGGACGCGGGCTCGTGGAGGTCGTCGTGTGGGAGGTGGTCCGCGACCCGGCCACGCTCGCCGCCTGGGAGCGCGCCTGCTTCTCCGGCGAAGACCCCGGCGAACCCCGCGACGAAGGCCCCGGCGAGGACCCCGGTGAGAGCCATGACGAGGGCCCCGGCGAGGACCGCGGCCTGTTCCGGCCCGGCCTGCTGATCAGGCCCGGCCTCGCGGTGCTGGCCGGCCGGCTCGGCGGCGAGTTGGTGTGCGGCTCGGTGCTCAACCTGAGCGGCCGGGTAGCCGGCGTCTCCAACGTGTTCGCCCACGGCTGCGCGGAGGACACCGCGTGGGCCGGCACGGTCGCCCTGGCCGCCGAGTTGTTCCCCGGTCGCGCGCTGGTCGGCTACGAGGGTGACGTGACGGCCGCCGTCAGGCAGGGCTTCGCCCCGATCGGCCCCCTCAGGGTGTGGCTGAAGGCCTGACCGCTCGCCGGCGGATCGCGGGGAATTCCGTGCGCACTGGACGGACCTCTGTGGCTATCATGGTGATATCACCCCGATAGCAAGGAGTTGCGATGGAACGACGTGCTTTCCGACTGAACGGGTTCCTGGTCCTGCTCGTTCTGCTGGTGCTGGGCGGCGCGGCGGCGGCGATCCGGCTTGAGGTCCTCGGCACCGAGTGGGCCGTGCTCGGCGCGTGGGGCGTGCTCGTCGCGCTGGTCGCCAGCGGGTTCACGGTCGTCAACCCGAACGAGGCGAAGGTGGTGCAGTTCCTCGGCCGTTACGTAGGGTCGATCTCCGACGCCGGCTTCCAGTGGCTGCTGCCGTTCACCACCAGGCACAAGGTCACCCTGCGGGTGCGCAACTTCGAGACGGCCAAGCTCAAGGTCAACGACGCCGACGGCAGTCCGGTCGAGATCGCCGCGGTGGTCGTCTACAAGGTGACCGACACGGCCAAGGCCGCGTTCGCGGTCGACGACTACGAGCAGTACATCGCGATCCAGTCGGAGGCGGCGGTCCGCCACCTGGCCACCACGCACCCCTACGACTCCCACGAGTCCGAGCGCACCAGCCTGCGTGACGGCGCCGAGGTGGCGACCGAGCTGACCACCGAGCTGCGCGACCGCACCGAGCTGGCGGGCATCGAGGTGATCGAGGCCCGCATCACGCACCTGGCCTACGCGCCGGAGATCGCCCAGGCCATGCTGGTCCGCCAGCAGGCCGGCCAGATCGTGGCCGCGCGCACGCGGATCGTCGAGGGCGCGGTGGGCATGGTGCAGCTCGCGCTCGACCGGCTGGCCGCCGAAGGCGTCGTCGAGCTGGACGAGGAGCGCAAGGCGCAGATGGTGTCCAACCTCCTGGTCGTGCTGTGCGGCGACCGGGCGACCCAGCCGGTGGTGAACGCCGGCAGCCTCTATGCCTGAGCGCGAAGGCGAGCCCGCGGACTCCGAGTCGCCCCCGGCGGGGCCGAAGGCTCGCAAGAAGCTCCTGCTCCGGCTGGACCCGGCCGTCTACGACGCGATCGCCAAGTGGGCGGCCGACGACCTGCGCAGCGTCAACGCGCAGATCGAGTACGCGCTGCGCCTCGCGCTGAAGCAGGCCGGACGGGATCCTCGCAACCAACGGTGAAAACCTGCACACTTCTAGGCATGCTGTGGGCAGGCAGGTCCGCTGTCGAGATCGCGACGGCCGTGCGCCAGGGAGAGGTCACGGCCGTCACCGTCGTCGAGGAGCACCTTCACGCGATCGCCGAGCGCGATCCGCGAGTGGGGGCGTTCCGCCTGGTCAGGGAACGAGCCGTGGCCGAGGCGCAGGCCCTGAGCAAACGACGTGACCTGGCCGACCTGCCCCTCGCCGGGGTGCCCGTGGCGGTCAAGGACAACCTGGAGGTCGCGGGCGAGGCCACGCGCGGCGGCTCCACCGCCACGGCCGAGGCGCCCGCGCGGCGCGACCACGAGACGGTCGCCCGGCTGCGCGCGGCCGGCGCGGTGGTGGTCGGCCTGACCAACCTGCCCGAGCTGGGGCTCGTCGCCTTCGGCGACAGCGCCTACGGCACCGTGCGCAATCCCTGGAACCCGTCCCGTACGGCGGGCGGCTCGTCTTCGGGCAGTGCGGCGGCCGTGGCGGCCGGGATGGTGCCGATCGCCCTCGGCAACGACGGCATGGGCTCACTGCGCATCCCGGCGGCCTGTTGCGGCGTGTTCGCCGTCAAGCCGGGCACCGGCCTGGTTCCGCCCCCGTCGAACGACTGGCACGGCCTCACCGAGAACGGCCCGCTGGCCGCCCGCGTCGCCGACCTGGCGCTGACCCTCTCGGTGCTGGCGGCCGACCCGACGCTGTCCGAGGCGTGGCGCGGCGGCGCGCGGATCGAGCCGGCGCCGCGGATGCTGCGTTCGGTCTGGGCCGACGACGACGAGATGTGGGAGCCCCAGCCGCCTCCGTCCGGCCCCGAGCCGTTCGATCTGCGGGTGGCCTACGCCCCGCAGCCGCTGCCCGCCGGGCTGCCGATGGACGGGGAGTTCCAGGCCGCCGTACGAGGCGCCGCCGAGACGCTCCGTGTCGCCGGGCACACGATCGTCGAGCATGACCGCCGGCTGCCGTTCTGGCTGGGCCCCGCCACGGTCGCCACCTGGCTCGCGCGGGCCGCCGAGGCGGCCGACGGGCTCGACCGCGGCCGCCTCGAACGCCGCACGCGCGCCCTCTCCCGTGGCGGCCGGGTGCTGGCCAAGCTGAGCCTCGACGGGGAGCGGAGCCGCGAACGCTGGCAGAGCTACGGCGCCGATCAGTGGTTCGGCGACGCCGACGTGCTCATCACGCCCGCCCTGGCCGCCGTCCCGCCGAGGGCCGACGGCTGGGGCCGCCGTGGCCTGGCGCGCAACGTGCTGGCCAACGTCAGGTACGCCCCCGTCACCGGGCCGTGGAACATGTGCGGCTGGCCCGCGCTGGCCGTGCCGATCGCCACCCACTCCAGCGGGCTGCCGATCGGGGTGCAACTCGTCGCCCCGCCCGGCGGCGAGCCGCACCTGCTGGGCCTGGCCGCCCAACTGGAGGCGGCCCACCCACTCGTCCGTCCGCCCGGCTTCGCCTACTGAGCCCGCCGGCCCGGCAACGACGACGGCCGCCGGTGGCAGGGCCATCTCATCGGCCGCCTCGATCCAATCCGACACGCCCGACGCACGGCCCCACGCCAGCCGCTGACATGTTCCGCCTTTGAGTCGACTTTGAGAGTAGCCTTCCTGTGTCACCATCCTCAAAGGAGGCTCAAAGCATGGAACCAGTGATCCGCGCGCTGGAAGCCGTCTTGGGGGGCACGAAGGCCAGTAAGTGCGAGAGCGAGCGCCTGGACTTCAAGGAGGCCAAGGCCAATCTCAAGGAGGCATTCAACGACCTCGCCGAAGCCGCCGTTTGCTTCGCGAACGCGAGCGGCGGCTACATCGTGGTCGGAGTCTCAGATTCCGGTGCCGGCGGTGACGCATTCGTCGGATGCCAGCTTGACCCTCACCTACTCAGGAGCAGGATTCACCAGCTCACCAGCCCAGGTCTGCTCGTAGACGTCACCCGCCTCGAGTTCGCCGGCACGAGCCTCGTCGTCATAACGGTGCCGGAAGGACTGGAGGTCCACTCCACCACGAAGGGGTATGCCTACCAGCGCATCAACGACGAGTGCCTTCCCATGAGGCCTCTTGACATCAGCCGTCTGACTGAAGAGCGGCGAGGGCTGGACTGGTCGGCAACGAGCAGCGGTCGATCACCCGAGGAGATCGACCCACTGGCGCTCAGGCACTGTCGGCGGCTTCTCCAGAATTCCTCGGACGCGGCCCGTCAATCATACGGAAAACTCTCCAACATCGATCTCCTTCGCGCAATGAAGGTAGTCGGCGACGATGGTCACCTGAATCGCGCCGGAGAAATGCTCCTCTGCTCCGACTCGGCCTCCACGCCCGCCGACCTCGCGGTGTACCAACATCGTCGCACACAGGCCGGAGAGGCAGACGCTATTCTCAGAATGCAGTCTCCCTTGGTGCTCGCTTTCGAAGAACTACTTCAGGCCGTGCGGACCCGGCAAGGAATAACTCCACTCACTCTTGCGGACGGACAGCAAATCCAGATCGAAGATTATCCGTCGGCGGCTTTTCGCGAGGCTGCTGCCAACGCATTCATCCATGGCGACTGGAGAATGAAAGCCCCGGTCTACGTTGAGCATTCCGCAGAGTATCTCAGAATCTCTTCTCCTGGCCCGCTGGTCAGCGGAATAACCGTCCACAATATCCTGACCAAGGGTTCGCGCGCGCGATACCCCACCCTGGCCGCCGCCTTTCGCCTGCTCGGACTCGCCGAGGAAGTCGGTCAAGGCGTAGACCGCATGTTCCGCGAAATGATCAGGTCAGGACGTGAGGCTCCTACGATCACCGAGGACCGCGATCAGGTCACGGTGCTGTTCCGAGGCCAACCACCCAACACGAAAATCGCGCGATTCCTGACAACCCTCCCTCCGGACGAACGGGAGGATACGGATACGCTGCTGATCATCCGCACCCTGTGTCGCAAACGGACAGTCAACGCAGCGGAGATGGCGCCGGTAATCCAACGCTCCAGCGAAGAGGCGCAGGCCAGTCTCTTTCGATTGTCCACCAACCCGGTGGATATTCTGGAACCGACCCGAGGGACAATGCGTCGCAGCTTTCCATCTTATCGCCTACGCGGAGAAGTGATCGCGCGACTGGGCGCGGCGGTCACCTACCACAGCCGCGCCGTGGATGAAATCGACCGCAAGGTGATCGAGCACCTCGAAGACTACGGCGAGGTGAACAACCGAACCATTCAGCGGCTGTTCGATGTCGATGTCTACCAATCTCGCGACATTCTACGCGACCTGGTCGGGAGAGAGATAATAACGCGGATATCCGAGCAGAAGAGAGGCACAGCCGTCCGATACGGGCCCGGCCCCGCCTTTCCTAAGAAGAAGGGCAGAGCGCAGAAAAGGAGCCCTCGCACGCAGACTCGCCACGACGACCCGCTCTTCTAGTACATCCGCGAATCGTCCTGGGGGGGACACCACACCCACCCATGAGTGGTGGGTGTGGTGCACACCGGCCGCCGGCGGGAGATGAGACGTCAGGCCCCTCGCGGATGCCAGACGGTCTTGGTCTCCAGGAAGCGGGTCATCCGGGTGAGGCCCGGATCGGCCGCCCAGTCGGGCGAGGAGGGCCGCAGGACCCGCTTGAGGTTCTCGGCCGCCGACTGCTCGCACCGCAGCGCCAGGTCGGT
Source organism: Nonomuraea cavernae (assembly GCF_040655715.1). Lineage (GTDB taxonomy): Bacteria > Actinomycetota > Actinomycetes > Streptosporangiales > Streptosporangiaceae > Nonomuraea > Nonomuraea cavernae_A. The sequence continues at coordinate 77,447 of NZ_JBFAKL010000017.1, read as the reverse complement.
GTCCTCGACGCCGGTCAGGTCGAGCCCGTTGACGTCCATGTGGGCCGCGAGCCAGGGCGCCAGCTCCTCCTGCCGGCCGGTGAGCACGTTGACGACGCCGCCGGGCAGGTCGGAGGTGGCCAGCACCTCCGCCAGGGTGATCGCCGCCAGGGGCGACGGCTCGGAGGCGATGACCACGCACGTGTTGCCCGTCACGATCACTGGCGCGACGACCGAGATCAGCCCCAGCAGCGGATCGGCGGGGGCGACGACGGCCACGACGCCGGTCGGCTCGGGCGAGGAGAGGTTGAAGTAGGGGCCCGCGACCGGGTTGGCGGTGCCGCGGACCGAGGCGATCTTGTCGGACCAGCCCGCGTACCAGACCAGCCGGTCGACGGTGGCGTCGACCGCCTCCAGCGCCGCCTTGCGGCCCGTGCCCAGCTCCTCGGCGAACTGCGCGCGGCGGCCCTCCAGCATCTCGGCGACGCGGTAGAGGATCTGCCCGCGGTTGTAGGCCGTGGCTCCCGACCAGCCGGGGAACGCCTTGCGGGCCGCCACCACGGCGTCGCGGGCGTCCTTGCGCGAGGCCCGCGAGGCGTTGGCGAGGAAGTCTCCCTTGGGCGAGGTCACGGCGTAGGACCTCCCACTCTCCGAGCGAGGGAAGGCCCCGCCGATGAACAGCTTGTAGGTCTTGCGAACGGCCAGCCTACTCATCGCCGCGCCCCCTCCACATGATCTCCTGCGACATCTGCACCGGCACGAACACCTGGCCGCACCGGCTCACGCCACAGCGGTGGGCGTACCAGCCGGTGCGGACCGGACGTCCGGCGCGGGCGAAGGCGTGGCCCCGGGTGGCCTGGTAGCGGCGGATCCGGCGACGGCCGCGTCGATGGTCACACATCAAGGTAGGCCTCCAACCCGAGCAGCCCGCCCTCACGGCCGTACCCCGACTCCTTGTAGCCACCGAACGGCGACGCGGGGTCGAACCGGTTGAAGGTGTTGGCCCAGACGACTCCGGCGCGCAGCCGGTCGGCCATCCACAGGATCCGGGAGCCCTTCTCGGTCCAGATCCCGGCGGACAGGCCGTACGGCGTGTTGTTGGCCTTCTCCACGGCCTCGGCGGGGGTGCGGAAGGTCAGCACCGACAGCACGGGACCGAAGATCTCCTCGCGCGCGATCCGGTGCGACTGCGCCACGCCGGTGAACAGGGTCGGCGGGAACCAGTAGCCCCTGTCGGGCAGCTCGCAGGCGGGCGACCAGCGCTCAGCGCCCTCCTGCTCGCCGATCTCGCTGAGCGAGCGGATCTTGGCCAGTTGCTCGGCCGAGTTGATCGCGCCGATGTCGGTGTTCTTGTCGAGCGGGTCGCCGAGCCGCAGCGTGCCGAGACGGCGCTTCAGCGCGGTCAGCAGCTCGTCCTGGATCGACTCCTGCACCAGCAGCCGGGAGCCCGCACAGCACACGTGCCCCTGGTTGAAGAAGATGCCGTTGACGATGCCCTCGACGGCCTGGTCGATGGCGGCGTCCTCGAACACGATGTTCGCGGCCTTGCCGCCCAGCTCCAGGGTGAGCTTCTTGTCGGTGCCGGCGACGGTGCGGGCGATGACGCGGCCCACCTCGGTGGAGCCGGTGAAGGCCACCTTGTTGACGTCGGGATGGGCGACCAGGGCGGCCCCCGTCTCGCCGGCGCCGGTGACGATGTTGACGACGCCGGGCGGCAGGCCGGCCTGCACGCAGATCTCCGCGAACAGCAGCGCGGTCAGCGGCGTCGTCTCGGCCGGCTTGAGCACGACCGTGTTGCCGCAGGCCAGCGCGGGCGCGATCTTCCAGGCCAGCATGAGCAGCGGGAAGTTCCACGGGATGACCTGCCCGGCCACGCCGAGCGGCCGGGGATCGGCCCCGAACCCCGCGTATCCCAGCTTGTCGGCCCAGCCCGCGTAGTAGAAGAAGTGGGCCGCGACCAGCGGCAGGTCGACGTCGCGCGACTCGCGGATGGGCTTGCCGTTGTCGAGGGTCTCGAGCACGGCCAGCTCACGGGCCCGCTCCTGGATGAGGCGGGCGATGCGGAACAGGTACTTGGCTCGCTCGGAGCCGGGCAGCGCGCTCCAGCCGCCGAAGGCCTTCCTGGCCGCCTGGACCGCCCGGTCGACGTCGTCGGAGGACGCGCTCGCGATGTCGGCCAGCTTCTCCTCGGTCGCGGGGTTCACGGTCTTGAAGGAGGTCGCGGAGCCGTCCACGAACTCACCGTCGATGAACAGCCCGTACGACGGACTGAGATCGACGATGTCGCGCGACTCAGGCGCCGGTGCGTATTCGAACGCCGGCGCGTGTTTGAACATCGCCATCATCAGTCCAGGGTGAAGTAGCTAGGCGTCACGCCTGCCAGCCTAGACGGTCATATCGACTGCTTCGAGGGCACATCAAGCGCCCACGATGTCAAGGTGACGTCAGCGCCGCCGGGCGGGCCCGCCGTTCTTGTCCGACCAGGGCACTCGGCGGAGTCGACGGGGTCAGCGTGACACGCCGACGATCACGCGACTCCGACCTGAGCACCCTGGCGGCCCCCCTTCGGAAAAGGTCGCCGCCCCTGAGACAGTCAAGTCCGAGCCTCCTCTCCGGGCAATCGTGAAGGGGAGAAGAGCTCATCTCGTACGGTGATCACCAGAGGGCGGCCACTGGCACACGTCGAGGCGGTGATGAGGTCGGTGAGACGCCTGGCGATGCCGCGCGCGGACACCGGCCAGGCCCGCTGACTCGGCGCGTTCGCTCACTGCGGGAAGGCATCTATCGGGCAGGTGGATCATGGGCTCGGCCTGGGTGGGTCGGCCCGGGCGAGCCGGGCAGAGTTAGCGACTGCGCCTGTAGGCGAAGGCCGGCCGTCTCGTGCCAGCCGGTGAGCTTGAGCAGGCGTCGTACCTGCGGGGAGGGTGACCGCATGGTCAGGATGTGGCCGCCGCGGAGACCGACGGCGGCGATGACCAGGGTGCGTAGGCCGCCGACGTCGCAGAAGACCAGGCCACTGAGATCGACGGAGAAGCTGCCACGGCCCGACATCGAGGCCAGCGCGAGGGGCAGGGCGGGCAGCGTGGCGCGGTCGAGTTCGCCCTCGATCCGCAGACCCGCGAGGTCGACGAGCGGCGTGATACGCAGGAGTGGGCCGGTGGTCCTGATGGGTGTGAGATCGCCGGGCGGGTCTGCGGTGTTCATGCTGGCTCCTGCGGATGGGAAGTACGGGCAACGTGGCCGGAAGGGTGAGGCGGTCAGGAACGCGATCGTCGGGGCGGGCGTGAGCGGAGCAGTCAGGTGCGGTGACGTGATCGTCCAATGGGCTCGACCAGGTGGAAAGCAGCGATCTGCGCCCTGCTTATCGCCAGGTGTGAACACCGGCCTGACGCCGGTGTGGTGACCAGGCCGGTTTGACGACTGCGCCGCTCATGGCGTGTCGTGATCATCGACGCAGGAATTCGGCCGCCTTCGAGCCTGTCAGTCCTTCTGCTCGGGTTCCTTCCCAGGAGGTACGGCCTGCGCCGGTGGCTCTGGGGCCCGTCCTGGCGGGAGGGGGATCGGATCATCCTTGAAGAGCTCGGGCACGGCCCGGTAGAGGATGGCGGTGATCGGCACGGCCACGACCGCGCCCGCGATCCCGGCCAGGATGCCGCCGACGGCCAGCACGATGATGATCGCCAAGGGGTGGAAGTGCAGCACCCGGCCGACGATCAGCGGTTGGAGCACGTGGTTCTCCAGTTGCTGCTCGACGATCAAGATGCCGACGAAGATGAGCGCGTAGATCGGGCCCTTCGCGCCGAGCGTGACCAGCGTCGCGACCACACCGGCGAAGAGGATGCCGACGATGGGGATGAAGCTGGCCAGGAAGATCAGAACGGCGAGCGCCGCCCAGAGTGGGACGCCCAGGATGGCCAGCACCAGACCCATGAGCACGCCGTGCACCGCGGCCACGGCCACCGTGCCCTGCACGTAGTGGGACAGCGTGGTCCAGGCGGTCCGTCCGGCCCGGTCGACCCGCGGCGCCATCCGGCCGAACCCCTTGAGGAACCAGGACCAGATCCGGTCGCCATCCTTGAGCAGGAAGAACGTCACGAACAGCAGGAGCACGATCGAGGCCAGCACCTCGACCACCACCACGGTGCCCGCGAGAACCGTCGAGGTGATCTGCTGCTGCCGCTCGGTGACCAGCTTGCCGATCTCGTCCACCCAGCCGCTGAGCTGCATGGGCTCCAGGTTCAGAGGGCCGGTGTAGAGCCAGCCCTCCACCGTCTTGGCCGTCTGCCTGACCTGTGTCACCAGGCCGGGGAACTCCTCGTTGGCCCGGACGCCGATGATCCACCCCGTCCCGGCCAGCACGGTGAAGGCGACGAGCATGGTGACCCAGGTGGCGTAGATCGCCCGCAGGCCCGACGCGCGCAGTTGCCGGGTGAGCGGGAACAGCAGCGCGGTCAGCAGCAGGGCCACCGCCACCGGCAGGGCGACGATGCGCATCGTCGCCACGAAGCCGAACACGTAGTTGGCCACGATGCCGATGACGATCAGACACGCGCACCAGGCGGCCATCTTCGCCAAGGTCGGTGGCACTAACCGCAACAGGCGCTCCTGAGGTGAATCCATGGACGGGCAACTGCCCCACCTGTCGGGGATAGGCACGCTCTCAGGCTTTGAGCCAAGAAATGTTGGAGAAGTAAATTTTTGCATCATGGGTAGGGGGCATTCCGCCCTACCAGCTTTCTCACGACGGCATGGTGAGTCATCTTCTGTGAAACGACCGCGGCGCGCGCTCACGGCCGCATTTCGCCGACGTGCCGGCCCCGCCCATGAGCGCCGCCCGGCATTGGGCCGGCCGGATGGCGACAGGCTGGAAGCGAGCGAGGAGCCGGCACGGCTGGTTGGATCACACGGTGCGCGCCCTGATCCGCTACGACAAGGCCGACGCCGGTCGGCTGTCGGCCGCCCTCACCTACTACGCCTTCTTCGCCACCTTCGCCTTGGCCCTGCTGGGGTTCGCCATCCTCAGCCGCATGCTGGACTATCCTGCGGCGCTGGCCGAGGTGCAGCGCTACCTGAGCGACACCTTCCCGCGCCTGGACGTCCAAGCGCTTCGCGATGCCGGAGGAACGGCCGGGCTGGTGGCCTGCGTGGTCCTGCCGCTGACGGGCCTGTTCTGGATGGACACGCTGCGCTCGGCGACCAGGGCGATCTGGCGGCTCGACGAGTATCCGGGCAACTTCTTCCTGCGCCAGATCATCGACCTGGGCGTGGTGGCCGGGCTCGGAGTGCTGCTCTTCCTGTCGCTCACTGTCGCCTTCGCCGCCGAGTGGGTGCTGACCTGGCTTGCGGTGAGCACCGTGGGTGTGGACGCCACCCCCGCCCGGTGGGTGTTGTCGGTGGCGGCGTTCGTGCTGGGAATCGGGGGCAACACCTTGCTGGCCATGGCGCTGCTGACCGCGCCACCACGGCTGCGTGTGCCGCTGCGCCGGGTGATCGGCCCGGCGCTCGTCATCACGATCGGCCTGGAGATCCTCAAGACCCTCGGCCAAGCCCTGCTCAACCTCACCGCCGCCAACCCCGCCTACCAGGTGGTCGCCGGAGCAGTGGCGATGCTGCTCTTCCTCAAGGTGCTCAACCAGCTCATCCTGTTCGCCACCGCGCTGGCGGCCACCAGCGCCACCGGCGATGTCACCGACCTGGCCACTCGGCCAGATCCACGGTGACCTCAGCCTGCGTCCCCGCTCGTCAGTCCAGGGTGAAGTAGTCGGGGCCCGCGTAGCGGCCGGTGGACAGCTTCTGACGCTGCATCAGCAGGTCGTTGAGCACCGACGACGCGCCCAGCCGGAACCAGTCGGGTGAGAGCCAGTCGTCGCCGGCGGTCTCGTGGACCAGGACCAGGTTCTTGATGGCGTCCTTGGTGGTGCGGATGCCGCCCGCCGGCTTCACCCCCACCTGCCTGCCCGTCTGGTCGCGGAAGTCGCGCACCGCCTCCAGCATGATCAGCGTCACCGGGGGCGTGGCCGCCGGGGAGACCTTGCCGGTGGAGGTCTTGATGAAGTCGGCGCCCGCCAGCATGGCCAGCCAGGACGCGCGCCGTACGTTGTCGTAGGTGGACAGCTCGCCGGTCTCGAGGATCACCTTCAGGTGGGCCTCGCCGCAGGCGGCCTTCACCGCGACGATCTCCTTGAACACCTTCAGGTAGTCGCCGGACAGGAAGGCGCCTCGGTCGATCACCATGTCGATCTCGTCGGCGCCCGCACCCACGGCGAGCGCGGTGTCGGTCACCTTCACCTCAAGAGAGGTGCGCCCGCTGGGGAACCCGGTCGCGACCGAGGCGACCTTGACCCCCGTGCCGGCCACGGCCTCGGCGGCCACCGCCACCAGGTCGGGATAGACGCAGACGGCGGCCACGGTGGGAGCGCCGTCGCCCGGGTGCGCCGCCTTGGTGCACATCGCCCGGACCTTGCCCCGGGTGTCGGCGCCTTCGAGCGTCGTGAGGTCGACCATGGAGATGGCCAGGTCGATGGCCTGGGCCTTGGCTGTCGTCTTGATGGAACGGGTGCCGAGCATCGCGGCTCGCTGGTCGGCGCCGACCCGGTCGACACCGGGCAGGCCGTGCAGGAATGCTCGCAGCGTCGCATTGGACGAGGCGACGTCCGCGAGCGAGGTAGTCACAGTTGACACCTCCACAGCATCGCCGACCATGCGGGCTACCTCCAAACCGGACCTGTCGCCGCCTGTCTGACGTGGGACGGAAACGCCTGGCCGCGCTCGTACCAAACACAGGTGTAAGGGCGAACGACGAAGGGAGCGAGGCCAGTGCGCCTCCATGATGACCCCGCGGCCTTAGAGGCCTTCTATCGCCGCCATATCGATGCCGTCATGCGGTTCGTGGTGCGCCGGGTGAGTGATTCTCACCTGGCCGCCGACCTGACCGCCGACGTCTTCCTGGCGGCCGTGGACTCGGCCCACACCTACCGCCCCGGACGGGGCAGCGAGCTCGGCTGGTTGTACGGCGTGGCGCGCAACGTCGTGGCCGCGCAGTACCGCCGTACGGCTCGTGAGGCGGAGGTGAACAGCCGAATCGCGGGCCGGCGGTTGGAGGCGGGCACCTCCAGGGGGCCGATGCGGGTGGCCATGGGCGGTGCTGGCAAGGGGATCGACTTCACGATCGAGAAGGGACGACTCGGGAGCGACGACACGCTGGTCCTGGCCATCTCCGTGGACGGCGACGATCCCGGCAAGGTGGCCGGGGCGATGTCCTTGACGGTGATCGACGGCGCGGTGGCCCCTTGCGAGGCCGTCCCGATGCCGCTGCCCTCGGACCCGGCTCCCGGCGGGCCTGACCCCCAGGGCACCGTGACCTCGAAGCACGACGACGGCGGCCCCAGCCTCACCACCAGGGGTGAGTGACGCTCAAGCGGGGCCATTCCCGATCGCCTTGGTAGCCGTTACCGGCTATCAAGGCAGGTACTAAGGCAGGCCAAGGCAGGGTCCTAGGTACCCCTGAGCCGATGATCCGCCGGAGATAGGGCATCCGCCCGATGTGGCGGGGTGGGCCTTAGCGGGAGTCTTAAGGATGTCAGGAAGAAGCACGACATTTTAGGAGACACCGTGAACCCCGAGCTTGAGTTCCAGCTCATGAAGAGCCAGGCGAGCGAACTGCGGGCGGCCGCCGCCCGGCACCGCCAGGTACGGGAGGCCCAGCGCGCCAACAAGTCCGAGCGCCGCTCGGTCTTCGGCAAGCGCCGTCCCGCATGACCCCCACACGAGAGCCCGGCCGCATCCTCCCTCGCGGCCGGGCCTCTGTACCCCCGTAAGGCTTGTAAGCCCATAAACCGGTCGAAAGCGCTACGTGAGGCATGACATGCTGGATGACATGCTGGGACGTTCGGTGAGTCCCGTCTTCGTCGGACGGGAAGAGCAGCTCGCGTCCCTCACAGAAGTCTTCGACGAGGCCCGCGAAGGCGCCGCGACGGCCGTGCTGCTCGGCGGCGAGGCCGGAGTCGGCAAGACCCGGCTGGTCCAGCGGTTCGTCGAGCAGGCCGCCGAAGGCGGCGCCCGAGTGCTGTACGGCGGCTGCGTCGAGCTCTCCACCGAGGGCCTGGCCTACGCGCCGTTCACCGCGGCGCTCAGGCAGCTCGTCAGAGAGCAGGGCCCCGCACAGATCGCCGCGCTGCTGCCGGAGGGGGCCGAGCGCGATCTGGCCCGGCTGCTGCCCGAGTTCGGCGAGCCGAACGGCGACGGCGAGACCGACACCGGCCGCGCCCGGCTCTTCGAGCAGTTCCTCACCCTCCTCGAACGACTGGCCGACAGCCGCCCCACGATCCTGCTGATCGAGGACATCCACTGGGCCGACCGGTCCAGCCGCGACCTCATCGCCTTCCTCAGCCGCAACCTGCGCACCCCGCAGGTGCTGATCGTCATGACCTACCGCTCCGACGACCTACACCGCCAGCACCCCCTGCGGCCGGTGCTCGCCGAGCTGGGCCGGGTCGACGGCGTCTACCGGATGGACCTGCCCCGCCTGTCGCGGGACGAGGTGGCCCAGCAGATGGCCGGCATCCTCGGCAACGCCCCCGAATACCCCACGGTGCAGAAGGTCTACGAGCGCAGCGAGGGCATCCCGCTGTTCGTCGAGGCGCTGCTCGACTGCGGCGCCGACTCCACCTTCCCCGAGTCGATGCAGGACCTGATCCTCGGCGCGGTCGAGCGCCTCCCCGAGGAGACCCAGCGGGTGCTGCGCATGGCCGCCGCCGGCGGCACCCGAGTCGGCCACGCACTGCTCGCCGCGGTGAGCGGCCTGTCCGACATCGAGCTGGAGACCGCGCTGCGCCCGGCCATCGCCGGCAACGTGCTGCAGATCGCCGACAACCGCGCTTACGTCTTCCGCCACGCCCTGATCCGCGAAGCCGTACACGAGGAGTTGCTGCCCGGCGAGCACCAGCGGCTGCACGCGCGCTACGCCGAGGAGATCTCCCGCGACCGCGGGCTCGTCCCGCCCGGCCGCGCCGCGGTCGAGCTGGCCCATCACTGGTACGGCGCGCGAGACGACCTCTGGGCGCTGATCTCCGCCTGGGAGGCGGCGCGGAAGTCGTTCCGCGCGTTCGCCTACACCGAGGCGATCCCGCTGCTCGAACGCGTGCTCACGCTCTGGGACCGGGTGCCCGACGCGGCCGGGCGGATCGGCGCCGACCACACGGCGGTGCTCGAACGGGCCAGCGAGGCCGCGCTGGCCGGTGGTGAGCTCGACCGGGGCATCAAGTTCGTCAAAGCCGCCCTGTCACAGCTGGACGAGACGCGCGAGCCGGACCGGGTCGCCAAACTGATCGTCCGCTGGGCCAACTGCAAGGTCGACAAGGGCAAGACCTCCGTCCTCGACGACCTGCGCCATGCCCTGCGGCTGGTGCCCGAGCCCACACTCGACCGCGTCGAGGTGGTGATGACGATCAGCCGGCACCTCATGCTCAGCGGCGACCTCGACGAGGGCTTCGCGCTCGTCGAGGAGGGGCTCCGGCTGGCCAGGGAGCTCGGCGACACGTGCCTCGAAGGCGACCTGCTGCTCAACCAGGCGCTCGGCCACTCGATCGCGGGCGAGACCGAGGCCACGCTCGCCACCAACCTGCGGGCCCTGGAGCTGGGCCGCCAGGAGGGCTCCGGCCGCCTGATCACCCGGGCGATCGGCAACAACATCGACGCGCTGAACGAGCTCGGCCGCTGGCAGGAGGCCCTCGCTCTGAGCGAGGAGGGCTGGCTGGTGTCCAAGAAGTACGGCCGGCTCCGGGTCAACGGGCTGTTCGTGCTCAACAACCGGGCCGAGACCCTGGAGGCGATCGGCCGCTGGGACGAGGCCATCGAGACCGTCGAGCGGGCCCTCAATCTGGGGCCGGCGCTGCGCAAGCGTCACCACCTGCTCCGCGTGCGCGCCGACGTCGCCCTGGGCAGGGGCGACCTGGCTCTCGTCGAGAGCATCCTGACCGAGATCGGCGTGCTCAAGGAGCGGCCGGAGGACTTCGTCCAGGACATCACCAACAGCACCCGGCTGCGCATCGGCTGGCACCTGTCCAGAGGCGAACCCGACCAGGCGCTGGCGGTGGCCGAGCGCATCCTGGCCCGCCCGGCCCAGTCGCCCAAGGCCATGCTGGGCTGGCGGCTGCTGTCGCTGCTCAAGACGGTGTGCGACGCGACCGAGAGCACCGAGCCGGTCCGCGCCCGCGCGGTCGCGAAGCTGGCCGCCGAGGTGGCGTCGAGGCTCAAGGTCAGTGGGCCGGTCGCCGAGGCGTACCAACTGTCCTATTCGGGCGACTTCGACGCCGCAGCCGCCGCCTGGGAGCGGCTCAGCCGCCCGCACAACCAGGCCAAGGCGCTGCTGCGGGCCGCGGGCGGGTCGGCCCGTTCGGGTGACCGGGAGGGCGCGACGTCCCGGCTCGCGGTGGCCGGCCCGCTGGCCGCGGCGCTGCGGGCCGTGCCGCTCATCGACGAGATCGAGGCGCTCTCGCGCCGCGTCGGCGGCGGCGCGCACCAGCAGGGGGGCTCCGAGCTGCTCACGCCGCGGGAGCTGGAGGTGCTCCGGCTCGTGGCCCTCGGCCGCACCAACCGCGACATCGCCGCGGAGCTGTTCATCTCGGCCAAGACGGTCAGCGTGCACGTCTCGAACATCCTGGCCAAGATGGGGGTCACCACCCGGGGTGAGGCGGCTGCCGCGGCGCACCGGCTCTCGCTGCTGACAAGGTAGCCGACAGGTAGCCGGGCTCAGAGGATCGCGTCGACCAGCAGCACGACGCCGAACACCGCGAACGCGGCGGCGGCCCCGTACCTGATGACCTTCTCCGGCAGGTGCCTGCCGAGCAGGCGGCCCACCAGGATGGCCAGCGCGTCGGCGGCGACCATGCCGACCGTGGAGCCGATCCAGGTGCCCAGCCAGCCGTGCTGCGTCGCCAGGGTGATCGTGGCGAGCATGGTCTTGTCGCCCAGCTCGCTCAGGAAGAACGCGACGGTCACGGCGATGATGGCGTTCCTGGTGGTGCGCTGGGCCTTGCTCGACTCCTCCTCGGTGAGCTCGTCGCCGCGCAGCGTCCACAGGGCGAAGCCGAGGAAGGCGACGCCGGCCACGACGGAGATGGCGGTGGTGGGAAGCGCGTCACCGATCAGGCCACCGGCGGCGACACTGACGAGGTGCACGGCGGTCGTAGCGATCGTGATGCCCGCCAGCACCGGCCAGATCTTGAAACGGGTCGCGAACGTCATCGCCATGAGCTGGCTCTTGTCTCCGAGTTCGGCGACGAAGATGACGACGAGGCTGATCCAGAACGCTTCCAACGGTCCTCTTCCGCGCGACCGGACCGCGGCGCCCGGGGAGATGTGCGGGCACGACTTCGGCCCGGCAGCGACTTGTTCGCATGACTGCCAGGCCGAAGGTCTCGTCCGCCCGCGAAGGCCCGCGTGACCGGGCGCGGTGAGGCGCCAGCATGTCGATCACGCGATTGGGACTACTCCCCTTCGGTGTTTCCGAACAACTTTAACGGCACATGACCCGTGCCCTATTCCGCGAGCTCGCAGTTGACCAGCACCGGCTCGTTGACGAGCGTCACCCCGAACTTCTCGCGGACGCCGTCGCGCACCTGGCCGGCCAGCGCCATCAGGTCGGCCGTGGCGGCCTGACCGAAGGGGTTGGTCAGGGCCAGCGTGTGCTTGGTGGAGATGCGGACCGGGCCGAGGGTGTAGCCCTTGGGGTAGCCGGCCTGCTCGATCAGCCAGGCCGCGGGCACCTTGACGGCGCCGCCGGGCATGTCCCAGCGAGGGTGACCGGGCGCGCGGCTCTCCAGGTCGGCGGCCTCCTTCGCGCTCAGGACCGGGTTCGTGAAGAACGACCCGGCGCTGCGGGTGTCGGGATCGTCGGGGTCGAGCACCATGCCCTTGCCACGGCGCAGCTCCAGCACCGCCTCGCGGGCGCGGGCCGGCGAGACCCGCTCGCCCAGCTCGACGCCGAGCCTTCCGGCCAGCTCCTGGTAGGCGATCGGAGTCGACCGCGCCGAGGTGTCCAGCGCGTAGGTCACGGCGAGCACCACGTGGCGCGCGAGGTCACGCTTGAACGCGCTGGTGCGGTAGGCGAACCCGCACTGCCTCGCCTCCAGGTCGACGACCTGCCGGGTCTTGCGGTCGTAGGCCCGCACGCACCTGATCGTCTGGGCCACCTCCTGGCCGTAGGCGCCGACGTTCTGGATCGGGGTCGACCCGACCAGCCCGGGAATGCCCGACATGCACTCGATGCCGGCCCACCCTTCGGCCACGGCACGGACGACCAGCGCGTCCCAGTCTTCGCCGGCCTCGACCGTGACCAGCACCTCCTCGCCGTCGCGGGAGACCGACACGCCCTCGGTCGCGACCCGGATGACCAAACCGTCGAAGCCCTCGTCGGCCACCACCAGGTTGCTGCCACCGCCGAGCACCAGGGTCGGCTCGGCCCGCCGGTCGGCGTCGGCCACCAGAGAGACGAGTTGCTCCGCCGTGACGGCCTCGGCGAATCGGCGCGCGGGCCCGCCGAGGCCCAGCGTGGTGTACGGAGCGAGCTTCTGCATGCGCCCCAGCTTAGGAGATGCGCACCGGCCCTGGTGAGCCTGTGTGCGGCGCAGCTCCGCCCCCTAGCGAGCCCGTGTGCGGCGCACCGCCACCCCCTGGCGAGCCCGTGTGCGGCGCACCGCCACGCCCTAGCGAGCCTGTGTGCGGCGCACTTCCAGCCGGTCGCGGGGCACGACCAGCTCGCCGCGCAGAGCGAGCGACAGCGCGAACCCGTCGTGGGCGTCCTCCGGAGAGGCGCCCAGCGCCACCGACCTGCGCACCGCCATCAGGTCGCCGCTCAGCGCGTCCACCTGGCCGGGAGCGGCCTCGCGCCAGTTGTCGCCGTCGCGCTCGTACCCCATCCACCCGGCGGCCACCGCGCCCTCGTAGACCGCCGCGACGAGCGGGGTGATCGCGTCTCCGTCCAGCGTCACGAGGGTCTCCAGCAGCACGTGCACCTCTGACGTGTCGAGCCGCAACAGTTTCGTACGGCTTTCGCCCCACGACGCCGTGCCGTCGTGCCAGGCGGGGCGCTCGGCCACGTGCCAGGTGGTGACGCGTTCCGGATACTCCTCGGCCAGCTCGCGCAGCACCTGCCCGGCGCCGTCCACGTCGCCGAGATCGAGGGCGAGGACGGTGGCAGCGGTGTGGTCGAGGACCGAGCGCAGCGACCGGCGCACCTCGTCGGGGCGGCCGTCGACGAGCACGCCCACGGTGGTGGTGACGCCGGCGGTCTCCACCCGTTGCCGCTCGGTGTTGACGCCCAGGTCGTCAAGGCGGTTGGTGGCCAGGGTGCCGTCCCAGACGCGCTGGGCGTGCAGCATGTCGTCGTCGGGGACGCCGTGCTGGCCGGGGTCGCCCGAGAAGCCGAACTCGGCGGCCGGGTTGCCCCGCGCGCCACCGGTGGCGGGTCTGGCCCGGCCCGTGCCCACGCCGGTCGCGGCACCGCCCGTGGAGTCACGACCCGCGCTCACACCGGTCGCGGCACCGCCCGTGGAGTCACGGCCGGTGCCGCTGGTGCCGGCCACGTCCTCGATCCGCGGAGGTAGCAGCTGACTCGGCGGTGAGTCATCGGTCACCGCCGAGACCGGGATCGAACGGACCGTGGGCCAGACCTTGACATGATGTGGGGCTTCAGTCATAGGCACACGCCTACCCTGGAGCCGCGCGCCCTATCATCGCGCCATCGCCGCATCGCCGCGGGTCATCGCGGCCTCGTCGCAGCCTCATCGCAGCCTCATCGCAGCCTCGTCGCGGCGCGGTCAGGCCAGCCGCACCACGGCCCGGGCCTTCGACAGCACCCGGGCGTCGCCCGACCTGGCCGTCAGGGCGACGACCACGCGCTTGTCGTCCAGCTTCTCCTCGATCACGCCGCTGACCGTGATCACGGCCCCTTGGTCGTCGTCGGGGACGACCACCATCGACGAGAACCTCACCCCGTAGTCGACGACGGCGCCGGGGTCGCCCGCCCAGTCGGTGACGAACCGACCGCCCTGCGCCATCGTGAACATCCCGTGGGCGATGACGTCGGGCAGCCCCACGGCCTTGGCGAACCGCTCGTTCCAGTGGATCTGGTTGAAGTCGCCGGAGGCTCCCGCGTACATCACCAGGTCGAGCCTGCGCACCGGGTAGTCGGCGGCCGGGATCTGCTGGCCGACCTCGACCTCGTCGTACTTCACCGTGGCTGTCATCAGGCCGCTCCTCCGCGCTCGACGATCGTGTTGTAGCTGACGCAGACCGGCTCGCCGGCCACGGTCGCGATGTCGCTCCTGACCGTGAGCAGCTCGTTGCGGCCGGCGCTGCGGATGTCGGTGATCGTCGAGCTGGTGACCAGCTCGTCTCCCGCGTAGATCGGCCGGTGGTACTCGAACCGCTGCTCGCCGTGGACCACCATGGCGAAGTTGAGGCCGAGGTCAGGGTCGGCCAGCGCCTCGCCGCCGCTCTGCAGGCTGAACGCGATGGGGAAGGTCGGTGGTGCGACCACGTCGGGATGCCCGGCGGCCTGGGCGGCCTCCTTGTCGCGGTAGATCGGGTTGTGATCACCGATCGCCGCGGCGAACTCCCTGATCTTCACCCGGCTGACCTCGTACGGTGTCGTGGACGCGTACGTCCTTCCAACGAAGTCACGGTTCAAGGCCATCTGTGCTCCCTCGCAGGTCCGCCGACATTGGAGCAGACGCTAACAGAACAAGGTTCGGCTGTCGCCGGGGACGTCCGCGATTTTGCCCGCCGCCGGGGATGTGGACACGCGGCAGCGAGACGAGAAGCCGGGACGTCGGAACGGAGTGCAGACACGACAAACCGGCGCCCACGGTCGGGACGCCGGTTGTGCGATGTGAACCAGGCAAGTGCTGCCCGGCAAGACCGCGCTCGGAAAGAGCTAGCGGGTCTCGCGGTGCGCGCGGTGGCAGCGGCAGTTGGGGCAGTACTTCTTCAGCTCAAGCCGATCCGGGTCGTTTCGCCGGTTCTTCCGCGTGATGTAGTTGCGGTGCTTGCACTCCTGGCAGGCCAGCGTGATCTTCGGCCTAACGTCGGTGGCAGCCACGTGGGAGTGCCTTTCTACGTTCGGGATTAGGACATGCCCCAACTCAGGTCGACGACCTGAGAAAGGGCAGTAGCGGAGGCCGGACTTGAACCGGCGACACAACGATTATGAGCCGTTTGCTCTGCCTGACTGAGCTACTCCGCCTTTGAGCCGGACGAAACCCCCGGCCCGTAGAGGATACCTGACCTGGGGAGCGCATACGAACTCCGCCTGATCAGGTGAGGTGCTCCTAGTATGCCCCAAGAACACCCGACCACTGAAATCAACGACAAGAGCCCCACCTGAGATTCCCGGTGAGGCTCATCCAAGCTGGAGCCCCCAAACGGAATCGAACCGTTGACCTTCTCCTTACCATGGAGACGCTCTGCCGACTGAGCTATAGGGGCCTGTCCGCGCTGCGGACAGGTGTAACCATACACGGGGTCCAGCCATGATGCGAACTTGTCAGGGCGACTATCCGACCGCCTCGTAGCCCCGCGGCCGGGGCAACTCGACGACCTCGCAGAGATCGGCGAGGTCGACGAGCCGGGCCACCTCGGCGACGGAGACGCAGTCGGCGACGAGCCCCCCATGACGGCGCACGCGCAGCACCTGCCGCCCCGCCCGCACCATCGGGATCACCTCGATGCCGTCCGTGCCCACCCATCGCCTGTCCATAGCGGCACAGAGTAGCCCTCGGGTCTCTCAATTTCCGGGACGTGACACGCGTTACAGCCATACCGAGACGGCCTCAGAGGCGATAGAAACCGGCGAAGTCCCTGATCTGGCCGATCGGGTCGACCCGGACGACGGCTCCCGTCTCGGGAGCGTTGATCATCTTCCCGTCGCCCAGATAGATCCCGACGTGGTGGGTCTTAACGCGCTTTTTCGTGATTTTCCCGAAGAAGACGAGGTCGCCGGGTCTGGCGGTACGCACCCGGCGCATCTTCCGCACATGGTCATCGGTGTTGCCCGGACCGAGCACGTCGGCCCCGTGCGCCAGCGCGTACACCCATCGGGTGAAACCCGAGCAGTCGAGCCCCCGCGTGTCGGCCGCCGGACAGGGTTTGATCTTGCCGGTGTAGCCCAGGCAGGTGCCCTTGGACGGGCCTGGATCCTCGGCGTGTCCGCCGCCCCACGAGTAGACGACCTCCCGCTCCTCGATCGCGAAGGCGATCCACACGATCTCCGGTAAGACGTTCGGCCGGAACGGCACCGACCCCGTGGCGGTCAGCAGGACGAGGGCGGTCACCAGTGCCAGCCGGCGCCTCCCCGACACCCCGAACTCCCCTCGCCCGCCCGAACTTCCCCCTCCTTGATCCTGCCTTATGGCGTTAAAAGTCGCGCAGAAGGAGTTCTGCAGGAGTCACCCCGCCCGTTCGCCGGAAAAACTTTCACGGACGCCGGATAACCGCATGTCAGGGGCCCTGAAATCGCGCTGACAGGACCGCCGCCCATGTCGCTGTTTTCGCAGGTCAGAGCCGTATGTGTACGTAACATTCACGTTTGCCAAATCCGGTTTCCGCGCCCCAAGATGAATTCCGATCCCAAACGGCCCCCGACCAGGGGTTTCTTTGCCATGCCCGGAGGAGCACGACCATGATTCACACCCGGGGACTGACCCGAGTGTTCAAGGTGAAAAAACAGACCGTCGAAGCCGTCCGCGGCATCGACCTAGACGTCGAGACCGGACAGCTGGTCGCCTTCCTCGGCCCGAACGGCGCGGGCAAGTCCACCACGCTGCGCATGCTCACCACCCTGCTGCCTCCCACCAGCGGCACCGCCACCGTGGCCGGCCACGACGTGGCCCGCGAGCCGGCCAAGGTCCGCGCCCGCATCGGCTACGTCGGCCAGAAGAACGGCGCCGGCGAGAACTTCCGTGCCCGCGACGAGCTGGTCGTCCAGGGGCGCGCCTACGGACTGACCACGGCACAGGCCCGCGAGCGCGCCGACGAACTGCTCGACCTGCTCGACCTCGGCCCGCTCGCCCAGCGCAAGCCCGGCACGCTCTCGGGCGGCCAGCGACGCCGCCTCGACATCGCCCTCGGCCTCATCCACCGCCCCGAGCTGCTCTTCCTCGACGAGCCCTCCACCGGCCTCGACCCGCAGAGCCGCGCCGACATCTGGACGCACATCCTGCGGCTGCGCGAGGCGTACGGCACGACGCTCTTCCTGACCACCCACTACCTGGAGGAGGCCGACAGCATGGCCGAGCGGGTGGTGATCATCGACAACGGCCGGATCATCGCGGACGGCACCGCCGCCAAGCTCAAGAACGACCTGGCCGGCGACCAGATCACGATCACCACGAACACCGCGCAGGAGGCGGAGACGGCGGCGCGGATCGGCGAGGCCACCGCCGAGGGCACCACCGTCCGGCTCCGGGTGCCCAACGCCGCGGCGGCCCTGCCGGAGTATCTGCGCACGCTGGAGGCGGCCGGCGTCAAGGTCGCCACCGCTGAGACTTCCCGCCCCACGCTCGACGACGTGTTCCTGGCGCTCACCGGAAGGAGCCTCACCGATGACGACATTCCTGCGTGACACCGCGACCGTCTTCACCCGCGAGATCACACCCTCCATCCGCGAGCCGATGGGCCTGCTCTTCGACATGGGGCAGCCGCTGCTGTTCCTGTTCCTGTTCGGCTCGCTGCTGGACGGGGCGGTGGGCTCGACCTGGCAGTGGTTCGTGCCGGGCATCCTGGTGATGATGTGCCTGTCGGGGCCGATGGCGGCCGGCTACACGCTGCTGGTCGACCTGATCGGCGGCTCGATGGAGCGCATGCTGGTCTCCCCGATGAACCGGACGGCCATGCTGGTCGGCAGGACGATGAAGACGATGGTGGTCCTGCTGGCCCAGGCCGTGCTGATCATCGTGCTGGCGTTGCCGCTCGGCTTCCAGCTGCACCCGGCGGGCGTGCTGGCCGGGCTGGCCATGCTGGTCGCCCTCGGGGTCGGCCTCGGCGCCCTGTCGTTCGTGCTGGCCATCAAGTCGGCCCCGGACGGCACCCTGTTCTACATCGTGACCCAGGTCCTGTTGTTCCCGCTGTTGCTGCTCTCGGGCGTGCTCCTGCCGATGGACGCCGGGCCGGGCTGGCTGCGGGTGATCGGCAATCTCAACCCGATCACCTACATCGTCGACGCGCAGCGCGCCCTGTTCGCCGGAGACCTCACCAACCTCTCCGTCCTGTACGGCACCGCCGCCACGCTCGTGGTCGCCGTCGGCGGCCTCGTGCTGGGCAACCGGGCCATGCGCCAGGGCGTCTAGTAAGTCAGCTTCTCACGCAGCCGTTTCGCTCGTCCTGGTCAGAGCGTGGGGCACAGGCGTGTGAGCGAGCGTGTGAACCGTGGACCGGGCTCAGCCCGCCCGGCCGGCCGCGTCCATAAGGCGGGTCAGCGCGGGATTGTCGACGTCCGCCCCGAGCAGCCGGGCGGCGGCGAGCGCCGTCGGATCGCCGAGACGCCACCGGTGCAGCTGGGCCCGGACGACGAGCTCGCGCATGTCGCAGCGGGCCGCGAGCGAGGCCAGAGCCACGACGAGTGGCCTGGCCCGGTCCTCCTCTCCCCGGTCGAGGGCGGTGGTGATCGCGCCGTCCAGCGCGTACGCGTGCACCCACTGGTAACGGTCGGGCATCCGGGTGGACCGCGACACCGCCTCGGTCAGCCACTTCGCGGCGGCGGCGTGGTCACCCCGGCTGGCGTTCAGCAGGCCGAGCCCGCGCGCGGCCATGCCCTCCCAGCACGGATCGTTGAGCTGGCAGGCCAGCACCCAGGCCCCTTCGAGCCGGGCGGCGGCCCCGTCGACGTTGCCGGCGTACAGGTCGAGCTCGGCTCTCAGGGTCTGCGGCCAGGGCAGGAACGCCATCCAGCGTTGCTGTTGGATCAGCTCCAGGGAGCGCGTCAGCGCGACCTCGGCCTGGCTGTACTCGGCGCGCAGCAGGTGAGCGCGGGCCAGGATCGACAGCGACCAGGCCTGCTGCCGGTGATCGCCGCACCGGCCGGCCCGCTCGACCGACTCCTCCAGGTGCCCGAAGGCGGCCGGGTAGTCGCCGCGGTCGGAGGCGTTCATGCCCCGCACCCCCAGCAGCGCGGCGATCTCCTCGTCGGTCTCGGCCAGCATCTGGGCCTTGCCCAGCCAGATGTCGGCGGTGCGACGCCGGCCCGCCTGCACCTCGGCGAACCCCAGCGTCCGGTAGGCGGTGCCCACGGCGACACGGTCACCCGCCTGACCGGCCAGCGGGATCGCCTCCTGGAGAAGCACCGCCCCCTCCTCGTCCCGGCCGCGCACCGCGTGGATCAGCGCGCTGCCCAGCGCGACCAGCGCACGGCCCTGCAGTGCGGCGTCGCGGCAGCGGCCCGCGTCGGCCACGGCCCGGCGCAGGCACTGCAGGCCCGCGTCCACCGCGCCGGCCGCGATGGCGGCGCGGCCGGCTTCGAGCTGACTGGCGGCCGCCACCGAGCCGCTCAGCGGCAGCGCCATCGGCGAGCCCGGAGCGGTGTCGGCCGCCTCCCGCAGCGCCGTGGAGGGCTCGACTCCCAGCTCGCGCCGCAGGATGTCCGCGCAGATCGCGACCTGCCGCAGCGCCGCCTGACGATCGCCCTCCACGGCCAGGATCCTGACCAGCAGCTCGTGGTTGCCTTCCTCAAGCGGATTGTGCGCCACCGCACGCCTGGCGTAGGGAAGCGCGTCACCCGGGCACCCGCCGGCCAGCAGGGCGACCGCCTCCTGGCGCAGCAGCGCCTCCACCGTGGCCGAGACGCGGTGCCGTTCCACCGCCAGCCACGACTCGAAGTCGGGGCTCGACTCCAGGCGCACGCCTTCGAGCAGTTCCCCGTCGAGCTCCAGGAGCGTGGCCCGCTGGGCGTGCTCGTCGACGAGCAGGTGGACGTCCACGACCACGTCGTCACCTAGTGCCATGACGACGGGATCGCCCCCCAGCACGCCCGGCACCCCCAAGGCCCGGCGTAACTCGGCGAGCGTCCACCGCAGCGCCCCCAGCGGATCGTTGGCGTCGGCGAAGAGCAATTCGGCCAGCCGCCTGCGGCTGGGCGGGCGATCGGCCAGCAGCAGGTAGCTGAGCAGAGCCCACGCCTTGCGCCCCCGTGGCGGACGGACCGGACGGCCGTCTCGCTCGATGGCCGGCGGCCCCAGCACCCTGATGGTCACCATGGCCTCACCCCCTCCGCGCGATTGTCACCCGGCGACCGCCACGGGAACAGCCCGGCGTGACGCGCCGGCCGCCATGCCACGCGCCCGCCGGGCCTTCGTCAGCCGGCGGGCGCTCCCGCGGCCAACGCCTGCACGTCCTGGGTGGTCAGCGGCTTGCCGCCGATCGCCCAGTCTCCGCTCTTGACCTCCTCGATGACGACCCACGTCACCGGGCGCATGGCCTCCCCCTCGACGCCGACCATCGCGTCGGTGAGCGCCGTGACCATCTCGGCCTTCTGGGCCTCGGTGAACACCCCTTCGATGACCTTCACATTGACCAACGGCATGGGACTTCTCCTTCGGTGTGGATGCCGGCCGCGTCAGGCGCCGGCTACTCGAACCCTCCAGTGCCGGCGTGTGAACGGGTGTGTGACGGGTGCGGCCTCTTCCATCCCCTTCTCCTCACCATGCCCGGCCTCGGGCGGACCTCCACACCTGCCGTCTAGGAACTGGCCACCCGGCGAACCCGGTCGAGGTCGGGACCGCGATAGAACCGCTCGGGAATCCGGGCCAGTGTGGACGGATGCACCTGCGGCCCGAGACCGTACAGTTTCTGGAAGCTCATGATCAACGGCCGCCAGGCGTCGGGGTCGATGTGGTCGTCGGTGCCCGCCAGCCGGATCTCGTCGTGCACCCAGAGGCGGCACACCCGCACCTCGAACGCCATGATGCCGCCGCGCTGCGCCTCGTCCTCGTCGGCCACCGGGTGGACCGCCTCGACCACGGCCTCCATGGCCACCGGGCATTCGGCCACGCGCGGTGGCCGGACCGTCTCCGACTCCACCGGGGTGAGCCCTGCCCGTTCGAACTTGTCGTGCACGTAGCGGTAGCCGCGCTCGTGCTTGCGCTCAGGGACCGGATCGCGGCCGGTGGTCAGCGCGAGCCGGTCGACGGCCGCCGCCAGCTGGTCGGAGGGCAGGTTGAGGACGCATTCGCGGGTTCGGAGCAGGTTCCGCGCCGTCTGTGACCTCGCGCCCAGGCCCAGCATGCCCCGCCAGCCGAGCCAGAAGGCCGACGACATGGGGGCCAGGTTGGGGGTGTCGTCCTCGTTCGTCGTGGAGATCAGTACGACCGGGGTGCCGAAGTAGAGGATGTTGGACTCTATGGGAGTGTGCGTAGCTGTCACGCCGCCCACTGTCGCCCCTGGCGGGCGACGCTGGCTGGCAGCTGTCGGACATCTCGTTCGCCCGTCCCAAACTTCTTGTAACGCTATTTATCAAGAATAACGGCCACATAACGGAATTTATCGGGCATTGCTCTGGCGGATTTGGACCGATACAAACCTTCTCAACGTGGAAGGTGAGGCATGGGGAAACTGTTCGAGCGGCGAGGCCGCCTGAGGCGCGTGGCCGCCGCGGCAGTCGGCGGAGCGCTGGCCGCCGGCATCGTCATCGGCATGACGGCTCGCCTGCTGATGAGCGCGATCACGGTGGCGGCCGCCGAGGAGAGCACCTTCACCGTCGCCGGGACCGCGGGGATCATCATGGTCTTCACCGTCCTCGCCGTGCCCGCTGCCGTGACGGCGGGCGGGCCGCCCGTGGTGCGGGTGGCCGGCCGATGGGTGACCGCGGCGGTCACGGGCTGGGCCATGGCGACCACCGGCTTCGCCGACGGCGCGGCCGTCCTCCTGGCCCCCGACTCCCGCATGCCGCTCATCGTGGTGATCGTCGTGGCCTTCGGCACGACGGTGGTCGCCCACGGGGCGTTCGCGCAGTTCGTGGCCGGACGCCTGGCGGGCGCACCCGCCACCGCGCCGCTACCGGGCGCCACGGCTACCGCCTGACGATCCGTCGCCGCCCGCGGGACCAGCCCTATTCCGACGAGGACCAGCCGGACCAGCGGGACACGTCCACCAGGATCACCGGCCCCTCCGGCCGGCTCGTCCGGTACTGGTCGTACTTCTCGGCCAGGGCGTCGATCGCCGACACCCAGGCCGTCCCGCTCTCGACGACGCGGGCGGAGCCGTCGGCGCGTACCCACCACAGGCGCGCCCAGTCGTCCTCGTAGTGGTCGGCCAGGAGAGTCACCCGGGGGTGTGCCCGGATGTTGCGCAGCCGCCTCAGGTTCGTCGTCGTCTTGGGTTTGCGATCGACCGCGATCATCACCTGGTCGCCGGCCACGGCGAACGTGACGGGCACCAGATGCGGCTCGCCGTCGCCGCTCACCGTGGCGAGGCGGGCGACCCGCTCGCCGCGGAACCTCTCGCGAGCCCGCCGAGCGTCCATCCGCCCATTCTCCGCCGTCGCCCCTCAGATCCGCTCGACCGGTACTCCACCGCGCCGCCACACCTGCCGAGCGCGATGCCTCCACGTGATCGTCCGTTCTCGTGTGGACCCGCCCGGCGAAGACTCCGCGTTCTGACCGGCGAGCCCGTCGCAGCCACCGGACCAGTACTCCAGTTGTAGATCGTGATCTTGGCGTTCAGTGTGGCCGGGCAGGCGAGATGGCAGGTTGGCGCGCGGGATCAGTGTCGTGCCGCAGGCCAGGCGGCCAGGGCCAGTTCGGCGGTTTCGGTCAGCTCGGCCGCCGCAGCCCCGTCGCGGGCGCGCTGCGACATGCCCTGGATGACCGTGGCGAAGTACGCGGCCAGCGCATGGGGGTTGGCCGCATCGGATAGCTCGCCAGCCTGGCGCGCCAGGTGTAGGCGGGCTACGAAGGCGTCCAGGTTCTCGTTGCGTAGGTTGCGCAGGAATGCCTCCACCTCGGCGTCTTGCGGGGTGACGTTGGTGGCTGCGCTGATCGTCATGCATCCGGCCGGGTGGGCGGGGTCGGAATAGATGACCGCCGCCTCACGCAGGATGCGGGTGAACGCGGCGTGGGCGGTGGGTTCCTCCTCAAGGGCAACGCCCATGAAGGCGCCCACGGGTGAGCGCCCATAGCTGTGCACCACTTCCTTGAACAGAGACTTCTTATCCCTGAAGGCCGCGTACAGGCTGCCGGGCCTGATGCCCATCGCCTCGGTCAACTCGCCGATGGAGGTGGCCGCGTAGCCGCGTTCCCAGAACAGATGGGTGGCCGCGGTCAGTGCCGCGGCGCGGTCGAACTCCCTCGGCCGCCCTCGCTTCGCGCGTGTCTCAGTCACTCCTCCATTTTAGAGCGCTCACTCAAGAAGACGTGCTACCTTCTTTATTGAGTTATCGCTCAATAAATTGAGGAGTAGCTAACAGCTATGGGCACACGCACACTTGAGGGAAAGATCGCACTGGTCACAGGCGGCAGCCGCGGCATAGGCCGAGCCATCGCGCAACGTCTCGGCCGGGACGGCGCCACCATCGCCGTCGCCTACGCGCGCAGCGAGACAGCGGCGAACGAGGTCGTTGAACGCATCCGCGAGGACGGCGGCCGGGCCTTCGCCCTGCACGCGGAGTTGGGACGGCACGGCGACGCGGGCTCCCTGTGGGCTGCTTTCGACGCCCATGCCGACGAATACACACCTGGCGGAGCCGTCGACATCATCGTCAACAACGCCGGCATCGGCCGCAGCTCTGATCTGGCGTCGCTGACCGAGGACGGCTTCGACGAGATCTTCGCCGTGAACGTCCGCGCACCGTTCTTCATCGTGCAGCAAGGGCTGGAGCGGCTGCGCGACGGAGGGCGGATCATCAACATCTCCAGCGGCGCGGCTCGCCTCGCCATGCCAGAGATCATCGCCTACGGCGCCACCAAGGGCGCACTCGACACCTTCACCCTCAACCTCGCCAAGGAATTGGGGCCCCGAGGCATCACCGCGAACTCGGTGGCGCCCGGCATCATCGACACGGATGTCAACGCAAGCTGGCTACGCGGCAATCCGCAGGCCGAAGCCCACGCGGCGTCCCTGGCCGCGCTGGGCCGGGTCGGGCAGCCGAAAGACGTGGCTGACATCGTGGCCTTCCTCGCCTCCGACGACGCACGCTGGGTGACCGGCCGGGTGATCGACGCGACGGGCGGTTCTGGGCTGTGAGCCTCTCTCCTACCTACCGCGCACGAACTGCTGGACGATCGCCGAACGGGCCGGGGAGAGGACCCCGGACGGCATGCAGCACCTGCTCAGCCGGGCCAAGTGGGACGCTGACGCCGTCCGCGACGACCTTCGCGGCTACGTGGTGGGCCACTACCGGCGACAAGCCGCTCAGACATGAAGATCACGATCTACGGCTGGAGTACTAGCTAGGATCCGTGCATGCTGTTGACGGTCCTGGGTGGATGCGGCGCGTGGCCGGGCGCGGGTCAGGCCTGCAGTGGCTACCTCGTGGAGCACGACGGGTTCAGGCTGCTCATCGACCCCGGCTACGCGACGGTGCCACGGCTGCTGGAACGGATCACCGCCGACGAGGTCGACGCCGTGTTCGTCACCCACGGGCATCCCGATCACTGCGCCGACCTGAACCCGCTCCTGCGAGCGCGGACGTTCTGTGACGACCCGTCGTCACCGTTGCCCGTGTACTCACTGCCCGGAGCGCTGGACGCGGTGCTCGCGCTGGACCGTCCGAGGGCGCTGGCCGACGCCTGCGTCCTGCGCGAGTTCACCGCCGGCGACCTGCTCGACCTCGGCCCGTTCCAGGCGCGGACCCGCCCGCTGCCGCACTCGGTCCCCAACGCCGGCGTACGGCTGGCGGCGGGCGGGCGGGCGCTCGCCTACACCGGCGACTCCGGCCCCAGCCCCGAGGTGGTGGCCCTGGCCCGCGACGCCGACCTGCTCCTGGCCGAGGCCACGTACGCGGAGCAGGTCCCCGAGGATTCGCGGCGTCATCTGACGAGCGCCCGCCAGGCAGGCCGGCAGGCCCGGGAGGCCGGAGCCCGGCAGCTGCTCCTGACGCATCTGCAACCCGGCACGGACCCCACAGCCGCCCGGGCCGCCGCCGAGTCCGAGTACG
The DNA here is from genome assembly GCF_040655715.1 of Nonomuraea cavernae. GTDB lineage: Bacteria > Actinomycetota > Actinomycetes > Streptosporangiales > Streptosporangiaceae > Nonomuraea > Nonomuraea cavernae_A. The sequence goes on along the minus strand of NZ_JBFAKL010000017.1, from coordinate 52,327 downwards.
ACGGCCCGATCGGCGTCGCCACCCCCGGCCTCGTCCTCGACCTCTCGTAGAACCCGGCCTGCGGTGACCCCGATTCGCGGGTTCCGATGCTGGACCGTGCCGGATGTTGCATGAACATGCGCCACCATGCATACTCTTGTTCCATGTCCAAGGTTCTCACCTCCCTGCCCATCGGCGAGCGCGTCGGCATCGCCTTCTCAGGTGGGCTCGACACCTCCGTCGCCGTCGCCTGGATGCGCGACAAGGGTGCCGTTCCGTGCACCTACACCGCCGACATCGGCCAGTACGACGAGCCCGACATCGCCTCGGTGCCCGGCCGTGCGCGGGCCTACGGAGCCGAGGTCGCACGCCTGGTCGACTGCCGGGCGGTGCTGGTCGAGGAGGGCCTGGCCGCGCTCGCCTGTGGCGCGTTCCACATCCGCTCGGGCGGGCGGGCGTACTTCAACACCACGCCGATCGGTCGTGCCGTGACGGGCACCCTGCTGGTCCGGGCGATGCTCGAGGACGACGTCCAGATCTGGGGCGACGGCTCGACCTTCAAGGGCAACGACATCGAGCGGTTCTACCGTTACGGCCTGCTGGCCAACCCTCACCTGCGCATCTACAAGCCCTGGCTCGACGCCGACTTCGTCTCCGAGCTCGGCGGGCGCAAGGAGATGTCGGAGTGGCTGCTCGCCCACGACCTGCCCTACCGCGACAGCACCGAGAAGGCCTACTCGACCGACGCCAACATCTGGGGCGCCACCCACGAGGCCAAGACGCTGGAGCACCTGGACACCGGCATCGAGACCGTCGATCCGATCATGGGCGTGCGCTTCTGGGACCCCGAGGTCGAGATCGCCGCCGAGGACGTGACCATCGGCTTCGACCAGGGCCGGCCGGTGACGATCAACGGCAAGGAGTTCGCCACCCCGATCGACCTGGTGCTGGAGGCCAACGCGATCGGCGGACGGCACGGCCTCGGCATGTCCGACCAGATCGAGAACCGGGTCATCGAGGCCAAGAGCCGAGGCATCTACGAGGCGCCCGGAATGGCGTTGCTGTACGCGGCGTACGAACGCCTGGTCAACGCCATCCACAACGAGGACACGCTGGCGTACTACCACACGGAGGGACGGCGGCTGGGCCGGCTGATGTACGAGGGCCGCTGGCTCGACCCGCAGGCGCTGATGCTGCGCGAGTCGCTGCAGCGCTGGGTCGGCACTGCTGTCATCGGCGAGGTGACGCTGCGGCTGCGGCGTGGCGAGGACTACTCGATCCTGGACACGTCCGGCCCGGCGTTCAGCTACCACCCGGACAAGCTGTCGATGGAGCGCACCGAGGACTCCGCGTTCGGCCCGGTGGACCGGATCGGCCAGCTCACCATGCGCAACCTCGACATCGCCGACTCGCGCTCCAGGCTTGAGCAGTACGCCACCCTGGGCATGGTCGGCACCACCCACCCCGCGCTCATCGGCGTCCCCCCGGCGGCCCCGACCGAGCTGATCGGCGAGATGCCGGAAGGCGGCGCCGAGGCCATCGCCTCGCGTGGCGAGGTCTCCGACGAGGACCAGATGCTCGACCGCGCCGCGATGGAGGCCGGCACCGACTGACCGGCGAAAAACAGGAGGCTGAAGCTGGAACGGCTGTGCCAGGCTGGTCGCTTTGCAGTCGAATGCGAATGGAACCGAACGACCATGCCTCGCGCCATCACGTTGATCCGCTCCGCTTCCCTGTCCGACGTCGCCGAGTACGCGTACGCGGCCACCGCGCCCGCCGAGTCACGACTGATCTTCCTCGCCGGAGCCTGCCCACTGAACGAGGACGGTTCGACGGCGGCCATCGGCGACTACGCGGGTCAGGCGGCCAAGGCCATCGAGAACATGCGGGTCGCGCTCGCCGCCTCCGGCGCATCGCTGCGGGACGTCATCAACACCAGGGTTCTCGTCGCGTCCACGCGGCAGGAGGACCTGGTGAGTGCCTGGCGGGTGGTCCGGGACTCGTTCGGTGATCACGACGTACCGAGCACCCTGATGGGCGTCACCGTGCTGGGTTACGCCAACCAGCTCGTCGAGATCGAAGCCGTCGCCGCCGTACTTGATTCCTGAGCCGCGCCCAATATCCGCGCATGACGCGCATTGATGCGCGTCATGCATCTTTTATGGTGTGGGTCCGTCTTTCGCTGCGGGCGGCCGGTGAGCGGCTCCGCCCGAGAACAGGATGTGCCCGTGGACGACGACAGTCTGACCGAGGACTCCCCCAAGGCCAATCCCACGGCGATGCGCCGGATCATCCCCGCGGACATGGTCGAGCGCGGCCGTTGCCCGTTCGATCCGCCGCCTGGCCTGCTGGAGCGGCGCGGTCAGGACGCGGTCCAGCCCCTGCAGCTGCTCAACGGCGCGCGGGCCTGGCTGGTGACCGGCTTCGAAGAGGCCCGTACCGTGCTGTCGGACGCGCGCTTCAGCGCGGACAGGGTCCGCCATCGTGAGGCCACGTCGCTGCAGCCGCACGAGGTGGCCGAGTTCGAGGCCGGGACCCTGCCGCCGGGTCCGGCCGTCGAGAGCCGCGAGGACGGCTTCTTCGTCTTCATGGACCCGCCCGAGCACACCCGCATCCGGCGGCTGCTGACCGGCCAGTTCACCGTGCGGCGGATGCGGGCGCTGGAGGACCGGGTCACCGAGATCGCCGTCGAGCACATCGAGGCCATGAAGGCGGCCGGCACCGAGGCCGACCTGGTGCCCGCGTTCGCGCTGCCGCTGCCCTCGCTGATCATCTGTGAGCTGCTCGGCGTCGACTATGCCGACCGGGCCGAGTTCCAGGAACGCACCGCCATCGGGCTGAACGCCAACGCCACCGCCGAGGAACGAGCCGTCGCGAGCGCCGAGCTGTACGCGTTCATGCAGCGCCTCGTGGCCGACAAGCGCGCCAACCCGGCCGATGACCTGCTGTCCGGGCTCGTCCACGACGCCGACCCGCCGCTGACCGACGCCCAGCTGGTCGACGTCGCCCTCGTCCTGCTCGGCGCCGGCCATGAGACCACCGCGAACATGCTGGGCCTGAGCGCCTTCGCCCTGCTCGAACACCCCGACCAGCTCGCCGCGCTGTGCGCCGACCCTGACCTGATCGACAACGCGGTCGAGGAGCTGCTGCGCTACCTGACCATCATCCAGCTCGGCGTCAGCCGCGTCACGACCGAGCCCGTCACCCTGGGCGGCGCGGACATCCCCGCCGGCGCAACGGTCGTCATCGCCACCCCCGAGGTCAACCGCGACCCCCAGCAGTGGCCCGATCCCGACCGGCTCGACGTGAAGCGCCCCCGCACGCCGCACCTGGCCTTCGGGCACGGCGTCCACCAGTGCCTGGGCCAGCAGCTGGCCCGCATCGAAATGCAGGTCGGCCTCAGGGAGCTGATCACTCGCCTGCCGGACCTGCGTCTGACGGTGCCCGCGGAGCAGGTGCCGCTGCGCGACGAAATGCTCATCTTCGGCGTGCACGCCCTGCCGGTCGCCTGGTCCTGACATGGGGGGGTGACGCCGAGCCGGTCGTCGGCCGCCGCGAACGCAAGAAGCAGGCCACCCGCGCCGCGCTCCGCGAGGCGGCGCTCCAGAGGCCGTGCTGGTCGTCATGAACCAGAGCGACGTCGCCAGCCGCGACTACATCCGCGCCATGCAGCTGATCCGTGCCTCCCCCACGCTGGTGCCCCAGCAACTGGCCGTGCTCGCCGCCCAGGAGCAAGCGCTGGCCGAAGCGATCGCCGAGCACATCGATCACCCGGCGACGCCGCCCGCCGCGGACCGCACAGCCGAACGATCCGGAGATGCCCTCTATCCGCTCCTGTGCGCGGCGGCCGCCCTGACAGCGCTCCGCGTCGTCATGGACCAATGGCTCCAGCAGACAGCGGGCTCGGACCAGCCGCTGGACACGACGCTGCTCGGCCGGCAGGTCGACACGGCGATCACTCAGTTGGCGGCCGGACTGGACCGGACCGGCCGCGCAGCCAGGTAGCCCCTCGGCAGCCGCCCTATCCCTCTTCCTCGTCGTCTTCGAAGATCTCCTCGATGATCTCCCCCGCCACGAGACCGCCGACCACGCCGGCGGCGCCGGCCGCCACCACCGCGCCCATGCCGGGGCCGCTCCGGTGCTCGTGATGCCCATGGTGCTGCGAATGGCCGTAGCCGCCATGGTGGTGGTCATCGTGGCCGTAGCCGTCGTGACCGAAGCCGCCGTGGTGGCCGCCCTGGTGGCTGCCGTATTGGCTGAGTCCGGCCAGCCAGCGGTCGAGCTCGCCCGGCCAGTCGGTGTGCATGGCGTCGTCGTGGCTGATGGTGAAGCGGCCGATGGCGTCGTCGCCGTAGCGGCCGGCCCGCTTGTCGGCCTCCAGGATGACCTCCACTCCGCCCGGGTTGGCGATGAAGGTCAGCTCGACCTCGCCGACGCTCCCCGCGTGCTGGGGCGGCGGGTAGAACTCGATCTCCTGGTAGAACGGCAGTTGCTGGCCGGAGCCGTAGATCTGCCCCACCTCCAGGTCCGCCGACTTGAAGTGGAAGCCGAGTTGCAGGAACGCCTGCAGGATGCGCAGCTGGGAGGGCAGCGGCTCGACCGCGACCATGTCGAGGTCGCCCTTGTCGACGGCCTTGGCGATGGCGAGCTCCGTGCGCACGCCCAGCGCCATTCCGTTGAGGTGCTGGCCGCCGATCTCGCTGATGGGGGTCTCCCACGGCACGGAGACGCTGAAGTCGATGCTGCGGTTCTCGCCCTTGCGGAGGACGAACGGGCCGGAGACCTGAGCGCGGGAGAACTCGCCCACTCCGGCTCCCTCTCCGTCACCGTGCTCGACCTCGACCCGAGCGACCAGACCGAGGGTGATGTGCTCGATCTCGGCGTCGAAGTCGCCGCCGGTGAGCCGTACTTCGCCGGTGAGCATCCCTCCCGGCTGGATCCGCGGGGTGGTCAGGACGGTGTCCACCGAGGGGGCGCCTACACCGAAGGCACCCAGCATCCGTTTGAAGACCACGGCTTGTTCTCCCTGTCGACGGTTGATGGCATGTGTCAGCCACCCGCCTGAACGATCAACGTCGAAGACTGGTTCCGGCGGCCAGCAAACCGTGTCCTTCCAGGTGAGAGCAGGGTTGCGATTGATGGGGAAATCAGGGGATTTGTCCCGTCAAGTGACCGGACGATGGCCCCCCGCGAGAGGGCAGTCAGCTCCGGACAGTCGAAACTCCGATCCGCAGAGGAGTCCGTCTGAGATACGGATCACATTCGGCACTTTGGTGCCGGCTCGCCCGTTAGATAAATGTGTCCGATTTGGTGTTGTTGGACCGATCGGATCACGTTTCAGGCAAAAGTGCTCCCTCAGCACGTCGCGAGCTGGTGACCGACAGGAAGGAACGGTGGTGGTGTCCGTGTCAGCGGACCCAGGTAGTACATACACGCTCGCGCGCTGGAGGTCTGCGGGATGACCGTGGCTCTCGGCCTGCTGGCCATCTTCCTCCTCACCCTGGCCACCGGCTACTTCGTCGCCCAGGAGTTCGCCTACGTAACCGCCGACCGGCTCGCCCTGTCGCAGCAGGCCGCGGCCGGCGACAAGAAGGCCGCCAAGGCGGTCAAGGTGATGGAGCGGCTGTCGTTCATGCTCTCCGGCGCCCAGCTCGGCATCACCGTCACCGCGCTGGTGGTGGGCTTCATCGCCCGGCCCGCGCTCGCCGAGCTCATCGCCCCAGCGCTGACCGCCATCGGCCTGCCCGCAGGCGCGGTCGACGGAGTGGCGCTGGGCATAGGTTTCGCGCTCGCCACCGTCATCCAGATGGTGCTGGGCGAGCTGGCTCCCAAGAACCTCGCTCTGGCGAAACCCGAGCCGCTGGCGCGCGCGCTGGCCACCTCCACCCTGATCTACCTCGCCGTCGCCGGCCCGATCATCAAGCTGTTCGACACCACAGCGAACCGCCTGCTGCGGGCCGTGGGCATCGAGCCGGTCGAGGAGCTGCACCACGGTGCCACCCTGGAGGAGCTCAGCCACATCATCGGCGAGTCCGAGGCCCACGGACGCCTGCCGGGCAGCCAGGCCGACGTCCTCGAACGGGCGCTGGCCTTCTCCGAGCACACCGCCGAAGAGGTGATGGTGCCAAGGGTCGAAGTGATCACCATCAGGGGCACGGCGACCGTCGTCGAACTGGACGAGCTCATCGCGACGCATGGGCACACGCACTATCCGGTGCTCAGCGGCACCCTGGATGAGGTGATCGGCCTGGTCAGCCTGCGTGATGTCGCCGCCGTACCTGTCGAGAAGGGGCCGACGACCCTCATCTCCGACATCACGCATGACGTGCTGATCGTGCCGTTCTCCCTCTCGCTCCCCGACCTGGTGAGCCAACTGCACGTGCGGGGCGAGGAGGTGGCCTGCGTGGTCGACGAGCATGGCGGCCTGGCCGGGCTGGTGACCTTGGAGGACATCGCCGAGGAACTCGTCGGCGAGATCGCCGACGAGAACGACGTGGCCGCCCCAGCGGTCGTACGCCGCGGCGACGCCTGGGAACTCAGCGCGGGGCTGCGCATCGACGAGGTCGCCCTGCGGACAGATCTGAATCTGCCGGACGAGGACGAGTACGACACGCTCGCCGGCCTCATCCTGCACCGGCTCGGCCGCTTCGCCGTTCCCGGAGACGGCGTCACCGTGGAGCTGCCCGCGACCATGGATGCCACCGCGCCCACCCACGTCCGGATCGAGGTTCAGACGCTGAACCGGCACGTCCCCGAACGCGTCCGCATCACCACCCACCGCAAGGACAAGGAGGAACAGCCGTGAACCTGACCGTCGGTCTGCTGCTCACTCTCTTCCTCCTGGTAGGCAACGGCTTCTTCGTCGCCGCCGAGTTCGCTCTGATCGCCGCAAAGCGCCACCGGCTCGAAAAGGACGCCGCCCGCGGCAGCAAGGCCGCCGCCGCGGCGCTGGCCGGCATCCGCGAACTGTCTCTCATGCTCGCCGGCGCCCAACTCGGCATCACGTTGTGCTCGCTCGCCTTGGGAGTGGTCTCCGAACCGCTGATCGCGGGCAAGCTCACCCCGGTGTTCCATGCCGCCGGCCTGCCCGAGGCCGGCGCCCACGCGGTCGCCTTCGTCATCGCGCTGGCCATCGTGACCTTCCTGCACATGGTGCTCGGCGAAATGGCTCCCAAGTCCTGGGCCATCGCCCGTCCCGAACGCGCCGCCATCGTCCTGGCCCTGCCGTTTCGCGGCTTCACGCTGCTGGTCCGCCCGCTGATCAGCGCCATGAACGGGGCGACGAACGGGTTGCTGCGCCTGTTCCACGTGCACCCGCGCGAGTCCGACGCCACGCCCCGCACCCCCGAGCAACTCCAGCACCTGGTCGAGGAATCGCGCAAGCTCGGGCTGATCGAGAGCGACGACCACGTCCTCCTCAGCCAGGCCCTCCGCGCCCCGAGTACCGACATCACCGCACTGATCACACCACATGAGCAGATCGCCGGGGTCCCCGCCGAGGCTTCGCCTCAGGACATCATCACCGCTTCCCTGCAGGCCGGGCGCTCGCGCCTCATGGTCTGGAACGGACAGGAGCCGGCGGGCGTCGTACACATCCGCGACGCCTACCTGGCACGCCGTCGCGGAGCCTCCACCAGTGCAGGAGACCTCGCCTACCACGTGCCCCTGCTGCCCCCTGACATCTCCGTGTCCGACGCGGTGACGCGGCTGCGCGCGGAGCGCAGTCAGATCGCGCTGATCCGCGCGGACGACGGCACCGTGCGTGGCCTCATCAGCCTCGACGCGCTGCTGACCACCCTGCTGATGGCAGCCTGAGCGGTTGGGCTGCCGTTTACCGGGGTGGGGCAGGGTAGCCGGCGCGACATGACGGTAACGAGATTTCAGGATCTGCCGCTCGCCGTGTGTAACGGCCTTCCCGGGGTAGCAGCGCCGATCTGGCGACCCCTGCAAGGAGTTGGACATGCCACAGAACGTCATCGACCTGATCACGGCCGACCACCGCGACGTCGAGGCCCTCTTCGACAAGCTGCGCACCGAACGGGAGAACCGGCCCGCACTGCTGGCCGAGCTCGCCGCGAAGTTCACCGCGCATGCCCGTGCCGAGGAACACGAGGTCTACCCCGCGCTGGCCAAGGCCGCGCCCAGCGAGCGAGGCGAAGTGCACCACGGCACCGAAGAACATCACGAGGCCGAGGAGAAGCTGCTCCGGCTTCTTGACACGGACCCAGACGGACCGGCTTTCGACCAGGTCCTCGATGACCTGGTCAAGGCGGTCACGCACCACGTCGAGGAAGAAGAGAGCGAGATCCTCCCGGCCCTGGGCAAGGCCCTGCCCGCCCGCAAGCTGACCGAGCTGGCTCGCGCCTTCAGCGCCGCCAAGGCGGACCTGCTGACCTCGCCGCCCAAGCCCGCCGGCCGCACCAAGCAGGAGCTACAGGAGCGGGCCAAGGCCGAGGGCATCGAAGGCTACTCGTCCATGACCAAGGACGAACTCGCCGCCGCCCTGAAGCGGTGATCGCCCAATCTGCCCTGGCTCTCCGGCCGGCAACGCGGAGCCCGGCCGGAGAGCCAGGGCAGATGTCGCGAGAGTGGGCACGTCGCGGCATTGGCCGCGCTCTGGCCGTTCGCCGGCCCGGTCAGCCGAGGGCCTTCTCCAGCTGCGCCTTGCTCATCTTGGAGCGGCCCTTGACGCCGCGGCGCTTGGCCTCGGCGTACAGCTGATCCCTGGTACGGCCGGCGGCGCCGGAATGCGAGCGTAGTCCGCCTCGCCGACTCGACGACATGTCCTTGGTGGACGTACGGCTCGCGGTCCGGGACTCACCGGACCTGGCCCGCTCCTTGTTCACCGTCCGCGCGGCGATCTCGGTCGCGCGCTTGTCGCTTTCGCCACGCTGCTTGGCGCTGTCCTTGATGTGCTCGTACTGGCGTTCCCGCTTCGGGCTCGATCCGCGAGGCATGTCTCCTCCTCATCAGAACTCTGAGGCATCCAAGGACTACTACCCAGGCGAAATCCACGAAACAGATCCGCTTCACATCGCCTCCGCTCTCGCACCTGAGGCGCTGGCGACCGGCTCAGGCTGTGGTGCTTTCCAGCCGCGCCATCGTCGACGGCGTCACCCCGTACAGGGCCATGGCGATGGGCGGATGGTCCAGCAGCGCGCGACGCACCACGGCGTCCGTGGCCATCAGGAAGGCCAGGTGCCGGATCGCATGGCTCGCCACGTTCGCCACGTCGATCCGCTCGGGCGTGGGTACGGCGGGCGCGTCGCCTTGAGCGATGTCCAGGGCGGGTAGTTCGGCGGCGGGCAGGTGCGGTGCGGGATCAGGGCACACGGCGTAGGTCAGCACCACCTGCCCCTCTGGCCGATAACGCCAGCTCGTGGAATGCAGGACGGTGGACGCAGCGTCAGCGGACAGCCCACTGATCCGGCGGGCGGCCTCGTCAGGGCTCTCACCCCGGCCCGGCGCCGCGGCAGCCCGCCGGTAGGACCAGCGGCCGTCGGCCCCCGCCCGCAGCATGAGTGCCTCCACCAAGACCGGCGCGAGTCCGGCGTCGATCTGATCGTCCACAACCGTCCCGTCATCGTCGAACCCACTTAGCTGCGATCTATTCGCAGGAGCAATATTATGGCGTATACGACTCGGCGCGATCTGTCGCAGGGGCCGCCATGGCCACGTCCAGCGAGCCGGCCGACGGGCGGATGCGTTGCGCGAGCGCGGTCATGCCACGCCTGACCTGAGCTTGGTCCGTGCGGCGAGGCGGGCACCGCTGCTAATGCAACTTGCTAGCAATTGCGGCTTATGTGCAGAATGAGGTAGTTCTTCGCATCACGGATCGTCCGCCCCTCACCTCCGGAGCCTCACCGCATGAGCCGCGCGCCCCGTACCGCCCCAGCCAGGCCGATCATTCGCGACAGCGCGCCGCTGAAGGCGGTAGCCGGATCATGAGAAAGTCGCTCGTCCTGGTGGCGGCTCTGACGCTGACCGCCTGCGGGCAGGCGCCCGCCGCCACGCAGCCGGCCGATTCCACCGCGGCGCCCCAGGCAGGCTTCCCTGTCACGATCACCAACTGCGGGCGCACCCTCACCTTCGACAAGCCGCCCGCCAAGGTCGTGACCGGCTATCACCCCGCCCTGGAGACCCTGCTCGCCCTTGGCGTCGGCGACCGGATCGCCGGGCGGACGAACTTCTCCGAGAGCGCGTTCCTGCCCGGCCAGGAGGAGCAGTACGACAAGATCCCGGAGATCTCGCCGACGATCATGCTGCCGCAGAAGGAGGTCATGCTCTCCCAGGGCGCCGACTTCGTCCTCGACAACGCGATGGCCAGCTTCGACGCCGGCGGCGGCTACGCCACCGTGGAGGAACTGGACGCCGCCGGCTCCCCGGTGTACATCCTGGGCGGCTGGTGCAGCCCGGAGGAGACACTCGAGTTCACCCTCGACGACACCTTCACCGACCTGCGGAACCTCGGCAAGATCTTCGGCGTCTCCGACCGCGCCGACCGACTGGCCGCCGACCTGCGCGGCAAGCTCGATGACGTGCGCGAACGCGTCAGCGGCCGGCCACCGGTCAAGGTGCTGGCCACCGACGGCGGCAAGGGGCCCGTCAACGCCTACGGCGGCTCCGGCATAACCAACCAGATGATCATCGCCGCCGGCGGAGAGAACGTGCTGGCCGACGTCAAGGGCGACTACGCCGAGGTCAGCGTGGAGCAGATCAGCGCCGCGCAACCCGATGCCATCCTGGTCAGCGAGTACGCCACGTTGCGGGGCGAGAAGATGCCGACCGTGCAGGCCAAGTCCGCCGACATCCTCGCCATCGCCAAGAACAGCCCCGCGGCCAAGGACAATCGGGTGCTCCCGGTGCCGGTGACAGCCCAGCATCCCGGCTACCGCAACCTCCTGGCCATCGCCGACATCGCCCGCTTCCTGCACCCTGACGCCTTCACCCCATGACCAGCGAAACCCGACAGAACCTGGCCGGGGCGGCCGGTGTCGGAGGACCGGCCCGGCGCCGCGGCCGGTTCGGGATGCTCGTCGTCCTGCTGGCGGTGGCCGTGGTCGCCTCGACGTGGCTGGCGGTGAGCATCGGCGCGGTACCCGTCGCGCTGCCGCAAGCCTGGGGCATCGTCGCCGACCGCCTGGTGCCGGGGCTGGTCCCGCGTACCTGGACCCCGGTGCAGGAGCAGATCGTGTGGGAGTTCCGGCTGCCGCGCGCGCTGCTGGCGCTCCTGGTCGGGGCCGGGCTGGCGGTGGTCGGAGCGGTGCTGCAGGCGCTGGTGCGCAACCCGCTGGCCGACCCGTTCCTGCTCGGCATCTCCTCCGGCGCGTCCTTCGGCGCGGTGCTCGTGCTGATCCTGGGCGCCTCCACGCTGGGCGGGCTGTCGATGTCGGGCGCCGCCTTCGCCGGCGCGCTGCTCGCCCTGGCCCTGGTGTACATGCTGGCCCAGCGCTCGGGCCGGCTCACGCCGTCTCGGCTGGTGCTGGCCGGGGTGGCGCTGGCGTACCTCTTCCAGGCCCTCTACAGCTTCGTGCTGCAGCAGGCGCAGAGCGGCCGGGCGGCGCAGCAGGTGCTGTTCTGGCTGATGGGCAGCCTGGGCGGGGCCCGCTGGGAGATGCTGCCGCTGCCCACCGTCGTCCTGGCCGCCGGCCTGGTGTATCTGCTGTCGCAGCATCGCCCGCTCAACGCGCTCACCGCCGGCGAGGAGACCGCCGTCTCCCTCGGCGTGAACGTGCACCGCCTGCGGCTCACGCTCTTCGTGCTCACCTCCCTGCTGGTCGGTGTCATGGTGGCCACCAGCGGCGCGATCGCGTTCGTGGGGCTGATCGTGCCGCACGCGGCCCGGCTGCTCGTCGGCGCCGACCACCGCCGGGTGCTCCCGGTCACGGCGCTGCTCGGCGCCGCGTTCCTGCAGCTCGTGGACATCGCCGCCCGCACGATCAACGCACCGCAGGAGCTGGCGCTCAGCATCGTCACCGCGCTGTTCGGCGTGCCGTTCTTCCTGTGGCTGCTGCGCCGCCGCTCCGTCGACCGGGCGGTGACCGTCGGATGAGGCTCGACCTGCGCGGCGTCTCCGTACAGCTCGACGGCCGCTCGATCGTCCACGAGGCCGACCTGCTGGTGGACGACGGCGAGTTCGTCGCCCTGGTCGGCCCGAACGGTTGCGGCAAATCCACCCTGCTGCGCACGATCTACCGGGCGCTGCGTCCCTCGGCCGGGCTCATCAGCGTGGACGGCGACGACGCACACCGCCTGTCCTGGCGCGAGTCTGCCCGGCGAACCGCCGTGGTGGCCCAGGAAACGCCCGCCGAGCTCGACTTCACCGTCGGGGAGGTCGTGCTCATGGGCCGCACGCCGTACGCACGCGCCGCCGGCGACGACGAGGAGCGGTGCGCGCGCGCCCTCGACCGCGTCGGCCTCGCAGCCGCGGAGGAACGCGTCTACGCCACCCTGTCCGGCGGTGAGAAACAGCGGGCCCTCATCGCCCGCGCCCTGGTCCAGGAGACCCGCCTGCTCCTGCTCGACGAACCCACCTCCCACCTCGACATCCGCCACCAGCTGGAGATCCTGCACCTCGTCCGCGAGCTGGGCGTCGCCACACTGGCCGTCCTGCACGACCTCAACCAGGCCGCCGCGTTCTGCGACCGCCTGTACGTCATGAGCGCCGGCCGCATCCTCGCCGGCGGCCCGCCCGACCAGGTCCTCACCCCCGAACTCATCTCCCAGGTGTACGGCGTGCGCGCCGTACAGCGCCCCCAGCTCGTCTTCGAACGGCTCAAGGAGGAGCGGCCCGTAAGGCCTGCCGAGTGAGCCCAGCCCGCTTTGTAACAGTTTCGCTATCACATGGGTGCATCAAGTACGTCACCGTTGAAAGCGCACTCTTGCCCTCGTTCCCACCCGCCCGGAAGGTCAGCTGAAGGGGCGAAGGGGGAAGAATGCGGGGGCCGTTGGTCGTCAAGAGGGCGCTCAGCCAGCCGCTGCCTCTCCTGGCCGCGTTCGGGTCGATCCTGCTGGCGACCACCACACTGGTGGCGCTGACGATGTACGTCTCCTCCATCTCCGACGCCGGCGTCCGCCAGGTGATGGAGACGGCGTCGTACCGCCAGACGACCACCACGATCAGTGCCCAGGTCACCGCCGAGACCTTCCCCAGGTACGACCGGTCCGTGCGCGACGAGCTCACCAAGGTCTACACCACACCCCCCCCCCGTCACCACCAGCCTCCGCTCCGACTCGTACGTCATGCCGGGCCAGGACGGCGAGAAGCCGCCCGAGCTGCTCAGGTTCGGCAGTCACGACGGGCTCGACCGGCATGCCCGGCTGGTCTCGGGCAGATGGCCGCGGACCGGCGGACCGGCCGTCGAGGCGGCGATCTCGCTGAGCCGGACCTCAGCACGCTGACGCCCGAGCGGCTGCGCCCGCTGGCGGACGCGATCGACCAGGTGGGCGAGCGGCTGACGGGGGCCGGCTGCGCGAACTGCCTGGCCGTCAGCCGCCTGCCCGAGCTCCTCACCCAGCTCGCCACCGCGTCCCTGGTGACCCGCTCCACCATGCTGATCCCGGTGCTGCAGCTGTTGTTGCTGGCCGCGTACGCGCTGATGCTCACCGCGCGGCTGTTCGCCGACCACCGCCGCATGGAGGTGGCGCTGCTGCGCTCGCGTGGCGCGGGCACGGTGCGTCTGGCCGCGCTGGCGGGAGGTGAGGCGCTGCTGGTGGCGGTCCCGTGCGCGATCGTCGCGCCGTTCCTCGGGCCGCCGCTGCTCGCGCTGGTCCACCGGCTGCCGTGGATCAGGGCCTCGGGGGTACTCCTCGCGCCGTCGGCCGATCTCCGCGCGTTCCTCGTGTCGTTCGGCGTGGCCCTGGCCGCGGCCGTGCTGCTGGCGCTGCCGACCCTGGCGGGTGCGCGGCGCACGTACGTGGAGGAGCAGTCGGCACGCGGGCGCGGCGTGCGCGGGCTGATCGAGGGGGCTGGCGCGGACCTGGCGCTGCTGGCGGTGGCCGCGCTCGCGATCTGGCAGCTGCGGCGCTACGGCGCGCCGGTCACCGTGACGGCGACGGGCGGGCTCGGCATCGACCCGCTGATCATCTCCGGTCCGGCGCTGGCCCTGCTCGCGGGCGGCATGCTGGGGCTGCGGCTGGTGCCGCGCGTGTCGCGGCTGGCCGAGCGGGTGACCGCGCGCAGGCCCACGCTCGCCCCCGCGCTGGGGGCATGGCAGGTCAGCAGGCGGCCCCTCAAGTACGCCGGTCCCGCGCTGCTGCTGACCTTGGCGATCGCGATCGGCGTCGTGTCCATGGCCGCCACCTCCACCTGGCAGGCCTCACAGCTCGACCAGGCCGACCACCAGGCGGGGTCCGACCTGCGCCTGTCCGGGCCAGTGGAGGGGCCCGAGCTGGGGTCGCTCGGGCGGGGCACGGCGTTCACCACACTGCCCGGCGTCACCGCGGCCTCGCCCGCCTTTCGCGCGCAGACCCAGGTGAGCGGCGAGAGCGCGCTGCTGCTCGGGCTCGACGCCACCAAGCTCGGCGAGCTGTTCGACCTGCGCCCCGACCTGTCGGCGCAGACGGTCGCGCAGATGTCCCGGGCCCTCGCCGGAGACCGGGCCGGCAAGCTGGACCTGCCCGGACGACCGCGCACCCTCACCGTGCGGGTCGAGGCGGACGCCGCGGTGCCGGCGCGGATGGTGGTGTCCGACGCGCTGGGCGTGTGGCGAGATCTGTCGCTCGGCGAGCTACGGGAGGGCGGGAACCGGATCGAACTCGATCTGGTCTCGCTGGCCGGACGCTCCGGCACGATCACGTATCCGCTGTCGCTGCGCGGCCTCTTCACGGGCGAGCAGACCGGCCTGAGGCTGACCGGGCTGAGCGCCGACGGCCGGGACGTGCCGGTGTCCCAGACCTTCAGCCGGACACCGGGCGTGGACGCCTTCGCGCCGTCGCGGGAGCTCGGACCGCTGCCCGTGGTGCTCACCCCGGCCTGGCCGCCGTGCTCAAGCTGGACGTCGGGCAGACCGGGCCGGCCGGCTTCGCCGGCGGGGTCCTGCAGGTGAAAGTGGTCGGCCTCGTGGCGAGCATGCCGACGAGTGCCGCCGGCCAGCAGGCCGTGCTCGCCGATTGGGAGGCGCTGCAGGCGTACCAACTGGCCGCGGCGCAGCCGCCCCGGCCAGCCGCCGAGTGGTGGCTGGCCGCCGCCGACACCGCACCGGCGCGGGAGGTCCTGCGCAGGAGCCCCCAGTGGGACGTGACCATGGTCGACCGGCACGGGCTGACGGCGACGCTGCGGGACGATCCGCTGGCCAGCGGGCTGCAAGGGGCGCTGAGCCTGGGGTTCGCCGCGGCGCTGGGGTTCGCGGTGCTCGGGTTCCTGGTGAACGCCGTGGTCACGGCGCGGGAACGGAGGGCCGAGTTCGCCGTCCTGCGGGCGCTCGGGACCAGCTCCCGTCAGGTGTTCGGGCTGCTGGCGACGGAGCAGGCGTTCGTCATCGGGCTGTCGCTGGCGGCCGGCACCGGGCTCGGCGTGGTCGTCGGGAACCTGGTGGTCCCGCACATCGTGCTGACCGGGCAGGCGTCGGCGGTCACGCCCGGCGTGCTGCGGCTTCGGGGGTCCCTCCCGTGGGTGCGCCAGCATGACGGGTGGCCGCAGCCGCTCCCGCCGCAACCGCAACCTCCGCGGGCGGTGCGGCGCGGGCGGTGCGGCCACAGTGGAGCCACCACATCCCCGGAGCGGCGGCGGCGACTGGCAATCCGGCCACGGCCGGCAGCATCTGCATCTGTTCGGCCAGCGCGGCGCCAGTGCCGGTCAGCAGCTCAGCGCCGGTCAGCAGCCCGTTGCCCGTCTCAGCCGACTGACAAGGCTCGCTATCGCCGCAGCTGATGAGCTTAGCTGGGATTGCCTATTTCCGGCGGCTCGCCGATCTCCCTGAATGGTAGGTGACCAGTCGGCGCAGCTTGCGTCGCTGTCACCGTGAGGGGGTCGTCATGACCCTGGACGCACAGGGAATGAACGCGACCGCCCGCGCAGGCCTGAACGGTCAGGCCCCGCGCTGCGATCACATCGACCAACTCCCGGCGGTGGAGTACGGACCACCCGAATGCAAGGAATGTCTGGCCCTCGGCCAGACCTGGACACGCCTGCTGGTCTGCCTGACCTGTGGGTGGGTGGCCTGCTCCGACGGTTCGCGGGGCGGCCACGCCAAGGCTCACTACCGGGAAACCGACCATCCGGTGGTCACGGTCCTGAAGCCCCGGTCGACCTGGCGTTGGTGCTACGTACACCAGCGAACCGTATGAACGAGACGAAAGGCACTTCATGACCATCTCCGAACAGGCGGTGGAACGCCGTCAGAACTACGACGGCGCATCGCCCTTCCCCGGGGCAGAAGAGCACGCGCCAGCCGGCCGGGTCCAGGTGGGGCTGACAGCCGCGATCGTGGTCCTGCCGTTCATCGCACTCGGCGTCGCGATCTTCCTGGCGTGGGGGCAGGGGGTCACACTCGCCGACCTGGTGCTTGCCGCGGTTCTCTATGTGGTGACTGGTCTGGGGGTGACGGTCGGCTTCCATCGGCTGCTCACCCATGCCTCCTTCACCGCCCGGCCATGGTTGCGCGTGGCGTTGGCCGTCGCCGGGTCGATGGGCTTTCAGGGCAACGTGATCGACTGGGTGGCGGTGCATCGCCGCCACCACGCCTTCACCGACCGGCCTGGTGATCCGCACTCTCCCTACCGGTACGGCACCGGCCTGCGTGGGCAGCTTCGGGGGCTTGCCCACGCCCATCTGGGCTGGCTGTTCGCCGACGATTCGACCCCGGCCGCGCGTTACGCTCCGGATCTGCTGGCCGACGCGGCCATGACGCGCGTAGCTCGTGCCTTCCCCGCGCTGTGCGCGCTGTCGCTGGTGCTGCCGTTCCTGGCCGGGTGGGCGATCACCACCACCCTGTACGGCGGCCTGACCGCTTTCCTGTGGGCCGGGCTGCTCCGTGTCGCGCTGCTCCAGCACGTCACCTGGAGCGTCAACTCCCTGTGCCACGTCATCGGCAACAGGCCCTTCAAGACCCGCCGCCACGACCGCTCCACCAACCTGTGGCCGCTGGCCCTGCTGTCCTTCGGCGAAAGCTGGCACAACGGCCACCACAGCGAGCCCAGCTGCGCCCGTCACGGCCTCGATCGCGGCCAGATCGACCCATCCGCCGGCATGATCGGCCTGTTCGAACGGCTCGGCTGGGCGAGCCACGTGCACTGGCCCGACCACGAACGCATCCAACTCCGCCGCGCCGGCCCGAGACTGACGCCCGGTCGAGACTAGCGTCAGCCCTCCTCTGCGGGTCCACACCACCACCTGGCACCTAGAGTGGGGGCAATGGCCCGGATGGGCGCCGCCCAGGCGGGAAGGGGTGGCAGGCATGGAGTTGCGTCAGTTGCGCTATTTCGTGACGCTGGCCGAAGAGTTGCATTTCGGCCACGCGGCTGCCCGCGAGCACATCGTGCAGTCCGCGCTGAGCCAGCAGATCCAGCGCCTGGAACGCGAGTTGGGCGTGCGACTGCTGGATCGCAGCACCCACCACGTCGATCTGACGCCGGCGGGCGCCGCCTTCCTCATCGAGGCGCGTCAGATCCTCAACCACGTGGGCCGGGCCGGACAGGCCGCCCGCAACGCCGTCACGTCGGTGCCCACACTGCGTGCCGGCATCA
This sequence comes from Nonomuraea cavernae, assembly GCF_040655715.1. Classification (GTDB taxonomy): domain Bacteria; phylum Actinomycetota; class Actinomycetes; order Streptosporangiales; family Streptosporangiaceae; genus Nonomuraea; species Nonomuraea cavernae_A. Next base: position 34,663 of record NZ_JBFAKL010000017.1, on the reverse strand, counting down.
TTGACGCCGGCTACGACACCATGCCGCAGATCCTGCACGAACTTCAGCGCAGCCATCCCGATATCACGATCCACCAGGTCGAAGCGGGCACCCCCGAGCAGTACCGGCAACTGGCCGACGGCCGCCTGGACATCGCCATCGGCCCCGCCCTCCAAGCCCCGACCGAGGTGGCGTCCAAGCTGATCAGGCTCGATCCGCTCGGCGTGCTGGTGCCCGACGACCACCGCTTCGCCGATATGGAAGGCGTACCCGTGGCCGCCCTCGCCGACGAACTCCTGTTGTTCGGTGAGGAGTCCCAGACGCCGGAGCTCAACAGGTTGGTCATCGATCTGTGCCGTTCGGCCGGGTTCGCACCCACCCTGTACGAGGGCACCGTCGAGAGTTCCCGAGCCGCGGCCGACCTCGTCCTTCAGCACCGCTGCGTGCACTGCGTGCCATCCTCATTCCGCACCTCCAACCGGCCGGGCACCACCTGGCGGCCCGTGATCGAACCTGCCACGCACTACCCCTGGTCACTGTTATGGCACGACACCAACCCCTCTCCCCACATCGCCACCGTCATCAACAGCGCCCAGCGACTGGCCGAGCGACTCAGCTGGCTGGACCCATCAGCCCCGCCACCGGACCAGCGCCCGGCGAGTGCCACCAGCCACAGCGATGAGCCTGTCTGACGCACCGGCTCCAACCTGGCGTACACCACGAATGCCCTGGTGATCGGTGCTGGAGATGAACTTTTCCCGGATCGCCTGTTTCCGTACGGCACGCGTGGATGTCGACTGGAGATGAACACGTTCGACCGACGACGCCGACAACCAGACGACGGTCGGCCCCTGCTTCGACCGGTCCGGAAGACCGATCCCATGCAGCCATCGATGCACCGCCAAAGGAGCTCGGCCATGGGTATCATCGCGTGGATCATCCTCGGACTGGTCGCCGGGGCGGTGGCCAGAATGCTGGTCCCCGGCAAGGATCCACAAGGTTTGATCATCACGTTCGTACTCGGCGTCGCCGGGGCGCTGCTGGGTGGGTTCGTGGCCACCCAGGTGTTCCACCTCTCCGGCATCCAGGGGTTCTTCGACCTGTCCACCTGGCTGTGCGCCATCGTCGGCGCGGCAGTCCTGCTGCTCGCCTACCAGCTCATCACCGGTCGGCACTCGGATGACCGGGCCGGTCGCCGATGAGTCCGCTCAGCGTCCTCCGGAGTTCGGGCTCCGGAGGCGGCGGAGGGGGGACGTGATGCCCGTCGCCGGAGCCATCGCGGTCGTCGCCTTCGGCGCGATGCTCACTTTCGCCCTGGCCGACGGGTCGGTGGGCGGATTCGGCCTGCGCATCGCGGGCGTCATCCTGATGCTCGGCGGCGTCCTCGGGCTGTCGCTGCCCCTGCTCCGCACCAGCTCACGCTGGAGCCAGTCAACCGCCCGCAGCCGGCAGGACGCCATCGATGACCGGCCACCGCCCAGCCCGGCTGATCTGTCCGGCCACGACGCCAGGCAAAAACGCGGCCTCAGGCCTCCCGGCAACCGCCGGCCCTGACCGGCGCCTCATCAGCGAAGGGCCAAGCCGAACTCAAACCGCTGCTCTCACCTTCCAGCCCTCGGCAGAAGGTGAGGGCGGCGCCTGCTCCCGGAGGCAGGCATGCCCACGATGACCACAATCGTCGCCGCCGCCGCTCCCCCCGTCCGAGCCGCTGCCCAACAGCGATCCTGCCGACTGATCCACCCGATGGGCGCCGGCTCGAGTTTCACTTCTCCCGCCAGGGCGCGCAAGGCGCCTTTATCCCCGTACCACCGCGACTGAGCTGAGCGCGTGGTACAGAACGCCGAGGGTGACGGATCCGAGCATCACGGTGCCGATCGCCCCTCGGCCCTGGGAGCCCACGACGACCAGATCCGCCTTTTCGGAAGCGCGGGCGAGGGCGTCGACGGGGTGGATTCGCTGGACGTCCTCGATCACCTGAACCTGCGGATATCGCTGCCGCCATCCCTGGAGGATGCCGGCCGCGACCTGGCACTGGGCGGCGTGGATCTCGTCCAGGTCATGGGCGCTTTCGGGGATGTGGGCGTGCGCCGGCGGCTGCCACGCGTAGACGGCGCGCAGCGTGCTCGCGCGGAGCATCGCCTGCTCGAAAGCGTAGGCGAGGGCGGGTTCGCCGGCGTGATAGTCGTCGAGCCCGATGACGATCTCCCCGTTGGGGGTGTCAGGGTCGGAGCGGACGACGACCACCGGGCCGTGCGCGTGCCCGGCTACGTGGGTGCTCACCGAACCGAGCACGGCTCCGGGGAAGCCGCCAAGGCCTCTGCCGCCGATCACGACCTCGGCGGAGTTGCCGGCTTGACCGCGCAACATCGCCGCGGCGGCGCCCTCATATAGCTGGCTGGTGACGTCGATGCCGGGCTGCCGCTTGCGCGCGATCGCCTCGGCGTCGGTCAGAACGCTCTGCGCGTTGAGCGTGACGGCATCACCTTGGTCCAGGGTGGAGAACTTAGCGATCTCGTACGGCGAGCGGTCCACGGCGTGGACGATGTGGAGCCGGGTGGCCGCGCGTGCGGCGTCGTCGGCCGCCCACTCGACCGCCGCGGTCGCGGCTTCCGAGCCGTCGGCTCCCACGACAATGACACGATTCATGGCTCCTCCAGATTTGTACCAGCTATTTGCTCATCGCTCGGGGCGCCGATATACCGGCCCACGGCCCGGCATATCGGGCGTTTGCCGTCGAGATTATTGACGGTGGTCGCGGTCAGTGCTTGAACATGCCTTTGATCTTTCCGCTACGCTGCCTCAGACTGTTTCCAGCTCGGCTAGCTGCACCTTTCGACTCCAGGTGCTGGTTTCCGGTGGCGCGGCCGAAGTAGAGCATGATCCAGCCCTGGACGGCCCGCGTCGTGGACTTGATCTTCCGTGTCAGGTTCACAGCGTTTCCCTTCAGCTGCTCCCGGGCGTCCGTCCCGTAGAGCCGTGGATACGCCGTCGCCGGGGCACCATGCCCGGCCGACGTTTACGGTCGCAACACGACCTGGCCCCAGGGTGCTCTTCCGGACTGAGAACAGGAAACAAGTAATCGCCGTCCTGATTATCACCGCGATCGATAACAGCCCCGCGCAAGCCGCGGTCCAGGCGCTCGCATTCACCCGGCTGTCACGCGCCAGGAGCCCGGTATGCGACCTCCATCCGCGTGGCATCGTCGATCTCCTCTGGCGTCAGCAGGACAGCCGTCTTCGTTCGTACCGCCCCGGACGCCGATATGGTGAGACCCACAGCGGCCGAAGCCGCATTGCTCGGCAGGTCGACGATCACATACGTGTCCGTCTCGCCGAACGCGAAATACATCTGCTCGACCCGGCCGCCGACGCTTTCCACCATGCGCTCCACCGCCTGCCGGCGTCCGGTGCCGCCATCTTGCAACACTCCTTTGAGGCCATCCGCGGTGTAGGTCGCCTGAATCAGGTACTTGGGCATCGTCGAGTCCCTCTTCTCGTGCCGCCACCCTGCGCTGGGCGGCTATTGCGGTCACGGGTCGAAGTTCTCGGCTTGGGGTGACGGTAATCCCACCCGCTGTACTGGTTTTCCCTGTCGCGGTCTTACGCTGCGGATGCAGGCAAGAAGCCGAGTCGGCTCGTCCACCCACCACATGCCGGGACGCGGGCACCCCGCCTCGGGACGCCCGCGCCACATGCTTCCGCGTCAGAAGTCGTCGGCAGTGCGGATCCGATCACGAACCCAGACACCGGCCTCCTTGAGGCGCCCCGTCCCGGCGAACGAGCCGTTCGGGCAGGTTCCGGTGGTGAAGACGGCGCCCGTGCGGAAGTCGTCGGAGAAGTTCCAGTTCACCCAGCTGATCTTCTTCTGTGCCAGCAGATCGAGGTACTGCTGCGACCTGGCGAAATTGTTGGCTCCGTCGCCGGACGCCTCCTGGGTGCCGAACTCGGTCACGAAGATCGGCAGCCGGTCGGCGGCCCGGGTCAGCGTGTTCAGGTACAGGGCGTCGTGCGTGGCCGCGTAGAAGTGGAACGTGTACATGATGTTGGCCGCGTTGACCGGGTTGTTGATGATCTCGGTCTCGTTGCCGCCGCCGGAGACGCCGAGCGATGACCACGCGCGGGTGCCGACCAGGACCGGGGCGTCGGGGTCGTACTGCCGGATCACCGGGATGAGCTGGTGCGCGTAGTCGCGGATGACGGACCAGGTGACGGCGTCGCCGTTCGGCTCGTTGGCGATCTCGTACAGGACGTTCTTCTTGCCGTCGTGTCGCTGGGCGATCTCGGTGAAGAACGTCTTGGCCCGGCTGAGGTTGTACATCGGGTCACCGGGGGTGAGCATGTGCCAGTCCACGATCGCGTACATCCCGCGAGCGGTGGCCATCTCGATCAGGGAGTGGACGCGGTCGGTGAACAGCCGGGGGTTGGTCTCGTAGCCGCCTTCCTGAACGTACATCGAGATGCGCAGGACGTCGGCCTTCCAGTCGTTCGCCAGCGCGTCAAGCGACGCGTTGTTGAGGCACTGGTCGTACCACTGGATGCCGTGGCTGCTCATGCCGCGCAACTGGATCTGCTTGCCGTTCTCGTTGCAGAGCTTGATCCCGCACACCCGCAACTGCCCGTTGGCCTGTACCGGAGTGCCGCCGCCCCCGCCGCCTGTGGGAGTCCCGTAGACCTCCATCTCCCACAGGGAGTAGCCGTAGGGGGTGCCGCGTTGCGTGCCGTACACCCGCACGTACCGGCCGCTGCCGCTGACCGTGAGGTCGTCGGTCGCTCCGTCGCCGGCGGCGGTGGAGTAGACGTCGCTCCAGGTCGACCCGTCGGCCGAGGTCTGCACCCGGTACGCACTGGCGTAGGCGACCTCCCAGGTCAACCGCACCCGGGAGACGGTGTGCGTGGAGCCGAGGTCCACCCGGATCCACTGCGGGTCCACCCCCTCGGCACTGGCCCACCGCGTGGACGTGCTGCCGTCCACCGCCTTGCCCGGCTCCAGGCCGGCGGCCTCCATCGAGGAGGCCGTCACGGTCTTGCCCTGTGACACCAGCGGGTCGGCCGCCGCCGGCCGCGCTCCGGCCGCGCTCGCGCCGGACGGCACCATCAGCGGCACCACCAGCGCGGCCACGACCGCGAAGATCCTCGCAACTGCACTTCGCCTCACGAAACGACTCCGATCCCGACCGGGTTAGGAAAGTTTCTTAACTTGCGGCGCAGCATAAATTGACAAAGGACATCACACAAGACCAAAGTTCAAGAAAAGGCTTACTGGTGCCTCGCGCAGCCCCGCTCAGCCCTGATGAGGACCTCCTGGCGGTGCTGGACAAGGCGGGTTGGTCAGGAGTCCTTACCATCAAGGATCTCCCTATGCCGTTGATGGCGGTACGCACCTACCGCGGCGCCTACGCGTCATCGGACGATCATCCTCAGCAAAGCGATGATGCCGGCGAAGGACACCACGATCACCGATCCCACCATCACCGGCCAGATCCGCCCCTGAAGCCAGAACGTGTCTGGTGACCAGACTTCCACCTGCGCCCTAAGCCGTATCTCCTCCTGCTGGGCGTGCGGTCTTTCCGGCGAGGAGGGCACTGAGCAGGGCACCGAGCAGGGCCGTGAGCATGAAGCCGACCACCACGGGGATCCCTATCAGCATGCCGAACGCAAGGGTCTCGTTGGACACCCAGGAGTCATACTCCGGCTGGAGCGCGTCGACCGCCAGCATGACGAAGGGGGCCACCAGACCAACGGCCGGCCAGGAGGGCAGGCGGGCAGGCGGGCCAACCACGCGGCCACCATGCTGAGCGGGAAGGGCGCCAGCGCGAAGGCCATTGCCAACTTGAGCGCCGCATCACAACGGCCGAGTCGAGAGCGTCGGCAGCGCGTGACCGGTACAGCAGCACCTCGTGCAGGCGCTGCCACACCCCGGCCTTGTTCCACTCGCCCAGCCGACGCCGGCAGGTCATGCCCGCTCCTCTCTCCATGGCTACAGCGAGAGATCAAAGCACAGCAGAGATCACTCTGGTAGGACCTCTGAAACCGTGACGTCGTGTTCGACCCATGTTCCCCGGTAGAGGCCGTCGCCTTCCCACTCAACGGCGTACGTGTATTCACCGGCCGCGGTGGGGGTGTCGGCGAAGCTGAAAGACCCGTCACCAGCGGGCGCCAGCTCGAACAGTTGGGTCATGTCAGCGCGAGAAAGAGCGCGGTACACCTTGAGCGAGGTGGTCGGCGGGAAAACCTGGTCACCGGCCTTCAGCACACCGCTGAACTGGAGCTGTTCGCCAACGGTCCCTTCTGTCGGCCCGGACAGGGTCAGGGACGAAGGAGGCAGAGTTATGGATACGGTCTTGAAGGCCTTACTCCACCGGTGATCCGAACTGCCGTTCCAGAGCACGTCATACGTGACTTTGTTCACCGGCTGTGTGTCGGTGATGGTGAACGTGCCATCCGCCGCGGTTGTCACATCCGGGAGTGGTGTCACGACAGGACTGGTACCTCCAAGCCGCGTGCGGGTCACTGTGACTGTCTGCGCACCCGGAGCCGAACCATCGCTCAGCGTGAGCCGTCCCGTCAGGGTGAACTCTTCGTACACGATCGCGTTGGATGGCCCCGTCAAGGTCAGCTTGGACGATGGGAGAGTCACTCCGTGCAGCCGCCACAGACGGAGCCGCTTGTCCTGCCCCCACAGCACGGCGAAGACATCGGTCCCGGAGAAGGCGAGACTCCCGGGGAGGCCGGCCAGCGGTGGGGTGGCAGTGTGCAGCTTCGTCGCCGTGGCAGCGTCGTACAGGGCGAGGGCGCCCTTCACCCCGCCTACGACGTGGGCGCCGTCCGGGCTGATCGCGACGGCCGCCGGAGAGCCCTCCGATTCCGCGGCATAGTCACGGACCTTGGCCAGACTGGTGGTGTCCCAGGCGCCGAGCCGGTGAGTGTCGGCATCCACCGAGATGACCGTCGAACCGTCGGGCGTTATGGCGAGATCGCTTGGGAGACTCTGGTTGTACGTGTGACTCTCGATTTCGCCGCGCAGGGTGGCGGGGGTGCCGCTGACGTCGTATATCAGCAGGTCGGACGGCCCGGCGGTGGGATCGATCAGCGGACCGGCGGACGTGTTGGCAACCACCAGCGTGTCCCCCGCGGCGGCGACCCGCGGCGCGCCGTACGTACTGGCGTCGATGCTGACGGGCTCCGGTGTCGGCGCCGACAGTTCGAGACCGATGACGCCGCCTCCAGCCTCGCCCCAGCAGCCGTAGCCGACCCACAACCGGCTACCGGACAGCGACAGGTTCACCGGGCACGGGTAAGCGGTCAGGTCGATTCGCCGGATGATGGTGAGGTCGGCGGCGTCGACTTCGGCCACCTGATTCGAACCGCCCAGCGCGGCGTACAGGCGGGTGCCATCCGGGCTGAGGGCCAGGCCGGCCGCGCCGGACAAGCCGGTGATGGCACCTGTGAGGACGCCCTGGGTGTCCGCGACGATGATCCGGCTGTTTGCGGAGACGAAGACTTTTCCGCCGCCTGCGGCCACGTCACCGCTCCGCGCGCCGACAGGGGGGATGAGCGTACCGAGATCCGTCGTGGAGTCGGCGGCCGAGGCGGCCGGCGCGAGCGAGGCGAGGAGGCCGGCCGCCACGGCTAAGGCGCTGCCGAGCGCGAGCAGGCGGCGCGTCACTGGTGATCTGGTCGTAGTACCGCGTTTCGGGAGTCGCGGTAAGCGCACGTGTCCTCCTAAGCCGGTCAGGTGCCGTCCATCGACTTGAATGGCGACGCCTGCTCTATGGGAACAAACGTTCGATCTGCTGTGATCATGATGGCGGGTGTACCGGGAGTCAAGCCCCGTCGAGTCCTCACGTGGGCTCAGGATGATCCCCGGGGCCACAGAACGCCGACCCACACCGGCTGTCGGTCATCTACTCCACTTCGCCGCCGACACGACCGGCACCCAGTGGACCGCGTATCCCGGTTCGGCCTTGCGATCTCCCGCGAGGGAGCAGACTAGGCTGCGACGATGGAACGCGTAACCGACGGACCCGAGAGTCTCGCACCACGGCGTCCTGACTGGGATTCGACCGCGACCCAGCCTGCAGATCCGGCCCCGGCGAATGACTACGACAGCTTCGCCGAGGCGTACTCGGCGGAAACCGAGAACAACCTCCAGAACGCGTACTACGCGCGGCCCGCGATCATTGCCCTCGCCGGAGACGTGGCCGGCCGCCGGATCCTGGACGCCGGCTGCGGTTCAGGCCCCCTGTCCGCTGCACTGCGCGATCGCGGTGCCGTCGTCACCGGCATCGACGCCAGCGCCGGGATGCTGGCGTTGGCCAGGCAGCGGCTCGGTGACGACGCGGACCTGCACGTGGTCGACCTGAACGACCGCCTGCCGTTCGACGACGGCGCGTTCGACGACGTGGTCGCGTCACTGGTGCTGCACTACCTGGAGGACTGGGGGCCGACGCTGGCCGAGATACGGCGAGTGCTCAGGCCCGGCGGCCGGCTGATCGCGTCGGTGGACCACCCTTTCGTGGCCTACATGATGCAAGATCCCCGGCCCGACTACTTCGCGCCCACCAGCTATACCTTCGACTGGACGTTCAACGGGCAGTCCTTCCCGATGAAGTTCTGGCGCAGGCCGTTGCACGCGATGACCGATGCCTTCACCACCGCCGGCTTCCGCCTTACCGTCATCAGCGAACCGCAGCCCGACCCGGCCGCGCGTGAGCTGTTCCCCGACGACTTCCATGACCTTTCGACCAAGCTCAGCTTCCTGTTCTTCGTCGTCGAGGTACCGCAGTCGGCTGCGGGCTCAAAAGACCAGATCTAGAGGCCAGAGGAGCCCTGTCTTGTGCCCACTGCCGACGGCTGTCGGCCCAGAAGCAGGAATGACCTCATAGATCATCAACAGCATCCGAACTTTGTGTCAGGGCTAATTTCGTGAGATTTGAACGCCATCATGAGAATCGCGGCAAGATAGCTCCCAAAGAAGATCGCCGTTCCGGTGGGGCTGATGGATCTCTTACAGGTGATGGTGTACGGCGGGCTCGGCGGCCTGGTCGTTGAGTTTATGAGCAGCTGGGCCTATCTGAGAGAGTGGCAGGCCGCCCGGCGAGAGCACTTGCGTGTGGACAAACAGCCGTTGCCGCGGCTGAGCGACTACGTCGACCTCCCGGCCGACACGCTGGTGGCGCTGACCCGGATCGTCCTGGGCGCCCTGAGCGGGAGCTTGCTCGCATCTCAGGTGACCGGCCCGATCGCGGCGATCGCCGTGGGTGCGGCGGCGCCCGCACTGTTGAAGCAGATCGGGAGCGCGCAGTCGCTGGGCGCGGCCCAGCAACACGCCGAGGCACTTGGGGAACCCCCGGTGCCTCCCGGGCAGGTTCCATGAGTGGCGTCTCCTTCGGCCGCAGGTACTGGGCAAGCCTCGTAGGCGGCCATCCAGCACCGGTTCCCCCGCCCAGGGCCCGGGAGGGCGTCGCACTTTGGCAGCGCTACTGGGCGTCGTTGACGGGCAAGCCGCTGCGGCTCTCCTACGGGCCGGCCGCGGTCGCTGTACCCGTCGTGAGGGATACGCGAAGGGAAGCGCCGGCGAAGCCCGGGATCGAGACACTCACCGACGCGTTGAGGAGCGCCACCGGCGCCGTTCAGCGGCGAACCCGGGCGGCATCGCTGATCGCGGCGATCGAGACCAGACGGGAGCATCTCACGGACGATCTAGCGGCCCGCGTGACCGCCTTGCTCCTGCCGTTGCGTGGAGACGACCGGTTCCTCACCTTCGCCGTCGACCGCGCGCTCGCGCGGATCCGCGGCGAGGACGTTCCCAGCGGTCTCCGCATCGAGACGCGGTTCGCGATGGCTGCCGGGGAGGACAATGACCACGGCCGGGTGCGGGTGGCCCGCGGCCCCGTCCAGCTGACCGCAGCCCTGACCCAGGACGGCCGTCTCCGGGTAGGCGCCAGCGCGACCCTCGACGTGAGAGAAGCCGAATCGATAGCACGTACGTACGGGACGATGTTTCTTCCGATCCGCGTGACGGACGCGTCCGGCTCGGTTCGCGTATGGATGGTCCTCCGGGCGGGATCCAGCGACGCGCACGGCGAACTGAGCCTTCCCGAGCCAGTCGGCGCCCACGTGACCATCGACCTGGACGGACTGCCGGCCGGATCAGCGGAGATCGCTGATAGGTCCGAGGAGGAACTCGTCCGTTCGCTCACCGCGGTCACGACGAGACACGATCTGGCCAGTTGGGAGGCGATCGCTCGGGATCTTCCGGACGGTCATCCACTCAGGCAGGCGCTGGATTCCTGATCGATGACGTCGCAGGAGACGACTCGCGAACTGCTGACCCGGCTCACCGGTGAACGCCAGGAGTTGTTCCTGCACATCGCGGAGATGACGGCCGCCAATGACGTCGGCGGACTGCGATCCCTGCACGCCGACCCGTCCCATCAACTGCATGTGATCGTGGATGAGCTGCTCGGCTACCGGGACGATCCGGACGCCGCCCGCGTCCTCGGCGCACCGTACCGCGCCGAACAGGGTTCGCCCGTTCACGCGCTGCGTGCCCTGGCGGGACTCGGCTTGGCCTTGGTGGACGCCGCGGCGGCGCCGGACGCGATTGAAGCGGCGCTGCGCTGGCTCGCGCGGGCGAACGGTGCGGCGGACGCGGGCTTCACCGCGATGACGGCCGACCACCCGGCGCTGGTGCGCTGCCTGGGGCTCGTGTGGGCGAGTACGGCGCCGGACCGGGCCAGGGCCGCTGCGCAGGTGGTGCTCGCGCGATTGGCCCGGGCCGCGACGCCGGTGCTGCGGTCGGAGGCCGTCGGTGTCCTGTTCGCCTTCCGCGTCGGCGATGGGCAGCGGGCCCGTCTGCGCGCGATGCTGTGTCCCGGGCCGCCCTGCCTGGTGCCGGATCCGGAGCGCATGAGCCTCTTCGCCGCCGACGCCAGGTTCGGCGAGGCGCTGAACCTGGCGTGGACGAAGGCGGGGGCCGGGCGTCTCGAGGGCACCGTGCTCTACGCGGTGGAGACCGCCGACGGGCCTGTTCCCTACGTCCAGGACGGCTCGCTCGGCGCGGCGTTCGCCGTCGTCCTCGATGAGTTGTATCTCCGTAACCGACGGACCGGCTTCTTGCGGATCCGGCGGCTGAGATCAGCGACGTTCGTGGTTGGTGCGCTCAGTTCCGGGGATGCGCTCGCGTCGGTCGGCGGCTACGCGCAGAAACTCCGGGCTGCTGGCGCCGGCCGGGTCGTCTTTCCCGCAGCCGACCACGACGCGGCGGTCGAGGAGGCCCATGACGCCGACCTGGTGCCCGCTCGAACCTGGAAACGGGCAGCGAGCCTGGCGCGCAGGCTGGACCGCAGGGCGCTCGTGCGGCAGGTGGTGGCCGCCACACTTGCCGTGATCATGGTTGCGGCCGGGCTGGTCTGGTTTATCAGCCGGAAGGAGCAGGACGCGTCCTGGCTTGCGCTGGCACGGCGGCTGGCCACCGAGGCCGCCCAGGTAGCGTCCCTGGATCCCGGGTTGGCTGGGCTGCTCGCCGCCGAGGCGTACCGGATGCAGGCAACCCCCGAGATTGAGGCAGCGCTGTTCGGTGCGCTCACAGCCGTCCCGCTGCTGATCCGCGACGGTACCGAGGAGGAGCGACGGGTCCGCCGTGAGACGGTCCCGTCTCCCGACGGGACCCTCGTGGCCGTCCGTCGCGCCCGCGGTGCTGTCGACGTCGTCGAGACCACGTCGGGAAACATGGTCTTCACGGTCATGGAGGCCAGGGAGAGCGATGCGCCGTTCCGAACCGCGCTCACCTGGAGCCCGAACGGCGACCGACTGGCGACGCTCGACGACGCCACCGGAAGACTTCGCGTATTCGACCGGCGGGGGAACGTGCTCGCGACCGTACGGCCGTACGAGCTCCAGCCGTACCGGCGCGCCCGCCACCGGTCCACTCTCGAGTTCGGCCCTGACGGCCAGGTGCTCTTCGTCGCGGGGGACGGCAGCGTCCAACCGTTCGTCACCGACACCCTGCGACCTCTGAGCGGACGGTGGCCACGTCCCGGCACCGGCGACGGCCTGGAAGGGCTGCCTTTCGGGGTCTCCGCCACACTCGAACGGCTCGTGGCGTGCCAGGACGGTCGCGTGATGTCGTACGACATCCGGGCCATCCTGAAGGGGCGGCGCACGCCCGCGAGCAGGATCCAGAAACGGAATCTTCCGGGAGTGTCCGGCGGGTGCACCGGCCTCAGTCTCTCTCCCAACGGGAGGTTCCTCGCCGTGATCTCGGACACCCGCGTCGCCCTGTGGGACATGTCCGGGGAAGACCATCGGATCGGGACTGAGCGTGTCTTCAACCGGTCGTTCCTCACCTCTGTCCACTGGGACAGCACCGGCGACCGGGTCCTTCTCCAGGGCCAGGACCGCATCGAGGCCGTCGACCTACTGGAGATCACGCCACCGCGCACGCTTCCGCAGAACGAGATCCCCGGAGCCTCGGGCACCAACCGAGTGAACGACGTGTGGTTCGACACGGAAGACCCGAACCTGTTCGCCGTCCTCCTCGAAGACGGCCGCCTGCGCTGGATGAGCTGGAAGAACCGTAACCCGCTGGAGACCGGCCGCCGGCTTCCTTTCCAGGGAGGACGGCCCTTCGCCGTCAGCGGGGACAAGGCCGCCGGATACGGGCCCGACGGCTGGGCCATCACACGGCCAGGTACCGATCTGCCACCGGTACAGTTGGAAACACCGCCAACCGATCCGAGCGAACTGCGGTTCAGCCAGGATGGATCGGTATTGGCGGCCTGGGAGAACACCGGCGGGGCGACGCTATGGGACTCCGAGACCGGTCGGGGCCTAGGCACCGTAGACCCAGGGAGCCTCGCGCAGGAGTTCGCGCTGAGCCCGGACGGACGGTTCGTGGCCACGTCCGTCGGGCCCGGGTCCTCCGGGGGAGGCGGCTACATCACCCTCTGGTCGGTCGATGACGGCCAGGTCGCTGAGGTCCGCACGTCGGATGGCATCGCGCAGAGCGGTATGACCTTCACGGACAAGGAGCTGATCTTCAACGACGGACCCCGCCTGATCGCATGGCGGACCAGCCGGGTGTCTCCCGGGGACGACCGCACCCACCCACTGGGGGACGTACCGATAGGCCTCGCGGCCGATGAGAATGTGCTCTATGTCGCGATGATCGGCTCCGTGCGTGCGCTCGATGTGGGCACCTGGCGACAGGAGAACGACCCGCTTTCCATCAACACCTCCGAAATGCAGATCGAGAACGGCTGGCTGATCAACCGTCCGTCCAGAGACTCCGACCGAGAGGTCTGGAACCTCGGCACTGGGCAGCGCATGGGGGTGCTGCCGACCGTCGACGAAGCCGATCTCATGACGCCCTGGGCGTTCTCCGGTGACCACAAGACCGCCTACGCAGCCACAACGCTTGGGGTCAAGGCGCTCGCCTGGGATCCCGAGGGGTGGATCCGCCTCGCTTGCGCCCGCGCTGCCCGCGCCCTGACGCCAGCGGAGTGGCGGCGATTCCTGAATCCCCGCCCCTACAAGCCCGTCTGCCGATGACGGCCTGTACCGCTTCACAAGTCTGCGCCTGCCGATCGGCATTCTGCGGGGTTCTCACGCATCACAACCTCACCGCTGTCCCCGTAACCGCTATTCCGCTGGCCGGGTCCTTGGGGATGGACAGGGTGATGGTGCTGGGGCGGCCCATGTCCTGGCCCTGAAGAACGGTCACGGTCGCCGGGAGCGTGACGAGCCCCAAAGCGCGCAGGTAACCGCCGAATGCGGCTGCCGCCGCGCCGGTCGCGGAATCTTCCCTCACGCCGCCAGGAGGGAAGGGGTTTCTGGCGTGGAACACGTCATCGCTCTCCCGCCACACCAGGTCGATCGTCGTCCACTTGGCACGCTCCATCAGTATGGCGAGGAGCGAGAAATCGTACGACAGGTCCGCAAGGCGTTCACGGGTGCGGGCGGCGATGATCGGATGGGATGCGCCCGCGTGAGCGACTCGCGGGGGAAATTCGGCATCGAGATCAGCGTGCGACCAGTGCAGGGCCATGAGGAGTTCGTCGAGGAGCGCCGCCTCCATCGCCTCCACACGCGGCGGAACGCTCACGAGCGTGGCGACCGTGGCCCCAGCGTGGGTCACTGATGTCGACACCTCGATAGGACCGGCCGGGGTCTGCAGCAGCAGCTCTCCGGGGCCGTGCAGGTCGGCGAAGGCCACCGCCGTCGCGATGGTGGCATGGCCGCAGAAGGGTACTTCCACCTTCGGGCTGAAGTAACGGACAGTGAGCTCTCGGTCGACTCCCCTGGTGACGAAGGCTGTCTCCGAGTAGCCGACCTCCGCAGCGATCTCGAGCATCCGGCTGGAGCTGATCCCTGCGGCATCGAATACCACCCCCGCGGGATTTCCTCCGTCAGCGCGTTCGCTGAAAGCCACGTACCGCAGTATTTCCATGAAGGTTTCTGGGCGCGACATACCTCTGAGCTGGCCACATGAGACGCGGCGTGGTTGTGGATTCGAAGAGCGTCCCGCGCATATCCCGCAGACGCCGAACTGGCGCCGACCTCCGCCGGGCTTCTCCGCCCATACCGCTCCGCATCCTCTACCACCCCCAAGCGACCATGCTCGGCGTCGAATCCGCCACCGAACTGAAGCCCATCCACGACGCCGTCCAAACCTGAGTGGCACGTCGGCAGACAGGCATGAGACCGCGGTGAGCATCGCGTGGCCCTGATCGAGGGAAATGACGTCGGTGGAGCCGGCGACGAGTGTGGTGATGTGCAGCCACTTGGACGGCTGCAGTAGCAGGCCGGAAAAGGGGGGGAGCCGCCCCCTTACGCCGATGATGACGAGGGCCGGGCCGGCGAGGGGGCCGCATGACACGAGCGCCTGCCCCGCGGGCAGACGCTCGTGCCTCATCGACAAGGCCCTCCGGATGTCGGCCCGGGGCCGTCAGTACTTGCGGTTACCAGACGCGGATGAGGTACATGTGGAGGTCGTTCAGGTTATTGCTCGGGTTGTAGGTGCAGTAAGTCCTGTAGCCCTGGGAGTTCACCCCGGCTTTGGCCTTACAGTCGTTGCAGTTGCTATAGCTCCTGATGAACTTACTGGGGGACGTGGCCTGTGTCGGGAAGCCACAGGAGTTCGCGGCGAATGCCGGCGCCGGTGCGACAACAGCCGGCAGGAACGCCGACGCACAAAAGGCTACGGTCACGAAGGCTTTTTTGGTTATTGCCATGAGTCCTCCTACCAAAGAGTGCATGGGTGATTCGTTCCGGTAAACGGCGTACGCACCATATAACGCGCGTACCGGGAGTGGCCAGCGGCCGGGGAAAATACAGCCGTGCGTAACCAGTCGGTGTCGCTCCGCCCTCGCCTGACTCCCCCCTTCCTCCCTCTCTGCAGGGAGCACTCCGCCGCTGGAACGCCGCCCACAGGGGGTGTACCGGCACCGGATCCATTAGAACAAGTGCATTCTCTTCTCATCACTACGCGACACCGCTCTTCAAGCTATTTACCACGGCGGCATGACCGTCAAGCACATCAATACGGCAGTGCTTGACCCACTCAAGGAAGCGCGCACCTTAGCCTCCTGGTTCAAGTCGGAATCTACGAGCGTTCCTTATATCGTCCCTACAGGCCCGCGAGCTGATCGCCCAGCTGGACTGGTCCGACTACAAGCGACCAATCGTTGCGCAGCTGCTCGATGCCAACCAGCATCGATACTTCGACGAATTACTTACCTTGATTCTCGCTACAGCAGCTATCACCGACCCAAGCCATTTCAAGAAGTCAGAGGACGGCACCACCAAGTACGAGAACGCAATAGCAGCTCTTGAAACCCTCAAGCCTGGATCCACCGGGAGAAATCTGGCGAGGCGGTCGTGAAATGAGGTGAGGTGCCCCTCCGAACTGGGAGGATGGGAGTTCTCTACGCTTCCAACCGTACGCACAGCTCAGATGCCCCCAGACTCCGGAGCAGCCTGTGCCTGACGACGTGATCAGTAACGAGACGCCATACCTGCGGCTTCAAGCCGACTACATCGGTCGTGTGGGCGTCGAGGTCGGCATCTTCGTCGCCGTCGACCACCTGCGACGCAAGAACTTGCTCACACCGGAAGAAGAAGAGCTCTACTTCGACATCGACGACTGGTTCCTCGAGCACCTGCCCGAACCACCGTTCTATGCCGATGGAAACTCCATCGGCGCGGTTACGTGGTTCAAGCGCGCCACCACGGGCGCGATGCTCGCCCGCCTGGAACCGTTGCGAGATCTACTGATGGTGCACGGCATGCGATGCGGCCTCGTACGCGCCAGCGACCCCGGAAAAATGATCTATGAGGACGAGTACCAAGTCGGCGTGATCCCCAGGATCAGAAAGCCCGTATCACCCCTGTCACCTGGTGTCACGCTTGGACCGACCACCTCAGGTTCCAAGCGGCACCTTGCAAGCCGGCCACCGTAAACCAGCTGACCCGATGGACTCGCCGGCCGCCCCATGGGCCGTCCCCGTCCAGGACGACCAGCACACCCGCGCCGGCAAGCGCGGTGCCGCTCGGGTCGGGAATCGGGGCCCAGAGGAAGTCGAATCGGCAGGTGCGACTCCCCTTCGCCACGACCTGGCCGTTGATCGTCATGGCATCGGCGTCAGGAACTCGGCACATGTACGTGGTCACCCACTTGGCGCATGACCACTGTCGGACTAGGTCCTGTCCGATCGGCTCGCGCACCTGACGGAAGTCGGCGTGCTGCGCCGGTCCGGATCCAGCAACCTCGCATGGACAATTCGTTACCTCGGCCGGGACGCCACCCGGGTCCTGCCGATCCTCGGGCTCACATGATCAGGAGATGCTCAGCCGACTTTGCCGCGGCCCTGTTACGCAGCGCTCGCCGAGATTCTCGGCAGGGCACGATCGCCCGGTAGGGCGGGACCCGCGATCACCGGCCGTGGGGCCGAACCGGCCCGTCAGCCGCGCTCGGACACGTCTTGTGAGGCGCGTTCCCTTGCCAGGGCGTCGAGGTGCTGGGCGATGGCGGCGGTCAACGACGCGGCTGTGTGAATGTCCGGGCGCATGGCCGCATGCACGGCGAGGCCGTCCAGCAGGGCATGCAGGCGTTCGACCTCGGCCGGCACGTCGGCCGGAGCCAGGCCGGCCGCGGACAGGTCGGCGACTATCGCCTGACAGCAGGCCCTCAGGACGTCGTATCCCTCATCGCGCAGGGCCCGAAGTGCGGGATCGACCATGGCCCGGGAGGTGAAGGCCAGCCAGACTTCGTTCTCTGCCCGCCGTTCGTCATCGAGAGGGAGCAGTTCGTTCAGTACGCGCTGCGCTCTTCGCCGGGAGTCGGGCTCGGGCTCCAATCCGGCGAGGCGGAGCCCGATCCGCTCGATGACCGTCCGGAACGCGAACACCAGAAGCTCGGACTGGCTGGCGAAGTAGTGCCGCAGCGAGCCCATCGACAGCCCCGCCTCACGGGCGACGTTGCGGACCGAGGCCTGCTCCAGACCGTCGCGTCGCATCACCCGGAGGACCGCCTCGGCCAGCAGCAGGCGACGCTCTGCCGGATCTACCACTTTGGGCACTGCCCTTTTATAGCACAGTCGTGTTAATCTCTCGATTGATAGCACAGTCGTACTAAAAACCTTGGAGTCAGACGGTGACGCTTTTCCGGTTGACCGACCCACGCCCGCCCCTGCGTGGCCCTGCCGCGCTGCTCCGCAATCGCAGCGTCCAACTCGCCGCCGCCGGCTGGATCGGCTGCAACGTGGTGGTTCTCGCCGTGGCGGGTGACGAGCTTCCGTTCGACTGGCCGGCCACGGCGACCCAGACGCCGGCCGGTCGCCTGCTGGACGCCAACCTGGCTCTGGCCGAGGTGCTCCTGCTCACCGTGCTGACGTTCTGGCTCACCCGCAAACGGGCGTTACCCAACCTGGCCGACCGCGCGCCAGAACGCTCGGTGGCCGCCCGCGAGACACTGCTCCTGCTCCTCTATGGGGCCGGCGGGCTGGCACTGGGTTTCGTCCTGGGCCGGCTCGCCGGATGGCACCCGTTCGGGCTGCACCTCGCCGGCTCGATCTACGGCACGCACGAGCATGTCAGCCCTGCCGAGTCCATCGCGTGGGCGGCCTACAACCTTCTCGTCTACGCGGTGATTCCGCTGCTGTTCTTCCGGCGGCGCTACTCCGCCGAGGCGCTCAACCTCCGCTCGAACAACCGCCGGGCCGACACCGTCCTCATCGGCGCGGTCCTCCTGATCGAGTCGCTCGTCCAGGTCGCCGCGCTCGCCCCAAGGATCTTCGAGCTGACCCCCGGCCAATTCGCGCTCGGGGTCCCCCTGACCTTCCTGTTGTACCTCGCCGGCGCGGTGCTACCCGCAATGATTTTCATCTACGCGATCCTGGTGCCGCGCTTTCTCCGCCTCACCGGATCGCCCGCCACCACAGTGATCCTGGGCGGGCTCACCTACACGGCGTTGCACATCTGGGACGCCTGGACGGTGTTCACCTCGCCGGGCGACACCGCCCTGTCGATCGTCTTCCTGCTGCTGACCTACTTCGCGCCGGGCATGTTCAAGACGGTACTCACGCTGCGTACGGGCAACGCCTGGGTGCACGTCTGGGGCTATCACGCACTGGTGCCCCACACCCTCATCGACGCACCGCACCTGGTCCACGTCTTCCACCTCAAATAGGGGCCACCGGCTCGCGGTCGGTGGCGCGGCGCCGCAAGACCCGCCGGCCGCCTGCTCAAAGAGGGTCGGGTCTTCCGCGCCACGGCGAAGAACCTCAGGCTCGCCCTGCGAGCAGTCGACCGAGGTCGTCGGGGTGACGCCGCACTCGGGCATGCACAACGGGATCGAGTCTCTCCTTGATCTCCCACCCCTGCGTCAAAGGTTCGGCCTCATCGGGCAGCGTTAGCGTCCACGGGAGTGGTGTACGGGTTTGAACCCGTTCGTCATCTTGATGCCCGTAGGGGAAGATCGATATGACATGAGGGCGGCCACTCCGCGATCCTTCACAGCTGTCGAAGGCATACGAAGGAGAACGAGAAGTGGCCGCTACAGACATTCTGCCTGCCGAGGGTGAGTGGTTCGACGAGACCCTCGCCCAGACCTCACCCGACATGCTGCGGGAGATGGTCATGCGGATGGCGCAGATGATGATGGACGCCGAGGTCGAGCAGCGCTGCGGCGCCGGCTACGGCGAGGTGTCCCGCAACGCCTTCATTCTCATACACCACGATCTTGGACGCGGGCCGACCGGCCCTACTTCTCCGGCAAACACCGCTTGCACGGCATGAAGGTGCAGGTGATCGCCTCACCGGACGGGACCATCCTGTGGACCTCGGGAGCGTTACCGGGCAAGGCCCACGACCTGAGCGCCGCCCGGATCTGGGGCATCCTGCGCGCGCTGGAGGACGCGAACGCCCAGCTGAAGAGCTGGAAGATCCTCCGCAAGCTACGCTGCAGCCCGAGCAAGGCCGGCCACCTCCGCAAGGCCATCGCCGTCCTTCAGAACCACCGCGTCGCTCAGGCCACGTGAGGATGAAAAGGGTCATTGTTGCCGCCGATACCCGGTTTTACGCCGAACGGGTTGTCGATGGCATATCGCCAGCGCCCATCTTGCCCGCGTCGGGCAACGTCGGTGGCGGTGCCCTCGATGTGCACAGGGCGGCCACCACGATCCGTCCCGTCGATGACCCAGTCAACGATCAGCAAGGCGATGTCGCCCGTGGTGTAGACGTGCCGCGGCCGAACGGTGATCGGCACCCCGAGATTCATGAATTGCTCATTGGCGGCATGGGCCTCCTGCCCGGTCAGCGGTGAGCCCGGTTCCGGGACGAACACCATGCCACTCTCATACACTTCCGCCAACGCCTCCGCATCACCGGTGTTGAACCGCTCAGCGAACACCGTCGGAACGTCCTCGGGACGTTCAGCAAGCTGCCGCGTCATCGATGCATGTCCTTTCAGCAGGTAGAAATCAGTCAGACACTGCAACGCTAGGAGGCGCTCTCGTGACTCACCAAACGGTTGGTCACCCAGCCCAACCAGGTCTGCCTGACGACCCTCGCGCAAAGGTCACCGAGCCCACCCCCTCCTGTCCGGTGGAGATCACCCTCGCGACCCTGCACGGCCGCTGGACAACCCTGGTAGTCCGCGAATTCCTGCAAGGCGACCGCACCTTCACCGAACTCCGCCATGCCCTGCCCGCGCTGTCGGACAAGGTCCTGTCCGATCGGCTCGCGCACCTGACTGAAGCCGGCGTGCTTGATCGCCGCCGCCACTCTGGTTGGCCGCCCCGGGTCCACTACACACTCACCCCACACGGGCGCCGCCTCGGCCCCGTACTGCAAGCACTATGGGACTGGGGTGCGCAGCACCAGCCACTCCCACCGGCCGAAACCCAATAGCGCCGACCTCGCAACATCGCCGAAAACGGTCGAAGTATCCCGGCCAGAGGTCAATACCCAGTGGACCAACAGCGGAGATGTCCACGAAGAACGCGGCCTCAAGCACCAGCGTCGATGTCCTCCTGAGGGTCTATGCCAAGTGCATCGACGGCCAGGAAGAGATCGTCAACCAGCGGATCGCGAACGTACTCACCTCATGAGATCCCCACATGACTCCGTACGCCTCGCCAGTTAGTGCAGGTGAAGGGATGGACAGTTGGGGGCAAGGCGTGAAAGAAGATGGATCATGTCCACCAGCAAGCTTGACGACCCCTGGGACGCGCCGGATCCCGCGCTCGCCTATGCGCTGCGACAGCAGAACTGGTACGCCGCACATCGGGATCGGGCACGGCGGCTGCACTGGGGCACAGAGGTCCTCATCCTGCTGACAACGGCCGCCACCACGCTGGCAGCCGCTCTCCAGGCGCCAGCATGGGCGACCGCGAGTCTGGGCGCGATTGCGCTGGTCTCCGCTGGGGTGCGAAGGATCTTCGATTGGCACGAGAACTGGCTGTCCTTTTCGAGCGCGTGGGCGGAACTCGGACGGGCGCTCCATGCCTACCGGCTGTTACCTGAAGATCGCAGGAACGAAGCGGCAAGATCACAACTAGTGGAACAGGTCGATGACATCGTCATGGCCCAAACGACGGCCTGGACGGCGCGCGGGAGAACCATGAGAGATGGCGAGCAACTTCCGTAGGCCGAGCCGACGGTTACAGAGCGTGATCGCCGTCCCTCTCACATAGGCTTCGAGCTGCGGCGGGCTGTTGCCGTTCGCATCTATCGAGCAAGATCATTACACGCATATTGCCCGGCCCTGCATGGCCGGAAATGTCAGTTCATGATCCTAGGCTTGCCAGCCATGACCGATCCTCGCACTGTGTCGTTCGATCTCGGCGTTCATTATCGGCAGGCGTACCTGGTCGACGACACCGACGACGCCATGGGTCCAGACGGAATACCCGCCGATCATCCTGTACATCCCGTCGGGATCATACGGGTGGATGACGGCGGCGCCTTCCTGATCACGGGCCTGCACACTGGAGCGGTCGACTTCTCGGTAACCGTGGCCGACCACGACCCAGGGGCGGACACCGACAGGTACGAGGACATCGTGGAGATCAGCTTGAAGTCCGAAGCCGGACAGCTGTCCCTGTACGAGTGGGGCGGCGGGGACGTCCATGAACTACCCACACTCCCCGCGGGACCGGGCTGGTACCGACTGCGCTACCACGCTCAGAACATGGACGACGCTGCGGAAGTGGACACCTCCGACGAGGTCATCGACCGCTATCTCCTGCAGATCTGGCCTCAGAACGAGTCGACACCGCGCGCGATCAAAAGCACGAGCGGACAACTCGCTTACTGGCGCAGGCCGCACTGACACCCAAGAGGCGCCACTGCAAACGGCGAATCACCTGCTCCGGTCGTCGAGCACCTGACCGGGATCAGGGCGACGGAGCGACTGCTGAAGGACTCTGGGCGACGGTTCGCGAGGGCCCGCCCTGCAGTCACAAACCGTTCGTGAAATTCCGTTGCAAGGGCTTCTCAGCACGGCGCATTACCTGATTTCGAGTGAAGCCTGACGACGCAGATACGACGCACTGCATGCTGGTGTTCCGTCTCCCAAAGTCTCGCTCCTTTATTCCCGCAGCGATCTCACAAAGGTCACCTTCTGAGCACGCAGACTGGCCCTGCCGCCGTGGTGAGGTAGAGAGGAGGAGTGCGCCGACTCCCTCCGTTATTCCTGGCCGCTCTCCTCGCCCTCAGCTCCTGCACTGAGGATCCAGCCGCGCGAGCCGCCCGCGCCCACGCCGACCAGATCGCCAAGCAACTCGGCCGCGGCCTCGCATGGAACGCCGAAGACGTTGGCTGGGTGCTCTCCCGCGACGAGGATGTCGACGTGTACTCCGTGACAGGCACCAGGTTCAGCACCACCGACCAAGGGCGTGTCCTGCTGAGGATCCACGCCACCAGCCGGGTCGGCACAGACAGCCTGCCACAACCGGTAAACGCAGCCACCCGTGCCTACAAAGCGACCCACGGCCCGTCCCCGAGCCCCTACCCGGTGACATCCGCATGCTTCGAAATCTCGGTCTCCTATTCCGACACCAACGTGGACGAGGTCGACTGCCCGACGGGCGAACCGCGAGTTTTCCGCGCCCCGGCAACAATCCCGGACCACGCCTTCAAGTGGCTGAAGACGCACCTCCCCAAGACTCCCGACCTGATGGCCGCCCGTGAGGCGGTCGACCATCTGGACCTCGACGACCGCATCGGTAAGGACGTGGCCGAGATCGACGGCGTGATCGGCATCGCGCTGCGCGAGCGCCCGGGAGTATGCCTGTTCGCCCGTGTCCGCCAACAGGGCGTCGAGGTCTGGCGACCCTCCCGCATCCAGGCAATGCCCGGCGAGAGCAGTTGCAGTGCCGCCGAGGCCGCCCATGGCCACGCCCAGCGCCCGCCTCACTGACGTGATTGACCGGATCCGACGCTTGACCATCACTAGCTCACTCCCGCTCAGGTCGCCTCGCCGCTCGCCCGGCGGTCGTACGACCTCCAGCACGCGGCCGTCTCGCTTTGGCTCAACGGAGGCGTACCTGCTCCAGAGGTGGTAACTCGTGCCGGCCACGGGGTGGATGTCCTGCTGCGTGTCTATGCCAAGTGCATCGACGGCCAGGAGGACATCGTCAACCAGCGGATAGCGGACGTACCGTACTGACCGCATGAGATCACGAGGAGCGCTCCTCGAAGGGCTCCGGCTTCCCCCGGGGCCTTTCGGCGTGGCGGGGCCGCGTCATCCCGCACATATTCCGGATCATGGGGCGTCTACCTGCGGAAACGCGGCGTGATCCGTCCCGCGCATACCCCGTGACCAGCGACAATCGGCCGCTCAGGGCTGCCCACGGCTGCGTACCCCTGAAACGCAGAAGAGGCCCCGAAGGGCCTCTGACCTGCAGCTACTGCTGGTGGCAGGTGCAAGGTTCGAACTTGCGTAGGCTGAGCCGACGGTTTTACAGATCTGTCGTTGGTGAAGATCCGCTCTCAGCGTTCTTACTGGTAGAAGGCTCGCCGATGGCCCAGGAGAACCGCCGCTTGCCAGGCCGTGCCACGAACGTGCCAGACGGACGACGGCTGTCCAGACCGCTCCCCTTTCGGTGTTCCCCGTCGAAAGCCTCCGCGATCTCCTTGTCTCGCCCCTCCACAGCACGGGCGTAGTGGCGCGTGGTCACGCTGGCGTTGGAGTGGCCGAGCCGACGAGCCGCAGCCATGACCCCGTGCCGGTCAGCGACCCAGGTCGCATGCGTGGCGCGGAGATCGTGCGGAGTCACGTCATCGAGGCCGGCGTCCGAGACCGCAGGGTCGAAGTGCCAGCGTCGCCAGGCGTTGTAGTGCAGCGGCTTGCCGGTCTTCCCCGTGAACAGCAGTACATCCGGGTCACTAGGAAGCATCGCGAGGTGATCTCTGAGCTCGTTGATCACGAACACCGGTAGTGTCACCTCTCGCTTCTGGTGCGACTTGGGGGTGTCGAAGACGTGCCGCCCGGCGATCTCGGCCAAGGACTCAGCGATGGTCACCAACCCCCCGTCCAGGTCGACGTGTCGCCGCCGGAGCGCGAACGCTTCACCGATGCGAAGACCTCCGTACGCGAGGAGCAGCACGATCAAGCTATGCGGCTTACGCATGGCCGCCGCCAGCGCTCCCACCTCTCCAGGGGTCAGGATGTGCGGTTCCGTCGCCGGCATCCTGGGCAAGCGCACTCCCCTGCACGGAGACGACTTGATCAACTCGTTGTTCACCGCAGCCATCATGATCTGAGAAAGCAGCCGGTACGCCTGACGGACCCGCGACGCACTGAGCCCACGCTTGGAGAGCTTGGCGACCCACTCGTTGATCCCGATCGGACGAACCTGCCCGAGCTGCATGGCGCCGAACTGCGGGATGATCAGCGTCCGCAGCAACGAGGCGTACGAACTCTGGGTCTTGGGCTTGAGGGCCGGGCTCACCGACGCGAGCCAGCGTTCGCCCCACTCCTGCACACTGATAGTCCCGGCATCAGGGTTCGTCCACTCCCCTCGCCTGATCTCGGCTTCTTTCAGCGTCAGCCAGACTTCAGCGTCGCGCTTCCGGTCGAAGGTGTTGGGAGCGGACCGGACGATGCCGTCAGGGCCCGGATAGCGCGCCTGCCAACGCCCCGAGGCAAGCTGTCTGGTGTTGCCGAACGACCTCTTGGCCTTCTTACGCGAGCGCGGACGCGCGGCTTCGTCCTCAGTACTCGCCATCACGCGCCCCTTCCGGATGTGGTGGTGATCGGCTGCACCAGGCCAGCCGCGATGAATGCCTCCAGCGCTGCTTCCGGAATCCGCACCTTCCGGCCGACGTGCACGAAAGCAATCCGACGCTCTTCGATCAGTCGCCGGGGAAAGCGCACCGACGTGTTCAGCCGCTCGGCGACCTCTTCGACCGTCAACAGCCGGCCCTGTGCCCAGTCGGGAAGTAGCAGCGTCGATTCAGAGACGGAGTTCATGCGGCCCTCCCCGTTGCTTCGCTCTCTTGTCCGTCTGCTTGGGCTTGGAGTTGGTCCATGTGGGCGCGCCATCGTTGGCGTTCGGCGACGGATCGGAGGAGGCGCATGGCCAGGGGTGCGACGTTGGCGTCTCCGGCCGGGACGGGCTTCCAGAGGTAGCGGTGTGAGTCGGGTGTCTCGTCGCGCTGGCCGAGGGCTTCCAGGACCCAGGTACGTCGGTCTTGGCGGTGTTCGGCGAGGGTCTTGTTGGACCACTTGCGCGAGACCAGGACTCGACGTCCGGCGTAGCCGAGGTGGTCGGGCTTGTGGGCCTTGCTGCGGCAGCGGCCTGGAGCCATGCCGGGTTTGGCGCCCTTGGGCTGTACGCCGTAGCGGAGCCAGTTCGGGCACGCCGGGGAGCATGGCTCGTATCGCAGGGCCTCGACCATGCGGGCGGCGTGCTCGTGCTGGGCGGGGTTGTCGGTGTCGAGGGTGTCGCCGAGGCTCTTGGTCAGGTACTTGGACAGGTAGCGGATGCACTGGTCAGCGTCGGGGGTTCCGGCGAGCACGCCTTTGACGTCCACCTGGTCGCCGAAGCGGATCACGTGCAGGGGCCGGGCCTCCTCGTCGGCGTCGAGCTGGTCGAGGGCCTGGTCCCAGGTGGGCAGGACCTCGCCGGTTGCCGGGTCGAGGTAGCCGGCCTCGTCCTGCCACACGGGCAGGTGATCGTCGGCGAAGCGGACTTCATCGACCTGTGGCCACCACACCTGGTGATAGGTGGCCGCCGCGATCTGCTTGACCTCCGCACGCGGAAGAGTCCCGCGGATCGCCATGTGCAGGTGCGGCGCGAACCGCTTCTGAGGCTCGACCGTGGCGAAGTACTGCACGTCGTAGCCCGCGACCCGGCGCAGGTTCTGCACGAACCGATCGACGAGCTTGGAGAAGTGCAGGGCGTCCCGAGCAGCCCGCGCGTAGTCATAGGTGTCCGGGTCGAGCGGGACGCCATCATGAACCTTGCCGTACGAGGGCAGGGTGAGCGTGACGAACAGCGACGGCCGGTAGACCTTCCCATCGGAGGCTTGGAAGGTCCGCCCGAGCGTGGTCGGCGTCATCCGGCGCTTGGGCAGGTTCGCCGCGTCCTGCCGCCGCCTGGTCGAACGCGTCCGCTTGGGGACTGTCCGGCCGAGGACGCTGCCGCGCATGCCCGCCTCGTTGATCTCAGCATCGACGCCCTCGATCGCGGCATCCCAGTCGGCGGTGTCCTCGCCGAGCGCGGCAACCTCATCGCGGCGGGCCTGTAGATCGGCGCGGAACTCGACCAGCCAGCGCTGATCGTCGTTGGCCTGGTCGGGTGTGCTGGCGGGTTCGTGGTCGAGGTGCCAGCCTTCCCGGCACTGCGCCTTGCGGAGCTGGCGGTTGCGCTTGGCGCAGGACGAGCACTTGGCGTCCAGGGTGGCCCCGCAGGGCACGTCCACGACTTCCCAGCGGCCGGTGTGGGTGTCGAGCCGCTTGAGCGCGATGGGCCGGATGCACACGCCGTACTGCTTGGCGACCTCAACGGCCACCTCACGGGCCAGCGGCATGGCCTGCCGCACAGCGCGGGGCAGGTCAGCCATGGTCCCTCCCCTCGTCCTCCGTCAGGTCGGCGCAGAGCCGAAACAGGCCGTTGTACGGGTGCTTGAGCGTCCGGGGATAGCGCAGCGCGAAGACACGCAGCCGAGGAAGGCCGCGATGGGTGAGCAGGACCATGAAAGGGCGGCCCGCGACGAGTTCGAGTTCTTCGGCCGTGCCGTGGAAGCAGACCTTCATCAGGCGGCGTCCTTTCCGGCGGCGAAGGTGGCGGCCATGTCGCGGATGTCGGTGTCGCAGACGTAGGCGGCGCGAACCCGGATCGGGTCGGGCGAGGTCTCCAGACGGACGAAGCCGACGCCGGCTCCCAGCTCGGGCACGGGTGAGATGTGATCAGCGAGTGCTCCGCGTTGACGTGCGCCGTCGCCGAGGACCATGTCCACCTGCTCGGACTCGTCCAACCGCAGGGCGATCTTGTCGGGGAACAGGTTGCGGATGTTCATGACCTCCTTGCGCGGGTCCTGGAGCGCGGCCATGACGCCCATGCCGACCGCACGCCCTTGAGTGGTGAGCGTGGCGAGCGCTGCCGAGATGCGTTGCTTGAGTTGGCGGTCAGCCTGATAGGCGGTCAGGAACGCCACCTCGTCGACCACCACCAGGACGAACGGGTCCTCCACGGTGGCGGTGTGGGAGCGCTGGAGACCGGCGAACCGGGCCGCGCGAGCCTGCATGACCGTGACGGCCCGGTCGAGCAGGTCGGCGCAGTCCTCCGGCGTGGCCGCGTACCGGTCACCGAACAGGGCGCGACCGAAGGACAGCTCCATCAGCTTGGGATCGAGCGCCCAGATCTCGACCAGGCCCGCCCGAACGGCCGGGAGGAGCCCGCGGATCGTGGACCAGATGATCGAGCCCTTGCCGGCCCCGGTGGCGCCCGCGACCAGGACGTGAGTGCCGTGCACCTTGAGCAGCCACGGCCGCCCGTCCTCCTGTTTACCGACCTCGACCGGGCCCACGGTCGGCGTCTCGGGCAGCGGAAGCGCCGCCAAAGGCACGGCCAGCGGGTCGGTTCTTGGGAAGGTGAGCATCAGGTGACCGCCCTTCGTGAGCGTCACCCGGCATGACGCAGCGCCGAAGCCCTGGGCGAGGTGGTCGAGGCGGTCGGCCCAGTCCTTGAGCGACTGTCCTTTGAGCATGCGCACGGTCACCAGGTCGGCCCAGGCCGTACAGGTGACCTTGCCGAGGCGCGGCAAATAGTCCCGGCCCCACAAATGCCGCCCGAGACCGGAGACGATCATGACGGGTTGCCAATGTCGCCGGTAGATCCAGGCCAGCCGCCACCAGGCGAGCAGCCGCAGGCCAACCAGCCGAGTGAAGCTCCGCCGGTCGGTGATGGCCCAGGCGAGGAGTCCGGTTGGGACAGGCGTGAGAAGAAAAAGCGCGCTCTGCCAGCCCCAGGCCAGCGTGAGCACGCCCGGAGTGATCGTGACGAGCGTGGCGACGGG
This sequence comes from Nonomuraea cavernae, assembly GCF_040655715.1. Taxonomy (GTDB): domain Bacteria; phylum Actinomycetota; class Actinomycetes; order Streptosporangiales; family Streptosporangiaceae; genus Nonomuraea; species Nonomuraea cavernae_A. The sequence continues at coordinate 6,656 of NZ_JBFAKL010000017.1, read as the reverse complement.
GTGCCGCCAGACGAGCCGGACGCAACCGGTGAGGACGCGCCAGGTGAAGATGATCAGGGTCAGGATGGCAGGAGTCTGAACGACGGCCGGGCGGAAGACGACGGCCGTGTCGGGCGTGGTGGTGACGAGGTTACGAGCTTCGTCCCCAGGCAGCCGCTTGAACATATCCTTGGAACCTCTCGTGAGTGAGATCAGGGAGAAGATCGGGGGCCGCCGGAAGTTGCCGCTTCTGGCGGCCCCGCCTTGCGTGTCAGGCCGCCGTCTGGCCGGTGGCCGGCTGCTGGGCGTGCAGGCGCTCGCAGTCGGCGAGGTACCGAGCGGCGGCCTTGAAGATCGTGCGAGCGGTGGCGAGATCTCCGTCGGTCACCGGGCCGAGGCCGGTGGTGGAGAAGGACACCTGAGCCTCCGACGTACTGAACGTCAGGTAGGGGCGACGCTGGTCGATCACGCTGGCGCGTATCCAGATGTCGCTGGTGTGGAAGGAGACGTCCAGGCGTGTGGCCTTGGCCTGAGCCAGGGTGAGCGTGACGTAGGTGTAGGGGTCGTGGTTCACGCCGCTGTCTCCTTGGCGGCCGGAGTCTGCTTGGTGCGCGGCGGGCGCATCCCCGTGGCGCGGATGGAGTAGGCCAGTCGTCCGCTCTGGGAGACGTACGGGGTGACGGTCATCCCGACGAACTCGACGGGAGTGATCGGGACACCGGCCACGCCCGGCGGCGGGACGGGTTCGGTTGAGGACAGGAGCTTGACCGCGACCGTCTTCTGTGACGCCTTGACGGTCGGGTCGCCGTCCATGACCGGGACCTGCCAGACCGGCTCACCGGTCGTCTTGTCCTTGGCGTAGACGGTCCTGCCGTTGGTCGAGGCGTCGAAGTCCTTGACCTGCTCGACCTGCCCCACGAGGTAGCAGCCGTGCGGGAAGACCTGGTCGAAGCCGATCGGGATGGGTCCCTGGATTGCCATGGTGTTCCTCTCGTCTGCGGCGACGAGCCCTTTGTTCGCTCGTCCACTTGTCCGCATGAGTTGAGAGTAAGCTCTCCACTCGTCCGCACAAGTGGTTGAGCCGGAGTGGCGCGGTAAGAATTACCGGACCTTGTAGATGTCCTCAAGCTCATGCAGGCTGCCTGGCAGCACAAGGCTCATGGCCAGCAGCGCAGCCCCCGCAGGGTCGTGCACGATCGCCGTCACACCGAGCACCGGATTGGACGAACCCAGCAGCTCGGCCTCGTCCTTGGTCGGCTTGCGAGCCGACAGCCGCTCGGTGATGCGATCGAAGCGGACATGCTTGACCGCCTGGAGATGCCGCCGGATACCCCCGCGCAGTGGCTCAGGCTTTTCCAGGTCGGTGCCCACCGCGATCTCCAGCGGGATCCACACGGTCTCCACCGCCGACACGAGGCCAGCCTGACGGGCCACCCGCTTACGGACGATCACCGGCGTACGCTCGGCGACCCCGAGCAGTTTCGCGACATGCCGAGGCGCCGGAACGCGCGTCACCTCAACGAGACTGTCGGCGGTCTCCCCCTGCTCCGCAGCCGACAGGCCAGGCCGTACGGTCTCGGCCTCGCTCTCCGGCCGGCCCTTCACGAACGACCCGCGCCCGTGCTCACGCTCGATCCACCCTTGCATGGCCAACGTCTGTAGCGCCCGCACCACCGTGGTGCGCCCCACAGCCAGCTCACGGACCAACTGCGTCTCGGACGGCAGCATGTCGCCAGGCGCGTACTCGCCCGACTCGATCCGCTCCTGAATCACCCTCATGACCTGGGCATACTTCGGAGGGGCGAAGTCCATGCTCATAGTTGGCCGTCCGTTCACTCTTGCGCTTGTCCGCATAAGCACAGTACCGGCTGAGCCAAGTCTTGTCAGGCCAGGATTAGGAACGGGAACGGCGAGCCAGCACCCGAACGCACTCCTCACAGGCGCTCGCCAGAGTAGGCACGAACGGCACATGCCAATCGTCGATCATGATGAGCCGGATCGCCTCGCCACACAGCGCCTTTGACGTTCCACGCACTACCGCATGCTGCACGATCAGGGAATTACGCCGAACTGTTTCCAGGCTGCACCCCACGCGAAGCCCGTTCATTCGCCGGCCTCGTCTACGAAAGCAGCGATCATCGACGAATACGACTGCCTCCTTCGCAGATCCGAATAATGCATGGAGATCCGGTGCGCAGCCCGTACCGGTTCAATCGCCGGATGCCACGCATAAATGACACGGCGGCGTTCCGCATTCCACCCGGTTCGCCACCAGAAGCGCTGGCCATCGCACCACACCACCACGCCGACCCACACCGACACGAGCGCGAGCCCGTACCCGTGGTGCACATCGGCGACCACCCCATGCCGTTCCAACGCCTGCCGAAGCATTTCAGCGGCATGGTACGGATTGATCCTGATCACCATTGGGGAGCTCATCCGGCCACCCGCTCGAACCGCACCGAGCCTGCCGGGTCGAGGTGCGCCCGGAAGACCTCGCACCGAGACGCCTCGTCCGGCACCGCCCCAGGACCGTAGACGCTGTGCGTGATCCGGCCCCGAACGAACGCGCCTACCGGCATGCCGCGCATCGCCGTGCGCAGCTCGTCCATCGCCGTGGCCTGGAACGGGCTCGACCCGCACGCCCCCAGCTCCTCACCGTTCCCGGCGCTGACCCGGACCTCCCACTCGAACACCTCGCCTTCCGAACAAGCCCGCTCAGGCCCGTCACAGCGAAGACACTCGGTGACGGCGGACGAGGCCATGCCGAGCACGACCGCCGCCGCATTCCCGCGCCGGGTGACGATCTTCCATCCCCGCCCGTCGCATTCTGTGCACCTGACTGGAGTTGTCATGCGGCAGAGCATGATCTGGCCAACCGTTTATACATATCCCACGGTTATATGCAGCCAAGGCATATAGAGTCCGCAGCACAGCAGTGCACCACCTCGGAGCCAAAATCCGGAGGTTCGCATGCGCCCGAGCGCTTTCGATCTTATCGAAATACCAGACGCCATCTGGGATCGCGACGAAAGCCGGGAAATCCTCAAGAAACGCGACATCGCCGGACTATTCCGGCTCGCTGTGAAATACGCCGGAGCAAGTCAAGTCCGGATCGGAACAGCAACCGGCCTCTCCCAGCCTCGCGTCAACAAGATCCTCAACGGCACCGCCGGCCCCATCCAAGAACTGGCCGTATTCGAGCGCATAGCCACCGGCCTTGGCCTGCCCGACCACGCCCGCATGCTCCTCGGCCTCGCCCCACTCGACATCGCATCACCCACAGGCGACTCGGGCGACGAGCACCAAGAGCAGACCGACGAACTCACCGCCCGCCTGGACGCCGCCGCAGCCGTCGACGACACCATGGTCATGATCCTGCGAACCGACACCAACAACCTCCGCCTCCAGGACCGCCGACTCGGCAGCATCGCCATCGCCGACAAGATGCACGCCCAGATGGCCCAGATCGAACGAGCCCACCGCCACGCCGTACGCCCACGCATCCGAGCCCAGCTCGCCCACCTCATTGCCGAAACAGCTTCACTGGCCGGATGGCAGGCCATCAACACCGTCGCCCTCAACGACGCCTGGAACCACTACGAACACGCCAAAGCCGCCGCCCGCGAAGCCAACGACCCCGCCATACGCGCGTACGTCTCCGGCGAACAGGCATACGTCCTCATGGACCTCGGCCGCCCCGCCGAGGCAGCAGAACTGCTTCAACACATCCATGCCACCCACCGCGACCACGTCCCGGCCCGCCTCAGGACATGGCTCGCATCAGCCGAAGCGGAAGCCGCAGCAGTCCTTGGCCATGAGGCCGCATGCCGCCGGGCCCTCGATCAAGCCGCCGCAGTATTGCCGGAAGGCGACGGCGACCCGGACATGCCCTACCTGTCCATCAACATCCACCACTTCACCCGCTGGCGCGGAAGCTGTCTCCTGCGCTTCGGCGACCCTGGCACCGTCGAGGATCTCCGTTCCTCACTCGCCGGAATGGACGGCACCTACAACCGCGCCGAGGCGGGCGTTCGCTGCGACCTCGGTCACGCTCTCCTCGCGGCCGGCGACCCCGAAGCAGCCCAGCCCCACATCCACCGAGCCAAGCAACTGGCCACCATGACCGGCTCCCGCCGCCAACGGCGCCGCATCGAAGAACTCTCGCAGGCGGTCAACCGCGCCCTTGGCCGTTGAGCCGTTCCCGAGCCTGAAGCAGCCCGATCAACGTCCCCGACGTCCAGATGTCACCGCGGGCAATCATGCCGGGGATCTCCGCCATCGGAACCCACTCGATCCGGTCGGCCTCCACCTCACCCTCCGGCTTGCCGACCAACTCGGCACCACGCGCCAGGAACAAGATGTGCTCGGAGTCGACCATGCCGGCCATCGGCTGATAGCTCACCAGGCGCTCGACCTGCTTCGGCCGATACCCGGTCTCCTCCTCCACCTCCCGCACAGCCGTGGCCATCGGGTCCTCGCCAGCCTCGATCAGGCCGCCGGGAAGCTCCCACCCCCACCGATCGAACACGAACCGATGCCGCCACATCAGCAACACCCGATCCTGCTCATCCAAGACCACGGCGATAGCAGCACGATCCAGATGCACCACGTGATGCTCGAACCGCTCCCCGCCAGGGATCTCCACATCGGCTATCCCCAGCCGAATCCACCGGTTGTCGTAGACCAGCCGTTCGCCATGCACCGTCCAGCGCGTCAGCTCAGCGTCATCAGCCACACCGCGAAGCTACCGGCCCACAACCCCGACGTACACGCACTTCCAAGTGACAGCCGAGATCGTTGCCGAATAACTCCTATGAGGATCAAGCGGCGGCGCGGCGCGCCACCGTACACCCGGCCCTCCGCCCGCCCGCCGTCCGGGCGTGCGGCCTGGGGGCCGGTCCCGGACGGCGGCGGGACACCGGGCCGGCCGCCGCACACCCGCTCCACCACACGGACCGAACGCTCCGATCGGGGTTGCCGCGCCGCCGCAAAGATGCAGCCCTTACGATCGCCACAGCGTGGCCGGCCACCATACGTGCTTGGGGGCGATCGACGATCCAGGGTTCGTTCCTCACCCTGGCTCACCGTGCAAGGTGGCTGATCGCCGAGATTGACTACCTGAACGGGCAGACGGCCAGGGTGGCGAACTATGGGCAGGAAGCGTTCCGTCGCCAGAGGCGTTCCCGGCGGCTACCGGATCTGGGACAACATGGCGTGCCGCTGGTGGGGCGACCACTACGAGCTATGCCCTGACGACCTGCTTGCCGAGCTAAACGGCTCGCGTGACTATGACAAGATCACAGCGCTCCTCAAGCGGCACAGAGCAATGAAACGATAGGCATGGGTTCCTGGTAGGCCGCCGATGACCTGCCTAAGCTTCGTTGAACTCGGCGTCTGCCAGCTCCATGGCGGCTTCCATCTCCGCTTCGCGCTCGCGGAGCGTGCGCACGGGCTGTTTACCGAACCTACCTTAGGCTCCCGGCGATGAAAGCCTTAACGTCATGGCTCCGCTGTACGCGGTGGGGCCGACCTTCGCGATGGCGTTTAAATCAAGTGGCAAAGCGGCGGACTATTACTCCGCTGGTCCTGGTTCGAGTCCAAGAACGCCAGCGAAAGTGGCGTCAGAACCATGCGGTGACGACAGGCACTCTTTCGATCGAAGTTTTGCCTTGCACAACGTAGTCTGCTATCCAAGGCTGCGTGTCTGACGACACAGATACAATCATCCCTTCCTTGTCACAGTACATAAAGACTAAGCGTCCACCCACTTCCGGGTTTGTTCCCCCAGACCCACGGACGCACCGAGCTTTTCCCTTTGCTAACTCAATCGCCCAAACCTCTTTTGACGAATAGGATGGCGGCTTGCGCTCGTCACCTCCCTCTATGCCAGGCATCCGGCTATCCTGAATCCGCGCGAAGACTGGCGCTTTCCATGGTGAATACATGCAGGCCAGTGCCCAACCATCCTCCATCCAGTTATAGAAACACGGGTCATAGATGATGCTCCCAATGAAACATCGCCTGCCCCCTGGCCATGGCCGCGCAATCGAAACTTCTTGACAGAAGTCGTCTTTCTTCATAGGTGCGCGCTCGGCCTTCTCTTGAGAATCCTCTGTCAACCAGGGATCGAACCCGACTAGTTTAGTCTGAGAAGGCATAGGCGGATCAATGAAATTCCACACTGCTTGCCACGCCGAGCCAAGCACGCCCGAGATCGTCAATCCTAAGATCGTCACGATCGCGGACACCAAGGCCAAGCGTTCTGTCCACATCTTGAGCTTGCTCGGTGTCTGAGCTGGTAGGGCCACATTGTCACAATAACAACGGCACGTTCTGTGTCAAGCAACTTCTATGGAAGCATAGTAGAGGAGTTTGGTTGTCCTCGCGGGGTTCATAAGCCCTAGATCGTGAGTACAAATCCCACCTCCGCCACTATCTTGCTAAACACTCGGAAGCTGTAGGCTGCCCTTTCCTTGCGCTCGATGACGCAACCGACTTCGGTCCTCACCCAACCAAAGAATCTTGAGGGCGTCTATGGCACGCATACGCTTCACGTTTGGCACAGCGGCGACCCTACAGGTACTACATCCGTAGATCGCGCGGTAATGGGTCGCCTCGTCGGCGGTAGTGGCTGATCAGAGCGCGGGTTTGGTGGGTTTGCCGGAATCTGGACC
>NZ_JBFAKL010000016.1:0-195168 GCF_040655715.1 Nonomuraea cavernae | reverse complement strand
CGTCTACCAGGAGCTTCTTTGCGTCATCGGCCGAACATCAGCATCGCGATCATGCTGTGATCAGGACACGCGTCCAGGAGGTTGAAAAACGTTCAGTGTGACGCCGAATGGGGTGGAAGCCGAAACACCCCGTAGAACCGCTGAATCCAGCGAATAGCGACGTTAGTCGGCTGCCCGCCGCGCAGCTCCTCTAGCGTTTCTCCATATGCTGATAGCGCGACATCCGACATTCATTTTCAAGGCTCTTTCCGGCATATGTCTGGGCGCGGTGATGATCGCGGGCTGTTCGGCCGGCGGGGCCGCCGAGCCCGTCGCCGATTCCACGCCCTCGACGCCCTCGACGCCCTCGACGCCCGCCACGCCGGTCGCTTCCTCGGCGCCTCCCGTCGAGGCGGGCCGGCTCCGCCTGGCGCTGCTGCCGGCGCCCCAGGGCATGCGCGTGGTCCATGGCCCCGAGACGGGGGCGTTCGGGTCGCTCGAATCGACGAAGAAGGGGCTGGCGGCCGCGCGCCAGGTCAGCCTGGCCCGGCCCGAGTGCGCCGGCGCCGCCCAGCTCGACGCCGGCGAGCCCGCCCTCGCCAACGCCCCGGCCGCCGTCGTCGCCTACGCCTCCGACCGGGGATCGATCACCCAGGCGCTGGTCGCGATGCCCTCGCCGGTCTTCCCGCCGCCGCTGCCCGCGCAGTGCGCCGACTACGCCGCCGACGTGGAGGGCACCCGGGTGACCTACGGCACGCGGCAGCTGACCATGCCCAAGCAGGGCGACGAGTCGCGTGCCTACCTCACCACGGCCGTGGGCGGCGGCCAGAACGCCCAGGTCGGGTCCGTGGTGATCAGGCGCGGCAACGTGATCCTGAGCCTGCTCGTCGTGGGCCGGAAGGTGAAGTCCGGGGGCCTGTTCGAGCTCGCCCAGGTGGCCGACCGGCAGCTGGCCAAGATCAGCCGGTAGCCGTCGGGCCGGCCGGTGGCCGTCGGGTCGGCCGGTGGCCGTCAGGCCGAACGGTTGCCGTGGGGTCGGCCGGTCGCCGTCAGGTCGGCCGGTGGCCGTCAGATCAGCACGTGGTCGTCGGGCCGGCCGACGAAGGAGAACTGCGCGTTCCTGGTCAGCTTGATGTGGTCGGCCTGCCAGGTGTGCATGCTCGCGTCCGCGCCGCGCCAGTAGACGAAGTTGAAGCGGTCGGCCGAGTAGATCTTGACGCTGTCCTCCTTCAACCTGCGCACGAGGTGGGTGTCCTCGCCGCGGGTGAGGTCGGGGAAGCCGTAGGACCGGAACATCTCCGCCTTGCCGAGGAACGTGCCGCCCTGGACGAGGAAGGAGTAGCGGTGCTCCAACCCGGGCAGGCGGAGCATCGTGGTGTTGCGGCCCTCGAAGTAGGCGTAGTGCGCGCCCTTGCCGACCAGCTCCGCGTCCGTGTAGTCGAAGGCCCGGGCCAGGTCCGACAGGTAGTGCTCGCCGTACAGGTTGTCGTCGTCCATCTTGGCGATCAGCTCGCCCTCGGCGGCGGCGATGCCGAGGTTCATGCAGGCGCCCAGAGACAGCTCGGCGGCGGCGGGCAGCACCACGACGTCGGAGATGCCTGCCATGCGGGCCTTGTCGGCCACCACGACGGGGTCGATGTCGAGCCCGTGCAGCACCATGACGAGCTGCAGCGGCCGGTGGATCTGCTTGGCCACCGAGGAGATCGCGTGCTCGATGTGGGAGGCGCGGTTGGTCGGCAGCACCACCGAGATCGAGCGTGAGCGAGGCTGCACCGGCCGGCCGAGCAACTGGAGGATCTGGTCCACCCGGTGCGAGAACAGGTGCTTGTCGAACACCTCGCGCATGGCCAGGTGGCCCATCCGGGCCCGCAGCTCGGGGCTGTTGATCAGGTGCAGCACCTGGTTGTACGACTCGACCGGCTCGCGGGCGATGGGCACCAGGTCGCCGAACGTCTCCTCGATCGCCCGCGACCAGCCCGAGACGACCGGGGTGGAGCAGGCCGACAGCTCGAAGACGCGGCGCGCGCACATGGTGGGCGAGTCGAGCACCGAGTTGACGTTGAGGAAGACCTTGTACATCCGGTAGGCGGCGAGCATCTGGTCGTAGGGGAGCTCGCCCACGACGTGCGGGCGGTACTTCTCGGGCCAGGCGTACTTCTCGTCGACCTCGCCGTTGCGGGCGAAGATGTGCAGGCCCAGCTCGCGCACCGGGTCGAGGACGACCTCCATCTGCTCGCGCCGCTCGGGGTGCTTGTCGCGGAAGTACATCCCGGCGAAGACCACGTCGTGCAGCCGGCCCTGCTTCTGCTGGATCGGGTTGTGCACGCGGGGCTGGGCGGCGAACTGCAGCACGTCCACCCGGTCGTGACCCAATATTTCCCGATATTTCGAGACCATGTCACCGTCGCAGGTGAACACGTAGTCGAACAGCTTGGCCGTGTCGATGAAGAAGTCGAAGTTGGGCGGGTCCTCCTTGTTCCAGAAGACCGTCGGGATGCCCTCGGCCCGGCACCAGGCCACCAGGTCGCGCAGCGGCTCCTTGGGCGCGTTGGTGCCGGTCATCTGGTAGCGCCAGCGGCCCTGGTTGCCGTGCCAGGCCGACTCGCAGAACAGCAGGTCGGGCCGCTTGTCGGCGAAGATCTCCGGCCAGTCCTTGAGCCCGAACTCGATCTGGTCCCACTCGTACCGGAAGGCCATCCGGGAGAAGTCGTCGAGGATCACCGCGACGCGCAGGCCGGGCCGGTTCACCGGGCCGGCCGGCCACTTCACCGCGGGCACCTCGACCGGCGGCGGCCGGTGATTGGCCACCTCGACCGCCTCGCTGACCGGGATGGGCGGCTTGGGCGCCTTGTCCTTGGACCGGACCGCCTCCAGCACCTTGGCGGGCTTCTTGGAGCCGATCGCCTCGCCGAGCTTGAACGTCCGCTTGGCCTGGGTGGCCTCCAGCTTCCAGGACGCGTAGGCGGCCCGCGCCTCGGAGATCTCCAGGCGCCGGCGCAGCTCCCTGATCTCCGCCTCGTACCTCTCGACGAGCTTGCGCTCCTCAGGCAGCCAGTTGACGGGGCCGAGCCGCTGGTACGTGGGCTCTTCGGGGGTTTCGGCCATGAGGATGCACGCCTATCGCTAGCGGAGGTATGTCATGGTACGGCGTGACCCGTACGGAATGGGGGGTTATTCGGAACGCGTGCCCTGGGCGGCCGGCGAGAGGTTGTCCCCCTTGAGCCAGGCCGAGATCACCCGGGCGATGCGCGGACCGGCGGCCCCGTCCCAGAGCGGCGGCAGGTCCCCGGACGGCGTCGAGGCCCCGTCGGCCAGCGCCTTCTCCGCGGCGGCGGGCAGCAGGGCGGGGGTGACCAAGCGGTTGGTCCCGTGCGTGATCGTGATCGGCCGCTCGGTGTTGGGCCGGACCGTGAGGCACGGCACGCCCAGCATGGTCGTCTCCTCCTGGACGCCGCCCGAGTCGGTCACGACCAGCGCGGCCCCGCGTACCAGCGACAGGAAGTCCACGTAGCCGAGCGGGTCCACCACCCTGACCGAGGCCCCGTCGACCAGCCCGGCCTCCGCCAGCCGGGTGCGCCCGCGGGGATGGATCGGCACCACGACCGGGATCTGCCGCGCGACCTCCAGCACCGACGAGACCAGCTCGCGCGCGGCCTCCGGGGTGTCCACGTTCGCCGGCCGGTGCAGCGTCGCCACGGCGTACCGGGCCGGTATGCCCAGCCGCGCCACCACGGGCGCCGGGTCCAGCGACGGCAGCGCCGAGACCAGGCTGTCGATCATGGGGTTGCCGACCAGGTGCACCTTGGCGGCCGGCACGCCCTCGGCCGCCAGGTGCGACAGGGCGTCGGGGGAGGTGGCGAAGAGCAGGTCGGACAGGGAGTCGGTGACGATCCTGTTGACCTCCTCGGGCATGCCCCGGTCGAACGAGCGCAGCCCCGCCTCCACGTGCGCGGTGCGGACGCCCAGCTTGGCGCAGACGAGGATGGCCGCCAGCGTGGAGTTGACGTCGCCGTAGACCACGACCAGGTCGGGGTCCTGCCCGAGGACGATCTCCTCCAGGCCGACCAGCAGGGCCGCGGTCTGCTTGGCGTGGGTGCCGGAGCCGACCCCCAGGTTCGCCACGGGCTCGGGCAGGCCGAGGTCGGCGAAGAAGACGTCGGACATCAGCGCGTCGTAGTGCTGACCGGTGTGGATGATGCCCTGCCGAACGCCGAGCTCGCCGAGGGCCCGCACCACCGGGGCCGCTTTCACGAAGTTGGGACGCGCTCCCAGCACGTGCAGGACCAGGGGGTTCTCCCTCATTGACCTCGCCTTTCAGAGCGGAAGGGAAAAAACGCTGCCTATGGTACGGTCACCGCGTGCCATCCGACGCCAGTCGTCCAGACTCCCCCAAGGTTTCCGCCAAGTCCGCGCGTGCCGGTGTCAGTGGGCTTCTGAAGGGCTTCGTCCAGCACCCGATCATCGTCTCCCGGGTGGTCTTCACCAAGGTGAAGTCCGATCCGGTGCGGGTCGCGCAGGCCGCCGCCGACGCCCTCCCGCCACGGCTCCGCCCGATCGTGGGCCGGGTCGCCTGGCCGGCCGCCCGCCAGGCGAGGCTCGTGGTCCGCAGGCTCGGCATGCGGGTGATCAAGGCGCCGTGGAACGAGGCCAAGGTGCACTGGGACGCCGGGCGGGTCAGCCAGGCGGCCGAGGTGCTCGACGCCCACGCCAAGTACCCGTTCGTCAAGCGCCGGGCCGCCTACTACCGCGGTGAGCTGGCCGCGATCAGCCCCGACCCCATCCCGCCCGGCCCCAAGGTGGCCGTCGGCGAGCGGGTCGAGGGCCGGGTGCTCCACTGCGTGACCAACGCCCTGCCCTACACCCAGGCGGGCTACACGGTCAGGACCCACCGCATCGTCACCGCGCAGCGGGCCCTCGGCCTCGATCCGCACGTGGTCACCAGCTGGGGCTGGCCGATGTTCCAGGGCCACGCCGACGCCCCGCCGTACGAGGAGATCGACGGCACCCCCTACCACCGGCTGCTGCCCGACGGGCACGGCGAGATGCCGTTCGAGATGCGCGGCCGGATGGTCAAGGGGGCCGAGGCGGTCACCAGGCTGGTCGCCGAGCTGCGGCCGCAGATCCTGCACGCGGCCACCGACCACCGCAACGGCTCCGTGGCCCACGCCGTGCGCGAACGCACCGGCACCCCCTTCGTCTACGAGGTCCGCGGCTTCCTGGAGGAGACGTGGGCCTCGCGCGACCCGGTCCGGGTCGGCAGCCAGCGGCACGTGCTGCAGCGCGAGCGCGAGGCGTTCCTGATGCGCGAGGCCGACGCGGTCGTCACGCTGGCCGAGACGATGGCCACCGAGATCGTCGAGCGGGGCGTGCCGAGGGAGCGGGTCTTCCTGGCGCCCAACGCGGTCGACGACACGCTGCTCACCGCCCACTACGACGGCGCGTCGTTCAGGTCGGCCATGGGCATCGGCGCCGACGAGATCGTGGTCGGCTCGGTGTCGAGCATCGTGGCGTACGAGGGGTTCGCGACGCTCCTGCGCGCGGCGGCGCTGCTGCGTGACGACGGCGCGCCGGTGCGGGTGCTCATCGTGGGCGACGGCACCGAGCGTGACAACCTGCTGGCCCTCGTCGAGGACCTGGGGCTGAAGACCGCCATCCTGCCGGGCCGGGTCGGCCCCGACGAGGCGCTGCAGGCACAGGAGGCCATCGACATCTTCGCCTGCCCGCGTGAGGACCTCCGTGTCTGCCGGCTCGTCACGCCGCTGAAGCCCGTCGAGGCGATGGCGCTCGGCAAGCCGGTGGTGCTCAGCGATCTGCCCGCGCTGTCCGAGCTGGTCGGTTCCGATGGTGCCGGCCTGCTGGTGGCGCCGGGTGACCCGGCCGCGCTCGCCAAGGCGATCGCGGGCCTGCGCGAGGACCCTGCCCGGCGCGCTGAGATGGGCGAGGCCGGACGGGCCGAAGTGGCGGCCAAGCGCACGTGGAGCCGCGTGGCCGAAACTTATCGATCCCTGTACCGGGACCTTGCCGAACGATGACCTCCTGTTTGGCTGTCTGTTGTGACATGTTCAGTCGCATTAGGCGTGAGCTAGGTGGACTTGAGATAACCTTTGCCACCATGAAGTGTTGTTTCCGGCCCTCCAAGGTACAGCTGTGACAGAAATCGACTTGGCTGTCATCGGCTTGGGGTACGTCGGCATGCCGCTCGCGAAGGAAGCGGTGGCCGCCGGACTCCGAGTCGTCGGCGTGGACGTCGACCCCCGCAAGGTCGACGCGCTCAACGCCGGGCAGTCCTACATCGATGACCTGACCGACGCCGACCTCGATCACATGCTGGTCAGCGGTTTCCGCGCCACGCTCGACGAGTCGGTGCTGGCCGCGAGCAACACGATCGTCATCTGTGTGCCGACCCCGCTGGACGAGGATCACCGACCGGACCTGTCCTCGGTCGAGGGGGCGACCTCCACCGTCGCCCGCAACCTGACCAAGGGCACGCTCGTCGTGCTCGAGTCCACCACCTGGCCCGGCACCACCGACGAGGTGGCCCGCCCGCTGCTCGAAGCCTCGGGCCTGGTCGCGGGCGTCGACTTCCACCTGGCCTTCTCGCCCGAGCGGATCGACCCGGGCAACCCCAAGTTCGGGCTGCGCAACACCCCCAAAGTGGTCGGCGGCTACACCGCGACCTGCCGCGACCGGGCGACCGCCTTCTACGGCCAGTTCATCGAGCAGGTCGTGCCCGTCAGCGGCACCCGCGAGGCCGAGATGGCCAAGCTGCTGGAGAACACCTACCGGCACGTCAACATCGCGCTCGTCAACGAGATGGCGATCTTCTGCGACGAGCTCGGGATAGACCTGTGGGAGTCGATCGAGGCCGCGGCCACCAAGCCGTTCGGGTTCCAGAAGTTCCTGCCCGGCCCCGGGGTCGGCGGGCACTGCATCCCCGTCGATCCGTCCTACCTGTCCTACACGGTGCGCAAGCTCGGCTACCCGTTCCGGTTCGTCGAGCTGGCCCAGGAGATCAACGAGCGGATGCCGTCCTACGTGGTGGCCCGCGTGCAACGATTGCTGAACAGGCATAAGAAGCCCGTGAACGGCGCCAGAGTCGTTATGCTCGGCGTTACCTACAAACCGGACATCGCCGACGAACGCGAGACCCCGGCCCTACCTGTGGCGCGTGCGCTGCTGGAACTGGGCGCCGATCTCTCGTTCGCCGACCCGCATGTCAAGGAGTGGTCGGTCGACGGCACACCAGTGCCGCGTGAAGACGATCTGGCCGAGGCCGTGGCCGGTGCCGACGTGACACTGCTGCTCCAGCAGCACGCCGCGTTCGACCTGGACATGGTGGAGGCAAAGGCCCGGCTCGTGCTCGACACCCGCGGTGTTCTCACCGAGGGTGAACGCGTCGAGCGGCTGTAGCGACGGAGGGCTGCGCGCAGTGCACGTGCTCGTCATGACGGTGGTGCATAACCCCGAGGATGCGAGGATCTTGCATCGGCAGATCCGCGCCCTCGTGGATGCCGGTCATGAGGTCACGTATGCCGCTTCTTTCACGGCTCACGGGGTCGTGCCCAGGCCGTGGGTCACCGGCGTCGATCTGCCCCGGGCCGCTCAGCGCAAGCGCGTCGCGGCCGTCCTGGCCGCCCGCCGGGTGTTCAAGCGGATGCGCGGCAAGGTCGACCTGGTGCTGATCCACGACCCGGAGCTGCTGTTCGCCGTCTGGGGCGTGCGCAACAGCCCGCCCGTGGTGTGGGACGTGCACGAGGACACTCCGGCGACGCTCTCGCTCAAGCCGTGGCTGCCCTCGCTGCTTCGCCCGCCCGTCCGCTTCCTGGCCCGCATGCTGGAAAGCACGGCCGAGCATCGCATGCACCTGCTGCTGGCCGAGACGGCCTACGCGGGCAGGTTCAAGCACGCCCACCTGATCGTGCCGAACGAGACGTGGGTGCCCGACTCGGTCACCCCGCCGGGCGACGACCGGGTGGTCTACCTGGGCTGGCTGTCACGGGCGCGGGGCGTGCTGGAGGCCATCGAGGTGGCCCGGCTGCTGCAGCCGTACCGGGTGGCGGTGGAGCTGATCGGCTACGCCGACCCGCAGAGCCGCCCGCTGCTCAACCAGGCGGTGGCCGAGGGCCTGCTGGAGTGGCGTGACTTCATGCCCAACGACGAGGCCCTGAAGCGGCTCGACGGCGCGCTGGCCGGGCTCTCCCTGCTGCACGACGAGCCCAACTACCGGCACTCCATGCCCACCAAGATCATCGAGTACATGGCGCACGGCATCCCCGTCATCACGACTCCGTCGCCCCGCGCGGTCGAGCTGGTCGAGCGATACGAAAGCGGCGTCGTGGTGCCCTGGGAGGACCCCAAGGCCGTGGCGCAGGCCGTGCTCACCCTGCGGGACGACGTACGGGAGCGGCGGGCGCAGGGCGCGCGCGGCTACGCGTCGGCACGTGCCAACCACCACTGGCCGAACTCGGCCAAGCGGTTCGTGGCCCAGCTCGAAGACTGGGCCGGGGTGCTGAAATAGCGGCTTATCTCCGGCAGATCCCGAGGGCGGTAGGTTCTTCAACGTGCGCTGGCTCTTTGTGTTCCTGGGCGCAGTGATCCTGGCCGCCGTAGCGGCCGTGATCGTCGTCCTTCCCGATGACCCCCCGTCCAAGCCCGTGAGCCGGCAGGTCAGCGCCACACCGACCCGCGACGACCCCACACCCCAGGTGAGTGAGTTCACCGACCCGTGCGGCACGTTCGACACCGGCGAGAAGGCCCCCTACGCCGTCACCGGCTACTGGGTCACCCCCAAGTCCAACCCCTGCACCTGGCGCAAGCAGATGCAGGAGATCCACAGCCTCGGCGGCGACACGGTGATCAGGATCGGGTACGGCCTGCAGTACCGGGAGCTCGACTCCCAGGGCCGCGTCCGGGCCAAGGACGGCAAGGTCGACTCGCTCTACGAGCCGTGCGAGGAGGACGGGCTCAGCTGCCACGACGCGGCCGAGCGCGACCTCAAGGCGGCCAACCCGGGCAACCGGATCGCCCGCACGTACGTCTACCGCACCGACGAGGCGTTCGGCCCCGACCTGTTCCGCTGCGCCCAGATGGAACGCTCGATTCCGGCGGGCAAGCGCGTCTACTACCGGGTGCTGGCGCCCATGGACGGCTCCGACGACGCCACCTGCGACTTCGGCAAGGCCAAGCCGTACGACCTGATCCTCATCGCGGGCGCGGCCAATGACAGCCTGACCGAGCTGCTCGACCTGGGCGACCGGTTCGGGCTGAGGGTCTTCCCCGCGCTGCCGCTCGCGCCGCGCGACCCGGAGGTGCCGATCCGGGCCAACCCCAAGCACCTCGGCACGCTGACCACGCTGACCCGCCGCATCCTGCAGGACTACGGCGTGCGCTTCGCCGACCGCGCCTCGCTCGGCGGCGTCTACCAGCCGTTCGAGGTGCAGATGTCGAGCACGCTGGTCTCCAACCCCACGCTGAGGGTCTACGCCGACCAGCACACGATCGTGGAGCAGGAGCTGCCCGACAAGCCCATCCTGATCAGCCCCTACCTCGACGCGCGCAAGCGGGTCCCCTTCGGCCAGACGCCCAAGCAGGTGGCCGAGGGCTTCAAGGCGCTGGCCCAGACCGGGGTCGGCATCATCGCGCCGCAGGACAGCCGCGGCACCGGCAAGGTGGGCCTGTTCTGGCCGGACGAGCGCGGCGAGGAGGTGGACGAGCGGCTCCGCCCGGTCGTGGGGGAGAGCACGTACGGCACCGCCTACCACGGCTCGACGCGCGACTACTACCGCGAGATGTCGCTGGTCCGCGAGGAGATGCTGGAAGCCGGCCACGAGGTGCAGCTGTGGGCCAACGTCGAGGCGTTCGAGCCGTCGGGCGACCAGCCGTGCGCCGCCAGCGGCACGCGCGGCAAGACCGACAAGAAGCGCCTCGACCAGGCCGTCACCATGGCCGGCCGATACGTCCAGAAGATCGTCTCGTACATGTGGAGCGACTTCATGACGTGCGGCTCGCCGTCCCTGGAGACCGAGGTCATGAAGGACTGGGGCCGGCCGATCGCGGTGGACGCGATCCGGCACGCGCGCGACGTCCAGGACGGCATCGAGGTGCGCGGCTACAACCTCACCGACGGCACGGTCACCGTCGAGTGGCCGGGCGGCTCCGTCGATCTCGACGTGGCCACCGCCGGCTGGCTGGACGAAGACCCGCTGGAGGAGCTGCCAGAGGGCATGCGGACCGCCTGGGTGCCGTTCGACTGGGGGCAGGCGAAGCCCGGCGACTGGCTCAGGATCGGCGTCCGGCTGCCCTCGGGGCAGGAGACCACGGAGCGGCTGCACGTCCGCGTCGGCGCGTGAGCGGCCGCTGAGTGTAACGTGCGTGCCATGGTTCCGTGCGTGCCGGTCAGCGTCGACCTGGTCGTGCTGACCGTGCGCGGACAGGCGCTCTGCGCCCTCGTCTGGCGGCGCGACAACCCGCCGTTCCTGCGGCGCTGGTCGCTGCCGGGCGGATTCGTCCAGCTCGACGAGGACCTCCCTGCCGCCGCCCACCGCCTCCTGGGCGAGCGGGCCGGCCTGCCGGGCGCCCCGGTGCACCTGGAGCAGCTCCAGACCTACGGCTACCCCGACCGCGACCCCCGCCAGCGGGTCGTGAGCGTCGCCTACCTCGGGCTCGCGCCCGACCTGCCCGCCTCCGAGCAGGCCCACATGAGCTGGCGCCCGCTCGACGAGCTGGCCGTGATGGCCTTCGACCACCGCCGCATCATGCTCGACGGCATCGAGCGGGCCCGGGCCAAGCTCGAATACACCCCGCTGGGCGCCGCCTTCTGCCCTCCGGAGTTCACGGTGGCCGACCTGCGCAGGGTGTACGAGATCGTCTGGGGCCGCTCTCTCGACCCGCGCAACTTCCACCGCAAGGTCACCAAGGCCGAGGGCTTCCTGGTGGAGACCGGCGCCACCACCACCCGCGACGGCGGCCGCCCCGCCAAGCTCTACCGCCGCGGCCCCGCCGACCTCCTCCACCCCCCGATGCTCCGCTCCCTCAAGGTCTGAGTTCCGCACCGCCACGACCCCCGCCACATCCAGATGCTCGTCCCGTGGGGCACGCTCGCCTTCCGTGAACGGCGTCGATGCGGCCGGGGTGAGGATGCCGCTGGGCCCGGCTTTTCATAAGGTGAGGACATGCCTCGTTTTCGTCCGATCCTCGACACGATGCCGGCCTACCAGCCGGGCAAGGCCGTCGCCGCCCCTGACGGTCGCTCGTACAAGCTCTCCTCCAACGAGTCGCCCTATGACCCGCTGCCGTCGGTGCTGGAGGCGATCGCCGAGGGGGCGCGGCAGATCCATCGCTACCCCGACCCCGGCGCGACCGGGCTGACCGAGGCCATCGCCGCGCGGTTCGGGGTGCCGTACGAGCACGTCGCGCTCGGCGCGGGCTCGGTGACCGTGGCTCAGCAGCTGTTCGAGACCGTGGGCGAGCCGGACGTCGAGGTGGTCTACGCCTGGCGGTCGTTCGAGGCCTACCCGCTGCTGGCCGACCTGGCCGGGGTGCGGTCCGTGCGGGTGCCGCTGGCCGGCGAGGACCACGACCTCGACGCCATGGCCGAGGCGATCACCGACCGGACGCGCATGGTGTTCGTGTGCAACCCCAACAACCCGACCGGCACCGCGATCCGCGGAGCGGAGCTGACGGCCTTCCTCGACCGGGTGCCCGGCGACGTGCTGGTGGTGCTCGACGAGGCCTATCGCGAGTACGTACGCGACGCGGACGTGCCCGACGGCCTCACCCTCTACCGCGACCGGCCCAACGTCTGCGTGCTGCGCACGTTCTCCAAGGCGTACGGGCTGGCGGGGCTGCGGGTCGGCTACCTGATCGGGCACGAGCCGGTGGCCGCGGCGGTGCGCAAGACGATCATTCCGTTCGCGGTCAACCACCTCGCCCAGGTCGCGGCCGTCGCCTCGCTGCGGGCCGAGGACGAGTTGCTGGAGCGGGTCGACCTCGTGGTCAAGGAGCGCACCCGGGTGCGTGAGGCGCTGATCGCGCAGGGCTGGACCGTCCCGCCCACCGAGGCCAACTTCGTCTGGCTCAGGCTGGGCGAGCGCACCCTCGACTTCGCCGCGGCCTGCGCGGTCGAGGGCGTTGCGGTGCGGCCGTTCGCGGGGGAGGGCGCCCGCGTCTCGATCGGCGACCCGGAGGCCAACGACACGTTCCTCGCCGCGGCGGCCGCCTTCCGCGGCTGACGACGCCTGTCTACACGCCGCGCTGTTCGATCACGGGCTCGGCACGCTGGCGCGCGGGCGGTGGTGTCCCTCCATCGCCCGCAGCGGCGTCGGGCGCACGCGTCGTTCCCTTGCGCTCGGTCGAGATCACCAGGGCGACGCCGACCAGGATGACGAGGCCGCCGACGATCACCTGGACGGTGATCGGCTCGCTCAGGACCAGCGCGCCGAGCGCGACGGCGACGGCCGGGTTGACGTACGCGTAGGTGGAGACCAGCGAGATGGGCGCGTTGCCCAGCAGCCACGAGAACGCGGTGAACCCGATCAGCGACCCCGCCACGATCAGGTAGGCCAGGGCCAGCCACGACCTGGTGGTGACGGCCGAGACGTCGAGCCGCTCGCCGAAGCCGGTGCCGAGCACCAGCAGCCCGGCGCCGCCGACGATCATCTCGACCGCGCTGGTGGCGAGCGCGTTGGCGGGCATCGCGATCCTGCCCGACACGAACGAGCCCACGGCCCACGACACCGACGCGAGCAGCACCACGACGATCCCGACCCCGCTGCCGTCCTCGGCGCCGGTCAGCGACAGCGCGCCGACCCCGCCGATCCCGACCAGCACGCCCGCGAGCGTGAGCGTCTTGGGACGGTCGCGCACGGCGAACCTGAACACGACCAGCCACAGCGGCACCGAGGCCACCAGCAGCGCCGCCAGGCCCGTGGAGATGTACTGCTCGGCCACGGTCAGCATCCCGTTTCCGGTGGTCAGCAGCAGCACGCCCACGAGGGCCGCGCCGAGGAACTGGCGGCGCGACATTCTGAAGGCCGCCGGCCCCGACCGCACCAGCAGGAACCCGGACAGCAGGGTGGCCGCGACGATGAACCGGATGGCCGCGCTGAGCATGGGCGGGATCGACTCGATCGCGATTCCGATGCCCAGATAGGTGGATCCCCACACCACGTACACGATGGCGAGGGCGCCCCAGACCATGAGGGAGGTCCGGCGGTCAGCAGTGTTCGGTCCCATGGCTAATGACAATAGTGGTCGGGTCCGACAGATTCCGGATAAGGGCCGACACTGCGAAGTTGGCGGAATCTTAGCGATGAGCGGCATTCGCCCCACTGTCCGCCTCACCAGCCGGATGTCACGATTTTTCCAGTCATCTCGTGAAGGGAGTCACATGTCCGCAGTTACCGACATCCCAGCCGCCGGCAACGCCGCCGCCCTCGCCCACTTCGCCGCCCGCCTGTCCTTCGGGGATCATCCACCACCCGAAGGACGCCCTGACGGCGCCGATTACCGACATCGCCTGCGCCTGTTGACGCAGGGAGAAGAATTGGTGCCCCCGTCCGAATCCCGTCGATCGGGGGCGAGGGAGAACATACCCCCTTCCACAAGGGCCAACCAAGAACTCGGCAGAACTGGTCGCGAAAGTTCACGCCAATCTTCCACCGAGTTCACATTTCGGACACTTGGTAGCGCTCCCAACGTCCGTAACGGAGAGCTACGGCCCGCCGCCCAAGAAAGGGAAGGGGGACGGCGGACCTGTACGGGGGATCAACGCGGGCCCAGCTTCTCCACGATGAGGCGGTAGAGCTGCCGTGGCCGACCGGGTTGGGGCGTGCGGTTCGGCGGAAGCGGCCACGCGAGTCCCTCGTCAACCAGCGTGCGCAGCAACCGCCGAGCCGTACGCGGCGTCACCCCGAGCATCTTCCCCGCGCCCTCCGCGTCGACCACCGTGTCACCTCCTTCGAGTTTGGCCGCCAGCCTGGCCAGCACCTCGACGCCCTTGGGCTTGAGCGCGCCGGAGCCGGTGGGCGGCATTCGGGGAGCGGGTACGAGGGTCCGGCCCTCGCGGTCCACGGCGAAACCCTGGGCCTGCTTGCCCGCCTGGGTGCGGGCCAGCGCGGCCCGCGCGTGCGACTCGGCGTCGTGCGTCGTGCGCCCCATCCCCACGCCCACCTCGACGGCCAGCCCCAGCTCGTCGCGGATTCTGGACGCGAACGGCAGCACCCGGAACCCGTCGGTGGCGGTCGCGATCGAGCCCCTGGTCGCGGTGACCAGATAGCTGTGATCGTCGATCGGCCACACGGTCGCGTTGATCCGGTTGGCCTCCTGGACCAGCAGCCGGTGCAGCGACAGCCGCAGCTCGTCGCGCCAGTAGCGCGGCGCGGCGCGTCGTACGGGCTCGCGGAGCGTCGGGACCTCCACCAGCACGACGGTGAGCTGTGACTCCTCCAGCCGGTGGTGCGCGCCCAGCAGCGCCGCGGTGTGCAGCGCGGTGCGCACCGCCCCCGAGGTCGGCCTGATCCTGATCACCGCCACCCCGGCCGCCTGAAGCCGCTCGGCGACCGCCGGCAGGCACGTCAGCGCGCCGGTGGTGGCGCCCTGGCGGGCCAGCCGCTCGTGGTAGGCCGCGATCGTGCCGGTGGCTCCCGGCTCGTCGCGGCTGTGCACGTCCGCGGCCGGGATGCCGAGATCTGTGTACGCCTCCTCGACGTCGGCACGTGACACCACGTCGACGCTGACCCGCTTGGGGTCGATGCGCGGATCCAGCGCAGCCTTGGCCAGCGCGGCGACCAGTGCGGCCCCGCCGAGCTGGACGTAGGTCGCCGGCATCGTCAACACGCCGGAACGCCGGGCCAGGTCGTAGGGGACCGGGCTGGCGAACAGGCACGCGTCGACGCCGGGACCGAGCCGGGTCACCTTGTCGGGCGCTTCCTGCTCGTCGCGGTACGCGGCCGCCACAAGGCGACAGGGCAAGGGCGCGGCGGCGTGCCCCATCAACATGACGCGCTCGACCAAATCGTGGGGTCCGACCACGCCGATGGTGAGGTCCGGTGTCATAGCGCCCGGGCGTGACACTCGGGTTGTTTCTTCGGCCCTCTCGACCAATGTTCGTCCCATCCTGCCGTAAGTTGCAGTGCTCTCTTTTGGAACGATCGCTCGCGAGGGCCGTAATGTCACGCCCGACTTTTCCGGAAAGCCGTTCTGGTTGGCCATCCGAGAAGTCATTTCAGCAGTTCAGATGGGTTTACCTGACGATTGTCAGCGTCTTGAAATCTCTCGTGTAATGTCCGCTCCGAGTGCCCGCATTCGGTCGGCGAGATGCGCGTGCCCGCGGTCGATCAGGTATCCCGACTCGATGACGGTCTCGCCCTCCGCGGCGAGTCCGGCGAGCACCAGAGCGATGCCCGAACGAAGATCGTGAGCGGTCACCTGGGTGCCGGTCAGCGGGGTGGCGCCGCGCACGATCGCTCGGCTGCCGTCGACCTCCACCTGGGCGCCCATCTTGTTCAGCTCGCCGGCCAGGGCGAAGCGGCCGTCGAAGATGCGCTCGTGGATGTAGCTGGGGCCGTCGGCCAGCGCCGCGACCGTCATCATGGGCGACTGCAGGTCGGTGGCGAAGCCGGGATAGGTGTCGGTGATGATGTTGATCGGCCGGAGCGTGCGGTCGCGGCGTACGTGCAGCACCGCGCCCTGCCGGGCGAAGTCGACGCCCATCTGCTCCAGCTTGTAGCGGACGACGCCGAGGTCGAGGCCGGTGCCGACGAGGCTGAGCTCGCCGCCGGTGATCGCCGCGGCCATCGCGAAGACGCCCGCGTCGAGCCGGTCGGGCATCACGGTGTGCTCGACGGCGTGCAGCTCGTCGACGCCCTCGACGGTGATGAACCCGGTGCCGCCGCCGCTGATGCGCGCGCCCATCTTGGTGAGCATGTCGATGACGTCGAGCACCTCGGGCTCGAGCGCGGCGTTCTCGATCACGGTGACGCCGTTGGCCAGCGCCGCGGCCATGATCAGGTTCTCGGTGCCGGTGTGGGACGGGGTGTCGAGGTAGAGGGTCGCCCCGGTCAGGCCGGAGGCCTTGACGTGGATGACGGTCTCGCCCTCGTCGACGACCGCGCCCAGCCGCTTGTAGCCCAGGTAGTGGAAGTCGAGGTTGCGGCTGCCCAGGTTGCAGCCGCCGACGCCTTCGACGATCGCCTCGCCCAGCCGGTGGAGCAGCGCGGGGGTGAAGAGCACCGAGCCGCGGAAGCGCCGGGCGATCTCGGCGGGCAGCACCGGGCTGTGCAGGCGCGAGGCGTCGATGACCAGCGTGCGCTCGGCCTCGTGCAGCTCGACGTAGGCGCCCACCGTCTCGGCGAGCTCGACCGCGCGGCGGACGTCCTCGATGATGGGGACGTTGCGCAGGACGGTGCGGCCCTTCGCGGCGAGCAGAGCGGCCCCGATCATCGGCAGCACGGCGTTCTTGGCGCCCTGGATGAAGGCGGTTCCACGTAGTGCGTTGCCACCGCGCACGCGGTAACGGACCATTCCTGGGGCTCCTCGGGGTTCGCGGTCTGGCTCGACCGGCCCAAGAGTAGTCGGTCATACCAACTGCCCCAGCCGAATCATCCGTTAAAGGATGCTCCAGTGAGGCGTTCGTAGGCCTCCAGATAACGGCGCCTGGTCTGTTCGACTACCTTGTCGGGCAGGCGGGGCGGGGGTGTTTCGGAGGATTTGTCCCACCCGGATGCTGGAGAAGTCAACCAATCCCGGACATATTGCTTATCGAAGGAGGGTTGCGGATGTCCCGGCTCCCAGGCGTCCGCCGGCCAAAATCGTGAGGAGTCGGGCGTAAGGACCTCGTCACCCAGGGTCAGCACTCCCTCGGAGTCCCAGCCCAGCTCGATCTTGGTGTCGGCCAGGATGATGCCCCGCTCCCGGGCGATCTCGGCGCCGCGAGTGTAGACGGCGAGCGTGACGCGCCGGAGAGCCTCGGCCGTCTCCGCGCCGACCTCCTCGATCACCCGTTCGTAGGGGATCGGCTCGTCGTGCTGCCCCACCGGTGCCTTGGTCGACGGGGTGAAGATCGGCTCGGGCAGCCGTGACCCGTCTTCGAGCCCGTCGGGCAGCCGGACACCGGAGACCGTACGGTCGCGCCGGTAGTCGGCCAGCCCCGACCCCGCCAGATAGCCGCGCGCCACGCACTCGATCGGCACCATCTTGAGCGGTTTGCACACCATGCTGCGCGCGTCGGGCCCCGGCGCCGCGATGTGGTTGGGCACCACGTCCGCCAGCTGGTCGAACCACCACAGCGACAGCTGCGTAAGGATGGCCCCCTTGTCGGGGATGCCGGGCTCCAGCGCGTGGTCGAAGGCCGAGATCCGGTCGGAGGCGACCATCAGCAGCAGGCCGTCGTCGGTCTCGTAGAGGTCGCGTACCTTGCCGGAGTGCAGGTGCTTCATCGGGCGATGTCCGTCCTGTGGAAGGAGCCGCGCAGCTCGACCCGTGCCACCAGCTCGTAGGCGTGGCGCCGGGCGCTCTCCTGGTCGGGCCCGGTCCCCACGACATCGAGCACCCGCCCGCCGTCGGAGACCACCTCGCCGTCGACCCGCCTGGTGCCGGCGTGGATCACGTAGGCGTCGGCGGTCGGCTCGATCCCCCTGATCACGTCGCCCTTGACCGGGGCGCCGGGATAGTCCTCGGCCGCGATCACCACGGTCACCGCGGAGCCGTCGCGGAAGACCGGCCGGTCGTGCTCGTCGAGCGTGCCGGTCGCGCAGGCCAGCAGCAGCCCGCCGAGCGGCGTCTCCAGCCGGTCGAGCAGCACCTGGGCCTCCGGGTCGCCGAAGCGCGCGTTGAACTCGATCACCTTGGGCCCCTTGGCGGTCAGCGCCAGGCCCACGTAGAGCACGCCCTGGTAGGGCAGGCCGCGCCGGGCCAGCTCGCCGATCGTCGGCTCCACGACCTCGCGCA
Source organism: Nonomuraea cavernae (assembly GCF_040655715.1). Taxonomy (GTDB): domain Bacteria; phylum Actinomycetota; class Actinomycetes; order Streptosporangiales; family Streptosporangiaceae; genus Nonomuraea; species Nonomuraea cavernae_A. The sequence continues at coordinate 177,243 of NZ_JBFAKL010000016.1, read as the reverse complement.
TGACCTGCTCGGTCAGCCCCTCGGGCGCCCAGGGCAGCGGGGTGTAGGCGCCCATTCCGCCCGTGTTGGGCCCCTCGCCGCCGTCGTAGGCGCGCTTGAAGTCCTGCGCCGGCTGCAGCGCCACGGCCGTGCGCCCGTCGCACAGCGCGAACAGCGACACCTCCGGGCCGTCGAGGAACTCCTCGATCACCACCCGCTCGCAGGCCCGCGCGTGCTCCAGCGCCGCGTCGCGGTCGTCGGTGACCACCACGCCCTTGCCCGCGGCCAGCCCGTCGTCCTTGACCACGTAGGGGGCGCCGAACTCGTCGAGCGCGGCGGCCGCCTCCTCCGGGGTCGTGCACGTCCTGGCCCGCGCGGTCGGCACGTCGGCGGCGGCCATGATCTCCTTGGCGAACGCCTTGGACCCCTCGATCATCGCCGCCTCGGCGGACGGCCCGAAGCACGGGATGCCGGCCGCCCGCACCGCGTCGGCCACCCCCGCCACCAGCGGCGCCTCCGGCCCCACGACGACCAGGTCGGCTCCGAGCCGCGTGGCCAGCTCGGTCACCTGCCCCGGGTCCGTGGGCGTGACGGCGTGCAGGGTCGCGATCTCCTCGATGCCCGGATTGCCCGGGGCGCAGTGGAGCTCGCCGACCCGAGGGTCGAGCTTGAGTGAACGGCACAGGGCGTGCTCACGCCCACCGGATCCGATGACTAGAACGCGCACGGGGCCCATTGTCGCAGCTCCCGCCACCCCGCCCCGCATCGGTGCCCGCACGCCTCACGGCACCACCGGAGGGCATTCCTTGGCGAACTACCAGCTGCAGCGGGTGCCGCTCTACGGGTATCGTCGGATAGGTTCACCCGCCTGTGATAACTTGAGGCGGCTTTGCGGCGTCTTGCGTGATTGGAGGTGGTCCGGGATGAAACCTGGTGATCCCAGCAGTACGTGCTCGCTCACGTACACCCCATATGCCCCCGACCACTCCAATCCGGCAGCCTGATCGTGCCTCCATGCATACGTGTTGATTGAGGTGACTTTTCATCGCGCATGGAGCGTGCCAGGTCGGGCGGAAAGGGACTGCCATGCGCTCGTCCACTATTTTCCGTCGTATCAACCGTCACCCCGTCCAGCCTCGGGCCACGCGTCAGCCGATCTGGCCGGCGCCTGAGGTCCGGGTGCCCGATTCCATCGTCGAGTACGGCGCCTACATCGAGGGCCGGCGAATCTCCGCCCAGGGCATCGCCGAGTCGCTCGACCTCGTCCGCAAGCACAACAGCGGATTCGAGGGCGCCAAGGCCTTCCTCTGGGTGGGGCTGCACGAGCCGGCGGCCCCCGAGGTCGAGTGGCTGGCCGAGGTGTTCGACCTGCACCCGCTGGCCGTCGAGGACGCCGTCAAGGCGCACCAGCGGCCCAAGGTCGAGCGCTACGGCGACTCCCTGTTCATGGTGCTCAAGACCATCGCCTACCTGGATCACGACGAGCTGACCGCCACCAGTGAGATCATCGCGGCGGGCGAGATCATGGTGTTCCTGGGTGCCGACTTCGTGGTGACCGTGCGCCACGGCGAGCACTGCCCGCTGACCGAGGTGCGCGAGCGGCTGGCGGACCAGCCCGAGTTGCTGGCCCGCGGTCCGGCCGGCGTGCTGCACGCCATCGCCGACCACGTCGTCGACCGCTACCTCCAGGTGGCCGACCTCATGCAGATGGAGCTGGAGGAGGTCGAGGCCACCGTCTTCGCCGACGTCAGCTCGCGCGACATCAACCGGATCTACCAGCTCAAGCGGGAGATGCTGGAGATGAAGCGGGCGATCACCCCGCTGCAGAGCCCGCTGGCCGCGCTGCCGCAACGCCGGGTGATCCCGTCCGAGATGCGCGAATACTTCCGTGACGTCGGCGACCATCTCTCCCGCGTGTGCGAGCAGGTCGAGTCGTCCAACGAGCTGTGCAGCTCGATCCTCCAGGCCGCCCTGGCCCGGTCGAACGCCCTGGCCAACGAGGACATGCGCAAGATCTCGTCCTGGGTCGCCATCCTGGCCGTGCCCACGATGATCGCCGGTGTCTACGGGATGAACTTCGACTTCATGCCCGAGACCAAACAGGTCTGGGGCTATCCGGCCGTGCTGGCCGTCATGGTCACGGCCTGCGTGCTGCTGCACCGCGGCTTCCGCCGTAACGGCTGGCTCTGACCGCTCCAGACACCGACCGCTCCGGTGGACCTTGCCGGTCTACCAGGAGTGAACCCTCAGGCGCATTCGGTGATCTCCACTTCGTGCGGATCTAGCCAAATTTGGCTATTGAGAAGGTTGGCGGTACTGTCCTCGAAAAGAAACCGGCGGCGGAATCCTCGGCGAGTGTCGGCGGTGGTCAGCCATAGAGACAGGACCTCGCCTACCGGCCCCAGGTGTCCAGATCGGTATCCGCGGGCAGGTGCGAGGTGACGCTCGCGCGCCACTCGTGCATCGCGCGGGCCCGCTCGCGCAGCATCCGCAGGGCACGCTCCCGGGTAAGGTCCTCGATCAGGCTGACGGCGGCGCCCAGCACGTCCAGGCTCGGCTCGCGGTCGGCGAGGGCCCGGCTCAGGAGCGTGAAGTACCACCGGCCCTGACGACGCCCGATCGCTTCGGACGCCGATCGCTTCGGACGCCGGCCGCTTCAGACGCCGACCGGCCTGAGCGGCTCGACGCGCGGGGGCAGTGCCAGCCCTCGCTCCCGCCACAGCTCGCGCATCCGGTCGGGGTAGTCGGTCACGACGCCGCTCACCCCGAGGTCGAGCATCCGCGCCGCGAGCCCGGTGTCGTTGACGGTCCACACGGCCACGTCCAGCCCCGCCGCGGCGGCCTGCTCCATCAGCAGGTCGTCCACCATCACGTGCTCGGGCGACAGCGTGGTGGCCCCGGCCTCGCGGGCGGCGGCCGGGATGTCGTCGCCCAGGCCCTCGTGCCAGTGGAGGGTGTCGAGCTCGATCAGCGCGAACCGTCGCGTACCGGGCGCCATCGTGGCGGCGTGAGCGATGATCCGCCAGTCGAAGCTGAGGAGCGCCACGTTGCCGAGCCGCTCGTGACGGTCGAGCTCGTCGACCACCAACTCGGTGAACAGCTCGGGATCGGGCGTCAGCTCCGGCCTGGTCGGGTCGGACTTCAGCTCGACGTGCAGCCGCACGCTCTCCGCCTCGTAGGCGTTGACCAGGCCGAGCACCGCGCCGAGCGTGGGCATCCGCGTCTCCGGCAGCGTGACCTGGGTCAGCGCGAACGGGTCGTCGGGGTGGCGCGGCAGGCGGGTGCCGACGTCCAGCATGCGCAGCTGCGCCAGGGTGAGGGAGTTGATCGGCTTGCCGACGTAGGGGAAGTGCGGATCATCCGGCTTGGCGGGCCGCGTGTCGGCGCTCGTCACGGCCGAGACCGTGAGGTCGTGCGTGAGCACGAGGCGCCGGTCGGCCGTGAGCGCGACGTCGAGCTCGAGCGCGTCCACGCCGAGCTCCATCGTGCGGCTCAGACCCGGCAGGGTGTTCTCGGGCCACAGGCCTCTCGCCCCCCGATGACCATGTATCTCAACGCGCACAACCGGGACCCTACCGGGCGCGCGTCACTATCCCGCACTCCCACGCCGTGCCCTTTTTGTGGGGGTACGCCCTAGAGCTGCCGATCGAGCGGCCCACACCGCTCCACATTGTCCGCTCGTGAACCTCTTGCACCCATATATGCCTCGATAAACGTAATCGTCTGGCAATAAACTGATCCCCATGAGGCAGGCTCTCACCACAGCCCGCCCGGAGACCGTGCGGGCATGGGTCGACGGATGGGTGATCTCACGCCAGGCCCCCGCCCCGGTGCCCGAGCCCTGGGGCCTCCGCGTCGACGTCGGGCTGCCGGACCACCGGGCCCGCCACATCCTCCCGGACCCCGCCCCCGCCACGCTCCGCCACCTGACGGCCTCGGTGACCACCCCGGGCACCTGGCTCAAGCTCTGCGCCCCCGTGGAAGCCGTCGCCCCCTGGCTGCCCGCGCCGTGGTCCGTCGAGGAACCGGAGTTCATGATGACCGTCGCGCTGGAGCGGGCGGCCTTCGCGGCGCCGCCCGGCTACACGATGGCCACGACGACCCGCGCCGGGGTCACGGTCGCCCGCCTGCTCACGATGGCCGGCGAGATGGCGGCACGCGGCCAGGTCGTCATCACCGGCCGCACCGCGGTCGTCGACCAGGTCGAGACCGCTCCCCAGCACCGTCGGCGCGGCCTGGGCAGCGTCGTCATGACGGCTCTGGCCGCCACGGCCGCCGCCTCCGGCGCCCGCACCGGTGTCCTGGTCGCCACCCCGGCCGGCCGGTCGCTCTACGAGAGCCTCGGCTGGGCCCTCCACACGCCCGTGACGGCCGCCGTACTGAGAGGCTGACGGCGGGCGTCACCGGCGAGGCGGACGGGTCAGATCAGCGGGCGCAGCACCAGCGTGGCGTCGCGGGCGGGGCCGACGCCGACGGCGGAGATCGGAGCCCCGCTCATCTCCTCCAGCGCCCGCACGTACGCCTGCGCGTTGGGCGGCAGGTCCTCGAAGGTCTTGGCCTCCGTGATGTCCTCCTGCCAGCCGGGCAGCTCCTCGTAGACGGGCTTGGCGTGGTGGAACTCGGTCTGCGTCATCGGGATCTCGTCGTGCCGCACCCCGTCGACCTCGTACGCCACGCAGACCGGGATCCGCTCCAGCCCGGACAGCACGTCCAGCTTGGTGAGGAAGAAGTCGGTCACCCCGTTGATCCGGGTCGCGTAGCGGGCGATGACGGCGTCGAACCAGCCGCAGCGGCGGTTGCGGCCGGTGGTGACGCCGTACTCGCCGCCCGTCTGCCGCAGCCACTCGCCCATCTCGTCCTCAAGCTCCGTCGGGAACGGCCCCGAGCCCACCCGCGTGGTGTAGGCCTTGAGGATGCCGATCACCCGAGTGAGCCGCGTCGGCGCGATGCCCGAGCCCGCGCAGGCGCCGCCCGAGGTGGGCGAGGAGGAGGTGACGAACGGGTAGGTGCCGTGGTCGATGTCCAGCAGCGTGCCCTGGCCGCCTTCGAGCAGCACGAACTTGCCTTCGTCCAGCGCCCGGTTGAGCACCAGCGAGGTGTCGGCGATGTGCGGCCGCAGGCGCTCCGCGTAGCCGAGGTACTCGTCGACGACGGCGGTGGTGTCGATGCCGCGCCGGTTGTAGACCTTGGTGAGCACCTGGTTCTTCTCGGTCAGCGCGACCTCGATCTTCTTGGCCAGGATGCCGGGGTCGAGCAGGTCCTGGACCCGTACGCCCATCCGGTAGATCTTGTCGCCGTAGGCCGGGCCGATGCCACGACCGGTCGTGCCGATCTTGGCCTTGCCCAGGTAGCGTTCGGTGACCTTGTCCAGGGCCTTGTGGTGGGGCATGATCAGATGCGCGTTGGCGGAGATCAGCAGCCGCTCGGCGGAGATGCCGCGCGCGGCCAGCCCCTCGATCTCCTTCAGCAGCACCGCGGGGTCGATCACCACGCCGTTGCCGATCACCGGCACGACGTCGGGCGACAGGATCCCGGTGGGCAGCAGGTGCAGAGCGTATTTCTGGTCGCCGATGACCACGGTGTGGCCCGCGTTGTTGCCACCCTGATAGCGGACGACGTAATCGACATCGCCACCGAGCAGGTCGGTGGCCTTGCCCTTGCCCTCATCGCCCCACTGGGCACCCACGAGAACGACAGCCGGCATGGTTCTAGTCTCCCGAGCACAAAACGAAACCCCTGGCGCAAGCGCGACAGGGGCTCTTGCGTGCAGAGACTACCTGAGTCGACCCATTCGTCCCAAGCGCTAGTTCTTGGTCAGCGCGTCATACGCCGCCTCGTCGCTGTCACGGAGGAACTGCATGCACCGCTCGGCCTCGTCCTTCTCGCCGATGGCCTGGGCCGCCCTGGCGAGGGAGTAGAGGCAACGCAGGAAGCCGCGGTTGGGCTCGTGGTCCCAGGGCACGGGCCCATGACCCTTCCAGCCGCTGCGGCGCAGCTGGTCGAGCCCGCGGTGATATCCGGTGCGGGCGAAAGCGTAGGAGGTGACGGCGTGACCCTGCGCGAAGTACTCCTCAGCGAGTGTCGCCCAGGCCGCCGGATAGGCGGGGAAACGGGCCGCGATGTCGGCGGCCTTGACCCCGGACTCGAGCGCCTCCCTGGCCTCGGGCAGGTCCGGCAGGTGAGTCGGGGGAGGCCCGGCGAGAAGGTTATCCATAGGACAAGTCATACCCGCCGGGCCCCGAGCGTGGCTAGGAGATCTTCGTCCCAGTGCTCTGGAGGTTGGCGCACGCCTCCACGATGCGGGCGGCCATCCCGGTCTCGGCCGCCTTGCCGTAGGCCCGGGGGTCGTAGGCCTTCTTGTTGCCCACGTCGCCGTCGACCTTGAGCACCCCGTCGTAGTTGCGGAACATGTGGTCGGCGATCGGCCGGGTGAAGGCGTACTGGGTGTCGGTGTCGATGTTCATCTTCACCACGCCGTAGGAGATCGCCTCGCGGATCTCCTCCAGCGTCGACCCGGAACCGCCGTGGAAGACCAGGTCGAACGGCTTGTCCTTGCCGTACTTGGCGCCGACCGCGTCTTGGATCTCCTTGAGCACGCTCGGCCGCAGCTTGACGTGGCCCGGCTTGTAGACGCCGTGCACGTTGCCGAACGTGGCGGCCAGCATGTAGCGGCCCTTGTCGCCGAGGCCGACCGCCTCCGCGGTGGCCAGGGCGTCGCCCGGCGTCGTGTAGAGCTTCTCGTTGATCTCGCCGACGACGCCGTCCTCCTCGCCGCCGACGACCCCGATCTCCATCTCCATGATGATCCGGGCGCGGGCGCACTTCTCGACGAGCTCCGCGGCGATCTCGAGATTCTCCTCCAGAGGTACGGCGGAGCCGTCCCACATGTGCGACTGGAAGAGCGGGTCGAGGCCCTTCGACACCCGCTCCAGCGAGATGTCGATCAGCGGCCGCATGAACCCGTCGAGCTTGTTCTTGGGACAGTGGTCGGTGTGGAGGGCGATCGTCACCGGATATTTGGCGGCCACCACCCTGGCGTACTCGGCCAGAGCCGTCGCGCCGATCACCATGTCCTTGACCGTGGTGCCGGACAGGAACTCGGCTCCACCGGTGGACACCTGGACGATGCCGTCGCTTTCGGCCTCGGCGAAGCCGCGCAGCGCGGCGTTGAGCGTCTGTGAGGAGGTCACGTTGATCGCCGGATAGGCGAATCCGCCGGCCTTGGCCCTGTCGAGCATCTCGGCGTAGACCTCTGGAGTAGCTATCGGCATGACTCATCTCCCTGAAGAGTGCGGGCTTCGCACAGCCCAGTATCCCGACTTCGCTACCCCAGACGGTAATGACGACGCGCCTTGACCCCGGTCGCCGCCCGCCTCTCCCTCCGCCGGCCCCACCTGATCCGGGTAGGCTCAGCCCGTGGACTGGCTCTTGAATCTCCTCGACCCGACATGGTGGCTCACCATCCTCGGCGCGTTCGCGACCGTCGGTGTGCTGGCCATCATCTTCGCCGAGACGGGTCTGTTGCTCGGTTTCTTCCTGCCGGGCGACTCGCTGCTGGTGGCCGCGGGGATCTTCAGCTCGGCCTCGGTGGCTAAGGGGATGGACATCGAGCCCCTCTCGCTGCCGGTGCTGCTGATCGGCACTCCTCTCTGCGCGATCGCCGGCGCCCAGCTCGGCCACTGGCTCGGTGCCAGGTTCGGCCGCAAGCTCTTCGACAAGCCCGACTCGCGGCTGTTCAAGAAGGAGCACGTCGTCCGGGCGGAGGTGTTCTTCGAGAAGTTCGGGCCGGCCAAGGCCGTGGTGCTCGCCCGGTTCGTGCCGATCGTCCGCACGTTCATGAACCCCGTCGCGGGCGTGCTGGAGATGTCGCCCAAGCGGTTCTTCCTCTGGAACGTCGTCGGCGCCGTGGTGTGGGTCGAGAGTCTGGTCCTGCTCGGCCACTTCCTCGGCAGCAGGGTCGATCCCAAGCAGATCGACAAGTACATCCTGCCGGGCGTCTTCCTCATCGTGCTGATCTCGCTGATCCCCATCTTCGTCGAGGTCATCAAGGGCCGCCGGACGGCCAAGGCCGTGCCCGTGCCCACCGGCAAGCATCACCGGGTCCGTCCGGGCGCTGACGGCCCGTAGCCGAGCACCGGCCGACCAGCGCGGTACCCTCCCTGTGTGGGACGCCACAGGTCAGATCCGATGGGCATCGCCCGCCTCGCGCTCGCCGTCCTGGCGGTCGTCGGCGTGGTCGGGCTCCTGGTCCTCGGCGGTCGCGCGCTGATCACCTCGTTCGACACGCCCCAGGAGCCGCCCGAGGCGCTGCGCGCCACCGCGAAGGCCTCGGCGAGCGTGCCGGTGCCGACCGTCCACATCGTGTGCGCGGCCGACACCTGCCCGCTGGTCACGGTCCGCGTGCCGGGCGGCGACGTGCTGCAATACCGCGACATGACGAGGGGCGAAGAGGTCAGCTACTTCGAACCCGAGCTGGACGTGGTGCTCACCGACGCCTCGTCGGTCCGCGTCACCGCCAACGGCGAGCCGCGCGCCCCGGGAGAGCCCGGCAAGCGGGAGGCGTTCACAGTCCGAGATCGGTGAGCGTGAAGGCGGTGCGGTAGGTCAGCCCTTCCTCGGCCAGGCGCGGGGCCGCCCCGCGCTCGACGATGGTGGCGACGCCCACCACCTCGGCGCCCGCCTCGCGCAGCGCCTCGACGGCGGTCATCACCGACCCGCCGGTGGTCGAGGTGTCCTCGACCGCGAGCACCCGGCGGCCCCGCACGTCGGGCCCCTCGACCCGGCGCTGCAGGCCGTGCTGCTTCTGCTCCTTGCGGACCACGAACGCGTCGAGCACGCGCCCGCCTGCCGCGGCGGCGTGCAGCATGGCGGCGGCCACCGGGTCGGCGCCCAGCGTCAGACCGCCCACGGCGTCGTAGTCGAGGTCGGCCGTGATGTCCAGCATCACCCTGCCGACCAGGGGTGCCGCCACGCCGTCGAGTGTGATCCGGCGCAGGTCGAGGTAGAAGTCGGCTTCCTGCCCGGAGGAGAGCACCACTTTGCCGTGAACGACGGCCTTCTTGTTGATCTCGGCCAGGAGGTTGTCGCGATCCGTCATGCCTTCCAGCCTAGGGGGCCTGATCAGGTGAGACTCGCGCCGCCCGGAGGTAAAGCCCGGCCATCGGTTTAGCCGGTGCGGTGGGTGCGGAATGATTGCGCCGGACAACTCTACGTAATGACGAGGTAACGATGAGTGCGCAGTCAGACCGGAGCGACGCGGATCTGCTCCATGCGGTCAAGGAAGGTGACGCCGCCGCCTACGGAGAGCTCTACCAGCGCCACGTCATGGCGGCCCGCTCGCTCGCCCGCCGGCTCGTCAGGGGTGAGGCGGAGGTCGAGGACGTGGTGGCCGAGTCGTTCACCAAGATCCTCGACCTGGTCGGCCGTGGGGGCGGGCCGACGGCGGGCTTCCGCACCTACCTGCTCACGGTGGTGCGGCGCACGGTCTACGACCGCACCCGGATAGAGAGCCGTCAGGTGACGACGGGCGAGATCGAGAGCTTCGACCCCGGCGTGCCGTTCGTCGATCCGGCGGTCGCCGGGCTCGAAAGATCGCTGATCGCGAGGGCGTACCAGTCCCTGCCGGAGCGGTGGCGGGCGGTCCTCTGGCACACCGAGGTCGAGCGCGCCAAGGCGGCCGAGGTCGCGCCGCTGCTCGGCCTGTCGCCCAACGGCGTCGCGGCGCTCGCCTGCCGGGCCCGTGAGGGGCTGCGCCAGGCCTACCTCCAGATGCACCTGGCCGTCCCGCCGCGGCCGGTCTGCCGGCCGGTGCTCGGCAAGATGGGCGCCCACGTCCGGGGCGGACTGGCCAGGCGCGACTCCAGGGTGGTGGCCCAGCACGTCAGCCACTGCCCCGACTGTCACGCGGTGATGACGGAGCTGTCCGGTGTCGACCAGGGGTTGCGCACGGTCATCGGGCCCCTGATGCTCGGCACGGCCTGCACCGGCTATGTCGAGGCCATGACCGGGGGCATCGCGCGCACGCGCGGCCGGACCCGGTGGCCGCCCGCGGGCCGGTCCGCGGCTCTGGCCGGCGGCACGGCCCTGGCCGTCGTCGCGGCCGTCGCGTTACTGCCGGTCTCCGGCGAGCAGCCGGAGGATCGGCTCGCCCAGCCCATGGCCGCCCTCCAGCCGCCGCCCATCCCCCGGGTCGCGGAGCTGGCCGAGACCACGCCGGTGCCGCCGCCCGCCCCCGGCGCGGAGGCGGCGAGGTCCGGCCGGCCCCGCCTGCGCGCGGCGGTCGGGCCGCTCGGCGCGCTGGTACGCGACCGGCCGGGCATCGTGGGCGTACGCCTGAGCAACACCGGCGAAGGGCCGAGCCAGGCGGTCGAGGCCGTGGTCGGCCTGCCCTCGGGCGTCACTCCGGTCCCGGCGGACAGGCGCGGCGGCGGGGCCGGTCTGCTCCAACCGGCGGGGCCGGCCGACGGCTGGAGGTGCCGCCCGGCGGCCGAGGGCGCCCGGTGCGTCAGGGGCCCGATCGAGGCCGGCCAGACCACGGCCGTGTTCCTGCGCGTCCAGGTCGCCGCCATCGCCCCGGCCGGCGCCGGGCCGTCCCTGTCCATACGGTCGGGTTCGCTGCGCGTCAGCGGGCAGAGCGCCTCGGGCGTGCGGTCCACCGGGGCGCCCGCCAGGTTCGCCGCCGACGGCCAGGTGACGGTCAGGGCGGTCGGCAACTCCCTGCTGAGCTGCCCCGCCGAGCTCTACGGCTGCGCGGAGGCCGCCGCCCGGCGCGGCGACCGGCGCGACGACGATCAGTGGCCGATGGCGGCGGTCGACCACGACGGGTCGGCCTCCACCGCGGCCTCCAGCGCCGCCACGCTGCGCCTGCCGGGGGCCGGGCGGGTGGCGTGGGCCGGGCTCTACTGGTCGGCGAGCGCCGCGGTCGCCGGGCCGATCAAGATCAGACCGCCGGGGCGCCGAGGCTACGTCCCGATCCGGCCCGACGAGGTGCTGGCCCGGGAGCTGCCCTCGGGGCCCGTCTACCAGGCGTTCGCCGACGTCACCGGGCTCGTGGGCGGCGCCGCGAAGGAAGGGGAGTGGTGGGCGGCCGACGTGCCGTCGCAGCCGGGGATCGCGCGTTACGCGGGGTGGAGCCTGGTGGTCGTCACGACGGATCCGGCCCAGCCCCACAGCCGGACCGTCGTGCTCGATCCGGCCACGGTGGCCGGCGGCGAGCAGCGGCTGGTGCGGATGCCGTTGAGCGGGCTGGGCCGGCCGGCGGCTCCCGTCCGGATCGAGCTGGTGGCCTGGGAGGGTGACGCCGGGCTCGGCGGCGAGGCCGTCTCAGTGGGGTCGGGGCCGCTCGTGCCTGCGGGCGGTGACCGCGATCCGGCCAACGTCTTCGACGGCTCGGCCAACGGCGCGCGGGGGATGGCGTTCGGTGTCGACGTCGACTCCTTCAGCGCCCGGTTGGGCCGGGCTCCCGCGCTGACGATCGCCACGAAGAAGGACGCGGTCCTGCTGGGGGTGGCCGCCATAAGCGTTCGGGTAGACCAGTGACTTTAAACGGGACAAACTGGTACGGTCCACCTAAATGGGCGGGCGTAATGTCAATCGTCGGGATTAACCCTCGCGCGATCACCCCCTTTCATTACTCTGAGAGAGGGCCGCCGAGTCCGGCTCTGACGGTGACAGAGCCAGTGAGGTCGGACCCATCAGGAAAGGGGCGGTGTCAGTGGATCGCTGCGCGCTGTTCGTGGACGCCGGCTATCTGCTGGCTGACGGCGCGATGGCCGTGCATGGGACCCGCCATCGCGAAGCCGTCGCCTGGGACTATCCCGGGCTGCTGCAGTTGATGACCAACCTGTCCCGCGAGCGCACCGGTCTGCCGCTGCTGCGCTGCTACTGGTACGAAGCGACGGTCGAAGCCCGTCGCACTCCCGAGCACGACGCGCTGGCCGACATCCCCGGCCTCAAACTGCGGCTCTCCCGCATCCGGCCCGGCCGCCGCGAGGGCGTCGACGCCCAGGTCCACCGCGACCTGATGACCCTGGCCCGCAACAACGCCATCTGCGACGCGGTCGTGGTCAGCGGCGACGAGGATCTCGCCCAGGTCGTCTGCGACGCGCAGGACCTCGGCATCCGGGTGACCGTCGTGCACGTCACGGCCGAGGGCGGCTGGGCGGTCTCGCGCACGTTGCGGCAGGAGGGCGACGACCTCATCGAGCTGGGCAGCGCCCAGCTGCGCCCCTACGTCAACCTGGTGACCGGTGTCACCGAGGTGTCCAACGGCCACCACCACCAGCCGCTCGGCAACGGCCATGCCACCCACTCACTGCCGCCGGCCCCCGCGCCCCAGCAGAGCACCGGCAGCCACGCCCTGCCTCCCGGATCGGGCTCGGCGACCCAGAGCAGGTCCTCGACCAACGGCTCGTCGCCCGACCGAGGCCAGGGGGCGCAGCCGCCCGCGCTGCCCACCTACACCAGCTACCAGATGGACATCCCGCCGTCGCAGCCCCCTCTGTCCCCGGCGACCGGCCCCCTCCCGCAGCAGCCACAGCCCCAGGCGCAGTCGCCGACCACCGGGCAGTTCGCCTCGCCGCCGTCCGGCGGCTCCTACCAGCAGTCCCAGCTCGGCGCCTTCACCGGCCCGCAGGCGGCGCCGGTCCCGCCGCCCTCCGCCGCCACCGCCGGGGCCACCACGCTGGCCGACGCCGTCAAGGCCGCCCACCGTGAGGGCCACGACTTCGGCGAGTCGGTCGCCCGCGACGCCCCGGCCCTCTGGCTGGAGGCCGTGCTCGCCCGCAAGCCCCGGATGCCGTCAGACCTGGAGGCCCGGCTGCTGCAGGGCTCCTCGCTGCCGATCGACTTCCTGCTGCACGACGAGGTCCGCCACGCGCTGCGCCGCGGCTTCTGGGACGCCCTCGAACGCGCCCGCCAGTAGGCGGTCACCAGCGCAGCAGTGCGGCCACGCCATCGTGTTCGGCCAGCTCGGCCGCTGCCTCGCGCTGCAGGATCGTGACCTCGGCGCTGCTCTCCAGGGCGCGCTCGATCATCCGCTCGCCGAGATCCGGCTCGTCCACGGCCTCGACGGCGGGCGGCACCTGCCCGGCGGGATAGAGCCGGCCGTCCGGGCCGCGGCCGCCGCGCCATGCGCCTGTCTCGTCGAGCAGCAGGCAGTCGACCCGGCCCTCGTTCAGCAGCGACAGGGTCTGGCCGAGCCCGAGCGAGCCGCGCCCGCCGGCGAGCGCGGCGTCCTTGGCGCGCTCGATCAGCGAGACGTCCCTGCGGACACGGACGTGGGTGAGGGCGTCGGAGATGTAGGTGACCACCTCGGGAGCCGTCAGCCCATCGATGATCTTGTCGATCTGGACCGCCTCCAGCGGGTGCAGCGCCTCGGCCAGCTTCGCGGTCACCTTCGGGTCGCCGACGAGGAGCACGTCGGTCCAGTGCAGGCTGAGGACCCGACCGCTGATCTCGGGGGCGACCGAGTGCAGGTAGCGGGTCAGGTTCTCCTCGACGCGACGCTGGAACTTGTCGACCTGCATCGACGACTGCTGGGCGGTGTTGGAGGCGCCCGGACCGCGCATCCGCCGCCAGTCGTCGGTGTCCAGGGCGAAGGTGGACTCGTAGACGTCCTCGGTCTGGCCGTACCTGTGGTCGATCAGGCGCACGCCGTCGCGTGAGACCACCGCGATGCCGGCGGGGGCGCTGGTGGCCATGGCACTGATCATGGGGCGTACGTACGCGGTCGACTCGAACACCGCGCTGGTGCCGACCGGCACCTGCAGCGTGGTGCGGTGGACCTCGTCGGTGCACACGGGCGCGAACAGTGCCCGGCCCAGCCCCGACAGGCTGGGATCGACGAGCTGCTCGATGTCCGGCTCCAGCCCTTCGAGATGCTCCAGCACGGTAGCGCGCCGCATCCGGTCCGGCCAGCCGGACACCTGCTCGCGCAGGGAGTCCAGCTCGTTGCGCAGCAGGATCTCCCAGCCGGGCTTGACCGAGGCCTCCAGACGAGGGTCGGCGGTCACGTACAGCGACACGACGCCAACCTCGTCCTTCACGGCTACGAGTTCCCGCAGGAAGGCATGATCGCGTATCACGATGTTCTCCTCTGTCGTCGGGCCACTACGACTCTAGAGAACCGGAAATACCCCAAATCACCCTCTTAATGGACAATGGCCCCAGTTTTACCTCCAAGGGGGCCGCGTCAGGAGAGGGCGTCGAACCCGGCGCGAAGGGCGGCCAGCCGTTCGTACAGCTCGGAGAGCGGGATCGACAGCGCCGGATCGGGCGACTTGCGCGCCAGCTCCCGCACCCGATCCAGCTCCTCCTCGACCGCGGCCAGCCGCCTCGACAGCTCCGGGAGCACCGACGCCTGGTCGCCCGAGCCGGGCGGCAGCTCGCCGGTCAGCCGGTCGCGCAGCAGCGCGGCCTGCTCGGTCAGCCGCCGGTTCATGTTGTAGAGCTCGGTGAACACCGACACCTTCGCCCGCAGCACCCACGGATCGAACGGCTTGGTCAGATAGTCGACGGCACCCGCCGCGTAGCCGCGGAAGGCGTAGTCGGGAGCGCTGTCGATCACGGTCAGGAAGATGATCGGGATGTTCTTGGTCCGCTCGCGCCGCTTGATGTGCGCGGCCGTCTCGAACCCGTCCATGCCCGGCATTCGCACGTCGAGCAGGATGAGCGCGAACTCCGTGTTGAGCAGTGCCTTGAGCGCCTCCTCGCCGGACCTGGCGCGCACCGGCACCAGGTCGAGCGAGCTCAGGATCGCCTCAAGAGCAATCAGGTTCTCCTCGCGATCGTCGACCAGGAGGATCTTGGCTCGGTCCGGCATTGATCACGCCCCTTCGGCTGATTCCGTCGTGGACACCCGCCCACGGCTCAGCCAGCCGCGCAGACGTTCGAGCAGACGGTCCACATCGACCGGCTTGGGCACGTAGTCCGACGCGCCCGAGGCGATGCTCTTCTCGCGATCGCCCCGCATGACCTTAGCGGTCAACGCGATGATCGGCAGATCGGCGAACTGAGGCATCCGGCGGATGGCCGAGGTCGTGGCCCAGCCGTCCATCTCCGGCATCATGATGTCCATCAGCACCAACGCGACGTCCTCGTTGCGTTCGAGCTGCTCGATGCCCTCACGGCCGTTCTCGGCGTAGACGACCGTCGCGCCGTGCCGTTCGAGCACGCTGGTCAGCGCGAACACGTTGCGGATGTCGTCGTCGACGATCAGGATCTTCGCGCCGTTGAGCGGGTCGTCGCCCTGCCACTGGGTGGCGGTCTCGGAGGAGGACTCGCCGAGCTCGGGCAGGTCCAGGTCGAGCGGCGGCTCGGCCGAGGGCTCCTCGACCGGCACGGCCATCAGCTGCCTGCGGGCCGCGCCGCCGTCGCTCGCCGCCAGCGGGCCGCTGTAGGTGGCCGGCAGGTAGAGGGTGAACGTGCTGCCCTTGCCCAGCTCGCTCTCGACGTGGATCTCGCCGCCCAGCAACCGGGCGATCTCGCGGCAGATGGACAGGCCCAGCCCGGTGCCGCCGTACTTGCGGCTGGTGGTGCCGTCGGCCTGCCGGAACGCCTCGAAGATGACCTCGCGCTTGTCGAGCGCGATGCCGATGCCGGTGTCGATGACCTGGAAGGCCAGCAGGTCATGGGCGTCGTGCAGGGTCTCGTCGTCGAACGCGACCCCGCGCGGCGCCGGGACGACGCGCAGCTTGACCTCGCCCTTCGGGGTGAACTTCACCGCGTTGGAGAGCAGGTTGCGCAGCACCTGCTGCAGACGTTGCTCGTCGGCCCGCAGCTCCAGGGGCACGGCGCTGTCGACGTCGACGGTGAACGCCAGGCCCTTGTCGGCGGCCAGTGGCGCGAACGCCGCCTCCACGAGATCGACCATCTTCGGCAGCGACACCTGGATCGGGTGGATGTCCATCCGGCCGGCCTCGACCTTGGACAGGTCGAGCATGTCGTTGATCAGCTGGAGCAGTGACGAGCCCGCGCTGTGGATCGTCCGGGCGAACTCGACCTGCTGTGAGGTCAGGTTGCCCTCGGCGTTCTCCGTCAGCAGTTTGGCCAGCACCAGCAGGCTGTTGAGCGGCGTGCGCAGCTCGTGGGACATGTTGGCGAGGAACTCGTTCTTGTAGCGGGAGGAGACGGCGAGCTGCTCGGCGCGCTCCTCCAGGGTGCGGCGGGCCTGCTCGATCTGGAAGTTCTGGATCTCGATCGCGCGGTTCTGCTTGGCCAGCAGCGCCGCCTTGTCCTCCAGCTCGGCGTTGGACCTGCGCAGCTCCTCCTGCTGGCGTTGCAGCTCGTCGGAGCGTTCCTGTAGCTCGCGGGTCAGGCGCTGCGACTCGGTCAGCAGGTCCTCGGTGCGCGAGTTGGCGATGATGGTGTTCATGGTGACGCCGATGGTCTCGACGAGCTGCGTCAGGAAGTCGAGGTGCACCTCGCCGAACGGCGTGAAGGAGGCCAGCTCCAGCACGCCGAGCACGCGGTGTTCGAACAGGATCGGCAGCACCACGATCTGCGCCGGCGTCGACTGGCTGAGCCCGCTGTCGATGGTGATGAACTTCGGCGGCACGTCGTCGAGGACGATGTGGCGGCCCTCGGCCGCGGCCTGCCCGACGATGCCCTCGCCGACCGCGAAGCGCTGGCGCGGCCCCCGGTCGGGGCGCACTCCGTAGCCGCCGATCAGCAGCAGCTCGTGGTCGCCCTCGGGATCGACGCCGTAGAAGGCGCCGTAGCGGGCCGACACCAGGGGCGTCAGCTCGCTCATCGTCAGCTTGGCCACCTCGAACAGGTCGCGGTGGCCCTGCATGAGCCGGGAGATGCGGGCCAGGTTGGACTTGAGCCAGTCCTGCTCCTGGTTGGCCTGGGTGGTCTCGCGGAGGTTGGCCACCATCGAGTTGATGTTGTCCTTCAGCTCCGCCAGCTCGCCCTGCGCCTCGACGGCGATCGAGCGGGTCAGGTCACCGCGCGCCACGCCGCTGGTCACGGTGGCGATGGCGCGCACCTGGGTGGTGAGGTTGCCGGCCAGCTCGTTGACGCTCTCGGTGAGCCGCTTCCAGGTGCCCTCGACGCCCTCGACGCGGGCCTGGCCGCCGAGCCGGCCCTCGGAGCCCACCTCCCGGGCGACCCGGGTCACCTCGGAGGCGAACGACGACAGCTGGTCGACCATCCGGTTGATGGTGGTCTTGAGCGCCAGGATCTCGCCCTGGGCGTCGACGTCGATCTTGCGGGTGAGGTCGCCGTTGGCGACCGCCGTGGTCACCTCGGCGATGTTGCGCACCTGGTACGTCAGGTTGTTGGCCATGAAGTTGACGTTGTCGGTCAGGTCCTTCCAGACCCCGGACACGCCCTGCACGCGGGCCTGGCCGCCGAGCTGGCCCTGCGTGCCGACCTCGCGGGCGACGCGGGTGACCTCGTCGGCGAAGGACGACAGCTGGTCGACCATCGTGTTGAGGGTGTCCTTGAGCTGGAGGATCTCGCCCTGCGCGTCGACGGTGATCTTCTTGGACAGGTTGCCCTGGGCCACGGCGGAGGAGACGGCGGCGATCTGGCGCACCTGACTGGTCAGGTTGTTGGCCATCGAGTTGACGTTGTCGGTGAGGTCCTTCCAGACCCCGGACACGCCGCGTACCTGTGCCTGGCCGCCGAGCTGGCCCTCGGTGCCCACCTCGCGGGCGACCCGGGTCACCTCGGAGGCGAACGACGACAGCTGCTCGACCATCGTGTTCATCGTCGACTTGAGCTCCAGGATCTCGCCCTGGGCGTCGACGTCGATCTTGCGGGTGAGGTCGCCGTTGGCGACGGCCGTGGTCACCTGGGCGATGTTGCGCACCTGGTAGGTGAGGTTGGCGGCCATCGAGTTGACGTTGTCGGTGAGGTCCTTCCAGACGCCCGACACGCCCTTGACCTCGGCCCGCCCACCCAGCTTGCCCTCGGTGCCGACCTCGCGGGCGACGCGGGTGACCTCGTCGGCGAAGGACGACAGCTGGTCGACCATCGTGTTGAGGGTGTCCTTGAGCTGGAGGATCTCGCCCTCGGCGTCGACCGTGATCTTCTTCGACAGATTGCCCTGGGCCACGGCGGTCGCCACGGTCGCGATGCTGCGCACCTGCGAGGTCAGGTTGTTGGCCATGAAGTTGACGTTGTCGGTGAGGTCCTTCCAGACGCCCGACACCCCGGTCACCTGTGCCTGGCCGCCCAGCTGGCCCTCGGTGCCCACCTCGCGGGCGACCCTGGTGACCTCCTCGGCGAACCCGGAGAGCTGGTCCACCATCGTGTTGACGGTGTTCTTCAGCTCGAACATCTCGCCCACGGCGTCGACCGTGACCTTGCGGCTCAGGTCGCCCTTGGCCACGGCGGTGGTCACGACGGCGATGTCACGCACCTGCGCCGCCACGCGCGAGGACATCGTGTTGACCGCCTCGGTGAGGTCGCGCCAGCTGCCCGACATGCCGCGCACGTTGGCCCCGCCGCCCAGCCGGCCCTCGGTGCCGGCCTCGCGCGCCACCCTGGTCACCTCGGAGTTGAACAGGGCGAGCTGGTCGACCATGCCGTTGATGGCCTTGCCCAGGCGGCGCACCTCGCCACGGGCCGAGCGGTCGAGGTCGATGCGCCGCGACAGATCGCCCTTGGCCACGGCGTCGATCACGTCGGCGGCGCCGCTCACCGGGCTCACCAGGGCGTCGATCAGGATGTTGACCGACTCGACGCTCTCGGCCCAGGCGCCCACACCGGGCCCGGGAGTCAGCCGCTCACCGAACCTGCCCTCCTTGACGACTTCCTTGCGTACCCTCACCAGCTCGTTGGCCAGGTGCTCGCGGCGGTCGGCCACCTCGTTGAGCAGCAGTCGGACCTCGCTGAGGATGCCCGGCGGCGCGTGGGGGACCCGGCGCCGGAAATCGCCGTCACGCCAGGAGAACAGAGTCTCGAGGATCGGGACGAGATCTGACTCGGTGTAGGTCCTCTCCTCGGAACCCGGCGCGGTCTTGGCCGATGGCATGGCCCCTCCTTCAACTCGCGGGGTACCGCCGTGAGTGCTTGAAGTCTGTCACGTTGTGTAGCTTGCAGTCCTGCCCTTGGATTTACCCCAAGTCAACGGAAGTGTGGTAGGCACGGTTGGATGACTGCTCCTCCTCACGCGGTGCTCGCCGCGACGTTCGCGCCTGGTGAGACCGCTGTGCCGGCTGCGATCAGGTTCACGCGCGAGGTGATGACCGCGTGGGCCGTCGGCGGCATGCTCCAGATCGCCGAGCAGGTGGCGGGCGATCTTACGGAACAGGTGGTGTACGAGCCGTTCGAAGTCATCTGGAAGCATTTCGGCGATGCCATACAGGTGGAGCTGAGGCAGCGGAACACCTCACACGGCGATCCGAAGGCTCCTTCCGTGGGCGTGGAGGAATGGGGAATCACCTATTCGGGCGACTCCCGTGTCCATTGGGCAAGACTCACGCTACCTGGCTCTGTGGACAGAGTCGTATCCGAATGGCAGGAGGAGACCTCCAGGGGCCCCCACTGGCTGGGGTTCCTCGCCGACGCGAGCGACCTGCTGGCGGGCACCCTCAACCCCGACATGGTGCCCGCGATCATCGCCCAGATCGTGGTGCCCCGGCTGGCCGGCTGGTGCGCCGTCTACACCGCCGACACCGTGTCCGGGCCGCTCCGCCTGGCCTATCTCTGGCACGCCGACGAGGCCAGGATCGACGGCCTGCGCCAGGAGCTGGCCGAGGTGGACGTGAACCCGGCCGACCACCAGATCACGTCCTCCATGCACCTGAGCGACTCGCAGGTGCTCGCGGTGCCGTTGACCGCCCGGGGGCGCGGCCTCGGCCTGATGTGCCTGGGCAGGTCCGACCGCTTCGGCGACGACGTCATCCAGTTCGCCGAGGACATCGCCCGGCGGGCCGCGCTCGCCATGGACAACGCCCGGCTCTACGCGCAGCAGGCCGCCGCCAACCGGGCGCTCCAGCGCAGCCTCCTGCCGCCGAACGAGCCGGAGGTGCCCGGTCTCGACTACGGCGTCGTCTACGATCCCGCCGGCGAGGCCAACGAGGTCGGCGGCGACTTCTACGACCTGTTCAAGGCGAGCGACGACTCGTGGCGGTTCGCGATCGGCGACGTCTGCGGCACCGGCCCCGAGGCCGCCGCCGTGACCGGCCTCGCCCGTCACACCCTGCGACTGCTCGCCCGAGAGGGGTACGGCGTCGCGGCCGTGCTCGGCCGGCTCAACCAGGCGATCCTGGAAGAGGGCGAGCGGGCCAGGTTCCTGACCCTGCTGCACGGCGACATCACGCCGGTGGAGACCGGCCTGGAGCTGCGGCTGGTGTCGGCGGGCCATCCCGAGGCGCTGCGCCTGAAGCCGAGCGGCGTGGTCGAGACGGTGACCACCCCGCAGTCGCTGCTCGGCGTCTTCACTGAGGTGGTGTTCGAGTCGGACACGGTCCACCTCGACCACGGTGACGTGCTGCTCGCGGTCACCGACGGGGTGACCGAGCGGCGGTCGGGCAGCAGGCTGCTCGACGACGACGGCGGGCTGGCCAAGCTGCTCGCCGAGTGCGTGGGGCTGTCGGCCCGCGCGGTCGCCGAGCGTATTCGCCGGGGTGTGGCCGACTACGCCCCCGAGCCCAGCGCCGACGACCTGGCGATCGTGGTGCTCCGCGCCCGCTGACCGACGCCCGCTGACTGCTGACCACCGCCCGCTGACTGCCGCCCGGCTGCCCGACGTTCGCTGACCGCCGCCTGACGACGATCGTCGGCGGGGGTCAGAAGGCGTAGACGTGCTTGCGGGCGAACTCGAGCTGCAGGGTGATCTGCGCGATCCGCTCGGCGACGACCAGGGAGCCGCGCACCGCGTCGTAGGTGTAGACCTCGTGCTCACGCCCGTGCTCGGCCAGCTGGGCGACGTACTTCTCGATCTGGCGCAGCGGGCAGCGGGTGTCGTTCTCCCCGGCCAGGATCAGCACGGGGCTCTCCACCTGGTGGACGTAGGTGATCGGGGAGCTGGCGGCGTAGCGCTCGGGCTGCTCGTCGGGCGAGCCGCCGAGCAGCGCCCGGTGGTAGGCGCGCAGGCTCTCGGCCTCGTCCTCGTAGGAGGTCTGGTGGCAGGCGATCGGCACGGCCGCGATGCCCGCGGCCCACAGCTCGGGCTGGGTGCCGAGGCCGAGCAGCGTGAGGTAGCCACCCCAGGCCGTGCCGGACAGCACGATGCGGTCGGGGTCGGCGATGCCCCGCTCGACCACCCACTCGCGTACGGCGGCGACGTCCGCGAGCTCGATGTGCCCGACCTCGCCGTGCAGCGCGTCGCGCCAGGCCGAGCCGTAGCCGGTGGAACCGCGGTAGTTGACGCGCACCACCGCGAAACCGGCGTCGACCCAGGCCGCGGCCTCGGGGGAGAAGGCGTCGCGGTCGTGCGCGGTCGGGCCGCCGTGCAGCAGGAAGACGGTGGGGAACGGCGCGGAGCCGGACTCGGGCCGCGAGACGAGCGCGTGGATGAGCCCGCCCGGGCCCGGCACGTCGAGGTCCTCGACGGGCACGCTGGGCGGCGCGGCCGGGCCGCCGGCGTTGAGCACGACCTGGCCGTTGCTCGACCGGATGACCGGCGGACGGGACGCGCTCGACCAGGAGTATTCGACGTGGCCGCTGGGGCGCGGCGCGGCCTCCTCGATCACGCCGTGCGGGGTGTCGATCAGGGTCAGCCCGCCGCCCCCGAGGTCGTAGCGGTGGAGGTAGCTGCGGGCGCGGTTGTCGCGCACCAGCATCAGGCCGCGGCCGTCGTGGTACCAGTCGGCCGCCAGGTCGCCGGAGTCGCGCAGCCAGATCTCGCGCTGCTCGCCGGTCATTGGGTCCCACACCAGCGGCTCCTGGCGGCGGCGGCGTTCGTGCAGGGCGAGCATCCGCCGGTCGCCGGTCACGGGAGCGAACCTGAGGCCGAGCACGCCGCGCTCAGGGCCGTCGTAGAGCTCGCCGACGGGCTCGCCGAACTGGCCGACGACCCGCAGGGCCGGGTGACGGAAGTCGCCGTACTCGCCGTGGTTGATGGCGATCAGCCGGCCGTCGAGGGACATGTCGGCCACCCAGGCCGCCTCGGCGTGCTCGTAGAGCAGGCGGGACGTCTCACCGGCGCGCGCCACGTGGATGCGGAACGTGCCCTCGCTGGCGAGGCTGATCGCCGCGGCGCCGTTGATGGACAGCGCGATGCCGCCCGGCTGGCCGGGCGGCAGATCGGGGGCGACGAGCTCGTCAGGGCCGCCGTTGAACGGCTGGCGCCACCACTCGCCGAACTCGTCACCCTCGGTGTCGGCGAACCAGTAGATCCACTGGCCGGTGGGGTCGATGGTGGCGTGGGCGGTGCCCTTGACCCGGTCGGTGACCTGGCGGGTGGAGCCGGTGGTGCGGTCCCAGGCGTAGACCTCCCACGTGCCGCTGGCGTTGGAGCGGTAGATGGAGCGGTTAGGGGCCTGGCGTGCCCAGAGCGGCAGCGTCATGCGCGACGCTCGGAACCTGGCTTGCCAGCGTTCCTCGGCCTTCATTCGGCGCGCTCCCTCCCTCTGAATCCCCGCCGCCGGGCGTGGGTTGTCGTCCAGTATTACGCCTGATTCGCGGAAATACTCGGGGAATGTGGGGGAATTTCGGGCCAAATGCCCCATCAATAACATCAGCCCCACCCGTCCGTCAAGGAACAACGCTTGATCGCGGCGATGCCTCAAAGATAGACAGGTGGAACGCGGCGCGCACTACCACTTTTTCCCGATTTTTCGTGACCCGTCGGGAGATATATCCCGAGATTTGCTTCTCCAGTTCGGATGCTTCAGTGTGCCACGCACTCGGCCCCATCCTCACGACCTCGACGATGTCGTCACGAGACAGATGGAGATCGAACGCGATGGTCCGCCGGTCGGCCTCGACGAACCCGTCCAGGCTGCGGGCCACCCGCCGCTCCTTCTCCTCGTCGACCGAGAGCAGGCCCAGCTCGCGCACCAGCGGGCTCAGATGGGACTGAGCCGGCGTGACGACGGCCACCACGCCTCCGGGCCGCAGAACGCGCCGGAACTCGGGCCCGTTCCTGGGCGCGAACACGTTCATCACCACGTCGGCCACCCCGGTCCGGATCGGCAGCGGACGCCACACGTCGGCCACGAACGCCCCGATCCGGGGATGCGCCCGCGCCGCCCGCCGGACGGCATGCTTGGACACGTCGAACGCCACCCCGACACCGTCGCCGATCGCCTCCAGCACGGTCGCCAGGTAGTGGCCGGTGCCCGTTCCCGCGTCGACGACCACCGGCGCGTGACCGGCCCGCGTCGCCACGCTCTCGGCCAGCGCCTCGGTGAGCGGCGCGTAGTGTCCGGCCTCCAGGAACCCGGCCCGCGCGGCCACCATCTCGGCGCTGTCGGCCGTGCCCGGCGCCCGCGACCCGACGAGCAGGCTCACGTATCCCTGCCTGGCGATGTCGAAGGCGTGGCCGTGCGCGCAGCGCAGCGCACCGCCCTCGATCGCGAGGTCGCCCTGGCAGACGGGGCAGGCGAGCAGGTCGACGATGTCAGCGAGCATGACCCCATTCTCCCGCCGGGCAACCGGCCGGGGGCCGATCAGCACAGCTCAAGGAAGGTAGTGGAAAGGGCTCAGGCTGCGGCAGCGTGCAGGAAATGAGCATTTGTCGGAGTCTCGCGGAGCTTGTCGACCAGGAGTTGCATCCCCTGCCGTCGATCCAGCGAGCCGAGCATGCGGCGCAGCCGCCACACCACCTGCCGCTCCTCGGCGGGCAGCAGGATCTCCTCGCGCCGGGTGCCCGACGCGTCGAGGTCCACGGCCGGGAACAACCGGCGTTCGGCCAGGTCCCGCACCAGGTGCAGCTCCATGTTGCCGGTGCCCTTGAACTCCTCGTACAGGAAGTCGTCCATCCGCGACCCGGTGTCCACCAGCGCGGTCGCCAGGATGGTGAGGGAGCCGCCGCCGAGCACGTTGCGGGCGGCGCCGAAGAAACGCTTGGGCGGGTAGAGCGCGGTCGCGTCCAGCCCGCCGCTGAGCACCCGGCCGCCGCCCTTCGCCAGGTTGTTGTACGCCCGCCCGAGCCGCGTCAGCGAGTCGAGCAGCAGCACCACGTCCTTGCCGTCCTCGACCAGCCGCCTGGCGCGTTCGGCGGCCAGCTCGGCGATGGTGGCGTGGTCGCGGTCGGGGTGGTCGAAGGTGGAGGAGAAGACCTCGCCCTGGATCGACCCGCGCATCTCGGTGACCTCCTCGGGCCGCTCTCCGACGAGCAGCACCATGAGGTGGACTTCGGGGTGGTTACGGGCGATGGCGGCGGCCAGTGCCTGCAGGACCATGGTCTTGCCGGCCTTGGGCGGGGCCACGATGAGCCCGCGCTGGCCCTTGCCGATGGGCGCGAACAGGTCGATGACGCGGGTGCTCAGCGACTCGGTCTCGATGCGCAGCCGCTCGGTCGGGTGGACGGGGACCAGGTCGGCGAAGTGCGGCCGGTCCCGCCGGCCGGTGGACCCGTTGACCGAGTCGACCTGGACCAGCTTGCCGCCGGCGACGTCGGCGACGACGTGGTCACCGGGACGCAGGCCGAGCTGCCTGGCCTGTTCGGGGCGCACGCGGACGTCCCCAGGGCCGGGAAGGTGCCCCGCGCGGATGAAAGCGTCCTTGTCCCGCAGGTCGAGCAGGCCGCTGACCTGGCGTACGGGAGTTCCGGTGCGCTGTTGGGGGATGGTGTTGACAGACATGATGAGGCCCCTCTCAAGGGCAGGCCGAAAAGACGGCCGAGGTGAAAAGCGAGCCGGCCCTCATCAAGGGGCGGGCTGCGGGGGATCCGGCGGAGCTTGAGCTCAACGCCGGTGGCAACGTATCACACGTCCCGATGGCTGGAACGCCTAGCCCTGATGGACTATTCCCGGGCGGTTCTCGTGTCTTCGCCCGCGAAGCGGCCCGTGCGGCCGAGACAATCTTCCTTTGAAAACACCGTCGTTCTACCCATGACCGGTGTGCCGAACGGCATGGAAGGCCCATCAACGCAGCGGCATCCTGTCAAGCGTGATGCAGGGCTTCTGCAATCCGAAGAGGCTTTCATACAAGCAATCACTCAAGGGGGATCTCATGAAGACCAACACCTGCTGCCCGCGGTGCCACCACGAGCTCGACGAAGGCCCGATCATCTACCGGTGCTCCAGCTGCCGCCGCGCCGTCTACGCCGCGGATGTCGAGAACGAGTACATTCCGCGCCAGCCCGTCGCCGCCTAGTCTGGACGGATGCCGCACCAACCCCGCATCATCGCGGGCGTCGAAGTGACGCCGCTCTGCGACGCCGTAGGCCCGATGGGCGAGACGATTCGCCGCCCGCTGGCCGAGATGTTCCCTGGAGCAGCCCTCCGGGAAGAGCCGTGGATCCTCCACTTCCACTGCTACCTGCTGAGAGACCCGGCAGGCCGCCTCACGCTCGTGGACACCGGCATCGGCCCCGCCGACTCACCGGCGTCCAGCTGGGCGCCGGTGCCGGGCACCCTGACCGCTGAGCTGGCCGCCGCCGGCGTCGCGCCCGCCGACGTCGACACCGTGATCCTCACCCACCTGCACAGCGACCACGCCAGTGGAGCGGTCGCCGACGGCCGGCCGCTGTTCGAGAACGCCCGCCACGTCCTCCAGCAGGCCGAGTTCGACGTGGCCCAGGGCGCGATGCTCGACCGGATCCTCACCCCGATCAAGGGCCAACTGCACGTGGTCGACGGCCAGGCCGAGGTCTCACCGGGCGTCCACGTGCATCTCGCGGCGGGCCACACCCCGGGCCACCAGATCGCCAGGGTCGGCGAGCTGGCCATCACGGGCGACCTGGTGCTCCACCTCGCGCAGCTCTCCGATCCGAGCGTCCGTTACCTCTACGACGACGACCAGGACCAGGCCGCGGCCACCCGCGCCGAGGTGCTCGACGCGTTGCGCGCCGAGCACGCCGTGCTCGCGACGGCTCACTTCAGCGACCCGTTCGTGCAGCTCTGACGCAACGGCGCTAACGGCCGCTGAGGGCCGGCTGCTCGGCGAGCAGCGCCGAAGGCAGGGCGACCACCGCGGTCAGCCCTCCGTACGGCGACGGGCCGAGCGTCACCCTGATGTCGTGCCGGGCGGCCAGCCGGCCCACCACGAACAGGCCGAGCTGGTCGCTCTGCGCCAGGTCGAACTCCGGCATCTCCGCCAGCCGCTCGTTCAGCTCGTCGAGTTCGGCCCGGGTCAGCCCGAGCCCGCGGTCCTCGATCTCGATCGTGAGCCCGTGCGGGGTGGTCGAGGTCCGCAGGTCCACCCGGGTCTTCGGCGGCGAGAACAGCGTGGCGTTCTCGATCAGCTCGGCCATCAGGTGGGCGACGTCGGTGACGGCGTTGCCCACGAGCGCGACCGGCGGCGGCTGCAGCACCTCGACCCGCTGATACTCCTCGACCTCGGCGACGGCCGAGCGGAGCACGTCGACGATCGGCACCGGGTTGCGCCAGCCGCGCCCCGGCGCCTGGTCCGACAGGATGATGAGGCTCTCGGCGTGCCTGCGCATGCGGGTCGTGAGATGGTCGAGCTTGAACAGGTCCTCGAGCATCTCGGGCTGCTCGGTGTCGCGCTCCATGCCGTCGAGCTGCAGCAGCTGACGGTGCAGCAGCGTCTGGTTGCGCCTGGCCAGGTTGACGAAGACCTTGCTCACCCCGTGCCGGAGCCGGGCCTGGCTCACCGCGGCCTCCACGGCCGTGGCCTGGACGTTGTTGAAGGCGCGGACGATGTCCTGGATCTCGGCCGTGTCGGTCCTGACCTCCAGCGGGGCGACCTCCTCGGGCAGCGGCCCGCCCTCCGCCTTGCGCAGCCGCTTGACCAGCCCGGCCAGCCGTACCTCGGCCAGCTCGGTCGCGGCGTCGCGGAGCCCGGCGAGCTCGTCACCGAGCCGGCGGCGGAAGCGGAGCGACACCAGCACGGAGGCGATCACCGCGAGCAGGCCGACACCGCCCGCGATGCCGACCTTGACCAGCACGCTGTTGGCGGCGGGGGTGACGCGCTGGAAGATGTCGCGCACGGCCTTCGACTGGTTGCGTTCGACCGCCGCCCACAGGTTGGCGCCGTCGATGGGCCACGTGGCGGCCTCGGCGGGCAGCCCCTTCATCGTGGCCTGCCCTCTCATGGTGTCCTCCGCCTGGAGGAACTCCCGGTAGGCGGCCGAGGAGACGAGCTGTTCGTACGGCCCGCGCAGCCCGGAGTCGAGATGGGAGAGCGCCTGCGCGTAGAGGAGGCGCCGGGTGGCGACCATCCCGGTGAACGCCTCGCGCTCCGCCTCGGTCACCCTGCCCCTCGCCAGCACCACGGTGATCAGCGCCCGCTCCCTGGACAGGATGTCCTTCGCCTCGCCCATCATGGTGACGGCGCTGGCCTGCCGGTAGAGCGCCGTGTCGGGCACCAGGATCATGGCGTCGTACATGCGGAACGTCGCGTCCACGATCTGGCTGTAGCCGTCGATCACGGCGAGCGGCTCGGGGCCCGGGGCGTCGACCTTGCGACGGGTGTCGGTGAGTTGGTCGAGCTTGCCGTACAGGGCGGTGAGCTGGGTGGTCATCTGCGGAGAGAGGTCGTGCTGCTCCTCGGCCCGCTGCCGGAATTCGGCGACGGTCCGATCGGTCAGCGCGCGCTGGGTGGTCAGGCGTTCGGTGCCCTGACCGCTGGTCAGGAAGTCCACCGAGGCCAGTCGCTCGTTCTGCAGCTGGATGTTGATCTGCTCGGCGGGAGTGGCCAGGTTGGTGACGAGTTCGTTGGTCTGCAGGAGGCGCAGTCCGTCGACCCCGGTCAGGCCGGCCGCGAACGCCCACAGGCCCACCAGGGACAGCAGCGGGACGAGCAGCAGGACGAGCAGCTTCAGCGCGATGGGGCGGCCACGTGTGGGGGGCATGCGACCTCCAGGTGCATGATGAGATCGCCTCGCAGAGTACACCCCTCTTTGGTGGGATTTCCGGGCTCTGGCGCGAGGGCCCGTCGCCCTCGCGCCAGTGGGCTACGGCCTCGTGTCGTCGGAGGAGCCGCGCGCGACGAGCTTGTCGCCGGAGGCGTGCCGCGGCTCGGGAACGGGCTCCGGCTCGGGAGCCGGAGCCGGTGCCGGCTGCGTGTCGGCGCGCTCGCGCTCCAGCTTCCGCTCCAGGTCGCGCTTCTCGTCCTCCAGTTTGGCCAGCCGACTCGACTCCTCGGCCCTGGCGCTGCGGATCCGGCGGCGGCGCCTGGCCGACCGGCGCGAGCCGGAGCCGAGCATCCACAGGCCCGCCAGCAGGACCGCGGCGGTGACAGCGCCCGCGAGGAACATCTCGACGTGGTCAGGCTGGAACGTGTAACCGAACAGGATGTACCTGGCACTCTCCTCGGTGGCGACCATGTAGACGGCGCCGCCGGCGAGCAGAACCAGAACCAGACCAAGTAAGACCATCCAACTCACCCCTTGTCATCTGAGCGAGTCACCATCTGCCCTCAGGAGGGCGTGGTATGCCGCGAACGCTCGTCGATGAGCGCGACCAGCTGATCCAGCGGCATGGAGCCGGGCGGCGCCTGTTCGCGCGCGAACCGGTTGGCCTCGGCCTGCAGCACCTCATTGACCGGGGTGGCGATGCCGTACTCGCGGCCGAGCAGGACGATCTCACCGTTGAGGTAGTCGGCCTCGATCGAGCCGCTGGACCTGGCCAGGCTCTGCCACGACGAGCTGCCGCCGCGTTCGATGCCCTCGATCGGCAGGACATCGACCTGGCGGCCGCGGAACTCCCGCTCCTCGCTGGTGGTCGAGTAGGGGATGCCGGCCTCCTCGAGCACGGCGGCGCCCTCGGCCCGTACGCGTTCGTACAGGGAGTCGACGCCAGTGGCCTGCCCGCAGAGCGCTTCGACGGCGTTGGCCAGGTTGCCGAGCAGCTTGCCGTACTTCCAGCGCATGACGTCGGGCGTGGCCAGCGCGACGAAGCCGCTCTTGGCCAGGTCTGCGGCTAGCTGCTGGGAAAGTTCGTCCACACCCTGTGGATAACGTCCGACGTGCAGCATGCCCGAGTGGGGATGCCCGTGTGCGGCCACCGTGCCGGGCTCCACGTGGAGGGCGGGCAGCCACACGCACATGCCGTAGACCCGCTCGAACCTGCGCAGCACGGCGCGTTCGTTCTCGACACCGTTCTGGGCGCACACGACCGGCAGGTGCCGGGGCCACGGGTCGAGGGCGGCGATCGTGTCCTGTGACTTGGTCGCCAGGATCAGCACGTCGCCGTCACGCGGCGGGACGGGCGCGTCGGTGGCGGGGATGGTCAGCGTCTCGGCGGAGCCGGGAGTGAACAGGCGCAGCCCGCCACTCTTCAGTGCCTCGTAGTGGGCGCCTCGCGCGATCAGCAGCACCTCGTGCCCGCCCTGGAAGAGACGGGCACCGATGGTGCCCCCGACCGCGCCGGCTCCGATCACGATGTAACGCATGATCCGAGGATGTCATCCCCTACTTCGCGAGTGCCACCTGGGCCTGCGGGACGGTCGCGCCGCGGAACCGCTCCCGCATGATCGTCTTGAGCACCCGCCACCCGTCGCGTACGGCGTGCAGGTTGCTCTCGCCGTGGATCCGGCTGCGCTCGTGGCTGGGCACCTCGGCGATGACCAGCCCGGCCTGGGCGGCGCGGACGTTCATCAGCGTCTCGATCTCGAATCCGTCGCAGTCGAGCGCCATGGCGTCGAGGTGGCGGGCCCAGAAGGCGTTGTAGCCGTAGCACAGGTCGGTGTAGCGGGTGCCGTACAGCAGGTTGGTCAGGCCGGTCAGCACCTTGTTGCCGAGCGAGCGCACCGGGCTGATGTCGTCGGAGCCGCCTCCAGGGGCGTACCGGGAGCCCTTGGCGAAATCGGCGCCGTCGACCAGCGCGGAGACGAAGGAGAAGATCTCCCGGCCATCGGTCGAGCCGTCGGCGTCGATCATGACGATGATGTCGCCGTTGGCCGCCGCGAAGCCCTCGATCAGCGCGTTGCCCTTGCCACGCCCGCTCTGCACGACGACCCGGAGACCGGGACGCAACCTGCGGGCCACGGCGACGGTGTCATCGCTGGAGTTTCCGTCGACGAGGACGACCTCGTCGATCCAGTGGGGGAGAGTCGCGAACACGTGCGGCAGATTGTCCGCCTCGTTCATCGCGGGGACGACAACGGTGACACTGGGGGCGAACTGCTGCTTGGTCATGCCAAGAAGATGCGCCGGTCCACATGCAAGCCGCTTTACGCCGCCTTGCATCGATCATGGGCCATGCGCTCCACCAGCGGCTGTTAATAATCCTGTGACCTGCACCGTTGGAACTCCAGGGCCTTGTCCCGGCACGGGGACCTTGACGCGGGGCCCCCGTCAACCACCGGCGAGCTTCCGCACCGGGTCGGCGCCCACGGCCAGCAGCAGCGTCGGGAGCCGCGGCCCGGTGTCGCGGCCCACGAGCAGCCGGTAGAGCAGCGCGAAGAACTCCCGCTGCGCGGCCTTGACCTCGGGCGTGGGCTTCGCGTCGGGCGGCAGCCCCGCCCGCACCTTCGGCACGCCGTAGACCAGCGTGGTCAGCCCGTCGAGCGACCAGTGCTCGTCCAGGCCGTCGAGCAGCAGCCGCAGCGAGTCGCGGTCGTCCTGCCCGAGCGAGCCCAGCAGCTCCTCGTCCGGCGACTCGCGCACGCGGGTGCGCTGGTCGGCGGCCAGCTGGGTGTCGACCCAGCGCTGCGCGCGGTCGAGTCTCGGCCGCGCCTCGTCCAGCGCGCTGATCGCGTCGAGGTCGCCGAGGATCCGCAGGGTCTGCTCGGTGTCGCCCGTCGTGATGTCGACGATCGAGGCCAGCGTGCGGTAGGGCACCGCCCGGGGGGTGACCGGCAGCGGCCCATCGGCGGTGCGGACGGCCCGGTCATAGGCGGCCCGGTCGGCAGGCAGGGCGTTTCCGCCGGCCACCTTGCGGCCGAGGGCGTCCCACTCGTCGTACAGCCGCTGGATCTCCTGGTCGAAGGCGACCTTGAAGGACTGGGACGGCTTGCGCCGCGCGTACAGCCAGCGCAGCACCGGCGCTTCCATGATCTCCAGCGCGTCGGCCGGGATCGGCACGTCGCCCTTGGAACTGCTCATCTTGGACATGCCGGTGATGCCGACGAAGGCGTACATCGGGCCGATCGGCTGCTCGCCGCCGAACACCTCGCCCACGATCTGCTCGCCGACGATCCAGGCCGAGCCGGGCGAGTGGTGGTCGACTCCCGACGGCTCGAACACCACGCCCTCGTACGCCCAGCGCATCGGCCAGTCGACCTTCCACACCAGCTTGCCGCGGTCGTGCTCGGCCAGCCGCACGGTCTCACCGAACCCGCACACGCAGGTGTAGGCCAGCTCGGTGGTGTCGTCGTCGTAGGCGGTGACCGTGGTGAGGTCGCGTTCGCACAGCTCGCAGTAGGGCTTGTAGGGGAAGTAGGCGTCGACCTGCTTCGTCCGGTAGCGCGCGAGGACCTCGTCGATCCGCCCGCGCTCGCGCATGGCGAGCAGGATCTGCTCGCGGTAGGCGCCCGAGGTGTATTGCTCGGTCTGGCTGATCGCCCGGTATTCGACGCCCAGCTCAGCCAGCGCGGCGGTCATCGGCGCCTTGAAGTGTTCGGCCCAGCTCGCGTGTGAGCTGCCGGGAGGCGCTGGCACGGAGGTCAGCGGCTTGCCGATGTGCTCCTCCCACGACGGGTCGACGCCCGCGGGAACACGGCGGAAGCGGTCGTAGTCGTCCCACGACAGCAGGTGCACGCAGTCGAGGCCGCGCCGCCGGATCTCGTCGGCGACCAGATGGGGGGTCATCACCTCGCGCAGGTTGCCCAAGTGGATCGGCCCGGACGGGCTCAGCCCGGAGGCGCAGACGATGGGTTCGCCCGGCGCGCGCCGCTCCGCCTCGGAGATCACCTCGTCGGCGAACTTGGAAACCCAGTCGTTCTCCGTACTGTCAGCTGCGCTCATCGCGCCATTGTCGCGGCTCCCCGGTGCTGAGGCCAACGCGACCGATCAGCCCCATGTCTTCTGCCTCCAGTAGAGGGTGGCAGTCCACCGAGATGTCGCTTGAGGGGATCGGGCCATCGCCCTCTGATCGTCTCGACGAGGCGAGATGGTCCGGCACGGAGTGTGACGCACGCCATACTGTCCGCATGCGTGCCCCCAAACGTAAGCGTCCGCTCCTCCGTGCACCGCAACCGCCGCCGACCGGAGTCTCCCTGGCCGATCTGGCGACGCGGGTCTCTTGTGTGGGCAGTGGCGAGCACAAGTCGTATCCGTCCTTCGCCGGGCAACCTCGCCTGCGAGCAGACGCCAGCAAGTGTGATCCCAGCCTCAGCGATGTGGCGCAGATCACTGCCTGGCTGCGTCAGGCCGTGGCCTGTGGGATGTGGGCACGCCATGGGAGGGAGAGTTTCCTCGCTATGCCTGGCACAACGTGGACAATGTGATGTACGAAGCGAGCTGGTCAATCGCGAACTCGGGCAGTACAAGGGATACCCGCTCGATCAGGGTGAGTGGCCGGACAGGCTCAACGGGATCGGCAAGGGGGACGGGGGATGACATCGGTTCCCGGGCTGAGTTTCCGATGGGAATGGGAGCCTGCGCCATCGGTCAGGGCTCCCGAGCTTCGGAAGACCTGGGCGCGGATCGAGATCAGTGTCGGCGCCGAGTATGTGACGCTGCTGGAGGACCTGGAGTCGGGTAGTTCGAGGCGGTCGATCTACTGTCCTCTCTATCCGCTGGCCGAGTGGGCCGCGTACAACTGGTGGTTTCTGCGGGCTGACGCGAGGTTGGCGCGGTATGCCGATCTCAGTCGCCCGGATCGCCTGGACCCGCGACGGCTCCGCCGGCACTCGCTGCGTGGTAGCGGTGACGGTTTCGTGTGGCCAAACCTGCTGATTCTGCCGGAAGGAATCGGTAAACGCCTGATCTGGTGCCGGGATCGCTCGCACCTGACCGCTCAGCGCCCCGTCCGGTTCATCTCTGACGGGGAGGTGCTGCTTGATCGCGTGTCCGTGGAGCAGGAACTGGTGCGTCTCATCTCGGCGGTGCTGACCAGGCTCGCCGAGCAAGGCATTACAGGCACTCCGCTGGAAAAGGAGTGGACGGCGATCCAGGGGGCCGAACCGGATGAGGTGGAGTTCTGTCTTGCCTCTGCACGCCTGGGCCTCGACCCCTACTCCGAAGCGGAGCCGTACCAGCAACTGATCGTGCGGGCGGCGAGCGAACTACGGGACGATCTACTCGGAGACTTCTACGACGCCGTCGAACCGGCACTGCTCGGCAGCGCGTTGGAATGGATCCGCGAGGCACGCTCCGACATAGAGCATGTTAGTGCTCGTACGGACGCGGCCGCCTTGCGTGAGGCCGTGTGGCAGGGACCGCAACGTACGTCGCTGTCGTCGGCGAGCCTGGCTTGGGAGAAGGGCTGGGAGCAGGCGAGGGCCGTCCGTCGGGCACTCGGCCTTGCTGACACCGCTGAGATCGCGCTCGAGCCCTACATCGCCCATGTGACCCGCCAGCCCGCCGACTCCGGACTCCTAGCGCTCGGTGGCGCTACTGAAGGATTCGGGCCTGTGGCGGTCACCAAGCCAGGCCTGCCGATGACCGCGAGCCGATTCACCCTTTCTCGTGCGCTCTGGCACTACCTGTGGGAATCCGAGCCCTTTTTTCTGGTTACCACGGCCTACACCGATCGTCAGCGGGTGGAGAGGGCCTTTGCCACCGAGTTGCTCGCTCCGGCGTCTGGCATTGGCACGTTGTTGGATGGTTCGCCTGAGATGGCTATATCGGATGACATCGAGGAAATTGCAGCCCGTTACCGGGTATCACCCATGGTGATCAAGCATCAGGTGGAGAATCAGTTGCTCACGGCGTGATCATGGTGGGGGCTCCGCGTCTTGTCCGTCAAGGGCTTGCGTCAGCGGCGCCAAGCCAGTCGATCAGCCCAAAGGGCGCAACGGTCTGTCCGATGCCGACGGGCGGGGCGAGGTCATGAGCCGACATCCGAAGGGGCGGGTGTTCAAATGAGATGGCGGCACCGGCGGCGGCGGGCATCGTCGGCCGCGGCGAGCTCGGCCGCGTCACCGAAGGTGTCGAGAGCCGCAAGCCATTCATCGAGTACGGCGCCGATCTGATGATCGAGCTCGCGGTAGATACGCCGGGCCTCCTGCCAGTGGTTCCGTGCGGTGACCGGATCCTCGTGGGCAAGAGCTGAGGCGAGGCTGTCGTGAGCGGAGGCCCTCCGCAGCGGATCGCCGATCTCTTCGGCGAGTCGCAGTTGGCGCTCGGCGTGTCGACGGGCCGTGACCTGATCCCCCTGACGTAGCGCGATTTCGGCCAGGTTGTGATGGGCGTAGCACGCTTGCTGCGTGTCGTCGGCGATGTCGGCGAACGTGAGCGCCCGCTGGAGTGCGTCCCCCGCCGCCGGATACCTCTCCAGGTCGATCAACGCGCACCCCAGGTTGATGTAGGCCGCGACGGCGTACTGGGGGACCTGCC
The DNA here is from genome assembly GCF_040655715.1 of Nonomuraea cavernae. GTDB lineage: Bacteria > Actinomycetota > Actinomycetes > Streptosporangiales > Streptosporangiaceae > Nonomuraea > Nonomuraea cavernae_A. The sequence continues at coordinate 142,793 of NZ_JBFAKL010000016.1, read as the reverse complement.
CGTACTCCGGAATGGACAGGGCGGTCCGCAGGTGGCGCAGGCCGCCTTCGAGATCGCCTTCGTTGATGGCGAGTCCACCCAGGTTCGCGTTGAACGCGGCGACCATGCGCATGTCGCCCGCCTTCGTGGCCAGCTCGATCGCCCGTCCGTAGTGCTCGCGTGCCGTGGCGTACTTGCCGATCTGCTTGTGGACCACCCCCAGGGCGTTCTCCATGTGCGCCATGGCCTCCGGCCGGCCGCTTCGCTCGGCCGAGAGCAGGCCTGTTCGCAGCACGGACAGCCACTCCGGCCAACGCCGCCGAATGATGAAGTAGGCGAGCAGATCGGCGGCCAACTGCCACGCGCGGCGATGCCAGGCGTGTGCGCCGGTGAGAGCGACGACACCGACCAGGTTCTCGAGCTCCTGATCGTGCCAGTCCAGCGCGGACGCCCTGTCGGCGAAACGCAGGGGCTCGCGCGGGGGATAGATCACCTCCCTGTCGCCCGGCAGCCGGCGAGGCTGTAGCAACGGGTAGGCCTCGAAGACGGTCTCCGCGTAGAAGTCGACCAGGCGCCGAGCGGCCATCGTCCGATCGGCCTCCGGCTCGTCGCTCTCCAAGGTGCGAACGGCATAGCTGCGCAGCAGGTCGTGCATCGTGTACCGGCCGGGACGATGCTCGCTGACCAGATGGCCTATGCACAGCTCTTCGAGCCGGGGGCGCACCTCGGCGAGGGTGACGCCGAGCAGGGCGGCCGCCGCGACAGGCGTGAAGTCCTGCCCGGGCAGCAGGCTCAGCAGCCGGAACAGGCGTCGCGTCGCGGGAGGCAGGGCCTGGTACGAGAGACGGAACGCGGTGCTGACGGCGCCGTCCAGGTCGCCGTGTTCGTCGAGCACGGCCAGTGTGTCCCCGGTCGTCAACTGACGGGCGTAGTCCGCGACCGTCAGGTGTCGCTGGCCGGTGAGTTGCGCCGCCGCCAACCGCAGTGCCAGCGGCAGGTAGGCGCACCGCAGGGCCACCTGCCTGGCGGCGACGTCGCTGTCCTCGTCACTTCTTCCGGTCAGGGCGACGCGGAGCAGGTCGCTCGCTTCGTCCTCGGTGAGCGGGCCGAGCGGGAGCAGGCGGGCGCCTTCGCGGGCCACCAGCCCGCGTAATCGGTTCCGGCTGGTCACCAGGACGGCGCAATCCGCCGAGCCGGGCAGCAGCGGTCGTACCTGGTCGGCGCTGCGGGCGTTGTCCAGCACGATCAGAACACGGCGTCGTGAAAGCAGCGATCGCAACAGGGCGGCGGCCTCGTCCACGTCCTCGGGTACGGCGTCGGGACCCACTCCCAACGAGGACAGGAAGCGCCGCAGGATGTCATAGGGCGCCAAGGGAATCCGGTCCTCGTCGAATCCCCGCATGTTCACATAGAGCTGCCCGTCTGGGAACCGGTCGCGGTGACGGTGAGCCCAGCGGACGGCCAGCGCGGTCTTTCCGACTCCAGGTGAGCCCACGAGCAGCACCACGGGTGGCGTGTCCCGCACGTCAGCCAGGAGATCCAGTTCGGCGAGTTCCCGATCACGACCGGTGAACCCCCACGTGTCCAGAGGCAACTGGGCCGGTGCGGTGTCACTGGGCGGCGCCGAGATCGTGAGGGTTCCAGGAGTGAGGTCCAGTGCCGGATCGGCGTTGAGGATCGCCTTCTCCAGCGCCAGGAACTGTGCGCTGGGATCGAGTCCTTGCTCCTCGACCAGCCGGGTGCGCAGGCGCCTGGCCGTCAGCAGGGCTTCGGCCTGCATGCCGGCCCGATACTGGGCGAGCATCAGATGGCACACCATACGCACTCGTAACGGGTGTTCCTCGACGAGCTCGCCCAGCACCGGAAGCACGGCGTCGTGATGTCCGAGTGTGAGCTCGGCGTCGGCCAGCGACTCGTACGCGCTCAGCCGGTGCTCGTGCAGTGCCTGCCGTGCCGACGACGCGTACGCCGCGCTGATGTCGGCCAGGGCGTGACCGCGCCACAGCCCGAGTGCCGCCCGCAGCGTCCGGGCGGATTCCTTGAGCTCGTTGCGTTTCCGCAGGTCCCGCGCCGCCTCGACGTGGTGTCCGAACACGTCGGCGTCCAGCTCACCGTTGGCCAGAGCCAGGAGGTATCCACCGGGTCTGGTGGCGATGACATCGTCCAGCCCCAGCTTCCGCATGGCTCGGCGCAATTCGGAGAGCGCCACGTGGATCTGCGAACGCGCGGAGCTCGGCTCGGCGCCACCCCAGATCGCTTCAATGAGCTGGCCGGGCGCTATCACCTGGTTGGCATGGAGTAACAGGTAGGCGAGCAGCGCACGATGCCGGGGCCGGGCTACTGAAGCCGGTCCGTCATCCGTTGCCACCTCGACCGGACCGAGGATGAAGAACCGCAACGCCTGCCCCCCGCAGCGCCAGCAAGATCTTGAGTCCCGTTGTGTGATCTTCGACAAGTGTATCGATAGCCGATCACAAGCCGCTGTATAAATCACCTTACTTATTCTTCGGACAGGTTCGCCGAAACCCTGTTGAACAGGCTGAAAACCCCCTTCGGGGCGCGCTCGGCCAAGGTTCGCGGGGGTCTGGAGCGGTGCCCGGACGGGTGCCGCACCGTGAGAGGAGAGTCATGGGTTCGAAGATGAAACGGGCACTGCAGGTGGCCGCGATCGGCGGGATCATGGCCGGCGCCATGGTCCTGCCCGCGACGGCCGCGCAAGCCACACCCAGCAACTGCAGCAGCGTCCCCTATGGCAATGGCTGGTCCGGATGGTGCGGCAAGGGCACTGGCACGTACCAGGTGTGGGCCAGGTGCTACAAGATCAATACGCTCAAGTACACGATCAGGCACGGCCCTTGGCGGAGCCCTGGAGGCGACAGGTCCAACGTCAGCTGTCAGAGCACGGAAGAGGTGGGCGGGGGCGGCATAATCCTCTCCTAGTCCGGGTCCGCGCTGTCTGAAGCGGCGCCCGGACGGGGTGCCGCCCGTGAGAGGAGAGTCATGGGTTCGAAGATGAAGCGAGTACTGCAGGTGGCCGCGATCGGCGGGATCATGGCTGGCGCCATGGTCCTGCCCGCGACGGCCGCGCAAGCCCAACCCACCAACTGCGCCACAACGTCCACCTCTCGTACCTTCACCGTGGCCTGCCATGCCGGAACGGGGGAGTACCAGGCAGAGGCCCGGTGCTACAAGCCCGGTAGTTCCCTGCCGACGCTCAGGTACGGACAATGGCGGTCTGGGGGCGAGACGTCCATCGCCAGCTGCCAGTTCGACGAAGAGATGAGGGACGGCCGCGTTCGCTTCAGGTAGCCGGAGCCTGACCTAGATATCGCTCCGGGCGGAGCGTCTTCGCATCACTCGAACGGGCGACAGGGCTAGGGCAGGGGGCCTGCCCTGTCGCCGAGTGCTGAGGTCAGCGGCGGTAGGCGGCGCAGTCGATCAGGCTGAGGTCACGCTTGTGCTTCTTGGCGAAACGGAAGGCGTCGTCCCGGTGCTTGAAGCCGTGCACTCGTACGAATCCGCTCTCGTCACGGAGATGGACCCGCCACTTCTTGCCGTGCTTGACCGGCCCGGCCACGCACTCCGACCCCTTGTGCTTGCGTCGGCAATCGTCACGCCTCTCCTGCACGATGTATCGCCCGCCGTCCTTCAGCAGGACGACGCGCTCGTCACACTTGAGGGCGGGGCTGAGCTGGTCGCTGGTGATGACCAGGGGCTCGTCCGAGCTGGTGGCGGCGAATGCCGGGGCCGAAATCGCGGCGGTGCCTCCGATGGTCGCCAACGCGATGATGGCGGCGCTGAGCGCGCGTCTCATGGTGCCTCTTTTTCCGAGAGAACGGGGGTTTCCGGGCGTACGGGTGATGACGACCGGCTGATCATCTTCGATAGTGCAGGAAAGCCTGTTAAGTCCGTGTAATGCGGGCTTTGACGGACGGTTCGCTGGAGGAGGCGGCTCCGGAGGCGTCTCGGGAAGACGGACTGTAGGGTGGAAATGGTGCGCCGGGAAGTCTGGTCGGCAACGTCCGACCCGACCCTGAAACCGGAGCACTCATGAACCTCGCACCACGACCTGCCCCTGACCTTCTCGGCCGGGGGTCGTGGCACGAGGCGCGCCGCATCGCCGACATCCTGCGCAAGGAGACCGTCGGCGGCACGTTGCTCCTGGTCGGCGCGGTGGCGGCGATGCTGTGGGCCAACTCGCCGTGGGCCGACGGCTACCAGACGGTACGCGATCTCACCTTCGGTCCCGCGGCGCTGCACCTCGATCTCAGCCTGGCCGCGTGGGCCGCCGACGGGCTCCTGGCGATCTTCTTCTTCGTCGCCGGGCTCGAACTCAAACGGGAGTTCGTCGCCGGCGACCTGCGAGAGGTCCGCCGGGCCGCGGTGCCCGTGGCGGCGGCGCTGGGCGGCGTGATCGTTCCGGCCATGCTGTACCTGCTGGTCGTCGGCGGGGTCGAGGGCGCCGCCCGGGGGTGGGCGATCCCGACGGCCACCGACATCGCCTTCGCCCTGGCCGTGCTCGCGATCGTCGGCCGCCACCTGCCGACCGCACTGCGCACCTTCCTGCTCACGCTGGCCGTGGTCGACGACATGGTGGCCATCGTCATCATCGCCGTCGTCTACACCGACCAGCTCTCCCCGATCCCGCTGCTGGCGGCGCTGGTGCCGCTGGGCGTCTTCGCCATGCTGGTGCAGCGACGGGTACGCGCCTGGTGGCTGCTGCTGCCGCTGGCCGTCGCCACCTGGGCGCTGGTGCACGCCTCGGGGGTGCACGCCACGGTCGCCGGAGTGCTGCTGGCCTTCGCCGTGCCGGTGCTGCGCAGCGAGAAGGCCGGCGGCCCCGATTCTGGGCCCGGCCTGGCCGAGCACTTCGAGCACCGCTTCCGGCCGCTCTCGGCGGGCCTGGCCGTGCCGGTGTTCGCGTTCCTGTCGGCGGGGGTCGCCCTGAACGGCCTGGACGGCCTGGCCGACGCCCTGACCAGCCCCGTCGCCCTGGGTGTCCTGGTCGGCCTGATCGTGGGCAAGCCGCTCGGCATCATGGCCGCGACCTGGCTGGTGGCCCGCTTCACCCATGCCCGCCTGGACAAGGATCTGGGTTGGATCGACCTGGCCGCGCTGTCCATTCTGGCCGGGATCGGCTTCACCGTCTCGCTGCTCATCGGCGAGCTGTCCTTCGGCGCCGGCACCGCGACCGACGATCACGTCAAGGTGGCGGTCCTGGCCGCGTCGATCATCTCGGCTCTGCTCGCCACCGTGCTCCTTCGGTTGCGCAGCCGTGCCCACCGGCGCGTCCACGAGGCCGAGACCATCGACCGCGACCACGACGGCATCCCCGACCTGTATCAGAACGCCGATGAAGTCGCCGGTGAGCCCCGGCAAGGATGACCCCGGACCACAAGCTCTTCGCCCGTACGGTTCGAGTGTCACCGCACGGTCGCGGGCGTCGAGTTGACCGCGAGAGCGGGCCTGCTGGAGCTCGCGGGAGCGATTTCTATCGGGAATTGTTCGTGCGCTGCAGCCACACGCCGACATGCTTGTAGAACGACTCGTATTTGATCTTGCTTTTGCCGTGCCGGCGGGCGAAATGTTCGATTAACTTCAGTGCGTGGCCGAGAGTTTCTGAAGCGCCCCAGCCGTTGAAAACCGTCAAGCCTGATTTGACGATGCTCCATGGCGGGTGCTCGCCGTACTTGTGGACCCGCCCCTCATAGGCCAGAACAACTTCACAGATCTCCTTTAATTCGGTCTTCTCGGCATCATTCAGATGTTTCCACTTGAGCTTCCTGCCCATCGTCACCTCGTCTCTCGCACTTACGAGAAGAGCACGAGGCAGGACCCGAATCAACGGCTACAGAGCGATTGACTCCGTGACAGGACACCGATCGGTCAATCGGCCGCCGAGTCGCCCGGGATTGACAGTGTTGCTTTCCCTCCGCGTCGCATCGGGCGATTGCCGCCATCCAGATGGCGGCAAATGCCGGGCCCCCGTCGCGTCCGAATTTGATCGACGAGTACGTCGAGACCACGACCACGTCGGCGAAGGCGATCCCACACCGGTGCTGAACGTGCGGTATCGCCCCACCACCACGGTGAAGGACCCGCGTCCGCTGGAGGGGTGACATGAGATCACCCGAGTGACGGACGCGGAGCCGGTCGCCGCTCGCCTACCTTGCTTGCTGCCACGGGGCGCATCAGGTGCCCCGTACGGGAAGAAAGGGCAGATACGCATGAGCAAGACGCGTACCACGCTGGACGACATCGCGGCTCTCGGTCCGGAGCTGGATGAGGGGCAGCTTCTTCAGGTGAGCGGCGGCGCCAAGAGCCAGGTCATCGTGATCCACGGTGGCCACAGCCACACCTCCGGCGACAGCAACTAGTTCGCGCGGGGGCGCGACCGCGTCGCGCCCCCGTCCGGAGCCACTCCGATGATTCTCGTCTTGACCTCTGACGGAGATGAGCACGCCGACCGGGTCGTGAAACCGCTCATGGCCGCGGGCGCGGACGTCGTCGTCTTCGATCCCGTCTCCTTCCCGACCGCCGCCACCCTTGAGATCAGCCACTCCGGCGACGGCTCGACCTGCCGGGTGCTCGGCCGCGGTGGCCGCCGCATCGCGCTCGACGAGCTGACCGCGCTCTGGTACCGCCGTCCGCTCGACCCGGTGGCGCATCCGCGGGTCGCCGCCCGTGACTACGTGGAGGAGGAGTGCCGCCTCATGGCCGAGGGCCTCTGGGACAGTCTTGGCTGTCTCACGGTTCCCGCCTCGCGGCCGGTCATCGACCGCGCGGCGCGCAAGCCGTACCAGCTGGAGCTGGCCGGGCGGCTGGGCTTCGAGCTCCCGGCGACGCTGATCACGAACGATCCTGAGAGCTTTCTCGACTTCTACGACCGGCACGAGGGCCGCGTGATCACCAAGCCCGTGCACGGCAACCGGCTTGAGGCGGGCGACGAGCGGTTCGGCCGGTTCGCGGCCCCCGTCACCCCCATGGACGTCGCGCACGCGGACGCGCTGCGCCTCTGCCCGATCATCGTTCAGGCGTATGTGCCCAAGCGCGTCGAGATACGCGTGACCGTGGTCGGGAGCGTGATCTTCGCCGCGGAGATCCATTCCCAGGTGAGCAACCACACGAGGTACGACTGGCGGCACTACGACCCGGGGGCGACGCCCGTCCGGCCGCACGAGCTGCCCACCGAGATCTCGCGACGCTGCCTGGAGCTGGTCGGACGTCTCGGGCTCGCCTACGGAGCGATCGACCTGATCCGCACGCCGGACGGCCGGTACGTCTTCCTGGAGATCAATCCGAACGGCCAGTTCCTCTGGATCGAGGACGCGGCCGGGCTGCCCATCAGCGCGGCCATCGGCGAGCTGCTCATGCGCGGTGCCACGTGACGGCGGACGGGCGGATGCTCGCCCAGGCGGTCGACCTGCTCAGCACCGGTACGGCCGAGCGGGACCTGGCCGCGTTCAGGGCGGAACACTCGTCGGCCCGGGTGCGGCTGGTCAGGCAGCGCGAGGAGTACGACGGATCGCTCCACCACGCCCTGCTCATCAAGGAGGGTGACGGCGCCACGATCTCCCTCTCGTGGTGCCCCGACCGGGCACTGCCCTGGCCGCTGCGCGGCGTGCACCGGGCCGGAGAGCATCTGCTGCTCCGGGTGAACGGTGTCGAAACACCGGTGGCCAGGGCGATCGCCTGCCTGGACTTCATCTGGGACGAGTCCCGGCTGACCGACCGCCTCATCACCGACAGCCTGGTGCGCGAAACGCTGGAGGAGGCGCCGGAACCGCTGACCGACGCCGAGCTGCAGGCGGCGATGGACGCCTTCCGCCGGGCGCGTGGACTGCTGACCGGAGGCGCGGTCCGGGCGTGGATGGATCGCAACCACATCTCCCACCCCGAGCTGGAGGAACTGGTCGTCGCCGAGGCGTCCGTGGCCCGGCTCCGCTCGCGGGTGGCCGACGGGCAGGTCGAGGAGTGGCTCGCCGAGCACGGTCACGAGCTCGACGTCGCCCGCGTCGCGCGGGTCGAGTTCACCGCCGGGGCGGGGCCGCGCGTGCTCGACGCCGACGGGTTCCTCGACGCCGCGGAACGGGCCTTCGCCGACGGTACGGCCCGGCCGGGCGAGGTGTTCGCCACCCTGCGCAGGGGAGAGCTGGATGGGGAGACGGCCGAGCAGGTGTTCGGGGCCGCGCCGGGGACGGTCGTCGGGCCCTTCACGACAGAACACGGTCACCTGCTGATCAAGGTGCTGGCGGTGGAACCGGCCGTTCTCGACGCCACCGTCCGAGACCTTGCCGAACGCCGGATCTTCGCCGGCTGGCTCGAACGGCGCCGGAGCGCGGCCAAGATCGAGTGGTTCTGGGGAACCACCGACCGGACCGGCACGTGAACCCGCTTCCGTACCGGGAACAGGCGGTTCACCACCACATCGCCTCCCGGCGGCACGTCGAACGGCCGTACCAGATCTCCAGAAAACTCCTGATCGGCCTGTGGGCCTACGCGGGACTGCTCGCGCTGTCCATGGTGGGCGTGCTGCTGATCGGCATCCTGCCGGCCCTCGGGGCGGGGCGATGAGGCGCGGGCGGGTGCCGGTCATCAGGCAGAGCACGATGGCCGACTGCGGCGCGGCCTGCCTGGCGATGGTCCTCGGGCATCACGGACGCCGCGTGACCGTGCGCGAGATCGGCGAGCACGTCCAGGTGTCGCGGGACGGGCTGAACGCGTTCGCGATCGCGGCGGCCGCCAAGTCGTACGGCCTGCGCGCCAAGGCGTTCTCGCTCGCCCCCGCGCAGCTCGGCGCGGTGCCCGGGCCCTTCATCGTGCACTGGGAGTTCAACCACTTCCTCGTCGTCGAGCGCTGGCGTCCGGACGTCGTCGAGGTCGTCGATCCCGCCTCCGGGCGGCGCAGGCTCACGGCGGAGGAGTTCGACGTCGGGTTCACCGGGGTCGTCCTGGCCTTCGAGCCCGGCCCCGATTTCAGCGTCGAGGGTCCTAAGCGCCCTCCGTGGCGCCGGGACCTGGTCAGCGCTCTCCTGACGCGCCACCGCGGCCTGCTGCTTCAGGCGGTGCTCGCGTCTCTGCTGCTACAAGGACTCGGTCTCGTCCTGCCGTTGTTGTCCGGGCTCGTCATCGACGAGATCCTGCCCGGCGGGAACCGTTATCTGCTGCGGATCCTCCTGGTGGGCCTCGGCTTCGTGGTGCTCACCCAGGCGATCCTCACCTACCTCCGTACGGCCGTGCTGCTCATGTTGCGGGCGCGGGCGGACACCGAGTTCACGGCGGGGGTGGTCGGACACCTGTTCGCGCTGCCCTACCGGTTCTTCACCCTCAGGGGCACGAGTGACCTGGTCATGAGCACGCAGAGCGCGGCCAGCCTGCGTGCCATGCTGTCCGGCCAGGTGCTTTCGGCGCTGCTCGACGGGCCGCTCGCCGTGGTCCTCATGACCCTGGTCCTCGTGGGCGATCCGGTGCTCGGCGGCTGCCTGGCGGCCGTGGCGGCAGTCCAGGTCGGGCTGCTGCTGGTAACCCGCAGGCGGATCACGGACCTCACCGGGCGCGGGCTGACCGCCGCGGCCACGACCCAGGGCAGGCTCATCGAGTCCATCGGGGGCATCGAGACGATCAAGGCATCCAGCGCCGAGTGGCGTGCCGTGGAGCGGTGGTCGGGGATGTTCACCGCCCAGATGAACACCGACCTGCGCCTGGGGCTGACCCGTGGCGTCCTGGATTCGGTCCTTTCGGGGGTCAGGATTCTCGGTCCCGCGCTGCTGCTGCTCGTGGGCGCGTCACGGGTGCTCGACGGCGAGCTGAGCCTGGGCACGATGATCGCCCTCAACGCGCTGGCCGTGTCCACGCTCACTCCGCTGACCTCGCTGCTGACCAGCCTGCAGGAGCTCCAGGAGGCCGGCGCGCACTTCGAGAGGCTGGCCGACATCGTCGAGGCCGAGCCCGAGCGGAAGGGCGGGAAGCGACCGCGCCTGCGCGGCGAGGTCGTGCTGCGGAACGTCGGATTCCGCTTCGACCCCCGCTCCCCGTGGACGCTCAGGAACGTGTCCCTCGCCGTGGGCCCCGGCCAGAAGCTGGCGCTGGTCGGAAGCTCGGGGTCGGGCAAGAGCACGCTGGGACGGATCCTGCTGGGCCTGTACCAGCCCGTCGAGGGCGAGGTCTGGTACGACGGGACGCCCTCGCGGGACATCGACGTGAGCTGGCTGCGCAGCCGCTTCGGCGTGGTCACCCAGGATCCGCACCTCTTCACCGGGACCATCAGGGACAACATCGGCCTGGCCGTCCCCGACGCCTCGCTGGAGCAGGTCGTGGCGGCGGCCAGGCTGGCCTGCGTCCACGACGACGTCATGGCCATGCCGATGGGATACGAGACGATGCTCACCGAGGGCAGCGGCCTGTCCGGTGGCCAGCGGCAGCGGATCGCGCTCGCCCGCGCGCTGCTGCCCCAGCCCCGGGTCCTCCTGCTCGACGAGGCGACGAGCCATCTCGACACCGCCACCGAGGCGGCGATCGAGCAGAACCTCGCCCGGCTGACCCAGACCCGCATCGTGATCGCGCACCGGCTGAGCACCGTACGCGACGCCGACCAGATCCTCGTCATCGAGGCGGGTCGTGTCGTCGAGCACGGCACTCACGACGAGCTGATGAGGTACGGCGGCCGGTACGCCGCCCTGAGCGAGCACCAGTCCATCCGTTAGCCAGGCCGTCCGCGGCGGAACCCAGGCGGGTTCCGCTCAGGAGCCGGTATGGGACTGATCAGCGCGATTCAGTGCCCTGTGCCTGCGTCGCGTTGATCCAGTCGGTGAGGCGGCGCAGGAAGGCCATGGCGATGGGGGGAGGATCCTGCGCCATCACGCTCGCGTGGAAGGCGTGCGGCATGCCCTCGTACAGGTCGAGGGTCACGTCGACGCCGGCGGATGAGGCCGCCGCGGCGAAGCGGCGGGCGTCGTCCAGCAGCACCTCCTTGGTCCCGGCCACCAGCAGGAGCGGCGGCAGGCCGGACAGGTCGCCATGGAGTGGAGACTGGGGTGCCCGGTCGGCCGGGGCTCCGGCCAGGTACTGGGTGACGACGTGTTCGGCCACGGGGCGGCTGATCACGTCCTGGCCGTCGTTGGTGTCCAGGGACCGGCCGGCCAGGGTCAGGTCGGTGAGCGGGGAGATCGCGATGGCCGCGCCGGGCAGCGGGACGTCCGCCTCTTTGAGCGCCAGCAGGGCCGACAGGACGAGCGTGCCACCCGATGATTCGCCGGACAGGATGACGCGGTCGGCGGGAACACCCTGTTCGAGCAGGCTCCGGTAGACGGCCACGACATCGTCGAGGGCGGCGGGGTACGGGTGGGCGGGGGCCAGGCGCTGGTCCACCTTGAAGGCGGGGCGGCCGGTGGCCTGGGACAGGCGGTGGGCCATGAGAGGTTCCAGCGCGGGCTGGGTGTGCTCGAAGCCGCCTCCGTGCACGTACAACGTGACGCCGGACTCGGTCGCCGAGCCCTCGGTGGCGGAAACCCACTGTCCCGGCACGCCGCCGGTATGGGCCAGCGCGGGCGTCATGTCGCCGGCGAGCGGTGGCGTCTGGGAGACCAGGCCCTGCATCTCGGCCATCACGGCCGCGTGGTCGTCGGGGGTGCTGGGGATGCGTGTGACGTTCAGGTGATCCTCGTTTCGGGACGGTAGCGCGTTCATCAGGGGGACGAGGTGCCGTTCTTCGTAGGCGAGATGGTCTTCGATCTCGGCGATGAGCCGGTCGATCTCGGTCGGCAGGTCGGCCGGCTCGCCTGAGAGCAGCGTTTGCAGGTCGTCGAGGAGGCGGGCCAGGACGGCGTGCTCGGCGTACAACCGGTCCAGGACCGCGTCGAGCTCAGGGTGGCGGTCACGCAGGTGGGGGAACAGCCCGCCGCTTTCGTTGGTGTGGTGGTGGTGCAGTCCGCCGCACAGGGTCAGGCAGTTGATCCGCAGTTGCGCGCCCAGGCGCGGACCCGAGGCGGTGGCCTCGGCGCGGATCAGGGCCAGCTCTCGCCGGAAGGCGTCGTGGATCGCCTTCAGCACATCGCCTTCCGGCAGGTCAGGAAAGGAGTGGGAGACAGGGGTCAGGGCGACGACGGGCAGGATGCGGCCCGACTTGACCTGGTAGTCGGCCCAGCCGGCGTCGGCTTCCACGGCATTGGCGAACAGCCGGTCGCGTTCCTCGCCGTGCAGGACGACGGCCTCGGCCTCGATCGTGAAGACGCCGGTCTCCACCGTGACCTTGGGGTTGGCCCGCAGGTTGTGGAACCAGGCAGGGTGGTGCGGCGCGCCGCCGGCCGAGGCGATGACCAGCATGCGGCCTCCGCCATCGTGCAGGTAGCCGAGCGGGACGGTGTGGCGGGCTCCCGAGCGGGATCCCGTGGTGGTCAGCAGGAGCAGCCGGGCTCCCTCGAAAGGCCCGCCCACCTCCCCGCGGTTGGCGCGGAATTCCTCGATGATCTGCTGGTTGAAGTCGTACGGCATTCTTTGCTTTCTTGCTGGAAATGGCTCCGTAGCGCGTTTTCGGGCATGACGAATCGACCACGTCGCCACATGAAGGCCAGTGGTTCGAAGTAATGACGAAAACGCGCGCGGCAACGGCCCGGCGTGACGGCGATTTCGCCGACGCCGTGGGAGCGCGCGGAAGCGCGATGAGAACGATGCTTCAGATCAGGGAGGCAGGAGACGCGGCGGACCTCGCGCCCGCCCGGCGCTCACGCCGTGGCCGGGTGCCCCACTCGCTCTTGGCCCATGGCCGACCCGGCAGTCACGATCTTTACGTTATCGCCACTCAGCAGTGCGGGCAACACTGTATTTACGTGATGCGGCATTTACGGTGACGCGCCGGGTCCCGCTTGGCTTTGCGCAGTGCCCGGCCGAGCTCGGGTGAGCGGGCCGACAGCAGCGCCACCGTCTTTTCCGCATACCGCCACGCGGTCGCGGTGGAGATCCCGAAGCCGGCCCCGAGCGGTGAACGTCTCGCCTTTACGCAGGTAGACCAGCACGAGTAACGCCCTGCCGGGGGTTGATCCGCCGCCAGACCGACCCGATCGCCTTACGGTGGCGGCGGATCATCCCGGCGACGTAGTTCAACGTCTGAGGCGACAAATCGTCGGCAGCACGATAGAAAAGCATCCGAGGCCCCTGGTTGTGACGGATCTGGTTGTGGTGATCAATCCATCTACCAGGGGTTTCTTGCGTCGTCAGGCGAACATCAGGCTCGCGATCATGCTGTGAGCCAGCGATCCGCCGCCAGGAGGATGCAAAGGCTCAATGTATGGTTCTACGCACATCGGACGTGACACGTTAGACATGAGCATCATCTCGGACATCCGGTGGAGGCTCGCCTTGGCCGTCGCCGGATGTGCGCTGCTGTTCGGGTGCGGCACCGCGGAGGCGCCCGGTGGTGCCGCCAGTCCCCGGGCCGCGGTGGACGCCTATGTGCTCGGGCTGAACCAGCATGATGCGCAGGGGCTCGCTCTGCTGGCTCCGATCGGGAACGATCCGGCAGCCGATATCCGGCGCCGGCTGGAGACGTATGGCGGCCGGCAGATCCGGCTTGAGAATGTCGACATCAGCAGTGAGATCTCGCCGGAGATGGCGACTGCCCGGCTCGTGGGGCGCGGCACCTCTGGGCACTATCACGAGACCCTGGTGCTCACTCGCCAGGACCGGCGCTGGCATGTCGCCTTGGGGGCGCATCCCAGTCCGGCAAAGACCCCGGCCTCGACGGCTCGCCGTACAGGCTGAAGTCCTGTAATCACACATATGCCGACGGGTTGAGTCCGAGTGAGATGGCTCCCCGATTGGCTCCCATCGACTCCCAGAAACGGAAAAGGGCCTGACCCGCTTAGCGGATCAAGCCCTCTACCTGGTCAAACAGCGTCGGGGTGGCGGGATTTGAACCCACGACCTCTTCGTCCCGAACGAAGCGCGCTGCCAAGCTGCGCTACACCCCGGTGCACGCCGTCTTGCACGTGCTTGGGAAAGTCTAGCGGACTTCGAGGGCGCTTGTGACCGCGTCCACCCCCGCGTCAGCGCCGGGGAAGCAGCGTGAGCAGTGTGGCCTCGGGGAAGCAGGCGAACCGGGCCGGCGCGTACGGGGAGGTGCCGAGGCCGGCCGAGACGTGCAGCCAGGCGGAGTCATGGCGGCTCAGGCCCTTGACGCGGGCCCGGTCGATGCCGCAGTTGGTGACGAGGGCGCCGTAGAACGGGATGCAGAGCTGCCCGCCGTGCGTGTGGCCGGCCAGCAGGAGCTGGTAGCCGTCGGCGGCGAAGCGGGTCATGTTGCGGGGCTCGGGGGAGTGCATGACGCCGAGGCGGAGGTCGGCGTCGGCGGGAGCGGGGCCGGCGACGAGGTCGTAGCGGTCGCGGTCGATGTGGGAGTCGTGGATGCCGGCCACGGCCACGTCGAGGTCGCCCACCTTGACGCGGGCCGTGGTGTTGTTCATGTCGAGCCAGCCCTCGGCCGCCATGCCCGCGCCGAGCTCCTCCCACGGGAGCGTGGGGACGTGCTGGCGGCGTTCGCTCTTGGAGGTGCGCCACAGGTAGCGGAAGGGGTTCTTCGGCTTGGGGGCGTAGAGGTCGTTGGACCCGTACACGAACAGGCCGGGGCGCGAGAGCAGCGGCTCCAGGGCGTGCAGGAGCGAGGGGACGGCGTCGGGGTGGGCGATGGAGTCGCCCGTGTTGACGACGAGGTCGGGCCGCAGGGCGCCGAGCGAGCGGACCCAGTTGATCAGCATGCTGCGCCGGGGCGTCAGGTGCAGATCGGTCAGGTGCAGGATGCGTACGGGACGCTGCCCGCGCGCCAGGACCGGCACGTCGAAGCGGCGCAGCCGGAAGGAGTTGCGCTCGACGACCGAGGCGTAGCCGACCCCGGCCAGGCCGAGACCGAGCATGGACAGTGGCACCGCGACGGCTTTCCTCACGTACTCATGATGCCCGACATCCGGCGCGAGCCGTTCGCCCAGACGGCAAGATGGACCGCATGAGTGCATTGAAAGACAAGCTGAAGGCCGATCTGACGGCTTCGCTGAAGAACCGGGACGAGGTGCGTCTCCGGACTGTTCGGATGGCACTGGCCGCGGTGAACGTGGAGGAGGTCGCCGGCAAGCAGGCTCGCGAGCTCTCCGACGACGAGATCATCAAGGTGCTGACCAAGGAGGCCAAGAAGCGGCGCGAGGCGGCCGAGGCGTTCGGCAACGCCGGGCGCGCCGAGCAGGCCCAGGCGGAGCTCGACGAGCAGGCCGTGCTGGAGGAGTACCTTCCGGCGCAACTGTCCGACGAGGAGCTGGGGCGGCTCGTGGACGAGGCGGTCGCCGAGACCGGCGCCTCTGGCCCGCAGGCCATGGGCCAGGTCATGAAGGTCGTCAACCCGAAGGTCGCGGGCCGGGCCGAAGGGGGACGGGTCGCCGCCGCCGTCCGCGCGCGGCTCGCCGGTTAGCGGCCGGTGAGGCCTCCGCGTCGACGCGGAGGCCTCGCGGGAGTCAGCCGCGGCCCCGGCCGCGGTTGCCGCGCTGGAACGGGTTGTCGTCGTTCATGTCGAACTGGTCGTTGAGCTGGTCGACGAGGTCGGGCCCGTCGTCCTCGCGCTTCTTCTTGGGCTTGGGCGCGCAGACGTCGGTGCAGCCGCCGAAGCGTGCGTGGTTGACCGGGGTGAACTTGGCGGGTTCGATGCCCTTCAGCGCGCCGATCATCGAGTATTTCCAGACGGCCCCGGAGATGGTCGCGCCGTAGACGTAGTCGTAGTGGCGCCCCTTGATGATGACGTTGGTCAGGTCGTGGCCGAACGCGCCGCGTGGGTCGCCGAGGCTGACCGCGGAGGCCAGATTGGGGGTGTAGCCGGCGAACCAGGCGGCCGTGTAGCCGTCGGTGGTGCCGGTCTTGCCCGCCGCGTCACGGCCGATGCCGCCCACACCGGTCATGGTGCCCTTGGTGAAGACACCCGAGAGGATGCCGCTGACCGCGTCGGCGACCTCGGGGTCCATGACCTTCGAGCACTTGGGCTTGAACTGCTTGGCCTTGCCGTTGCGGTCCTTGATCTCGGTGATGGCCAGCGGCGTGCAGTACTGGCCGCGGGAGGCGAAGACGGCGTAGGTGTTGGCCACCGTGACCGGGTCGACCTCGTTGACGCCGAGAGTGAACGTCTCGACCTCGCGGAGTTTTCCGCCGTCGGCCCGCTTGAGCCCGAGGCGCTTGGCCAGCTTGACCACCTTGCAGAGGGTGACCCGCTCCTCGAGCTTCATGAAGAACGTGTTGACCGAGCCCCAGGTGCCGGACTGCAGGGTCTTGAAGCCGCCGCCGCCCTCACTGGAGTTGCGCACCTCGTGGGTGGGGTCGCCGACCCGGTTGCCCTTGCAGTCGCGGAAGGAGCCGTAGCCGGCCGCGGTGTAGCCGGCGGGCGAGGGGAAGCCGTCGTTGTACTTCATTCCCTCCTCCAGCGCCGCGGCGAGAGTGTACGGCTTGGCGGTGGAGCCCTGCTGGAAGCCGCTGCCGCCGCCGTGCTTGGCGTCGGCGACGACGTTGTAGCTGATCTCGTTCTTCTTCTTGTTGCCGCCGAACTTGCGGGAGGCGGCCATGGCCTTGATCTCGCCGGTGCCCGGCACGATCATCGCCTGCGCGGCGACCGGCTTGTCCTTGGTGCTGACGTACCTCTTGATCGCATTGTCGGCGGCGGCCTGCATCTTCGGGTCGATCGTGGTCTTGATCGTCAGACCGCCGCGCTGGAGCAGGCGCAGGCGCTCCTTCGGAGTCTTGCCGAACTCCTCGTTGGTGAGGATCTCGTTCTGGACGTAGAGGCAGAAGTACGGGTACTTGCTGACCTCGCAGCCGCCGGGCACCTTGACGTCCTTGAAGCCGAGCTTCTTGGCCTTGGCCTCGGTGGCCTCCTGCGGCGTGATCTTCTCCAGTTCGGCCATCCGGTCGAGCACGACGTTGCGCCGTTCGAGCAGCGCGGCCCGGGACTTCTTGTTCACGTTGGGGTCGGTGCGTGCGGGGTTCTGGACGGCTCCCGCGAGTGTGGCCGCCTCGGCGAGGTTGAGCTCGGAGGCGGATTTGCCGAAGAAGCGCTTGGACGCGGCCTGGATGCCGTGGGCGCCGGCGCCGAAGTAGGCGATGTTGAGGTACTTCTCCAGGATCTGGTCCTTGGAGTACTTCTTCTCCATGGCCATGGCGTAGCGCAGCTCATTGAGCTTGCGGGAGACGGTCGGCGCGATGGCCGCCTGCTGCTCCTCGCGCGTCTCGGCGGCGTTGACCAGCACCTGCTTGACGTACTGCTGGGTGATCGAGGATCCGCCCTGCGTCACGCCGCCGGTGGTGAGGTTCTTGGCCAGGGCTCGGGCCGTGCCCTCGATGTCGATCGGTCCGTGCTGGTAGTAGCGGAAGTCCTCGATCGAGATCAGCGCCGTCTGCATGATCGGGGCGACCTTGTCGAGCACCACCGACTGGCGGTTCTCGTAGTAGAACTGCGCGATCTGCTTGCCGTTGGCGTCCTGGAGCACTGTGCGCTCGGGCAGCGGAGGCTCGTTGAGCTCCTCCGGTTTGAGGTTGATCCCCTCCATCGCGGATTTCGCGGTGACGCCCGCTCCGCCGACCGCGGGCAGCGCTACCGCGGCCGTCAGCACCCCTGCGGCCACACCCGCGGCGATCAGCCGCGTGACGTTCAAGAACGGCGATGATCGATCTTTGCCCTGAGCTTGCACAAGGAACAGGGTACGTCGAAAGAGTGACCTTATCGGCAACTCGTCACCATTTCGCCTTGACTGACGGGGGTGACTAGTCATTCCCGGTCAACACTCCACCTAGAAATTGGTCCTCTGGGGTCTGTCGGCCCGAACGTCTAGTTGCGTACGTTCTCCTCTGCGGCAACTGAATACGGAGGCTCGGCGCCCGCGCCCGTCGGCCCCAAATGACGACTGACCACCTAAGGGGAGTGGGGTCGAAATGTGGATCACGGATTGGACCTCCCGTGCCGCCTGTCGGGGTGCGGACCCGGACGCGCTGTTCGTCCAAGGTGCCGCCCAAAACAGGGCAAAACTGATCTGCCGAGGATGCCCGGTCCGTACCGAATGCCTCGCCGATGCGCTGGACAACCGCATCGAGTTCGGGGTGTGGGGCGGTATGACCGAACGTGAGCGCCGGGCTCTCCTGAGGCGGCGACCGGATGTGGACTCGTGGCGTGAGCTGCTCGAGTCCGCCAAAGAAGAGTACGAACGGACCAACGAGCTGATCGCGGGCTGATCCAGCCCGGAGCGTACGGCCGGCGACCTCGCCGGCCGTACTCTCATGCGCTCGCCAGGAGCTCCCCGATCTCGCGCAGACCCGCCAGGTCGTGGACGTCCTCCGACATCGCGCGCACCTGTGCCACCGGCACGGTGGGATGTGCGGTGACGAAGTGCTCCTGCTCTCGGTGCTCGCGGGCCGCGAGTTGCATCCGACCGGCGTGCAGCCGCAGCACGGCGGCGGTCAGCTCGTGCTCGCCCCGAGACTCCAGCTCCTCGGCCGCGGCGGCGCTCCGTGCCGCTGAGAGCTTCGTGACGGGTGACTCGTGCACCCGGTTGACCACCAGCCCCGCGAGCGGCATGCGCTCTTCGGCGAGCCGTTCGACGAAGTAGGAGGCCTCGCGCATCGCGTCGCGCTCGGGCGCGGCCACCACCAGGAACGCGGTGCCGGGCGCCTGCAGCAGCTTGTACGTCATCTCCGCGCGCTGCCGGAACCCGCCGAAGACGGCGTCGAGGGCCGACACGAACGTCTGCAGGTCCTTCAGCACCTGCGCGCCCAGGAGCTTGGTCATCGCGCCGGCGACCAGCCCGAACCCCGCGTTGAGCAGCCTGAACGCGCTACGCCCGCCGGCCTTGGCCGGGGCGGTCAGCAACCGGATGAACCGGCCGTCGAGGAAGCGGCCGAGCCGTTCGGGCGCGTCGAGGAAGTCGAGCGCCGAGCGCGAGGGGGGCGTGTCGACGATGATCAGATCCCACTCGTCCGACCGGCGGAGCTGGCCGAGCTTCTCCATGGCCATGTACTCCTGGGTGCCGGAGAAGCTCGACGACAGCGACTTGTAGAAGGGGTTGGACAGGATCTGCCGGGCGCGCACCGGATCGGCGTGGGCCTCGATGATCTCGTCGAACGTACGCTTCATGTCGAGCATCATCGCGAACAACTGCCCGCCGCCCTCGGGCGAGCTGATCAGCCGAGGCGTGTTGTCGAGCTCGCTGAGGCCCATCGACTGGGCGAGCCGCCTGGCCGGGTCGACGGTCAGCACGACCGCGCACCGGCCGCGCTCGGCGGCCCGCAGCCCCAGCGCGGCGGCCGTGGTGGTCTTGCCCACCCCGCCCGCGCCGCAGCAGACGATGATCCGGGTGCCCTTGTCGTCGAGGATCGCGTCGATGTCGAGAACGGGGGGCTTCTTCACGCGGCTCCCTGGGTGCGGATGGTCTCGGCCAGCTCGTACAGGCCGGCCAGGTCGACGCCGTCGGCCAGCAGCGGCAGCTCGTAGCGCGGCAACGGCGCCTCGGCCAGAGACTCGCGCTCGGAGTCTTCCAACTCGGCGCGGCGGGCGTGCTCCGTGATCTCCTCGGCCAGCGCCTCGGCCATCGCGGAGGCGTCGGAGCCGTCGGCCAGCCCGGCGGTCTTGAGGCCCAGCGCGAGCTCGGCCGGGTCGAAACGGCCCTTTACCGCCATGTCAAGGACGGACTGCGGGAGCTGTGACTCGCGGACCATGTTGATGAAGATCCCGCCGGCCGGCAGGCCCGCCTCTCGAAGCTCACCGATGCCGTCGAGCGTCTCCTGCACCGGCATCTCCTCGAGCACCGTGACGAAGTGCACGGCCGTCTCGGGAGACTTCACGACCCCGTTGACCAGCTCGGAGTGGTTCTTGATCGGCCCCATCTTGGCCAGGCCCGCCACCTCCTGGGTGACGTTGAGGAAACGCGCGATGCGGCCGGTCGGCGGGGCGTCGAGCACGACCGCGTCGTACACCCGCTTGCCCCGCTTGTCGCGCCTGCGCACGGCCTCGGTCGTCTTGCCCGTGACGAGCACGTCGCGAAAGCCGGGGGCGACGGTGGTGGCGAAGTCGACGATGCCCATCTTGGTCAGCGCCCGGCCCGCGCGGCGCATCCCGTAGAACATCTCCATGTATTCGAGCATGGCCTCTTCGGGGTCGACGGACAGCGCGTAAACGTCACCGCCGTCCGGTGCCACCGCGATGCGCCGCTCCTCGTAAGGCAGGGGCGGCAGGTCGAAGATCTGCGCGATGCCCTGCCGGCCTTCGACCTCGACGAGCAGCACCTTGCGCCCGCCCGACGCCAGCGCGAGAGCGAGAGCGGCGGCGACCGTCGTCTTGCCGGTGCCGCCCTTGCCGGTGACGACGTGCAGGCGCACGCCATCCCAATCGGTGTCCCGAGAGTCCACGATTCGAGGCTACCGAACGGTCACTCGACGCAAGTCGATGGGCAGCCTTGACATACCTCACACTACGCTGATCCCCATGAAGAAATGGGAGTACCTCACGGCGCCCGTGCTCATCCACAACACAAAAATGATCTTGGATAATTTCGGCGCCGACGGCTGGGAGCTGGTTCAGATCCTGCAGGGTGCCACGCCCGAGCAGCTGGTCGCCTACTTCAAGAGGGAGAAGCAGTGACTCCGGAGGAGAAGCTGGCCGAGCTGGGCCTGACCCTGCCGGCGGTGGTCGCGCCGCTCGCCGCGTACGTGCCCGTCGTCCGCACCGGTGACCTCGTCTACACCTCGGGACAGCTCCCGATGGTCGACGGCAAGCTGCCCCTGACCGGCAAGCTGGGGGCCGAGGTGAGCGTCGACGAGGGCAAGGAGATGGCCCGTCTCTGCGCGCTCAACGCCCTGGCCGCGCTCAAGTCCGAGGCCGGTGACCTCGCCGCCGTCAAGCGCGTCGTCAAGGTCGTCGTCTTCGTCGCCAGCGAACCCGGCTTCACCCAGCAGCCGCAGGTCGCCAACGGCGCCAGCGAGTTCCTGTCCGAGGTGCTCGGCGACGCGGGCAAGCACGCCCGCAGCGCCGTCGGCGTGGCCGTCCTCCCGCTCGACGCTCCGGTGGAAGTGGAGTTGGTCGCCGAGGTGGGCTGAGTGTCGGATATGTCACGATGACCCGAGTGATGTTCTAGAGGAGGTCATGTGACTGGTCTGTCGCTCCCCGCTGAGTTCGCCACCCGGGCACGGGACATTATCGCCGGACGTGTCGCACCGGTCCCCGCCCGGGACTCCGCCACGGTGGTGGTCCTGCGCGAGGGCCCACCGGGCGGTCTCCAGGTCTACCTGCTCAGGCGCAAGTCCACGATGGCCTTCGCGGCAGGCGCGTACGTCTTCCCCGGCGGCTCGGTTGACCCACGCGACAGCGACCACGCCGTCGCCTGGGCCGGGCCGTCGCCGGCGGAGTGGGGCCGGATCCTCGCCGCCGACGAGCGGGTGGCGCGCGGACTGGTCTGCGCGGCCGTCCGCGAGACGTTCGAGGAGTCGGGCGTGCTGCTGGCCGGCCCCGGCCCCGACTCCGTCGTCGCGGACACCACCGGAGACGACTGGGAGGCCGACCGGCTGGCGCTCATCGACCGCAGTCTGGCCTTCGCCGACTTCCTCGCCAAGCGCGGCCTCGTGCTCCGCTCCGACCTGCTCAAGGCCTGGGCCCACTGGATCACCCCGGAGGTCGAGCCGAAGAGATTCGACACCCGGTTCTTCGTCGCCGTGCTCCCCGACGGGCAACGCACCCGTGACGTGGGCGGCGAGGCCGACCAGGTCGTCTGGCAGCGACCGGAGGAGGCCATCGAGCTGGCGCACCAGGGCGCCATCTTCCTGATGCCGCCGACGCACAAGACCCTGACCGAGCTGACCGCGTACGACAGCGTGGGGGCGGTGCTGGCCGCGGAGCGTGAGATCGTCACGATCCTGCCGAAGGTGCTGGAGATCGACGGCGAGTGGCGGCTGGTGACCTCATGAGCGGCCTCCACATCCCCCTCGGCAGCCCCGACGGATCCCGTACGACCCATGCCGAGAACCTGCTGGCGCCCAACCCGTCACCCATGACGCTCGACGGCACCAACACGTGGATCATCGGCGACCGGGAGACCGTCGTCATCGACCCGGGGCCCGACGACGAGCGCCACCTGCGCAGGGTCGCCGGCCACCTGGGCGAGCGCCGGGTCACCCAGATCCTGCTCACCCACGGCCACCACGACCACAGCGGCGGCGCCAGGCGCTTCGCCGAGTTGGTCGGCGCGCCGGTGCGGGCGCTCGACCCCAGGCATCGGCTGGGTGAGGAGGGGCTGGGTGAGGGTGACGTGGTGACCGCGGGCGGCGTCGAGATCCACGTGTACGGCACGCCGGGCCACTCGTTCGACTCGCTCTGCTTCTGGCTGCCCGCGGACCGGGCCATTCTCACCGGCGACACCGTGCTCGGCAGGGGCCCCACCGTGATCGCGTCCGACGGCGGCGACCTGGGCGACTACCTGCGCACCCTCGACCGGCTGAGGTCGGTCGCGGAGAGCCTGGAGGCGGAGGCCCTGCTTCCCGGGCACGGCCCGGTGCTGCCCGACCCGATCGGCGCGCTCGACGGCTACATCGCCCACCGCCGCGAACGGCTCGACCAGATCAGGGCCGCCCGGCAACAGGGCGCGCGGACACCCCGAGAGGTCGTCGAGATCGTCTATGCCGACGTCGACAGGTCGCTCTGGCCCTTCGCCGAGATGTCGGTGCGGGCCCAGCTCGACTATCTCGAACGGTTGTAGAGCCGGTCCATGTCGAGGATGACCACGGCCTTGGCCTCGATGCGCAGCCAGCCACGCTGCGCGAAGTCGGCCAGGGCCTTGTTGACCGTCTCGCGCGAGGCGCCGACCAACTGGGCCAGCTCCTCCTGAGTGAGGTCGTGGTGCACCCGCGTGCCCTCGTCGGTCTTGCTGCCGAACCGCTCGGCCAGGTCGAGCAACTGCTTGGCCACCCGGCCGGGCACGTCGGTGAAGACCAGGTCGGCCAGCACGTCGTTGGTGCGGCGTAGCCGCTGGGCGAGCGCCCGCAGCAGGTGGAGCGCCACCTCAGGGCGGCCGGTGAGCCAGGGGCGCAGGTCGTCGTGGCCGAGCCCGGCCAGCCGCACGTCGGTCAGCGCGGTCGCGGTGGCGGTGCGGGGTCTGGGATCGAACAACGACAGCTCGCCGAACATCTCACTCGGACCGAGGACGCTGAGGAGGTTTTCGCGGCCGTCCGGAGACTGGCGGGAGAGCTTGATCTTGCCTTCGAGAACGACGTAGAGCCGGTCACCGGTCTCGTTCTCGTGGAAGAGCGTCTGCCCCTTCGACAGCTGGACTTCGGTGATGCTGGTCCGCAGCGCCGCGGCGCTCTCGCGGTCGAGCGCGGCGAACAGGGGGGCCTTGCCCAGCACATCTTCGGTGTTCAACTCTGCCTCCTCTGCTGCCCATTGTGGCTCACCCCACCCCAGGCGGCGCACATAGGCTATGGGAATGCCCACTGAGTCAAGGCTCGCCCTTGTGCGGCGTGCTCGCCGGATGAACCGCATTTTGGCGGAAACCTATCCCGACGCTCACTGCGAGCTTGACTTCGGCAGCCCGCTTGAGCTGCTGGTCGCCACCATCCTCTCGGCGCAGTGTACGGACAAACGGGTCAATATGGTGACTCCTACCCTGTTCGCCAAGTACCCCACCGTGTCCGACTATGCGGCGGCAGACCGGGCCGAGATGGAAGACATCATCCGTTCCACCGGCTTCTTCCGCGCCAAGACCAACAGCATCATCGGCATGGCCCAGGCCGTCTGCGACCGCTATGGCGGCGTGGTGCCCGCCAAGCTGAAAGACCTGGTCACCCTCCCCGGCGTGGGCCGCAAGACCGCCAACGTCGTGCTCGGCAACGCCTTCGACGTCCCCGGCCTCACCGTCGACACCCACTTCCAGCGGCTGGTCCGCCGCTTCGGCTGGACCGACGAGACCGACCCGGTCAAGATCGAGCACGTCGTGGGCGAGCTGATCCCCAGGCGCGAGTGGACGGTCTTCTCCCACCGGGTGATCTGGCACGGCCGCCGCATCTGCCACGCCCGCCGGCCCGCCTGCGGCGTCTGCCCCCTGGCCACCCTCTGCCCCTCCTACGGCACCGGCCCGACGGGCGCCGACGAGGCCCGCAAGCTCGTAAGATCGGGTCCCTTCTCCTGACCGGGAAGTCCCGGAGGGCCTGGCGTGTTGGAGATGGCGTGACGGTGATCCCTGACTGGCTCGACAGACTGGCGGCGCGGGCCGTGCACCTCCCCGCTCCCCACAGCCTGCGCCCGCCCGCCGTGGGCGGCAGGCGGGCGGCGGTGCTCATGCTCTTCGGCGAAGGGCCGCTCGGCCCCGACGTGCTGCTCATCCAGCGCAGCAGGCTCGGCCGCAGGCACGCGGGCCAGCCGGCCTTCCCCGGCGGCGGCATCGACCCCGAGGACGACGGCCCCATCGAGGCGGCCCTGCGCGAGGCCAAGGAGGAGACCGGGCTCGATCCGCGCGGCGTGCGCGTCCTCTGCACGATGTCCGAGCTCTACCTGAGCCGCAGCGACAACCGGGTCACCCCGGTCGTCGGCTGGTGGCACCTGCCGTCCGCCGTGCACGCGGCGTCGCCCGACGAGGTCGACTCCGTCGAGCGGGTGCCGATCGCCGAACTGGTCGATCCGGGCAACCGGTTCACGCTGTGCCACCAGGCCAGGTTCATGGGGCCGGCCTTCCGGGTTCGCGGCATGCTGGTGTGGGGGTTCACCGCGATGGTGCTCGACCGGGTCATGCGCGAGGGCGGGCTGGAGCGGCCCTGGGATCCGGCGCGGGTGGAGCAGCTGCCGCCGGACGTGCTACAACTCGCCACCCGTGGTTAGCGCCACGCCGAGCGAGGCCCAGCCGGACACGTCGGCGTCGCCGTCGGCGGCCAGCCGGCGCAGCGCTTCCAGGCCGGCCCGGTCGGGCGGGTTGCCCAGCACGTGCTGGAGCGCGTAGGCGGCGCCGTACCTCACCCGGGCGTCCTCGTGGGCGGCCAGGTCGATCACCGAGGGCAGCGACCGCGGGTCGGCCAGATGGCCGAACGCGATGAGCACCGCGTAGAGCACCATGGCGTCCTCCTCGCTGGCAGCCAGGTAGCGCAGCACGGGCAGCGCGCGGTCCACGAACCTGCCGAGCATGCCCATGATGTCGATCCCGAGCAGGCGCTCGCCGACGTCGTCCGACGCGCACAGCCGTCGCGCCTCGATGAACGACTCCATGTCGCCGCGCCGCCGCAGCTCGGAGATCACGTGCCAGCGCAGCGGACCGTCGGGATCGGGATCGCCCAGAGCCACCTCGACGAGGCAGCGCGCTGTTCCCTCGGTAGGCGACATAGGCCTCAAGGTAGTCATCCGCGAAACGCCGTCATGGACGAAGACGTGCACGCTTGACCGTATCGCTGGTTACCTTTGAACCGTGCGCGGTGATCTGCTTGACCTCATATTGATCGGCCTCGTGATCGCCTTCGGCGTCTCGGGTTACCGGCAGGGCTTCATCATCGGCGTCATGAGCTTCGTGGGTTTCGTGGGAGGGGCGGTTCTCGGCGTCTTCATCGCGCCGCCGATCTCCAAGGCCGTCGTCGACGGCGACACCCCCCAGGCCCTGCTCGCCATCGTGATCGTCTTCCTGGCCGCCACGATCGGCCAGTTCGCGTCCTCGACCATCGGCGCCGTCGTGCGCAGCCACGTGACGTGGGAGCCCGCCAAGGTCGCCGACGCGGTCGGCGGCACGTTCGCCAGCGCGCTGTCGGTGCTCGTGATCGCCTGGCTGATCGGGTCGCTGATCGTCTCGACGTCGTTCGCGCCGCTCGTCGAGCAGGTGAAGAACTCCATGCTGCTGACCACGGTCGACGACGCCATCCCACAGGCCGCGCGCAACTGGCAGCAGCCGTTCAAGAAGTTCATCGACCGCTCGGAGTTCCCGCCGGTCTTCGACGCCATCGGCGCCGACCGGCTGGTCGACGTGCCGCCCGCGCCGCGTAGCGTGCTGCAGGGGGCCAAGCTCGGGCGCGCGCAGCGGGCCATCGTCAAGGTGCAGGGCAACGCGGAGAGCTGCAACAAGCACATCGAGGGCACCGGCTTCGTCTACGCCAAGGACCGCATCATGACCAACGCGCACGTGGTCGCCGGCGTGACGCGCGACCTGCAGGTCCTCGACTCCACCAACAAACGCCACAACGCCACGGTGGTGCGCTACAACCCGCAGCGCGACATCGCCATCCTGTACGTCCCCGGGCTCGGCCTGCCGCAGCTGGCCTTCAAGAACGACGGCGGCAAGGGCGACAACGCGATCATCGCCGGGTTCCCCAAGGGCCACGGCTTCACCGCCGAGCCGGCCCGCATCCGCAGCCGGCTCGAAGCCCAGGGCCCCGACATCTACCGCAGCTCCAACGTCGAGCGCGAGGTCTACTCGATCCGCGGCAAGGTGCTGCCCGGCAACTCCGGCGGCCCGCTGCTCACGGTCGACGGCCAGGTCTACGGCGTGATCTTCGCCGCCGCGGTCAGCCAGGAGGACACCGGCTACGTGCTCACCGCCGCCGAGGTCAAGCCCGACGCCGACCAGGGCCGTAACGACACCACCCCGGCGGGCACGCAGGACTGCGACTAGCCGGGCAGCGCGGCCAGGACCAGCGCGATGGCCTGCCCGGGGTCGCTGTCGTCGCTCAGGCCGGAGGCCGCCCGGCCCACCTCGTCGTACGGCAGGCCGTACGCCTGCACGCGGGCCGCGCCGCGGCCGAAGAGGGTCAGGGCCCCGCGCCCGTTGCCGCGTTGCAGGTGGGTGAGGCCGACGCAGATCTGCGCGAGCCCCTGCCACAGATCGCGTTCGTCGTCGGGCGCGCACTTCCAGCGGCCCTCGAACACCTCGTGCGCGTTGAACGGCAGACCCTCGGCGAGGAAGCGGCGGCCGTCGGCCAGCGCCTGCTCGGTGCTGGGGGCGTAGTCGTCGGGCACCCGGTCCACCCCCGGCGCGCCGTGGGGCAGCGGCCTGCCGAAGGCGTCGCGGGGCCGGGCGCTGCGCGGCCTGCCGTCGGGGTCGCGGTCTCTCATCGGTCGGGCTCCGGATCGGACAGCCAGCCGATCAGCTCCGCGTCGAACATCTCGGCCACCTCCTCATGGGGATAGTGTCCCGCCCCTTCCATCAGCCTCCACCGGTAGGGGGCGGCGACGTAGCGGCTCGAACCCTGCGCGGTGCGCGGCAGCACGCGGCGGTCGAGCGCGCCGTGCAGTTGCAGGGTCGGCGCCTCGATCTGGGTGCGCATGGTCCGGGCGTAGCGCCGCCCGTCGGGCCGGAACTGCGAGCGGCCGAACCAGCGGTGGTATTCGAGCGCGAGGTGGGCCACGGCCGGGATGCGGAACGCCTCGCGATAGGTGCGGGCCGTCTCGGGGTCGGGCCAGCCGGGGACGGACCACCGGTCGAGCAGCCGGCCGACCAGCGACGCGCCGTCGCGGGTGAGCCGATGCTCGGGCAGCAGCGGCAGTTGGTAACCCAGCGCGTGGGCGCTCGCCCTTAACTGGCCGAACGGCTCGGTGAGCAGGGCGCTGCGCAGCCGCAGAGGGTGCGCCGCCGACACCGTCACCAGGCGGTAGACACTCTTCGGTTCGAGCACCGCCATCGTCCAGGCCAGCAGGCCGCCCCAGTCGTGGCCGACCACGATCGCCCCGGTCTCGCCGAGCGCCCGGATCAGGCCGGTCGCGTCGCCCGCCAGCGTGGGCAGGTCGTAGCCGCGCGGCGGCTTGTCGCTGCCGCCGTAGCCGCGCAGGTCGACCGCCACCGCCCGGTAGCCGGCCGCCGGGAGCGACTCGAGCTGGTGGCGCCAGGTCCACCAGAACTGCGGGAACCCGTGCAGCAACAGCACCAGCGGGCCGTCGCCGGCCTCCACCACATGGAAACGGGTGCCGCCCGCGTGCACCTGCCGGTGCTGCCAGGGGCCCTCGATCTGGACGACCGACTCGTCAGGCGCCATCTCGGCTCACCGGCTCACGATGCAGACCGACCAGGCCGGCCGTCGACTCCTCCGGCGTGGCGATCTCCTTGAGGTCCTTGATCGACTGGGTGGTGCGCTTCATGCCGGACAGCCCCTTGAGACGCTTGATCCCGAGGAACACCGCCAGCCCGGCGAGCAGTAGGTAGATCACCGTCACGATGAGGAAGGACACCCAGGTGGGCAACCACTGAGCCAGGAAGTAGGCGCCGGCGAACGAGACGAGGATCAGGCACAGGTGCGCCATGAAGGCGGCCGCGGCGAACATCCCGCCCGCCGTGCCGACCCGCTTGGCATCGAACCTGAACTCGGCCTTGGCCAGCTCGATCTCCGAGCGGACCAGGGTCGAGATGTGGCTGCTCGCCTGGGCGACCAGTGAGCCCAGGGATTCTTCCTCGGGAGTCTGCGGCATGAACGTCTCCTATCGAGGCCTGGTGGCCGTGTCAAACATCATCCAGTTCATCGCGCCCCTTGAGTACCCGTATGGAAGGCGGCGACGCCCCGACCTCGGACGGTCTCGCCAGGCCTGGCCGTACGGACTGTCAGGCGCCCCCGAACACGCCGGGGAACGTACCTAGGGTCCCGGCATCCCTTCCACACCTACCCGATCGACGAAGATACCGCCGCGAGGGTAGGCGTGCGCTTTTGCCCTGCCCCCACACGAACAGACCGCTCATCCCGAAATTTCGGGATGAGCGGTCTGTCGATGCCGGGGGTCAGTCCTCCGACTTGGCGCTCGGCAGCTTCTCCGAGATGAGGTTCATCACCGTGCTGTCGGCCAGCGTGGTCACGTCGCCGATGCTGCGGTTCTCCGCCACGTCGCGCAGCAGCCGCCGCATGATCTTGCCCGAACGGGTCTTGGGCAGCTCGGGCACGATCAGGATCTGGCGCGGCTTGGCGATCGGGCCGAGCGTCTTGGCCACGTGGTTGCGCAGCTCGGCGGCGATGTCGGCGTCCTCCTCGGCCGAGCCGCGCAGGATCACGAACGACACGATGGCCTGGCCGGTCACCGGGTCGGTGGCGCCCACGACGGCCGCCTCGGCCACCTTCGGATGGCTGACCAGCGCGCTCTCCACCTCGGTCGTGGAGATGTTGTGACCGGAGACGAGCATGACGTCGTCGACGCGGCCGAGCAGCCACAGGTCGCCGTCATCGTCCTTCTTGGCGCCGTCGCCGGGGAAGTACATCCCCTCGAACCTGCTCCAGTAGGTGTCGATGTAGCGCTGGTCGTCGCCCCAGATCGTGCGGAGCATGGCCGGCCACGGGTCGCGGATCACCAGGAAGCCGCCGCCGCCGTCGGGGACGCTGTTGCCCTGGTCGTCGACCACGTCGGCGGTGATGCCGGGCAGCGGGCGCATCGCGGCGCCGGGCTTGCCGTGCGTGATGCCGGGGAGCGGGCTGATCATGATGGCGCCGGTCTCGGTCTGCCACCAGGTGTCGACGACGGGGCATCGGTCGCCGCCGATGTTGTGGCGGTACCAGACGTACGCCTCGGGGTTGATCGGCTCGCCGACCGACCCGAGGACGCGCAGGCTGGACATGTCGAACTTGGCGGGGATCTCGTCGCCCCACTTCATGAACGTCCGGATCGCCGTGGGGGCGGTGTAGAGGATGCTGACCTGGTACTTCTGCACGATCTCCCAGAACCGGCCCCGGTGCGGGGTGTCGGGAGTGCCCTCGTAGATGACGCTCGTCGCGCCGTTGGCCAGCGGGCCGTACACGATGTAGGAGTGGCCGGTCACCCAGCCGATGTCGGCGGTGCACCAGTAGACGTCGGTCTCGGGCTTGAGGTCGAAGACCGCGTCGTGGGTCCAGGCCGTCTGGGTCAGGTAGCCGCCGGTGGTGTGCAGGATGCCCTTCGGCCGGCCGGTGGTGCCGCTGGTGTAGAGGATGTAGAGCGGGTGCTCGGCGTCGTGCGGCTCGGGGGTGTGCTGGTCGCTCTGGCGGTCGACCAGGTCGTGCCACCAGACGTCCTTGTCGCTGACGGCCACGTCCTGGCCCGTCCTTCGTACGACGAGGACGTTCCCCACCTGCGGACACTGGGCCACGGCCTCGTCCACGGTCGGCTTGAGCGCGCTCGGGGCGCCGCGACGGTAGCCGCCGTCGGCGGTGATGACCAGCTTGGCGTCGGCGTCGTCGATGCGGTTCTGCAGCGCGGTCGCCGAGAACCCGCCGAACACCACCGAGTGGATCGCTCCGATGCGGGCGCAGGCCAGCATCGAGATCGGCAGCTCGGGGATCATCGGCAGGTAGATCGCGACGCGGTCGCCCTTACCCACGCCCAGCTCGCGCAGCGCGTTGGCCGCCTTGCTGACCTCGCGCTGGAGGTCGGCGTAGGTGAGCGTGCGGGTGTCGCCCTCGGGCTCGCCCTCCCAGTGGTAGGCGATCTTGTCGCCGCGGCCCGCCTCGACGTGGCGGTCCACGCAGTTGTACGCGACGTTCAGCTCGCCGCCGACGAACCACTTGGCGAACGGGGCGTTCCACTCCAGGGTGGTGTCCCACCGTTTGGCCCAGGTCAGCCGGTCGGCAGCGCCCTCCCAGAAGGCGAGGCGATCAGCGGCCGCCTCGGTATAGGCCGCCTCTGTCACGTTCGCGGCCGCCGTCAGCTCGGCCGGGGGTGCGAAGCGACGGTTCTCCTGCAGCAGGTTGGACAGGGCCTGCGGCTCGGTGCCAGGGGTTTCCGGGGCCACGTCGTGCTCCTCCTATGGCCAGATTACGTAGGTCATGTCCCACTCCACCAGCTCACGGCCTCCCCACACAAGAGGTCTAGACAGGTCTGTACCGTCAGATGATCTGGTTGGCGTGCTTATCGGATCACATGACAAACGCTATTCAACCGTTGTCCGTTCGAAATGGAACTAACCTGGAACGCGCCAATTCCAGTGCTTCTCGAAGCGCGCTGCGACGGTTTATGGGCTCCCCGGCGACCCCGCAGCCGGGCGCGGTGGTGGGCGGAGCCGTACCCGCAGGTAAGGTCGGGTTCCGTGAGTGACCCTTTGGCCGTGATCGCGCGGCTCCCCGGCGTCTCAGAGGCGGTGGAGGAGGCCAGGCAGGCCGTCGACAGGCTCTACCGCCACCGCGTCCTGCGCCGCGCCAGCCCGGCGGTCTCCACCGAGTCGTCGCTGCGGGGCGCCCGCGCTTCGGCCGCGATCGAGGGCGTCGATGTCCCCCTCGACGCGCTGCGCCGTGACGAGGTGCACGATCCGGTCGTGCAGGGCGCGCTGCGCGCCTCGGCCGAGATGGGCCGTCTCGGCTCGACCTGGCGAAAGGCGCCCCGGCAGGTGCTCGCGCGGCTGCACACGGTCGCCGCCGCCGGTCTGGCCGACGAGCCCGCGCTGGGCCGTCCCCGTGTCCACGACGACGCTCCCGATCCGCTCGGGCTGGGCCCCGGGCCGAGCGCCGGGGAGACGGCGGCGCGGGTGGACAACCTGCTGCAACTGCTCGAGAAGCCGACGAAGGCGCCCGCGATCGTGCTGGCCGCCGTCGTCCACGCCGAGCTCGCCGTCCTGCGTCCGTTCGGTACGGCCGACGGCGTTGTCGCCCGCACGGCCGAGCGGCTCACGCTGGTCGAATACGGTCTCGATCCCAAGTCACTGGTCGCCGTCGAGGTGGGGCACCTGGAGCTGCCGTACGCCGACGGCCTGCGTGCCTACCTCACGGGGAGCCCCGAGGGCGTGGCCGAGTGGGTCCGGCAGTGCGCGTCGGCGGTGGCTCTCGGCGTGCGCGAGACGACGGCGATCTGCGAGGCGCTGCAGCGGGGCTGAGGGGGCGAGGGGTCACGACATAGCGGACGGCGTCTCACTAATGAGACGCCGTCTCACCGGTACACCACACCGGGTTACCAAGCGTGCACCTCAATTCGTCGGAGCGGGTCAAGCCCGTCTCGACGCGCCTCCCGCGGCTGGTCGCGCGTGGGTACCCGGTTGATGCACCCGGACAACTCGTCCGTAGCCCCTTTCTACGACGGATTCACCCTGATGGGAACCCCCAGGAACAAGACCTTTGCCAATACGGGGACCGGAGGGCGCGGACGCCGTCATACCGGGGCCTGGTGGCGCGGTTACCAACCTGTGACGATTACACAGAGTGAGTATCTTTATGTGATCGTTATGGGATGACGAAAAAAACTTGGCGAAAATACGAGATTACTCCTCGACGAAACTCGAGTTGATCGGGCAGCATACGGTGGTATCACCTGAAACTGGAGCGACTGCGCATCGGATTGGTTTCCCGGCCTCTTGCCAGGCTCTGGTCAAGTGATGAAAGCTTTCTTCTGAATCGGGCCCGGCTCTACCCCCCCGGAGCCGGACCGATCAGGCGACCCCCGCTCTCCCCCCCCGGCGGGGGTCGCCCCATTTCTCCCATCAGCCCCGGACCTCTGAGTGATGCTCGTCCACAGGCCGGGTCCGGCCGGGCGGTTCCGTCCACAGAACCCTGTTCGGATCCTCGGCGCGGTCCGGCACTGGAGCATGGTTGGCCTCCCCGACAACAGGGAGGCCCCCGATGAACCGCCCACTGGTCATCACCGAGGATCGCGAGCTGCTCGACGACCTCGTCCGCACAGCCGCCGCAGCCGGAGCCCAGCTCGACGTGGCCCACGTTCCGGCACACGCCCGCCCCTACTGGAACCTCGCCCCGCTGGTCGTGATCGGCAGTGACCTGGCCGACGCGGTGGCCGCCACGGCGCCGCCGGCCCGCGAGCGGGTGCTGCTGGCGACCCGGGATCCAGAGGACCACGACACGTGGCGGCGCTGTGTCGCGGTCGGAGCCCAGGCCGTCGTGAGTCTCCCCGACGGCGAGCGCCGCCTGATGGAGGAGTTCGCCGACGCCATGGAGCCCGAGCCGCGGTCCGGCGCCGTGCTGTGCGTGATCGGCGGCCGGGGCGGTGTGGGAGCCAGCGTGCTTTCGTCCTGCCTCGCCCTGCGCGCCTCCCATGACCACCTGCGCACCCTGCTGATCGACGCCGACCCGCTGGGCGGTGGCATCGACGCCCTGCTCGGACACGAGGAGGCCGCTGGTGCCCGGTGGGCCGACCTCGTCGCCCGTGAGGGGCGGGTCAGCTCGACGGCGCTCCGGGCGGCCCTGCCGGCCTTCGGTGATCTCGCCGTGCTCTCCTTCCACCGGGGTGACGTGCGCTCCATCCCTCCCCAGGCCATGCGCTCGGTCCTCGAAGCCGGCCACCGCGGGTTCGACCTCGTCGTGGTCGACCTGCCCCGCTACCTCGACCCTGCCGCGACCGAGGCGCTCGGCCGGGCGACCGGCGCCGTCCTCGTGGCCACCGCCGACGTACGAGGCGTCCTGGCCGCCGCCCAGGTGCTGTCCGAAGCGGCTCGCCACACCTCCGACATCCGCGCGGTCGTCCGGCCGGGTGTGCTCGACGAAGCGGTCGTGGCGTCCTCGCTGGGCGTCCCCGTGGTCGGCCAGCTGCCCGACCAGCCGCGCCTCACCGCCACGCTCAACCGGGGCGAGTTGCCGAAGCTGGGGCCGCGCACCGCGCTCGGCACCTTGTGCACGTCCCTCCTGCGCGATCTGCTGCCGTCGTGACCTCGGCCAACGCCGGACCTCCGGCCCACCCGTCTGCCGCTCCGCCCGGTCGCCCGTCTGCCGCTTCGCGCGGTCGCCCGGAGCAGGTGAGCGTCTCCCCGGAGCTGGTCGAAGCCGTACGCGTGCGGCTCGCCCGTGCCGGTGTCGAGCCCAGCGCCGCGCAGGTGGCCGTCGCGCTGCGGGCGGAGAAGTCCGTCTACGGCGACGCCGAGATCCTCGCGGTCGCCAGAGCCCTGTGCGCCGACCTGATCGGAGCCGGCCCGCTCGAGCCGCTGCTTGCAGCGCCTGACGTCACCGATGTCCTGGTCAACGGCCCGAGAGACGTGTGGGTCGACGACGGCCAGGGGCTCCGGCGCACTCCGGTGACCTTCACCGACGAGGCCGCCGTACGCAGGCTGGCCCAGCGCCTGGCCGCCGCGGCGGGCAGGCGGCTGGACGACGCCTCGCCCTACGTGGACGCCAGGCTGGCCGGAGGCGTGCGCCTGCACGCCGTCCTGCCGCCGATCGCGTCGGGCGGCACCTGCGTCTCGCTCCGGCTGCCCCCGAGGCGCACGTTCACCCTGCCGGACCTGGTGGCGGCCGGCACCGTCACCCCCGAGGCGGCCCAGGTCCTGACCGCGATGGTGTCGGCCCGGCTGGCCTTCCTCGTCACCGGTGGCACGGGCACGGGCAAGACGACGCTGCTCTCGGCGTTGTTGTCGCTCGCCGGGCCGGGCGAGCGGCTCCTCCTCGTCGAGGACTCCGCCGAGCTCCGGCCCCTTCACCCCCACGTGATCCGCCTCGAGTCGAGACCGGCCAACCTGGAGGGCGCGGGAGGGGTGGGCCTGCGCGATCTCGTCCGTCAGGCTCTGCGGATGCGCCCCGACCGGGTGGTGGTCGGCGAGGTCCGAGGCGCCGAAGTGGTCGATTTGCTGGGCGCCCTCAACACGGGCCATGAGGGCGGCTGCGGCACCCTGCACGCCAACGCGGCGGCCGACGTGCCGCCCCGGCTGGAGGCGCTCGGCTGTGCGGCAGGGTTGAGCAGGGAAGCCGTGCACAGTCAACTCGCCGCCGCCCTCGACGTGGTGGTCCACTTGACCCGCGGCCGCTCGGACGGCCGTCGCCGCGTCACCGAGATCTGCCTCCTGTCGCGGACCGCCGCGGGCTTCGTGGAAGCCGTCCCGGCCCTGGCCGTCGATGCCCACGGCCGCACCAGCCTCGGCCCCGGTTACACCACCCTCACCGACCGGATCTCGCTGTGAGCCCGCCCATCCGGCACGCCTGTGCCGATCTCGATCGTGTGCGGTGCTGCCCTGGGGGCATCGCGGTGGTCCGCGGTGGCGACCCATGCCTGCAGGGTGATCACGCGGTGGGCTCATGACGGCGGCACTTCTGGCGGCGATGTCCACAGCCACGGCCCTATGGCTGTGGACAGGTCCCGATCTCGCGATGGCCCGCCTGCGCGTGCTTACCTCGGACGAGCGGACCTGGCCACGGCCGTCGTTGCGCCGCTACGTCGTGCGTCCCAGCCCCGCGCGACGAGCCGACGCGTGGCGCCGCGACACGATCGAGCTGTGCCAGTCCCTGGCCGCCGAGCTCACGGCGGGCCGCACCCCTGGAGAGGCGCTGACCCGAGCGGTCGCGGCGGTCGGCTTCCCCGATCCCGACGCCCTGCGTCCGCTGGTGGCGGCGGCCAAAGACGGTGGTGACGTGTCGGCGGCCCTGAAAGCCGTCGCGCCTGCCCAAGGCGGCGAGGGTCTGTGCCGACTGGCCGCGTGCTGGGACATCGGTGTGACGGCAGGCGCGGGTTTGTCCGCCCTCGTCGAGCGGGTCGGCAGCACGTTACGAGCCGGTCAGGCCCATCGCCAGGACGTCGCCGCGCAACTGGCCGGCCCTCGCGCCACCGCCCGAATGCTGGCCGCCCTCCCTGCCCTCGGGCTCCTCATGGCCGGAGCCCTGGGCATGCACCCGCTCGACTTCCTGTGCGGCAGCCTGCCCGGCTTCGCCTGTCTGGTAGCGGGACTCGCCCTCGACGCCTGCGGCCTGTGGTGGACACACCGCATGGCCCTACACGCCCAAGCCTCCTGAACCGTGCCCCGTAGGAGGTCGTCGTGCACATCAGAAATGACCGGTCCGTACCACCTGGACACCTCGCCGTGCCCGCGTCCCAGCACGGGTTTCCGTGCGCGGCTGCGTAGATCGTTGGCTCCGCATACGGCAAGGAGCGCTGTACGGCAGCAGCGTTCCACAACCTCAGGTCTGCGGTCGAGAAGGACAGAGGACGGAACCTGACAATGCTCGAACTGCTCTCGGCCCTCTGCGCCGCCCTGGCCGCGTGGCTGTGCGTGCCACCGACGACGCAGGCGGACCGCTTGGCCCGCCTGCGTCCTCCAGTCAGCCGAGCCAAGTCGACGCTCCGCACCGCGGAAATGACAAGGCTCTCCCTACGTGCGCCCGCTCCGGCTCCCTCAGCCGGCGCCGTAGACACGCGACACTCGCGGGCAATGAGTTCGCCACGTCGCGGTCTTCAAGCCAGGACTGCGCCCGGTGCTCCGTTCAGGAGGCTTACGTCCGCACCGGCGGCCTCGCCTCATGCGCATGGGATCAGGCCAGAAGCCACGGCCGTCAGGGCCGCCATCGGCGCAAACGAAGCCCGGCCCTTGGGTCATCCGGTCACGAGTGAAGACGGGTTGCCCACGCCTGGCTGGCTCCAGTCCGGTGGCAAGGGGCCGAGGCGGCTCGACCGCCGGACGGTAGTCGGCTCAGCCATCGCAGGACTCCTCTCCGGCCTGCTGGTCGGTGGGGTGATGGGGATCGTGGCCGGCCTGCTGGTCGTTCCGGTGGTCGGTGTGATCCTGCACAGGAGAGATGATCCCGCCGATCAGCAAACCCGAAGACGGATCAGCGCCGATCTCCCGTTCGCCGCCGACCTGATGGCCGCCTGCCTCCTCGCGGGTCAACCGGTCAGCGCGGCCATCGAATCCGCCGCATCCGCTGTGGAAGGCCCCCTCGGAGAACGCCTCTCCTGGGTGAGCAGCCAACTCCGCCTGGGGGCGGACCCCGAACCCACCTGGGCCCACCTCGCCCGTGACCCGGCAACGGGCAGCCTGGCCAGAGCGATGAGCCGTGCGGCCCAAAGCGGGGCGCCCGTGGCGGATGTTCTCACCCGTCTCGCCGATGACGCCCGAGACGCCGCCCACGCCGCTTCGGTGGCCGCCGCTCGAAGCGTCGGAGTCAAGGCGGTGGCACCTCTCGGGCTGTGCTTCCTGCCGGCCTTCGTGCTGCTCGGGATCATCCCCGTCATAGCGGGCCTCGCCGCCACCATCGTCCTCCCATAGCCGTCCTCCCGCAGAGGTCACCTCCGCCGTCCTCCCCGCAGACGTCACCCCTCCGCCGCGACCGCACCCCACCTTGTCGATCACCAAACGCGGCGGTTTCCTCGACGGCCGCTTTCTCGGCCCCACGGCTGCCCTAAGCGCCCCTCTACCGGCGTTCGAGCGCCTCTCCGGTGGCATCCGTGGATAAGCGCACTTCCAGTGGCGTCCGTGGACTTCCATGTCTCTCTGCGGCGCGGTTTCCACCGTCTCCACGGCGCGGTTTCCACCATCTCCACGGCGTGGTCCACCGTCTCCACGGCGTGGTTTCTACCGCCATGTGTTGCCTCGTCTTCGCGAGATCCTCAGTGCCCTTCCGCGCTCTCTCAGGACATCGCCTATGCGTCGTGTCAGCAGTCCCGACCTGACTTTGCAGCGGCCCATACGGACTCGAAGGCACTCGCATGTGTGTTGGCGGCCCACCTGGCGTTTCGGCGCTCTTGAGGACAGCCGTCACGTCCTCAACGCATGCATCGGTCAGGCGACACACTGTCCACAGCCTGTGTCCCGGCCTTCGGGTTATCCACAGAACGCGACTCGGCCGCTCGGCGTAAGGCCGGATTGGGGGACGCTAACGCTCGCCAGGCCGGACAAGATCCCGGCTAACAAGCACCTGGAGGCATGATGCGGATTGTCGCAACCACCCCGGATGAGCCGAGCACGTCCCCGGAAACGCCATGGACCTCCACGTCAGCAGCTCTGATCAACCGCTGCCGACGCTGGTGGACCTCCAGGTCGTCCGTTGCCACGACGGCGTACAGGGAACGTGGCATGTCCACAGCCGAATACGCGGTGGGCACCATAGCGGCCTGTGCCTTCGCGGCCCTGCTCTTCAAGGTGGTCAGCAGTCCTGAAGTGCAGGAGATGCTCTCGTCGCTGATCGATCGCGCGCTGAAGACGGGCGGATGACGTCGCATCACTCGCTACGTCCGCGGGTGGAGAGCGAGCAAGTCCAGGGTGAGCAAGTCCATAGGAGAAGCGAATTGCCTCTCGACGGAGAGGCCTGATTCTTGGTGCAGAGATCCGATTCCAATGAGTAGAGACCCGCTCCTGACGAGCAGAAAGTCGCTTCTCTGAGGTCGCTTCCCCCTTGGAAAAGTCGCTTCCCCCAGGGAGCACGGGAAGTCCCATCCTCCAAGGAGGAGGCAACTTCCCCGGGAGGGGACTTCCCCGGGAGGGGACTGCTTCCCCAGGAGGGAGAGCTGCCTCCCAGGGAGGAGGTCTGATTCCCAGGAAGCAGCCCCCTCTTGTCAAGTAGCGAACCTCCATGGGTGAAAGGAAGTCGCCTGCTGTGACGGATGTATCGACGCCTAAGACGGCGATCGCGGTTGCCCGGGGCAGGAAGTGGTCGGCGTGTCGAGGCTCGGTGACGGCTGAGACGGCGGCGATGCTGCCTGCGCTCACGATCGTGCTGGCCGCGGCGCTATGGGCGATCCAAGCCGTTGGGGTGCAGCTCGAATGCGTGGACGCGGTTCGTGCTGCGGCGCGGGCCGCGGCCAGAGGCGAGCCCCTGGATCGGGTCGGTGATTACGTTCGTTCGGCAACCCGCCCGGGAGCACAGGTGATCGTGAGTCGCGACGGGGAGCGCACCACGGTGAACGTTTCGGTGGAGGTGCGACCCGCCTGGGGCTCGTCACTTCCGGCCGTCCGAGTTTCGGCCTCTGCGGTGGCCGACACCGAATCCTGATCGGCGGTCATATCGGTGCTCAGTCGTATCCGTTCGAAGAGCATGGTGTCGCGACTCTCCAAATCGCCTCATGTGTAGAACGAACCCACCGCCGCGCAAACCCCCTGGGGTGAGTGCTTCACATATCTGCGCACGTGGTACGTGCTGTCGTGGTCCATAACGTCATCATGCAAAAGGATGCGTCTCCCGTGAGTGGTCTATGCCGTGGTGGCCACGCCGCCATGCGAGATGTGCCTTTGGAAACCGGCATCGGGTTTTGCTTCGCCGGTCACAGCGCCGTCAAGAAAGGTTGACAATGTCTGCCGCGCGTAGAGATCGCGGCTCCGCGACGCTGTGGGGAGTCGCGTTCATGGGGCTCGTGATGGCGGTGGCCTTGAGCGTGGCCACGGTGGGTGCCGCGCGCGTCGCTCGCCATCGCGTGAACGATGCCGCCGATCTGAGTGCGTTGGCCGCCGCCAGACTGGTGATCGTCGATCCTGAAGGAGCTTGCGGGAGAGCGGCGGCCGTGGCCCTGGACAACGGCGTTGAACTGGTCGAATGCGCGATCTTCGACGAGGTGGTGGATGTCCGGACATCACTTGCGATCACCTTGCCGGTCGTGGGCTCCCGCACTTTGACCGGTAGGGCGCGAGCTGGTCCGGGGCGGGCTGATTCGGGCGCGCCAAGCGGCGGGCAGGGGGCGGGGCAGGGGGCGGGGCAGATCAGGGAGAGTCCGACTGAAGCGACTCGGCTCGTCCAGGTGAAGTCGTGTGGTGAGACGACAAAGCACCAGGTGACCCAGGTTCAGGTGAAAGGGGTCACGGTCCAAGCGGAGTGTGTCGGCTCAGGGCCGACGTGCTGAGACGGCTGATGGAGGGACGCGCCATGACAGTGGTTCGCTTCCGTGCTTCGGGCTGGTGAACGGCTGTGATCGGCGGTGGACGAAAAGCGGTTCTGTCTGGACGAAATGGTGGATTAAGGCTGGTCAAAAGACTGTGGCTTATGAGGTTCGTGGTGCTAGGTCGCAATCGAATCACGAGTTCTTGGACGTGGTGTCCAAGAGTTGGATATCTCACATAAGGTTCCGCTTACCTTCGGTTCCATGCCGACTACGACGGAATTCTGAAAGCTCCAGAATCGAGTCGCCAAGGAGGTATCCGGGGGAGCGGTTGATGATCGTGGTCGGCCGGCGGATCGCACTTCCGGTGGCCACGTGAGCGCCTCGGGCGGTCACGCGGCCCGAGGCTCTCGTTGGAGGGACGCGTCGTGACGGTGGTTGGCAGAGTTGTGGCCGCGGTAGTGGTCGTGGCAGGAGCCACCGTGTTCGGTGGATCCGCTCAGGCGGCCGTGGTGACGGAACACGCCGGAGCCGCGGGGCAGATCACGTCGCCGGCCGACGGGCAGGTGGTGTCGAGCGGATCCGTGCTGGTCTCCGCACGCACCGGCGTGATTCAGCTGAAAATGGGCCTGTACGTCGAGGGGTCCTCCACGGGTCGGCAGCAGGTCGCGAGCGGTGGGGCAAACCAGACGATCTCCGGGACCTTCGACGCGGAGGGCGCTCCCAACGGCACCTTCTCCGTGATCCTCAAGGGAGAGATCACCGGCAGGACTTACGCGACGAGCACCTTCAAACTGAGGAGACCGGCCGCGGCACCGAGCAACGTCGACGCCGCCCTTCAGGGCACCAAGAAGATCCAGGTGACCTGGAACAAGGGCACGGAGCCGGACCTCCAGGCCTACGAGGTGTCCACCAGCCAGTCCGGCGTGGTCGGCAGGGTGTCCGCCGACAGCGCGTGCTCGGGCTCCTCGTGCAGGGCGGTGCTCGCCGTTCCGGCCAAAGC
Organism: Nonomuraea cavernae; assembly: GCF_040655715.1. Taxonomy (GTDB): domain Bacteria; phylum Actinomycetota; class Actinomycetes; order Streptosporangiales; family Streptosporangiaceae; genus Nonomuraea; species Nonomuraea cavernae_A. The sequence continues at coordinate 102,402 of NZ_JBFAKL010000016.1, read as the reverse complement.
CGTGGGACACCGCGTGGGGTTCACGGTCAAGGCGTTCAGAGGCGACGGTGACGGCGGAGCGGTCGGGTCGGGCAATTCGGGTGCCGCGTACGTGACGGTTCCGGCCCCGAAGGTCGTTCAGCCCGTGAAGACCACGAAGCCCAAGAGCGACAACATCACGACGGGCACTGAGGCGCTGCCTACGCTGCCCGGCAAGAAGCAGGCGAAGATCGTCACCACGCCGACCCAGAAGCAGGCCACACCGAAGAACAACGACAAACTGCCCGCGATGCCGGACACCGACAAGCAGGGCAACCTTCCGATCCCCACTGCGGACACCGATGCGGGCACGAACGACAGTCTCACTCCCGAAGGCACCAAGGCCGCCACGGACTCCGAGCCGGTCGACACGAACGTGACGGCTCAGTCCGCGGAGTCGCCGTTCGGGACCATGGGGCAGTACGGCCTCTACCTCGCCGCCGGAATCCTCCTGCTGTTGCTTGCCGCGCACGTCGGAGCATGGGCTCGTCGCCGTTCCCTGATCGCCGATGGCGGTGCCGCTTCCGCGCCCGTCGGCACGCCGCCATCCGGTGGCGGACCCGCCCAAATGAACACGGACAGCATCCCGCCGACCGCGACCGCGACCGCTCCTCGCCGCCCCGCCATCGTCCTGGCCGTCGCCAAGACGCCTCCGGCGGGTGAGGAGCCCCGTCTGAGGACGTCCGGTCAGGCCGGTACGGCCCAGGGGTCTCCCGGCACGCAAGGTCACGAGCGCGTTGTGGGCACCACTCAGGAGCCCCTCGTAGGGCAGGCGCCGGCACGCCCCCAGGTGCCCGCGAAGCCGCGCACCGAACTCCCCGTCGCTCTCCCGTACTACCGGAGCGCCGACGACATGCGGGGCGCCGGGCAGGAGACCGCCCGCCAGGAGCCGTTACGGCTCACCCTCCCCAGCTCGGCGGTCACCGACGTGCCCGCGTCGTCAGCCTCCGCCACCCCGCCCCCCGTGCACATTGAGGACCGCTGGGACGACTACCTTCCCCCAACGCCCAGGTCCATGGAGGACAGTGGGTTCTGGGAGCGCCCTCAGCCGGGAGCAGGCGACTTCTGGTCGGCTGACGAGGAGGGGAGCGCCTACGCCGGTCGGCGCCACCAAGGAGGCGACAGCTGAGCGGACTTCCCGCGGTCCTACAGGGCTCAGTGCTTCTCTGCGGGTGGTCTGGAGCGCGCTTCTCCCCGGGCGAACCGGAGCGCGGAACCTGTGAGAACCGGAGCGCGGAACCTGCGAGAGGACGGGTTCAGGAGGTCAGGAACGTGTCCAGGAGGCGGATGGCGCCGCGCTTGTCCAAGGGGTCGTTGCCGTTGCCGCACTTGGGTGACTGGATGCAGGAAGGGCAGCCGCGCTCGCATTCGCAGGAGTCGATGGCCTCACGGGTGGCCGTCAGCCAGTCGGCCGCGCGGGAGTAGCCGCGTTCGGCGAATCCGGCGCCTCCCTCGTGGCCGTCGTACACGAAGACCGTGAGCAGGCCGGTGTCGGCGTGGAGCTCGGTGGAGACGCCGCCGATGTCCCAGCGGTCGCAGGTGGCGAAGAGCGGGAGCAGGCCGATGGCGGCGTGCTCGGCGGCGTGGGCGGCTCCTCCGAGGTCGAAGCCCTCACCGGCCAGGGCGGCGACCGCCGATGTCGGGAGGGTCCACCAGACCGCGCGGGTGCGGAGGGTCCGGGGCGGCAGGTCCAGTGGCTCGTCGCCGAGCATCTCGCCTGACTGGACGCGGCGCTTGAGGTAGGAGACGACCTGCCTGGTGACCTCCACCTCGCCGAAGTGCAGGCGGCCGGGACCCAGCTCCCGGGAACGCAGGGAGGCCAGGATGGTGATGTCCGTTACATCGCGCGCGAACGTCGTGTAGTCAGGCTCGGCGTCGCTCACCAGGGCCACGCCGGCCTCTAGGTCGAGCAGCTCCACCAGGAACGACTCGCCCTGGTGCAGGTAGACCGCGCCGGTGTGGACGGTGGTGTGCGCGGAAGGCTCGTCCACGCTGCCGAGCAGGCGGCCGGTGGACGACTCGACGACCTGGATGGGGGCGCCGCCCCCGCCGCGGATGTCGGCCAGGTTTGTGGCTCGCTCGCGTCTGGTCCAGAACCAGCCCGCGGGGCGTTGCCGGAGGAGACCTTGGGCGACCAGTTCGCCGAGGACGTTCGGCGTGGTGGGGCCGAAGATCGGCAAATCATCTCCGGTCAGCGGGATTTCCGCGGCTGCCGCGCAGAGGTGTGGGCCCAGGACGTACGGGTTGTCGGGGTCGAGCACGATCGCCTCGACGGGCTGGCCGAACAGGGCGTCGGGGTGGTGCACGAGGTAGGTGTCGAGAGGGTCGTCCCTGGCGATGAGCACGGCCAGCGCGTCCTGGCCGTCGCGGCCCGCGCGGCCTGCCTGCTGCCAGAGGGAGGCGCGGGTGCCCGGCCAGCCGGCGATGAGCACGGCGTCGAGTCCGGAGACGTCGACGCCCAGTTCGAGGGCGTTAGTGCTGGCCAGGCCCATGAGAGAGCCGGAGCGCAGTGCCTTCTCGAGCAGCCTCCGGTCCTCGGACAGGTAGCCGGCGCGGTAGGCGGCGATCTTGTTCGGCAGGTCCGACCAGTCGGCCGAAGAGGCCACGGGTGAAGTGCCCGTGGGGGTGTCGTCGCCGGCGTGCGAATCGCCCCACGAGGCTCCGGCCGGGCCTGAGTTGCCCGTGTGGGATTCGCCACCGCGCGTGGTGTCCGGGGAAGGGGCGCCGACGGCCGAGTGGGGATCGGTGGCGGGTGGGGTGCCTGACAGGGAGAAAGCGACGTCGGCGAGTTTGGCGCGGGCCGACAGGGCGACGGTCTCGGCGCCGCGGCGGGACCGTACGAAGGCGAGGGTGCGGACGTCCGCCAGGACGAGGTCGGCAAGGAGGTCGGCCGCCTCGGCTGTGGCGGTGCGTCGCACGGGAGCCCCTCCCTCGCCCCGCAGCTCTGTCAGAGGCGGCTCCCACAGCGCGACGGTCGTTGAACCCTTGGGTGAGGCGTCCACGGTCACCTCGGCCATCTCAAGCCCCGTCAGCCGCATGGCGAACGCCCCCGGCTCGCTGGCCGTCGCCGAGGCGAGCAGGAAGACGGGTTGTGAACCGTACCGGGAGCAGACCCGGCGCAGGCGCCGCAGGATCTGCGCCACGTGCGAGCCGAACACCCCCCGATAGCCGTGGCACTCGTCCACCACCACCATGCGAAGGCGGCGGAAGAAGGGCGACCACTGGGCGTGCCGGGGCAGGATGCCGCGATGGAGCATGTCCGGATTTGTCAGGACGTAGTTGGCGTGCTGGCGGACCCAGGACCGTTCCTCGAACGGCGTGTCCCCGTCGAAGCACGCGGCCCGTACCTGGGTCAGCCGCAGCTCACGGAGGGTGCGGAGCTGGTCGGCGGCCAGGGCCTTGGTCGGCGTCAGGTAAAGGACGGTGCCGCCGTCAAGGCAGGAGGTGACCGCCGGGGTGAGGTACGCCAGGGACTTCCCCGAGGCCGTGCCTGTGGAAATGATCACGTTTCGGCCACGATGGGCCAGGTCAGCCGCCTCGTACTGGTGCGGCCACAATCCTGTGACGCCTTGGTTCGCCAAGCGCGTAACCAGGAGTTCGGGGGCCCATTTCGGCCATCTCGCTTCACCCGCCTGACGTGCTGGAACATGCTCCACATGGGTGACACGCTCGTGACGTGCGGGAACGCCGAGCAGGTGCTGGAGGAGTGGACCTGGCCGGTGTGGGGAGGAAGCGGAGGAAGTCACTGTTTCCAGTTTGCATCTGTGGGCAAAGTCGCCGGGAATCGTGATTTCGTATAGACACAAGCGAGACGCATGGTTGAATGCCGCGCGTCGGGGTCGGACAGTCTGGAGCAACCTCCAGACTGCCAGGCCAGCAAGGGTACTTTCGCAGGCGAGGCGCTGGAGGATCTGTGGATCTGAAGTTGGATCACCGCACCGAAGACCGACTCACCATTGTGGAGGTCGAAGGTGAGATCGATGTCTACACGGCGCCGAGATTGCGTGAGCTCCTCATCGACCTGGTGAACAAGGGCAACTTCCACCTGCTCGTGAACATGGAGAAGGTGGACTTCCTCGACTCGACAGGGCTTGGTGTCCTGGTCGGGGGGCTCAAGCGAGTTCGGGCGCACGACGGCTCCTTGGAGCTCGTCTGCACACAGGAGCGCATTCTGAAGATCTTCCGGATCACCGGACTGACCAAGGTCTTCGGGATCTACGCTTCGGTCGACGAAGCCAAGGAAGCTCACGGCAAAGACAAGTAGTCATGGCTACCGTCGAGCTGACGTTCAGCGCGCTTCCCGCGCATGTCCGCACCGCCCGGTTGGTGGCGACGGCGATCGCCCGCCGCACCGGCGTGGAGGAGTCGCTGCTGGACGAGGTCAGGCTCGCCGTGGGTGAGGCCTGCTCCCGGGCGGTGGAGGCGCATCGCGCTCACTGCCCGGGCGAGCCCATCCGCATCGAGCTGCGCGACGACTCGGGGCGGTTCGAGGTGACCGTGAGCGACCAGGCCCCCAGTGACGAGCTGCAGCACGAACAGACCTACGAGCTGGGTATGCTCGCCGACCCGTTCATGTCCAGCTTCGGCATCGCGGTCATCGCGGGCCTGGCCGACGACGTCGAGGTCTTTCCCAGTCCCAAGGGCATGCGCATTCGCATGAGCTGGCCCGCCGCGCACAACGGTCACCTGCCGGTCTGACGGGTCCCGTCCACCAGGGGCGGCCGGTGCTGTGAGAAGACGTGTCAAGTCCCTCAGGGAGTCGCCTGGGGGACTTGTCGTGTTCCGCCACGGCCGCCGGCCGACCTGAGGGGCAGGCCCAGGACCGTGCCGACGAGTCGTGCCTGGTGGCCGGCTGGTCTCCGGCGGTGCCGGACAGGCCCGGTGGGTGGTTCGTGGGTGGAGTCCGGTCGGTCACCGGTGTGTCCGTGGTCGTGCTCGCCGACCGGCCCAGTCAGGTGGCGGGCGGGCCGGCATCCACCTCGCGGACAGGTTTAGGGCGTGTCGTAAGGGCATCTAGTCAGGGCCGTAAACCACCGGAAATATGCCTTGTCAGATCCCAAACCGGGCCGCTGTCAGCGGATTACTGGACTCGCGCATAATTGGCCGCCCGCAGAGCCTTCATATCGGCGCAGACGCTGCGTAGACTCCCGGCACCGGCCAAGGTGATCCGGCGAAACTGCGGACTCAACCGGAAGCGGCACCCACAACCCGGATGGTGCCGCACCGCCCGCCGATATTCGCAGCACCGCCCGGGCAGGACGACCGGTCTTGCCGAGGAGAACGATGTCTAGGCACATGCTGGCCGCGGAGCCAGCGTCCAATCTGGCCCTCAGCGGTAACAATCTCACCATCGTGATCGTGGTCGCCGCGGTCGCACTGATCGCCCTAGCCGTCGCCGGCGGCCTGGTGCGCGAAGTGCTGTCCGCGGACCAGGGTACCGAACGCATGCAGAACATAGCCCGTGCCGTGCAGGAAGGCGCCGCGGCGTACCTGACACGGCAGTTCCGCACGTTGGCGATCTTCGTCGTCGTGATCCCGTTCCTGCTGCTTCTGCTACCGGGCGAAACCGACGTACGGATCGGTCGCTCGATCTTCTTCGTGGTCGGTGCGGTCTTCTCCGCACTGACCGGTTTCATGGGTATGTGGCTGGCCGTACGCGGAAACGTCCGCGTAGCCGCCGCGGCCCGCACGTCCGGCGAGAAGCTCGCCATGCGCATCGCCTTCCGCACCGGCGGCGTCGCCGGCATGTTCACCGTGGGCCTCGGCCTGTTCGGTGCGGCGGTCGTCGTCTTCGTCTACCAGGGTGACGCGCCGGGCGTGCTCGAAGGCTTCGGCTTCGGCGCGGCGCTGCTCGCGATGTTCATGCGAGTCGGCGGCGGCATCTTCACCAAGGCCGCCGACGTCGGCGCCGACCTGGTCGGCAAGGTCGAGCAGGGCATCCCGGAGGACGACCCGCGCAACGCGGCGACCATCGCCGACAACGTCGGCGACAACGTGGGCGACTGCGCCGGCATGGCCGCCGACCTGTTCGAGTCCTACGCGGTCATGCTGGTCGCCAGCCTCATCCTGGGCAAGGTGGCCTTCGGTGAGCAGGGGCTGATCTTCCCGCTCATCGTGCCCATGATCGGTGTGCTCACCGCGATCATCGGCATCTTCCTCACGGGGATGCGCGACCGCGACCGCAGCGGCATGGCGGCCATCAACAGGAGCTTCTTCCTCTCGGCCGGCATCTCGGCCGTTCTGGTCGCGGCGGCGGCGTTCTGGTACCTGCCGAGCAGCTTCAGCGGCCTGACCGGCTCGGCCGTGCAGTCCGACTCCGACCCGCGGCTCATCGCCATCGGTGCGGTGCTCATCGGCCTGGTCCTGGCCAGCGCCATCCAACTGCTGACGGGCTACTTCACCGAGACCACCAGGCGTCCAGTCCGCGAGATCGGCGAGAGCTCGCGCACCGGCCCCGCGACCGTCATCCTGGCCGGCATCAGCGTCGGCCTGGAGTCGGCGGTCTACTCGGCGTTGATCATCGCCGGCGCGGTCTACGGCGCGTTCCTGCTCGGCTTCGGCAACGTGACGGTCGCGCTGTTCGCGGTCGCACTGGCCGGCACCGGCCTGCTCACCACGGTCGGCGTCATCGTGTCGATGGACACCTTCGGCCCCGTCTCCGACAACGCGCAGGGCATCGCGGAGATGTCCGGCGACGTCGAGGGCGAGGGCGCCCAGGTGCTGACCAGCCTCGACGCCGTAGGCAACACCACGAAGGCCATCACCAAGGGCATCGCCATCGCGACGGCCGTGCTCGCGGCGACCGCGCTGTTCGGCGCGTTCCGGACGGCGGTGGAGACCGAGCTCGCCGTGGCCAGCCAGGCGGCCAAGGACGCGCTCGGCTCGTTCGCCAGCTTCAGCCTCAGCATCGACCAGCCCAACGTGCTGGTCGGCCTGGTGATCGGCGCGGCGGTCGTGTTCCTCTTCTCCGGCCTGGCGATCAGCGCGGTCGGACGGGCCGCGATGCGGGTGGTCTTCGAGGTACGAGAGCAGTTCCGCAGCAAGCCCGGCATCATGGACGGCACGGAGACGCCCGACTACGGCCGCGTCGTCGACATCTGCACCCGCGACTCGCTGCGCGAGCTGGCCACGCCGGGCCTGCTGGCGGTCATGACCCCGATCGCGGTGGGCTTCGCCCTCGGCTACGCCCCGCTGGGCGCGTTCCTGGCCGGGGCGATCGCCTGTGGCACGCTGATGGCGGTGTTCCTGTCCAACTCCGGTGGCGCCTGGGACAACGCCAAGAAGTTGGTCGAGGACGGTCACCACGGCGGCAAGGGCTCCGAGGCCCACGCCGCGACCGTCATCGGCGACACGGTCGGCGACCCGTTCAAGGACACCGCCGGCCCGGCCATCAACCCGCTGATCAAGGTGATGAACCTGGTCGCCCTCCTGGTGGCGCCCGCCGTGGTGCTCTACGCGGGCAACCCGGCGCTCCGCATCGGCATCACGGTGCTGACGGTGGGCGTGGTCGTCGGGGCCATCATCGTCTCCAAGCGCCGCTCGGCGACGAACGAGCCGTCCAACGACAAGGACCGCGAGCACGCGCCCGTCGCGTCGTAGTCCTGCCGCACACCGGACGCCCGCTCCTCCCGTACGGGAAGGGCGGGCGTTCCGCGTTCTCCACGGCCGGTTCCGCGTGTCCACGGCCGGTTCCCTGTCTGTACGGGCCGCTTCCGTGTCACCGTGGCCCGTTGGCGGCTCCGAGGCCGGGCGGTGGGAAACTGTGCGGATGGCAGACAAGCGGACCAACGGCGGAAAGTCGCTCGCCATCATCCTGGTGGCGATGCTGGTCATCCTGGCGGCCATCGTCGCCCTGGCCATGTGGGCATCGAGGGGAGCGTGACCCGGTGCGCACACTGATCGTTCTCCGGCACGCCAAGGCCGCTCACGTGGCGGGTCTCGCCGACCGGGATCGGCCGCTGACCGGCCGGGGCGAGCATGACGCCGAGCGGGCGGGGAAGCGGATCCGGGAGATGGGGCTGGCGCCTGATCTGGTGCTGTGCTCGCCGGCCCTGCGCACCCGGCGCACCGCCGAGCTGGCCTTCCCGGGTCTCGAGCCGAGCTACGAGCGGGAGATCTACGAGGCCTACCCCGACGAGCTGCTGGAGCTGCTCAGGCGGACCGACGCCGACGCCGGAACCGTGGTGCTGTGCGGCCACAATCCCGGCGTGCACGAGCTGGCCGTCGAGCTGGCCGGGGGCGACTACGTGTTCCGGCCGGGGGCGTTCGCCGTGATCCGCACCGACTCCGCGTGGACGGACCTGGGCCCGAGCGAAGGCGACCTGGTCATGAGGTGGGATCCCAAGGAGGACTGACCGGGGTCACCGGCTGAGCACGCCGTCCTCGGCGTCGGCCGCCTCGACCTCGTCGCGGGTGATGCCGAGCAGGTAGAGGATCGAGTCGAGGTAGGGCGTGTTGACGGCGGTGTCGGCGGCCTGGCGGACGACCGGCTTGGCGTTGAAGGCGATGCCGAGCCCGGCGGCGGCGATCATGTCGAGGTCGTTGGCCCCGTCGCCGATGGCCACGGTCTGGCTGATGGGCAGCCGCGCCTCGCTGGCGAACCGTTCGAGCGCGCGGGCCTTGCCCGGCCGGTCGACGATGTCGCCGACGACCTTGCCGGTGAGCCTGCCGTCGACGACTTCGAGCACGTTGGCCGCGGAGTAGTCGATGCCCAGGTCCTCGACCAGGGCGTCGGTGATCTGGGTGAAGCCGCCGCTGACGATGGCGAAGCGATAGTCGAGCCGCTTGAGGGTGCGCACCAGCGTGCGGGCGCCGGGCGTGAGCACGACCTCCTGGCGGACCCGCTCGAACACCTCCGCCGGCAACCCTTCGAGCAGCGCGACCCGTCGGCGCAGCGACTCGGCGAAGTCGAGCTCGCCCCGCATGGCCTCCCCGGTGACTCGTACGACCTCCTCCAGGCAGCCGGCGTGCGCCGCGAGCAGCTCGATGACCTCGCCCTGGATCAGGGTCGAGTCGACGTCCATGACGATGAGCCGTTTGGCCCGCCGGGACAGGCCGGTGCGCTGCACGGCCACGTCCACCTGCTGGGCGGCGGCCTCGGCGGCCAGCTCGACGCGGAGGGCGGCGGGGTCGGCGCCGGAGACGGACAGCTCGATGCAGGTGACGGGCCACTGGGCGAGTCGCTCGATGCGGTCGATGTTGGCGCCCGCGGCGGCGATGCGCCCGGCGATGCCGGCGATGGCGGCGGGCTGGAGAGTCGCGCCGAGCACGCTGACGGACAGGCGGCCGCGCCGGCGCTGCTCCTTGGCCTGCGAGCCGGTGGCCAGCTCGACCTCCATGCCGAGGTCCTCGGCGACTCTCTCGACGGCGGTCCACATGGCGCCGAGGGTGCTGCCGGTGCCGGTCGAGGGGCCGCCCGCGTAGGCGACGAGCACGCCGAGCGTGAGCCTTCCCCGGATGACGACCTGCTCGATGTCGGCCACGGTCACCGGGAAGCCGGACAGCACGGAGAAGAGCCGTGAGGTGACGCCGGGTCGGTCGGGGCCCGTCAGAGTGATCAGGAGGGTGCGCTGGTCCACATCAGGTCACGGTACTGCGCCCGGCCCGGTGCTCGGGTCGCAGGGTGGGGGTAGGCCTCGAACAGAGCGAGGACTGGGCGTCGGGTGAGGGAGGGCGTCGAGCGAGGGCGGACTAGGCGGCGAGCAGGAGGTGGGCGTCGCCGAACTCGTGCCACAGATAGCCCTCGCGCAGCGCCTCCTCGTAGGCGCGGACGAGCGGCCCGGGCCCGGCGACCGCGGTCAGCATCATCAGGTGGCTGGAACGCGGCTCGTGCAGCCCGGTGATGAGCCCGGTCACGGTTCTGACGCCGGTCTCGGGGGTGATGACGCGCGTGGTCCAGCCGGCGGAGGCGGTGACCCGGCCGTCGTCGCCGGTGGCCGTCTCCAGGGCGCGGACCACGGTGGTGCCGGCCGCCACCACCCGGCCGCCGTTCCTCCTGGTCAGGTCGACCAGCTCGGCGGTCGGGGCGGGCACCACGTACCTCTCGGCGTAGGGAGGCTCGTCCTTCTCGGGCGAGGCGACGCCGGTGTGCAGGGTGATCGGCGCGATCTGGATGCCGCGCGCCACCAGCGCCGTGACCAGGGCGGTGCTGAACGGCCGGCCCGCGCTCGGCATCTCGGCGCTGCCCGGCACGGTGGCGAACACGGTCTGGTAGGCGTCGATCGGCCAGTCCCGTTCGACGTAGGAGTAGCGGATCGGCACCCCGTGGGCGTCGAGGTAGGCGGGTACGTCCCGGTCGAGGGCGGCCCGCCACAGCCGGGGCGTCTCGCGCCCGATCAGCCGCAGCGTGGCCTGTCCCGGCATGGGCAGCCACTCGCCCGGCTCGCCCCCGCCGTACGGCTCGGTGGCCCTGGACGTACGGCGGCGCAGCTCGACCAGCCAGGTGCCGTCCTCCCGCGCGGTGGAGAAGTGCACCGCGAGCCGGTCGAGCCGGACGGCGGCGGGCAGCGTCGCCGAGTTGTTGACCACGACCAGGTCCCCGGGATCGAGCATGCCGGGCAGGTCGGTGAAGCGGTGGTGCTCCGGCGCCTCGGAACCGCGCGAGACCAGCAGCCGGACCGCGTCGCGCGCCAGGCCCCTGGCCTCGGGCGGCGCGTCCGCGGAGAGCGCGGGCGGCAGGGCGAAGTCCAAAGGCAGGGTCAAGTCGAGAGGCTGAGCGAGGTCGGAAGGCTGGGGCAAGTTGGGAGGCTGGGCGAGGTAGGGAGGCTGGGCGAAGTCGGGCGTCGCGCTCATTGCAGGCTCACCCTGCCGCTCGCGGGCCGGGATGCGACGAGGTCGCGCAAGGAGGCGGCGACCTTGGCGGGGTCGGTGGCCCCGGCCGCCTCTTCGGCGCCGACGGCGTCGGCCAGCATCCGGGTGTTCATCTCGCCGGGGTCGGCCCACCAGACCGCCAGGTCGGGCTCCTCGGCGGCCAGGACGTTCGACAGCTGCTCCAGGGCGGCCTTGGTGGCCCCGTAGCCGCCCCAGCCCGCGTAGGCGCCGGTGGCGGCGTCGGAGGTGATGTTCACGACGGCGCCGCGCCGGGCGCGCAGGGCGGGCAGCGTGGCCTGGATCAGGGCGAGGGGCGCGGTCACGTTCGTGTCCAGCAGCACCTTGAACGCTTCCAGCGGGTAGCCCGCCAGCGGCGGCAGTGGTGTCACGCCGAGGTCGCTCGCGTTGTTGACCAGCAGGTCCAGCGCGGGCGCGGCCAGAGAGAGCCGCTCGATGTGCGCGGGATCGGTCACGTCGCCGGGGATGGCCACGGCGTCCAGCTCGGCGGCCACCTGCCGCAGGCCGGCGGCGCCGCGGGCGGTGAGGACGAGGCTCCAGCCCGCGTCCGCCAGCGACCTGGCGAGCGCCAGGCCGAGGCCGCGGGAGGCGCCGGTGATGAGTGCGGTGTTCGTCATGCTCCGACGGTAGGAACGCGGCGCCGTTCGGACATCGGGCGTAGGGCCCGGCCGGGCCTGAGCACTTCGTCCTAGGACCATAGAGTGGGCTCGTGACGGCCGACAGAGACGAGATCCTGCAGGCGGTGAGCAGGGCTGTGCTCGCGGTCACCCGTCACCTGTCGGTGCGCGAGGTGTTGCAGGTGATCGTTCGCTCGGCGCAGCGGCTGCTCGACGCCCGTTACGCGGCGCTCGGGGTGCCCGACGAGGACGGGTCGTTCGCGGAGTTCGTCGCCGAAGGGCTCACCGACAAGCAGTGGGACGCGATCGGGCCGCTGCCCCGCCAGCACGGCATGCTCGGGGCGATGCTCCGCGACGGCACTCCGGTGCGGCTGCCCGACCTGCGGGAGGACGACAGGTTCGAGTGGTGGCCGAAGGCGCACCCGGTGATGAAGGACTTCCTCGGGGTGCCGATCCACGACGGCGACGAGGTGCTGGGCATCATCTTCCTGGCCAACAAGCGCGCCGAGGGCGGCTTCACGCAGGAGGACCAGGACCTGCTCACGCTCTTCGCGGCGCACGCCGCGATCGCGCTGACCAACGCGATGCTCTACGAACGCGGCCGCGAGCTGGCCATGCTGGAGGAGCGCAACCGGATGGCCCGTGAGCTGCACGACGCCGTCACCCAGAAGCTGTTCTCGCTGCGGCTGTCCGCGCAGGCCGCCGCGACCATGCTGGAGCGCGATTCCGGCACGGCGGCGGCCGAGCTCCAGAGGGTGCAGCGGCTGGCGGGCGAGGCGCTGTCCGAGCTGCGCGCGGTGATCGTGGAGCTGCGCCCGGCCGAGCTCGACCGGCACGGCCTGGCCGAGACGCTGCGCAAGCACGTGCGCCTGCTCGACCGGCTGCATCCCGTGCGGGTCGCGTTCGGCGGCGACGCGCTGCCGCCGCTCGACGCCGCGGTGGAGGTGGCCGTGCTGAGGGTGGCGCAGGAGGCGCTGCACAACGCGCTGCGGCACGCCGCCGCCGCCGAGGTGTCCGTACGGCTGGACCGTCAGGACGGCAAGCTGGTGCTGTCCGTCGCCGACGACGGCAAGGGGTTCGAGCCCGGCGAGTCGCGCGGCCTCGGATTGATCTCGATGGGCGAGCGGGCCGAGTCCGTGGGAGGCGTCATGACCGTGGACACGGCGTGCGGCCGGGGGACGACGGTCCGCATGGAGGTGGAAGTGTGATCCGGGTGCTGATCGCCGACGATCATCCCGTGGTGCGCCAGGGCCTGCGCACCTTCCTCGACCTGCAGGACGACATCGCGGTCGTGGGCGAGGCGGCAGACGGGGCGCAGGCCGTCGAGCTGGTCGGCAAGCTGGCTCCAGACGTGCTGCTGCTCGATCTGCGGATGCCGGTGCTCGACGGCCTCGGCGCGCTGGAGAGGCTGGCCGGGTCCGACACCCGCGTGGTGGTGCTCACCTCGGTGAGCGACCCGTCGGACGTGGCTCCGGCGATGCGGGCGGGGGCGGCCGGCTTCCTCTACAAGGATGTCGATCCCGGCGCGCTGGTGCAGGCCGTGCGCGCGGTGCACGGAGGGCAGGTGCTGCTGGCGGCCGAGGCGGCCGAGGCGGTGCTGGCCGGCAACGGCCCGACGGGGGTGCCGGGGCCGGTGCCGCTGACCGAGCGCGAGCGGGAGGTGCTCGCGCTGATCGCGGGGGGACGTTCCAACCGTGAGATCGCGAGGAGCCTGGCCGTCGCCGAGAAGACGGTCAAGACGCACGTCTCCAACGTGCTGATGAAACTCGGTGTCCAGGACCGCACCCAGGCCGCTCTCTACGCGGTGCGGCACGGGCTGGCCTGACCGGTCAGGGGCCGGCGCTCGGCTGGGTGGCCAACCCCTGACCGATCAAGATCGGCGCTCGGCTGGGTGGCCAACCCCTGACCGATCAAGGGCCGGCGATCGGCTGGGTGAGCTGCGGCCGACCCGTGACCGGTCAGGGGTTGCGGACCGGCTCGAAGATCGCGTGGTGCGCGGCCACGATGGCCTGTCGCACGGCGTGGTCGAGGTCGCGCAGGGCGGTGCCGCGTACGGCGATCTGCCCGGAGGTGAGCCCTCTCTCGCCGGCCAGTCGCAGCACCGCGGCCAGCCGGGTGGCCAGGGCGGAGACCCGGTGGGCCCGGGCGGGATAGCCGGGCGCGAGGGTGGCGTCGGCGTCGGAGTCGGCGAGCCGGTCGGGGCGGCCCTGCGCGGGGCCGTCGACCGAGCTGAGGGCCTCGGTGGCCGCCCGCATGGCGGCCGACAGCAGCTGCTCGGCCTCGGCCACCGACGGCAGGTCGGGCCGGACGGGCCCCGAGTCGTGCACGGTGAGGCGTACGCCCACGTAGGAGGAGCCGCGCAGGTCTGGCGAGGGGACCAGGCCGAGGCACCGGTCGGCGAGCACGGCGATCACCGCCTGCCCCGCGTCGACGGCGGCCGAGTTGAACGCCGGAGGCCCGGAGAGCCCGAGCGGGTCGCCGGGCGCGGGCAGCGCCAGCCGGAGCTCGCGCAGGCCGTCGGCCCGCAGGTCGGCGAGGTGGGCACGGAGCGGCACCTCACCTACGACGGTGGGGCCGGAGATCTTTTCGACGCGGTCGGCGGCCTCGTCGAGCCCGGCGTGGCCGGACAACCAGGCGTTGCCCCAGGCGACCAGGATGGCTGAGACAGGTGATTCAGGGCGCACCGATCCACGATATGCGCTCGCCCTGCAATAGGTTTGTCCACGAGCGTTCTCCAAAGGGAGGGATCCGGGGATGGGTGGTCAGGTGCTGCGGCTCCAGGACGTCGCCGTCAGGCGTGACGGAGCGGCTCTGCTGCGCGGCATCGACTGGACGGTCAACGAGGATGAGCGTTGGGTCGTGATCGGGCCCAACGGCGCGGGCAAGACCACCTTGTTGCAGGTCGCGGCCACGCTGCTGTATCCGAGCGAAGGCGTCGTCGAGGTGCTGGGCGAGCGGCTGGGGCAGGCGGACGTGTTCGAGCTGCGGCCGCGCATCGGGCTGGCGAGCTCGTCGCTGGCCGAGCGCATCTCGGCGGAGGAGAAGGTCATCGACCTGGTGCTGACCGCCTCCTACGGGATCATGGGCCGCTGGACCGAGGAATACGACTCCAACGACGTCACCAGGGCCGTCGAGCTGATCGACATGCTGGGGGCGGCCCATCTGATCCGCCGCCGGTTCGGCACCCTGTCCGAGGGCGAGCGCAAACGCGTGCAGATCGCCCGCGCGCTGATGCCCGACCCCGAGATCCTGCTGCTCGACGAGCCGGCCGCGGGGCTCGACCTGGGCGGTCGCGAAGATCTGGTGCGCCGCCTGACGGCGCTCGCCGGCGACCTCCGCTCACCCACGCTGGTGCTGGTCACGCACCATGTGGAGGAGGTGCCGAGTGGCTTCACCCACGGGCTGCTGCTGCGCAATGGCTCGGTGGTCGCCCAGGGGCCGCTCGATCACGTGATGACGGCCGAAAACCTGTCGCACACGTTCGGGGTGCCGCTCACGCTCGACCGGAGCGGCGAGGGCCGCTGGTACGCCCGCGCCTACTAGATCCCTTTTGTCTGTTCAGGGCCGCTTCGAGGACAAACCACATACCATTTGCGAGGTCGATACCTACGGCTTCGGAGCGTTGCCATGAACGCCGAATGTGGAGCCGGTGTAAGACCTCAACGAGAGTCCTCCCGGGCGGGCGACCGGCGGTGAAGCAGGAAGCCCAACCGGCGACGGTTGGAATCCCGGCCCTTCAGAGCCGGGAGGATGTCAACTACTTCCAGGTCACCAACCCGAGGGCCGCCACCTACGAGATCGCCAACTTCCTCATCGGCGTCGAGCAGCTCACGGTCACCACGCTGCGCAACGTGGTCGGCGGCATGGATCTCGAACGCACGCTGACCTCCCGCGAGGAGATCAACACCGAACTGCGCGGCGTTCTCGACGAGGCGACCGGCAAGTGGGGCATCCGGGTCAACCGGGTCGAGCTCAAGGCCATCGACCCGCCGGCCTCCATCCAGGACTCGATGGAGAAGCAGATGCGCGCCGATCGCGACAAGCGCGCCGCCGTCCTCACGGCCGAAGGGCAGCGGCAGGCGGCCATCCTGGCGGCCGAGGGCGAGAAGCAGGCGGCCGTCCTGCGGGCCCGGGGCGACGCTGAGGCGGCGGTGCTGCGCGCTCAGGCCGAGGCCGAGGCCCAGGCCATGCGGGCCAAGGGGCAGGCCGACGCGATCGGCATGGTCTTCAGGGCGATCCACGACGGCAAGCCCGACCAGCACCTGCTGGCCTACCAGTACCTCCAGACGCTGCCCGAGATCGCCAAGGGGCGACTCCAACAAGATCTGGATCGTCCCGTCCGAGATGGGCAAGGTGCTGGAGAGCCTGGGCGGTCTGTTCCCGCCTCCCAAGGCGCCAGACCTCTGACCTGGTGACCTGGCCACCCGCTGTGATCACGCGGCGGCGCTCCCTCTAGGCTCGTGCGGATGATGCTCTGGGAGACGCTCGCGGTCTGTGCGGCGGGAGTGGCGGCCGGCGCGATCAACGCGATCGTCGGCTCGGGGTCGCTGATCACGTTTCCCACCCTGGTGGCCGTGGGGGTCGAACCGGTGGTCGCCAACGTGTCCAACACCATCGGACTGGTGCCGGGCTCCTTCACCGGCGCCTATGGCTACCGGCGGGAGCTCGCCGGGCAGCGCGACCGGTTGATCCGGATGGGCGTGGTCTCCGCACTGGGCTCGGTCATCGGCGGGATCCTGCTGCTCTACCTCGACCCCGGCGTGTTCCAGGTGGTCGTTCCGGTGCTGATCGGCGTGGCCTGTGTGCTGGTCGTGGTGCAGCCCAAGCTCAACGTCTGGTTGTCGGCCCGGCGCGAGCACGCCCATCCCGACGGCGGGGTGCTGCTCCTGCTGGGCGTGTTCGCCTCGGGAATCTACGGCGGCTACTTCGGTGCCGCCCAGGGTGTGCTGCTGATCGGGTTGCTCGGCAGCTTCCTCAGCGACGGCATCCAGCGGGTCAACGCCGCCAAGAACGTGCTGGCGCTGATCGTCAACGGCGTCGCGGCGGTGTTGTTCATCCTGATCGCCGAGGTCGACTGGTGGGCGGTGCTGGCGGTGGCCCTGGGGGCCATCGTGGGTGGGTTCGTGGGGGCGAAGGTGGGGCGCCGGGTCCCGGCGCCGGTCCTGCGGGGCGTGATCGTGGTGGTCGGTGTGCTGGCGATTATCAAACTGGTGTACGGATAAATACCAGGCTTTAGGGGTATGAATCCGTACATGAAGGGTGATCGGGTGGAGATCGTCATCGATGCGGGCGGCACCCCGCGCACCTACGAGGTCATCGCCACCCGCGCGGGTCGCCGCGTCGAGGTGGCCACGCGGCGGGGGCTGGTCGAGGTGACCGAGGTCACCCGGAGCGGCACCGCCGTACGCACCGCGCGGTTCATGTCGAGCCGCATCCTCGCCCTGGTGGAACATCCGGCGGACGAGCACCCGAGCTAGTGCCCGGGCGCTGTCGTCCCCGTTTTCAGCGGAAGTCGGCCGCGTGGTCCTCCGCCCACTGGCGGAAGGTCAGCGCGGGCCGGCCGAGCAGCGTCCGCACGGTGCCGGTGACCTTCTCCGGCTCGGTCACGAACGACGCCCACCCCCGCAGGGCGCCGTCCACGAACGTCGCGTCACCCCATGCCGCCAGCAGCTCCTCACGGGCGACCTCCGGCGGCAGATCCTCCCAGCGCACCTCGCGCCCTACGACCTCGCCGATGACGCGCACCTGCTCGGCCTGCGTCAGCCGCTCCGGCCCGCTGAGCACGTACGCCGCGCCGCCGTGCCCGGCCGAGGTGAGCACGTGCGCGGCCACCGCCGCGATGTCCTTCTCGTGGATCAGCGACCGCGAGGCCTCCCCGTACGGCCAGCGCACCACGCCCTGCCGGATCTGGTCGGCCCACCCGAGCGTGTTGGTCGCGAAGCCGCAGGGCCGCAGGAACGTCCACGTCAGCCCGCTGTGCCGGATGAGCCGTTCGACGTCCTGGTGGAAGATCGTGGACTGCTCGCCCTCCTGGAGGTCGGCCACGTCCGCCGACAGGTAGACGATGCGGCGCGCCCGCCCGGCGATGGTCTTCACCACGGCCGCGGCCGTCTCGGCGGAGAAGCCCGGCCAGACCAGGAAGACGGTCTCCACGTCCTTCAGCGCCGGGCCGAGAGTGTCGGGCACCGTCAGGTCGCCGCGAATCGCCTCGACTCCCGCGGGAAGGGTGGCCCTGGACGGGTCGCGGACCAGCGCCCGGACGTCGAGGCCGGCGTCGGCGAGCTGGTCGGCGACGTGCTTGCCGACGTTACCGGTAGCCCCGGTCAGCAGAATCTTGGTCATGGGGCCGACCGTATGACCTCAAGTAAACTTTAGGTCAAGCTTGGGCGCACCTGGATCGTGCCGTCACGGCGGATCCGCGTCTCGAAGACGGGGGCGGGCGCGGTCGCGGGCCCGTGCTCCACCGCGCCGTCGTCCAGCCGGAACGTGCTGCCGTGCCAGGGGCAGACCACGCACACCTCGCCGTCCTCCACGACGAGTCTGCCCTGGTGGAGCGGGCCGGCCAGGTGCGGGCAGCGGTCGGCGAGCACGGTGACGCCGTCGCCGTGCCGGAGCACGAAAAGCTGGATGTAGCCGAGCCGCCGGGCGACCGGCCGGCCCTGCGGCAGGTCGTTGAGCATGCACAGGTCGTGCCAGCCCAGCGGCACCAGGTGGGTCACCTGCGGGGCGTGGTTGGCGCCCGCCGCCAGCCGGTAGGCCAGGTGGCCGCCGAGGTAGGCTCCGAGGCCGCCCACGGCGAGGCCGGTGAAGGAGAGCATGCGCCCGGCGCGCTCCCGTCCCGACGTGCGT
The DNA here is from genome assembly GCF_040655715.1 of Nonomuraea cavernae. Lineage (GTDB taxonomy): Bacteria > Actinomycetota > Actinomycetes > Streptosporangiales > Streptosporangiaceae > Nonomuraea > Nonomuraea cavernae_A. The sequence goes on along the minus strand of NZ_JBFAKL010000016.1, from coordinate 84,091 downwards.
GACAGCACCGAGGCCGTGAACAACCCGAGCGCGGTCAGGTTGGCCAGCATGTGGACGAATCCCACGCGCTGCTGCTCGCGGTGCAGGGAGGACCAGTCGGTCAGCCCGGCGGCCGCCGTGGGCAGCGCGTTGCCGATGCCCACGGTCAGCAGCAGCCGCGCGGCCCGGGGATCGATGGATGTGAGGTCGAGCACGGCGGCGGAGAGCCAGCAGCCGAGGCTGACCGTGGCCAGCGGCGGGTGCAGCGGCTTGCCCGTGGGCACGCCGTGCAGCAGGTCCCGCAGCTTTCCCGGTCGCAGCTTGGCGCGTACGGCCGTGGCCAGCGACTTGATGGGTTTGTCCATGACTGTGGACTTCTCAAGCCGTACGGCGAGATCGACCGGTCCCGCGAAACCGTGCATTTGCTTACGTCTCGGTCGTACTGTCTCTTTCACGACAAGTCACCTACCCCGCGGGTAAGGGGGTCATTCGGATAGGTGTCCCCTGGTGACGGAGAGTCGTACCAGCTCCTGGGCGTACGCGCCGAGTGACGGCGACCCCTCGGCGATGAGCCGGACCTTCTCCTCGACCTGCGTGGCCGTCACCTTGAACAGCGGCCACGTCCCGCCTTCGGTGTTGTGGTTGGCCAGGATCGGCGCGAACCGGTCGAGCGCCCTGGCGAACCTCGCCTCCGGCGTCTCACGGGCCTCGAACTCCTCCCACAGCTCGCGCATCGGCTCGGCCTGGCCGGCGGGCAGCAGGGCGAAGATCCGGTCGGCGGCGGCCCGCTCGGCCTCGGCCTGGGCGCTCACCGCGACCGGATCGTAGATGAACGTGTCACCCGCGTCGATCTCGACCAGGTCGTGCACCAGCAGCATGGCCGTGACCCGCTGGAGGTCGGTGCCGGGTGGAGCGTGCTCCCCGAAGATCATCGCGAGCATGGCCACGTACCAGGAGTGCTCTGCGTCGTTCTCCCGCCGCGAGCCGTCCATCAGCAGGTTGCGGCGGATGACCCGCTTCAACTTGTCGATCTCGACGGCGAAGGCGATCTGGGCGGTCAGGCGGTCCTCTGCTGGTGCGGTAGTCACGCGCGCCACCCTAATGCGCGATGATCACATCAGTGGCCGAAATCGTGACCGGAACCCCGTTGAACACCGCGTTTCCGGACGGAACATCGATAGCGGTCTCATCGGTCAGGGCGTTCGCGTTGACCCCGGCGTGCTCGGCGGCCACCGACTGGGTGCTGTCCGTGTGCCCCCAGCCGTGGGGCAGGGAGACGACCCCGGGCATGATCGTGTCGGTCGGCTCGATCGGCACCCTGAGCTCGCCCTTGGCCGAGCGCACCACGGCCTCGCCGTCGAGCCCGAGCCTGGCCACGTCGGCCGGGTTGATCTGCAGCGTGCACCTGTTGCTGCCGCCCACCAGCGGCCCGACGTTGTGCATCCAGCTGTTGTTGGACCGCAGGTGCCGCCGCCCGATCAGCACGATCTCCGCGGGCTCCCGCTCCAGGCCGGCGCGCAGCCGTTCGACGTCCTCGACGAGCTGCGGCGGGGCGAGCTCGATCAGCCCCGAGGCGGTCTTCAGCACCTCGGGCAACCGGGGCTCCAACGCCCCGAGGTCCAGCCCGTGCGGGTTGTCGAGCAGCTTGCGCAGCGACAGGTCGCCCTCGCCGGACCACTCGCCGTAGGGGCCGAGCCTGAGCATGAGGTCGAGCCTGCGCTCCGCTCCCGACTCGCCGTCGAGCGCCGCCCGCAGCTCGGCCACGTCGCGCCCTTCGACGCCCGATCCGGGGGTGTCCACGGCCTTGGTCAAGGTCTGGCCGATGACGAACTCGTCGAGGTCGCCCTCCAGCCCCGACGCGATCATGGCCAGCCTGGACAGGATCTGCGCCTCGGACGGCCGTCCGTCCAGCGGCAGCGCCGGCGGCGAGTAGCGGGTGTAGTTGCGCACCGCGAACCCGAGCAGCGCGAAGTCGTAGTGCCCCGACTGCAGCACGCGCGGCGGCGGCAGGATGACGTGGGCGTGCCGGGTCGTCTCGTTCAGGTAGGGGTCGACGCAGACCATGAAGTCGAGCCCGGCGAAGGCCGCGTCGAGCCGCGGCCCGTTGGGGGCCGACAGCACCGGGTTGCCCGCCACGGTGACGAGCATCCTGATCTGCCCGTCTCCCGGCGTCTCGATCTCGTCGGCGAGCGTCGCCACGGGCAGCTCGCCGTTCGCCTCCGGCAGCCCTCTGACGCGGCTCCGCCACCGCCCCACTGTGTACGGCCTGCGCCTGCCGCCGGACTCCGTGGCCGATTTGGGGAACATGGCGCCGCCCGGCCGGTCGAGGTTGCCGGTCAGTACGTTCAGCACGTCGACCAGCCACTGGGCCAGCGTGCCGAACTCGGCCGTACAGGTGCCCATCCTGGCGTAGACGGCGGCCCGGCGCGCCCCGGCCAGCTCACGCGCGAGCCGTACGATCACCTCGGCGGGCACGCCCGTGCGCCGGGCCACCACGTCCGGCGGGAAGTGCTTGGCCGCCTCGCGCACCTCGCCGAGCCCGTTGACCTCATGTGAGAGCCGGACCAGATCCTCGGCGAACGTGGTGTTCACCAGGCCGAACAGCAGGTAGGCGTCGGTGCCCGGGCGGACGAACACGTGCTCGTCGCCGAGCACGGCGGTGCGGGTGCGGCGCGGATCGACCACCACCAGCCGGCCGCCCCGCGCGCGCAGCGCCTTGAGCCTGCCGGGGAAGTCGGGCGCGGTGCAGAGCGAGCCGTTGGACTCCAGCGGGTTGGCGCCGAGCATGAGCAGGTAGTCGGTCCGGTCGAGGTCGGGCACCGGGATGGCGAGCGGGTGGCCGAACATCAGCCCGCTGGCCACGTGCTTGGGCATCTGGTCGGACGTGCTCGCGGAGAAGATGTTGCGGGTGCCGAGCGACTTGATCATCGGCCCGGCGTAGAGGGCTCCGGCCATGGTGTGGGCGCTGGGGTTGCCCAGGTAGACGGCGACGGACTGGCGGCCGTGCCGCTCGGTGACCCCTTTGAGGCCCTGCTCGACGGCGGCGAACGCCTCGTCCCAGCCGGCTTCGCGCCACAGCTCGCCGTCCCTGATCAGCGGCTTGCGCAGCCGGTCGGGGTCCTCGTCGAGGCGGCCGAGGCTGGCGCCCTTCGGGCAGATGAATCCCTTACTGAAGGGATCGTCGCCGTCTCCCACAACGCGCGTGACGTGCCCGCCCTCGTCGAGGGTGAGCGTCAGGCCGCAGACGGCCTCGCACAGGGGACAGGTCCGGTGAACGGTCGACGTCATCACGACTCCTGGGTTCGGAAGTTGAACTCATCTTGTCTCGTACGGCGCGCATGCGGAAGCCCCGGAGCCCCCGCGGTCTCCGGGGCTTGGCCGGCGGGCCGCCCGGCCGGTCAACCGGCAGGGGGGCGCCGGCCGATCAGCCGACCTGCGGCAGCACGAGCTTGCTGGACAGCTCGGGCAGCGTCAGCAGATCAGGCGGCTCCTCGACGTCGGGGCGCATCGAGATCCAGGCGCGGCGGCCATAGAGCCGGTCGAGCCCGGGGGAGACGGCTCCCGGGATCTCGTCACGCCGGACGATCTCGACGATCACCAGGTGAGCCCAGGCGCGGTGCTTGTAGACGTTGACGGTCCTGGCCCAGCAGGCCGCCGCGATCTCCTCGGCGTACGCCTCGAACTCCGCGGCCGAGATGCCGGCCCTGGTCAGGATCAGCGCCTTCTCGCCCGTACGGGTCGGCGTGATCCAGAGCACCAGCGGGATCCGGCCCGACCGGGTGTGCATCGTGGTCTCCAGGCAGGTGCGCTGCAGGCGGTGGCGGGAGACCACGCACCAGATGTGCGCCGTCACCCAGTTGCGGCCCGCCCGGGTCGCGGCCGGCACCGAGATCGCGCTGGTCAGCACAATGAACGGCATCCAGTGGCCGTGTTGCGCCGCGCTGAGGAAGGTGAGGGTGAGCAGGCCGAGCGCGGCGGTGAGCAGTAGTTCGGTGCGGATCCGCCACAGTCTCGCCGGCAGGCTCCCGCGGCCGGCGGCCGGCAGGTCCTCGTTGGCCGGATACATCTGGTTCCGTGGGTTCCTCGGCATCTCACGACACCTCCTCTGGCACTCTCGGCATGATCCTGAGCTGGTCGAATCGGGGATCCCGATAGGTGCGGGCGCCGAATCCGGTCTTCGAGACCGTCCAGTCTCGCCGGAAGGCGAACTCGTCCGGCTCCATGCAGATCTCCCGATCCGCCCAAGCGATGAGTTCCCGGATCCGGGACTTGATTCGACTGAGTCCCTTGGTACCTTGTGAGTACATAGAAGACCCCTTTCGCGGCATTATTCGAGGTGGCTTCTTTCGCCGGACTGATGGCTTACGACCGGCGTCGTCGCAGGGTGGCAGCCCATATGCGGCGATCAGGTGGTCGGCCTCGGTCCGGCTTTCCCGTTTCGATTCCGGTGTTCGTTCCCGGTGATCGCGGTGCTCGATCGAGCGATGGTCGCGTCGGTTCGTCAGGTGGTGGCGGGGTCCTTCCGGCAAACGGCCTCCCTGGGGTCGAGATACATATCCGGGACGGCGACGTTGCCGATGGAGCGGCCCGCGAGGCCGCGCGTGTACGTGGACGGAATCCCCCGTGTGTGCGGCCGTTCGGTCATCACGGCCTCCTCGTCCTTCGGGATCCTCCTGTGCACGATCGTCTCCCCGTCACCCTGATGCCGCAATACTTTGCGCAAGAGAAGATTTAATTTTCTTCGTACCTTGCTTGCTAGTTTGCAGTGCATCTACATGTGCAACTTGCACGCGAACACTCGGGAGCACGTGTGGCACATGGCAGTGAAGGAAATCAACGCCCCGTCCCCGGCCCCCCGGAGAAGCTTCGCTTGCCCCCTACCGTCTCTCCGTGAAAGCCTTATGGCAAGGCTGAGTGGCACTACACATGCAAGTTGCAGTGTAAGATTGGACCAACGGCCCAAACGGCCAGAGTTCAAACAGTCCTTTCCGGCTACACCTTCCTTCCCGACGAGGAGAGTGGACGGTGCCATCGCAGCAGGGCAGCCCGACTGTCCGAAGGCTTCGACTGGGTCAGGAGTTGCGTCTTCTCCGCGAGCGGCAGAAGCTGACGGGGGCCAAGGCGGCGCGAGAGCTCGGCTGGTCGCCCAGCAAGGTCAGTCGCATTGAGGCGGCCAAGACGATGCCCGGTGCCGATGACATCAAGGCGATGGGCAAGCTCTACCGGATCGACGGTGACAAGCTTGACGAACTCTTCGGCCTGTTGCGGGATGCGGATCAGCGTGGCTGGTGGGAAGATTACGAAGACTCTCTGCCTGAGGAGTACACGAAATTCCTCGGGCTGGAGGCGGAGGCTACGTTCCAGCGCAACTGGGAACCCCAGATCGTGCCAGGGCTTCTGCAAACTGAGGATTACGCACGAGAAGTCATCTTGGCCACCCGTGGCATCGCACTCATCACGCACAGCGGTGTCCGGAGTCGAGTCGAGGCGCGTATAGACCGGCAACAGCGTGTTCTGCGCAGGTCGGATCCGGCCGTACTGCGCTTCGTGCTGGACGAGGCGGCCTTGATGCGCCGTTTCGGCGAACCCTCGGTGATGCGGGCGCAGATGGAGCATCTTCTGGAGGTGTCTCTACAACCGCATGTCAGCGTTCGCGTGCTGACCTTGGACTCGCTCCATCCGGTCAACACGGGTGCGTTCATCCATCTCAAGTTCGCTGCGTTCGACGATGTTGTGTACCTGGAGCAGCTCTACACGGCTCACTTCGTCGAGGATCTTGAGCGGGTGGCTGGATACGAGACGGCCTTCGAACACATCAGGTCCGAAGCGCTGGATGAGGGAGAATCACGCGTCCTCATACAGCGCAAGGCCATGCTGTGGAGAGGTTAGCGACAAAGATCTCAACAAGGGGCAATGGCGCCCCTTCGCCTATTTGAGGACAAAATGTACATTGGTGCCAAGTCGGCGACATGGCAGAAGAGCACGTTCTGTAACGGCGCGAGTGGCTGCGTCGAAGTCGCCTCCCTTGCGGACGGGAACGTCGCGTTGAGGGACAGCAAGGATCAGGATAGCCCCGTTCTGGTCTTCACGCCGTCCGAGTGGGCCGCCTTTACGGCCGGCGTACGTGATGGCGAGTTCGACCTGACCGCGCTTACTGCCAGCGCATGACGAACGGCCCTGGCGGGTTGCTAGCACAACCTTCAGGGCCGTTCTAGAAGAGGTTAGACCAGCAACCTCACGGTGACATGGAAGAGGGATCTCCGTCCCCGTGAACGCAGGCCGTTTTCACGCGGCGTCGCCGTACCAGGAAGAGGGAGCAGGTGCCGGCGAGGACGGTCAGGCCCGCGAGGGCGGCGGCGGTCAGCATGGTGGCCGGGCCGGTGCCCTGGTAGGAGATGAACAGGGTGCCCACCGTGGACACCCCGATGACCTGGCCGAGCTGGATCACGGTGAGCAGCGCGCCGCTCGCGTCGGCGGCGTGGGCGTCGTCCACATGGGCGGTCGCGATGTTCGTCACCGCCACCTGCACGCCGAGCCCGGCGCCGATCAGCGCGCTCATCAGCGCGTACGCCACCCCGCCACCGTCGGCGAGGCCGAGGCCGAGATAAGCGGGGGCGGCCACCGCGTACCCCAGGGGCACCAGCGTGCGCTGCTGACGGGCGGGCAGGCGGGGCCAGCCGAGCCCGACGACCGCGAAGGCCAGCGCGCACGGGATCATCATCATGCCCGAGGCCAGCGGCGACAGGTGGAGGTCGTTCTGCAGGTGCAGGGCCGAGGTGAAGAGGAAGGCGCCCCAGGTCGCGGGCCCGAAGAGCAGCACGCCGAGACCCGGCCGCATGCCCGGGGCGCGCAGCACGCCGGCGCTGATCAGGGGCCGCCCGCCGCGGGCGGTCACCTGGCGTTCGACGGCGACGAAGATCCCGAAGACCGCGACGCTCAGGCCCATCGAGACCCAGCCCCACGGCGGCCAGCCCAGATCCCGGCCCAGCACGAGCGGCACCACGAGCAGCAGCACCGCCGCCGACAGGCTGATCAGGCCCCACGGGTCGAGCCCACCCTGGCCGCGTTCGGTGTCGGGGGGCAGCACCTTGATGCCGGTGATCAGTAACAGTGCCCCGATCGGCACCACGACCAGGAACACGACCCGCCAGCCGGCGCCGAAGCCCAGCAGGATGCCGCCGAGCGCCTGGCCTGCCACGATGCCGCCGCTCACGACCGCGGACCACAGGGCGATCGCCCGGCCCCGCGCCGCGCCGTGGTAGTTGCGCTGGATCAGGGTGAGCACCTGCGGCATCATCAGCGCGGCGCCGGCGCCCTGGCCGAAACGGCACCCGATCAGCCAGCCCGTCGAGGTCGCCAGGCCCGCGCCCAGCGTCATGAGGGTGAACAGGGCCAGGCCGCCGAGGAAGGAGTTGCGGTAGCCGAACAGGTCGCCGAGCCTGGCCCCGGTGATCAGCAGGACGGCGTAGACGATGGTGTAGCCGGCCACGATCATCTGCAGCGCGGCGCCGGACGAGCGCAGGTCGGCCTCGATGGTGGGGGTGGCCACGTTGACGATGTTGACGTTCAGGATGGCCAGGAACTGCCCGACGAGGATCACCGTCAGGAGCAGGCCGCTGGGCCGGGTCCGCTCCGGCGGGATGACCGGAGCGGTGGGAACGGCGGTGGCACGCGTCATGGCCTCCAGCATGAGGCCAGACTAATACCAGTAACGAGAGCCCATTTATACTGGTACTAGCGCTACCTGGCTAACCAGGTGCCTCCACAGTGGAGTGGTGACGGTGACAGAAACTCGGCGGTCGGACCTGGCGGCGTTCCTGCGCAGCCGTCGCGAGCGGATCACGCCCGAGATGGTCGATCTGCCGCCCGGCCCGCGCAGGCGTACGCCCGGCCTGCGCCGCGAGGAGGTGGCGCAGCTCGCCGGGGTGGGTGTGACCTGGTACACGTGGCTGGAGCAGGGCCGTCCGATCAACGCCAGCCCCCAGGTGCTCGACGCCGTCGCGCGCACGCTCCGCCTCGACCCCGTGGAGCGGCAGCACCTCTACCTGCTGGCGGGCCGGCCGGAGACCGCGCTGACGGCCGACGTGACCCGGGTGACTCCGGAGATGCGGGAGATCCTCGACCGGCTCGACCCCCTGCCCGCCTGCCTGGCCAACAGCCGTTGCGACGTGCTGGCCTGGAACATCGCCTACGGCGCGCTGTTTCCCGAGGTCGTCGCGGCCCCGGAGGGCGAGCGCAACACCCTCTGGCAGGGCTGCCTCAACCCCAGGATGTCGGCCACGCCGGCCGACCGCGACCAGGATCTGTCGCGGGCCGTGGCGATTTTCCGGGGCGCCTACAGCCGCCACTCCGACGATCCCGGCTGGCAGGACTTCGTCCGCCGGCTGAGCGCGGAGAGCGCCGAGTTCGCCAGGCTCTGGGCGCGCCAGGACGTGGCCGAGCGCGGGCCGCGGGACAAGAGGTTCAAGCACGAGGTGCTGGGTGAGATCGGCTTCCGCATCACCAGCTTCGACCTGGCGTCGGCGCCCGAGACGCGCCTGGTGATCTACACGCCGCTCGGGGAGGAGAGCCGCGCCGCCGTGGAGTGGCTCATGGCCGTCGGTTAGCGACGCGCACAAACCGGTCGCACATGGCATGCTCGTGGGCTGAACGTCTGGATCGAGCGGAAGTGCCAACAAGTGAGACTCCCCCGTGCCCTCCTCGCCGTGGCCGTCGTCGGCGCCCTCACCGCGGCCTCCGCGTGCTCCACTGCCGAGCCGGAGCCGCAGAGCCAGGAAGTGGTCGAGAAGCCCACGACCGCCTCGGCCAAGCCGTCGCCCGTGCGGCGGCCGTTCACGATCTCGTTCGGCGGCGACGTGCACTTCGAGGGGATGCTGCGGCCCCGGCTGAACGACCCGCGCACGGCGCTGGGGCCGATCGCGCAGGTCCTGCGCAAGGCCGACCTGTCCATGATCAACCTGGAGACCGCGATCACCACGGGCGGCACCCCCGCGCCGGGCAAGCAGTACACATTCCGGGCGCCGGCCAGCGCGTTCACCGCGCTCAAGGCCGCCGGCGTGGACGTGGTGTCGATGGCCAACAACCACGGCATGGACTACATGGACACCGGGCTGGCCGACTCGCTGGCGGCCATCAAACGGTCCAGGTTCCCGGTGGTGGGCATCGGAAAGAACGAGGCCGAGGCGTACAAGCCGTACCGCAAGGTCGTCAACGGCAACCGGGTGTCGATCATCGGGGCGACCCAGGTGCTCGACGCGGAGTTCATCGCCTCGTGGACGGCCGGCGGCGACAAGGGCGGGCTCGCCTCGGCCAAGAATGAGGACCGCCTGCTGAAGGCCGTACGCCAGGCGCGCAAGAACTCCGACACCGTGATCGTGCACCTGCACTGGGGCACCGAGATGCAGAAGTGTCCCAACCCGGCGCAGCTCTCGCTCGCCCCCAAGCTGGTCAAAGCGGGTGCCGACGTGGTGGTCGGCGGCCACGCGCACATCCTGCTCGGCGCCGGATACCTGGGCAACGCCTACATCAGTTACGGCCTGGGCAACTTCGTCTTCTACAACTCCAACCCCGCCACCACCGGCCGCACCGGCGTGCTGACCCTCACCATCAACGGCCGCAAGGTGCTCAAGGACAGCTGGACTCCCGCCACCATCCAGGGCGGCCTGCCGGTGCCGATGACCGGCTCGGCCCGCACCCAGGCGGTGGCCGACTGGCGGGCGCTGCGTTCCTGCACCGGTCTGGCCTCGCGCCCCTGACCCGCTCTATGTTTGGACGAGTCGTCCAATAGGAGGTCGCGATGCGATGGATCGAATCCGGTGACGTGCGGCTGGCGGTCTTAGAGGAGGGCGACCCGGACGATCCCACGATCCTGCTGATCCACGGCTATCCGGACACGCACCGCGTCTGGGACGAAGTGGCCGGCCTCCTGCGCGACCGGTTCCACGTGGTGCGGTACGACGTGCGCGGCGCGGGCGACTCCAGTGCCCCGCGCGACACCGGCCACTACACCCTCGACCACCTGGCGGCCGACCTGGTGGCCGTGCTCGACGCGATCGGCAAGCCCGCCGTGCACCTCGTCGGTCACGACTGGGGCTCGGTGCAGGGCTGGGACGTGGTGGCCAGGCCCGGCCTGCGCGACCGGATCATCTCCTTCACCGGCTTCGGTGGCCCGGGCGTCGCCCAGACGACGAGTTTCGCCAGGCGCGGCAGGCGTCGCGACGTCGCCGGGCAACTCGCCAGGTCGTGGTACATCGGCGCGTTCCAGACCCCCTACCTGCCCGAGCTGGCCTGGCGTACGGTCATGCCCGGCCTGCTGGAGCGCACCCTGCGACTCGACGGCGTCCAGCCCCGCCCCGGCCATCCCGCGCCCACGCTGGAGAAGGACGCCGCCAACGGGCTCTGGCTCTACCGGCGGAACATAGGCGACCGGTCGGGCGGCGAGGCCGAGCCGGACATCGATGTGCCGGTTCAGCTGATCGACGCGACCCGTGACCGGTTCGTGTCCCCGGCCCTGGTGGCCTGGCTCGGGCGGGGGGTGCGGAGGTTCTGGCACCGCCGGATCGCCGCCGGGCACTGGGCGCAGCGCACCCACCCCGCCGTGGTCGCCCGGATGATCGCCGAGTTCGCCGAGCACACCGGTGGCGGCCCGGCCGCGAGGAGTCTGCGCGCCGCGCTGGTGAAGGAGGGGCGCCGGGCGTTCCAGGATCGGCTGGTGGTGATCACCGGCGCGGGCAGCGGGATCGGCCGCGCCACCGCGCGGGCCTTCGCGGCGCACGGGGCCGAGGTGGTCTGCGCCGATCTCGACGCCGACGCGGCGGCGCGCACCGCCGACGGCATCGCCAAGGACCTCGCGGGGACGGCGCACGCCGTGCGGGTCGACGTGGCCGACGCCGCACAGATGGAGGACTTCGCACGAAATATCCGGACTGAGTACGGCGTACCGGACATCGTGGTGAACAACGCGGGGATCGCGGTCAGCGGCGGTTTCCTGGACCACTCGGTCGACGACTGGCGGCGGACCATCGACGTCAACCTGTGGGGCGTGGTCCACGGCTGCCGCCTGTTCGCCGCGCAGATGGTCGAGCGCGGAGAGGGCGGCCACATCGTCAACATCGCCTCGCTCGCCGCGTTCGCCCCGTCGAGGGTGCTGCCCGCCTACTCCACCTCCAAGGCGGCGGTGAAGATGCTCAGCGACTGCCTCCGGGCCGAGCTCGCCGGCAAGGGCATCGGCGTGAGCGCGATCTGCCCCGGCTTCGTGTCCACCCGCATCGCCCGCAACGCCACGTACGTCGGCGCAGGCGACCTGCGTGAGGCCGCCGAACGCGGGCTGGAGCGCCGCGGCTATCCGCCCGAGCGGGTCGCCGCGCACATCCTTCGCGCCGTACACCGTGACCAGCCCGTCGTCCCGGTCAACGCCGAGGGGAAGATCGGCTACGCGCTGTCCAGGATCTCCCCGGGCGCGATGCGAGGGCTGGCCCGGTTGTCCGGTGTTTCTGAGAGAGCGGTCTCCCGGAGAAATAAGCCCATTGACCGGTAACGATCGCCCGGATGGGGGGAGGATGGAATTCGTGCCGTCCCCCCAAATTGACGAAGACTGCTCGCAGCGCCAGCCGTTACGACGGCGGCCCACACAGCGCCGTAGCGCGCGTCGCGTCGAGCGGATGCTCGACGCCTGTGCCGAGCTTCTCGACGAGATCGGCTACGAGGCGCTCTCGACCACTCGCATCGCGGACCGGGCCGGTGTCGCGATCGGGTCGGTCTACCAGTTCTTTCCCGACAAGCGAGCGATCACCCAGGAGCTGACCCGGCGCAACGTCGAGCTGTTCGTCTCCCGCGTCGGTCGCAGGTTCCTCGAAGAGGACTACGACGGCTGGTGGGAGGCGGTCGACGCGATCATCGACGAGTACGTCACGATGCATCGGACCGTTCCAGGTTTCAAGAGCCTGCACTTCGGCGACGTGGTCGACCTCAACCTGCTCGACTCCGACTCCGACAACAACACGGTGATCGCCGGGCGGCTGCGCGGGCTGTTGCTCAGTGAGTTCGGGCTGGCCGACAGCCACGAGCTCGACGTGGCCGTGCTGGTCGCCGTCGAAGCCGGCGACGCGGTCCTCAAGCTGGCGTTCCGGCGCCTGCCCGAGGGGTCGCCCGAGATCATCGAGGCGGCCAAGCAGCTCGTCCGGGGCTTCCTGTCGCGCCAGCTCAACGCCTGGTCGCCCACTCCCGCTTAGGGGCCTGTACGAGGTTCGGAGCTCCCTGAGTTCTTCGTGCACCTGACAAGCACTGTTGATAGGTTTGGCCGCTTTGGTGCCGAAATATCGGGAGGCGGTCTTGATGCGGCGATTTATGTGCATGGTTGGGTGGTTAGCGGTGGCAGGATGCTCCGTCCTGCCGGGAGGCGGCCCGAAGCAGGCGGCGCCCGCAACGGCCACCGCCACCCCGACACCCTCGGCCGCTCCGGTCACCGCCCAGGAGACCGCCTCGGTCCTGGAGGACTACGTCAAGCGCAACAACGCCGCCAACAAGGCCAAGAACGACAAACTGCTGGCGGGTTACGAAGGCGGCTCCAGCCTCGTCATCGACAAGGCGGCCTACGCCTCCAGTCGCAAGCTCGGCCGCCGCGACGGTTACCAGCCGTTCGGCTACACCAAGCCCACCTACACCGTGCCGGCCGTCAAGGAGGGGCGCTGGTTCCTGACCACGGCGTACTGGAAGAGCAAGATCGGGACCGCCGAGGAACCGACCTACCTGGTGTTCGCCAGCGCCGGAGACTCCTGGCGGCAGATGTACGCCACCGATGCCTTCGAGGGCCAGGTCGCGGCCGGACTCCCTGAGATCGCGACGGACGCCTCGGGAACGGCCGAGGCGGTGGCGCACTCCGACTCCAGCGGGCTGATCATGTCACCCGCCACGTTCGCCAAGAGCTACGCCGCCCACCTGGCAGGCAAGGGCACCGAGACGTCCAAGAGTCGCTTCGCCGCCGACTGGCTCACCACCGACGCCTCGTCCAACCGCGTCAAGATGAGCCAGTACGCCAAGCTCACCGAGAGCGCTCGTCCGGCCACTGTGTACCCCTCCTACGCCCTGCGCACGGCCGACGGCGGAGCGCTCGCCTTCACCACTATCGAACGGACCCGCCGCTACGACGTACACCAGGGGCCGCAACGCAACTACGTCTTCCGGAAGGACAACGGGCTCCTGCCCGGCAAGTACTACACCTACATGAAGACCACCGAGCTGATCCAGGTCGTCGCGCGCATCCCGCCGAAGACCGCCGACCTCGGCCAGGTCGAAGTGATCGGTTCCCAAGGAGGCATCACCTCGGGCAGCGGTCGCTAGTCGGCTTGAGCCCCACCGCGGTGGCACCGCCCGGCCTAGTGCGCCTCGACCAGCTGGGGCAGCCAGTCCGACAGCTGCGCCGGCCGGTGGTCCCTGCGGTGGTGCCGGTCCTCGGTCCGCAGCGCCGTGGCCGGTGGCTCGGCCGTCGTCGATGGGGACACGCAGTGCTCCGGGAACGACACGGAGCCGCCCTCTCTCGCCTCGCGGGCCATCCTGACGTCCAGCCTGACCTCGACCGCGCGCAGCGAGCGCTCCGCTGTGCGGATCGCCTCCAGGCGCGCCGACAGGTATCCGGCCGTGCCCGGCACCAAGGCCGACAGGGCCACCGCACAGGCGAGCGTGAAGGTCATCTGCTTGGACATGCTCATCGCAGCCCCTCCCGCCCGCGCGCGTGTTACCGGAATATGCCCTTCGAGCTGCCGGGACACGCCGAGCGTAGTCAGGCTTTACCAGAACGTCGGCAAAACTCGTGCTGCATCGGCGATGTGCATTGACCGGGCAAAGCGGCATGGGGCTCGGTAGTCTCGCGTTGTGGCGCATGTGACCCGTGAGCACCTTGATCGCCTGCTTGAGCAGGCACTGCTGGCCGACGACCACAGCTCCCTGGCCAGGCGGCTGTACGACGTCGCGCTGAGTTATTCCTCAGGCGATGTCTCCAGGGCGTCCATCCTGGTCCTCGCGGCCGAGGAATGGCGAGCGGCCGGGCAGCCGGCGCGCGCGCTGGAGTGCTTCCAGCGCGCGATGGAGGACGGTGGCGAGTCGAGCATCGACCCGCGCGCCGGCATCGCCGACACGCTGTTCGAGCTCGACAGACCCGCTGAGGCGAGGGAGGTCATCGAAACCATCCGCACCGAGGGCCGGGCGACCCCGGCGACGTCCCACACGATCGCCGAGACCCTGGTCGCCTACGGCGACCTGAAGGCCGGACTCGAGTGGGCGACCCAGGCCGTGCTGGCCTGCGACGAGGACGACCCCGAGCACCTGGCCCTGTTGCGCACCCGCTATCGCATCAGGGTCGACCTGGGCCTGCCCGAGGACGAGATCGACGCGCTGATCTCCTGAGCGCGGCGCGAAGAGGCCGCGGCCGGCCGGCCGCGGCCCCTTCACCTATGGAAAGCCGTGGGCGGGCGGCGCGGCCCGCACACGGGCGTGGTGGGCGTCAGCGCCGGACCGGCGCCCGCCCAGCGGCCGTGGTCAGTCGAGGTCGAGATCCTTCAGCAGATCGCCGACACCGCCGACCTCAGCGACGTCGGTCCGCGGCAGCTGGGTGGCGTCCACCGCCTTGGGCACCGTGGCGAGGGTTTTCGTCGCGACCCTGCGCGGCAGCCTGTGCACCGGCCGGCGGAAGACCTCGGGCCGGGGGAGGACCACCGGCCGCTCGCCGTCGGTGAGCTCGCCGAAGGACGTCGCGACGGGCAGCGCGAACGGCACCGTCGGAAGCCCGGGAAGGTCGGGCGTCGAGGTCATCGTCGACACGTCCTTCAGCCCCGCCGGGTTCTGGACCCCGGACGGCAGCGCGGGCCGGCCCGAGGCGGCGTCTCCGGCCAGGTCGGCCGCGGCCGTGTCGGATCCGGCCGTCGCCAGGCCGGTCAGGCCGAGCCGCTTGGCCGTCCGCGTGACGACCTCGGACACCTCCTCGCCCTCCTGCCCGGCGAGGTCGTACACCTCGCCGCCGGGCGTCTGGACGCCGAGCGGCCCGTCACAGAACGTCGTCGTGGTCGCGGGCAGGTTCGGCGTCGCCGACCGGTGGGCGCAGTCGTCCGCAGCCGCCGGGCTAGCCGCGAACCAGGACACCCCCGCGGTCAGAGTGGCCACCGCAATGACGCTTCGGATGTTCCGAGATGACACTTCACGTCCCCCTGATCGTTCTCGGTGATCTGACGAACGCTGAAGCTAGCCAGGCGGGCGTCGCGCGGCAGGCGGCTTGCCTGAAGGGTGGGCCAGACCTTACCGAGAGGGACGCCGCCTGACCCTCCCGTGAGACGCCGACGCCCGGAGACCGATCGGTCTCCGGGCATCGGCCGGGCGTGTGATCAGGCCCGCTGGATCGTCAGCTCGTCGTCGCCGAGGTCGACCTTGACCCCGTCGCCGTCGACGACCTCGCCGGACAGCACCGCCTTGGCCAGCTTGTCGCCGATCGCCGACTGGACCAGGCGGCGCAGGGGACGCGCGCCGTACATCGGGTCGTAGCCGGTGAGCGCCAGCCACTCGCGGGCGGCGGGCGTGACGTCCAGCGTCAGCCTGCGGTCGGACAGCCGCTGCGCGAGCCGGTCGACCTGCAGGTCGACGATGCGGGTCAGCTCCTCGGTGCCGAGCGCGTCGAACAGGATCACGTCGTCGAGCCGGTTGAGGAACTCGGGCTTGAAGGAGCCCCGCACCGCGCCCATGACGGCCTCGCGCTTGGCGCCGTTCTCCAGCTTCGGGTCGACCAGGAACTGCGAGCCGATGTTGGAGGTGAGGATCAGGATCGTGTTGCGGAAGTCGACCGTGCGGCCCTGCCCGTCGGTCAGCCGCCCGTCGTCGAGCACCTGCAGCAGGATGTCGAAGACCTCGGGATGCGCCTTCTCCACCTCGTCGAGCAGCACCACGGTGTAGGGCCGGCGCCGCACCGCCTCGGTGAGCTGGCCGCCCTCCTCGTAGCCCACGTAGCCGGGAGGCGCGCCGACCAGCCGGGCGACGCTGTGCTTCTCGGAGTATTCGCTCATGTCGATGCGGGTCATCGCCCGCTCGTCGTCGAACAGGAACTCCGCCAGCGCCTTGGCCAGCTCGGTCTTGCCCACGCCGGTGGGGCCGAGGAACAGGAACGAGCCCGTCGGCCGGTCGGGGTCGGAGATGCCCGCGCGGCTGCGCCGTACGGCGTCGGAGACGGCTTGTACGGCCCGCTGCTGCCCGATGAGACGCCTGCCCAGCTCCTCCTCCATGCGGAGCAGCTTGGCCGTCTCAGCCTCCAGCAGACGCCCGGCCGGGATGCCCGTCCAGGACGAGATGACCTCGGCGATGTCGTCGGGGCCGACCTCCTCCTTGACCATGGCGTTGTCGGACGGCGCGGCCTCGGACGCGGCGCGCAGCGCCTGCTCCAGCCTGGGGACCTCGGCGTACATGAGTTTGGAGGCCGTCTCGAAGTCGCCGTCGCGCTGGGCCCGCTCGGCGCCACCGCGGGCCTCGTCGAGCTGCTTCTTCAGCTCGCCGACCTTGTTCAGGCCGGCCTTCTCGTGCTCCCAGCGGCCGACCAGGGCGTTGAGCTCCTCCTGGCGGTCGGCCAGCTCCTTGCGCAACCGCTCCAGCCGCTGGACGGAGGCCTCGTCGGTCTCCTTGGACAGCGCCAGCTCCTCCATCTTCATCCGGTCGACGTTGCGCTGGAGCTGGTCGATCTCCACCGGGCGGGAGTCGATCTCCATGCGGAGCCGGGAGGCGGCCTCGTCGACCAGGTCGATGGCCTTGTCGGGGAGGAAGCGGTTGGTGATGTAGCGATCGGACAGCGCGGCGGCGGCGACCAGCGCGCTGTCGGCGATCTGCACCTGGTGGTGGGCCTCGTAGCGGCCCTTCAGCCCGCGCAGGATCGCGATCGTGTCCTCGACCGTGGGCTCGCCCACGTACACCTGCTGGAAGCGCCGCTCCAGCGCGGGATCCTTCTCGATGCGCTCGCGGTACTCGTCGAGCGTCGTCGCGCCGATCATGCGCAGCTCGCCGCGGGCCAGCATGGGCTTGAGCATGTTGCCCGCGTCCATCGAGCCCTCGGCCGCGCCCGCGCCCACCACGGTGTGCAGCTCGTCGATGAAGGTGACGATCTGCCCGTTGCTCTCCTTGATCTCGGACAGCACGGCCTTGAGCCGCTCCTCGAACTCGCCCCGGTATTTCGCGCCCGCGACCATCGCGCTCAGGTCGAGCGAGATCAGCCGCTTGTTGCGCAGCGACTCGGGCACGTCACCGGCCACGATGCGCTGGGCGAGGCCCTCGACGACGGCGGTCTTGCCGACGCCGGGCTCGCCGATCAGCACCGGGTTGTTCTTGGTGCGCCTCGACAGCACCTGCACGACCCGGCGGATCTCGGAGTCGCGGCCGATGACCGGGTCGAGCTTGCCGCTGCGGGCCTGCTCGGTCAGGTCGACGCCGTACTTCTCCAGCGCCTGGTAGGTGTCCTCGGGGGTCGCGCTGGTGACGCGGGCGTGGCCGCGCACCTTCTCGAACGCGTCGAGCAGCGCCTGCGGGGTCGCCCCCTGCGACTTGAGCAGCTCGGCCGTCTGGCCGCCGTCGGTGGCCAGGCCCACGAGCAGGTGCTCGGTGGAGACGTACTCGTCCTCCAGCCGCTTGGCCCGCTGGGCCGCCGTGTTGATCACGGTCAGCAGCTGGCGCGAGCTCGACGGCGCGCTCACGGTGGAGCCCTGCGCCTTGGGCAGCGCGGCCAGCTGCTCCTCGGCCTTGGCCCGCAAGGTCTTCCAGTCGGCGCCCACGGCTTCCAGCAGGGGCATGGCGGTGCCGCCGGTCTGGGAGAGCAGTGTGCTCAGCAGGTGGACCGGAGCGATCTCCGGGTTGCCCTCGGCGGCGGCGCGCCGCATGGCCCCCGAAAGAGCCTCCTGACTTTTCTGGGTGAGCTTGTAGTCCATCTTTCTAGGCCCCCGGTGGCAGCTCGTATCGGATCAGCGCCCTGACCATCTGCATCTCGGAGCGGAGGCGGTGAACCTCCTCACGCAGCCGCAACGCCTCGTTCTCGAGCTCGAGAATCCGCTTGATGCCGGCGAGGTTGATGCCCTCCTCCTGGGAGAGCCGCTGCACCTCGCGCAACTGGACGATGTCGCGGGTCGAGTAGAGGCGGCCACGTCCCGCCGTACGGCCTGGGCAGACCAGCCCGAGCCGGTCATACTGCCGCAACGTCTGCGGATGCAGGCCCGACAGCTGGGCGGCCACCGAGATCACATAGACAGGAGTGTCGTCTGACAGGTCGAAATAGTTGGCGTCCATCGGCTACTCGCTTCTGGCTCGCAGAATGAGATCGGCCCGCGGGTCGTCACCCGCGGTCGCGGTGTTGAACTCCGACAGGAGATCACGCGACTTGTCGTCGAGCGTCTTGGGAACGACCACCTCGACACTGGCGAGCAGGTCTCCCTTGGTGCCGTCCTTGCGGGCGACACCCCTGCCGCGCACCCTGAACGTACGGCCGTTGGGCGTGCCCGGCGGAATGCGCAGCGTGACCGGCATTCCCTTGAGGATCGGCACCTTGATCTCGGCGCCGAGCGCCGCCTCGGTGAACGTCACCGGCACGACGATCGTGAGATTGTCGCCCATCCGGCCGAACACCGCATGCGGCTTGACGTTGGTCTGGATGTAGAGGTCTCCGGCGGGACCGCCGTTCTCGCCCGGCGCGCCCTTGCCCTTGAGCTTGACCCGCTGGCCGTCGGCCACCCCGGCGGGAATGCGCGCCTGGATGGTGCGGGTGCTCTTGGCCCGGCCGCTGCCCTCGCACACGGGGCACGGGTCGTCGACGAGCAGCCCGCGGCCCTTGCAGTCACGGCAGGGCTCGGAGAAGGCGAAGTTGCCCAGGTTGCGGCTCGCCGCGCCGGTGCCCTCGCAGGTCGGGCAGACCCGGGGGGTCGTGCCGGCCTTGGCTCCCGTGCCGGTGCACGCCGCGCAGGCGGCCGAGCTGGTCAGGCGGAGTGACACCGTGCTGCCCTCGACCGCCTCGGTGAACGTCAGCGTGACCTCGGACTCGACGTCCTGGCCACGGCGCGGACGCGTCGTGCCGCTCGTACGCGTCGAACCGCCGCGGTTGAACAGCCCGCCGAACAGGTCGCCGATGCGCTCTCCCGCACCGTGACCGCCCTGCTGGCCGGCCGTGCCGCCGAACAGGTCACCGAAGTCGAACGGAAACCCGCCACCGCCGGGACGCTGGCCGCCGACACCCGACCCGAACAGCGTGCGCGCCTCGTCGTACTCCTTGCGGCGCTTGCTGTCGGACAGGATGTCGTAGGCCTCGGAGACCTCCTTGAACTTGGTCTCCTTGGCCGGGTCGCCCTGGTTGGTGTCCGGGTGATACTGCCTGGCCAGCTTCCGGTACGCCTTTTTGATCTCATCGGCGGTGGCGGACTTGGGCACACCAAGGACGGCGTAGTAGTCCTTCTCCAGGTAGTCCTTGGTGCTCATCTACAGGGCCCTTCGCTCTTTGTCAGTTGTCGTCGTCTGCGGACGCCGGGGGGGCGTCCTCGGGCTCGGCCACGGCCACCCGCGCCGGGCGCAGCAGCCGCTCACCCATGCGGTAACCCAGCTGCAACACCTCGATCGCGGTGGGCTCGGTCACGTCCGGCGAGTAGCTGTGCATCAGCGCCTCGTGGACGGTCGGGTCGAAGGGGTCGCCCTTCTGGCCGAACGCGGAGAGCCCGAGCTTGGTGAGCGTCGCTTCCAGTGACTCTGCCACCTTCGCGAAGCCCCCGTTGAGCTCGCCGTGGTCGCGGGCCCGTCCGATGTCGTCGAGCACGGGAAGGAGCTCCATCAACGCGCCCGCGACGGCCTGCTCGCGGACCGCGATCCGGTCACGCTCGACCCGCTTGCGGTAGTTGGTGTATTCGGCCTGGAGGCGCTGGAGATCGGCGGTCCGCTCGGTGAGCTGTGCCTTCAGCTCGCCGTCCTGGGCCTTGGCCTCAGGAGCGGCGGGCTGCTCGGCCTTGCCATCTGAGGGCACGCGCACCTTTCCCGTCTCGGGGTCGATCTTGCGGTTGTCGCGGATCACCGGCTCCTCGTGCCCGTTGTCGCGCGGCAGCATCACTTGTCCTTCTTAGCCTGGTCGTCGTCCACGATCTCGGCCTCGACGACGTCGTCGTCGGCCTTGTCCTGGGTCTGCTGGCCCTGCGCGGCGTCCTGCGGGGCGCCCTCGCCGCTCGCGCCCTGGCTCTGGGCGTAGATCGCGGAACCCATCTTCTGGCTGACCGTGGCGAGCTTCTCCGCGGAGGTGCGGATGAGGTCGGTGTCGGTGCCGTCGAGAGCCTTCTTCAGCTCGCTCAGCGCGTCGTTGACCTCGGTCTTGATCTCGCCCGGGACCTTGTCGTCGTTCTCGCGGAGGAACTTCTCCGTCTGGTAGGCGAGCCCGTCGGCGTTGTTGCGGACCTCGGCCTCCTCGCGGCGCTTCTTGTCCTCCTCGGCGTAGGACTCGGCCTCGCGCATCATCCGCTCGATGTCGTCCTTCGGCAGCGCGGAGCCGCCGGTGATCGTCATCGTCTGCTCCTTGCCCGTGCCCAGGTCCTTGGCGGAGACGTTGACGATGCCGTTGGCGTCGATGTCGAAGGTGACCTCGATCTGCGGGATGCCGCGCGGCGCCGGCGCGATGCCGGTCAGCTCGAACGTGGCGAGCTTCTTGTTGTAGGAGGCGATCTCGCGCTCGCCCTGGTAGACCTGGATCTGCACCGACGGCTGGTTGTCCTCGGCCGTGGTGAAGACCTCGGAGCGCTTGGTCGGGATCGTCGTGTTGCGCTCGATGATCTTGGTGAAGATGCCGCCCTTGGTCTCGATGCCCAGCGACAGCGGGGTCACGTCGAGCAGCAGGACGTCCTTGACCTCGCCCTTGAGCACGCCGGCCTGCAGCGCGGCGCCGATGGCGACGACCTCGTCGGGGTTGACGCCCTTGTTGGGCTCCTTGCCGCCGGTCAGCTCCTTGACGAGCTCGGTGACGGCGGGCATGCGGGTCGAGCCGCCGACGAGCACCACGTGGGCGATGTCGGCGAGCTTGATGCCGGCGTCCTTGATGACCTGGTGGAACGGGCCCTTGGTCCGCTCGAGCAGGTCGGCCGTCAGCCGCTGGAACTCGGCGCGCGTCAGCTTCTCGTCGAGGTGTAGCGGGCCCTCGGCCGAAGCCGTGATGTAGGGCAGGTTGATGCTGGTCTCGGACTGGCTGGACAGCTCGATCTTGGCCTTCTCCGCCGCCTCACGCAGGCGCTGGAGGGCCATCTTGTCCTTGGACAGGTCGACGCCGTGGGCGTTCTTGAACCGGGTGACCAGCTCGTCGACGACCCGCTGGTCCCAGTCGTCGCCACCGAGGTGGTTGTCGCCGGAGGTGGCCTTGACCTCGACGAAGCCGTGGCCGTCCTCCTGGCCGACGTCGAGCAGGGACACGTCGAAGGTGCCGCCGCCGAGGTCGAAGACGAGGATCGTCTGGTCCTGGTCCTTGTCGAGTCCGTAGGCGAGCGCCGCGGCGGTGGGCTCGTTGATGATGCGGAGCACGTTGAGGCCCGCGATCGTGCCGGCCTCCTTGGTGGCCTGCCGCTGGGAGTCGTTGAAGTAGGCCGGAACCGTGATCACCGCATCGGTGATCTTCTCGCCCAGGTAGGCCTCGGCGTCCTGCTTGAGCTTCTGCAGCACGAAGGCGCTGATCTGCTGGGGGGAGAACTTCTTGCCGTCGATCTCCTGGGACCAGTTGGTGCCCATCTCGCGCTTGACGGAGCGGATGGTCCGGTCCACGTTGGTGACGGCCTGGCGCTTGGCGACCTCGCCGACCAGGACCTCGCCGTTCTTCGCGAAGGCGACCACGGACGGGGTGGTCCGCGAGCCCTGCGCGTTTGCGATGACGGTGGGCTCACCGCCCTCGAGGATCGAGACGACGGAGTTGGTCGTCCCAAGGTCGATACCTACCGCACGTGCCATGAGTACGTCCTTGTAGTCAAAGTTGAGTCGGTCAGACTCAACCTACGAATGCCTGGAAGGTTTGTCAAACGACTTGAGCCTACTCGACTCAAGCTAACTGACGCGCCACGCATTCCCGCCCTCTTGCACGCGAAACCCCGGCACGGAGTCCATGCCGGGGTTGTCGGAAGTCTCGCCCGGTCGGCTCAGGACTTGCCGCCGTCCACGAGCTTGCGCTTGCCGAGCGGCTTCTTGAGCTTGACGGTCGTGGTCTTCTCGATCGCGATCATGATGCAGGAGACGTCCTTCGCCTGCGGCGCCGTCCCCTCGTACAGGGTGATGGTGACCCGCTTGCGGGTCTCCTTGACCTTCACCCGGTCGAGCACGGTGCAGGGGGCCACACCCGACGTCCAGACCAGCCGGATCTTGGTGCCCTTCGACAGGCGTTCGGCCTTGGTCCAGGGGACCTTGCGGGTGTTGATCGCGTCGCCGATCGGCTTGACCGGCTCGGGGCCCTTGGGGACGGAGGTGGTGGGGGTCGTCGACACGGCCGAGGCCGACACCGGCGTGTCCGGAGCGGAGGACGTGGTCCGTCCCTCGGACGACGCCGTGCCACAGCCCGTCGCGAGCACCAGACACCCGGCCAGAAGAGTCGCTGTCATCGTGCGCATACCCATACGACGGACGGGGCCGTCCACAGGTTCATCGGGACAGAGCCAGCGGTCGCCGCTCCGGTGAAGTTAGGGTTGGACCCGTGCTCCGTCAGGCCCTGCTGGCCGTCTCCAGAAGCGAGCGCGCCGAGCGCCTCGTGTCCACCTCGCCGCTGACCAAGGACGTGGTCAGGCGCTACGTCGCCGACGACATCGGCGCGGTCGTGTCAGAGCTGACCCGCGAGGGCCTGCTCGTCTCGGTCGACCACCTGGGCGAGGAGGTGACCGACAGGGCGCAGGCGGAGGGCGCCGTCCACGCCTACCTCGACCTGCTCGGCCGGATACCCGAGGGCGCCGACGTGTCGGTCAAGCTGACCGCGCTGGGCCTGCGGCTGAGCGAGCAGACCGCGCTCGACAACGCGGCCACCATCTGCGAGCGGGCCGCCCTCCGGGGCATCACGCTCACGCTCGACGCCGAGGAGCACGACACCATCCCGGGGCTGCACTCCGTGCACGCGATGCTGCGCAAGGAGCATCCCGGCGTGGGCGTCGTGGTGCAGGCCTACCTGCCCGGCGCGCAGGAGCGCTGCGCGCGGCTCGCCGAGCTCGACGGCGCCCGGGTGCGGCTCTGCAAGGGCGCCTACACCGCCCCGGGGGCCTACACGTCCACGTCCGACATCGACCGCTCGTTCGTACGCTGCCTCAGGGTGCTGATGGACGGCGCCGCCTACCCGATGGTCGCCACGCACGACCCGCGGCTGGTGGAGATCGCCTCGACGCTCGCCGTGCTCCACGGGCGCGACACCTCGTCCTTCGAGTACCAGATGCTCTACGGCGTACGCCCCGACGAGCAGCGTCGGCTGGCGGCGCTGGGCGGCCGGATGCGGGTCTACGTGCCCTACGGCTCCGACTGGTACCCCTACCTCATGCGCCGCCTCGCCGAACGGCCCCGCAACCTGGCCTTCTTCCTGCGGTCACTGCTGGGCAGACGTTGAGCGGTCGGTAGGCTGCTGACGTGATTGCGATTCTGGGCACCGGCAAAATGGGCGAGGCCCTGCTGTCCGGGCTGCTGCGCGCCGGGTTCAAGCCGGGCGACATCCTGGCCACCACCCGCAGGCCCGAGCGGGCGCAGGCGCTGCGCGAGTCCTACGGCGTGCGCACCGTCACCAACGCCGAGGCCGCCAAGGCCGCCGACACGCTGATCCTGGCCGTCAAGCCGCAGGACATGGCGACGCTGCTGACCGAGATCGCCCCCTACGTGCCCGCCGACCGCCTGGTGATCACCGCCGCGGCCGGCATCACCACGTCCTTCGTCGAGCAGCGGCTCGGTGTCGAGGTGCCCGTGGTCAGGGTCATGTCCAACACGCCGATCCGCTTCGACGAGGCGATGAGCGTCATCTCGGCGGGCGCCCACGCGGGCGAGGAGCACCTCAGGCACACCGAGGGCCTGCTCAAGCCGGTCGGCAAGGTGCTGCGCATCCCCGAGTCGCAGCAGGACGCCGCCACCGCGCTGTCGGGCAGCGGCCCCGCCTACTTCTTCTACCTGGTCGAGGCCATGGTCGACGCGGGCATCCTGCTCGGCATGCCGAGAGCCGCCGCGCTCGACATGGTCACCCAGTCCATCGTGGGCGCGGCCGTGATGCTGCGCGACTCGGGCGAGCACCCGGTGATCCTGCGCGAGGCCGTCACCTCGCCCGGCGGCACCACGATCGCGGCCATCGCCGAGCTCGAACGGCACAGCGTGCGCGCCGCCTTCCTGGCCGCCATCGAGGCCGCCCGCGACCGGGGCCGCGAGCTCGCCGCCGGCTGACCGCGAAGGGCCGCAAGCGCCTGGAGTGCCGTCGATGGATGGTTTCTCCGTCACCCGCGTGACCAGATCCTTACGATGGGCCGGGTGACGATTCGTCGCGGCATCCCCCCGCTGCTCGTCTTACTCGCTCTCACCGGCTGCACCACCGAAGAGCCGGCGAACATCGCACTCGCCGAG
The DNA here is from genome assembly GCF_040655715.1 of Nonomuraea cavernae. Lineage (GTDB taxonomy): Bacteria > Actinomycetota > Actinomycetes > Streptosporangiales > Streptosporangiaceae > Nonomuraea > Nonomuraea cavernae_A. Next base: position 59,533 of record NZ_JBFAKL010000016.1, on the reverse strand, counting down.
GTCGGGCGAGCCCCGGTCGTCGAGATCGTCGAGGCCCCGGCCACGATTGGTGCCCGCGCCACGGCCACGCTGCGCTCGCCCGCCCAGGGCACGATCGCCGAACTGTACGTCCGCGAGGGCCAGCAGGTCGCCAAGGGCCAGACCCTGGTCAAGATCCGCTCACCCCAGGCCGAGGACCAGCTCAAGCAGGCCCGCGCGGCGGCCAAGTCGGCCACCCGGGCCGTCCCGAGCATCGGCCGCCCCACGGTCCGGCTCGCCTCCTTCGACACCAGGGCCTTCGATGCCAAGGTGCGCAAGCACTTCGCGAAGGCCCGCCGGGAGGCCAGGAAGATCCGCGACACCGAGGCCCGCAAGCAACTGCTCGGCGCGATTGACCTGGCGCAGGCCCAGCACCGGGCGCAGACCAGGGCGCTCGCGTCGATCACCGCGCAGCTCAACCGCTCCGTCAACAGCGTCCTGTCCGGGGTGACCAGCGGGCTCGGCGGGCTGACCTCCTCGATGGCCTCCCTCCAGGCCGCGTCCAGTTCGCAGGCGAAGGCCGCGGTCAAGGCGGCGGAGGGCACGGTCAGGTCGCTCACCGTCAAGGCGCCGTTCGCGGGCGTGGTCACGCTCGGCCGCGCGTCGGGCGACGGGGGCACGGCCGGGCTGGACGGCCTGCTCAGCCGGCTTCCCGGCGGCGGCGGGCAGCTGCCCTCGGTCTCGTCCGGTGGCTCAGGCGGCGGCAGCCCGGTGGCGACCGGCGTGCCCGTGTCGGCGGGCGACTCGATCGTGACCGTCACCGACGTCTCGAAACTCACGCTGTCCGCCGACATCGACGAGACCGACGTCCTGCTGGTCAAGAAGGGCACCAGGGCCACGGCGGAGCTCGACGCCGTGCCCGGCGCGGGCTACCCGGCCCGCGTGACCGGCGTCGGCGTCACCCCCAAGGAGGGCACGACCGGCGGCGTCAGCTACCCGGTGCAGCTCTCGCTCGGCGCGGGCGCCTTCGACGACGGCACCGACGCGCCCACCCCCAAGCCGGGGATGAGCGCGGTGGCGCGGCTGACCGTGCGCGAGTCGCCGTCGGCCATCGCCGTCCCCGCCTCCGCGATCGTCACCAGCGGGCGCGAGAGCGTGGTCTGGGCGGACCGCAACGGCGTCGCCGAACGCCGCGTGGTCAAGCTGGGCGCCCAGGGCGAGGCGGTGGTCGAGGTGCTCGGCGGGCTGTCGGTCGGCGACCGGATCGTGGTCAAGGGCGCCGACTCCGTACGGCAGGGCCAGAGCCTCTCATGACGCCCGCGATCGAGGCGGTCGACCTCACCCGGCGCTACCAACTCGACGGCGTGGCCGTCGAGGCGCTGCGCGGGGTCTCGCTCCGGATCGGCCAGGGCGAGTTCGCCGCCATCATCGGCCCGTCCGGCTCCGGCAAGTCCACGCTCATGCACCTGCTCGGCTGCCTCGACCGGCCCACCTCCGGCGTGCTCCGGGTCAACGGCGTGGAGATGTCGGGCCTGTCCGAAACCGCGCTGGCGGAGCTGCGCAACCGGACCATCGGCTTCGTCTTCCAGTCCTTCCACCTGCTGGCCAGGACCACCGCGCTGGAGAACGTCGCGCTGCCGCTGGTCTACCGGGGGCTCGGCAGGTCCGAGCGGCGCGCCCGGGCGAAGGACGCGCTGGAGTCCGTCGGGCTCGGCCACCGGATGGAGCACCGGCCGTCCCAGATGTCCGGTGGCGAGCAGCAGCGGGTGGCCATCGCCCGCGCGCTGGTGGGCGAGCCCAAGGTGCTGCTCGCCGACGAGCCCACCGGCAACCTCGACACCCGCAACGGCGCCGAGGTGATGGCCATCCTCGACCGGCTCAACGGCGAGAGCGGGGTGGCCGTCGTGCTGGTCACGCACGAGCCCGAGGTCGCGGCGCACGCCAGGCGGCAGATCCACGTCCGTGACGGGCTCATCGAGCTCGACACCGGCACCGCAAGCCGAACGCCATGAACCCGCGAGGGAGCGCCGTCGCCTGGACTGAGGAGCGCCGGGAGCGGAGCGACCGGAGTGACGAGGGAAGGCGGCGGATCTCGGTGACCGAGCCGCCGAACGGAGTGAGGCCATGAACACGCGTGAGGCGTTCGCCATGGCGCTGGAGGCGCTGCGGGTCAACCGGTTGCGCAGCGTCCTCACCATGCTCGGCGTCATCATCGGCGTGCTGGCCGTGGTGATCCTCGTGGCCGTCGGCACCGGCGCGAAGGACGCGGTCGAGAAGCAGATCTCGGGTCTCGGCACCAACATCATCCTGGTCGTGCCGGGCCGGCTCAGCGTGGGCGCGGCGCCGACGCAGAGCAGGCTCAGCCTGGCCGACGTGGCCTACGTGCGCCGCGTGGTCGGCGACCCGGCCAAGGTGACGGTCTCGCTCCAATCGGGGGAGACCGTACGGGTGGGGCGAAACGAGGCGTTCGTCACGATCCTCGGCACCGACCAGAACCTCACCAACATCTTCGAGCGGCCGCTCGCCAGGGGCCGCGCGCTGAGCGAGACCGACGTCGACACGCGGCGCCGGGTGGCCGTGCTCGGCGCGGAGGTGGCGACGGAGATGTTCGGCGACATCGACCCCATCGGCCGCCAGGTGTCGATCGCGGGGGTCAGGTTCCGGGTGATCGGCGTCTACGCCACGGTCGGTCAGACGTTCGGGCTCTCGCGGGACCAGGAGGTGCACGTCCCGGTGACCACGGCCCAGCGGATGCTCGGCATCGACCGGGTCAACGGGCTCGCGGTGGGCGCCTCAGGGCCCGACGAGATCGAGCGGCTGCAGGCGCGGGTGGTGGCCGCGCTGGTCGAGAGGTATCCGGGGGAGAAGTTCTCCGCCGTCACCCAGACTCAGCTGCTGGGCACGATCGGCAGCGTCCTCGGCATGCTCACCGGCGTGCTGGCGGCCATCGCGGGCATCTCGCTGCTCGTCGGCGGGGTGGGCGTGTCCAACATCATGCTGGTCAGCGTGCGTGAGCGGACCCGCGAGATCGGGCTGCGCAAGGCGCTCGGCGCGAGGCAGCGGGACGTGCTGGCCCAGTTCCTCATCGAGGCGGTGCTGCTGACCACGATCGGCGGCGTGATCGGCATCGCGCTGGGCGTCGGCGGCGCGCTGACCATCAGGTCGCTCACCGAGGTGCCCGCCTCGATCACCTGGTGGTCCATCGCGCTGGCCTTCGGGGTGTCGGTCGTGGTGGGCGTGTTCTTCGGGGTCGCGCCGGCGCGCAGGGCGGGACGGCTCGATCCCGTCATCGCCCTGCGCGCCGAGTGAACCGACCGGTCACGCGTCCCGGCGTCGCATCAGGACGGCCGCCGCGACCAGGGTGACCGCGATCCAGGCCAGGTAGACGCCGAACCCACTCCACGGGCCCAGCGGATTGCTTTCCACGGGCATCGCGATCTGCAGCCCCGCGTTGGAGGTGAAGTGGTCGTGCACGGCCGCGCCCCACTCGCCGGGCAGCACGTTGGTCAGCTGCGGCAGCACGAGGATGAGGGCGATGGCCGCCACGATCGCGCCGGGCGTGTGCCGTACGAGCGCGCCGAGCGCCAGCCCGAACAGGCCGGACGCCGTCAGGTAGAGGCCGGTGCCGGCGACCGTCCGCAACGTGCCGGGCTCGCCGAGCGCGGGCCCGTCGAGGATCGCCTGCGAGATGAGGAAGGTGGCGAACGAGGAGGCCATGCAGACCACCAGCGCCACCGCGGTGAACACCACGATCTTGCCGGACAGCAGCCGCAGCCGCCTGGGCACGGCCATCAGCGAGGTGCGGATGGCGCCGGTCCGATACTCGCTGGAGACGACCAGCACGCCCAGCGTGGCGATGGACAGCGAGGCGAACGTCAGCCCGGCCATGCTGACCCGGGTGGCCTCCGCGCCGTTCACCGGCCCGTCGGTGGAGCCGGCCACCGCGATCGACAGCAGGACACCGATGGCCAGCATCAGCAGCGCCGTGCTCGCCAGGGTCCAGACGGTCGAGCGGACCGAGCGTATCTTGGTCCACTCGGAGGTGAGGATCTCCATCATGACGAGAACTCCAGACTGTCCTTGGTGAGCTCCATGTAGGCGGCTTCGAGCGAGGGCTGGACGAAGGTCAGCTCCTCCAGCGGCAGCCCCGCCCGCGCGGTGATCGTGCCGATCTCCAGGGGGGTCATCCCGGTCACGCGCAGGTGGCCGGCGTGCGGCTCACCGATCTCGATCAGCTTCGCCACCTCGTCCAGGCGGGGCGAGCGCACCCGTACGTAGCCCTGCGAGCTGCGCCCGATGAACTCCGCCACGCTGGTGTCGGCGATCAGCCTGCCGCGGCCGATCACCACCAGGTGGTCGGCGGTCTGCGCCATCTCGCTCATCAGGTGACTGGAGACGAAGACCGTGCGGCCCTCGGCGGCCAGCTCGCGCATGAGCGTGCGGATCCACAGGATGCCCTCGGGGTCGAGCCCGTTGACCGGCTCGTCGAAGAGCAGGATCTCCGGGTCGCCGAGCAGCGCGGCGGCGATCCCGAGGCGCTGCGACATGCCGAGCGAGAAGCCGCCGATCCGCCGCCTGGCCACCTCGCGCAACCCGACCAGCGCCAGCACCTCCTCGACCCGGCTCGCTGGGATGCCGTTGCTCTGGGCGATGGCCAGCAGGTGGTTGCGGGCGCTCCGGCCGCCGTGCACGGCCTTGGCGTCCAGCAGCGCGCCGACCTTGCGCAGCGGGTGGCGCAGCTCCTGGTAGGGCAGCCCGTCGACGAGCACCGAGCCGCCCGAGGGCCGGTCGAGGCCGAGGATCATGCGCATGGTGGTGGACTTGCCGGCGCCGTTGGGTCCGAGGAACCCGGTCACCTGGCCGGGTTCGACGTCGAAGGACAGGTCCGACACGGCGACGGTCCGCCCGTAGCGTTTGGTCAGGCTCGTTGCCCGGATCATGGTCATGACTCCAGCGTGACCCAGGCGGCCGCCGATCTCGTCCTGCCAGAGAACCGTTCGGGCGGCGTGTCTCTGGGACCTGGGTCCTACTCTCCAGGAGTGATCAGGCCCGCCTCATAGGCGATGATCACGGCCTGTGCCCGGTCCCTGACGTCGATCTTGGCGAACAGGTTCGTCACGTGGTTCTTCACGGTGGACGACGACACGCCCAGTTCGCCGGCGATCTCCCCGTTGGACCGGCCGCGGGCGATCAGCTTCAGGATCTCCCGCTCGCGTTCGGTCAGCGCGGCCAGCCCGGCCGGGGGCGTGGGGGTCGCCGACCGGCGCTGCCGCGAGGCGCGGACGAACGTGCCGATCAGGCGGGTGAGCAGGCGCGGCGCGACGGCCGACTCGCCCCGGTGCACCACCCGGACGCCCTCGACCAGCTCCTCCGGCGAGATGTCCTTGGGCAGGAACCCGCCCGCCCCGGCCCGGAGCGCGGCGACCACGTTCTCGTCCAGGTCGAACGTGCTCAGCGCCAGCACCCGCACGTGGGGCAACTCGGCGGTGATCAGCTCGGTCGCCCGCACCCCGTCCAGGCCGGGCATGTGCAGGTCCATCACCACCACGTCGGGTCGCAGCCGCCTGCTCAGCTCGACCGCCTCGGCCCCGTCGCCGGCCTCGCCGACCACGCTCACGTCAGGCTGGGCGTCGAGCATCAGCTTGAACCCCATGCGCACCAGCGCGTGGTCGTCCACCAGCAACACCGTGATCATGACTGCTCCAAAGGGATGAGGGCGTGGACCCGGAAGCCGCCATCGGGACGCGGCCCCGTCCGCAGTTCGCCGCCGCACAGCGCCACCCGCTCGGCCATGCCGTTGAGCCCGAACCCCGGCGTGCCGCCTGGTGGCACGGCGACGCCGTCGTCGACCACCTCGACCTCGACGGCCGATTCCCGGTAGGTCAGCAGGACACTGGCCCGCGCGCCCGAGGCGTGCCTGCGGGTGTTGGTCAGCGCCTCCTGGACGATGCGGTAAACGGCGTGGTCCACGGCCGTGGGCAGCGGGGCGACCTCGCCGGTCACGGTCAGGCTGGTGGGCAGCCCGGCCGTCATGGCCTCCTTGATCAGCGCTGACAGCCGGGCGGCGCCGACCCCGGTCGAGGCGTCGGCGTCGCCGCCGTCGTCGGCCCTGAGCACGTAGAGCAGCTGCCGCATCTCCGCCAGCGCCTGGCGGGCCGTTCCCTCGGCGCCGGACAGGGCCTCGCGGGTGACCTCGTGACCCGGCGGGAGCGTGGCCCGGGCACCGCCGACCAGGGCGTTGATCACGCTGAGGTGGTGGGCCACGACATCGTGCAGCTCCCTGGCGATGCGCCGCCGCTCGGCGCGGACGGCGTTGTCGGCCGTCTCCCGCCGCTCCCGTTCCCTGAGCTCGGCGCGGGCCCTGACGAACTGACCCAGGCCGACGAACACCAGGACGTAGACCACGGCCGGCACCAGCGCTCCCGGCCCGGGGGCGGCCGGCTGGGACGCCGCGCCGTACGCCAGGGCGGCGACCCCGGCGGTGAGCGCCGCCGTCCGGCCCGGGGTGTAGCGGCCCACGCTGTAGAGGGCGATCGCCCCGGGCAGGCTGTTGGCCGTGACGACGCCGAAGCCGATGCCGAGGATGTCGAGCGTGATGACGACCGCCGCGACGTGGACCGGCCTGCTCCGCCGTACGAGGAGGGGGAACGAGGTGATCATGAAGAGCGCCGCGCCCATGGCGACGTCCAGGTGATCCTGGAGCAGCACCGAGATCATCCCGGCGCACGCGCCGCCGGCCAGCACGATGACCAGCGCGGTGTCGAAGACGCGGGGGCGCATGAGGAAACGCCATGCGGCTGTGACCCGACGCACCAAGCGCATGAGCCGACCTTACGCGGAAAAGCGGCCGTATTTCGCTGAGGTAACCAGCCTTCCCGTGTGGACGGCGGCAATTGACGCTGCGGTAACGTCGCCCTGAGGGCGAGTGACGGGAGCACGCATGAGTCGGACGGCACGGGTCATCTGGGACGACGCCCTGACCACGTACAACTTCGGGCCCAGCCATCCGCTCGCTCCCGTCAGGGTGGAGCTGACGATGGCGCTGGCGCGCGAGCTGGGTGTCCTGGACAAGGTCGAGCTGGCCGGCTGCGTGCCCGCGAGCGACGACGAGCTGGCCATGGTGCACAAGCGTGGCTACATCGAGGCGGTCAAGGGAGTCTCCGCCACGGGCGCCCCCGACCTCTCGGTGGGGCTCGGCACCACCGACAACCCGGCGTTCACCGGGGTCCACGAGGTGTCCGCGCTGATCGCCGGTGCCTCGCTGGCCGCCGCCCGCGCGGTCTGGGAGGGCACGGCCGAGCACGCGGTCAACGTGGCCGGCGGCCTGCACCACGCGATGGCGTCCGCGGCCAGTGGTTTCTGCGTCTACAACGACCCGGCGCTGGCCATCGCCTGGCTGCTCGCCCAGGGCGCGAGCCGGATCGCCTACGTCGACGTAGACGTGCACCACGGTGACGGCGTGCAGGCGATGTTCTACGACGACCCGCGGGTGCTGACGATCAGCCTGCACGAGAGCCCGCGCACGTTGTTCCCCGGCACCGGGTTCCCGTCGGAGACCGGCGCCGACGGCTCGGCGGTCAACGTGGCGCTCCCGGCGGGCTGCGGCGACACGGGCTGGCTGCGGGCCTTCGACGCGGTGGTGCCGCCGCTGCTGCGCGAGTTCCGGCCGGAGATCCTGGTGACCCAGCACGGCTGCGACAGCCACGCGCTCGACCCACTGGCCAACCTGATGCTCAGCCTCGACGCCCAGCGCGTCTCCTACGCCGCGCTGCACCGGCTGGCCCACGAGACGGCCGGCGGGCGCTGGATCGTGACCGGCGGCGGTGGTTACGAGCTCGTCCAGGTGGTGCCGCGGGCCTGGACCCACCTGATCGCCGAGGTCGCCGGGCATCCTCTCGACCCGGCCACGCCGACCAGCCAGGCCTGGCGGACCATGGCCAGGGAACGTACGGGTGAGATGCCGCCGCTGACGATGACCGATGGCCGCAATCCGGAATTTCGTGACCTTTCCCATGGTTATGACCCTGCGGACCCCATAGACCGTGCGATCATGGCGACCCGGAACGCGGTCTTCCCGTTGCACGGCCTCGACCCGATGCCCTAGCGAGGAAAGCTGTGCTGAGCCGCGATCAACTCCGCGAGCACCTGATTCGAACCCGCATCGCCGGTGAGGTCGCGACCCCCCGCGAGAACAACCTCGACCACTACAGCTCGCTGGCCAACGACGACCCCTACTACATGCTGGGCCTGACCTTCGAGCAGCCGTGGTCCTTCCGCGACATCCTCGCCACGATGGCCAAGTCCGCCGGCGTGGTCGCCGATTCCGGTCACCGCTGGGGCCAGGACACCATCGACCCCGAGCGGACGATCGACGCGCTCGACGCCATGGCCGACCGCATCGCCGCGGCCCTGTCACGCGATCAGCCCAAGCTGCTGTTCGCCACCGGCCACCCCACCGGTCTGCTGGCCGTCCACCAGCCGCTCGCCAGGTTCGCCGCCGCCCACGGAGCCACGCTGCTGACGCCCGCCGAGGGCTGGATCTACTCCGGGTCGGGGTACGGCCGCCAGCGCCGGATCCGCTACCTCGACGACGTGGCGATGCTCGATGACAAGGGCGGGTTCGTGCACACCCATGACTCGGCCCCGATGGAGCGGATGCTGAGCGAGCTCGGCGACCTGCAGCCCGACCTGGTGATCGCCGACCACGGGTGGGCGGGTGCGGCGGGTGAGGCAGGGGTGCCTACAGTGGGCTTCGCCGACAGCAACGATCCGGGGCTCTTCCTGGGCGAGGCGGAGGGCAAGCTGGACGTGGTCGTGCCCCTCGACGACAACGTGCTACCCCGCTATTACGGGCCACTGACCGACCATCTGGTCACTCGCGTCTCACGAGCCCTTCGCGTCTAATTCGGTCCTCCCGATACCGTCTTTTCGCGCCTGCATTCCAAGAGGCTCGCAGTCCCTTTGCCAACTTTTGATAGGGCCTGGGCGACTCTTATGTGTGACATGTTGGACAGTTCCAACGTGTCGGCGAGGTGTTCGGCCATGCTGCTGGCCAGCGATTTCGTTGGTCCGGCTGACAGGTGGCTCCGCCTACTGAGAAACTAGGGGGTTTGCGCACTCGGAGTCCCGACTTACGCTGACGGCAGTACACGTGCGTGAGCAATGGCACCAGTGGGGATAACCCGGAAACACGTGCGGAAGAGGCGTCCGATGGCTGCAGGCGAAAGACCTCTCAGCGAGGTGAAGTTCCTGACTGTGGCGGAAGTGGCCACGGTCATGCGGGTCTCGAAGATGACCGTGTACCGGCTGGTGCACTCTGGCGAGCTGCCGGCGATCCGAGTAGGCCGGTCGTTCAGGGTGCCTGAGCAGGCGGTCCACGACTATCTCCGGGAGGCCTACATCGAGGCAGGATGATGCTGGAGTAGCGGCGTGGACCGTACGCCGTGAATACCGTCGCGGGAGAGGTCCGGCCGGCGCGACGCGGCCGGGCTCTCACCCCAAGGGGCGATCTACCACCGATCGCCGGTAGTCTGTGACGCGGTGTGCGCTCGCACATCGCTTTCAGCCTTGCTACCAGTACCTGGGGGTCCCGTGGGCTCTGTGATCAAGAAGCGCCGCAAGCGGATGGCCAAGAAGAAGCACCGCAAGCTGCTCAAGAAGACGCGCATCCAGCGGCGCAACAAGAAGTAACAAGACGCAGCTGTGAGGCGCTGATGACCCACACCGTGCTGGTCACCGGGGTCTCGCGCCACATCGGCGCCCGGGTGGCGAGTGTTCTCGCGGCGGACCCGGACGTCAGCCGCGTCATAGGAGTCGACACCGTGCCGCCGCCCTCGCTGACGCGAGCTGGCGGCGTCTCTCTGGGCCGGACGGAGTTCGTCCGGGTGGATCTCCGTAGCCCCGACATCGCCGAGGTGATCGCGGTCGCGGACATCGACACCGTTGTGCACATGAGTCTGGTGAGCGCCCCGTCCAGGGGCACGGGCCGGGCGGTGATGAAAGAGCACAACGTCATCGGAACCATGCAGCTGCTCGGCGCCTGCCAGCGGTCGGCGACCGTGCGGCGCGTGGTGGTGCGCTCTACCACCGCGGTCTACGGCTCGTCGCCGCACAACCCGGCGGTGCTGACCGAGGACATGGAGCCGCACGACGGCCCCGTCCACGGCTACGCCAAGGACGCGGCCGAGGTCGAGGGCTACGTGCGCGGGTTCGCGCGCCGCCGCCCCGACGTGGCCGTGTCGCTGCTGCGTTTCGCCAACTTCGTGGGGCCCGGCGTCGACTCGCCGCTCACCCGCTACTTCACCCAGCCGGTGCTGTCGACCGTGTTCGGCTTCGACCCCCGTCTGCAGTTCGTCCACGAGGACGACGCGGTCGAGGTGTTCCGGCGGATGGCGAAGGAAGACCACCCCGGCACGTTCAACGTGGCCGGGGCCGGCGTGCTGCTCCTGTCGCAGTGCGCGCGCCGGGCCGGGCGGCCGTCGCTGCCGCTGTTCTCGCCGGTCTTCCGCGCGCTCGGCGACGTCGTACGCCGGGCGGGGCTGGTCGACTACTCGCCCGAGCAGGTGCGGCTGATGAGCCACGGCCGCGCGGTCGACTCCAGCAGGCTGGAGTCCGAGCTGGGCTGGAAACCCAAGTTCACGACCGGCGCGGCCTTCGACGACTTCCTGCGCTCGCGCGGGCTGCATCCGTTCGGAGGTGCTCGGTGAGTGTTCCCGGCCAAGAGGCGCGCGTGATCCCGATCAGCGCGGCGCCCTCCTACGACGAGCCCGACGGGCCCGACCCCATGGCCGAGGCGCTGGCCTTCCTCCGCAGGCGGATCAGCGGCGACTACGAGGTCGACGAGTTCGGCTACGACGCCGAGCTCACCGACAAGGTCCTGCTGGAGCTGATCCGGCCGATCTACCACCACTGGTTCAGGGTCGAGACGTCCGCGCTGAAGCACGTGCCCGAGGAGGGCGGCGCGCTCATCGCGGCCAACCACTCCGGCACGCTGCCGGTCGACGCGCTGATGATGCAGGTGGCGCTGCACGACGAGGTGGGCCGGCCGCTCCGGCTGCTCGGCGCCGACCTCGTCTACCAACTGCCCGTCCTCGCCCACCTGTCGCGCAAGAGCGGCCACACGCTGGCCTGCCCCGAGGACGCCGACCGGCTGCTGCGCAAGGGCGAGCTGGTCGGGGTGTTCCCCGAGGGGTACAAGGGCGTGGGCAAGCCGTTCTCCGAGCGCTACAAGCTGCAACGGTTCGGCCGGGGCGGGTTCGTGGCCTCGGCCATCCGCGCGGGCGTGCCGATCGTCCCCACCGCCATCGTGGGGGCCGAGGAGATCTACCCCAAGATCGGCGACCTGCCGTTCCTGGCCAGGCTGCTCGGGCTGCCCTACGTGCCGATCACGCCGTTCTTCCCGCTGCTCGGGCCGCTCGGGCTGGTGCCGCTGCCGTCGAAGTGGCTGATCGAGTTCGGCGAGCCGATCCGCACCGACGGCTACGATCCGTCGGACGCCGACGATCCCATGCTGGTGTTCAACCTCACCGACCACGTCCGCGAGGTCATCCAGCACATGCTCAGCGAGCTGCGGCTGCGCCGCGGGCATGCGTTCCCGCCCTTCGCCTGAGCCGCTGAGGCGGTTTCCTGCGATGTGAACCCGTTCGGCGGGTTGTGGCGAGACATGCGTGACCGACTTCCCCACAGAAGGGCGGAGATGATCACGCAACCCGCCACCAGGGACGCGGACGCCGACCTCGTCAGCGCCTCCTGGACCCAGCCGGAGGCGTTCGCCGAGCTGTTCGACCGCTACTCCGCCATGCTCTACCGGTACGTCTCCAAGCGGCTCGGCCCCGAGCCCGCCGAGGACCTCGTCGGCGAGACGTTCCTGGTCGCCTTCTCCCGTCGCAGGAGCTACGACCTGGCCTACACCGACGCCCGGCCGTGGCTCTTCGGCATCCTCACCAAGCTCATGTCCCGCCACCACCGCACCGAGGCGGCCCGTTACCGCGCGCTGCTGCGGGCGCCGGTCGACGGGCACGTGGAGTCGCCGGCCGACCGGGTGGCGGCCGGGGTGACCGCGCGGGCCGCGCGCCCCGACCTGGTCAGCGCGCTCGCGGCGCTCCCGGCCAAGGACCGCGACGTGCTGCTGCTGATCGCCTGGGGCGATCTGACGTACGAGGAGGTCGCGCGGGCGCTCGGCATCCCGATCGGGACCGTGCGCTCCCGCCTCAACAGGGGCAGGCGGAAGGTACGCGCGGCGCTCGGCGACAGCAACCCGATGATCGAGGAGGAGTGACGATGGACGACCTGCGGCTGCTCCGCGATCTCGGCAGCGAGCTGGAACACGAACCACCCGCGATGCTCGTCAGGCAGCGTGAGCGCATGCTGCGGGCCGGGTCGCGGTTCCGGCCGGCTCGCCGGTGGACGGGCCGATGGACGGGCTGGTGGGCGGCCGGGCTCGTCGCCGTGGCCACCGCCACCGCGGTCGCGGTGCCGGCCGTGCTGGTCGGCGACCGCCACACGGCCGCGCCTCCGGCGGGCGCGCGTGTCGTGGACGTGTCGGGGGCGCTCAACGTGCTGCTGATCGGCTCGGACACCCGCGAAGGCGCCGGCAACGAGGTGTACGGCCCGCGCGCGGCCAGGGACAAGGTGGGCAAGCGGTCGGACACCATCGTGCTCCTCCACCTGCCCGCCGACAGGAGGCGGGCGACCGCGGTCAGCGTGCCGCGCGACTCGATCGTGCGGATCCCCCGCTGTTCCGGCCGGCCCGCCAGGACGGACCTGATCAACTCCGCGTACGACCAGGGCGGGTCCGCCTGCCTCGGCGCGACGCTGGAACAGCTCACCGGCCTGACCATCGACCACTCGGTGGAGGTGGACTTCACCGGGTTCAAGGCCATGGTGGACGCGCTCGGGGGCGTGGAGGTCAGCCTGCCGAGGGCCGTGAACGACAAGGCGTCGAAGCTCGTCCTGCCGGCCGGCAAGAGCCTGGTGAACGGCGAGCAGGCGCTCGGCTTCGTCCGGCTGCGGCGCTACGGCGACGGCTCCGACGTCCAGCGCGTCAAGCGGCAGCAGCAGCTCATGCTGGCGATGCTGAAGAAGGCGCAGAGTCAGGCGGCCGAGCCCGCCAGGCTCAAGGCGTTCCTCGGCGCGGTGTCCAGGTCCGTACGGACCGACCTGGACCCGCAGTCGATGTTCGAGCTGGCCAGGAGCCTGTCGAAGGCCAAGGTGAGCTTCCTCACCGTGCCCTGGGCCCCCCATCCCGACGACCGCAACCGGATCCAGTGGAAGCAGCCGGAGGCGAGCCGGCTCTTCGAAAACCTGAAGTAGCCGCCCGTCGTCCGCCCTCGCGGAGACCAGGTCCAGCTGCCTGGCCCCGCGAGGGCGGACCGCGCCGAAGATGACCCGGGCCCTGCACGCGAGGGCCGCGTACCGTCCTCATGGGCTCTGCGGCCCGGCGTCTCGCGGCGCGGTGTCACTGGACGGAGCGGTAGTGCCTGCGCAGTGCCACGCCCGCGGCGACCCCGCCGGCCACGGCGCCCAGACCGGCGGCGATCGGCAGCGCGGCCAGCGTCGCCTTGCGGCCGGTGCGGAAGTCCTTGATCGGCCAGCTCTGCTGCCTGGCGTATTCGCGCAGCTCGCTGTCGGGGTTGATGGCCACCGCGTGGCCCACCAGCGAGAGCATGGGCAGGTCGTTGGCCGAGTCGCTGTAGGCGGTGCACCGGGTGAGGTCGAGGCCCTCACGGCGGGCCAGCGCCCGCACCGCCTCGGCCTTGGCCGGGCCGTGGAGCAGGTCGCCGACCAGCCGCCCGGTGTAGACGCCGTCGGAGCTCTCGGCCACGGTGCCGAGCGCCCCGGTCAGGCCGAGCCGCTGGGCGATGACCCTGGCCAGCTCCACCGGCGTGGCGGTGACCAGCCAGACCCGCTGGCCCGCGTCGAGGTGGCTCTGCGCGAGGGCCCGGGTGCCGCCCCAGATGCGGTCGGCCATCACCTCGTCGTAGATCTCCTCGCCCAGCCGTACGACGTCGTCGACCTTGGCGCCGGCGACGAACGCCAGCGCGGTCTCGCGGGCGACGGCGATGTGCTCGGGGTTCTCGTTGCCGCGCAGCCGGAACGCCGCCTGGCCGACGGCGAACTTGAACAGGTCGGACGTGGTGAACATGCCGCGCGTGGCGAGACCCCTGGCGAAGTGGTAGATGGAGGCGCCGCGCATCATCGTGTTGTCGACGTCGAAGAAGGCCGCCGCCTGCAGGTCGGGCTCGGCCGGGGGCGCCGTCACAGCCGCCGCCGCCGCGGCCTCGCCGGCGATCTCCGCCTCTACCTGGTGCCGTCGTCGCATGAGCCGCCACATGTGCGCCAGCTTACCCAGAAGGGGCGACGAGACCTTCGATGTAGTCGAGGTACCCCGTGGCCTGGTCCTGGTGGACCTCGTTCAGCTGGTCGAGCATCGGCTCGACCATGTCGCGCTGGTCCTTGGCGAAGGAGTCGATCTTGGAAGAGCGCGGCTCGGCCCGCTTCAGCCTGCTGATGCCCGAGCGGGTCGACTGCTCCATGTCCTCGAGCGTCCTGGAGACCAGCGGTCCCTCGCCCGAGGAGCCGAGGAGCTCGGCGACCTCGGCGGCGCGGTTCCTGGCCGAGTGGAGCTCACGCTCGCCCCGTGCGACGTCGTCGGTGCTGAGGCGGACCAGCGTGCTCTCCGCGGCGCGCTTGAGCGGGTACAGCGTGTCGCCCGGCACCGCCTGGTAGGTGGCGAAGGCCGACAGCATCATGCCGGCGGCCAGCCCCAGCGTGGCCACCTGGGAGAACCATGAGATCCGCCGGGAGGGTCGCCGGTGGCCGCGCCGCGCGGCGCGCGGCGCCGGCTCAGGAGGCGGAGGGGCCGTCAGGAGCTCGCGGCGGAGCCGGGCGCGGAAGCCGGCCTCCGGCCCGCCGCCCAAGGGGAGCCTCCGCAGCTCCGTGAGGTGGTCCAGCATCTGTTCGCGCGATCTGCGCGACCTACCCATGACCGCTCCCCTGACGCCCCCGGCTAATGATCCTGTCGTGACACATGCCTAACGAAGGGATGCGGTGCGAGGTTACGCGAGGTCGTGACGGAGAGCCCTCGCGAGTGCACGGATCGCACGGAACTGCAGCGCTTTGATGGCTCCACTCTTCTTCCCCATGATCAGCGCCGTCTCCGCCAGCGACAGTCCGTGCAGGAACCGCAGCACCACGCATTCCTGTTGTTCTGGATTGAGGTCTCTGACCGCCCGCAGGACCCGGTCGTTGATGATCGCCGTCACCACCGCGTTCTCCGGGATGTGCGGCCCGTCGAGCGGGACGTCGATCACCTCGCCCGTCGGGATCTCCAACCGATAGCGCCCGGACTTGAAATGGTCGGTCACCAGGTTGCGCGCGATGGTCACCAGCCAGGCGCCGAAATCGCGGCCCTGCCAGGTGAAGTCGGTGATGTGCCGTAACGCCCGCAGGAACGTCTCGCTCGTGAGATCCTCCGCGAGCGGGTGGGAGCCCACCCGGAAATAGATGTAGCGATAGACCAGATCCACATAGCGGTCATAGAGCGTGCCAAAAGCCTCCGAGTCGCCGGTCTTGGCATGTAAGACCAGCGTACGGAGGTCGTCCGGGATCTCTTCCCGCACAGCAGGCTCGGTCGTCCGGGCGGGGCCAGCGACCGCTGGAGTGAGCAGCCCGGCGAACGGCCACGAGTCAGGCATCCGGTATCCCTACGGGTAAGGGGTGCGGCGTGCTCGAACACTCTAGAAATCAACTGGAAATTCCACAATCCGCTTCCCCGAGGCATGACTTGCCGTAATCGGCGGATAGCGTGTGGACCGCCCCCGTTCCCTCTTCGGCTACCGGCTGGGAGGCATAGTCCGGCAGCATTGGAGTCACCATGGAGATCCTCGTTGCTGTCATCGCCTTCGCCGGTGCTCTCCTGGCCGTGATCGCGGCCGTCGCACTGGGCCGCCGGCTGCGTGACGACCCCGAGGGGTGGTTGATCGCCTGGACCGTCGCAGTGGCCTCGCTGGCGGTGTCACTCGCCATGGTCGCCGTCGGCCACCTTCTGGGATTCGGGTCGGTCACCTTCAAGCTCTACCAGCTCACCGGGTCGTTCCTGGCGCCGCTCTGGCTGTCGATCGGCCTCATCCAGTTGCTCGCCGAGAAGGTGCCGCCGAAGTTCGCGGCCTGGTTGTTCGGCATCGCCTTCACCATCGTCGTCGGCGTGATCCTGCTGGTCGACCCGGTGCGCAAGAGCGACGAGATGACCAAGGCGCTGCCCACGGCGGCCGGGCACTGGGGACTCATCCCCGACAAGCTGCTGCTCGGCGCCCACGTCATCATCGCGCTCATCCTGCTGGGCGCCCTGGTGGTCGGGGCGCTGCGGTGGCGCAACGGCGACGACTACGACACCGACAACCTGCACGCGACGATCGTCATCGTGCCGTCCGGCCTGGCTCTTCTGGGGGCGATGCGGTTCGCGGTGCCGGGCCTGTTCGCGGTGGCGCTGCTCGTCGTGGCCGCCGCCGCGATCTGGTATTCCGTGCTGCGCCCGCTGGCGCCGTACGAGGACGAGGACGAGGACGACGACGAGGTCCCCTCCCGGCGCGGTGAGCGGGCCCAGGGAGCGGGCCACCGGGCCGCCGCCCCCGTGTCCCAGCCACGGCCGGATCCGGTCGTCGCGAACGAGATGCCGCCGGCCGTCCAGCCGCGCAGGTCGTCGGGGCTGGGGGATCTGGTGGCCGAGTACCGAGCGGGCGACCGCGAGATCGACTACGCCGCGCGCATGGCGCCGCCGCCCGAGTCGGGTCCGTCCACCGGCTACATCATGAACGGCAGGCACGGCGCGCCCGAATACGGCATGCCGGCGACCGGCGCCGTCTATCCCGGGGCCGACATGTTCGCCACCGGCGCCTACAGTGCGCAGCCGCAGGTTCCGCAGTCACCTCAGCCGCCGCAGAGCCATCCGCACCTCCAAGCGCAGTCCCAGGCGCAGCCGCAGCCCGTCTCCAGCAAGCCCTCGCCGAGCATCTACGGGATGCTGACCGTCTTCTCGCTCATCGACGGCTCGGGCGAGGCGTTCGACCGGCTGGCCGAGCAGACCGTCGAGGCGGTGCGGCGCGGCGAGCCCGACACGTTGATCTACGCCTGCCACGCGGTCAAGTCGGCGCCCCTGCAGCGCATCGTCTACGAGCTCTACCGCGACGAGGTGGCCTACCGCGACCACCAGCGCCAGCCGCACGTCGAGAGGTTCGTCAACGACCGCCAGGCGCTGGTGCTGGCCACCAACATCATCGAGCTCAACGTCAACGCCGCCAAGGTCGTGCCGCTGCCCACCGCGATGTTCTAGGCGTCCGACTCGCGGGTCGCTCCGGTCCCAGGTCGCTCTGGTTTTAGGGGCGCTCCGGTCTAGGGCTCCCGGTCGCCGAGCGCGGCTCGCAGGCGCTCCTCCGAGACCCGCCAGAAGTCGTGCTGGACGCCGTCCACAAGTGTGACGGGAATCATCTCCCAGTATTTCTCGCGCAGTTCGTCGGAGGAGTCGATGTCGACCTCCTCCCACGGCATGCCCAGCTCTGCCGCCACGCGGACGATGATCGCGCGGGCGTCGTCACACAAGTGACAACCGGGTCTGCTGAGCAAGGTGATGTGATGCATGCACTCCTCCGTAGCGCCACACTTTGTGCGTCGGTTCACAAAGGGATTAACCTGAAAGACGGTTCTACCCCATCGCGGTCTCCGACCGCCCGTTCCTCTGGAGCCCCGGCACGTGAAGAGCCCGTCCCACCCCCGTGATCGCGGCATACCCGAGGCAACGGTCGCCAGGCTCCCGTTGTACCTGCGGGCGCTGAACGGGATGGCCGAGCGGGGCACCGCGACCGTGAGCTCCGAAGATCTCGCGGTGGCCGCCGGAGTCAACTCCGCCAAGCTCCGCAAGGATCTGTCCCATCTCGGCTCGTACGGTACCCGCGGCGTCGGCTACGACGTCGAGTACCTCGTCTACCAGATCTCCCGTGAGCTCGGTCTGACCCAAGACTGGGCCGTCGCCATCGTCGGAGTCGGTAACCTCGGCCGTGCGCTCGCCAACTACGGAGGGTTCGTCTCCAGAGGTTTTCGGGTGGCCGCGCTCATCGATGCCGACCCCGAAGTGGTGGGCGACGACATCGCGGGGTTGAATGTTGAGCACATTGACGAACTGGAAGCCGTGATCCAGCGGCGGGGAGTCTCGATCGTGGTCCTGGCGACTCCGGCGGCGGCAGCGCAGAAAGTCTGCGATCGGGTCGTCGCCGTCGGCGTGACCAGCATCCTGAACTTCGCTCCCGTCGTACTTTCTGTACCTGAGAGCGTAGATGTCCGTAAAGTCGACCTATCAATCGAACTGCAGATCCTTGCGTTCCACGAGCAACGCAAAGCAGGGGGGCCACTGATGGCCGTGGACAGCCAGTGAGCATTCTGGCTATCGGACTCAGCCACCGGACAGCGCCGGTGGCCATGCTGGAGCGTGTGTCGGTGACCGGCGACGCGCTCGTCAAGCTCTTGCACGACGTGCAGAAGGACATCTGCGTGGCGGAGACCATGGTGGTCTCGACCTGCAACAGGGTCGAGATCTACGTCGCGGTCGACCGCTTCCACGCCGCCGTCACCTCGATCAGCGACCTGTTGAGCGTGCACTCGGGCGTGCCAGGTGACGAGCTGAGGCCGCACCTCTACGTCCACTACGAGGACCAGGCGGTCGAGCACCTGTTCTCCATGGTGTGCGGCCTCGACTCGATGGTGGTGGGCGAGGGGCAGATCCTCGGCCAGGTCCGCAGGGCGCTCAAGCTGGCGCAGAAGCAGGGCACCGTCGGCGCCTCGCTCAACGAGCTGGTGCAGTCGGCGCTGCGGGTGGGCAAGCGCGCCCACACCGACACCGGCATCGACCAGGCGGGCGCCTCGCTGGTCAGCGCCGGGCTGGCGCTGGCGGGCGAGCTGCCCGGCCGGCGGGCGCTGGTGGTCGGCGCGGGCTCGATGAGCTCGCTGGCCGCCACCACCCTGGCGCGGGCGGGCGTGACCGACATCGTCGTGGCCAACCGCACCTTCGACCGCGGGCTGCGACTCGCCCAGTCGGTCGGCGGCAGGGCGGTCGAGTTCGCCGCGGTTCCCCGAGAGCTGGCGGCGGCCGACATCGTCATCACCTGCATCGGCGCCGGTCACCATGTGATCACTCCCGGCATGCTGTCCCGCGAGGCGTTCCTCCTCGACCTGGCGCTGCCCCACGACATCGACCCGGACGTACGCGCCGTGCCCGGCGTCACGCTGGTCGACCTGGAGACGATCCAGGAGTCCGGCATCGGCTCCCACGAGGACGACGCCGTCCAGGCGGTCCGCGAGCTCGTCACCCGGGAGCTCACCGCGTTCCTCGACGCCGGCCGCGCCTCCAGGGTCACCCCGACCGTGGTGGCGCTGCGCGGCAAGGCGGCGGGCGTGGTGGAGGCCGAGCTGGGCCGGTTGCTGATGCGCATGCCCGACCTCGACCGCAAGACCAGAGACGAGGTCACCCAGACCGTGCAGAGAGTCGTCGACAAGCTGCTTCACGAGCCGACCGTGCGTGTCAAACAGCTCGCCACCTCCCCCGGAGGCGATCATTATGCGGAAGCGCTGCGCGAGCTGTTCGACCTGGATCCGAAGATGCCCCGAGCCGTGAGGGAGGTGGAGTTGTGACGTTGCGGTTGGGGACCCGGCGCAGCCTCATGGCCACCACCCAGTCCCAGATGGTCGCCGACGCCTACACCGAGCGCACCGGGCGGGACATCGAGCTGGTCGGCATCACCACCTTCGGTGACGTCAGCAAGGCCCACCTGGCGCAGCTGGGCGGCACCGGCGTGTTCGTCAGCGCGCTGCGCGACAAGCTGTTCGAGGGCGAGATCGACTTCGCCGTCCACTCGCTGAAGGACCTGCCGACCAAGCCCGACCCCAGGGTGACCCTGGCGGCGCTGCCCACCCGCCACGACCACCGCGACGCGCTGGTCGGCCCGGTCGCGTTCGCCGACCTGCCCGCCGGGGCCAAGGTCGGCACCGGCTCCCCGCGCCGGGTCGCGATGCTCCGAGCGCTGCGCCCCGACCTCGAGTACGTCCCGATCCGCGGCAACGCGGACACCCGGATCGCCAAGGTAACCTCAGGTGAGCTCGACGCCGTCGTGCTCGCCGCGGCCGGCCTGAACAGGATCGGCCGCACCACCGAGATCGCCCAGATCTTCACGGTCGAGGAGCTGACCCCGGCGCCGGGCCAGGGCTCGCTGGCCGTCGAGTGTCTGTCCGGTCGTGACGACCTGATCGACTTTCTCGGTGTGCTCGACGACGCGCGGACCCGCTCCGCGGTGTCGGCCGAGCGCACCATTCTGTCCGCTCTCGAGGCCGGATGTTCGGCGCCCGTGGGTGCGTTCGCCTTCGATGACGGGCAGACTCTCAACCTGACCGCGGTGGTCGTCGCACTCGACGGCCAACGGGCGGTCCGCAAGTCCGCCGCCGGTTCTCCTTCGGAGGCTGTCGATCTGGCCCGCGTCCTCGCGGCAGAGATGATCGCCGAAGGGGCCGACAGATTGATGGGGGAGCAGTCCCATTGAGCTCCGATAGTCCAACCTTCGGATTCGTCGCCTTCGTGGGCGCGGGCCCGGGCGACCCCAACCTCCTCACGCTTCGCGGTGCCGAGTTGCTCGGCAAGGCCGACGTGGTCGTCGTCGACGAGGAGCGCTACGGCGCGCTGCTCCGGCACTGCCGCACCGGTGTCGAGGTCGTGTCCGGCGACGTGGTCGGCCACGCCAAGCGGGGCCGGCTCGTCGTACGCGTGTCGGAGGGCGACCCCATGTTGTTCTCCTCGATCACCGAGGAGGTCGCGGCGTGTGTCGCGGCGGAGGTGGACTTCGAGATCGTGCCCGGCGTGCCGCCCGCGACCGCCGTGCTCGCCTACGCGGGCATCCCGCCCGCGACGTCCGTGCCCGAGTTCAGGGTGGTCGACGCGGCGCAGGACCAGGACTGGTCCTCGCACGCCGGCTGCGCGGGCACGCTGGTGATCTACAACGGCGTCGCCGAGGCCGTGCCGATCGGCAAGGCGCTGATCGCCGGGGGCAAGCCCGACCACACCCCGGTCGCGGTCAGCAGCGGCGGCACCACCACTGAGCAGTACACCGTGGTCTCCACGCTCGGCAGGCTGCAGGCCGACCTCAAGCACGCCGGCATCACCGAGCCCGCGCTGATCGTGGTCGGCGACGCCGTGGGGCAGCGCGACAAGCTGTCGTGGTTCGAGACCAAGCCGCTGTTCGGCTGGCGGGTGCTGGTGCCGCGCACCAAGGAGCAGTCCAAGAGCCTCACCGAGCAGCTCATCTCCTACGGCGCGGTGCCCGAGGAGGTGCCGACCATCTCTGTCGAGCCGCCGCGCACCCCGCAGCAGATGGACCGCGCGATCAAGGGCCTGGTCACCGGCCGCTACGAATGGGTGGCGTTCACCAGCGCCAACGCGGTCAAGGCGGTGCGCGAGAAGTTCGAGGAGTACGGCCTCGACGCCCGCGCCTTCGCCGGGCTCAAGGTCGCGGCCGTGGGCGACGCCACAGCGCAGGCCCTGGTCGACTTCGGGGTCAAGCCCGACCTGCTGCCCTCGGGCGAGCAGTCGTCCGAGGGCCTGGTGGCCGAGTGGCCGCCGTACGACTCGATGCTCGACCCGATCAACCGGGTGCTGCTTCCTCGTGCCGATATTTCCACTGACACCCTGGTGGCCGGGCTCACCGAGCTAGGCTGGGAATGCGACGACGTCACGGCCTACCGGACCGTGCGCGCCGCTCCGCCACCCGCGCCGATCCGCGAGGCGATCAAGGGCGGCGGGTTCGACGCCGTTCTCTTCACCTCGTCGTCGACGGTGCGCAACCTGGTGGGCATCGCGGGCAAACCGCACAACGTCACCGTGATCGCTGTCATCGGGCCGCAGACCGCCAACACCGCAGAGGAGTTTGGGCTGCGCGTCGATGTCATGGCCGACAAACCTTCGGCTTCCGCCCTCGCGGCCGCGCTGGCCGAGTACGGTGCGAAGCAGCGTCAGGCGGCCGTGTCCGCCGGCGACACCCCGCGGCGTCCTTCCCAGAACCGTAGAGGAGCCAGGAGGAGAGCCAAGTGAGTGCCGAGTTCCCTGTCGCCCGTCCCCGCAGACTGCGTCGCAACGCGGCCATGAGGCGGATGGTGTCCGGCACCAGGCTGCATCCCGCAGATCTGATCCTGCCGATGTTCGTCAAGGAGAGCATCGACGAGCCCGCGCCGGTCGCCTCCATGCCCGGTGTGTTCCAGCACACCCGCGACTCGCTGCGCAAGGCCGCCCACGAGGCCGCCGAGGCCGGGGTCGGCGGGCTGATCCTGTTCGGCATTCCGGCGGTCAAGGACGCGCGCGGCTCGGCGGGCGACGACCCGGACGGCATTCTGCAGGTGGCCCTGCGTGACGTGAGCGCCGAGGTGGGCGACACCCTCGTAGTGATGGCCGACACCTGCCTCGACGAGTTCACCGACCACGGCCACTGCGGCATCCTCACCGACGCGGGCGACGTCGACAACGACGCGACCCTGGAGCGCTACGCGTCCATCGCCGTCGCCCAGGCCCGGGCCGGCTCCCAGATGGTCGCGCCGAGCGGCATGATGGACGGCCAGGTCGGGGCCATCCGCGCCGCCCTCGACGCCGACGGGTTCGCCGGCGTGCCGATCCTCGCCTACTCCGCCAAGTACGCCTCCGCCTTCTACGGGCCGTTCCGCGACGCCGCCGAGTGCGCGCCCCGGTTCGGTGACCGCAGCACCCACCAGCAGGACCCTGCCGGGCCGCTGGAGGAGGCGCTGCGCGAGGTGCGTCTCGACCTGGCCGAGGGCGCCGACGCGGTCATGGTCAAGCCCGCGCTCGCCTACCTCGACGTCATCAGGCGGTTCCGCGACACGGTGGATGTGCCGGTCGCGGCCTACCAGGTCAGCGGCGAGTACGCGATGATCGAGGCGGCCGCGGCCAACGGCTGGGTCGACCGCGAACGCATGATCATGGAATCCCTCGTCGCGATCAAGCGGGCGGGCGCCGACCTCATCCTGACCTACTGGGCGACCGAGGTGGCGCGCACCCTCTAACGAGGGGGTTTCCCGTCAACTCCTGGGGCCTGTGCGTTAGAGTGCGATAACAAGTGCTGGTGTGCCCCGCATGCGCTAATGGCCAGGAGCCGGGGCCGCTTCAGGCGCGGTAACTCGACGGGAGACACCATGGTGGGGGTACCACTCGCTCGGCGTACCAGAAAACGGTCGCGCCCGACGCGGATCGACTCCGTGCTGGGCTACGCCGCTCTCGGTTGGCCGGTGGTGCCCGGTGCTCACCCCCTGCGTCACGGCTCCCGCGCGTGTTCCTGTGACCGGCTCGGCTGTCCCGATCCCGGCGCGCATCCCGTCTCGCCCGCCTGGCACGTACAGGCCACGACGGACCCCACGCAGCTGACCCGCTGGTGGCAGCGCGAGCCCGAGGCCAATGTGATCCTGCCCACCGGGCGGGTGTTCGACGTGTTCGACGTACCCCTTCCGACGGGCCTCGCGGCCCTGACCCGCATCGACGCGGACGGAGCACACTCGGGCCCGGTCGCCGCCAACGGCGACCGGGTCCTGTTCTATGTCGCCACGCGCGGCAATCCCGAGGACGAGTACGAGTGGTGGTCCTGCCAGCTCGACTGCGACCCGGCCACCATCGACGACACACCGGGGCTGCGCTGGCACTGCCGCGACAGCTACGTCCTCGCCCCGCCCTCCACGCTGCCCACCGGTCAGCCCGTCTCCTGGCTGCGCCCGCCCGACGGCCGGCCGCTGCCCGACCCGCTGCGCATCCTGGACGTGCTCGCCGACTAGGGTGCCTTTCCCGCCGAAGGCGGCACGGCGTTCCCGGACTAATCTGGACGCGTGAGCCGTACAAAGAAGTCCGAGGACCTGTTCGCCCGCGCCCGCGCCATCGTGCCGGGAGGCGTCAACTCACCCGTCCGCGCGTTCGGCGCGGTGGGCGGCACGCCGCGGTTCATGGCCGCCGGCCAGGGCCCCTACATCACCGACGTCGACGGCAACCGCTACGTCGACCTGGTCTGCTCGTGGGGGCCGATGATCCTCGGTCACCGTCACCCCGCGGTCGTCGAGGCCGTCGCCCAGGCGGCGTCCCACGGGTTCGGCTACGGCACGGCCACGCCGGGCGAGGTGGAGCTGGCCGAGGAGATCGTCGGCCGGGTGGCGCCCGTGGAGAAGCTCCGCCTGGTCAGCTCGGGCACCGAGGCGACGATGAGCGCGGTGCGCCTGGCCCGCGGCTTCACCGGCCGATCCAAGATCGTCAAGTTCGCCGGCTGCTATCACGGCCACGTCGACGCGCTGCTCGCCTCGGCCGGGTCCGGGGTGGTGACGTTCGGCCTGCCCGACACCCCCGGCGTGACGGGCGCCTCGGCGGCCGACACGATCGTGCTGCCCTACAACGACGTGGCGGCGGTCGAGGAGGCGTTCGCGTCGGCCGAGATCGCCTGCGTCATCACCGAGTCGTGCCCGTCCAACATGGGCGTGGTGCCGCCCCGCGACGGTTTCAACGCCCGGCTGCGCGAGCTGTGCACGGCCAACGGGGCGTTGCTGATCGTCGACGAGGTGCTGACGGGCTTCCGGGTCTCGCCCGCCGGCTGGTACGGCCTCGACCCGGTCGACGCCGACCTGATGACGTTCGGCAAGGTCATGGGCGGCGGGCTGCCGGCGGCGGCCTTCGGCGGCCGAGCCGAGGTGATGGCCCACCTCGCGCCCGAGGGGCCCGTCTACCAGGCCGGCACGCTGTCGGGCAACCCGCTGGCCTGCGCCGCCGGGCTGGCCACCCTGCGCGCGCTCGACGCCGACGCCTACGCGAGGGTGGACGCGGCGGCGCTGGCGGTCGGCCAGGCCGCCTCCGAGGCGCTCGCGGCGGCGGGGGTCCCCCATCGGCTGCAGCGAGCGGGCAACCTGTTCTCGATCTTCTTCACCGACGACGAGGTGACCGACTTCGCCGGGGCCCAGACGCAGAACACCGCGGCGTTCCGGGCGTTCTTCCACGCGATGCTCGACCAGGGGGTCTACCTGCCGCCGTCGGCCTACGAGGCGTGGTTCCTGTCGGCGTCCCACGACGACGAGGCGCTGACCCGGGTGGCCGAAGCGCTGCCGTCGGCCGCCAAGGCCGCCGCCTCGGTCCGCTGAGCCCTGCCGCGGGTGCCGGCCCACAGCACTCCTGACACGATGAGGGCTCCGGAGACGAGGCTGACCCAGGAGATCGGCTCACCCGTCACCAGGGCCGCCGAGGAGATGCCGAAGACCGGCACCAGCAGCGTGTACGGAGCCACGATCGAGGCGTCGTACCTACGGAGCAGCCAGCCCCACAGCCCGAACCCGCCGAGCGTGGAGATGAAGGCCACGTACCCCAGCGACAGCCAGCCCTCCACCGGGGCGGCCAGCGAGGGCGGCCCCTCCACCAGCAACGACATCGCCAGGAGCGGCGGCGCGGACAGGGCGCTCACCCACACCATGAAGCGCAGCGAGTCGGGCGGCGCGGCCTTGCGCTGCACCACGTTGCCCAGTCCCCACGCCGCTGCGGCGGCCACGCACAGGGCGAAGGCGCCCACGGGGCCCGACAGGCCGAAGTCGTAGGCGACCAGGGCCAGGCCGGCGAAGGCGACGGCCAGGCCGGTCACCCGGGGCGCGCTGAGCCGTTCGCCCAGCAGTGTCACCGCGAACAGCACGGTGAACAGGGCCTGCACCTGCAGGACGAGTGAGGTGAGCCCGGCGGGCATGCCGGCCCGCATGGCCACGAGCAGCAGGCCGAACTGTCCCGCGCCGAGTGTGGCCGCCACCCCCACGACCCACCGCCACGGCACGGCCGGTCGTCCCACGAACAGCAGGGCGGGGAAGGCGGCCAGGGCGAACCTGAGTCCCGCGTACTGCAGGGGTGGGAAGTGGCGCAGGCCCACTTCCATCACCACGAAGTTGAAGCCCCACACGGCCGCCAGCCCGATGGCCAGCGCCAGGTGACGCGGGGTCACGCAGCGCGCGTCTTCTGGTAGCGGACGCGGATGTCGCGGGCCTGCTCGGCCAGCGTCTTGAGGTAGGAGACGGAGGAGGACTGCTGCTGCTTCGGCTTAATGTTTCGCATGCATATATTTTCGTCCGCTACAGAGTGGAGGACAAGCGAGACTTTCTACGCTTAACCCTTTAGGCTGGCTTACATGTTGGATCTGAACCGGCTCAAAGCCCTTCACGCCGTGCACGTCTACGGCTCCGTAGGGGCCGCGGCCGACGCGCTCATGGTCACCCCGTCGGCCGTGTCGCAGCAGATCGCCAAGCTGGAGCGCGAGACCGGCGCCCGGCTGATGGAGCGCAACGGCCGCGGTGTCCGGCTCACCGACGCCGCCGGGCTGCTCGCCGAGCACGCCGAGCGCATCCTGGCCCTGGTCGAGACCGCCGAGGCCGACTTCGAGGCGCTGCGCGGCCAGGTCGTGGGCCGGCTGAGCGTGGGCGCGTTCCCGACCGCCGCGCGCGGACTGCTGCCCAGTGCGGTGGCCGGGCTCAAGGAGCGCCATCCCGACCTGCTGGTCCAGCTCGACGAGCGCGAGCCCGAGCGCGTGATGCGCGAGGTCCACCGGGGCGAGCTCGATCTGGGCGTGGTCCAGGACTGGCTGAACCGGCCGATCGCGCTGCCCGACGGGCTGTCCAGGTCGACGCTGCTCGACGACATCGCCGACGTCGTGCTGCCCGTGACGCATCCGCTGGCGGGCCGCAGGGAGATCGAGCTGGCCGAGCTGCACGGGGAGCGCTGGATCAGCTCCAGGCCCGGCACCGTCTGCCACGACTGGCTGGTCTTCACGCTGCGCAACGCCGAGCTCGAACCCGAGATCCACTGCAGAGCCGACGAGTATCCGACCCAGATGGCGATGGTCGCCGCCGGTCTCGGCTGCGCGGTCGTCCCGAGGCTGGGGCGCGACTGCGTGCCCGACGGCGTGCGCATCGTGCCCATCCGGCCCAGGCAGTCGCGCCGCATCTACACGATCTGGCGCACCGACGCCGCCCGCCGCCCCGCGATCAGGGCCGCGGTCGAGGCGCTCGCCGAGGTCAGCCGCACGCAGGAGAACGCCTGGGCGGTCAGCTGAGTCAGCCGCACGCACGAGAACGTCTGGGCGGTCAGCTCAGCGCGATCGCCACGATCCCGCCGAGGATCACGCAGGCGGCCACCAGCCGGCGCGGCAGGTCGCCCTCGGCCAGCAGCCGGCCGCCGAGCAGCACCGCGATCAGCACGCTGACCTCGCGAGCAGGGGCCACCACGCTGACCGGCGCCATCGTGAAGGCGAACAACACCAGCAGGTACGACAGGAAACTGAGCACGCCCGCCCCCAGGACCGGCCTCCAGTGCTCGCGCCAGGTGGGCAGGATCAGCCCGCGCCTGGCCAGCACCACCGGAGCGAGCAGGAGTGCCCGCCCGGCCTCGCCGAGGTAGACCAGCATCAGCGGCGCCACCGCGAAGGCGCTCACCACCTGGGAGTCCCAGATCGTGTAGCCCGCGATCAGCACGCCCACCACCAGCCCGAACGCCACGCCCCTGAGGTCGCCCCGGCCGCCGCCGCTCATCAGGAACACGCCCACCCCGACCAGGACGATCCCCGCCACGCCCACCGGACCGGGGCGCTCGCCCAGTGCCAGCACGGCCACCAGGCTCGCCAGCAACGGCCCTGTGCCGCGCGCCACCGGGTAGACGACCGACAGGTCGCCCTTGCCGTACCCCTTCTGGAGCAGCACGAAGTAGCCGAGGTGGATGACCGTGCTGACGGCGATCACCCAGAGGTCGCCCAGATCGGGCCGGGTGCCCGTGACCAGCAGGAAGCCGACGAACAGCGGGGCCCAGACGACGGTGGAGGCGACCGCGACCAGCCAGACGAACACGATGCCGTCGGCCCGCGCGGCGCGCTTGCTCAGCACGTTCCACGAGGCGTGGGCCACGGCGGCCACGAAGACGAGGAGGAGAGCCCACGGACTCACGCGGGCGACTCCCTCGGGACACCACGGGATCTGATCAAGATGACCCCGACTTTACCTTCCGGCCTTGATCCGGACCAGGGTGGCCACTCGCCGCGACCAGCAAGTGAGCGGATAGGCTGAGGCACACCATGGCTGAAACCACTGTCGTTCATCTGATGCGTCACGGCGAGGTGCACAACCCCGGCGGCATCCTCTACGGCAGGCTGCCCGGCTACCACCTGTCCGAGACGGGCCGCCTGATGGCCGAGACGGTCGCCAAGGCGGTGGCCGGTCGCGACGTCGTCGCCCTCTACAGCTCGCCGCTGGAGCGGGCCCTGGAGACCGCGGCTCCGCTGGCCGCGACGTTCGGGCTCGAACCCGAGGTGGACGACCGGCTGATCGAGGCCGGCAACATGCTCGAAGGCCGCATGGTCGGCCAGGGCCTGGCGATCCTGCGCAACCCCCGCAACTACCGCTACTTCTACAACCCGATGCGGCCCTCGTGGGGCGAGCCCTATCCGCTGATCATCGAGCGCATGCGGGCGGTGGTCGACGACGCCCGCAAGGCGGCCCGCGGCCACGAGGTGGTGCTGGTCAGCCATCAGCTGCCGATCTGGACGATCAGGATGGCGGCCGAGGGGCGCCGCAGGTTCGTGCACGACCCGAGGCGCAGGCAGTGCGGGCTGGCCAGCCTCACCACGTTCACCTTCGACGGCGACCGCCTGGTCAGCGTCGGCTACAGCGAGCCCGCCGGGTCGCTCGCCCAGGGGCCGACGATCCCGGGGGCCTGACCTGCCGAGCCAGAGGGCCCCCAGCGGGCTGGGCGTCCGGTTCCGCCGGTAGAGTTGAAAGCTCTACCTCTTGTAGTACAAGGAGATCTTCCCCGTGCGCGCGAAGTCCATCTCCCTCGTCCTCCTGGCAGCGCTCACCATGAGCGCCGCGGGCTGCGCGGGCAACCAGGGCGGACAGCCTCAGGCGGGCGACACGCGCTTCGTCGCGGGTGACGGGAAGATGCAGGTGTTCGCCGCGACCGAGCGCCAGGCGGCGCCCGCGGTCGAGGGCCCGACGCTCGACGGCGGCACCGCTTCGCTGGCCGCCCACAAGGGCAAGGTCGTGGTGCTCAACTTCTGGGCGTCCTGGTGCGGGCCGTGCCGGGCCGAGGCGCCGGTGCTGAAGGACGTCGCCGCCAAGACCAAGGGCACCGGGGTCGAGTTCATCGGGGTCGACTTCAAGGACCGCAAGGCCGACGCGCTGGCCTTCGAGCGCACCGAGCAGTCCGGCTACCCCAGCATCTTCGACCAGCCGGGCAAGGTCGCGCTGGCCTTCCAGGGCACGGTGCCGCCCGCGGCCATCCCGTCCACCCTGATCATCGACAAGCAGGGCCGCATCGCCGCCCGGGCGCTCGGCGCGGTCCGCTACACCGACCTGATGAACACGGTCACCAAGGTGCGCGATGAGTGACGTCGTGGCCTCCGGCTCGCTGCTGCTGGCCGTGCCCATCGCGGTCCTCGCCGGGATCGTGTCGTTCCTCTCGCCGTGCGTGCTGCCGCTCGTGCCCGGCTACCTGTCCTACGTGACGGGCATGAGCGCCGACCCCAGGCGGGGCCGGCTGGTGCTCGGGACGACGCTGTTCGTGGCCGGGTTCGCGGTCGTGTTCGTGCTCAGCGGGGCGCTCTTCGGCGGGCTCGGCTCGGTGATGCTGGGCAACGCCGAGATCATCACGCGGGTGCTCGGCGTGCTGACCATCCTGCTCGGGCTGGCCTTCCTCGGCGTGCTGCCGGGGCTGATGCGCGACGTGCGCATCCACCGGGTGCCCTCGGCGGGGCTCGCCGGGGCGCCGCTGCTCGGCGTGGTGTTCGGCCTGGGCTGGACCCCGTGCATCGGGCCCACACTGGCGGTCGTGCTCACGCTCGGGCTCAACGAGGGGAGCGCGTCCAGGGGCGCGCTGCTCGCCGTGGCCTACTCGCTCGGGCTCGGGCTGCCCTTCGTGATCGCCGCCCTCGCCTACAGCAGGGCGTTGCGTACGTTCCAGGTGATCCGGCGGCACTCCCGCCTGATCACCAGGATCGGCGGCGGGATGATGGTGGCCGTGGGCGTCCTGCTCGTGACCGGCCTGTGGGGAGAGATCATCGCGACCATGCAGGGGCTCATCGGCACGTTCAGGCCGGTGATCTGATGAGCGTCGACGAGTTGGAGAAGGAGCGGGCGGCCAAGGGGCCGGTCGGGCTCGGGGTCGTGGGCTGGCTGCGCTGGATGTGGCGCACGCTCACCTCGATGAAGACGGCGCTGATCCTGCTCTTCCTGTTCGCGCTGGCGTCCGTGCCCGGCTCGCTGGTGCCGCAGCGCGGGGTCGACCCCGACAAGGTGGCGCAGCTC
The DNA here is from genome assembly GCF_040655715.1 of Nonomuraea cavernae. Taxonomy (GTDB): domain Bacteria; phylum Actinomycetota; class Actinomycetes; order Streptosporangiales; family Streptosporangiaceae; genus Nonomuraea; species Nonomuraea cavernae_A. Next base: position 29,194 of record NZ_JBFAKL010000016.1, on the reverse strand, counting down.
TACCAGAACGACCCGACGCTGGCCGAGTGGTATGACCGGTTCCAGCTCTTCGACGTCTTCACCTCGGTCTGGTTCGCCGCCATCTACCTGCTGCTGTTCACCTCGCTGATCGGCTGCATCATCCCGCGCACCTCGACCTACCTGCGCGAGCTGCGCCGCCGCCCGCCGGCCGCGCCGCGCAACCTGTCGCGGCTCCCGCACTCGGCCGCCTTCTCCGGCGACCTGACGGTGGAGGAGGCCGCCAGGCGGCTGCGCAGGCGCCGGTTCCGGGTCGACACCGGCGACGGCTGGGTGGCCGCCGAGAAGGGCTACCTCCGCGAGACCGGCAACCTGATCTTCCACATCTCGCTGCTCGGCCTGCTGGTCGCCGTCGGTTTCGGCTCCCTGTACGGCTACCGCGGCAACGTCCTGGTCGTCGAGGGCGACGGCTTCGCCAACACCGTGGCCGCCTACGACCGCTACATCCCCGGCAGCCAGGTGTCCGCCGAGTCGCTGGAGCCGTTCGCGTTCCGGCTGACCGACTTCCAGGCCACCTACCAGGTCGAGGGCGAGAAGAAGGGGCAGGAGCTCGACTACTCCGCCTTCCTCCAGGTCAACGACTCACCCGGGGCGGCCGAGCGGCCCTACGAGCTCAAGGTCAACGAGCCGCTGGAGATCAACGGCACCCAGACCTACCTGATCGGCCACGGCTACGCGCCCGAGTTCCGGGTCACCGACGGCAAGGGCGAGGTGGCCTACGAGGGGCCGGTGCCCTGCCTCGTCGAGGACAAGCCCACGTTCACCTCCGGCTGCGTGGTCAAGGCGCCCGACGCCCAGCCGCAGCAGCTCGGGTTCCTGCTGCGGTTCCTGCCGACGAGCGTGCCGCTGGTCGACGGCTCCTACGCCTCCGCCTTCCCCGGCGCGATCCAGCCGGAGGTGCAGGTCATCGGTGCCTTCTCCGGCGATCTGGGGATGCGCTCGGGCAAGCCGCAGTCCGTCTACGAGCTCGCGCCGCCCGAGGCCATGAGCAAGCTCACCCCGCTGGTCATGGGCACCTCCGTGCCCAAGCCGCTCGCCGTCGGCCAGTCGATCGACCTGCCGCAGGGGGCGGGCAAGCTGGAGTTCACCGGCGTCAAGGAGTGGATCACTCTCCAGATCGCCTACGATCCGGGCCGGGTGCCCGCCCTGGTCTCCGCCGCGCTCGCCACCGTGTCCATCGCGCTCTCGTTGACCATCCGGCGTCGCCGGGTGTGGGTGCGGGTCAAGGACGGCACGGTCGAGGTGGGCGGCCTCACCCGCACCGAGGGCTCCGCGGCGGGCTTCGCCGAGGAGTTCGACGACATCGTCAAGGTCCTATCAGCAGGAGACAAGGATGTCCGCTGAGCAGCTAGCCGAGGTGAGCGACCTGTTCGTGGTCGCCGCCATCCTGCTCTACCTCTTTTCCATGATCGCGTTCGCGGCGGAGCTGGCCTTCGGGCGGGTCCGGGCCGACGCGCCCGCCGTGCCCGCGAGGCGGCCCGTCGCCGTGGGGGCGGGCGCCGGTGAGGCGCCGGACGAGCCGGCCGAGGCGCCGGCCGTGGGCGTCGAGCCGCCGAGTTGGGCTGCCAAGGCCGGCCTCACGGGTCTGGTGCTCGGCTGGGTGGGCTGGGCGGCCAACCTCGGCGCCATCCTCACCCGGGGCCTGGCCGTGGAGCGGTGGCCCTGGGGCAACATGTACGAGTTCGTCGTCGCGATCTGCTTCGCCGCGGTGACCGCCTTCCTCGTCACCCAGCTCCGCTACAACGTGCGTTTCCTGGGCGCCTTCGTCATGATCGCGGCGGCGGTGGGGCTCGGCGCCGCGGCCCGGCTGCTCTACACGTCCGCGGGGCCGGTGGTGCCCGCGCTCGACTCCTACTGGGTGGCCATCCACGTCTCCGCGGCGATCCTGGCCAGCGGCCTGTTCGTGGTGGCCGCGACATCGGGGGGCCTCTACCTGGTGCGAGGTGACGGGCCTTCGCGGCTGCCGTCGCGGGCCGACCTGGAGCGGGTGGCGCACCGGGCGATCGTCATCGCCTTCCCGCTGTGGACGTTCGCGGTCATCACCGGCGCCCTCTGGGCGGACAAGGCGTGGGGGCGCTACTGGGGCTGGGACCCCAAGGAGGTCTGGTCCTTCATCACGTGGGTGGCCTACGCGGCCTACCTGCACGCGCGGGCCACGGGCGGCTGGCGCGGGCGGCCGGCGACGATCATCCAGCTGGTGGCGTTCGCCTGCCTGATGTTCAACCTGATCGGTGTGAACGTCTTCCTCTCAGGGCTGCACAGCTACGCCGACATGTGAGCCGAGGGCCGTACACAACCTGCCGTGAGAGGCCTCCGTGCGAACGGGGGCCTCTTCGGCTGCGTGCGCTCAGTCGTCGCCGCGCATGCGGCGTTCGAGCTCGCGGAGGAACTCGGGGTCGTCGTCGGGCCCCTTGGGCGGAGTGGCCGGAGGAGGCGAGCCGGCCTGCGGTGAGGACCGCCAGGCGGATCCGGAGACCTGGGGGCGGCCGCGAGCCAGCCAGAGCAGCCCACCGACAATCGGGATCAAAGCCACGATCAGCATCCAAAGCGGCTTTGGTACGTTCCTAACCTCGTCTTCCGGACTGGTGATGACGTCGAAGAGTGAGTAGAGCCAGAAGGCCAGCAGCGCCAGGCCGACAAGGACACCTGCCATGCCCGAACTGTAAGCCATCCGCGACGTGATCGTGTCGGCTACATGCACCATTTCGGGTGACTAGGCATGATCGGCGTCGTACGGTAGAACACGATTCAGCGGAGTCCGCCTTCCCCGGGGCAGCCCTTCCCGCCGCCCGGCGGCTCGCGTGGAGAGGTGCGATGGCCTTTTCTAACGACAAGGGCCGCCATCGGCGGGGTCGTTGGTGGCGGCGCGGGTCATACCTCTTCTCCCGTCGCAGGGAGGCGCCTCCGGAGGCGGACCGTTCCGTCTGGGTGAACGACCACCCGTCCCGCAACGGCGCCGACCGCCGCTTCGGCGGACAGGAGACCCAGCGCCCGCGTCCCGTCTCGCGCGAGGGCGTCCGGCCGCGCGAGCGCCGTCAGCGCTGGGAGGGCGGCGAGCGGCTGTCCGTGGCCGAGCGCCCCCAGTACACCTGGCACGACTTCGAACTGGACGACACACCTTTCCGGGCCCAGCCCAACCGGCCCGACGCGCCCTCGATGGGCGACGGGCTGCGCCACTGCGGCAAGCTGGAGGCGATCCTGCACCGCCAGTGGGACGCGCGCCTCGGCCCACCTCCGGCCGACGTCGTACGGGCCGTGGAGAGCCTCGCCAGGCTGCCCGACCGGCTGAAGGAGCTCCTGGCAGGCGGGCTCGAAGGCATCTACGTCGGCCCCGGCGGTGTGCCGGACCTCGACGACATGGGCTACCTGCGCGGCGCCCCGCTGCCGTCGGGACGGGCCTCGTGGGACATCTGCGCGGGCGCGTACGGCGATCGCAAGATCGTCGTGGGCGACCGGCCCTCACCCACGCCGGACGTGATGATGCACGAGGTCGGCCACGCCATCGACGACGTCGACTCGGCCTACGGCGACTGGGTCTCCGACTCGCCCGCCTTCGTGGCGCTGTACGAGGAGGTCACGCCGCTGCTGACGTCGGCCTTCCATCGCCAGGGTGGCGGGCTGGGCCGCAAGGAGTTCTTCGCCGACGCCTTCGCCGCGATCGCCTCGCGCCAGCGGCCGGCACTCGTCGACATGCTCAAGGGCGACACGCGGATGGCCCTGAACGTCATGCTCTTCTTCAACCGGCGCTACGGAATCTAGGTGATCAGCCATGCACGTCATCCGGCTCGCTGACGGGACCCTGCGCGTGCCGCGGAGCCTGACGAGCGAAGACGGGCGGCTCATCGGAAACGCGTACGTGGAGCTCGAACCTGGTGACCCCGAATACGACCAGTGGCTGCCGGAGTCGCTGACGGAGGAGGAACTGGCCGAGCGGCGGCGGTTGTGGCAGGCCGGCAACGACGAGTTGGAGCAGGAGTTCCTCGCGTTCAAGGCGGAGCAGGAAGAGGCCTAGCGGTCACGAGGAGACCCTGACGGCGGGAGAAGGCACATCGGGGTCGGCGCGGCGTGGGGCGGGCTGGAGGGGGCGTCACAGGCATGGAGAGGCGCCAGCCACGATCGGCGGTTGGCGCCCTCCCATGCCATGCACATTCGAGGACGGGCATCCCGTCGCGGTGATCCTGACTCGCAGGATCACCGATGATGACGGAACGTCAGACGCGCGGGGACTCACCTGCCGGCCTGTCGGCCGTAAGAACGTCCTCGCCTCGGAGAAGGGCGTGCACTTCCGACTCGCGGAACCGCCGATGCCCTCCGGGGGTGCGGATACTACTGATGCGGCCTGCCGCAGCCCAGCGCGTCACCGTCTTTGGGTCTACCCGGAAGAGGGCGGCAACCTCTCCCGGGGTCAGCAGACGCTCGCTGCTACTCTCCACCAATCTCTCCCCCTCGCATCCCGCTTCCTGCCAGCGGGCGGACAGGTAACTAGTGTGTCGAGCGAAGCCTGATTTATCCGTGGTTTCGACAAAGATCACGGGTTGTTATCAGCTGACTGCCCGATTGTTATATGATAGAGCCTCTTTGGGGCTCTCGTGGGTGTTTCTTTACGAAACTCCCTAACTGGGCACAGTAGCAGCGCAAGCGCCGGATGCGAAGACCGACCGCACTGTCGGGCGAGTAACCTCGACGTGTGCGTCCAGTTCTCGTTTACACCGCGTCGCGGATCGCCCTGTTCGTGGTGACCGCTGCTGTCCTTCGCCTGCTCGGTCTGCAAAACCCGCTGCTGCTGATCGGAGTGGCTTTCTTGGTCAGCGGTATCGCCAGCTACGTGCTGCTGTCGAAGCAGCGTGACGCCATGAGCGCGCGAATCAGCGGCAAGATCGACCGACCGAAGCCGCAGAGCGACTAGGGCAGGGGGAACATGCCAATCCGGGCATGGTACTCCCCGCCGAGTCTCGTTGTGTCACTACCAACCAGTAGGCCACCCGGGTGGGCAAGAAATGCCTTGATCCCGATCCCGCGCGTCCGCCCGGGATTCCAGCTGAGCGCCTTTCCCGTACGCGGATGAATGGCGCCGATGCCTTCACGGGGCACCGCTCCCGGCCCGGCGGAGTCACGGCCACCGGGGTTGTCCAGCCACCGCAGATGGCCCCCGACGTAGACCGCGGCCCCCGTCACCGACACCGAATAGAGCGAGTCGCCGCCGGTGTGGTTGATCCACGTCGGTTTGACGTTCTCGCTCCTGGTGAGCGTTTCGAACCTGGTGGCCGTATCGCACATCCGCTTGCTGCCCAGGGGGCCGCCCGTGGTCACCACGACGAAGTAGGACCCGTCCGGTGAGACGTCCAGCCCGCGCACGTAGTAGGGGAACTCGGGCTTGCACGCCGTGGTGTAGGTGGCGGTCCGCCAGGGGGCGACCGTGGGCGTGGGCCGGCTGATGTCGATGACCCCGAGCTGGTGCCTCGGCTTGCCGTCCAGCGTGGTGAAGCTGCCGTCGACCACCAGCCGGTCGGGCGTCGCGGCGATGGCGTGAACCCTGGTTCTGGGCGTCAGTGGCGAGCCCGGCTTGATGGTGAACAGCGGATCGGCCGCGCCGGTCGTGGCGTCGAGCCTGGCCAGCGCCGTCCGCGGCTTGGTGAACTCACCGCCCGCGTACAGCTGCGAACCTCGCCTGGCCAGCGTGGTCACCATGCCGCCCGCGATGCCGGGCTCGAAGGCGGCCACGAGCGAGCCGTTGAGCAGGCGGAGCCGCGCCAGCGCCTTCGCGGGCCAGCCGTTGATCTCGGGGAAGTCGCCGCCCACGTAGACGGTGCCGTCGTCGCCGGCCGTCAGGCCGTAGACCGTCCCGTCGACCTGCGGTGCGAAGTCCGGCAGGATGCGGCCGGTGGCCAGGTCGTAGGCGAACAGATTGTCGCGCGTCACCGAGAACGACCGTGCGGAGTCGGCCACCTCGGTGAACGAACCGCCCACGACGACGGTGCCGTCGACCAGGGCGATGCTGTTGACGATGCCGTCGAGCACGTGGGGCGTGGTGTCGACCGGGTCGGCCGACACCACACGCGAGTGTGCGACGGGAGCGAGGGCGATGAACGCCGCAAGGGCGGCACGGGCAAGCATTCGCCAAGTTCTAGCAGACCTAGAGTAGTCGAGTGACTACTTTCGGTTGATTGTCGGGATAGCCCGTAGGCTTGGGCCCATGACGCGCGCTCAATTGGACAAGCAGCCGGACCAGGTCGCCGCGATGTTCGATCGCACGGCCCGGCGCTACGACCTGGTCAATGACGTGATCTCCCTGGGGCAGGTGCGGTTCTGGCGCAAGGCGGTGGCCGCCGCCGTCGACGCGGGGCCCGGCGAGGTCGTCCTCGACCTCGGAGCCGGCACCGGCACGTCCACCGACGCGTTCACCACCCTGGGCGCGCGCGCGATCGCCTCCGACTTCTCGCTGGGCATGCTCCGCACCGGCGTACGACGCCACGGCGGCAACGCCCTGAGCGGCCAGGGCGTGCCCTTCATCGCCGGTGACGCGATGCGGCTGCCGTTCGCCGACGACAGCTTCGACGCGGTGACGATCTCGGTGGCGCTGCGCAACGTGCACGACACCTCGCAGGCGCTGCGCGAGATGCTCCGCGTGACCAGGCCCGGCGGGCGGCTGGTCATCCTGGAGTTCTCCCATGTGACGGTCCCCATGTTCGACCGCGTCTACCGCGAATATCTGATGCGGCTGCTGCCGAAGGTGGCCCAGGTGTTCGGGTCCAATGACGACTCCTACGAGTATCTCGCCGAGTCGATCAGAGACTGGCCCGACCAGCCGACCCTCGCGCGCGCGATCCAGGACGCCGGCTGGCGGCGGGTGGCCTGGCGCAACCTCTCCATGGGCATCGTCGCCGTGCACAGGGGGTTCAAGCCCGCCTAGGTCAATGGTGAGTCGAGCGCGGCGTGTCGAGCGGTATACGGCCCTCCGTCCTGGACGGGGGGCCTACTTTTGTTACGGGACCTGTCCCTGACTGCCACTTTGTGCTCGAAAAGGGTTAGACTGCTGGCCGACCAGTTTGTGAAGAGGTTCACAAAGGAACGAAGGCGCCACACCCCAAGGTCTTCGCCCCGTGTAGGACAGGACAGTCCAGTGACCGTGCCAACAGCCGAACTCCAAGCGCAGGAGCTCGCCGCTAGAGAGCGACCCAGGAGCCGACGAATGGCGAAGCGGGCGCGACCATGAGCACACCTGACGCCGACGTCATCGTCGTCGGCGCCGGTCCCGCAGGCTCGGCGACCGCCTTCTATCTCGCTCGGGCCGGGCTCGACGTGCTGCTCCTCGAGAAGACCAGGTTCCCCCGGGAGAAGGTCTGCGGAGACGGGCTCACCCCCAGGGCGGTCAAGCAGCTGATGAACATGGGCGTCGACATCGACGCTCCCGGCTGGGTCAGGAACAAGGGGCTCCGGGTCGTCGGCGGAGGGTTGCGGTTCGAGCTCGACTGGCCGCGGCTCGACCGGTTCCCCGACTTCGGCCTGGTGCGCACCCGTAAGGACTTCGACGAGATCGTCGCGGTCAACGCCGTCAAGAAGGGCGGCGTACGCCTGATGGAGGGCGTCAACGTCACCGCGCCGGTGCTCGACGACCGCAGCGGTCACGTGGTGGGCGTGACCACCAAGGACGGGACGACCTACCGCGGCCGGGTGGTGGTGGCCGCCGACGGCAACAGCACCCGCCTGGCCCTCGGGATGGGATTGCACAAGCGCGAGGACCGCCCGATGGGCGTGGCCGTACGGACCTACTTCGAGAGCCCGCGTCACGACGACGACTACCTCGAGACGTGGCTGGAGCTGTGGGACGACGACACGCTGCTGCCCGGCTACGGCTGGGTGTTCGGCGTCGGCGACGGCACCTCCAACGTGGGGCTCGGCCTGCTCAACACCAGCGCCCACTTCGGCAACATCGACTACCGCGACCTGCTGAAGCGCTGGTGCAAGGCGATGCCGGCCGAGTGGGGCTTCACCGAGGAGAACATGCGGGGCCCGATCCGCGGCGCCGCGCTCCCGATGGCCTTCAACCGCCAGCCGCACTACACCCGCGGCCTCGTGCTCGTGGGCGACTCGGGCGGGGCGATCAACCCGTTCAACGGCGAGGGCATCGCGTACGCCATGGAGACGGGCGAGATCGCCGCCGAGGTGATCGCGAAGGGGCTCCGTGCGGGCACCCCCGCGGCTCAGGAACGCATCCTGCGGACGTACCCTCAGGTGCTGAAGGATGTTTACGGCGGATATTTCACTCTGGGCAGATGGTTTGTCGAGGCGATCGGGAAGCCCGGTGTGATGAGTTTCGGCACCAGGCACGGGTTGCCCCATCCGAGGTTGATGCGCTTCGCTCTCAAACTCCTTGGTAATCTCACCGACCGGCGGGGCGATGCGTCGGACAAGATCATCAACGCACTCTCGAAGGTCGCGCCACCAGCATGAATCTCAGACTTGCCAGGCAAACGCATAGATCAGGCCGCCCGCCCGCGCGCGCGGCGGCTCCGGAGGAGGCGTAGCGATGGACCTTTACGTGCCCATCCTGGTGCTCGCCGTTCTCGCGGGGGGCTTCGCGATCTTCTCGGTCGCCATCGCCCCCTTCACCGGTCCCAAGCGCTGGAACCGCGCCAAGCTTGACGCCTATGAATGCGGCATCGAGCCGACGCCCCAGCCGGTCGGTGGCGGACGGTTCCCGCTCAAATACATGGTCACCGCGATGCTGTTCATCGTGTTCGACATCGAGATCATCTTCCTCTACCCCTGGGCCGTCTCCTTCGCGCCGCTGACCAACGACGCCGGCAGCGTGCTCTCGTCGGGCCTCGGGGTGTTCGCACTGGTGGAGATGCTGCTGTTCATCCTCACCGTGCTCGTCGCGTACGCGTACGTGTGGCGTCGCAAGGGTCTGGACTGGGACTGAAAATGGGACTTGAAGAGAAACTCCCCAGCGGGTTCATCCTCAGCACGGTCGAACAGGCCGCGGGCTGGGCGCGCAAGAACTCCGTGTGGCCGGCCACGTTCGGTCTCGCCTGCTGCGCCATCGAGCTGATGGCCACCGGCGGCCCCCACTACGACCTCGCGCGCTTCGGCATGGAGCGCGCTTCGGCGTCTCCGCGTCAGGCCGACCTGATGATCGTGGCGGGCCGCGTGTCACAGAAGATGGCGCCCGTGCTGCGGCAGATCTACGACCAGATGGCCGAGCCCAAGTGGGTCATCGCGATGGGCGTGTGCGCCTCCAGCGGCGGCATGTTCAACAACTACGCGATCGTCCAGGGCGTCGACCACGTCGTGCCCGTCGACATCTACCTGCCCGGCTGCCCGCCGCGGCCCGAGATGCTGATCGACGCGATCGTGAAGCTGCACGACAAGATCCAGAACACGAAGTTCGGCGCGCACCGGGCCAAGCAGATCGACGAGCTCGAGCTGCGGGCGCTGCGGACGCTGCCGCCGATCGACCAGGGGGCCGCGAAGTGACCTCGCCAGACAATCTCCCCGAGGTCCCCGACTCGGCCGAGGGACCTGAGGTCGCCAAGGTGCCCGGCGCGGCCGACGCGCCGGTCGCCCGGCGCGGCATGTTCGGGGCCGCCGACTCCGGCGACACCTCCGGCTACGGCGGCCTCGTCGTGCGCCGGGCGCCCCAGCTGTCGACGCCCCGGCCCTACGGCGGCTACTTCGACGAGGTGGTCGACACCCTGGGGCTCGACGACGCCATCGAGCGCGTCGTCGTCGACCGGGGCGAGCTCACGCTGCACGTCAGGCGCGAGCGCCTGGTCGAGGTCTGCCAGAAGCTCCGCGACGACCCGGCCCTGCGCTTCGAGCTCTCGCTCGGCGTGACCGGCGTCCACTACCCGCACCTGGCGGGGGAGGAACTGCACGCGGTCATCCACCTCTGCTCGATCACGCACAACCGGCGGGTCCGCGTCGAGGCGAGCTGCCCGGACGCCGACCCGCACATACCATCGACGGTCGGCGTTTACCCTGGTCACGACTGGCACGAGCGCGAGGCGTACGACTTCTTCGGGATCGTCTTCGACGGTCACCCCGGACTGACCCGGATCATGATGCCGGACGACTGGGACGGCCACCCGCAGCGCAAGGACTACCCGCTCGGCGGCATCCCGGTCGAGTACCGCGGTGCCACGATCCCCTCGCCCGACCACAGGAGGTCGTACGCGTGAGCGAGCATGTCGAGCGATGCGTTGACGAGCGAAGCGAGGACCACTGATGACCACCGGCTACGACGAGGCCACGGAAGGCAAGGTCTACTCGGTCAACGGTGGCGACTGGGACGAGGTCGTCAGCGGGGTCCGCGACTCCGGCGAGGAGCGCCTGGTCGTCAACATGGGCCCGCAGCACCCGTCCACGCACGGCGTGCTGAGGCTGGTGCTGACTCTCGACGGTGAGACGGTCACCGAGGCGCGCAGCGTCATCGGCTACCTGCACACCGGCATCGAGAAGAACATGGAATACCGGACGTGGACCCAGGGCACCACGTTCGTCACCCGGATGGACTACCTGTCGCCGATCTTCAACGAGACGGCCTACTGCCTGGGCGTCGAGAAGCTGCTCGGCATCGATGACCGGATCCCCGACCGCGCCTCGGCCATCCGCGTGATGATGATGGAGCTCAACCGGATCTCCTCGCACCTGGTGGCGATGGGCACGTTCGGCATGGAGCTGGGCGCGACCACGCCGTTCCTCTTCGGCTACCGCGACCGCGAGATGGTCATGGACCTGTTCGAGTACATCACCGGCCTGCGCATGAACCACGCGTACGTGCGCCCCGGCGGTGTGAGCGTCGACCTGCCCGCGGGCGCGGTCGACAAGGTGGGCGAGTTCCTCAAGCAGATGCCCAAGCGGATCAAGGACATCCGCAAGCTCCTCGACGAGAACCCCGTCTACGTGCGCCGCACCCGTGACGTGGCCTACCTCGACCTGACCGGCTGCATGGCGCTCGGCATCACCGGGCCGATCCTGCGGGCCGCGGGCCTGCCGTGGGACCTGCGCAAGTCGCAGCCCTACTGCGGCTACGAGACCTACGAGTTCGACGTGGCCTCCCAGCGCGGCTGCGACGTCTACTCCCGCTACCTGGTGCGCATGCAGGAGATGGAGGAGTCGCTCAAGATCATTGAGCAGGCTCTCGACCGGCTCGCCGGTCCGCTCAAGGGCGACCCGGTGATGATCGAGGACAAGAAGATCGGCTGGCCCGCGCAGCTCGCGCTCGGCCCCGACGGGTTCGGCAACTCGCCCGACCACATCGCGCACATCATGGGCAGCTCCATGGAGGCCCTCATCCACCACTTCAAGCTGGTGACCGAGGGCTTCAGGGTGCCGGCCGGGCAGGCGTACGTGCCGATCGAGTCGCCCAAGGGCGAGCTCGGCGCGCACGTGGTGAGCGACGGCGGCACCCGCCCCTACCGGGTGCACTTCCGCGAGCCGTCCTTCACGAACCTGCAGGCCGTCCCCGCGATGTCCGAGGGCGGCCAGGTCGCCGACGTCGTCGCCGCGGTCGCATCTATCGACCCCGTCATGGGAGGTGTGGACAGGTGAGTGAGCGCACCGAACGAACAATCGGACACAGCACGCATGTCACGTGTCCGACGGAGGAGGACGCGTGACCTATACACCGGAAGTCCGGGAGCGTCTTGAGCGGGACGCCAAGGAGCTCATCGGCCGCTACCCGAAGGCACGGTCGGCCCTCCTCCCGCTGCTCCACCTCGTGCAGTCGGAGGACGGCTACGTCTCCGACGCCGGGCAGGAGTTCTGCGCGGAGATGCTGGGCCTCAGCAAGGCCGAGGTCGTCGGGGTCTCGACGTTCTACACCATGTACAAGCGCAGGCCGGCGGGCGACTACCACGTGGGCGTCTGCATCAACGCGCTCTGCGCTGTCATGGGCGGCGACGAGATCTGGGACGAGCTGAGCGAGCACGTCGGCGTCGGCCACGAGGAGACCACCCCCGACGGCAAGGTCTCGCTGGAACGCCTCGAGTGCAACGCGGCCTGCGACTTCGCCCCGGTCATGATGGTCAACTGGGAGTTCTTCGACAACCAGACGCCCGAGTCGGCCAAGCAACTCGTCGACGACCTGCGCGACGGCAAGGACGTGCGGCCCACGCGCGGCCCCAAGAAGCTGTGCACCTTCAAGGACGCCTCGCGAGTGCTCGCCGGGCTGCCCGACGACCTGGCGGGCGACGGCCCCTCGGCCGCGGGCGCCTCGCTGGAGGGCCTCAAGGTCGCCAAGGCCAACGGATGGAAGGCCCCCGAGGCATGAGCACCACGCTGACACCGGTCCTGACCGCCAACTGGGACCAGGCCGACTCCTTCACCATCGACGGCTACGGGCCCTACGAGGCGGCCAAGAAGGCGCTGGGCATGGACCCCGACGCCGTCATCCAGGCCGTCAAGGACTCCGGTCTGCGCGGCCGAGGCGGCGCGGGCTTCCCGACCGGCATGAAGTGGGGCTTCATCCCGCAGGGTGACGGCAAGCCGCACTATCTCGTCGTCAACGCCGACGAGTCGGAGCCGGGCACCTGCAAGGACGTCCCGCTGATGATGGCCAACCCGCACTCGCTGGTCGAGGGCGTCATCATCACGGCCTACGCGATCCGGGCCAACCACGCCTTCATCTACGTGCGCGGTGAGGTGCTGCACGTCATCCGCCGGCTGCACGCGGCCGTGCGGGAGGCGTACGAGAAGGGCTACCTCGGCACCGACATCTTCGGCACCGGCTACGACCTCGAACTCGTCGTGCACAGCGGCGCGGGCGCCTACATCTGCGGCGAGGAGACGGCGCTGCTCGACTCGCTGGAGGGGTTCAGGGGCCAACCTCGGCTCAAGCCTCCCTTCCCGGCCGTGGCGGGCCTCTACGCCTCGCCCACTGTGGTCAACAACGTCGAGTCCGTGGCCAGCGTTCCCTCGATCGTGGCCAACGGCGCCGACTGGTTCGCCGGGATGGGCACCGAGAAGTCCAAGGGCTTCGGCATCTTCTCGCTGAGCGGCCACGTCACCCGGCCGGGCCAGTACGAAGCCCCGCTGGGCATCACGCTGCGTGAGCTGCTCGACATGGCGGGCGGGATCCGCGAGGGGCACGAGATCAAGTTCTGGACCCCCGGCGGCTCGTCCACACCGATCTTCACCAATGAGCACCTCGACGTGCCGCTCGACTTCGAGGCGGTCGGCGCCAAGGGGTCCATGCTCGGCACCCGCGCGCTGCAGATCTTCGACGAGACCACCTGCGTGGTCCGCACGGTGCTGCGCTGGACCGAGTTCTACGCCCACGAGTCGTGCGGCAAGTGCACGCCGTGCCGCGAGGGCACCTTCTGGCTCAAGCAGGTGCTCAAGCGCCTGGAGAAGGGCCAGGGCACCGAGGAGGACCTGTCCACGATCACCGACATCGCGGACAACATCCTGGGCCGTTCGTTCTGCGCCCTGGGCGACGGCGCGACGAGCCCGATCCACTCCTCGGTGAAGTACTTCCGCGACGAGTACCTGAAGCATTTCGAGGTCGGCGGCTGCCCGTTCGACGCGAAGAAGTCCACTCTCTGGGGTGACCAGTGACGACAACCGCTGTAGAGACCAACCTGGTGACCCTCACCATCGACGGGTTCCAGGTCAGCGTCCCCAAGGGCACCCTGATCATCAGGGCGGCCGAGCTGCTCGGCATCCAGATCCCCAGGTTCTGTGACCACCCGCTGCTCGACCCGGCGGCCAACTGCCGCCAGTGCCTGGTCGACATCCCCGACGCGGGCAACGGCCGCGGCTTCCCCAAGCCGCAGCCGTCGTGCGCGATCGAGGTCGCCGAGGGCATGGTGGTGCAGACCCAGCTGACCTCCCCGGTCGCCGAGAAGGCGCAGCGGGGAGCCATGGAGTTCCTGCTCATCAACCACCCGCTCGACTGCCCGGTCTGCGACAAGGGCGGCGAGTGCCCCCTGCAGAACCAGGCCATGTCCAACGGGCAGGGCGAGTCGAGGTTCCAGGAGCAGAAGCGGACCTTCGCCAAGCCGGTCCCGTTGTCCACCGGGGTGCTGCTCGACCGCGAGCGCTGCGTCCAGTGCGCGCGGTGCATCCGGTTCTCCGACCAGATCGCCGGTGACCCGTTCATCGAGTTCTTCGAGCGGGGCGCCAAGGAGCAGGTCGGCATCGCCGACGGCGAGCCGTTCCAGTCCTACTTCTCCGGCAACACGGTGCAGATCTGCCCGGTGGGCGCGCTGACCGGCGCCGCCTACCGGTTCCGGGCCCGCCCGTTCGACCTGGTGTCCACGCCGAGCGCGTGCGAGCACTGCGCCTCCGGCTGCTCACTGCGTACCGACCACCGGCGCGGCCGGGTCACCCGCCGCCTGGCGGGCGACGACCCGCAGGTCAACGAGGAGTGGAACTGCGACAAGGGCCGCTGGGCGTTCAGCTACGCCACGCAGCCCGACCGCCTGCGGACGCCGCTGGTCCGTGACGAGGAGGGCGTGCTGGTGCCCGCCTCGTGGCCCGAGGCTCTCGACGTCGCCGCCCGGGGGCTCGCCGCCGCCCGTGGCAAGGCCGGCGTGCTGGTCGGCGGTCGCGCCACGGTCGAGGAGGCGTACGGCTACGCCAAGTTCGCCCGGATCGCGCTCGGCAGCAACGACATCGACTTCCGCGCCAGGCCGCACTCCGCCGAGGAGACGCGGTTCCTGGCCCACGCGGTCGCGGGCCGGGGCATCGACATCTCCTACGCCGACCTGGAGAGCGCGCCCGGCGTGCTGCTGGTCGGGTTCGAGCCCGAGGACGAGTCGCCGATCGTCTTCCTGCGGCTGCGCAAGGCGTGGATGAAGCGGGGGCTCAAGGTCACCGCGATCGCGCCGTTCGCCACCAACGGGCTGGCCAAGATGGGCGGCACGCTCATCCGCACCGCGCCCGGCGGCGAGGCCGACGCGATCGGCGACCTGGTCGGCTCGCTCGCGGAGGGCACGATCGTGCTCGCCGGTGAGCGGCTGGCCACCGTCCCCGGCGCCCTGTCCGCCCTGGTACGCCTTAGCGCCGCGTCGGGCGCCCGGCTCGGCTGGGTCCCGCGCAGGGCCGGCGAGCGGGGCGCGATCGAGGCCGGCGCGCTGCCCAACCTGCTGCCGATCGGCCGTCCGGTAGACGACGAGAGCGCCCGCGCCGAGGTCGCTCGGGCATGGAACGTGAGCTCCCTGCCCGCCACGCCGGGCCTCGACACCGCGGGCATCCTCGCCGCGGCCCATGAGGGCGAGCTCGACGCGCTGGTGGTGGCCGGGGTCGACCCCTACGACCTGGCCGATCCCGCCGCCGCGCTCGACGCGCTGGAGCGCACGCCGTTCATCGTCAGCCTGGAGATCCGGGCCAGCGTCGTCACCGACCGCGCCGACGTGGTCCTGCCGGTCGCGTCCGTCCAGGAGAAGGGCGGCACGTTCGTCAACTGGGAGGGCCGCGGACGCTCGTTCGAGGCGCCGTTCAAGGTGCCGGGCCTGCAGAGTGAGCTCGCGGCGCTCGGCGCCATCGCCGACCGGATGGACGTCCACCTGGGCCTGCCGGACGCCGCGGCCGCCCGGCGCGAGCTGAGCGCGCTCGGCGCGTGGCGCGGCACCCGGGTCGCGGCGCCCAGCGCCGCCACCCGCTCCCAGGCCGCGCCCGCCCAGGGCGAGGCGCTGCTGGCCACCTGGCACCTGCTGCTCGACGACGGCCGCCTGCAGGACGGCGAGCCGTACCTCGCGGGCACCGCCCGGCCCGCCGAGGCGCTACTCTCGGCGAGCACGGCGGCGGAGATCGGCGTCGTCGACGGAGACAAGCTCGTCGTCGGCGGGCCTGGGCCCAACCCCGTCACGCTGCCCGTCAGGGTCGCCGACCTGCCCGATCGGGTGGTCTGGGTGCCGTCCAACTCCGGCGGCTGCTCGGTCACCCGTGATCTCGGCGCGGTGGCCGGCGACATCGTCACGATCGGGAGCGCTTCATGATCCACGTTCTCGCGGCCGATCCGACCCTTGCCGACTTCGGCAAGGATCCGCTCTGGATCACCATCATCAAGGCCGTGCTGCTCTTCATCTTCCTGATGCTGGGCATCCTGTTCGGCGTCTGGTTCGAGCGCAAGCTGATCGCGCGGATGCAGCACCGCTACGGCCCCAACCGGGCCGGCACGTTCGGCCTGCTGCAGTCGGTCGCCGACGGCATCAAGATGGGCCTCAAGGAGGACCTCTTCCCGAGGACCGTCGACAAGGTGCTCTATCTGCTGGCGCCCGTCATCATGGTGATCCCGGCCTTCCTGGCCTTCTCCATCATCCCGATGGGGCCGATGGTCAACCTGTTCGGCGTCGAGACGCCGCTGCAACTGGTCGACCTGCCGGTGGCCGTGCTGTTCATGCTGGCCATGGGCGCCATCTCGGTCTACGGCGTGGTGCTCGCCGGCTGGTCGTCCCGCTCGCCGTACGCGCTGCTGGGCGGTCTGCGGTCGGCGGCCCAGGTGGTCTCGTACGAGATCGCGATGGGTCTGTCGTTCGTCGGCGTCTTCCTGCTCGCCGGGACGCTGTCCACCTCGGAGATCGTCGCGGCGCAGGAGCCGACCTGGTACGCCGTGCTGCTGTTCCCGTCGTTCCTCATCTACGTGATCTGCATGTTCGGTGAGGCCGCGCGCATCCCGTTCGACCTGCCCGAGGGCGAGGGCGAGCTGGTCGGCGGGTTCCAGACCGAATACTCCTCGTCGCTGAAGTTCGCCCTGATCATGATGGGCGAATACCTGCACACGTTCGTCGCCTCCGGGATCGCGGTCACGCTCTTCCTCGGCGGCTGGCGGGCGCCGTGGCCGCTCACGATGTGGGACGGCGCCAACGACGGCTGGCTGCCCTTCCTGTGGTTCTTCGTCAAGTTCGTGCTGACCTTCTGCTTCATCGTGTGGGTGCGCGCGTCCCTGCCACGGGTGCGCTACGACCAGCTCATGGCCCTCGGCTGGAAGGTGCTGATCCCGCTCAACCTGGCGTGGATCCTGCTCGTCGCCGCCGTCCGGACCGTGATGTACGTCTCCAACGAGCGGTTCGACGGAAACCTCTACGTGGTCGCCGGGGTCGGCGTGGTCATTCTGCTTGGCGCGATCGCGGTCTGGCTCAGGTTCGACACGGTCAACCAGCGGCGCAAGGAAGCGAGGAAGGCCGAGGTCGAGGCCGAGTTCGAGGAGCTGTCCAACGAGCCGACGGCAGGTGGCTTCCCTGTGCCGCCGCTCGATCTGCCGCACTACCACGGGGTGCAGCACAAGGAGATTCCCAGTGGGACTAACTGATTTCCTGAACCCCGTCAAAGGCTTCGGGGTCACCTTCCACACGATGTTCAAGAAGCCCGTCACGATCAACTACCCGGAGGAGAAGAGGCCGACGGCCCCACGCTTCCACGGGCGGCACCAGCTCAACCGCTGGCCTGACGGGCTGGAGAAGTGCATCGGCTGCGAGTTGTGCGCCTGGGCGTGTCCCGCCGACGCGATCTTCGTGGAGGGTGCGGACAACACCGACGAGGAGCGTTTCTCGCCGGGTGAGCGCTATGGCCGCACCTACCAGATCAACTATCTGCGGTGCATCCTCTGCGGCCTCTGCATCGAGGCGTGCCCGACCCGGGCGCTCACGATGACCAACGAGTACGAACTCGCCGACAGCAACCGCGAGGGTCTCATCTACACCAAGGAGATGCTCCTCGCCCCGTTGACGCAGGGCATGGAGCAGCCTCCGCACCCCATGCGGCTCGGCGAGACCGAAGAGGACTACTACCGGCTGGGACGGACCAATGGGTGAGACCATCACGTTCTGGGTGCTCGCCGTCGTGTCGGTCGGCGCCGCGCTCGGCATGGTCTTCAACCGGAAGGCCGTCTACTCCGCGCTGATGCTCGGCACCGTGATGCTCTGCCTGGCGGTCATGTACGCCGTCCAGGACGCGCCCTTCCTGGCCGCGGTGCAGATCATCGTCTACACCGGCGCCGTCATGATGCTCTTCCTGTTCGTGCTCATGCTGGTCGGCGTCGACTCCACGGACTCGCTCGTCGAGACCCTGAAGGGCCAGCGCATCTGGGCCGCGATCGCCGGGCTCGGCTTCGCGGCGCTGATCGTGCTGGCCGTCGGCAACGTGGTGTTCGCCGAGCCGGCCGGGCTCGCCGCGGCCACGGCGCAGGGCGGCTACATCCGCTCGATCGCGTTGCTGCTCTTCACCAAGTACGTGTTCGCGTTCGAGGCCACCTCGGCGCTGCTGATCACCGCCGCGCTCGGCGCGATGGTGCTGGCGCACCGCGAACGGCTGACCGAGAAGGTCACCCAGAAGGACCTCTCGCGCGCCCGGTTCCTCAGCGACCAGCCGTCGCCGCTGCCCGGCCCCGGCACGTACGCCGGCGGCAACGCCATCGACATGCCGGCCCGGCTGCCCGACGGCACGGTGGCGGAGAGCTCCGTCAACCGTTACATCGCGCGCTTCGACGTCGAGCAGGGCCGCCTTCCGGAGGACCCCGCGCTGGCCGAGGCCATCAAGCACTCGGCTGAGGAGGAGTCCAAGTGACCACCCAATACCTCATCCTGTCGGGCCTGCTGTTCGCCATCGGCGCGATGGGTGTGCTGATCCGGCGCAACGCGATCGTGGTGTTCATGTGCGTCGAGCTCATGCTCAACGCCTGCAACCTGGCGTTCGTCACGTTCGCCCGGCAAGTCGGCAATCTTGAGGGCCAGATCATCGCGTTCTTCGTGATGGTGGTGGCAGCGGCCGAGGTCGTGGTAGGCCTGGCCATCATCGTGACGATCTTCCGAACCCGCAGGTCGGCGTCCGTGGACGACGCCAACCTGCTGAAGTACTAAGAGGTGACTGGTGGAATCTCCTGTTGAGATCGTCCAGCACACCGCTGGTGGCGTGATCGGGGTCTCCTGGCTCATGATCGTGCTTCCCCTGCTGGGCGCGGCGATCCTGCTCGTCCTCGGGCGGAAGACCAACCGGTGGGGCCATCTGCTGGGCGTGGCCATGTCCCTCGCCTCGTTCGTCGTGGCGGTGCTGGGGTTCTTCGCGCTGATCGGCCTGCCGGACGAACAGCGTCGGCAAGCCGTACATCTGTATGAGTTCATTCCCGGCATGGTCGACATGGGGTTGCTCATCGACCCGCTGTCGATCAGCTTCGCGCTGCTGATCACCGGTGTCGGATCGCTGATCCACATCTACTCGATCGGCTACATGGCGCACGACCCCGACCGGCGCAGGTTCTTCGCGTACCTCAACCTGTTCATCGCCGCGATGCTCCTGCTGGTGCTGTCCGACAACTACGTCGGACTGTTCATCGGCTGGGAGGGCGTCGGCCTGGCCTCCTACCTGCTGATCGGGTTCTGGCAGTTCAAGCCGTCGGCAGCGGTCGCCGCCAAGAAGGCGTTCATCGTCAACCGGGTCGGCGACTTCGGGCTGCTGGTCGGCATGTTCATCATCTGGACCTCGTTCGGCACCCTCGCCTTCGGCGACCTGGGCGCCAAGGTCAACGGCGTCCAGGACGGCACCACGCTGGCCATCGGCCTGCTGCTGCTCCTCGGCGCGTGCGGCAAGTCGGCCCAGCTGCCGCTGCAGTCCTGGCTGCTCGACGCGATGGAGGGCCCGACCCCGGTCTCCGCCCTCATCCACGCCGCGACCATGGTCACCGCCGGCGTCTACCTGGTGGTCCGCTCGGGCGCGTTCTTCTTCCCCGAGGGCTCGACCGCGGCGCTCGCCGTCGCCATCGTCGGCGCGGCCACGCTGCTCGCCGGTGCGATCATCGGTAGCGCCAAGGACGACATCAAGAAGGGCCTGGCCGGCTCGACGATGTCGCAGATCGGCTACATGATGCTCGGCGCGGGCCTCGGCCCGGTGGGCTACGCCTTCGCGATCGGCCACCTGATCACGCACGGCTTCTTCAAGGCCGACATGTTCCTCGGCGCCGGCTCGGTCATGCACGGCATGAACGACGAGGTGAACATGCGCAAGTACGGCGGTCTCCGCAAGTACATGCCGATCACCTTCGTCACCTTCCTCGTCGGCTACCTGGCGATCATCGGCTTCCCGCTGCTGTCCGGCTACTTCACCAAGGACGGCATCATCGAGACCGCGGTGCACCACCAGCCCATCCTGGGCTGGCTGGCCGTGGCGGGCGCCGGCATCACCGGCTTCTACATGTCGCGCATGATCTTCATGACGTTCTTCGGTGAGAAGCGCTGGGACGCCGACGCGCACCCGCACGAGTCGCCGGCCGTCATGACGGTGCCGCTGGTCATCCTGTCGATCGGCTCGATCTTCCTGGGCGGCTACCTGATCCTGAGCAACCGGCTGCTGCTGTGGCTGGCGCCCGCCGTGGGCCGGCCGGTGGACCTGCCGGAGTTCCACTTCGCCAGCGTTCCCGGCCTCACCACGCTCGCGCTGGTGGCCGTCGGCGCGGGCTTCGCCTGGTTCAAGTACGGCCGGGCCGAGGTGCCCGTCGTGGCGCCGCGCGGCTCGTTCGTCACCACGTTCGCCCGGCGTGACCTGTACGGCGACGCGCTCAACGAGTCGCTGTTCATGCGCCCCGGCCAGTGGCTGACCCGGATCGCGGTGTTCTTCGACAACCGCGGCATCGACGGGGTGGTCAACGGGCTGGCAGCGGGCATCGGCGGGACCTCGGGCCGGCTGCGGCGGCTGCAGACGGGCTTCGCCAGAACGTACGCGTTGTCCATCCTGATCGGCGCCGCCCTGCTGACAGGCGCCCTGCTCCTCGTTGGGAACATCTGATGTCGTCACTCTGGCTTCCGATCCTCATGGTGGTGCCCGTGCTGGGCGCCATCGTGGTGGCGCTGCTTCCCAAGGGGAGCGACAAGCTGGCCAAGCAGGTCACGCTGGCGGTGTCGCTGGTCGTCCTGGTGCTGACGCTCGTCATGGCGTTCCAGTTCCCGTCGGCGAGCGGTGACCGGTTCAAGTTCGAGGCGGTCTACGACTGGATCCCGAGCTTCGGGGTGCACTTCGGCGTGGGCGTCGACGGCATCGCGCTCGTCCTGATCGCGCTGTCCGCGGTGCTGGTGCCGATCGTGGTGCTCGCCTCGTGGCACGACGCCGACGGGGTCAGGTCCGCCGACGGCACGCTGATCACGCCGAAGCGGTCGGTCAAGACGTACTTCTCGCTGCTGCTCGTGCTGGAAGCGATGATGATCGGCGTCTTCGCGGCGACCGACGTCTTCCTCTTCTATGTGTTCTTCGAAGCCATGCTGATCCCGATGTACTTCATGATCGGGTCGTACGGCGGCGCCCAGCGGTCCTACGCGGCCGTGAAGTTCCTGCTCTACTCCCTGTTCGGCGGCCTGCTCATGCTGGTCGCGGTGATCGGGCTGTACGTGGTCGCGGGCAAGGGCACGTTCATGTTCCCCGAGCTCGTCGGGGTCATCCAGGACCCGGCCACGCAGAAGTGGCTGTTCGCCGGCTTCTTCATCGCCTTCGCCATCAAGGCGCCGCTCTGGCCGGTGCACACCTGGCTGCCCGACGCGGCCGCGCAGGCCCCGGCCGGGGCCGCCGTGCTGCTCGTGGGCGTGCTGGACAAGGTGGGCACGTTCGGGATGCTCCGCTTCTGCCTGGAGTTGTTCCCCGACGCGGCCAAGGCGTTCACGATGCCGATCGTGGTGCTGGCGGTCATCAGCATCATCTACGGCGCGATCGTGGCCATCGGGCAGAGCGACATGAAGCGTCTGATCGCCTACACGTCGATCTCCCACTTCGGCTTCATCGTGCTGGGCGTGTTCGCCATGTCGCAGGTCGCTCAGGCGGGCGCCGCCCTCTACATGGTCAACCACGGCTTCGCCACCGGCGCGCTCTTCCTGGCCGCCGGGTTCCTCATCTCCAGGCGCGGCTCGCCGCACATCTCCGACTACGGAGGCGTTCAGAAGGTCGCCCCGATGCTGGCGGGCTTCTTCCTGGTCGCCGGCCTGGCCGGACTGTCGCTGCCGGGGCTCTCGTCCTTCGTCAGCGAGTTCATGGTGATGATCGGCGCCTACTCCAGCACGGCCTTCGGGTCGGGCGCGCTGAGTGTGGCCGCCGGCATCTCGGCGCTGGCCGTGATCCTGGCCGCCGTCTACATCCTGTGGATGGTGCAGCGCACCCTGAACGGGCCGACCGCCGAGCCGGTCAAGGCGTTCAAGGACCTCAACGTGCGTGAGATCCTCGTGCTGGCGCCGCTGGTCGCGCTGATCATCGGGTTCGGGTTCTACCCCAAGCCGCTGCTGGACGTGATCAACCCCACGGTGACCCAGACGCTGGTCAACGTACAAGTGGACAATCCGGCTATCGCTGAGAAGGGAGCCGGCCAGTGAACGGAGCCATCGAGGCGCCGACGATCGAGTACGGCCTGCTGGCGCCGCTGCTGCTGGTCTTCGGCGCGGCCGTGATCGGTGTGCTCGTGGAGGCGTTCGCGCCCCGCTACCTGCGCAAGTCGATCCACGTGCCGCTCACGCTGCTCTCCCTCGCCGGCGGGTTCGCGCTGGTGCTCGTACAGGTGCTGCGGGGCAGCCTGCCCACCACGGCGGCCGCCATGGGCGCGGTCGCGGTCGACGGGCCGTCGCTGTTCATCTGGGGCGTCATCCTCGTCCTGTCGTTCGTGTGCGTGCTGCTGATCAACGACGAGGGTCACTTCGTCACCTCGGCCGCGGCCGTGCCGGGCAGCGCCGACGAGGAGGAGGCCGAGACCGAGGGCGGCGGGCACACCGAGGTCTACCCGCTGGTGCTGTTCGCGGTCAGCGGCATGATGCTCTTCCCCGCCGCGCACGACCTGCTGACGATGTTCATCGCCCTTGAGGTCATGTCGCTGCCGCTGTACCTCCTGTGCGGCCTGGCCCGCCGTCGCCGCCTGCTCTCGCAGGAGGCGTCGATGAAGTACTTCCTGCTCGGCGCGTTCTCCTCGGCGTTCTTCCTGTACGGCACGGCCATGATCTACGGCTACGCCGGGACGGTGTCGCTGCCCGGCATCAACCAGGCGCTGTCCACCGGGGTGCTGCTCGACCCGCTGCTGCTGATCGGGATGGCGC
The DNA here is from genome assembly GCF_040655715.1 of Nonomuraea cavernae. GTDB lineage: Bacteria > Actinomycetota > Actinomycetes > Streptosporangiales > Streptosporangiaceae > Nonomuraea > Nonomuraea cavernae_A. Next base: position 6,179 of record NZ_JBFAKL010000016.1, on the reverse strand, counting down.
TGCTCGGCGTGGGCCTGCTGTTCAAGATCGGCGCCGCGCCCTTCCAGGCGTGGAAGCCGGACGTCTACCAGGGCGCCCCGACGCCCATCACCGCGCTCATGGCCTCCGGCACCCTGGTCGCCGCCGTAGGCGCGCTGCTGCGGGTGTTCTGGGTGGGTCTGGGCAACCTCGACTGGGACTGGCGCCCGGTCATGTGGGGCGTCGCGGCCCTGACCATGCTGGTGGGCTCGATCCTGGCGATCACGCAGACCGACATCAAGCGGATGCTCGCCTACTCGTCGATCGCGCACGCGGGCTTCCTGCTCATCGGCGTCATGGCGACGTTCGACACCCCGGCCGGCAACTCGGGCTCGCTCTCGGCGATCCTGTTCTACCTGGTGGTCTACGGCTTCACCACCGTGGGCGCGTTCGCCGTGGTGACGATCATCCGCGATCCCGGCGGTGAGGCGTGGCACCTGTCGCGCTGGGCCGGGCTGGGCAAGCGGTCGCCGGTGCTGGCCGGCACCTTCGCCTTCTTCCTGCTGGCTTTCGCCGGCATTCCGTTGACGAGTGGTTTCTTCGGAAAGTACGCCGTGTTCACGGCGGCGCTCGGCAGCGGCTCCGAGGTGGGCGACTCGCTGGGCGGCTGGATGGTCGGCCTGGTCGTGCTGGGTGTCATCGCCTCGGCGATCGCCGCGTTCTTCTATGTCCGGGTCATCGTGCTGATGTTCTTCAGCGACGCGGCGGCGGACGGCCCGACGATCGCGGTGCCGAGTACGGGGACCGTGGCCGTCATTTCGGTCGCGATGCTGGTTACGGTAGGAGTGGGGCTCTTCCCGCAGCCCATGCTCGACCTCGCAAACCAGGCGGCATCCGGCCTGTTCATTAGATAAGGGGACTACGTATGTCTGCGCCTCCCGTTGTTGACCTTCCCATTGAGGACGCGCGGTTGGCGCAGGACGTGGCCAATGGGCTGGCCGCGGTCGAGAAGCTGCTGCGCTCGTCGGTGGAGAGCGAGGACGCCTTCGTCACGGGGGCGTCCAAGCACCTCATCGAGGCCGGTGGCAAGCGGTTTCGCACGTTGATGGTGCTGCTGGCCGCGCAGTTCGGCGACGCGTCGGCGCCGGGGGTCGTTACCGGAGCCGTGGTCATCGAGCTGACCCATCTCGGGTCGCTCTACCACGACGACGTCATGGACGAGGCTCCGGTGCGCCGGGGCTCGCCGTCGGCCAACGCCCGGTGGGACAACACCGTGGCCATCCTCACCGGCGACTATTTGTTCGCCCAGGCCTCCGACCTCCTGGCCGACCTCGGGCCGGAGCTGATCCGCATCCAGGCCCAGACGTTCTCCCGCCTCGTGCAGGGGCAGATCCGCGAGACCGTGGGGCCGCGCGACGACGAGGACCCGGTGGCCCACTACATCAACGTGCTGGCCGACAAGACCGGCTCGCTGATCGCCGCCTCGGGACGGTTCGGCGCGCTGCTGTCCGGAGCTCCGGCCGACGTGGAGGAGCGGCTCAGCAGGGCGTGCGAGGCGATCGGCGTGGCCTGGCAGCTCGGTGACGACCTCCTCGACGTGGCGTCCACCTCCCGGCAGTCGGGCAAGACGCCCGGCACCGACCTGCGCGAGGGCATCCGCACGCTCCCCGTCCTGTACGTGCTCGGCTCGGACCCGGAGTCGAGGCTGGGGCGGCTGCTGTCGGGGCCGGTGGGCGAGGAGGACGTCGAGGAGGCGCTGACGCTGCTGCGCGCGCATTCGGCGATGGACCAGGCCAGGGCCGAGCTGACCGCCTGGGTGGACCGGGCCCGGCTCGACATCTCCGGCCTTCCCGACATCCCCGCCAAGACCGCATTTTTGACGCTATGTGACTACGTGGTCGAGCGTTCGGGCTGACCTCCGGGTCCGCGCCGTGGCGCGAGCCGTACGGATGCTGTCGTACGTGAAGATCGCCAGGGCCAGCCAGACGATCGAGAAGCCGATCCAGCGGCTGGCCGGCATCGTCTCCTTCACGACCAGCACCCCGCACAGCAACTGCAGCACCGGCGCGATGTACTGAAGCAGCCCGAGCGTGCTGAGCGGCACCCTGATCGCGGACGCGGTGAAACACAGCAACGGGACCGCGGTGATCACGCCCGCGCCCACGAGGAGCAGCGCGTGTCCCGCGCCCGCGTGCCCGAACGTCGCCTGCCCCGCGCTCTCCAGATAGATCAGATAGCCGAGGGCGGGCGCCACCAGCACCAGCGTCTCCACGGTGAGGCTCTCTGCCGCCCCCACGTTCGCGTGCTTCTTGATCAGCCCGTAGACCCCGAAGCTGACGGCCAGCGTGAGCGCGATCCACGGCAACCGCCCGTAGTCGATCGTGAGCACCACCACGGCCAGCGCGCCGAACCCCACCGCCGTCCACTGCAACGGCCGCAGCCGCTCCCGCAGCAGGACCACCCCGAACAGCACGCTGACCAGGGGATTGATGAAGTATCCGAGCGCGGTTTCCACCACGTGGCCGCTGTTGACCGCGTAGATGTAGACGCCCCAGTTGACGGTGACGATCACCGCTGCCAGCGCCAGCAGTCCGAGCTCCCTCGGCTGCCGCATCATCGTCCTGAACCACGACCAGTGCCTTCGCACGGCCAGCACCACGATGACCGTTATCAGCGACCAGGCGATCCGGTGGGCCAGGATCTCGACAGCCCCGGAAGGCTTGAGCAGCGGCCAGTACAAGGGGAAGAGTCCCCACATGGTGTAGGCGGCGATCCCGAACAGAACGCCCCGCCGGAGGTCAGGCATGTAGCCCATAGTCGGGCATTACCATGCTTAAACACAAATGTGTATCGCTATACGGGATTATGTAGCCTCTCTAAAATGTTGCGGCCTATGTATGGTGAACAGAGGCTATGGAGGTGGCACCATGGGGTGGCTGTTCGGCGGCAACAAGACATCGATGGTCCGGCCCGAGGACGCCCTGCCGGGGCGCGAGACGGCCATGCCGGTCCCGGCGCGGCACGCGGTCCTCGACGCTCCGCTCGCCCCGCCGTACCCCTCGGGAGTCGAGATCGCCGACTTCGGGCTGGGCTGCTTCTGGGGCGCCGAGCGGAAGTTCTGGCAGACACCCGGCGTCGTGACCACGGCCGTGGGCTACCAGGGCGGCTACACGCCCAACCCGACCTACGAAGAGGTCTGCAGCGGCCAGACCGGCCACACCGAGGCGGTGCGGGTCGTCTTCGACCCCTCGAAGATCTCGTACGAGGAGCTCCTCAAGGTCTTCTGGGAGTCGCACGACCCCACGCAGGGCATGCGCCAGGGCAACGACGTCGGCACCCAGTATCGGTCGGCCATCTACTTCCACTCGCCGGAGCAGGAGAAGGCGGCCACGACCTCGCGGGACGCGTACCAGTCGGTGCTCAAGGAAGCCGGCTACGGTGACATCTCCACGGAGATCGCCCCCGCCGGCCCGTTCCACTTCGCCGAGGATTATCACCAGCAGTATCTTCACCGCAACAAAAACGGCTACTGCGGGATTGGAGGGACCGGGGTCGCTTGTCCGGTGGGCGTCGCGCCTGCCGGCGAGTGAACAAGGCGGTCTTCGATGAGGTCTGTGTGCTCTGGGCGGAGCACATGGGCCTGCCGTTCCCCGACGACCTGCGCGGCGTCGACATCTACGAGCAACCGGTCGCGTACCTGGACTTCTGCATGGCAGGCCCTCTGACCAGCTACGTTGGAAGCCAGAGGGGTGTGTTGGACGCTGATCAGCTTCGAGTTGTGAAGGAGTCCGCTCGTGATCTGCGGGTGCTCCTTCCGCGTCTACGACGTCGCGAAGGCCGAACGTACGTAGCTCGGCTGGTCCGAATCGGCGAGCTGATCATCGGCGATGCCCAGGGAAGTTCTGGCCGCCGCAAGTAGGTGTCAACCTTCAGTTGATGTTTGACGGTTCGGCATCGGCTGATGCTTTACACCGTGCCTAGATCTCGTAGTCGATATGGCCGCTGGCTCGCAGCCGGTTGACCTCCTTGACGATGGTGCGCGGGTGCACCGACAGCAGTTCGCCCTTGAACAGCACCCGCAGCTGGGTCTGCTCAAGGACGACGGTGACGACCTTGCCCCGGTGCGTCTGGCCGACCTGGATCTTGCAGCCGGCGACTTTGAGGCTGCCGTTGCTGGACACCACCCGCTCGACCCGCGGGAACGCCTCGGGCGCCGCCGGAGATGTGCTGGCCAGCCGAACCCCTTGCAGCCGGCCACGCTGAGCCGGAGCGAGCGGGCTCGGCTTGGTGCGCACCAGCACCCCGTCGGCGATCACCTGAACGGTCTGCGCGTCGATCCGCAGCGGATATGCGAGCGTAAGAGACGACCGGGACATTGATCATGTAACTCTCCTCGCATGAATTGTTGCGGAGAGTTAAGTTCTGCCACCAGCAGTACCTGTTCAAGGTGCCTGATGGCTATTGCGGGATTGTCGGCACCAACGTCAAGCTAGGTGACCCATCCGAGTGGGGCGCCTGCCAGACGGGCCTGGTTCCGACCGAGGAGTAGCGCCGACTTCACCGGGACGGCTCGCGCCGTGCTTCTGGGGGTAGGCCGTACCCGCTTGTGGGGCTCGCCTCTGCCTTCCTGGTCGTGAGCCGTGTCCGTCTGCGCGGCTTCGCCATTGCTCCTTCATCGAGCTGGGAACTGATTCAGGGCGACCTTCTAAGGGCTGCTGCGCGATTCATGCCTGTTTTTCGCGCTGAGAGTCGTTTGGCCGCTCAATCTGGCCTGTTTACTGCCAGGCGATCGTGTGAGGCTCCTTCCCCGGTTCACTAACTTCAGAATGTGTTCTGACTTACGATGGCAGGGTGAGCACTAGCAACGCCGACGCCGTCACCTTCTCGGACCTGTCGAGAAACCCCCGAGCCGTCGCCGAACGCGCCGCACGCCTCGGTCGGGTACGCGTCACCCACCGCGATGCCCCGGACTTCTACCTGATCGCCGCCGACCGTGAGGATCAGCGCGGGCAGACACTGGCTACGGCATCCCGTCTGTTCCTCGCCCTCATCAAGCAGGATCCGACCGCCCGCACGCTGGTCATCGCCATGCCCGAGGTCTTCCCCTGGGTCCGTCACCTCACCTCCGCCGAACTGCGTGCCTTCACCCTCGAACTGGTGGAGGCACTCTCCGACGCTGCGGAACTCGATGTCGATGTCACCACACAGGAGGTCATCGCGGGCTGGCGGGCGACCGCTCGGATCAAGGCCGACCCCGTGCACTACGCCCAGGCTCGCAAAGCCACAAGTGGCGACTTCGGGCCGGTAGAGGTTTCAGCATGAGTCCGAAGCGTGGCGACCGGGTCACGGTCCCGCCTTCGGATGACGACTGGGATATCCGGTTCGGTACCGGTGATGCGGTCAAGGGGTGGGAGGAGTTGTGCCGTCACGCCCTGGGCAACACGCGCCGATGTTTCGAGGCGCTGCGCGCCGATCCACGCTCACGGGCGGATCATGAGCGTCAACATCGCCTACGCGGTGACCTCGCGACTCACCGTCATAACGGCCAGGACCTGGAGCAATGGGAATTCGAGGTCACCAGTGGCGGACGCGTTCGCTATGCCATCGATGACGCCACTCGCACGGTCTGGGTCGTCTATGCCTCACCCCGTCACCCGAAGGACACCGACGGCTGAAACCGGAGGCGGGAATCCAACCAGGTGATCTCTCGTCCAGACCGCGGCAGCCTCCCGAACCTCGGTGGCCACTGCGGCATCGGCGGCACCAACGTCAAGCTAGGTGACCCGTCCGAGTGGGCCGCCTGCCAGATGGGCCTGGTCCCCGTCGAGGAGTAGGGTTATTAGCTGCTAGCGAAATCATCAGCGTTCCTCAGTCCTTATCTGCGACCATCAGTGTGTGAAGCTCTCCGAATGGGCCAGGCGGAACGGCGTCCACTACCAGACCGCCTGGAAGTGGGCGCGCGACGGGACCATGCCGGTCCCGGTCGTCAAGACCGCGACCGGCCGGTACCTGGTGCTCGAGCAGCCGGCCGATCGAGACGGCCGGACGGTGGCGTACTGCCGGGTCTCGAGCGCTGACCAGAAGGCCGACCTTGAGCGCCAGGCAGGGCGAGTCGTCACCGCCGCGACCGGGATGGGATTGACGGTCGCCGAAGTCGTCACCGAGGTCGGGTCCGGGCTGAACGGCAGGCGGCCGAAACTGGCCCGGCTGCTGCGCGACCC